>CAJXRP010000045.1 GCA_913060495.1 uncultured Gammaproteobacteria bacterium | reverse complement strand
TACACAGAGTAGATCGTCGGCAGCGTCAGATGTGTATAAGAGACAGGAGTTATTATTTAGATGTAGTGGACCTCTACGGGGGTATATTAAGGCAGTATCCCAACAATTCTCCATCCGGTACTTTCGAGGTCCACTTTGCCCAATTCCGAGCAGGACACGGACTTTCTGAAGGCTGCTTTGGCAGTATTCAAACAGGGTGTTGCTGCGAAATCTAGGTAGAGTGATTCACCAATTTGCGCGGTAGTGCAAACAGACTAGCGAGTCAGTTTTAAACTAGCTGTAGGATTGAGACGCCAAGGTTTGATGTTGTTTGGACCAGCTTGCTGGAGCTAAATCGCATAGCGCATTTACCGTCAGACTAGGATGCTGATAGCCATCTAGAATATTTTCAACAATATCCGGGGCCAGCTTCGCTAGCGGTAATAGCCGGCAAATATACCTGACACTAATTCCCTCCCGACTCGCAAGCTCTTTTATCGATGCTACTTCATTCTTCATCAACATCTGATTCCAGGCATGTCCCCGCGCTATAGCTTTAATGAGGGGTGGGTTAACACTCTGAAGGTCGCCAGAGATTTTATCGGTGATAATGAGTTTGGCTTCTCCTTGGCAGCGCTGTATCTGGATCTTCTCAAGTATCTCAAAGGCTGAATTTGTTTCGGGTGGTTTTAGGTCTAATGCGGCACGAAGCGCTGATAGGGAAATTGAGAGCATTATCTTTTTGTCAGACAAAATTAATTTGTCCAGAAGGCTACGTAAAGCTTCAGGGTGATCAGTAATCTTCTTTATTAGTCCAGCTGCCTTCCTTTTACAGATACCCATTTCTTCTACCGTTGCGGTGATAGCTTTACTCAGCTGTAAGGGGCTGGACAACAGCGCAGTCAAAGTTCTTATCACGGCCGATTCGACTTCTGCTGCAGGGATTCGAGGTAAGGAGCCCGCTTTTTCAGGTGTCTGTTTTAGTATTGCTTGGCTTGTGTAATAGCGATATCGCTTACCTTTTTTGACAGCATGACTAGGGCTCATGGAACATCCTTGATCATCAAATATCTTTCCCGCTAGCAAGCTGGGATGTTTTGCCCTCAACCCATGTGAGGCAGCTCTGTTGTTTTTAGCCAGAAGTGTTTGAGCGTCATTCCAGGTCGCCTCATCAATTATTGACTTGTGCATACCAGTATAGGTCTTGTCCTTGTGTCGAATTAGTCCTCTATAAATGGGGTTATTGAGCATTTTATAGAGTCCGCCCCGTGACAATGGATTTCCGCCGGTAGTGTCGCCCTTTTGATTAATTTTGATTTTACTGGTGATGCCCTCAGTGTCGAGATACTGCTTTAGAGCTTTCATACTGCCTAAGAGTAGATATTGGGAAAATATCAATTGGACGGTCTTCATGTCCACCGGGTTTACAAGTAGTTGCCGGTCTTCAACATCATATCCAAGCGGCACATGCCCTCCCATCCACATACCCTTCTTTTTCGATGCTGCCAATTTGTCACGAATTCTTTCTCCCGTGATCTCGCGTTCAAATTGTGCGAAAGATAATAGTACATTCAGTGTTAGTCGCCCCATGGAACTGGTTGTGTTGAATTGCTGGGTGACGGAGATAAACGAGACTTCATGTTTATCGAAGAGTTCGATAAGTTTGGCAAAATCAGCGAGTGCGCGAGTTAACCTATCAACCTTGTAGACGACTATGACTTGAACATCACCTTTTGTAATGTCATCAAGAAGCTGACTTAGGGCTGGGCGATTTAATGTACCACCGGAGTAAGCACCGTCGTCGTAGCGCGCTTCTTTGCATTGCCATCCCTCGTGTCGCTGACTTTGGATAAAAGCCTCACACGCCTCTCTCTGCGCGTCCAAAGAATTGAAATCCTGCTCTAATCCTTCAGCACTTGATTTGCGCGTGTAGATGGCGCATTTTTTATGCAGCATTGTTACTCCTCACTTTTAGACCAAAAAATACTGGGCCAGACCAGCGAGTGCCTGTGATGAGCCGCGCAATAGCTGATAGGCTTTTGTGTTCTTTACCCAGATATTCAAAAGAATTTGTTAGTACCGTGACGCTGTGTACGTTTCCCTGCCACTTGCGTACGAGGCGTGTTCCTGCTTTGAGTGCTGACTTACTTGAAGGTGGGCGGAAATCCGGGTCTTTCTTGAAGGATTTATACAGTCGCTCCAGACGGCGCTTAGTTTTCCTACTAAGGCCACCCTGCTGCTGAACCTGGACTTTATAGATAAGATTCTGGATTAGAAAATCTCGGCTGGTATAGGCAGATGCGGGATATCCAAAAGTAAGTTGCCACCGGTCTTTCAGTTCCGCTATTGAATATTGCTGCAGTGTTTCTATTTCAGTAGTCATAGCTGTCTCCCACAGCCATGAACGCTCTTGTTCAGCAGCAAGTCAACGTAAGTAGCCAATGGTTGCCCAAATAGGCCGTAGTGCGCCTGCAATTGGAGGAGGTCCGCGCTATTTGGCAGTGATTTTAGCGATAGTTTCACTGACTAGGGCCTTCGAGCCATCCAGCGGCTAATAATAAGGTGAGTAAATCGGGGTCACCCGGCATTTCATTGTTTGGGCGCCATAGCTAAATTTCCGTGCATAGTTGAGAAATTGCGAAGTGGCATCTACGATGTCGTCGTGCTTACCCTCTGGGAACTTTGCCATTTCGTACTCAAATTCCGCCAGCCACGGGGCGTTGTCGGGAATGTGGACTCGGTGGGCTTCAATAGCACCAACTTCGGCCAACATCCTGGATTTTTTATCTAATTTTGGTTGAATAGGTATGATATTCATATCCCCTCGTTGATACAGGTCGTTAGCAACCGCTTCACCAGCCCCAGTGGTCTCTATTAATACCGCATTTGCTTTCCATTGCTGGTAGGTGTGCAGTATTACTTGGCGCAAGCGATATGGCTCGAGGCGCTGGCGAACCATATCTAATAGAAAAAGTTATTCTGACGAACTAGCCAAGTTAACCCAACGCTGTAATCTGCATGCTCAGATATGCTCGTTGCAATGTCCCAGCTCTGAACGATAACATCACTCTCTAGTTGCGAATATTTGTTGGAATGTCGTTGGAAGTCTTTCAGTTTGACTATTCCACCACCGATGGGCACAGGGCGTTGGAGGTATTGTGCGGCAAACACATGAGTCCCCATTGATTTTTTCAAACTCTCAAGCACACTCATTGGCTCTCGTTCCGCGTGAAGCAGATCGCCGGAGCTTCTTTGAAAACTCTTTCCAGGACCAAGCGAGATGGTCTGCGATTCATCGGCAATCGCAGGTAAATCAAGATGGAACCAATCATCAGAATTTTCCAGCAGGCGACCCGCGAGATCGTATTCATGCACGCGTTGTTGAATAATAATGATCGCGTCTTTTTTCTTGTCATTGAGCCTCGATAGCACTGTATTTCCGAACCAGTTGTGTACAGCTTCACGCTTTACATCTGATTGTGCCTCATCGGGCTTGTGGGGATCATCGATGATAATGAGACTCCCTCCCATACCAGTTAGAGAGCCGCCGACTGAAGTCGAGTAGCGCATGCCATGTTTGGTAGTTCGTATTTCAGCCTGCGTGTTCTTCTTTACATCCATCTGAGCGCAAGGAAAAGCGCTTCTATACCAAGCGCTTTCCATCACGGATCGAGTGTCCAGAGATAGCAGTTTTGCTAAATCACTGCCATACGAGGCGGCAATAATTTTTTTCTCCGGATTATGACCAAGCAGAAACGCTGGGTAAGCGATGGAAGCAGTCAAGGACTTCAACGATCTTGGCGGACAGGTGATTATTAAGCGATTGATTTCACCCTCAGTAATTCGTTGAAGCTGATAAATGATCGCATCAATATGCCAATTGTGTTGGTAAGCAGCACCAGGATTAAGCTCGAGAAACGACCTTTCTACAAATGCCTGCATACTCGAGCGTAAGAGGGCATTAACAACTTCTTTACTATTTTTCATGAGCGGCCCCCTCCTTAGTGGATTTTGATTTACCGAGAATCTGTGCCTGAAAAGAATCCAGTACAGCTTGGTCGTCGGTGCTTAGTTCCTCTAATTTCCCAGCGGCATTGTTCTTCTCTTCACTCCCCAGTATTAGTTTAATGAGCGTATTTGCTGCATTGACATCACCTTTCAGGGCTTTCGCCATCAGACTTTTAACCATTGCTCGTTGTTTAGTGATAGTGACCTGCTTGGCACCTTCTGTTACCAGCACTTTCTCGCCGAGTTCGTCCACCAAATCAGTCGCAAGATTTTTTACGCCCTTAGGCCTGCCAGCTGGGTTGCCACTGCTTCCAGGTTTGAACTGCGTATCCTTCGGTGGCTTGCCGTATCCAATGTCGTATTCCTTACTCATCATTACATCCCCCCATGCCATCAATCGCGGACTCATAAGCAAGAGGTGCTACTGTAGCCTCTGCTACAATATCCTGTGCACAGACTTGTCTGAGATGTGAAATGTCAGAGAAAGATAGGCCAGATTGCTCATGGACAGGCTCAACACCGGTAAACGCCTGGTAGCGCTGCAGGATCACATCGACATAACATGGGTCCAACTCCATCAGATATCCACGCCGCCTACACTGATCGGCTGCAATCAGCGTGGTACCACTGCCACCGAAGGGGTCAAGGATGATGTCGCCCTGGTTAGAACAATCCAGGATGGCATCTTTGACCATGGCTACAGGCTTTACGGTAGGATGCATAGTGAGATCATCCATTCGTGATGCATGAAAGCTGTTGGCACCGGTGTATTGCCAGATATTGGTTCGGTATCTGCCGAACTTTCCCAGTTCCACATTGTTAACGTGCGGTGCTGTCCCGTTCTTAAAAACTAATACAAGTTCGTGCTGAGAGCGATAGAGTGAGCCCATGCCAGCATTGTCTTTCATCCATACGCAGAGATTTTTGAACTCATTATAGCTTCGGGATGCGGTGAGTAGTTCCGGGAGGTGACGCCAGTCCATGCAAATGTAGTGCACTGAACCATCGGTGGAGTAACTGATTAGGTGCTGTCTCTTATACACATCTCCGAGCCCACGAGACTCCTGAGCATCTCG
>CAJXRP010000044.1 GCA_913060495.1 uncultured Gammaproteobacteria bacterium | reverse complement strand
GGGCGGTGTTGGCAACGATACCATTGATGGCGGATCGGGTAACGATCACATTATTGCCGGTTCAGGCGATGACACGATTATCTCCGGCCAAGGTAGAGACAACGTAAACGGTGGATCAGGTTCAGATACCATCTCTTATGCAAATACCGAAGAAGGCGTGAACATAGATCTCCACCGGGGCAGAGCCACAGGCGGTGATTCCGATGCACTTACCTCTATCGAAAATGCTGTTGGTTCCTCGGATGACGACATGATTCGAGGAAATAAACAGGACAACACAATAGACGGTGGCGATGGCGATGACTCTATACGCGGGATGACTGGAGCAGACACACTCAGCGGTGGCGCAGGCGACGATACATTCATCTGGCGACAAGCGGATCTCGATGGAAACACCGATCAGATTCTCGACTTCTCCGCAGAGAACGATACGTTTTCGTTTGACCTTGTTGATCGACTCGCTGCGCTCGATATCACTGAGTGGCTTGGAATCGATACCATTGGAGAGAACACCACTTTGTACGTGGATATCGATGCCGACAGCGACCACAGCAATGCTACACCTGTCGTTGAGTTAGTTGGAGTCTTTGGTCAAGGGACAGATGACTGGACGATCTTGGTATCTTAGCCCACCCCTAAAGGAGGAAATTCAAAGGGGCTCTTGCGAAAGTAGAGTCCCTTTTTTTGAGCTAAGGAATTTGTCCTTGATTAGAACTGGCATAGATATCGTTAATTGAGCCGAATCCCTCTTGATACGCTTTTGATACGTTTTCGATACATCTTTGTTACGTAACATAGCCTTTTCAATAATACCCATGCACATTTCGAGGTAGCCCAAGGGGCCTGAAGCATTGGATAGTAAGTCGCAACCCACTGCGATCAACGAAAAGGTTGAAGCACATCACATTTGATTGGCCTAAGCCGGCACATGGCACAGATAGTGCAACTATATAGTTGTGTTTAACGGTGAATAATAGGGCTATTTATGATTACTAACTCTACTGGTAAATCCATCCTCATTCTAGAGGACGACACACTCGTTGCAAGATCTTTAGCAAGGATGCTTCGATTGGAAAAATTCGATGTGAGCATTTGTCCTGATCCTAATACTGCTCTTGCTCTGTGCAGTAAGCGACAGTTTGATCTTATCATTACAGATCAAATGATGCCGGTCATGAACGGGACAGAATTTGCTGCGCTAGCGAAGGTAAAACAACCTAATGCGCATACTCTACTGATAAGTGGTTACATCAACAGTGATAAGGCGAATGAAGCTCTCAAGAGCGAAAACATTCAAAAATTTGTATCAAAGCCCTGGCACAACAAAGATATACTCAACATCGTCGAGAGTGAAATCGAACTAAGCAGAAGTAGCCAGGCCTAAGATAGGTTATTGTAGTCATCCCTAATATCAGCCGCGGCAAACTAGGAATGGTCACGAAGCATACGCCGCAAAATCTTTCCTGAAGCGGATTTTGGAATTGAGTCCACAAACTCCACAATGCGTATCTGTTTATAGCTCGCCACTTTATCCGCCACAAATCGCTGAATCTCTTCTGCAGACGTAGACTCGCCTTCTTTCAGGGCTATAAAGGCTTTGGGAAGTTCACCTGCTTCATCATCGGGAACACCAATCACCGCAGCATCCGCTACCGCAGGATGAGTAACCAGCAGCGCTTCCAGTTCTGCAGGCGGCACTTGAAAGCCTTTGAACTTAATAAGTTCTTTAAGGCGATCAACAATCGTAAAATGGCCATCTTCATCTATATGACCTATATCGCCTGTGTGCAACCAACCCTCCTCGTCAATTGTTGCTGCAGTGGCTTCTGCATTATTTAAATAACCTGGCATCACTTGCGGTCCTTTTACCCAGATCTCGCCGTCTTCACCGATATCAAGATCTTTACCTGATTCGGGGTCAACGATTCGACTCATGGTAGAAGGGGTCAAAATACCAATAGTGCCAGGCTTGAACTGACCTTCTGGTGTTGCATGACTCACAGGAGATAATTCTGTCATGCCATAACCCTGAACGACCTCACAGCCTAGGCGGGTAGCGGCTTCCTCAGCAAGCTCAGCACCCAATGGAGCAGCGCCACTGAATACCGACTTAAGCGCACTCAGATCGTAATTATCCACCGAAGGATGTTTCGCCAGAGCCAGCACTATAGGAGGAGCAACAAAAGCACGGGAGATCTTGTGATCTTGAGATAGTTGGAGGAATTGTTCTAAATCAAAGCGCGCCATCGTTACAACTTTCCCGCCCTGCGCTAGAGCACAATTCATTAATACCTGCATTCCATAGATATGAAAAAACGGTAGAAAGGAAAGAATTGTCTCGCCTTCCGCGACAGGCAGCATCGTAGAGGTTTGAATTATGTTTGCCACAAGATTTCGATGGCTCAACATGACCCCCTTAGACAAACCAGTAGTACCGGAAGAGTATGGCAAAGCTACAATGCCATCAGCTGAAACTTCAACTTGGTTTTCCAATGGCTCACCAGCTAGTGAGGAGAGTGATGGAGCATCGCTTGCATCAATAGTAAAAATCTCGCCTACATCGGTCCCCTGAACCGCTTCTTGTGCCACTGACAGAAACATTGAAACAGTAACCAATAATTTCGCACCAGAATCTTTCAACTGATGTTTTACTTCGTGAGCCGTATAAGTAGGGTTCACAGTCGTGACAGTACAACCAGCCCAAGCAGTCCCATGAAAGGCAACAGCATACTCAGGAACGTTAGGCGCCATTATGGCAAGCACGTCCCCCTTCCCGAACCCACGCTCCTTGAGACCACCTGCTAAGGCCTTCACTTGCTCTGAGAACTCTGCGTAAGTCAAAGTACGCCCTGTACTCCCCTCTACCAAGGCAGGCTCGTCCGAAAGCCTCTCGGCATGCTGCATTACAAAGGGAGTTAATAGGGTTTCCGGTACAGTGATATCAGGCAGTAGGCTGTTATGAATCATGCTTTCTCCTAGCGTGGAAATATTTAATGAATTACGAATACTATAGATTGCCAGATCAGCAGAGATACGTCACGTGGATTAATAAATGGATGGGGACACTAATAACTTAGTAACTTAGTGAAGCATCCTCAAAATTGGCCGCCTTAAGTTACTAAGCTATCAGAGTCCCTACCAATCTAGTTATTAGTATCCCCTAAGTGATTCTTAAATGAGATCAAATTACTCTGACCACTTTGATTCTTGACCCCTTAGATTCTGATTATCCCAAAAGATATTAAGTGGACCAGATGAATCAAAAATAGGCTATTTACTAATGTAATCCGAGTGCTTTTTTGAGCTTTTCTCAAGCCAAATTCTGTGGCAAAATCTCGCGCTCTGAACCAGAGCCACGGAGCTTCCGATGAAGTCGACTCTTTTACTTGAACGCTCAACACAAAATATGCCGCTAGGAGTTGCCGACAGCTATCGCTATTGGGGCCCTAATGAGACCGTTTTTGTAGATCAACTCACTGATGGCGGCTTTACAGATGTAGACGGCAAAGAGTTTATAGATTTTCGCCTGGCCTACGGCCCTATTATTCTCGGCTACAGAGACAAACGAGTTGACGAACCCGTGATTCAGTGGATTCGTGAAAAAGGCACCATGAGTGGTTTCTCCATGCAGCTAGACTCGGAAGTTGCTGAAAAAATTAAGTCCATCTGTCCAAATATTCAAAAACTACGATTTGCTAATTCCGGCACAGAGGCTGTTATGGGAGCAGTTCGCACGGCAAGGGGATTTACCGGCCGACAGAAGGTCGTCATCATTGAAGGGGGGTTTCATGGACTCTATGACGAAATGATGTGGAAGTCTGATATCGAGAGCTGGGACCCTCAATCAGGAAAAGAGCCCGAAGTGATGTCGTTTGGCTCTGGCCTTGCTGCTCACTCCAGAGACTTAATACAACTAATCCCACTGAACTCTCTTCAAGCTTTACAGCAGGTTTTTCAAAAAGATGGTGAGCAAATCGCTGCTGTTCTCATTGAACCCATCCTGGGCAACTGCGGCAGCATGCAAGCCACCCAAGAGTACATATCTCAGTTAAGGAAAACCTGTGATCAATACGGAAGCCTACTGATTTTTGACGAGGTCAAAACAGGTTTTCGCGTAGCGCGTGGAGGTGTGCAAGAACTCTACGGCATCCATGCGGATCTCACCACCTATGCAAAAGCCATGGGCAACGGCTACCCTATTGCCGCCTTTGGTGGACGCTCTGATGTTATGGACATGATCAACTTTTCTGAACAAGGCGTTGTTCACGGAGGAACCTATACGGCCAATGGTGTTGGGCTTGCCGCTGCCAGCGCCACCTTGGATGTATTGATTAAAACCAATGCTCTTAGAACCGTTGAAGAAACAGGGCAAAAAATAATGAAGTTGTTGGCCCGAGTATTTGCCAAACACTCTGTACCGTTGTCTTTTTCGGGACCAGGTTCCATGTTTGGAGTCCACTTGTCTGAAACCGTACCCACCAATTATCGTGATTGGAAGATGACCGATAGCGACCTCTACACGCGATTTGCCAAGAGTTTAATATCTCAAGGAATCATGCTCGAACCCGATTCAAGAGAGCCATGGTTTTTATGTGAAGCCCATGCAAATATCGATTTCGGGAGACTAGAAGACGTAGCTGATACGGCACTGGCCAAGGCACTTCAAGGTAGCTAATCACGAACCAAGGCTCCCAAGATTCTAGAAAGCATTAGTAAACACCGAATAAAGGCCCATCAGAGTATAGGAAGAGGTCAAAGGGGTCAGAGCAGCTTGATCCCTGAATTATTGTTGCTTCAACTTTTCCAGTGACCCATAAAAAAACCCGCACTATTACCAGTAACGGGGTCTTCTTAATTTAATGCCTGATGCATTTTGTTCCTTTTGTTTCAAAGCGAGTGACCCTCAATCGATAGGATTCTGATGCTAGCAAGCGGCTACCTGTCGTTTAGTAACCGCTTGGTCTGCATATGTATCAGTTATTGCCTAGAAATAGCTTAAACAGAAGACTGGAATAAACGCTGTCTTCTGGTATCGGAGATTCTCCCTCGCGTAGGTCGGCGACCGTATGTTTACCGAGCTCGTCAAAAATAAACGCCATACCCCGTGCCGCCTTTTCAATTTCGGTATAACTCATGCCGTTCATGTCTACATCAGCGGTTGTGTGATAATAGGCGCCTGTTTGCAACCAGCCCGCGAATACCGGTGAACCAAAATCATTGAAAGGAGGGTAAAATGCGATTTCATCTGTCGCAAAATCTATAGAGTAATTATCAGCCATGCTGACACCGTAATCACTTGCAGCCTGTTTGAAAAGTTCAAGCAAAAGAGGGCTCCTATTTGAAAGAGTCAAAAAAACCGGTGAGCCAATATTGGTTTGACCAGTCAAAAAACCTTCTTTTAGCTGTTGCGTGAACCCTAGGTGCTCCATTCGGGAAATAAGCAATATGTCGTTCTTCATAAGGTCGGTGTATTTAGATGCAAAATGGCGAGTTCCACCTACTCCTGTTCGCTCATGTCCGCCTTCAAACAGAAAGATCAGCCCGTGCTCGCGTTGCTCCAGAGGCAGCGAGGCATAATATTTAGCTAGAGCCAGATTAGCAGCAACGGAAGCGCCATTGTCGTGTAGCCCATAGAAATATCCATCCACATGGGTGAACATCATGATGTATTTGCCAGATTTCCCCGGGAGAATTCCATAAACATTGCCGGTCTGTAATTCGGCAGGTGGGTGGTTTCTCCCTTCTACAACCATGCGCACCATGACCGGGTCCGTTGGTGAGGCTCGGTCGAGCAGTTTGCGCAAATAATAACCATTTTCGTCGTTAACACTGATCCAAGGCACGACTTCGCCGAGTTGATCCCCGCCCCCCGGCGCGCCAATTCTTCCAGCGACTTGTTCGACACCAGGAAGTTGCCACCAGACGATGAAACCAGCTGGCGTCCCCCATTCTCCTGTGGCTATACGAGAATAAGCAATGCGCACAGAGCTGAATAGCGCACTTGATTCAGCGCGTCCGCGAACCATTACAATTTTCCCGGTTAGGTCTCTTCCAGCAAGTTCCGCGGGGGTGCCATCACCAACATAGACGAGCTCTGCTCTAGCTCCACCCGCAGTGGTATTTTTGGATGGAAACGGCGTGATGGCACCTTCGACGGCGAATGTTTGACCATCAGCAAATCCGGGTGCATCTACTACGTCGAGACTGTTTGCCGATGGAAACCAGATAGACTCATAGGGCGGAAATTTGTCGTAATGCACATCATCGATACCAAATTCTTTCAGCTTTGTAAAAATCCAATCATGCGCCGCTTGTTCATATTTGGTTCCCTCGATACGGCCCCAAAGGATATTGCCGTCACGTCGTGACTGTTCGGAAAACTCAACCAGTTGTTCAGCATAAGCTTCTATTTCTGAAGCTGTGATTCTGGATCTTGGGTCATTGGTGGGGTTTCGGGGTTGCTTGAGTGGGGCTATACCGATGGGGAAAATGCGCTTCTCTGCCGCTTCAGAAAATTGGCGATTGTATTCGTCTGGTGGAAGAAACGCTGGTACGGTAACTGATTCCACGAGCTCCTTAGGGTCTTTCGCCATATTAGTGTCGAGATCATCGGATTGAGCTAAAACAACTGGGGAGTCAATCAACAATAAGCCCAAGATTGCTAACATGGTCAAAGGCTGCATTTTCAAATAAGCATTAATGAAATGTGCCGAGTATAAAAGTCTAAATCGCGTCATTTTCTTACCTCAAATTAATTTTTATGTAACCAGAGTGAGTATATGCAGGGCCCAACCAAATCCAGACAGTAAATTAAGCATATCAACCCGAGCGCTGAGTTTTACCAGTCCTCAAAGAGCTCACGAAGCCTAGCGCTTACGAAAGTTAACCTCTCTTATATTACCTCGCTTTTTAGCTGTATGACATCGTGAGTGGTAATCGCCAAAAAACACGACATAAGGTATAAGAAGTATTATCGCTATAACCAACTCTCGCTTCTAACGGATTCCTTCGATTACTGTCCCGAGACCATGGCCTCATAAGTTTAAAAAAGCGCGTAGTACTGCATTTCCTTTCAAACTAGCCGAATTGACACCAATCAGGAATGCTCGATCCGGCATTGTTCATTTGCAAGCCAGGCCCCACCCTACCGCCCTACTGGGGTCTCTCTTTAGCCCCCAATCTTAATTTGATGTCTGATCAAACGCGCCAGCGTTTGAGACCGCCACGCGGCCCGCAGGGCGACGCTTTTGGCTCAGCCAAAAGATGAGTCACTATGACCCCAGTCACTTGCCAGCCTTTCCAGTGACCCATAAAAAAACCCCGCACTATCCCCAGTAACCCGGTCTTCTTATCCAATACCTGTCAGCACAACGCCTGATCAAACGCGCCAGCGTTTGA
>CAJXRP010000043.1 GCA_913060495.1 uncultured Gammaproteobacteria bacterium | reverse complement strand
AGATGCTCAGGAGTCTCGTGGGCTCGGAGATGTGTATAAGAGACAGGACCCACGCAACTGATTGAATCTTCGCAACTACTTTCGATGAGTCGCCAGTATTTGTTGCTTAGAACGCGAGTTACGTCAGAGAAAGCAGATTTAAGGAAGAAACTATCCTAGGTCGTAACAGACTATTTCCATATCCCAGCCTTAAAGGAAATCCTTCCCATGGCTCCAAAAACTAAGCGCCCAGAAATTCCTCTCCCGGATCAAATGAAGAATTTGCCTTTGGTTGAGGGCGGCTATCGAAAGCCCTGGTTTGTGAAGGGCGAAGATTTTCGAGTTACAGATGGAGAGAAGGCGTGGTTGTCGGTGAGCAAAAAAGCTTGTTGGATATGCGGTAATCCATTTATTGAGCCAACCTACGCAATGGTAGGTGACGCCATGAGTGCAACCATCAGGATCTACACAGAGCCACCATGTCATATCGAATGCGCGGAATATGCAATGCAGGTTTGCCCCTTCATACTTTACCCCAATGCCAAGAGGCGAACTGCGGGTTTACAGGCTGAAGATCTACTTGAAAACCAGAAGAAGAATGCTGCAGTAAAGGTTGGGTCTGAAAACCCTGGCGAGTTTTATATCACGCTGGTGTCTGATTTTGTGTATCACCACGATGAGCAGGTCATGGCATTTAACAAGGAAGATATTCTTACGCTACAGCACTGGGTAGGCGGCGTCCGTCAGCAGTCGATTCCAGACCCAATCTTGCGGCCAGAACAAGTTCCAGAAGCATCGAGGGGCAGAATCGGTTGATATGGATTGATGGGATTGGACCTGCGCAACTTCTTGAATCTTCGCCTACACTTTCTTATAGACATAAGTATTCAGTGCTTAAAGCGTAAATAACGCAGGGTAAAGCGGTTCTAAGGGAGAAGCATGCCACGCGCGAATCGTTATTTTGTGCCAGGTCATCTATGGCATATTACCCACCGCTGTCATGAGCGGAACTTCCTCTTAAAGTTTGCCAAGGATAGAAAGCGCTGGCGATACTGGCTCTTCGAAGCAAGAAAGCGCTACGGCTTGTGTGTACTAAATTACATTGTCACCTCAAATCACATTCATCTACTGGTCAAAGACACCGCTACTGCAGTTATTCCTAGGAGCCTGCAGCTGATCGCTGGGCGCACTGCACAGGAATACAATAAGCGCAAAAATCGTAAAGGGGGCTTTTGGGAAGACCGTTACCATGCAACGGCGATTGAGACCGGAGAGCATTTGGCCAGATGCCTTGTCTACATTGATCTAAACATGGTCCGCGCCAACGCGATTTCGCATCCATCTCAGTGGGCTGATTCGGGGTATCAGGATATTCAATACCCACTAAAGCGCTACCGTGTAATTGATCTTCATGAATTGGCGAAGCTGTTTAACTGCAACAGCGTTACTGACTTTCAGCAACAACATCGACAATGGGTGGAAGAAGCGTTGTGTGACGAGAAAAACTCGCGCGATTACCGCTGGAGTGAAGGCGTGGCCGTTGGAAGTGAAGAATATGTCGATTCATTAAAGATGCAGCTAGGGCCAAGGTCGCGCTATAGACACAAATATGGAACAAAGAATGCCTTTGTACTCCAAGAAGAGGGCTTGTCTTATTGCGTCGATTTCACTGCCTAAAAACAGCTGTAAGCTTTATGGCAGGCTTGAATTTGGCAATAAACTTTATAAAACAAGCAGTTGCGCTGGTCCGACCCTAAGAATATTTCCCAATAGTCGCCCTCTATTGATACATATGGGCGCGATCCGTCGGTATGCTCTAGGTTCTTTGTGTGCCGATGGAAGGCCGATTGCATATACCAGGTGGTTGCTACCATCTCATGGGCCAGGGAATAGAGCGGCGCTTTATCTTTCGTAGGTCGATAGACAAAGTCGATTTTCTACAAAGGCTGGTGGATACCTTGAGCGAGGGGGCATAAGTGAGTGGGTTGGGCAGTGATGTCAAATCACTTCCAATTGTTGGTAAGGGTTAGTGAATAGTCGCTCTGAGCGCGCATGGCACCGCTACTTGGCTCGTATACAAGGGCGTAAAATCGTCGCTAAAGCCTTTGTGACCATGTACTTCAAAAAGGGTTCCCTAGCGCCCCCTAATCTACTCGACGGAGACAAACTAATTGGTTACTTTAGGCGTCTAAAGCCTAAATATCGCAACAGATACGCCAAATAGGGACAATGAGTGATAGCCATGGGAATAATCAGAAAGTCGCTATTGATGGCGCTATTATCTATCTGCTCATCCTTAGCCCTGTCTCAAGACCCACCAGGGGCGGCAGACAGGCAGAATCTGACCCTGTTCGAGGACGTCGAGACGTCTGCGAATAGCGCCAACAGCCCGAATCGAGAAAATCGTCCAAGCAGGGCATCTCGGGTCACGTCTGCCGAGCCTGAGTTCACCTTGGTAGGAACCTCCAAGATTGGCGGTGAACAATCTGTGATGGTTCGCCACCGCAGCGGCGAGGTGGTTCGATTAAAAGTGAACAGCACTGGCAACACGCCAATTGGTGACTTCGATGGCTATTCTTTGGTCAATGTGGCGTCTGGCACGGTCTCAATTAGCTATCCTGCTAATAACCCCTGTATGGAGTTTACCGACAAAGGCGTACGCTGTAGCAGCGCCGGCAATATTGCGAATCTTATGTTAGCCGCCGGTGAGCCATTGCCGTCTAACGTCACGCTATCAAGCTCCGTTAGAGACTTAGCTAGCGAGGAGATCGTGGAATCAACGGACACAGTGCCAACAAATCCGTTTGAGGCATTGCGCGATCGTGCCACGGCAGCACCGGGGCAAGATGGCAACGAGGAGGCGCGTAGATTTACCCCCCGTAGAATCAGCCCCGAAGATGTCCCAGAAGGAATGCGCGTCATAGCCACACCCTTTGGCGATAGGCTAGTAGAACAATAGTTCCAGATAAACCAACCCTTGAGCGATAACACCGTGCAAGATGCAAGCCCTCTGGGTTTTTCAATCTCAGTAGTCTACTTCGATTCGGGAGAGGAAGAGTTGCGGGCCCTTATCAGTTCTATAGGAGCTGCGATAGAGCGCCTTCACAGCACTTCCACACTTGCACAGACACCTCTGTACTTGATCGATAATTCTGTTGATCAGCATTTGGTACTGGGTCAGTTCTCAGAATTTACAACACTTCTCGATTCGCAAAATATCGAACTTCGACTTGTTCAGGGTCATGGCAATATCGGCTATGGTCGCGGTCACAATCTGGTAGTGAATAAACTGGGTAGCGAATTTCACCTATTTCTAAACCCCGATGTTGAGTTGCAGCCGGACGCTCTAGCGACTGGAATTTCCTATCTGAGAAACAATCAGCAAGTAGTCTTGGCTAGCCCCTATGCAGAATACGCAGGGGGAGAGAAACAATTTCTGTGCAAGCGCTACCCTTCCCTGCTTACCTTTTTCGTAAGAGGGTTTTTGCCTAATTCACTAAAGAACCTGTTCGCCGAGCGCCTCGCGAGATTTGAGATGCACGACCTATCGGAGGATGAACCAAGTGACAACATCCCTATAGTCAGCGGTTGTTTCATGCTCTGTCGCAGCGCGGCACTGAAGTCGATTAATGGTTTTGATGAGGGTTATTTCTTATACTTCGAGGACTTCGACCTGTCACTGCGCATTGCCAAGCTAGGTAAACTTGCCTATGTGCCTGCGATGCGGATCAAGCATGCCGGCGGCCACGCCGCAAGAAAGGGCGGGGCGCATATAGGTATGTTTGTCCGCTCCGCGATGCGCTTCTTCAATACACATGGCTGGCGTTTTTTCCATCAAACAGGCTAAGCTATAAGCAGAGTTTTCCTTAAGCTTTTAATATCTGAACCCTGATTTTCTCTACTGGTATTTCTATTATCGACTCACCTACCAAAAAAGCACTTGTCACTGGCGCGTCCGGCTTCGTTGGCAAGGCTTTGTGTGCAGAGCTGGCAGAACTTAAGCGGCCAACACGGGTGCTACTGCGGGACATCTCGGCGCGCGTAAATTTTCCGCCGGCATCGGATTTTGATACCTGCATCGGTGACCTAGGCGATGTCGCAGCACTAACGCAAGCCTGCGCCAATATAGACACCGTATTTCATCTGGCCGGTGAAGCCCATGTGGCCAAGGCAGGCCCTAGGCATGCCGTGACGAGCGTGGCTGCGGCGAAGAATTTGCTGGAAGCGGCAATTGGCCAGGGTGTGCGGCGAATCGTGGTTCTCAGCAGCAGTTTAGCCCAGGCGGCCCAAGCTAATGGGGGAGACGTAACCGCCTACGGAACAGATAAGCTCGAGGCAGAAAACACATTCAAACAGGCTGCCGCGAAAGGCGAGATAGAGGTCCTCATACTGCGCTCCGTCAACGTCTACGGGGTTGGCATGAAGGGCAATATTGCCGCCATGATAGGCCTGATCCACGGAGGTAGGCTGCCGCGCCTGCCGAGACTTTCAAACCGCATATCCTTGGTAGCGGTGACCGACCTGGCGAAGGCGCTCATACTCGCCGCCAAAAGCCCTGACGCCAACGGCAGAACCTATATGCTTACCGACGGAGAAGCCTATGCAATCTCTGAGATAGAGGAGGCGATATATCGCTGTCTAGGCAAGCGCCTACCGCCACGGCGTACTCCAGCTATGGTATTATACGTGGCATCGCTGACGGCAGGATTGCTGAGCCGGCTAGGTATTCGCAAGAGTGGGATAAGCGCACGTACCTACCGTAATTTAACTAGCGAAAACCTATTTAACAACAATGATATCTGTGCAGAACTGGGCTTTAGACCATCGACTACGCTTTATGACATGCTGCCAGCCATATGCAGCAATATAGTCGATGTGATGGCAGTAGAATCAGACCAAGAATAGTAGAACGAGAATAAAATGACCAAAGGTATAATCCTCGCTGGGGGCAGCGGAAGCCGCCTACACCCCATGACACTGGTAGTAAGCAAGCAGCTAATGCCGGTGTATGACAAACCCATGATCTACTACCCACTATCAACGCTAATGCAGGCGGGTATTCGAGAGATCCTAATTATCACCACGCCAGAAGACGCAGCTGTATATGAGTCGCTGCTGGGGGATGGCAAGAAATGGGGCCTGGATATTTGCTACCGACAACAGCCTAAGCCAGAAGGTTTGGCTCAGGCATTTTTGATCGGTGAAGAGTTCATCGGCGATAGTCGAGTCTGTCTTGTCTTAGGCGACAACATCTTCTACGGCAATCGTATCGAAGATACCCTTAAGAATGCCGTTGAACAGAAACAAGGCGCTAGCGTCTTTGCTTATTATGTGACTGATCCAGAGCGTTACGGTGTCGTCGAGTTAGATGAGCAGAACAACGCGATTGGCTTAGAAGAAAAACCAGAGAATCCAAAATCCCATTACGCGGTTACCGGCTTGTATATGTACGATAACGATGTCGTCGACATCGCTAAGTCAATCAAACCATCGGCTCGCGGTGAGCTAGAAATTACAGACGTGAACAAAGTCTATCTAGAGCGCAAGGCACTCAAGGTAGAACTTTTTGAGCGTGGCACTGCCTGGCTCGACACCGGAACCATACAATCTTTGTTAGACGCTGCAAATTTTATTCGCGTCTTAGAAGAGCGCCAGGGTCTAAAGATCGGTTGTCCAGAAGAGATCGCCTTCCGGCAATCGTTTATAGATGCAGAACAGCTTAAAAGCTTGGCGCAGTCTTTAGGCAAGAGTGGTTACGGCCAATATCTACTTGAGTTACTAGACCACAGAAACTAGCCCTCTATAGACTAAGCTACCGTAGATACCCATGAAGATAATCGAAACCTCAATTCCCGATGTATTACTCCTCGAGCCGACGGTGCATGGCGATGCCCGCGGCTATTTCATGGAGACTTTTCGAGAGTCCTGGTTCCATGACCATGGAATCGACCTGAATTTCGTACAGGATAATCAAAGCAGCTCCGTGCAAGGAACGCTGCGTGGACTGCACTACCAACTGAAGCAGCCGCAGGGAAAACTCGTTCGTGTAGTTTCTGGCGAGGTGTTCGATGTCGCAGTCGACATGCGCAAAGACTCAGCAACGTTTGGGCAGTGGGCTGGTGCTATTTTATCTGCCCAGAACAAGCGTCAGCTTTGGGTTCCACCTGGCTTCGCCCACGGCTTCTATGTGGTCAGCGAGTCCGCCGAATTGTATTACAAGTGCACCGACTATTACTGCCCAGACCATGAACACAGTCTGCTTTGGAACGACCCGGCTGTTGGTATACAGTGGCCCCTGGTAGACGACTCTCCCTTACTCTCCGGCAAAGATGGCCTTGGCCTGTTGTTAGCCGACGCACCGCATTATCCTTCTAGTACATGACCTCCCCGCTCATCGTTGTAACCGGTGCCACCGGGCAGTTGGGCCAGACACTCTCTAGGTTATGGAATCAATCCCCGCTAGCTGATTTTCAGTTTAAAGCCCTCGATCGCTCTGAATTAGACCTCAGCCAAGCAGACGCCGCTATTGCAGTTCTAGCAGCGTTAAAGCCTTCGGTCATAGTCAATGCAGCGGCGTATACCCAGGTAGACAAAGCAGAAACGGATAGCATTGATGCCCACTTGGTAAATGCGCAGGCGGTGGGAAGAATCGCTACCTGGGCTGCTGAGAACGATGCCAAGCTAATTCATATTTCCACCGACTTTGTCTTCGACGGCACCAGCAAGACACCTTATCAGCATGACCAGCACACCAATCCTCTAGGAGTCTACGGCGCCTCCAAGTTAGCCGGCGAGCAGCAGATCCAGTCTGTAGCAGCACAGCACAGCGCGATAATCCGTACCTCCTGGCTGTATTCTGAATACGGCAATAATTTTGCAAAGACTATGCTGCGATTGATGGGCGAGAGGGAACAACTCTCCGTCGTCGATGATCAAATCGGCTCACCAAGCTCCACTAATGGCTTGGCCGCGCTAATCTTTGCTATGATCCAGAAAGACGCCTATCGCGGGATTTATCATTGGTGCGATGGTGCCAGTATTAGTTGGTACGCGTTCGCTCAAGAGATACAGCGGCAAGCAGTACAAGAAGGCTTATTAAACAAGGCCATTCCAATTAGTCCGATATCGACCAGCGAATATCCAACACCTGCTAGGCGTCCAGCCTACAGCGTATTGGACCGGACTCGAGTTATGGCTGAGTTCGATTGCCCTAGTACAGATTGGCGAGAGCAACTGAATCTAGTGATAAAGGCATTGATTGTCGAGTCAAAAGCATCGACCTGAACAGACAGAAAACGAACAAGAGATTTAAGTAATGGCAAATTTATTAGTAACCGGCGCCGCCGGCTTTATAGGAACAAGCTTCGTCAACTTCTGGCACGCATCCAATCCGCAGGACACAGTGCTTGTCCTCGACGCATTAACCTATGCAGGGAATAAGAACAATCTCGCGAACCTTAACGGTGAGCAATGGTTCAAATTTGTTCACGGTTCTATCTGTGACCAAGCCTTAGTCGATTCGCTTCTCGCCAAGCACGATATCGATACAATCGTTCACTTCGCTGCAGAGAGTCATGTCGATCGTTCGATCACAGGGCCAGATGCCTTCATCGATACAAATATAGTAGGAACACATTGCCTATTGAAGGCGGCAAAGAAATATTGGATCGACGAAGCGGCAAAACCTGAGCACCTATTTCATCATGTCTCTACCGATGAAGTGTATGGCACCTTGAGTGCGGACGATCCTGCATTCTCGGAAACGACGCCCTATGCTCCTAACTCTCCTTATGCGGCGAGCAAGGCGTCTTCCGATCATCTGGTGCGTTCTTATCATCATACTTTCGGACTAAAGGTTACTACTAGCAAC
Organism: uncultured Gammaproteobacteria bacterium; assembly: GCA_913060495.1. Taxonomy (GTDB): domain Bacteria; phylum Pseudomonadota; class Gammaproteobacteria; order Pseudomonadales; family Pseudohongiellaceae; genus UBA9145. The sequence goes on along the minus strand of CAJXRP010000043.1, from coordinate 379 downwards.
TGCTCGAACAATTATGGGCCGTATCAGTTTCCGGAGAAGTTGTTACCCGTTTGTATTCTCAACATTCTTGCCGGTAAAAATTTACCTATCTATGGCGATGGTCAACAGATTCGAGATTGGCTGTATGTCGATGATCACAATCGCGGTATTGAGTTGGTTATTAAGAAGGGACGCCATGGCGAGACTTACAACATCGGCGGCAACAACGAGTGGGCGAATCTGGATGTCGTCAATTTATTGTGTGAACTGATCGATGCACGCTTCGCAGACAATAAGGAGCTAGCCTCTCGATTTCCAGACTCTCCCTGTGCCAGCGGTGAGTCTGCGAAGTCTCTTATTAGCTTCGTTACCGACAGACCCGGACACGATACACGCTACG
>CAJXRP010000042.1 GCA_913060495.1 uncultured Gammaproteobacteria bacterium | reverse complement strand
GAGATGCTCAGGAGTCTCGTGGGCTCGGAGATGTGTATAAGAGACAGGCTTAGGGGTTTCTGCAATTTTTGGAGGGTATAGAACTATTCCCCTACCCCCATCCACTGACACTTTTTTTACGTTATTATTGGCTTAGTTCAGATCGAGGAGCGAAGTAATGAAACTGATCACCCATGCGGCAATCTTGTTTGTGGCTATTCAGCCAGCCCTAGGCGTGGCAGATTCGGCCTCCCGAGCGGTCATCGAGAGTGCTTGGCTGGCATTCACCAACGCCAGGGGCGAAGCTTCGCTGATCCGGGGCGATGTACAGCATCCATCGGCAAATGAAGTCTTCCGAATTATTCCCGATATCAGCGCAGACTCCTTAATTGATGCAAAACTACAGCTAGGTTCTGAGCTTTTTAACGAGCGAAAATTATCCAGAGATGGTTCCGTGGCCTGCTCTTCCTGCCATATCGGCATGATGGGGGGCGCCGACCGCCGACCAGTACCTTTCGGCATAGACGGAGCACAAGGCGCCGTGAATGCCCCTACAGTCTTCAATGCCGCATTAAACTTCCGCCAGTTTTGGGATGGCCGCGCCCTAACACTACAAGAACAGGCTCTGGGGCCCATCGAAAATCCAGTGGAGTTTGGCCATGATATCGACGGCGCAGTTGCAGTATTGGAAAGCATTCCCAACTATGTGGGCAGCTTCGACAAGCTTTATCCGGACGGCATTACTGCAGCCAACCTAACTGATGCAATCGCCTATTACGAAACCATGAATTTTACCGGCTTGAGCTCGCCTTTCTTGCGTCAGTTCGAAGAAGCACAAAGCACGCTGAGCGATCAGGCTCAACGCGGTCAACAACGCTTCGTAGAGGTGGGTTGTGCCAGCTGTCATAACGGCATCAATTTAGGTGGCAATTCCTTCCAGAAACTTGGCACGGCTGAATCTTGGTACGGTAACAATCGAGACTCAAGCAAGGACGATGACGGTTTGCTTGGCCGCACAGGCCGTGAGCAGGATCGGCATGTGTTCAAGGTTCCGACACTGCACAACGTAGCCTTCACCGGACCCTGGCTCCACGATGGCAGCATCACCTCCCTGCAGCAGACTGTAGACCAGATGGCACGTCACCAATCGGGTCGATATTTGGAAAACACTGACATCGATGACATCACCGCCTTTCTTCGTTCGCTAGGTGACAGCCTCGGCATGGTGGGTGACTGCTCCGCCAGTGGCAGCTATTCAGTAACCATGAATTGCAGCTTAAATCAGCGTAGCAGTGGCGACAGCACAGACAATGCAACAACAGCGACTAGCATCGCTCTTCCCGAACCGGCACTGTTGGCCCAGCAGCATCAAGAACAATACGACGTGGCACTGGAACGCGCAGCAGATGCACCGGCGCGAATTGCTGAAGAGATGCAGCGCATCCGTGCGGGCCAAGTAGCACACTACGATTTCCTGCAATACGAGCATATAGAAATGCTACGCCATGCCCGCGCGCTTGCGTTCCCGCCGGCGAACCTCGGGCCGCAGCAACGCGAAGCTATGCTGTCGCGCGCTGCACAACTGCAGCAGTCCGCTGAGCAATATGAACTGATCATCGCCGACTTCCTGCGCGCCCAAGCTATTGCCAGCAGCGCAAAGACCAACTACCAAGATTTGCTGCGCATACTGTCCGTTACAGCGGATGAGAAGACTCTGTCACTTCTGGCGCAGGCTGAACGCAGTGCGCTTACTTTCTATGCACAACCCCGCCCCGAGTCACAATTAGAATTAGAGAGTGCAACTCAGGCGCTGCAAAATATAGACCTAAACCCTGAGCGAGTTAAAGAATTGCAAGTTCAGGTTCGACTGTTGTTAGAAAACGTATCGATTTCGCAGGTGTAAACTAGGTTCGCTAATATTCTATTCATTGGATCTTTCCAACTCACTCGACACTGAGCTTTACTTGATTTCTTCCAGCCTTCTTCGCTGCATACATAGCCTCATCGGCAAAGGTAATAAGAGCTTCGGCAGTTTCATTCTCGCCGGACAGGGAAGCTACACCAATACTTACTGTTATCGAGATGGTTTTTTTGCCTAGCTTTATTTGGTGTGCCGATACGTTTCTCAGAATACGCTCTGCCAGCAACGCTGCAGCTTTCTGAGCTAATTCAGGCAGTATAATGAGGAACTCCTCTCCCCCATAACGACCTGCCAAATCACAACCACGTATCGAAGCCATTAACACCTTACCCAGCTCATGCAACACCTCATCGCCACGCTGATGACCAAACTCATCGTTCACCCTCTTAAAGTGATCGATATCGATCATTAACACGGAAAGAGGCCGCTTATAGCGCTGCGCCCGCTCTATCTCCTTGTCGATCGTGCTCATTGTTATTCCACGGGAGGCTAAGCCAGTCAATTTGTCGTGACTCAATTGAAAATTAAGATCTGCCTCTACCTGTTTCCGGGAAGATATCTCCTCAATAGTAACAACAAAGTATTTTGGCGAGCCGTCATCATTCCTCGTTAAAGAAACAGTAAGGTTGATCCAAACAACTTCACCGCCTTTTCGTATATATCTCTTCTCTAAAGTATAAGTGCTTATCACCCCTGCCAACATTTGTCTGACATACCCGAGGTCGATCTCAAGATCATCGGGATGGGTAATATCCTGAAAGGTAAGCAGTACTAATTCATCTCTAGTGTAGCCAACAATTTCGCACAGCTTATTGTTAACTTCCAAAAAGCTACCATCGGGAGCGACGCGAGCGATACCCATCGCAGCTTGCTCGAAAACCGAACGGAATTTTTCCTCACTCTCGAGCAATGCCCCTACCTTATAGTTCAGAATTTTCTTGGTTGCCTCGAGATTCCTAGCATAAGCAAACAGATGCTGATGCATTAAATCGGTGAAGCCAGGCTTTTGGCCAATTTGAGCTTCATTCAGGGAATCTATATCCAATTTTCTATTAATCGAATTAGTTCCATCGACCTCAGGATGGTCTGCTAAGAACATAATGATCTTATTTTCAATCTGATCGGGGGGCGCCATAACAAATTGGCATTTCTCGTCACCCATTGCACAACAAGTTAGTTCACGAGCCTCTAGAGGAACGCCGAAACTCTCCTCGCACCACCCGCTTGAATAGCCTGCACTCATTACGCAAACTGGAGCGTGCGGGCTCAGCCCAGATTCTTTCCAAGCATCATTCTCAAAGGAAAAAGGGTGTGTGTAGGCCAAAAAATAATCATTGTCAGGGCTAGGCAAGGATTCGTCATTAAGTTCTACGAAAGCCCAGCCTGTATGTGAGAAAACTATGGGGCCCGCTGATAATTTTGCGACAGGATCGTTCAGATTCATTTTCTGATGGAATTTTTTTGCATCTGATTTCCCGATTGCATGAGCTAGCTCATACAAAAAATTGGAAGCAAATAAATCAGCCTCAACCTCGTTATCCTTCCCGAATAGAGTCCGGCAAAGCTGAAAAAATTCGACGGAGACAGAAGCGCCACGCAGCATAATGTAGCGGTCACCAGATATCTCTATGGAGCCACTTTCGGGATGAAACTGCTTTTTATTAAAAAAATCTGAAACTGTCTTCTCGGCAGCAGAGAAGACAGACTCTAGGTTTTCGGGAACGTTTACAGTTATAGTCATAGCCTACATGCTGACTGATTTTTGAAGGAAAAACTAGTGAGATCTGCTGCCTGAGTCGTAGGGGTTTATTTTTAATCCCTCCGTCCCCTTTTGGTATGGTAAGTTAGAAAGTGGGCGACATAAGCCGATAATCACGTCTGGCGAGAAGCCCCCCTTCATTGCCATGAAGAGGTAGATTGTATTGAGCTTATTCTCTGAATGACTACTGGCCATTGCATTTAGGCTACTGAAACAAACTAAAGAAGGGATTGAAGATGAAAATTTTGCCTGCTTTTAAAGTATCCAAATTGATCACACTGACCGGCGCGGCTTTTGCACTAATGTTAATGCAGGTCAATGTCCTGGCACAGGATCATCCTGTCGTAGGTGCTGGCGATGCTGCTCATGGGACTCATGGGGCGGGTCATGAATCTGCTGATGGCGCTCATGGTTCGCACGGCGAGCATCACGGGGATGCTGGCGGGGCGCATGGATCGCACGCTGAACATCATGGGTCTGGTGATGAGGCTGGTGATGCACATGGATCAGATGGCAGCGGTCATGGAGCCGGTGGCGCGGGACATGGGTCTGCGGGCGGCTGTCATGGAGCCGGTGGCGCGGGTCATGGGTCGGCGGGCGGGGTTAATCCGCACTTGTAGTTGGTATCAAAAAAAGGGGACAGTGGGATTAATCATTAATCCCACTGTCCCCCTTAATTTTTCCTTTAATTTTCTTTAATTTAGAAAGTAATTGACCCTCAGTCTTAGGTACCGCAAAACGTTTGATATTCAGCAGTAAACTTCTGCGGTGCTGGCTGTGCATATTCAGCCAAACCAGCACGCTCTTCAAACGGGTTTTGCAGCACTGCCAGCAGTTTTTGAAAAGGCTTTAGATTAGATTCAAGCGTTGCAGCTTCTAGGGCTTCTTCCACCAAGTGATTCCGTGGAATATAAATTGGAATCACTGCCCGCATTTTTGCCGCAGTAGCGCTAGCAGATTGCTGTTCGACTCGTTGCTGCCATCGCGCAAGCCACTGACCAACTCCAATCTTGATAGGAAAAAGAGCAAGCAACGGCTCAGCATTTCCTTCCGCCGCATCGGCCAGTCGTCGCCAACCTAGCGTGTAATCAACTGCATTTTTCTCTAATAGATTTAACCAATCCTCAATGAGCTGCTTATCAACATCTACATCACTGGCAATGTCTTCTAGGCCTAACTTGGCTTGTGCGCCGGACAACCACAATTTTTCATATTGATTAACGAAGTCATTAAGAATCGCTTCCACCTTGGGAATGGCCCGCTCCGGATCTTCTTCATCAATTATTGGCAGCAAAGTCTCGGCAAAACGCGTTAGGTTCCATTGACCGATGGGTGCTTGGTTTTTGTAGGCGTAGCGCCCTTGCGCATCAATTGAACTAAACACTGCGCTGGGATCAAAGGCTTCCATAAACGCACAAGGGCCATAGTCGATTGTCTCGCCAGAGATCGCCATGTTGTCGGTATTCATCACACCGTGAATAAACCCAACCAGCATCCAATCCGCAATTAACTTTGCTTGCTTCTCTGCCACCGCCTTTAACAAAAGAAGATAGCGATCCTCCTTGCCAATAAGCTGAGGTTCATGGCGCTCAATAGTATAGTCCGCCAAAAGGCGAACTTGATCGCTCTGCTGACGGGCTGCAAAAAATTGAAACGTGCCTACGCGAATATGGCTTGCCGCCACTCTAGTAAAAATAGCCCCGGGTAAAGGGCGCTCCCGATACACTTGCTCTCCGGTCGCTACCGCTGCTAGTGCCCGCGTGCTGGGAATACCAAGATGATGCATGGCCTCACCTATCAAATATTCACGAAGTACAGCGCCTACTGCTGCTTTGCCGTCGCCTCCCCGAGAAAACGTTGTAGCGCCAGAGCCTTTCAGGGCGATGTCCCAGCTGGTACCTCTTTCGTCAATCGCCTCTCCTAGTAGCAAGCCTCGGCCGTCTCCTAGCTGGGGCGAGAATCCACCGAATTGATGGCCTGCGTAGGCTTGAGCAATTGGGCGAGAACCGTTTAGGAGTTTTTGGCCGGAGAAGATTTCTGCTAGCTCTTGTTCGCTTAGGTTCTCAACATTTAGGCCGAGGTCCTTGGCGAGTGCGTGGTTGAATTGCAGCAGTTGGGGCGACTTCACCTCCATGGGTTTCCCTTCGACATAGAAGTCTGGCAGATCATCGGCGTAGCTGTTGTCGAATTGGAAGGGAGATCGGGATGGGGGCATTTTGGGTTCCGGATAGGCATGGTTATATTGTGAGTAATTACAGCTGCTGAGCAACTTAGCATCATACTGGGGGTTTGTTTAAAAGTATCATAAATGGGTGGATCAAAGGGGTCGGGTAGTCTGATGACTAAATAAGATCTTAGGAGCAAAGCACCCCACTCTCTTTGCCTCTCTTTGAACGCCTTTGCCAGCAGATTCATGAAGAATTTATGGGGATCCTCACAATTTAACAACTTAAGTGACCGAATGCATATAGATCTAGCAGCCCAAGGCAAAGCTAAGTTGTGAATTTGCAAGCTTCTGCTACTTCTCTTTTGTCCTTCCTCTATTTGCTACGCTATGATCAACAGGTCAATGTAGAGGCTTTAAGATGGGCTGGATTCGATGTTAACCGACGATCAAATTAATACGTGGCAACAGCAAGGTGCTTTCGTCATGCAATTACCGGAAATAATTGTTGGTACTTCTATCGACTGGCTGAATTTGAATCTAAATTTAGAGCATATCGATGCCGAACATTTGGATTTTGGCTCTCCTGATAGAAAATTCGAATTTCCAACTTCCATAGAATCGCTTGACGATCTCGTTCTGAATGAGCAACTGATCGAAGCAGTACAGCAACTACTGCAGACAGATGATATCCGGCTGCTACAGGCTGATTTGTGGTCGAAATTAGGTGTGGGCAGTAAAGATCATGATGCCCAGGCCAACACCGATCAGCGCATGCATATGGATTATGGCAACAACACGCTCTTGCATCCCGATTGGTTCTCTCCCGATGCAGTGGCCGCAGTTATCTACTACGATGACAGCGACGAAACATCAGGCGGTACTGCTTTCGTTCCTCGACAAGGGGAAGATGACCCTGCCTATCAGCCACCTTTTATCCATATGCCCGGTCAAGCTGGAAAGCCATTTTTTAATGATCGTCACACCGCAGAGAAATGGTTTGAAAAGAATGATCCTGACGCCTACAAACTTCGTCAATCCCTTTACGAAAGAGAGCAAGTAGTTCAGTTCAAACCTGGAACGGTTTTATTTTACAGGCATGATATTTGGCACCGGGGCACTCCCGTGACACCAGGCAAACTTAGAAGGGTTCATAATCTAGCATGGCGCCGAGCAGATGCCAGAGCTTGGAGCAATTGGAATGAAGGTTGGGCAAGACAAAGCTACTACGGCAATGTCGAAGCTATTATAGGGCGCTCTACACCCTTGCAAAGAAGCTTACTGGACTTCCCATTGCCTGGAGACCCTTATTGGACAAAGCAAAAAATCGATAACGCTGCAGCGCGCTATGAGTGTTACGGGTTTAATGCGGAACCCTATAGAAAGGGTTTGATAAAAACTGAGTCAGTTTGAATGTGGACTACTTTTATGTCGGATTGGGAGAATAAATGGGGACAGATCCATTTTCTCAGGCTGAGGTAGCAACTAAATAAATCTGTCCCCTTTATTGATTTGTTAAACTATCAGTGTTTCCTTCTACCTGCCCTTTTTCTGGATATTAGTATGAATAATGAGATCAACTACAAGAACAACCCACTGCATGGTCTTAGCTTAAAAAAATTATTGATCGAACTAGTAGACCACTACGGCTTTGAGATTCTCTTTGCTTATATAAACTTAAACTGCTTCAAGACTAATCCTAGCATTGCTGCATGTGTGAAATTTCTCAAAAAAACAGATTGGGCTTGTGAAAAAGTTGAATCTTTCTATTTGTATGAATATAAAAACCTGCCTAAAGCGTCTTCCGAACAATTTTTGTTGCCTCCCAGAGATCGGATTATTCCAGAAGATCAAGCACCGGCTAAGCCTACTGAGCTGAGTTTGGACGATGCCCAGCGCCTGCGCGAAAAACGTGCAAAGAAATCCGCTGCCTATGATCAAGGTGCTGAACATCATCGCCCAAGCTCGGGCAAGCGTTATGGCGGTCAACGAGTCCTGGATCCTGACAGCCAAGATAGTAATCGTTCCCGCAAGGGTGAGCATGAATCGTTGGACTCGTCAGTCTCATCTTCTGAAGGGGTTGTTGACCCCTGGGCTAACGCGAGGAAGAGGCTTAAGCGAGACTAAAGAGTTGGAGGTGCGGTCACTCTTCATAATTGATGGGGACACTCACAACTTAACAACTTATGTGAAAATCTAGGGGCAGGCCATACTGGAGAGAAAATTGGCCAAGATACACCGAACTTGTCTTTAGATGTGGGGCGCTGCAGGGGCACGATAGATTCGTAATTTGGCTCAGCCAAATTCCTCACCCCTGCGGGGCAGCCTTCGGCTGTCTGCGGAGCTTCGCTCCTGTCGAACGGGCACGTGGAATCGGCAGGGAATACCACACATAAAAAAGCCCAGCATAAGCTGGGCTTTTTTATGTGTGGTGCACCCGGCACGATTCGAACGTGCGACCCCCTAGTTCGTAGCCAGGTACTC
>CAJXRP010000041.1 GCA_913060495.1 uncultured Gammaproteobacteria bacterium | reverse complement strand
AACCTTCGTACAGTGTTCCGGCACGATTGATTCCAAATTTGTCTAAGACAAATTTTTCACCCTGCGGGCAGCCTTCGGCTGTCTGCGGAGCTTCGCTCCTTTCGAACGTACGCCCCCTAGTTCGTAGCCAGGTAATCTATCCAGCTGAGCTACGGGTGCGTATTTCTTTACTCTTGTTACATCCGCTGAACCATACTCTAGTGAGTGGCCCTACTCTATCCAGCTGAGCTACGGGTGCGTATTTCTGTACTTTCCTCACTTCAACACCTTCTGTCTGAGCTTCGGTGCGTCGAGAGGGCGGTATTATAGCGAAATGAATGATTTTTCATAGACTTAAATGGCTCTTGTTGTCTTCTGTGTGTTTTCTCTGGTGATGAGCTGTAATACCATAGTGATTATGAGCAAATTTAATGAAATTAAGGCCCCTAGCGGCAGATTGCGTGCACTTAGCTGCGCCCTTCTGCTAATTACCTCCCCTTCCCTGTTTGCTGACTACGAGGATGGGGTGAACGCGGCGTTCAAGGGTGACTTTGAGACTGCCTTGTATGAGTTCACCTTGGCGGCCGAGGAAGGGCTGGATCTAGCTCAGTATAATCTTGGAATTCTGTACTTTACCGGTCAGGGTGTGGAAAAGGACACTGCCGAGGCGTTTCGGTGGACCGAGGCGGCGGCACTGCAGGGGCATATTGCAGCGCAGTTTAATCTGGGCAGCTTGTATCACTCCGGTGATGGGGTAGCGGCTGACAATGATAAGGCTGTGCAAATGTTTGAGAGTGCAGCTCGGGCTGGGCATGCCAATGCGGCAGTAGTGCTTGCCAATATGTATGCCGATGGCGAGATTGGCATGGATGAAGAACCTGGGTTGTTTGACCGGTTTAGTAGCTATATAGCTGGGCTATTTTCAGGTGACGAGGGTGGCGAAGATTTGGTGCTGGCTCATGCTTGGGCGAGCATCGCTATAGCCAACGAGAGCATCGAGGCGGACGAGCTGCTGGCTAACTTGGAGGGGCGTATGAGTGAAGGACAATTGACTCGAGCGCGTCGGCAGTTTGCACAGTGGCAGATTCAATAATCCACATTAAGTTGTCCTAATTTTTCTATACGCTTCAATTGGTTAACGACAATACCTAAGAGTTTGCCAAAACTCGAATCCCCTCTTTTTCTTCACGCATTCAGTAAATACCGTTACCTATAAGGTAATGGAAGCACTGCAGCAGTCCCGCTACAATGCCTGCAAATCCGCAATGATAAGGAATTCACAGATGCCTGCCGTAGGCCCCCTGCTCAGCGAATACCGCAAGAAAAGTCGGCTCTCTCAGCTCGACTTGTCACTGTTGGCGGACGTGTCCTCGAGGCATATCAGCTTCATCGAAACAGGCCGAACCAGCCCTAGCCGGTCGATGATTTTACGCCTCGCTGATGTGTTGGACCTACCCCATAAAGACAGCAATTTACTTCTGCATTCCGGTGGGTTCGCGGCGGCCTATACTGAGCTGGATCTCGGTGCTGATGACATGCAGCCGGTTCGGGACGCGCTGACGCTGATACTGGATAACCACAATCCCTATCCGGCGCTGGTTATGGATGGCAGCTGGAATTTGCTGATGGCGAATAGTGCCCAGCAGAGGATGACGGTCGCTATCTCAGATGGCAGCGGCACGCTCCCTACTCGAAACCTTCTGGAAGCCATATTTCGGCAGGATTGCTACAAGCCCTTCATTGAGAACTGGGATGAGGTGGCTAGTCACACGCTCAGGCGGCTGCGCAAGCAGGTGTTGGCCTTCGGTAAACCTAGTGACGACGCGCTGTATAAGCGCCTAATGGAGATGTCACCGCCGGATAATTGGCAGCAGCCGAATGATTCGCCCGACGATGGGCCTATGCTGACGGTGAATATCAATTTGGGTGGGCAATCTTTAAAGATGTTCTCGACACTGAGTCAGTTTGGCACTGCGCTGGATGCAGGCATGGAAGAATTGCTCATAGAGAGTTATTTTCCAGCCGACGAGCAGGCTAAGGCATTCTTCGAGCAGCTTGCCGAGTAGATACTCGGCAATGGATACAATGGATGGGTCTGAGCTGGGCTGACTTACTGCCCTGCCGCTGCTTGTTCTTCTGCTAATTTAGCTTCTGCAGCAAGCAGAAGACCGTCTAGCCAAGCGTAGTAACCCTCTGGGTCGATGAAAGGATGAGGTTGGCCTTCTTGGCGCTCCTTTAATAGCTCGTAACGCTCAAACACTTCGCCGGAGGCGGCGTGGTTGGGGATATTCACTTCGATGTCCGTCATCTGCTGCAGCCGCTTCACGCTGTTGATGTACATCTCGGTGCGCTCGACACCAGAGAAATTGAGCCCTACTCCGCCGAACATGAAGGCTTGGAAGGGAAAGCCGTCGTCATACACGGTGAAACGGGTTGAGGCGACTCCGACGGTGTGGCCTGGTGTCTTCACAAAGCGCAGACCGGTGCGACCTAAGTTTACGGTGCCGTTGTCCGTTACATTTAGGTGGCGTCTCGGCTTGGGGTATTCTCGGTAGATAGGATCTTCCTCTACCATCTGCCAGTCTTCCTGTGTCATTAAGACTACTGCTCCAAATTCGTCCTGCATGCGCTTCGCGCCGCCTATATGATCGTAATGCGCATGGGTCACCACCACATAGCGAATATCATTCGGGTCGAAGCCAAGCTCACGAATGCCATCTATGACGAGGTCGGTGAGGTCGCCGTAGAGTGTGTCGAACAGGATCAAGCCTTGATCGGTTTCTAATAACCAAGCAGAGACCCATTTGGCGCCTACATAGTAGAGGTTGTCGAAAACCTGAAAAGGCGCAACACGTTGGAATTCTGGATCGTCGTTCTCGCTAAGCTCTTGCGCGGACACGCTACCAAGAGAGAGGCAAAGGAAAAAACCTAGCCCGAGTAATAATCCGCGATTTGTTGTTCTTTTTAGAGCTGATCTCATGGCTAATCCTGTATGGTGTATGTGCATCAATGATGTCGTTTTATATACGATATTCCCTTCATTTGCATCCGCTTTTCGTTGAATGCCGCCTCCACGCGGTCATGCCAACCCAGAGAACCGCCCGGAGATTTTCTACTGAATAGACTGACGCTCCTCTTGAAAAACAGAGCAAAGCCTTGGGTGCAATGGTAACAAGCTCTAATAAATCGAAGCGATAAGTAAAAAAACGAAAGAACAGCTATTTGTTTAAGTCAATTGCGTTACATCAATTGAAGAAACACTAGTAAAAATTGCTATTGATGCAGATCTACTTATTGGCAATGTGTTCGCTTTTTTGGAAGCAAATACTTGGAACAGCTTTAAATCAGGCGCAATGTTACTGTAAAAATTGGGAACAACAAGGTGTTACGTTTGCGGACACTAGCAAGTCAATCAATAGATCGGCTAGTACGAGCGCGGCAAACCTAACACATGTTCTGAGACGAAATTAAGAATCATTTCTTGAGAGATAGGCGCAAGTTTCATCAACCTAGCTTCGCGCCAGTAACGTTCAACATGGTATTCCCGCGCGTAGCCGAAACCACCGTGGGTTTGAATCGCCGCATCGGCTGCGAAAAACCCAGCTTCGGCCGCTAACCACTTCGCCATGTTCGCTTCGGCCCCACAGGGTTGGCCGTTATCTATCAACCAGGCGGCCTTCTTGTTCATTAGCTCGGCCGCATCTAACCGCATCCGCGCCTCAGCCAAGGGAAAGGCAATGCCTTGGTTTTTGCCGATAGGACGATCAAAGACGACGCGCTCATTCGCGTACTGCACAGCACGGCGCAGTGCTGCCCTGCCTATGCCAATGGATTCTGCTGCAATAAGAATTCGTTCTGCGTTCAAACCATCAAGCAAATAACGAAAGCCTTCGCCTTCTTCCCCGACTCTATCTTCAATTGAAACCTTCAGATCGTCGTAGACCACTTCGCAGGTTCGAACCGCATTGCGCCCTAACTTCTCGATCGCGGAGATGGATACCTCCGGCTTCTGCAGCTCTGCCAGCAACAGCGTCATGCCATCGGTCTTGCGCTTCACTTTATCTTTCGGTGTGGTACGTACCAACAGCAGCACTCGCTCCGACTCGAACGCCTTAGTGGTCCAGACCTTTCGTCCTCGCACTACATAGTGGTCGCCATTCAGTTTGGCAAAGGTTTCGATGGAAGTTGTATCGCTGCCAGCATCCGGCTCTGTTACCCCGAACGCCACTTGCAGCTCTCCGCGCGCAACTGCTGGCAGATACTTTTCTCGCATCGCTTCGCTACCGTGCTTTACCACTGGATGCATGCCGAAGATCGACAGATGCAATGGCGTTGCGCCATTCATTGCCGCGCCAGACGCTGCAACTTCCTCCAGCACAATTGCGGCCTCTTGAATGCCCTTGCCTGCGCCGCCGTATTGCTCGGGCATCGCTATGCCGATCCAGCCTGCCTTCGCGACTTCGTTAAAAAAGTCTAAAGGGAATTCCTTCTCTCTATCGCAGCGTTCCCAGTAGTCATCGGGATAAGCACTGCAGAGTTTGCGGATTGATTCGCGAATTAGGCTCTGTTCTTGTGTCTCATTAAAATCCACGGCTAGCTACTCGCCGTATCGGCGCGTCGCGCAAGAGCCAACACCTGCTGCGCACGTTTGAGATGAGGAACATCTACCATCTCGCCATCGAATTTAAATGCCATCTTGCCCGCCGCTTGCTGCTCTTCGAATGCTGCCACCAAAGCTGTCGCCGCTTCTATCTCGGCAGCGCTCGGGGTGAATGCTTCATTGACGATATCGATCTGATCGGGATGGATGGTTAGCTTAGCGGTAAAACCCATGTCAGCCGCCGTCTTGCATTCTTGCTTCAGGCCCTTGGTATTTTTTATGTCGACATACACAGCATCGATTGGCTGAACCTCTGCCGCCACCGCAGCAAGCAGACACATCGAACGCACAAAACTGAACACCTCCAAATAATTTCCCTGGTCATCGCGCTTCGCACGCGCGCCTAGGGAGACAGACAAATCTTCGGCACCCCAGGTGACACCATCGACGCGCTCATGATTTACCATCTGCGCAAGATTAAACACCGCCGCCGCCATCTCGGTTCCAATCAACAATAGTTTGATGTCGCTGTAATCTTCACCGGTAATTTTTTGTTGATTGATAATTAATTGATCGACTGCATGCACAGCCTTCAGATCTAACACCTTTGGCAACACGATGCCGTCGGGCCGGTGCTTAAGAACTGCTTCTAGATCTTCCCTGCCCCATTCAGAATCCATAGGGTTTATGCGCACCAGTTTTTCTTGGCTGTTAAAATCAGCATCGGCCAACCATTCACAGACCTCGATTCGAGCTGATGCCTTACGGTCAGGCGTCACTGAATCCTCTAGGTCGAGAATCAAAGAATCTGCCGGCAGACCCAAGGCCTTGTTCAACATTTTCTCATTGCCACCGGGGACGAAGTGAATCGATCTTCGCAATGTCATTTATCTATCCTCGATATCACTCTTAACATTTCTCTACAAAAAACATTCATTTCGGCAGCCGCAGCATCATGCCCTTCCTAATACACTCACAAACAATTTCGTCTCTCTGATTAATGCCCAGATGTTCGAACCAAACGATGCCTCTATCCGGCTTAGATTTAGACTCTCGCTTGTCTACTATTTTCGTTTGCACGCGCAGGGTGTCGCCGATAAAAACTGGATTAGGAAACTCCACCTTGTCCATTCCGAGATTTCCGATAGTTGTGCCTAAAGTCGTATCACCAACCGACAAGCCAACCACCAGACCAAGGGTGAAATAGCTGTTCACTAAGATTTGTCCGAACTGCGTTGTCTTCGCAAACTCTGCATCGATATGCAGAGGCTGCGGATTGTGGGTCATGGTGCTGAAGGTGAGATTGTCCGACTCTGTTACGGTGCGATGAGGTTGATGCTCGAACAACATTCCCACCTCTAACTCTTCAAAATACTTTCCTTTCACTGTTACGCTCCAGCTATGTTCATGGACACTGCTACCTAAGTTTTGCAGAGAGTTTCGAAATGGCTTCGAGACACTTTTCTAAGCTTATTTTATTAGCATCTAGTACTATCATCTATTAGATTCTATCAAGTTAGCATCCTTTACGGTGCCCGGATAGGCAGAGACAACGACAGATAGGTACGCACAACTACGCCCACAATGGAAAATGATTCACAGCAACAGTTTCAGGAATGGCTTGGCAAGGCACAGTCCACCTCTAGCGTCCTAACAAACGCCCCTATGGAAGGTCTCGCCGCTACTTTGGACCGAGATGTCACCACCTTCTCAGCTGGAGATACACTGCCTCCACTCTGGCATTGGCTGTACTTTCTTGAAACCTCAAAACAGTCTGAACTCGCCGAGGATGGGCATCCGCAGCGTGGCGACTTCTTACCCCCCATTCCGCTACCACGACGCATGTGGGCTGGCAGCAGGATAAACTTCATTCGCCCCTTATTAGTAGGCGATAGCATAGAACGTGAATCGACGATCAAATCGATTAAATTAAAACAGGGGCGCTCCGGCAGCCTCGGCTTCGTCTGTGTGGCACACGAGTTGTCCGACAGCTCCGGCCCGGTGCTGCAGGAAGAACATGATATTGTCTATAGAGACATGCCCACGGGGAAGACCTCCGCACAGCCTCCCCTCAAGGCAGATGAAGATCATGACTTCGCACGCACGGTCATCCCAGATCCGACTCTGCTTTTCCGCTACTCAGCCCTAACGTTCAATGCCCATAGAATTCACTATGACAGAGCCTATGCCAAAGACGTCGAGTCCTATGACGGACTCGTTGTGCACGGCCCACTACTAGCGACTTTCCTGCTGGAGCTATTCACCGACACCTATCCCGACGCGACCCTGTCCGCATTCAGCTTCAAGGCCTTAAAACCAGTGTTCGATACGGATCCATTTCAGGTTTGCGGCACCAAGCCAGACAACAGCGGCAACGCTAAACTCTGGATCGCAGACAGCGCCGGCAATCTTTGCATGGAAGCCCGCGCAGAATTGATCAGCGCACCATGATCAACACACCTCCTCTTCAAGGCATAACGGTAGTTTCACTAGAGCACGCGATCGCTGCTCCGTTATGTACTCGGCAACTCGCAGAACTCGGCGCACGGGTTATTAAAGTAGAACGAAGAGAGAGCGGAGACTTCGCACGTCACTACGATGATCGCGTACTGGGTCAATCCTCCCATTTCATCTGGACCAATAGATCAAAGCAGAGTCTTACCCTCAATTTAAAGCATCAGGATTCCGGACAGATCATGCGCAGGCTGCTAGAGACGAGTGATGTGCTTGTACAAAACCTAGCACCAGGCGCCACCCGCAAGATGGGTCTAGATTTCGAACAACTGCACGAGCAGTACGAGAAGCTCATCGTCTGCAATATCTCCGGCTACGGACCTGCGGGCCCCTTCGAGAACAAGAAGGCCTACGATCTATTAGTGCAGGCCGAGGCTGGATTCCTAAACATCACCGGCACTAAGAACGACATGGCGAAGAGCGGCATATCCATAGCGGATATCGCAGCAGGCATGCAGGCACAGACAGCGATACTGGCAGCCCTGATACAACGCTC
Organism: uncultured Gammaproteobacteria bacterium; assembly: GCA_913060495.1. GTDB lineage: Bacteria > Pseudomonadota > Gammaproteobacteria > Pseudomonadales > Pseudohongiellaceae > UBA9145. The sequence continues at coordinate 1,080 of CAJXRP010000041.1, read as the reverse complement.
AAAGACCAACAAAGGCAGCAACATCGACATCTCGATGCTGGAGGCCATGGTCGAATGGATGGGCTTCCCGCTGAACTATGCCTACGACGGCGCATCCCCGCCCGCCAGAACCGGCACTGATCACGCCAGCATCTATCCCTATGGCGCTTTCGTAACCGGCGATGAGAAAGTAATCATGCTAGGGCTGCAGAACGAGCGAGAGTGGACCGTGTTTTGCGAAAGCGTGCTCGAGCAAGCCGAGCTTACCAGCGACCCCCGATTTGCCAAGAATGTCTCCCGCTCATCCAATCGAGAAGCCTTAAAAGAGATAATCGAACAGAAATTCGCCAATTTCACGGCAGAAGAAGTCGCTAACAAGCTAGATCAGGCGCAGATTGCCTTCGCTAATGTGAATGATATGCCGGAAGTGTGGGATCACCCGCAGCTGAAAGCCCTCAACCGTCTTATCGACACAGACACCCCGAAGGGCACTGTTAAGAGCTTCAAACCCCCAGGCAATAACAGCAGTTTTGAGCCCAGTTTAGGCCCAGTACCAGCCCTAGGAGAACACACCACCGGGATCCTCTCCGATCTTGGCTTCGACACCAATGAAATCAAGCGTTTTCAAGAAAACGAAGTAGTTTAGAACCCCGCTTCTCGAAGGCTTAAGGTCTGTGCTATTATGCCCGCGATTTTTGGATAGATGGCCGAGTGGCTGAAGGTTGAACCCATTGCCTAAATGGATTCAGTCGAAAACCTTCCAGACTATCGATCGAACCAGATCGTGTCCCCTGCTAAGGGCGTATAGGGGAAAGACGCGTAGCGTCGCACACGGCCAAAGGCCGCCCCGAAGGGGTAAGGTAATTAGCTTAGCTAATTACCGAATGAAACCTTACTAACTGGGTTTCACAAAGTTTGAATTATGGAGAGATGGCCGAGTGGCTGAAGGCGCGCCCCTGCTAAGGGCGTATAGGGGAAACCTTATCGAGGGTTCGAATCCCTCTCTCTCCGCCATAATTTTTTGTCTCTGCAGTTATGTTCTCCGCTTTACTGCTGTCTCTTATACACATCTCCGAGCCCACGAGACTCCTGAGCATCTCG
>CAJXRP010000040.1 GCA_913060495.1 uncultured Gammaproteobacteria bacterium | reverse complement strand
CTGCCTCATAATCCGTTTGTCCGGGGTTCGAGTCCCTGTGGGCCCACCATTTTTCCTTTCTTTTCATCTGCTTACGCCTTGGGGCGACGGACTAAGGATTTTCATAGTACGTTGGCCTTAGTGAGTAACAGTTTTCGGCTACAAATCGACATTCCGTTTCGACTTATTGGTACGAATTCCATCAGCGACTTATCGCAGTTATCCACCACGATCAATTTAGCTAACCAGAGCATTTCTATGGTCCTTAAAGAACAAGATTCTGAACGATACAAGAAACGCGTTGCTGCGTGCCTGGATGAGCAACTGGCCGAAACCCTTTTGCACGGCCGAGATGAGGAGAACGGACACGCAGCCATGTTGTTCGAGTGGATGCGCGAGGATATTAATTTTAACAAGGAACTGAAGGGCTATCTGTTTTCAGACAGTCCCATCGCGTATGGATAAGTCACCTACAAAATGCCCGCACTCGACTGCTGAAACCACCGATCAAACATTGCGGCCGTGCGCGCTTCCCAGCCATCGATATTTGTCGGCTCGATTCTGGTGTAGTGCGGCACTCGTCGGGCTATTGTCCGGCTGCGCACATATGGTGGGCCCGGATTACGAACGCCCACAGCTTATCGTTGCAGATCGCTGGCATCAGGAACTGGTGGGCGGGATGATTGATGGCGAGGCTACTTATCAAACTTGGTGGGTAGGTCTCGGAGATCCAACGCTGGTGTCGTTGATTGAACGCGCACAATTTCAAAACTTGGACCTCAAACTGGCGACAGCCCGTATCGCTGAAGCGCAGGCACAGTTGGGAATTGCGACTGGAGGCCAAATGCCGGACGTGAACGGTTCCGGTTTCGTACAGCGCACCCGATTTAGTGAGGGCAATCAAATTATCGTGGCACCTCCTCAACAGAGGCCTGATACATTTCGCGATATTGGTATTAAATCGAGTTGGGAAATCGATCTATGGGGACGAGTACGCCGCTCAATCGAGGCCGCCACAGCAAGCTACGAGGCATCGCTGGAAAATCATCGAGATGTGCAGGTCGTTCTGAGTGCTGTGGTGGGTGCAAGTTACGTTCAGCTGAGAACGCTTCAACAGCGCTTACAATTTGCCCGTGCCAACGTTGAATTGCAGCGCGAGACACTAGCATTGGTTGTGGCACGCAACCTCGCCGAGTTGGCGCCAGATCTCGAGGTTAGGCAGGCAGAGTTCAACCTCGCAATTACCGAGTCCGCTTTGCCAGACTTGGAAGCGGCAATCCTGCAGACCATCAATCAATTGAGCACATTGCTCGGTGAACAACCCGGCGCACTGCGTCAGGAATTGCAAACTGCGTCACCGATACCGCAACTGCCGGTTTCGGTGCCAACCGGTATCCCAGCGGAAGTGATCCGCCAGCGCCCCGATATTCGAGCCGCCGAACGAGTGCTTGCCGCTCAAACGGCGCTTGTTGGCGTCACGACTACGGCGCTGTATCCGAACTTCTTTCTGCTTGGGGATTTTAGTTACGCAACCGCAGCAGGCGGTCTTTTTAACGGCGGCAATGAGGCCTGGTCGTTAGGGCCCTTCTTCTCCTGGAATCTGTTCGACGGAGGACGCGTACGAAACGCGATTCATGTCGAGGAAGCGCAGACTGACCAAGCTTTGATCGCCTATGAGCGAACTGTGCTGGGCGCGCTGCAAGATGTCGAAGACTCATTGATTGGATTTGCCATGGAGCGCGAACGCCAAGCCGCACTACAACGCGGCGCTGATGCGGTGGCCGAGGCCGATCGGCTGGTTAGGGAACTTTATCGCCAAGGGTTGACGAATTTCCAAAATGTTCTGGACACACAACGATCACTCTTTAGCCAACAGGATCGACTAGCCGAAAGTAGCGGCGCTGTTGTACTGGAGTTGATCTCAATTTATCGCTCGCTTGGCGGCGGTTGGTAAACTAAGGAAGAATCATGACAATTCATCTAAATACCAGTTTGCTTTACAAGCTTGGCTCAAATGGCCGAGCAATTGTGGTCGCATCGTTATTAGCTGCCCTAACACTAACCGCGTGCGGTGCAGATAAGGCCGACGTTCGGACACCAGTCGTTCGACCAGTGCGGATGCTAACGATCGGTTTGGAAAACGCGTCATCGACGCAAGACTTTCCCGGTAGCGTAACCGCGGCTCAACAATCGGATATGGCCTTTGAAGTACCAGGGCGGATTGTCGACATGCTGGTATCGGAAGGTGATGCGGTAGCGGAAGGTACAGTGCTGGCCCGGTTAGATCCACGGGATTACCAGGCGGGCAAAGACCGCGCCGAAGCTCAGCGTAATGCAGCAAACGCTGACTTCAATCGTTATACAGAAGCAGCCGTATCTAATGCTGTCACGCCGCAGAGCGTCGACGTTGCCCGACGTAATCTCGAGATCGCCGAGGCGGATTTACAAACGGCGCAAAAGGCCCTCGATGAAACAGAACTGATTGCACCTTTTGCCGGCCGCATTGCGCGCAAGCTGGTTGATGATTTCGCAAATGTTCAAGCCAAACAGCCAATACTGAATCTACAGAATGAATTCAGCCTTGAAATGCAGGTCAATGTTGCCGAACGCGATTGGGCACAAATTCGACCGGGCTTAAGCCGCGAGGAAATGAATGCGATTGCGCGTCCGCTAGTGGAGATCGCGGCCCTTGCTAACCGACAGTTTCCAGCCAGCATCAAATCCTACACAACGACGGCAGATCCAACGACGCGAACGTTTTCTGCAACATTTGCGTTCGAAGCGCCCGTGGATTTCACTATCCGGCCGGGTATGACCGGCAAGGTGATTGTCACTGCTATCGAGGAGTTTGTTGCTGACCAGGTCCCTCTAATTCCAGCGGGCGCAGTAATAGCAGACGCAGACAACAATGCCTATGTGTGGATTATCGATGCGCAAACCAGCCAGGTCGGTCGGCACGTCGTACGTGTTGGTGAATTGGTGGGAGATCGCATCCGTGTCGTGGAGGGCTTGGTAGCAGGTGACCGTATTGCCATCTCGGGCGTTCACAGTCTGACCCAAGGCATGACAGTTCGTGACCTAATCCAGCCTGGTCAGTAGTGCCGAAGTTACAGATTTACAGAGCTAACAACTACAAGGTTCATCATGGATATCGCCACCCTAGCACTCAATAACCGAACCGTCGTTTGGGTTTTCACTCTGGTCTTGCTAATTGGCGGTGGAATAACCTACCAGGGAATGAGTCGGCTTGAGGATCCGGAATTTACGATCAAAGACGCATTGGTCGTAACAAGTTACCCAGGCGCTACCGCAGCAGAGGTGGAGGAGGAAGTCACCGATAAGCTTGAAATCGCTATACAACAACTGGGACAGCTCGACAAAATAAAATCTCGGTCCAGTCGGGGCCTATCAATCATTACCGTTAGCATCAAACCGGCGTATGACAAATCAACCCTGCCGCAAGTCTGGGATGAGTTACGGCGAAAAGTTAGCGATGCCGCAGGCCAGTTGCCACCCGGGGCCAGAGCACCAACGGTCAATGATGACTTCGGTGATGTGTATGGCGTGTTTCTAGTCATAACCAGCGATGGTTATAGCTACTCCGAGCTCAATGACTATGTCGATGTATTGCGACGCGAGCTCCTATTGGTTGAAGACGTCGGCAAGATCTCGACCTACGGTGAATACACTGAAGCGGTGTACGTGGAATTTGATCGAGATCGCATGTCTCAGCTCGGGGTTCCTATGGCCTCGATTGTCAGCCAACTCCGAGAAAAGAATACCGTTGCGAATGGAGGCCGTGTCAAAGTTGGTACGGAGTTCATCACTATTCAATCGACGGGGGGATTCGCGGCCGTTGAACAGATCGAATCTCTTCTCATTCACGGACGAGCTAACGATCAGTTCCGCCTAGGGGATGTGGCGACAGTTCGCCGCGGTTATGTCGAGCCACAAAGTGCAATTATTCGCTTTGGTGGGCGAGCCGGCATAGGGCTAGGCATTTCAACTGTAGCCGGCGGCAATGTCGTTACTATGGGTGAGGCACTGAGTGAGCGGTTGGCCGAGCTTGAGAGTCAGCGCCCCGTTGGCATGGAGCTTGAGGTCGTATCGCTGCAATCAGATGCGGTGTCTACCTCAATCTCCGGGTTTCTGGTGAGCCTTGTGGAGGCAGTGGCCATTGTGGTGCTGGTACTACTTGCGTTTATGGGACTGCGTAGCGGCCTGATTATTGGTTTCGTTCTGATCGTGACGATCCTTGGTGCATTCATTTTCCTTGATCCAATGGATGTAGCACTAGAACGTGTGTCACTTGGCGCGCTCATTATCGTGCTCGGTATGCTGGTTGATAACGCGATCGTGATTGTCGATGGCATGCTGGTACAAATGCAGAAGAAGGTCAGTGCCGAAGAAGCCGCGTCAGCTATCGTGAAACAATCAGCTTGGCCCCTTCTGGGTGCGACCCTGATCGCCATCCTGGCTTTCGCAGCGATTGGGACATCGGAAGATGTCACGGGTGAGTACCTGCGCTCACTGTTTCTGGTCGTAATGGTAGCGCTGCTCCTCAGCTGGGTTACTGCGATTACCCTGACGCCTGTACTCTGTGCGATGTTCCTTAAACCACGCGCGGCAGATGGCCCCGAGTCAGATCCCTATGACGGCCAGTTCTACCGCCGATATCAATCTTTCCTGCATCACTGTATTCGAAAACGCTACTTCAGTATTGCGGTGGTAATGGGATTGTTTGTGGTTTCCTTGTGGGGGTTCACCAAGGTAGATCAGAGTTTTTTCCCAAGCTCAACCCGCCCGCAATTTATGGTGGATTTATGGCTGCCACAGGGTACGCACATTGATGACACGCAGGCGCTTGTGGGGGATGTAGAGAAGTATCTGATCGATAAGGACAGCGTCAGTGGCGTCACGTCTCTGATAGGACAAGGCGGGCTGCGTTTCCTGTTGACCTACCAACCTGAAAAACCCAATAGTGCCTACGCTCAGCTATTGGTCGACGTGCAAGACCACAAACAAATTGATAGTTTGGCACGTGAAATTGAAACGGAACTTGCGGCGGACTTTCCCGATGCTTTGTTCTACACCAACAAATTTCAAATTGGTCCTGGTGCTGCGGGGAAGATACAGGCGAGATTTTCGGGCCCCAATGCCAACGAATTACGACGGCTGGCCGAACAAGCGCAATCAATCTTGCGTGAAGACTCCGATTCTAAGGCAATCCGCACAGACTGGCGCCAGCGGGTCAAGGTCATACTCCCCGTGATGGCTGAAGAACAAGCCAATTTGAACGGCATTACTCACTCAATGATCGCCGCCACAATCAAAGAAGGCTTTCAGGGCATCATTGCCGGCGTGTTTCGAGAGGGCGATACACTTCTGCCCATCATCGTAAGAGCTGCAGAAGAGCGACGAACGGATTTTTCCAGCGCAGGCGACTTGCAAATCTGGAGCCCCGCGGCCAACGAGATGATCCCATTGCGTCAGGTTGTTTCAGGATTCGACACTGGTTTCGAGGATGAAATTATCCTTCGCCGAGACCGGCATCGAACTATCACTGTCTACGCCGACCCCGACCGTGGATACGCGAATGAATTGTTAGAGAGAGTACGGCCAAAAATCGAGGCACTCGCGTTACCCGAGGGGTATGAATTGACTTGGGGCGGCGAATACGAGAATACCAATGATGCACAGGCTGCCGTGGCAGCGCCTATTCCGATCTATATCCTCGTGATGTTCCTAGTAACCGTTGTTCTGTTCAACTCTATCCGCGAACCGTTGATTATCTGGCTCTGCGTGCCGCTCGCTGTGATGGGAGTCACGGCCGGCTTACTGTTAACCGGTCAACCGTTTGGTTTTATGGCATTACTCGGTTTCTTGAGCTTAATGGGCATGCTGATTAAGAACGCGATCGTACTCATTGATCAGATTCATGCAGAACTTATCGCTGGAAAAGAAATTCTGCCTGCGATCATCCACTCCGGCACCAGCCGTTTGCGTCCGGTGGCGATGGCTGCTTTAACTACTGCACTTGGCATGATTCCGTTGTTGTTTGATGCGTTCTTTTCAGCAATGGCCATCACGATTATTGGAGGATTGCTGTTCGCAACGGTGTTGACCATGGTGGTTGTGCCGGTCCTGTTTGCCATGTTCCATCATGCCCCGGTAGAGTCCGCGCCAGAGGAGAGCCAACTTTGATCGGGCAATTAGTGTTAGGCACTGTAATCATTATTGTCAGCGTGGTTTTTCATGTTGCTGGGCTGATCGTGTCGTTACGCTTGCTGCAGCGCATCGAATCTCGGGCCGAACAATGGAGGGATGAAGTTCGTATTGCCTTAGTTCTGGTTCTAGCCGTACTTTTCGTGGTCGCCATCCACACTATCGAAGCTTGGTCCTGGGCGGCTGTCTATTTCTCACTTGGCGAGTTCGCAAAATTCGAAAACGCGCTTTATTTCTCTGTGGTCACAGCGACGACACTTGGTTACGGCGATATTACGGTATCAGAACAGTGGAGAATACTGGCTAGTTTTGAAGCCATGGGCGGACTGATTCTTTTCGGTGCAAGCACAGCATTCTTGTTTGCAATGACGCGACGCCTGATCGAGCCGAAAATTAGTTCGTTGAAGAAATGAAATTCAAGCATGTTTTCTTAGGAGAACGCCATTCCCGGATACCCTGCTTCTAGCAGTCTCAGGATTAAGTGCGAATTCAACAATCGTATTGCACGAATACACGTGCGACCCGACACCTTTGTAATGAATGATGGATATACATGATAAATACTCAGAACAATAGCGGCGACATTCATCCGCCCAGTCCCCGTCATCTTGCTGATCGTCTGGACTATTTGATACGCAATCGATTGTGGGCGCAGATTTTAGTAGCGATGGCATTAGGTATCTGCGTGGGGTTACTGCTCTCTCCCACTGGCGCTGCCATTGTCCCTGCTACTACTGCCTACACAATTGCGAGTTGGCTGGCACTGCCTGGCAATCTGTTCCTCGCTCTAATTCAAATGGTGGTTGTACCCTTGGTGCTGTCATCTATTGTTATTGGTATCACTGGCAGCGGTAGTACTGACTTCCTAAGACAGGTTGGCCTGCGTATCGCGCCCTATTTTGTGATTACCACTACCATCGCGGTTCTTATCGGCGCCTCTTTAGCGCTGTGGATCGAACCCGGACGCTACATAGACGCAACAGCGTTTGTGCTGCCCGCGGATTTATCCATATTAGACGCGTCAGATTCGGTGACTGCGCTTAGTGAACGGTCCTTGCCGCAACGTATTGTCGATATAATTCCGACTAATCCGTCGGACGCAATACTTCACCGATCCATGTTCCAGATTGTCGTCCTCGCAATTTTTCTGTCGATCGCTCTAGTGACCACTTCGCCCACAAGATCAAAGCCGGTCCTTGACTTGATGGCGTCAGTCCAAGAAATCTCAATGAAGGTTGTGGGTTGGGCCATGGTATTGGCACCCGCCGCTGTGTTCGGGCTTCTAGCCGAAGTCAGCGTCCAAATTGGATTGGACGCATTGGTCGGAATGTCTGTCTATGTCGGCACGGTACTCCTCGGGCTGCTTGCACTGCTGTTTGTTTATCTGATTATAATTGCTGTAGTGACGGGCCGCTCTCCCATTAAGTTTCTAATCGATGTTCGCGAAGTACAGCTGCTCGCGTTCTCAACATCCAGTTCGGCCGCGGTCATGCCACTGTCTATGGAAACAGCGGAAAAGAAGTTGCACATACAGCCCAGCCTAGTTCGCTTCATCGTGCCGTTAGGAGCGACGGTGAACATGGATGGCACCGCACTTTATCAAGTTGTGGCGGCAGTTTTTCTAACGCAATTATTTGGCATCGACCTCTCATATCCTGAACTTGCCCTACTCGCGATTACCACCATCGGCGCCTCAATCGGTTCTCCGAGTACACCAGGTGTCGGCATTGTCATTCTCGCTACGATAGTGCAGAACTTAGGTGTTCCAGCGGCGGGCATCGCGCTCATCCTTGGCGTTGATAGGATACTCGACATGTCTCGAACGGCAGTCAATGTAACCGGTGATCTTACAGCGTGCTTGGTTATGTCGCGATTGCTTCACGGCAAGAACCCAACGGAGGCTCAACCACAGGATCGATTCGAAGAGAGCCTTGAGGTTGATTCTAATGGGTAGAAGAGACGCACATAAGATAATCCCACACTTGCTAAGCAACGTTTTCAGTCTCGCTGGCGCCATCGCCATCGCCATCACGATTTATTTAGCCTCATTCAGTCCTATAGCCATAGCACAGCCTGCCAGTGATGCCTGCCTATTAGAGGCCATGGAAAACGCATCCCCGGAAACAACGGTACGCCAGCTCAGAGCGAGCTGCTCTGAATTGATCAGCGACGGAGTTGCCGCCTCTCAGCGAAGGCTTTCTGTAGGGGATCGGACTATTATTGCAGAACGCCAGAGTCTGGGTCGGCCATACTCGATCACGCCCCATCGCCCCAACTTCGTGATTCCGATCTCCCACAATGCCACGCCTAGCCAATATGAGGATTTCGTCGATCTCGGCAACGAGAGTATCGACCATACCGAGGCCGAGTTTCAGGTAAGTATTAAATTTCCGCTAGCTCAGGATATTTTCGACGGTAATACGGATTTGCTGGTGGGTTATACCAGCCACTCCTGGTGGCAGCTTTACAATGACGCATCCGCACCCTTTCGCGAGACCAACTATGAACCGGAAATATTTCTTCGCCACTACGGCGGGCCGGAAATCTTAGGCGCCCAGGTTGCATTCTGGGACTTTGGTTTCAATCACCAGTCCAATGGCCGCTCAAACTTGGATAATAGAGAGATTTCCCGCAGCTGGAACCGGTTAACCGGCACCGTAGGATTCGAGTTTGGCGATCTTGCCATGGCACTGAAGGCTTGGTATCGACTACCAGAAGATGATGAAGACGATGACAATCCAGATATCCATCAATATCTTGGCTACGGCTCGGTCGAAGCGGTGTATACACCAAATAGAAACACCTTTAGCCTCAAGTATCGACCTGGCACCGAGGAAGATAGTATCGAGGCGACCTGGAGCTATCCAATAAACAGTCATTTACGCATTTTTGCCAGAGCGTTCAAGGGTTACGGCGAAAGTCTGCTGGACTATGACCGTGAGGTTGAGCGATTTGGAATCGGTTTCGCCATCAACGATATATTAATGCGCTGAGCCGCTTGCAGATAGTGACAAGTTAACTAGCCAAATCGAGAAAAACTGCGATTAGGCAATCTTGAAGAGTATATTGAAGAACCCAAACAGTATTCGTTTCGGGTTTAGTTCGGTGCTCGGTCACTGAAACCCGTTTGAATTCTTCTACTTGCCAAGTTCGGTGAACCGGCCGACCCCAACCAAGTTCGGTAGAGGTTCGGTTTCGGTCGGACTCAGAAGCTCAGAAAAAGAAAACTCGTTACGGCTCTTCCACTTACTCAAGTATTTTCCGGCAAGTTCCACTGCCTCATAATCCGTTTGTCCGGGGTTCGAGTCCCTGTGGGCCCACCAATTTCCCTTACCTTTCAGCCGCTTATGATTTGGAGCGACGGACTATAGATTTTCATGGTCCGTTGGTCCGGGCATAGTCCGTTGTTCATAGTGCCTCCGCATTTCCACTTCCCGTAAAATGTCAGTAACGAATACCTCTCTCCCTTTCTCTAGCAGGCTTTGAACGAATCGCTTCATAGCTCACGCCGATCCCAAGTTATTTTTCAGTATCACGACGACTGAAGTTGAATCGGTGGTAGAGCCAAACGGCGTATTGGATTATTTCAGGCGGGAATCGGTGGCGTTTGTACATTTTTGATTGAGTCATGCTTCAGATTCTGGCAGATTGAGCGTTAACTTGTCCGTACCTCAGAACCCAATGATGCGCTTCCCATGAAGCACACTTGCCTTATCGAGAAGTAAAATATGCCTCCATCTAAATCAGTTCAGCGATCACCATCCAGCAAATTACTAATTCTATTTTTAAGCGTATTCTGTAGCGCGCAACTATATGCAGATATGGCAACGTTAAATGGAGACACATTATTTGTACCTCATATTAAGACCTGTCTCTTATACACATCTCCGAGCCCACGAGACTCCTGA
>CAJXRP010000039.1 GCA_913060495.1 uncultured Gammaproteobacteria bacterium | reverse complement strand
TCTACACAGAGTAGATCGTCGGCAGCGTCAGATGTGTATAAGAGACAGCATATATCGGAGCCGTTTCGGGTCTTTTACTCTTTAGTGGAAGTTATAAATCGAGGATGCATGTTCCATGAATAAAATTTCTGGTTTGGTAGTTTCGCTGTTCGTTCTTGCGATGAGTAATTCTTACGGACAAGACTATAGACAAAGAATCGAAGAAAACTTCGATATATCAGCTCCATATATACTCTATGGTGAGCAGGTGTATGCTTTGAGGTTAAACAATTTCGATTCAACAGCATATTCATGGGACGCAGATCTTGCATCCGTGATTGATATAACTCCCCTAACGCCCTTTGAACACCGCCCGGCAGTAGTGGCGGCGTCTATTGATACCGGTGGCTTAGCCCTTAGACTGCCGCATCTATACATAAATGGTTCTATTTACTACGCAGAGCTTTCAATTGGCTCAAATCTGAATTTCACATTGGATTTAGAGAGGACTTTTGAATACCCTCAGCTTGACCAGTTCACTGAATTGGCCGGCGCATGGACTTTAGGTGACACCACTGCAATCTTTGGAGATGACGGCTACAGTTATTCGGTTGATGCGTGCGGAAGAGGCGTAGAGGCTGGGACATACTCTTTTGACAAAATTACAGGCTTTGTAGCCTTTAAACAGGCATCGGATGCCAATGGCAATTGTGGATTTTCTAACCCAGAAATAAACGGAGGGGTTGGTTATCGGTTCTTAGTTGATGGCAATACACTTGACGTTTCAAAATTCAGTAGTCGTGGCGAAGACCTTGAACCATATACACTAGTAAGGACCCAAGTACTTCCTGGGGCCGTTCTGGCTGGGACATGGGTATCGAAGAACGATGATGGTAGCACTAACGACACCATTCGCTTAGTGCTAGGTTTGGGCGGTAGTTACAGCTATATTCAGAATACAGATGCTGATGGAGAAGACTCTGCATGCGCTGGTACAGAACAGGGGACATACGCTTGGAACCCTAGTACAAGCGTCTTCACGGCGACACGTACAACAGAGCCAACACCGACTTTAGACGAAACTTGTAGATTATCGGCTGACGGTACAGAGACTTTTCAGTTTGATGGTAATTCCACGTTTGTATGGGAGGGCGAAGGAGGGTTCGTCAGGATCTAGTGTGCAGAAAGAGACCGCTACAAATACATTAGATTCGTTTGCGGAGTGTTGACAAGTAAACTACCTCTATCGGCAAAACCGCTTCGTAGCTCACCTCATTGCCACGTTGTGACATCAGATCTTCGATATCTCGGTGACTGGGGTTGATCCGGTGGTAAAGCCAGACTGCATATTGAATTATTTCGAGCGGGAATCGGTGGTGCTTATACGTGTTTGCCTTAATCATGAGACGAATTGTCGAAGAATGGCGATTAACTTGTCAGTACATTCAGGGTATTTTCGAGCGTCCGCTCTGGGTTGTGACCTCAACCGGTCAGCGCAACACATGCATTAAACCTAGCAGCCGGGGTTTCATATTCCAATGTTTTTCTTGGCCTCTCATTTAGCTCTCTCGCGATCTTGTTCAGCTGCGCTTGAGTGTGAACCGAAAGGTCTTTCGTGTGGGTGTTACCTATCTGGCAGTAGGCTCTCAGTTAGTAGGCTCTCAGTATTCAGAAGTATGAATTAACCGGCGCGAAATTTATTAAAGGAGTTCAATGTAATTTTGAATAAGTATAAAAAAGCTGTAATTATTGGCTTGCTCTTTTTTGTGTCAACTGTGATTTCCGTAACAGGCATGGCAGCAAATTATTACCCTCTAATCACAGTGCCTGGATGGGAAGAAACTCAAAAGCAAGAAGATCCATACGGATTTGAATCACGTATGTATTCCAAAAATCTCATGGGAACGAGATTGAATCCGGTCCTGAATATAGTAGATCCGCTCCAATTCGGAAATGTGCTGGTGGAAACTAGGTTTGAGGTCAGCGACCCCATTATTAATGACTTGTTGAATACTACTGTATCAAGTTCTTATGTGACCGGCGATGCTATTAAAATAGCACAATCCGCAGTACCTCAGAGTAAAGGTACAACAAGCCCTTTAGTGTCTAATTATTGGGAAGGTCGTGCTGCCCAAGCAGGGACGTGTGATCGGAATACTCGCGGGACTCCCTTCATTCTTCGGGAAATTGAGATCGGACAGATATATACAACTTATTATACCAACGACACTACAAGCATCAGCGAAGCAGGTACTAATTCTGGTATAAGTATCCCGGGCTTTACCAATGAAACACAAGCATGTAGCACGAGCCGCACGGTCTATGCCGGTGTGGATACGGTTGACAATCTTTTTCCTGGCTCGGATATTACCATTCTGCCAGGTTCTTATAAGGCCTTAGTGAGAATACAGGAAATTGAACAATCTATTTCTTCTACTTACACCTATGACGATGGGCGTCCTGCTGAAGAAACAACGTCCTTTTCGACCTTTACCACCATAAGCTGGCAGGTGGATGGGATAGGGGCCGTTAAACAAGAGACATTTTCTGGTCGCAGCTTGGATGCCTTGCTAAGTGCCCCCGCATTTGATGCCGGTAATGGCGTTATTAAGGTTGGAGCAGTTAATGAAATTTTAACCAGCGATGATCTTGTTAGTACAGTTCTCCTGGTAAATGTCAGTGCCAGTTTACCTATTAGAGATGCGGATATATCTACAGGTAAGGTGAGTCTCTACGAATTAGACGACATAGCGTGGACAGGACAAATAACTACTTCACCAGTGAGTACCGTCCAGTCAAATACGGCGAGCGTTGATCTAAACACGGGGGAAATTTTCATTCCGGTGCTGGATGTAAATGGTGCCAAGTACCAGCTCTACATTAACCTGCTGCCTGATACTAATCCTGTACGGCTGCAAGTGGACATGAATAGATCGTCCTTGTTAAGCGACCCCAGCCCGGGAAATCACGCCACTTTCGATGGTAATGATATTTCAATTCCTAGGTTGGCAGCGCCCACAGATAGCGGCACGGATGTCTATTCACTTGTGTTATCACTAATTTCCAGTGAGCCGGTAATACTGGAACTCAAGAGTGCGGTATTGTTACCGGATTAGTAAAATTTTGTGATGAATATATTTGGCGTGGACGTCTGCTATTGGCCGCAAGCGGAAGTTAAGACTATGTTGAAAAATTGAGAATCGGAGCTTCACCAATAGACATATACTACCGTCAACGTAGATAGTTATACTTGGAGAATTGGAATTATGCATAGTGTTTGCTCTTTGATTACCCAAAAGTCATTAAGTCAACTTCCAACCGATACGCACTCGCACAAATTGTTAATTTCAGTTTGCGCAGGATTAGCTCTTTTTGCGCTGAATCTGCCTGCAAGTGCAGGCAGTAAGTTCACTTTTACATCGGGAGAATTGCAATTTGATTGGCAGTTCATTCCTAGTATTCCCGACGTAGACGAAATTAGTTATTTTATAACAGACCTCAATGGTGATGGTGCCACAGATATTGTCATCCTCGGAGCAACTGACCCAAGCAATAATACCGGGACTCAGGGGCCACAATCAGGGCTAATATTGTTTAACAATGGAGACAACACATTTACTCCGGCGGAAGGTGATGTCCCGGGCTCAGAAGCTGCCAGGGAGCTACTACTAGAAGATTTCAACGGAGATGGCATTCTTGATATGTATATTGCCGATCATGGCTATGATGCCCCTCCCTTTCCAGGATTCAAAAACCAGCTCTTGCTAGGTACAGGCAATGGTTTTACTGATGTTTCCAACAGGCTGCCGAATATTGAGGCTTTTACCCATAATGGAGCAGTGGGAGACATAGATGGAGATGGTGACATCGATATCCTCTCCCTTAATGCTCCAGATAATCCTCCTGAGGAGATATCTTACTTTCTGATAAACGATGGCAGCGCAAATTTCACTCAAAACAGGGAACGCCTACCTGATAGCCTTGGTAGTGCTGACCCTTCAATTCTCAGGACAAGTTTTTCAGCAGAACTTGCGGATCTGGATGGCGATGGCTTTCCAGAATTAATTGTTGGTCGTAGAGAAAGTAACCCCGCTGCTACAAGAATTTTCTGGAATGACGGCGCAGGCTTTTTTTCTGACACAGCGGTATCGTTTCTCGAAGACGCTGACATTTTTGGCGGGCTAGAGAATATTTCAATTATTGAAATCAAAGGGACTGATGTCAACGGCGATGGTCTAATTGACTTGCTTCTCCATGCCACCAATCAATTTACCTATGCGGGTATTAGTATGCAATTGTTCATCAATCAGGGTAATCGTGAATTTAAGGATCAAACAGTTAGGCGCTTTACTAGTCTCGCCCGGGACCCGGACGTCAATCGCAGAGTCTCCCCCTTCACTCAGTTCCTTGATATTAATGGCGATGGCATTACTGACATTTTACCGTGGCAAAGCCTCGATACCTCCGATGATGGCATAGTGGTTTTTGAGGGGACCGGCGATGGATGTTTCAGCCCTATCACTTGGAAGAGTATCTCAGACGACCCTGAAGTAAGATTTCGAATTAGCCATGCGGCACCGTTAATATCTTCAAGCGGCGTTGGATATGTAAACGCAGGGGTCTTTAGCGCAGACAGTATTGTCCTGGAATATTTTCCAATAGATATACAGCCGGCCGCACCAATTGCAAACTTATATAATAGTTGTCGCGAGAAAATAGAAGTTACTGTTGATGTTGACGGAAGCTTTTATGCCCTGGATTTTTCAATCTTTTCCGCTGGGCCTGAAATCGTGATACAAGCTATCGCCAGCAGTGTTCGGGAGTTGACTGAAGGGTTGCAGAACGTGGCGATTTTCGATTCGGGGGATGGAAAACTAACTATCCCTGAATTGGTGCTTGATGGAGAGGTCGCCTATCGAAATCTGGTGTTTCAGCTCACGGACGGTGAACAACTGTTGTTTAGGCTGGATTCTGCCGAGTAGACGAGCTCCTGTGAGAGATAGGGGGTAAAACGTCCGCTTCTGGCCGTAAGCTGCCTGTCTCAGAGGTGAGTTTCAGCGATAACTGAGTGTCTGCTGTTGAACCCATAGCGGACACTAAAGGTGATACTGCTAGATATGGGCTGAATGGCAGCTAACAGGCTCCGACCAATTTCCGACACCAACAATGTCCGTCCAAACGTACATTCATGCTGATTTACTACTCAAGTTGAGTACTAACTTGCTAATACAGCCTCAGACTCTACTAGACGCTTTACCGCAGGGTTTAAGGATCAACTGTAGGCGTTAGTGCTGTTATTGGTGATATGGCTTAGAGCTTGTCTACTAGGATCAGCCGAGTACTAAGCATTGAGAAGTCCGGTAAAAGTCTCTACCGGCGGTAAAATTTGATTCCATATACTCAAAAGGAATCACGTTATGAATAACATTTCAAATTTAGAAAACCCAAGACAACCTGGAACAAGGGTAAGTTAGTGGGACAAAAATCCCCACTGAAGCTCAAGGAAATATGGGCAATTAGAATCCGGCTTCAACTGAGCCATAACTTACGAGAACTCGCACTCTTCAATTTGGCCATAGACAGTAAGCTGAGAGGATGTGATCTGGTCAAGCTGAAGGTATCCGACGTAACGCAAGGCGGCAGTATTTCACACAGAGCCACGATCACTCAGCAAAAGACAAATCAACCCGTTCAATTTGAATTGACGGGGCAGACGAGAGAGGCTCTTCTGGATTGGATAACCAAAGCAAGTCTAAAGCACTCTGAATTCTTATTCCCCAGCAAGGCCCGGCTGAGGCATCAATTTCTGGTTAGTTTTCCAAGATTAAAAGACCATGAGATTCATACTATAAATGGTCTCCGCTTTCACCCGGGCTACCAAAAGACCAATAACTTATTGGCTATTTGAGCTGCAAGTCTTTGCGTAACAGGAAAAGGCTGCGGAAATATAAAGCGCCAATTTCTGGGGTTTTCTCGGGTTGGCGCACCAACTTATCAACACCCCTCATTACATTAACCCCTCCAACTTCGCATGGTCTAATTCATCCGCGCGTTCATCTATCAATAGCTCCAAACACTTTTCGTCAGACTGATTCAAGTCAAGGTATCTGCAGCGAACATAACTAACGTCCTTGGATTCGTCGTATACGACGCCAAGTATCTGTGTTCGCGTTAAGACTAGCGACCCATCCGGCAACTGTAACTGACAGTCTGCTATTGAATTCGATCGCCCTGCTTTGGCGTCAAAATCACCCTCAAACTTGATCTTTGCACCAGTTGCAGAAATATCCACAACCTCGCCTTGAAGTTGTATCGCGTCTTCCGTGAAGAACGATACCTGAATGTCTTTCCAGTCATCAAGGTCAATCCGGACCGAATCCCTGTATTGTGAGAAGCGAATCAAATTCGGGTACGTGAATTGGTAGTAAGGATTTTCGTCGGTTGAATCTTTGTCGCCAACTTTCTGGATTAATCTGGTTTTGAAAGTGTAAGACATGCCACCTCTATGAGCTCGAAAGAAATGAGTGCCTATCGCCAGCTTTGCCCCTTGGCTATCTACAGTCATCTCTCTCGCGCCAGCATTCAAGTCGACTAATTTGACCGGCAAAGTGGTAAGGCGCTTTTTTGGTATCGACAAACAGCTGAGACCCCATTTCTGGTTCAGCACTGCCACCATGACTTCGAGAATTTCTTCGAAGTCTATTATGTCGCTATTAATCTCAGCATCCAATTTAGTCATTTAATCCTTCACTTGAGCTGATTGTTCTTGTGCCACTTCAGTGAACATTTACGGCAGCTTCCGGCCAATAGCGGACATTGAAAGTTACGAATAGTACTCAATTTCGAGGCGTTTTCCCAAATAACTTACAAAACTAATGAAATTGGAAATCAGCTTAAAGCTGGGAAATATACTCCTCCACCAGGTTCATTAATCCATCAATTTTGGGAACCTCAGCATCGATGATAGCCCAGTTTGCTTCTATCGCGGCGGCTTCGAGGGCTTTACATAATTCTCCCAACTCTTCAGCTCCACAACTAAAGGCTGCAGACTTCAGCTTATGGCTTGCGTCCTGTATTTCTTTGGCGGATCTATTCTTAAACCCTAAATGGATCTCCCCAATGATCGACTGGGATGGGATGAGAAATTCGGTCAATATTTCCTTGAACGTTTCCTCATCATCCCCAAAAAGCTCTTTGAGCTTGCGCTCATTTATTGACCCGTTGTCTTGTGTTGAGCTACTCGTTTTGCTTGATTTATCTGGTTCAACTTCCTTATCTGGGGCGGGTTTAGGTTCATCGCTGGCGATACCCCCATCCCCCATCCATTTGTACAACATTGCCTGTAATGCCTTCATCTCAACGGGTTTCGACATGTAATCATCCATACCACCTTCAATACATTTTTCTGCCTCACCCTGCAATGCATTGGCAGTAATCGCTATTATGGGTGCCCGCTTAGAAGTAGACTCTTCATCCTTGCGTATGGCTTCAGTTAACTCAAAGCCATCCCACTCGGGCATATGACAATCTGTCAGCAACAAGGCATAGGTTTTTTTGCGCCACATGTCATAGGCTTCCTTTCCATCGTTAGCCAACTCACAGGCATAGCCGATCCGCATTAATTGTCTGCTTATTACATCCTGGTTGGTAATATTGTCTTCTGCCAAAAGTATAAGTTTTCCCTGCTCAAGTGCCTCGCCCGGAGTGGGTGCTCGCCCCCCTTTTATCTTAAAGGCTTCTGGTTGAATAAGTATTTCGGGGCTGGCACGTCCAGCTGCTATGGCGACTGCACTTACGAATCCTGCTCTAGAAAGTGGGTTAGTACTAAACATGGTTATTTCTGGTAACTTTCGCAAAACCTCGCTCTTCTTACGTGGGTCGTCCCCGATTGCAAATCGCGGATAAGGCATCATATCAGCGTGTAGAAATTGTTCGCGGATTGCAGCAATCTTGTTGTGATCTTTAAGAAAGGGTATGGCGATAATGTCGATGGGCTTGTCTTTCTCTGCAAGCTCTTGAGTTACAGACAAGCAGCTATTAATATCAGCAATGGTAGTGACATAAGCTTTCCAATGTTGAAGGTAGTGACAACACACATCCTGGTAGTTCTTGCTTGGGCTCACCAATAATACGTGCAGACCAGCGAGATCTACGCGCCCGGAATCTTTTTCATCTTTCTTAGCTGAGTCGGGAACAACGAGTGGTAATTCACAGTAAAACGTTGAGCCGAGACCTAATTCGCTGTTAACCCCAATCGTCCCGCCCATCAATTCTGTGAGGCGCTTACTAATTGCCAGTCCAAGCCCGGTGCCTCCATAGTTTCGAGTTGTAGAACTATCCGCTTGGCTAAATTCCTGAAACAAATCAGCTTGCGCTTCTTCAGAGATCCCAATGCCCTGGTCAATAACACTAAAGCGAACCGTTACTTTCTTCTTTTCACTATTGACTAATTCCGCTTTGATCACTACTTCGCCCTCACTGGAGAACTTGACGGCATTGCTTCCTAGATTAATAATAATTTGGCGCACTCGAACCGGATCTAATTGCAACTCGCGGGGAATTTCCGGGTCAATAAACGTAATTATTTGAACATTCTTACTAATCGCATTAGGGGCGAGTGATTGCGCGGAGGTTTCCATGAGATCAGTTATCGGGGTATCAATGGCTTCCAGATCAAGTTTGCCAGCCTCAATTTTCGAAAAGTCCAGAATATCATTGATAATAGTTAACAGAGATTGTCCAGAATCCCGCACAGTTTGAAGCATCTGTATCTGTTCGCTATCCATTTCAGTCTGGGTCAGCAGGTCCACCATACCAACTACACCATTCATAGGCGTTCGAATCTCGTGACTCATCGAGGCCAGAAAACTCGCTTTCGCATCGGACGCAGCTTCCGCTTCTTCTTTGGCAATGTTTAGGTCATTCTCGATCTGTTTTAGACCGGAAATGTCATGAATAACGCCAAGAACACGTCCTGTCGGATTACTTCCTTCATCGGAAATTTCTCGGCCTTCAACCAATAAATACTTCCATGTACCATCCGATGCCTTGACTCGATATTCCGCACGGAGGTCACATGTATCTCCAACTAGTACAGCTTTAAGAGCGTTGGTAGCCATATCAGAATCGTCAGGATGTATTAGATCAGCCCAGGCCTCTGGTGGCATGACGGACTGACTTTCTCCCAATTCGAGCTCGTATCCAAGAATTTCTCCCCACAGAATGGAGCTTAAAGTTAACTGTTTCGCAGTTCTTTCATACTCCCACAGCCCCATATGTCCACCGCGCAGCGCGAGATTCAGTCTTTGCTGTTCGGTTCTCAGCGCATCTTCCATGGATTTTCGCTGTGAAATATTCACCATTACCCCAGCAATACGGTCTGACGGGTTACCCTTTGCATCTGTTATCAGGTTACCCATAACCAATAACCATTTCCACGATCCATCTGCCGCCTTTACTCTGTACTCAATCCGGTGTTCTGACGTTTTCCCGCTAAAGGCATTATAGAAATCCCGTTTAGCATTTTCGGCATCATCCGGATGAATAAGGTCAGTCCATTCGTCAGTGTCGGTTATAAAGTCACCGTCTGAAAAAGGAGATTCGTAGCCCAGAACTTCTTCATACATATTTTTTAACACGAATCGGTTAGTCGACTTATTCTGTTCCCAAAATCCCAAGTTGCCTCCCCTCATCGCAAAACTTAGTCTTTCTTGTTCCTCTCTTAGATTTTCTTCAATTTGCCTTCGGTGTGTAATATCCACAGCCGACATAAGTAGTGCAGGTTCGCCTTCGTAAGTGATATTGGATGAGCTTGCCAGAACTTCCACAAGATCTCCTGTAACCAAGTTCTTGATTCGAACTTCGATGTCTTTGCCATTACCTTTATCGTCGAGAGAATTTACAAATATTTCTCTTTCCTCAGCCGCATACCAAATTTCTTTTGGATCAAGTTTCAGCATTTCATTATTTTTCAGTCCGAACAATTTACAGAAGGCATCATTCACACGTACAAATTCAACGGGGTCGATATGCCTTACCGCCATAGGCGCTGGGTTATTCTCAAACATTGCCTGTATGGATTCTTCAATCAATTTCCTCTCAGTTATATCTGTGTAAGTGCGTACATAGCCACTTTCTGGTAAAGGATTTTGCCGAATATCAAAAATTCGCCCGTCCAACGAAGTGATATCGTAAGACACATTCGAATTATCCCTAGCGGTTCCAATTACTCGATCTACCGATTCCTCTCCGAAGCTGTTCGCCTTCCTTAATTGTTGCCGCATAACTTCCAGGCTTTTAATGACACCATGTCTTTCTTTCGGAATATCTAGAAAATCCAGCAGTCTGTCATTAATTGTAAGGACGTTTTCATCACCATCAACCATGAGAATTCCCTGGCTCATGTAGTCAATGGTTGTTTTGGTAGCTAATGAAGCGGCCTCTATTTTCTTCTGGCTGGCATCTACCTTCTCTTGCATCAGCAGCAAATTGTGGTTGTCGAATGTTGTTTTCAACCCCAACTGAATAGTGTGTCGGAATTTGTCGACCAACTGAGCGTACAAATCATCGAATTGATTTTCTTTTTTATCGAGCACACATACAGTGCCGAATACCTCCCCGTTCGGCCAACTAAGAGGAAGTCCCAAATACGAAATCATGCCCAGTGGGATATCTGGATTACTATCCCAGGCGGGATCCTTTAGTGCGTTTGGAACTACCAACTCTTTTTGTGTGCTCATAACAGCTTCGCAATAGAGTCCTGTATCCAATTTTGCTTTTTCCCCTGGCTTATACACATTCTCAGGATTACTGCTCCTCACAAGAACTTCAATCTCTCGGGGATGCGCTTTCATAATCAATCCGGCGGGAACATCAATAATCTTGGCCATTAGATCTAGAATATCTTGCCAAGTCCGGAGGACATCCTCAGGGATCGAAATATCCTCTATAATTTCATACTTAGAATTAGTCAATTTGAATTATTCACTCTTATTCATAACGTAGACAAGTTTAAGACGGTATGGGATACAAGACCTTACAGGATCCCGTAAATCTGTTTTCCAGCGAGGCCAATTATTCGATCACACAGCCCTTTTTGAAGGAAAATGCTTGAAGTCAGGCTGCCGATTCTCATTTTTAAATTTACTCAATTTTTGTCTCAAAGAAAAGGATTTCAACCCCCACAACTGACTGATATAAAGACAAGCAGGGCAGAAACGCCTTGAAGCTGCACAATCTAACACCTGCTGCTCTATATCACTCACCTTTATGCTTATCCGAGCCGGTACTGCAAGAACCAAGATAAGATTGTAAACCCCGTAGGACAGTGCAATTAGTCTTATTGGCTGGCACTACACAGAAGGACTTGCCGTATTTCTGAAATATCCCACTTGTCTGCTTTGGGTCGATAGCAGTCATTACGCCCCATATACCCCTAGTTCCAATATTATGTCCGCTTTGGTCTGGAAGCGGTCATTTTGCGGATAAAGGGGACACTAACAACTTAACAATTTAAGCTCCCGACGAATCGAGAACACTAACATCCAAACAGTATTAAGTTGTTAAATTGTTAGTGTCCCTATGCTTCCTTTTATCTCGATTTGGGTAGTTAACCTGTCAACACCTACCTAATTGCTTAGATTAAAAACCACCGATAGCCTATACTGTAGACGCACGTATCATTGGGCGCAGTCCTGAAGTACCCAACCTATATAATAATTTGTAGGGGGTCAGAAAATGATTACGATTCGAAAATTCTGTTTTTTTCTTCTTCTATTAATCCTGCCTCTATCTCTGTTCGGGCAGAGCTACCCCGAAATGACGGGTCTCTGGAAGGGGCATATCCGTATTGTTACGTCTCCCAATCTGAGTTCAGATGACTTGGTCGCAGGCGGGGTAATAATCAGCGAAGCCGACCTAGAGTTGACGATAATCGCGCAAGACGGTGAGGTGTTCATGGGCACTTCCCGACTCTCAACCATGGAGAGCGGGTCTGCTCCAATTCGCGTTTATGGGGCTATTCGATCAACTGGCAAAGAAGGCCTATTTATCGACTCGCTCGGTGGCCATGGTCAGCTCTGGTTCGAAGACAGCAATAATTTCGAGTACTGTTATTCATCTCTAGGCACCGCCAGTATTGTTTCCTACTGTGCGAAACTACAAAAAGAATAGTCGAGATCGGAGTAGCGCGTTGAGAGGTGCCAGGAAATTAACTCTCAATCTTTCAGAATTTAGCGCATGACCCAATTAAAAATGTACAAGTGCCACAGCTTCCCGGCTGAAATCATTCAGTATGCCGCATAGCATTACCACCAATTCAACTTGGGTCATCGAGAGATTGAAGATCTACTACTGAAACGAAGCGATTCAATTAGCGGGATAGATCGCGGGGAATAATTGGGATGGCGCGCTGGTGCAATTTCCAGCAGTAAACCGAAACTAATTGTCCGCTCCTGGCTGGAAGCGGACAGTTATGCAGATCAATCACTCCTTAGAGGAGAAAATAAATAAAAGGTAATTGGCGAGCGATCCAGCAATCCGCGGGGTGAATGAAGATGATGAAGCAGTTGAAGATTAGCTTTCTAGTAGTCGGTGTCCTCATGGTGGGGACACTCTTGACACTGCGCGTGATCGGGCTGGCGCCTGGACATCCCAGTGCCGAGGAATACCTCAACGCCAGCCGTTCGGCCAGGCCGGGGTTATGGTTAACAGGGGAGGTTGTACATGAAGCGGTAAGAAATTGGGACTGGGTCGACCAGTTTAGCGACGCCTTCAGCGAGAACGCAACCGAGCTTGAGACTCGCACGTGGTACGGCATTCCCCATTCTGTAACGGTCCTACTGGTTCCCCGCGGAGACAAACTCTACCTACAGTCGAGTGCGCAAACATTCAGATTGAACAAGGAGTTCCCCTACGGCAAGGCATGGTGGAGAAACGTCGAGCGCGATCCGCGGGTGCGTCTGAAGATTGGTGGAAAGATCTACGAAATGACGGTGGCATTGATCCAAGACCGGGCCGAGGTTGCCAGTTTGCGAGGAGGTAGAGACGCTATCGTGAAAGAGATTGCTGCCGGCGAGAACGAATACATCACTGAGGAGTGGCACTACTGGCGCGTTTACCAGCGCAACGTGCCGGAATATGGATCAGGGTCAGTGGTTGCGGTGTCCGACTCGGTGACTTCCCGCGTTCAATAGGTGTCCAGGCGAATTGAATCAGGGTCAGATTAAAATTGAATATTTCTAAATCCTTTTTGCCTATCGCATAGTTTAACTGCAAGTGTCCGCTCCTGGCCGGAAGCTGCCGTATGAGAAGCGACAATTAACGGGGAAGTGAGCATGCGTCATATACACATGTTATGTTCCTCGTTCTTAACTAATTCAGAGACAAAGGAAATTTCAGAGTGGAATTGACTAAACTAAATCAGTGGTTAACTCTAGCTGCAAATGTTGGGGTTCTACTTGGGATAGTCTTTTTGTCTATTGAGATTGATCAGCAGGGCAAGTCGATTGACCAGGCAAATCGTATCTCAATCGCTACGGCTGAGACAGAGTTATTTTCTAGAAATATCGACTGGTTTGATTCGATCATAGATAACCCTGAAATGGCCGAACTGTCCATTAAGCTAGCAACTAATCAAGAACTTAGTATGGTTGAAAGAGCTCGAACTTCAGCATGGACGAATCAGGTCTTTCAAATTTGGCTGTCTTCTGAGAGTTACTATGAGAACGGCCTTATTAGCGCAGATATTTTTGAAGCTATGCTTGGTGCCCCTGCCGGCATCATGTCTCAATTTCCAGGCATGGTCCCATTCGTTGAGTATATGTATGGGGTGGGATCTCTTGTGGGGACAGCCCCAACGATGACAGCGAGAATTCGCGAAGCCTTGGACGAAGCAGGAAGCTGACAATTGCCGGAACATAACAATCAAATCAAAAAGGACGCGCGCGTTGCGCGCCTATTATTAAGGGCGTTATTGAGCGTAGTTGACCATAGTGCAATAAAGGTATATTTTATATACCATGATTTCATTCGAGTTTGATGAAAGCAAGAGCAAGGCAAACCGCACGAAACATGGCATAGACTTCATTGATGCCCAGCTACTATGGTTTGACCCCAATCTTCTAGAAGTGCCAGCCAAGACCGAGGATGAACCTCGGTTTTTGATCATTGGCGTAATCGCCAAAAAACACTGGTCCGCTGTTATCACTTATCGAAATGAAAATGTTCGTATCATATCTGTACGCCGCTCTCGCGGTGAAGAGGTGGAACTATATGAAAGCTAAGAAATTCGATACCAACTTTAACAACGGGAAGGACATAACGGGTAATCTTGATCTTTCTAAGATTAAGAGACCCAACCAGGAGCAGCGGAGAGTAAACGTAGATTTTCCTACCTGGATGATCGACTCCTTAGATAAAGAAGCTGCTCGGCTTGGCGTTACCCGTCAGTCAATTATCAAAGTTTGGCTCGCTGAAAGGCTCGAGCATGCGGCTCAATAACCAACAAATCAGAAAGGAAGCAGGGCTGTGAACTTATTGCGGGCGTTAACGTCCGCTATTGGCCGAAAGCGGACACTGCGAAGAGGTAAAATTGGATCAATTTTCATAA
>CAJXRP010000038.1 GCA_913060495.1 uncultured Gammaproteobacteria bacterium | reverse complement strand
CGTCGAACTGTTTGTAGAGTTGTTCCATATAATCCAAAGCTGCTCCAGTAGAGGCTAAGGGGTCCCTGCGGCCATCGAACCACCAGTCTTGCTGTAAGCCAAAACTCGATCCTGTTGCGCCTACGAATTGCCAAAGGCCTACGGCGTGCTCTCTTGAATAGGCATTGGGGTTATAGGTGCTTTCGACCATGGGGAGTAAGGCGAACTCTAGAGGTAAGCCGCGGCGTTCAATTTCTTCAACTATCTCGAATAGGAAAGGTGAGGCTCTCGTCTGTAGCAAGTCGAAATAGCGTTGTTGGGTTGAATAGATTTGTATATACCTTGCTACATTAGGGTGAGAGTAGTGGGCATGGAGCTGAAAGCCGTCTCGGATTCTATTCCAAAGATTCTCGTAGCTTACTTCCTCTGTATCAGTAGTCGATGGATTCGCTATCGTGGAATTACCAGGCGCGGAATCGGAGTCTCGCGTAGCAACTTCTATGGCTGTTGTTATTGCAGGCTCAGTGACGGTCGAATTTACTTGCTCCGAGGTTTGACAGGCTGCGAGGATCAGTGGAAGTAGCGTTATTGCGGTGTTTCTAAGTAGGATTCGCAAATCAAATGCCTGAGAAGTAAGTGTGGTTAATAAGAGAGTATTTTTAGTAAATAATCTGTGTTTCGAATGAGGTTTTAGAACGAGTCTTTCCAGGCGCGCAGTGCGGCGAATACTTCAACTTCGTTGCTGGAAGTTTGGCCCGATTGTGCCTCCGCGCTCGCTTGGAGACGAGGCTCTTTGCAGCGAAGAAATGGGTTGGTAGCTAACTCTAGTTCGATGCTCGAAGGGAGCGTTGGTTGCTTAGCAGCTCTTTTCGCTTTTTCTAATTCAATACGTTCTAGCAGTGCCGTGTTGTCTGAGTCGGCTGCTGCCGCGAATTGAAGATTTGCCATCGTGTATTCATGGGTGCAGTAGACTCTAGTGCTTGCGGGTAAGGCGGACAGTTTTCCAAGAGACTCGTGCATCATTTCGGGTGTGCCTTCAAACAGACGGCCGCAGCCAGCGGCAAAGAGTGTGTCGCCACAAAAAAGAATTGGCTCGATCTGAATCTGATCGTCACAATAATAGGCGATATGATCAAGAGTGTGACCCGGCACCTCTATAATTGAAAATTTCTGTCCGAACAGATTGATACTTTCGCCTTCGGATACGAATTCATTTATCCCCCTGATGCCGCTCGAACCCGGCCCGACAACCCTGCAGGAATATCTGCTCGTTAACTCCTTAATGCCACCAGTGTGATCGGGATGGTGATGGGTGATCAGTATCTCGGAAAGCTGTAGGTCGTTGCTTTGTAGATAGTCGATTACCGGTTGTGCATCGCCAGGATCAACGACGCAGACTTTACGGCTATCAGCGTCGCTGACGGCCCATATGTAGTTGTCTGTAAAAGCAGGGATTGGGTGGATAGTGCTAATCATAGGGTTGGAATTGCGCCGAAAACGACATGATATAAGGAAACCCAGCTAATACAAGCCATAATGCCTAGCTGGGGTGCGGTTCGGGAGGGATATCACTTAATTTCTGAGTTGATAGTGTTTAAACTGTGTTGTCGTAGAATTGATACGCGCTAAATTAATTGAATCGAGCAGATGAACCTATTTTCTAAACATGAGACCCGTCGTCGCTTGCTACGTGGCATGCCAGACGCAGATATGCTTTCAAGCCAGGTGGCGCATTGGTTTCAGTCTCCACAGGGGGAGGCCGTTCTTCGGGCTGAGAAAAATGCTATTCATGCAGCCCTTGAGAAGCTTTTCGGCTATCACATACTGCAGCTCGGGTTCAGTGAAGAGCACTCTCTTATTGAGCAAAGTCCTGTGGGGCATAAGATAATCTTCGCCTCTAGTTTTAGGCAAGGTTCTGTAAGAGCTGTAGCGAGTAACGAAGACTTGCCGCTAAGCACCGATAGTGTCGATGTTGTGGTTATTCATCATGCTCTCGATTTTGCTGAGAATAGCCATCGAGTATTGAGAGAGGCAACGCGAGTACTACGTCCAGGTGGACATATGTTGATTGTCGGGTTCAATCCCTATAGCAGTTGGGGTTTGTGGAAGTTGTTCAATCGGAAGAAGAATATTCCCTGGCGGGGTAGGTTTATTTCTAAGGGGCGCGTCAGTGACTGGTTAAAATTGCTAGATCTACATATCGACTCGGTTTCTTACGGACTGCATTTTATGCCAGTAAAAATGTCAAAACTATTAAGTCGAGCGGAGAGTTTTGAGAATTTTGGGAATAAGCTACGCAGCCCTCTCGGTGGAGCCTATTTTATCCACTGTATTAATCAGGCTGTGCCGATCACTCCCATACTGCCTAGGTGGCGGCCGCTTCGTGCGCGATCTTCAGTAATGCCGGCAGCGGAAAACGTTCGTGCTAAGATTAAGGTCCACTAATAGCACTGCATTATGAAACAATTAAGGCGTCGATATTTTTATGTCACAAGTAGTTGAGATGTATACCGATGGAGCTTGCCGAGGAAACCCTGGTCCCGGAGGATGGGGAGTATTGTTGCGCTTCGGTGGTGTAGAGAAGACTCTATTTGGTGGTGAGGCTATGAGCACCAACAATAGAATGGAGCTCACGGCCGTTATCAGAGGCCTTCAAGCACTAAATAAAACCTGCGATGTGGTAATTACTACGGACTCCAAATATGTGCTCACTGGGATTACCGAGTGGATGGAAAATTGGAAGAAGCGTAATTGGCGTACGGCAAACAGGAAGCCAGTACTCAATGTAGATCTCTGGAAGGAGTTGGATGAGCTCGTTAGGGGCCATTCGATCGAATGGGTCTGGGTTAAAGGGCATAGCGGTCATGCTGAAAATGAGATCGCTGATCAGTTAGCGAATCAAGGAATAGATGAGTTGGATTAGCTAGCTAATTCAAAAGTAATAGTACCGATAGGTAGTACAGGCAAAAAGTACAGGCAAATAGTGCAGATAAGCAGTTCAAATAAAGAATTCAATTCATAAAGAGAATGTTATGCGTCAGGTAGTGCTTGATACCGAAACCACAGGCTTGGATCCTTCTCAGGGTCATCGAGTTATCGAGATCGGCTGTGTGGAGATAGATAATCGTAAGCTTACTGGCCGGCATTTTCACTGCTATCTCAATCCAGATCGGGAGATCGATGCGGGAGCCCTAGAGGTACACGGGCTGAGCTCTCATTTCCTTAGGGACAAGCCGCGTTTCCATCAGGTCGAAGCTGAATTCCTTGAGTTTATCGACGGTTCGGAATTGGTTATTCATAATGCGCCATTCGATATCGGTTTTTTAGACCACGAGCTACGGGCTACAAAAACTGCTACAACTAATATAGCGAGCTTTTGTGGCGTCCTCGACAGTCTGCTGCTTGCTCGTGAGAAGCACCCTGGGCAGCGCAATAGTCTAGATGCCCTGTGTAAGCGTTACGGTGTAGACAATACGCAGAGGCAACTTCACGGCGCCTTGCTGGACGCAGAGATTCTAGCTGATGTTTATCTAGTGATGACTAGTGGACAGTCCAGCCTGCTTCTAGCCGAAGATGAGTCAGAAGGCTCTACGCGCAGGGCGAAGGCTAAAGCGAAGAGGAGCCATGTTGAGCGAGAGAAAATTCCAGTGATTATGGCTGCGGGTGCGGAACTGGAGGCGCATCGGCAACGCTTAAAGGATCTTGCCGAGAGCAGTGAGCAGGGCTGCCTATGGCTGGAGTTGGAAGGCGAAAAACAAGCCTAGTAGAAATAGGCACGAATCATCTTGAACAGCACACAGAGAAACTATAGTATCTTGCGCCAGCTGGCAGTAGATCTCTGCGAAAACTCAACAAATACAGGCTGTTGCGATTTGTTGAGAGGCGTAGCTCAATACTAATCCCAACCACCTATCTATCGAGTATCCATGTCTCAAAAAGAGCATTTTCTCAGCTTACAGCAGTTAAGCGAATCCGATAGCTTCATACTATTTTATTCATCGCAGATATTGGTGCGCGATGAGAATATTCTGTGGAGTCTTGATCAGATTAAGGACCATCTAAATGAATCTGCAGATTTAATCCTGCTGCAGCGCGACCCAGAAACGTCCGTAATAGCTGTCAGTCTGCAGCAGGATATATCCGCCATTCTTGAGGCAGAGCTGAATTCCCTGCGCAGCCTCTTGTTCTATACTGACCAGGAGAAGTTCCTGCTGGCGGGCAGAGCGAGTCAGTTAATTGAATGGTATAAGAGTCATCGTTTTTGCGGGACTTGTGGCACGCGGACAGTGCATCATGGGAATGAACGAACCTTAGTCTGCGACAATTGTTCTTTGCATTTTTTCCCGCGTATCAGTCCCTGTGCAATCATGCTGGTGACAAAGGGTGACAAGATGCTTCTTGCGAGAAGTTCGCGCTTCAAGTCGGATTTCTATAGCTGTCTGGCTGGTTTTATCGAGATAGGTGAGACGCCCGAAGAGACCGTACACCGAGAGGTCAAGGAAGAAGTGGGCCTGCAGATTAAAAACGTTCGATATATTTCCAGTCAATCATGGCCGTTTCCGTCACAGCTGATGCTGGGTTTCTTGGCGGAATATGAAAGCGGTGAAATTGTCCCGGAGCCGTCCGAAATAGCCGATGCGAATTGGTTCGACATCGACTCCTTACCTACTGTGCCATCGGCAAAGATAAGTGTTGCTGGCAAGTTGATCCGTACCTTTATCGAAGAAGTTAAGAAAGGACAGGGTGGCTAGATTTTGAATTCCTTAACTATTAGAGGCAGAATGCGCAAGCAGCGAACACTACAGGAGAAATTCGCTTGGAATATTTGATTCAGTACGGCATGTTTTTAGCAAAGGCGGCAACCATCGTGGTTGCGATTGTCATTGTGGTGGGTGCAATTGCAGCAAGTGGCAATCGTCAACGCAAGACCGGTAGAAAGGGTCAGATCAAGGTCACCCATCTTAATGAGCATTTCGATGATATGAAGGATACATTGCGTCATTCGGTGTTGGAGAAAGATCAGCTAAAGCAAGTTCATAAAGACGAGAAGAAGCAGGCTAAGCTCGAGTCTAAACAACAGGCCAAGGCCGACAAAGAAGCGGCGAAGAAGTCTGCTGATGTCAACGGCGATGCTATTAGCGCTGAGGAAAGAAAGAAGCGCGTGTATGTAATTAATTTCACCGGGAATATTTCCGCAGACGAGGTGGCATCACTGCGTGAAGAAATCACCGCTATATTAACGTTGGCGGAACCTCTCGATGAGGTTCTATTGCGCCTAGAAAGCCCTGGGGGCATGGTGCATGCATATGGGCTTGCGTCATCGCAGTTACTGAGAATAAAGAATAGGCAAATACCACTTACTATTTGTGTAGACAAAGTTGCGGCTAGCGGCGGTTACATGATGGCTTGCTTGGCTGATCGGCTAGTGTCTGCGCCTTTCGCCATAATTGGTTCAATCGGTGTGTTGGTCCAGTTGCCAAACTTTCATCGTGTGCTAAAGAAGAACGACGTGGACTATGAAATTATTAGTGCCGGTGAATTCAAGAGAACGCTAACGCAGTTTGGAGAGATCACGCAGAAGGGCCGAGACAAGGTGCAAGAAGAAGTAGAAACAATGCACGACATCTTTAAGGCCTGGATCAAAGAGCATCGACCGAGTGTCGAAATCGACAAGATCGCCACCGGTGAAACTTGGGTCGGTACGCAGGCTAAAGAGCGTTATATGGTAGACGAGATAAAGACCAGTGACGACTGTATAGTAAGCGCGTGCGAAGAAGCGGATGTCTTTGAGGTGGAGTATGAATTACCGAAATCCCTACAAGATAAAATAGGTGGGGCATTCCAGGGAACGGTTGAAAAATTGTTCTCGAATTGGATCGGGAAATCGACGACCAATACGTTTCAGTAACAATTTAATAATATAGCTTAGTGGGGCATCACGCCTTGCAGAATGAATTCATAAAAGGGTGGGTAATACATTGCAACAATTCAAGGCATTGCAGGTTTCGGAAGGTAGCGAAGGAAAATACAGCGCGGAAGTTGTCGATCGTAATGTTGATGAGCTGCCTGAGGGGGATACTCTTATTCAGGTTAATTATTCCTCGCTAAACTTCAAAGACGCCATGTCTTTTAGTGGCAATAAAGCCGTTACACGGCAATACCCTCATACTCCCGGTATCGACGCGGCAGGAACAGTTGTTAGTAGTACCGATGCCGGTTTAGATGCGGGTGACGAGGTGTTGGTTATTGGTTACGACCTCGGTATGAATACTAGCGGCGGTTTCGGCCAGATGATTCGCGTACCGTCAGAGTGGGTCGTTAAGCTTCCATCTGGTTTGAGTCAGAAAGAAAGCATGGTTCTGGGAACTGCGGGCTTTACTGCTGCATTGTGTGTTGAGAAGCTGCTATTGAATGGGGTTGAACCCAGTCAGGGCAAGGTGTTGGTAACTGGCGCGAGCGGTGGTGTAGGCATGATTGCTGTCGCGCTTTTAAGTAAGCTAGGGTTTGATGTGGCTGCTAGCACTGGCAAGCAGGAGGCCCACGAAAGGCTAACAAAATTGGGCGCATCTGAAGTTGTAGATCGAAATGTGCTAGGCGAAGAGAATGCCCGTCCTATGTTGAAAGAGGATTGGGCTGCAGCAGTCGACGTAGTGGGTGGGGATACACTCAGTAATGTAATCAAATCGCTGCGTTATGGTGGAAGTGTAGCTGCCTGTGGTTTGGTGCAGTCTCCCAGTTTTTCTACTACGGTTCTTCCCTTTATCTTGCGCGGGGTGAATTTGTTAGGCGTGGATTCAGTGCAGCTTCCTATCGAAACTAAACGACGGCTGTGGAATAAGCTTGGTGCAGAATGGAAGTTAGATCAGCTTGAAGATATCTGTGAGGATATCGGTTTCAATGAGCTAGATGCTAGCTTGGCACAGGTGCTAAAAGGCGGTGCGAACGGTCGCTTCGTGCTCGATCTTAATAGTTAACTATTACTCATTACGCAACTAGTCTCTGCGCAGCTTCGGGTTGATCGCAATTGGTGTAGGGCAGAACAGCACTACGATATAAGAAGAGACTAGGAAGGTCAGGATCGCCGCACCTTGTATCGTAAGGGAGGCGATCTCTCCTATCACTCCTGACTGTGTGGCAACGAAGGCTATTAGTAGAGAAAATTCGCTAATCTGTCCCAGCCTCAGGCCTGCATCCCAGGCAAGCCTGTCTCTCTCGCTAAATCTCTTCAGCAAGTATCTAAATACTATTGGCTTAATTGTCAGGACGGCTATTGCCAGTACGACGCAGGCAACGAAAATATCTGGGAGTAATAGCAAATTAAACTGTGCGCCTAGCGTGAAGAAAAATAGTATCAGGAAAAAATCACGAAGCGGTTTTAGTCTGTCTGCTATATACAGAGAGATTGGGCTCGTCGCTAGAGCGACGCCGGCTACAAACGCGCCGATCTCTGCAGAGAGTCCTAGCGCGACTCCGAGCTCGGACAATCCCAGGCACCAACCAATCGCGAGCAGGAAAATATATTCCTTAAAATGATCAAACCTGGCGATCAGTCTTATCAACACATACTGTGTTGCGAAATAGGCAAACACCAGTAGTAATGGGAAGGCTATCAACACTCGCAATGCGGCGGACTGCTCAAGGTTCCCCGCGTCCAAGAAGGTGATTAGGAATATGGCGATAAAGTCTTGCAGTAACAAGATGCCGACCATGATCTCACCCATGTGTTTCTGGTGCAGAACAGTGGTGGGAAGTAGTTTGATGCCAATGATGGTGCTAGAAAAGATCAGACTAAACCCGATCACAAGACTCTCTAGTTGGCTAAATCCAAATAAGAGGCCTGTAGAGTAGCCCAGTAGCACGAAGAGGATGGAGCTTGCGAGTGTTACTAG
The DNA here is from genome assembly GCA_913060495.1 of uncultured Gammaproteobacteria bacterium. GTDB lineage: Bacteria > Pseudomonadota > Gammaproteobacteria > Pseudomonadales > Pseudohongiellaceae > UBA9145. Next base: position 11,359 of record CAJXRP010000038.1, on the reverse strand, counting down.
AAAGGTCTTGCGTAATGTCGACAAAAGCTTCTTCGGCTGCATGTCTAGGCCTAGAAGAAACAGTAAGAAAATAATGCCGAATTCAGCGATGTCTGTTAACAGGCTGGCATCGGAAATATACCCCAAACCATAAGGTCCGAGCAGGGCACCCACACAAATGTAAGCCACTAATAGCGGTTGACGAAAAAACAGGGCAATCGTTGAGAGTACTGCCGCACCACTGAAGATGAGGAAGAAGGAAAAAAGTAGGGAATCAGATTCCATAGTTAGGCTGTGTGGCCGATGGTTCTCGGCTATGGCGAGTTAGCGTCGCCTGAACAAGGGAGTGGGTTCCGCAATAGTGGACTGATAACCCGTCTTAAAATCTTTAAAAGCGTCTAGACAAAGCTCTGCGTCTTGATCGTGGCGGATCTCAAAAGTATCAAAACCACATTGCCCCATATAATAAAGCTGGTCGCGCAAGACATCACCCACGGCGCGAATCTCGCCTTTGTAGCCATACTTCTGCCTAAGTTCCCGTGCGTTTGTGTAGGAGCGTCCGTCTGAAAATGCGGGGAAGTTAAGTGCGATTAGGGGTAGAGAGTGAAGATCGTCTGCGATCTGCCCTGGCTGTTCATTCGAATCTATCCATACGGCAATAGCGCCATCGTAATTGCTTAGTTCTTCCTGATAAAGTTTCCAAAACTGCAGCGGCACGATGAAATTTTTTCCGGGAACAGATTGTAATATCTCTGGCCCAGTAGATGTTGTCATTACTGTCCAGGGGTTATCCATGACGGCGTCTTTGCTAATCAGCTTTGGCATAGACTTTCTCCTTGAACGGGGCTAAACCAATACGGTTGAAGGTGTCGATAAACTTTTCGTCGCCACTGCGCTTGTCTTTGTATACACCGACGATTGTCTCGACTACATCAGGAATATCTTCCTGGGCGAAGGAGGGGCCTATAATCTTGCCGAGGCTCGCATTGTTCTTCGACGATCCTCCAAGGGAGACTTGATAATATTCTTCACCCTTCTTATCCACGCCAAGGATGCCGATGTTGCCAACGTGGTGGTGCCCGCAAGCATTCATGCATCCAGAAATATTAAGGTTCATCTCACCTATATTAGTGAGCTCTTCATGATCATCGAACTTTCTTTGAATCGATTCCGCGATAGGAATGGATTTCGCATTGGCTAACGCGCAGAAGTCTCCGCCAGGGCAGCAGATGACGTCGGTTAATAAGCCAAGGTTATGACTAGCCATGGCGCCGGATTCCAGCGCCTTCCACAAGTCGAAAAGCTGGTCCTGGCGGACGTCAGCCATTACGATATTTTGCTTGTGACTTATGCGTATCTCACCGAAGCTATAATGATCGGCTAAGTCGGCAATCTGCTTCAGTTGCTGGTCTGTGACATCGCCGGGAGCGACGCCTGTCTCTTTAAAGCAAACTGTTACAATAGAGTAGCCTGCGACTTTATGTGGCTTTACATTCTGAGAGTGCCAAGAAGCAAATAGTAAGTTGCTCTGTAATTTATCGGTGAGTTCCTGTGGGCTGTTGCCGAGATCTTGATAGTCAGGAGCATCGAAAAATTTCTGGCAACGATCAATTTCTTCGTCTGTCAGCGTAAGCGATGAGTCTTTAACGAGTGCCCACTCCTCCAAAACCTTGTTTCTGAACTCGTCGACGCCGGTTTCTTTGACCAGTATTTTAATTCTGGCTTTGTATTTGTTGTCACGTCGACCTTCACGGTTGTAGACGCGTAGTATTGCCTCGAGAGTCGTTAGCAGGTGCTTCTTCTCAACGAAATCGAATATCTCCTTGCCTATAACTGGCGTACGACCGAGGCCGCCGCCTACAAGTATGCGAAAGCCAACTTCATCATTAGGACCCTTAACTATGTAGATGCCAATGTCGTGGACTTGTGTGGCAGCTTGATCATCGGCCGTACCGCATACAGCAATTTTAAATTTTCGTGGTAGGTAGGCAAATTCAGGGTGAAAGCTAGACCACTGGCGGATGATCTCGCAATACGCTCTGCTATCTTCCAGCTCATCTACAGCGGAGCCTGCAAATTGATCGGTTGTTGTATTGCGAATGCAATTTCCGCTGGTTTGTATGGCATGCATTTCCACTTCCGCGAGATCGGCAAGCAGATCTGGCACATCGGCCAAAGCTGGCCAGTTAAATTGGATATTCTGGCGCGTGGTGAAATGTGCATAGCCTTTGTCGTAGTGATTAGCTATGTAGGCAAGCTTGCGCAGTTGCGTCGCTGACACCATGCCATAGGGCACGGCAATGCGAAGCATCGGAGCAAGGCGCTGAACATATAGCCCGTTTTGAAGTCGTAGGGGTAGGAACTCAGTTTCACTGAGTTTGCCATCCATGTAGCGATTGGTCTGGTCGCGAAATTGAGCGACTCGATCCGCTAACATCTGATGATCGTATCCGTCGTATCTGTACATATCCTTCAGGGCTCTCTATTAACTGCTGGCTAGTTATAGCCTAGAATCACTTGCTCTCGAATTTTCTATTCAGGCTTTACTCTAAATTCGGGGTGAGCAATTTTGTCATTTCTGCTGTTGGTTTGCCATTTCTATTCGACAGATCATCAACCTGTTCCTGTGTAATCTTGCCTACTGAGAAATATTTTGACTCGGGATGACCAAAATAGAAACCGCTGACACTAGCAGCAGGGCTCATAGCAAAACTTTCGCTAAGTTCGATCTGGGTTTCCTCGGCCGCATTGAGCAGAGAAAATAGAGTTTCCTTTTCGGAATGATCAGGGCAGGCGGGGTAACCTGGAGCAGGACGAATGCCACGATATTTCTCACCTATCAGTTCGGTCGTCGAGAGCTCTTCAGTCGGCTCGTAACCCCAAAACTCTTTACGAACCCGTTCATGCATGTGTTCGGCAAAGGCCTCGGCTAGACGGTCGGCAAGCGCCTTCACCATGATTGCCGTGTAGTCGTCGTTCTTCGCCGCAAATTCTGCGGCGAGTTCGTCCGCGCCAATGCCGGTAGTGACGGCAAAGCCGCCCATGTAATCCGTGCCGGCGCTTGTCGACTCTGGGGCAATGTAATCAGCTAAACAGAGGTTTGCCAGTTCCGCTTCTTTCGGTATCTGTTGGCGTAGAAAGTGCAGTTTTTCGAGCGGTGTGCCGGATTCGTCGGCGGCATATAATTGAACGTCGTTGTCAGCGATTTTATTTGCTGGCCAGAAACCAATTACACACTTAGCTGTGAGTAGCTTCTCATCGACGATTCTTTTTAAGAGCGCCTGAGCGTCAGCGAAAAGATCGGTGGCAGCTGCGCCTACTTTGTCGTCACTAAGGATCGCTGGATATTTTCCCGCAAGGCTCCAGGTAATAAAAAATGGTGTCCAATCAATATAACTGACCAGATCTTCTAGAGAGTAGTCAGTGAATACCTTGGTTCCTAGAAATGCGGGTTTGGTAGCCTGAAAGTTCTCCCAGTCCATATTCAGTGGATTGGCATTTGCCTTCTCATAGGGTAGCAATTTGATTTTTTTGGCTCTGTTGGCCACACGCTCTCGAATAACTTCATATTCGCTACGAATTTTGCTCGCATACTCAGGCTTGTTCTCGGCATTGAGCAAAGTGCTAACAACGGACACGCTTCGAGAAGCGTCTGGCACATAGATCGTGCTGTCGTTAAGGTAATGCTGTTCAATCTTGACCGCGGTGTGTGCCTTGGACGTTGTGGCGCCGCCGATCAAAAGGGGAATGTTGAAGTCGAGTCGCTGCATTTCTCCGGCGACATGGACCATCTCGTCCAACGATGGTGTGATAAGGCCGCTTAGGCCAATTACATCGACGTTCTCATCCTTGGCTACCTGAAGAATTTTCTCGCAGGGAACCATGACCCCAAGGTCGATAACATCATAATTATTGCAGCCAAGCACAACCCCGACAATATTCTTGCCGATGTCATGTACGTCCCCTTTAACAGTTGCCATCAGAATCTTGCCCTTGCTTTGTACTACGCCGCCTTTCTCCGCTTCTATAAAGGGGAGTAGATAGGCAACAGCCTGCTTCATTACCCGAGCACTCTTAACGACTTGCGGAAGAAACATCTTGCCGCTACCAAAAAGATCACCGACCTCATCCATGCCTTTCATCAGAGGCCCTTCAATAACATGGATGGGCTTATCAGCCTGCTGTCTTGCCTCTTCAGTATCTTCCTCGATAAATTTCGTGACGCCCTTTACGAGGGAGTAGGCTAACCGCTTCTCTACTGTAGCTTCGCGCCATTGAAGATCTTCAATGGATTTCTTCTGCGAGCCGCCAGAGTAGTTTGCTGCCACATCCATCAAGTTCTCGGTGCCGTTGTCAGTCTTGTTGAGGATAACGTCTTCTACGGCTTTCTTTAGGTCGGCCGGAATATCGTCATAGACTGTAAGTTGTCCGGCATTGACGATGCCCATTGTTAGGCCGGCTTTTATTGCGTGATAAAGAAATACTGAGTGAATGGCTTCGCGAACAGTATTGTTGCCTCTAAAGGAGAACGAGACATTGCTCACGCCTCCAGAGATTAATGCCCCTGGCAGATTCTTCTTGATGTAACGACAAGATTCGATGAAGTCCACAGCATAGTTGTTATGCTCTTCGATGCCAGTCGCTACCGCGAAGATATTAGGGTCAAAGATAATGTCTTCGGCAGGGAAGTCTAGCTTCTGCGTTAACAGATCATAGCTACGCTTGCAGATTGTATTCTTTTTCTCTAGCGAGTCTGCCTGACCATTTTCATCGAACGCCATGACAATAACCGCTGCGCCGTATTTCAGGCAAAGCTTTGCTTTCGCGAGGAAATCTTCCTCGCCTTCTTTAAGGCTGATCGAATTAACGATGGACTTACCCTGAACGCACTTGAGTCCGGTCTCTATGATCTCCCATTTGGATGAGTCGATCATGATAGGTACGCGACTAATGTCCGGTTCGGAGGCGACGAGCTTCAGGAATTTCTCCATCGCCATCTCAGAGTCGAGCATGCCTTCGTCCATGTTGATGTCGATTATCTGTGCGCCAGACTCAACTTGCTGTAGGGCAACCTCGAGTGCCTCGTCATAGTTCTCATCGATAATCAATCGAGCGAATTTAGCCGAGCCGGTTACATTGGTGCGTTCGCCTACGTTAACAAACAAAGACGCTGCATCTATATTAAAAGCCTCTAGGCCGGCGAGTCGACATGCAGGCTTAAGCTGAGGAATTGCGCGTGGGGTGACACCGTCAACCGCTTTGCAGATCGCCTCTATGTGAGCGGGAGTGGTGCCACAGCAACCGCCGACAACATTCACGAAACCTCTTTCGGCAAAATCGCCAATGATCGCGGCCATCTCGCTAGGAGATTGGTCGTATTCGCCAAACTCGTTGGGTAGTCCAGCATTTGGGTGAGTGGCGACGTAGCAATTTACCAATGCTGCTGTCTCCTCAATGTGAGGGCGCAATTGCTCGGCCCCTAAAGCACAATTGAAACCAATAGATAGCGGTCTAGCATGGGCAACTGAATTACAGAATGCAGCGACAGTCTGCCCGGAAAGCGTGCGGCCGCTGGCATCGGTAATCGTTCCGGAGATCATTATAGGTAGAGTGAGGCCTTGGGCCTCGAAGCATTCACCGATAGCGAATATTGCTGCCTTCGCATTTAGCGTATCGAATGCAGTTTCTATCATGATGATGTCTGCGCCACCTTCAATCAGGGCATTGGTAGAGTTGCTGTAATCTGCTACCAGTTCATCGAAGCTGATGTTTCTGAAGCCGGGGTCACTGACTTTAGGTGAGAGTGAGGCGGTCTTACTCGTAGGGCCAATCACGCCTGCTACGAATCTGGGGCGATCAGGTGTGGTCGCAGTAATTTCATCGCAGGCAGCCCTTGCAAGCTTCGCAGCTTCGAAATTTAGCTCATAGGCCAAATCCTCCATGTGGTAGTCAGCTTGAGAGCTACGCGTAGAATTAAAGGTATTGGTTTCGACGATGTCCGCGCCAGCGAGCAGGTAAGCGAGGTGAATTTGCTTGATCACCTCTGGCTGGGTCAGCGAAAGTAGGTCGTTGTTGCCTCCCAGTTCATGTGGGAAGTCTGCAAAGCGATCGCTGCGAAAATCCGCATCTGACAGTTTGTGTGACTGAATCATGGTCCCCATGGCGCCATCGAGCACCAGAATGCGCTTTTTTAGTAGGCTGCGGAGAAGTGTTTCTGATTCATTAATTTTCATGTTGGTGTGCTCATTGACTGTTTACTGCTGGATACAAGATAGCTGCCCGAAAAAGCTGCTAATTCTAGCAAAGACGGAGGCTCACGGCACCGTGAAAATAACCAAGTGTTTCACTCGGATATTCTAATTTCTGATGGATTGGAGTATCATTCAAGCTGTTCTAAACATTAGCGCGAGAAAGACATATGGTTACCATCACCGAATCTGCACAAGAATACCTGACGGAATTGCTCAAGAAGCAAGATTGTGAGGGTATATCAGTGCGAATTTTCATTCTGGATGCAGGCACGCCGAAAGCTGAAACCTGTATATCATTTTGTCGGCCGGGAGAAGAAAAAGAAGACGACGAAGTGAAGCAATATGAAAACTTCAAGACCTATATCGAGTTGAATAGTATCCCTTTCCTGGAGGATGCGGTAGTGGACTTCGCCAAGGACTCCATGGGTGGTCAGCTCACAATTAAGGCGCCAAACTCTCGTTTACCTAAGATTTCAGACGATAGCCCAATCGAAGACCGAGTGAACTATATTCTATATAACGAGGTCAATCCTGGATTGGCCGCTCATGGGGGCCACGTGTCTCTAGAGGAAATGTTTGAGGAGAATGTGGCTGTTCTGCGTTTTGGCGGAGGTTGCCAGGGTTGCGGAATGGTCGATGTCACGCTTAAAGACGGCGTAGAGAAGACACTCCTAGAGCAGATCCCTCAGTTGAAGGAAGTGCGCGACGTAACGGATCACACAGTTAAAGAAAACGCTTACTACCAATAGCTTCGAGGCGCTATTTTGGCGTAAATCGATAGTTAGTTTGGGTAGTTACTGCGCAGCGCCGAGTAGAGCTTGTCTTTATACTCGGCGTCGTTTGCGTCCAGTTCGGCCATTATGTCTACCAGATACTCATTATCTTCGCGGCCGTTCCACATCTTCAGATAGCTGCCATCCTGATAGCCATGATCTTGGCGGAAGAAGTTAAGCACGTTTTTACCGACGTACTGGCAATACAGCTCGGTCCAGTCCATCTCGCAATTGCCCATTATCGCGGCGAACACAGATAGCTCGATTTTTCGCGCGGCAGAGAGCGCTATCAATAGCTCGAGCTGGGCGAGCAGGTCCATGGATGCTAGGTTGTACTGCTTGGCATCGAAATCCACCAGCTGTGAAGCCTCGATGGTTTCGAGCTGCTCTGTCAGTCGAAGCAAGGCTACAGTTTCACTCCCTTCCTCATTCAGCAAAATTTCCGATAACAGGAAATGCCAAATATCTATCAACTCCATCTGTAGTTGCGGGAGATCTTTATCCTGTTTCTTCCACCATTTCCAACCATGGTGTTCGATGGCTTCGGCCGCCTCAATGACTACGGCGCGCATATAAGGGTATCGAGCGGCGACCCAATTCGGGTCAACCTTCGCATTCATAGCCGCCTGAAGTGACAGCATGGTTCTAGCCTGTTGATCTGACAGCATGGGAACGGGTTCTTGTGTTAGAGGGGCGGGTGTTGGCTTAGCTCAAAACATCTAGAGGCTTGTACTCTGGAGGCCTTCAGATATCTTTGTCTATGTGGCTAATTCTGGCCAACTGATTGGAGTTTTGCCTGCTTTGCCAGTGTGCTGAGCATTTCCTTGCGGCTGCTGAGCATGTCGTTATAGGACTTTCTGGCGGCTAGCACTTCGGAATTCTCTTTATCTGAAGATTCGAGCTCAGTGAGCCAGGCTTCTAATACCTGAATTTCACTATTGAGTTGAGCGGTGCCTTCTTCGATCAATTTTTGATCAATGCTTACACCAGCATCATCAATTTGTTTCTGACGCTTATCGTTCATAGTTGGTTTCCTAGTATCCCCAACGGCCTCTATTAGAGAGGCTTGTTCTTTTAGGCACCCTGATTGCATCGGCCGATTTAATCAGGTCTGTACGTTCATGCTGTTATTACAGTCTTTTAGAGAGAACAGGACCTGATGTGAGGATGGCATAGTCCAATTTTAGGGTCAAGAAACCTGAATTTGAGTTTAGTAGGTGCGAGTCGTGTATTCCCTGATTAAACTGGATAGAAGGCCAGTGAAAAAGGAGCGGCTTTTTGATATATAGAGCAGTTAATGGGCGTCAAACAGAGAAAGCTGCCCTTTTCGAGCGAAGTAGGCATAAATAATCCGAATAATGAGGCTTAGCTCTTGACTGAGAAGGCCAAGCTTCTTAGAATCCCCCGCTGCTTGAGAGAGCAGCAGTGAAAGTCTAAGTCCCCTTCGTCTAGAGGCCTAGGACACCGGGTTTTCATCCCGGCAACAGGGGTTCGAAACCCCTAGGGGACGCCATATAAAAGAGCCCGGCTTACGCCGGGCTTTTCTATTTCTGGAGTATCTGTTTTTGCGCCGACTATTCTTGTTTGTGCTGCGACCACTTGGTTGCCAATCGTAATAACAATCGACATACTTCCGCAGCACCAGCAGTTGCTACTTATAAGACACTTAAAGACTACTTTTGATGACTATAGCAATCTCCATTCAAAATTTGGCCAAAACCTACGCAAACGGCTTCGAAGCCCTCAAGGGCATTTCTCTTGAAGTTGAGCAGGGTGACTTTTTCGCTTTGCTCGGCCCCAATGGAGCTGGCAAATCTACCACCATCGGGGTGATCTCAACCCTGGTCAATAAGACATCCGGCTCAGTAGAGGTGTTTGGCAAGAACGTCGATACTCATGTCTATGAGACGAAGCTAGATTTCGGCGTCGTACCGCAGGAAGTTAATTTCAGCCAATTTGAGAAGGTTCGCGATATCGTCATGACGCAGGCTGGCTATTACGGTCTGCCACGCAAGCTCGCGGCAGAGCGTTGCGAGAAGTATCTGCGTAAGTTGGGTTTATGGGAGAAGCGCGATGAGCGGTCTAGGTCGCTTTCCGGCGGCATGAAGCGACGCCTGATGATCGCGAGAGCTCTCGTTCATGAACCAAGGCTGTTGATACTCGATGAGCCTACAGCGGGTGTTGATATAGAATTGCGTCGTTCGATGTGGGAGTTTCTAACTGAGATAAATAATAGTGGCACAACGATAATATTGACCACGCACTATCTCGAAGAGGCGGAGCAGCTGTGCCGTAATATCGCAATCATTGACGAAGGCAGGATAGTTGAGAACACCAGCATGCGTAAGCTGCTTAATGAACTAGATTCTCAAGTCTATATTCTGGAAACTACTTCGCAGATACCGCCAGACCTTGATCTAAAGCTAGAAAAAGCGAGCCTCGAAATTATTGACGAGCACTGTATGGAAGTGACTGTTTCGGGCGGACTTAGTGTCAACGAAGTGTTCGCCGTGTTTAGTGAGGTCGGGATTAAGATTGATAGCATGAGAAACAAGACGAATAGGCTCGAGCAGCTATTTTTGTCTAAGCTCGAAGGCAACGACTAGGAAAATACACTGTGTTCTCGAATCATAAATACATAGCATTTGAAACTATAGTCATAAGAGAGATTCGCCGTTTCGGTCGAATCTGGTTGCAGACTCTAGTGCCGCCGGCGATTACCATTGGGCTCTACTTTGTGATCTTTGGAAACTTGGTGGGGCGGCGCATTGGTGAGATGGGCGGCTTTCAGTATATGGAGTTTATCGTGCCTGGATTGATAATGATGTCGGTGATACAGAATTCGTATTCTAACGTCGTGTCATCTTTCTTTAGTCATAAATTTCAACATAGCATAGAAGAATTGTTAGTTTCTCCGGTGCCGAATTACATAATTCTTTCTGGTTTTATCGTAGGAGGAATGGCGCGAGGATTGGCTGTTGGGACAATCGTAACGTTGATGTCTTTATTCTTTGCTGATCTCGAAATTCAGAATTTGTTTATTACCATTACAGTAGTGCTGCTAACATCTATAGTATTCGCGCTCGCTGGATTTATTAATGCTTTGTTTGCCAATACTTTCGATGATATTTCTATAATTCCTACGTTTGTCCTAACACCTCTTATCTATCTAGGCGGTGTGTTCTATTCGGTAGAGTTATTGCCGCCGTTCTGGAAGTTTGTCTCGGGACTAAATCCAATATTCTATATGGTCAATACATTCAGATATGGAATTTTGGGGACTTCGGATGTGAATATTGTTTGGGCCTTCTTTATTCTTTGCGTCTTTATAGTGATATTGTTCACTTCTTGCTTATTATTACTACGCAAGGGAACTGGCCTAAGAAGCTAGTATCCACGAATAATTATGACGGACAATCCTCTCGGTAGTCAGACTGAGCACCCCAAAAAATATCAGCCTGATGTGCTGTATCCAATACCGCGTTGGGCTAGTCGCTCGCTGCTGGATATAGATAAAAAAATTCTAATGTACGGCCTCGATCATTGGCAGGCCTATGAGCTTTCCTGGCTGAATCTTTCGGGTAAGCCACAGGTTGCGATAGCTGAATTATATTTTAATTCGGAATCGGAAAATATCGTCGAATCGAAGTCACTCAAGCTCTATCTCAATTCCCTGAATCAAGAGCGTTACAAAAACATGGAGACAGTGAAGTCTCTTATGGAGCAAGACCTTTCATCGGTTAGTCGCTCAGAAGTAAAGGTAGTAATATATCCTTTAGACGAAATAGGGAATGAGGCTTTCGGCGCAAGAGCAGGGCGGAGCATCGACCACATCGATGTCGAGCTCGTTGCCCAGCAGCCCGATGCAAATTTGCTTAATATGATGGATGCGGATGCCGACGATGAGGTGCTTTATTCGGATCTATTTAGATCCAATTGCCCAGTGACTGGCCAGCCAGACTGGGCAAGTATTGAGCTGCGTTACACGGGAAAGAAGATAGACGAAGCAAGCTTGCTACAATATTTGATTTCCTTTCGCGAGCATCAGGGCTATCACGAAGAATGTGCTGAACGCATCTTTCGTGATCTCATGCTAGCTTGTCAGCCAAGTGAGCTCAGGGTAGGAATGAATTTCCTGCGCCGTGGCGGCCTAGATATCAACGTTTACCGAAGCACCGCGCCGGTAACATCTGATTCAGTAAATAGTCGCCTAATCCGGCAGTAAATGGACGAGCTTGAATTTCGCGAAGCGGTAAGCTAAGGTTACGCCGCTTTTGTGACTGGCTAGAAACGAGAAGAACAACGGTGAGATGTCCGAGAGGCCGATGGAGCACGCTTGGAAAGTGTGTAAACAGA
>CAJXRP010000037.1 GCA_913060495.1 uncultured Gammaproteobacteria bacterium | reverse complement strand
TACACAGAGTAGATCGTCGGCAGCGTCAGATGTGTATAAGAGACAGCACATACACCATCTCGCGACCGCGATAGGCATCTTCAGGAACCTGAAAAACATCAATTGCGGCTTCTTCTATCTTCATATCCAACAAGTCTTTGATCTTCCAGCGCACCGCAGACCTAAGCTCACTGGCATCAACTTCCGGGGCTTCCACCAAATGCAGATTGTAGTCTTTTCGATTAAGGACGTAGCTACACTGCTTGTCCTGAATCTCCATGCTTCTCACGAGATTCGCCAATGCCTTGCCTGCATCGCGCTCCGATTTCAGGACCACTTTCTCAAGATCTATAAGATACGGGGCGCCATCGCGCTCCCCCATATGGGCGACAACAAGCTGGTCGGAACTAACGAGAACGCCGACTCGGCTATTAGACTTTGCTTTTTTCTTAAAAAATTGCATTATCGCCCTTTCATCATCACGGCAGGCTTACTGCCGCCGCCAATCGCCTGAAATACACTAAATCCAGGTCATTACTTTGTTTTAGAGGCTAAAAAATCCTGTCTTGCGCGCAAGTGCACCCAAAACTTTAAGGAAGCCATACAGGAATATCGTTTAAGCCACTAAATTCTAAAACAAAATAGTGTAATGAGTGGAATAAACTAGGGATGATATGAATACGCTTGGGAAGAAGTGGCAATTGAGTCACAAATCTTCGGGCAAAAGGTGGGAAGATTCGAATAATCGGGAAATTCGGGTTTTTCTCGATTTAAATAATCATTGAGTAAGCAATACCTACCAAACTGGTGAATTTTTGATCAACATCGTGCTTTTTGAGCCTGAAATACCCCCAAACACCGGAAATATTATCCGTTTAGCTGCAAACACAGGTTCACACCTGCATTTGATAAGACCCTTCGGCTTCGAGCTTGATGACAAGAAAATGCGTCGTGCCGGGCTCGATTACCACGAGTTTGCCGGAATTTCTCAATATGAGGGCTGGCAAGACTTCATCGGCCAGCATGGCGAGAATCGACTGTTCGGCATTAGCACCAAAGCTACGCTACATCACACCGAATGCCGTTTCGAAGAGGGTGACTTCCTGATTTTTGGACCGGAGACCCGGGGTTTGCCTGAGGAGATCAGAGAACAGTTGGGACCCGAGAATCTTCTGAGAATCCCAATGTTGCCCAACAGTCGCAGCTTGAATCTCTCCAATGCTACGGCTGTCGTGGTCTACGAAGCCTGGCGCCAGCTAGGCTTCGCTACTGGCAACTAAGCGTCTTAGTTTACCGATTCAGGTGCTGGAGCTTCGCCGTTAGCGTTAGCTTCTGCAGCCTGTTTTTGCTGTGTGTACAGCGCGTCAAAATTGATTGGCGCTAGCGTGAGCGCAGGAAAACTACCCTTCACTACCAAGGAGTCGATAACCTCTCGCGCGTACGGGAAGAGGATATTCGGACAAACAGTGGCCAAAAGTTGCTCTAATTGCGCACTATCGAAGTCTTTGGCAGTAAATACGCCAGCCTGATGCACTTCAACTATGAACCCCGGCTCGTCTTCAAGAGTCGCTTCAACCGTCAACACCAAAACAACCTCGAAAACACCTTCCTGAATCATGGAGTTTTTTGTCTTAATGTCGAAGTTTATCTTCGGCTGCCATTGCCCCTGGAATACAGTCGGGCTGCGCGGAGACTCAAAAGACGAATCCTTCAAATAGATACGCTGCAAGGCGAATTGTGGGCCCTCAGGCTGGTCCGCAGCGGGTGCTGCCGCAGCTTCTGGGTTGTTTCCTTCGTTCTCTGCCATGATTAATCCTATGTATTTACAGTCTGTTAACTATCAATTTTTAATTGGGCCAATACGTCTAGACGACCAGCGGCATAGATTGAGCCTTCCACTCAGTTAGTCCGCCGGAGAGCTTATACACCTGCTCGTGTCCTGCTGCCTGAATCTTATTCGCCGCCTCACCAGAATGCTGGCCTAGCTTGCAAACCACGATTACCGGCTTCTCTTGATGCTTCTTCAGCTCGGTTACCCGTTGCTCTAATTTCGCGAGGGGGATATTGATGGAGTCGACGATATGCCCTGTCTCAAATTCCTTCTTGTCGCGAACGTCCACGACTATGGCGTCACTCCGGTTAATGAGCATAACCGCCTGCTGGGGCCCTACGCCTTTGCTACCAGTACGTTGGTGGTAGAAGACGATAGCCGCAAACGCCACTAACCAAAGGCTGGATAGTACGAGGTGGTTGCTAATAAATTCTAAAAATTGCGCCATTATTTTCTCAGTATTTCTAAACTGGCTCGCCCGCCAGTGACTCTATCTAATGCTATTGCGCAGCTATTCAAACAACAGTGGCGCCGCAAAAAAGGGGTGCAAGTATACACGTGTCCCGAGGCTTTAAGAAGGTCTCCGGCAGACAACTCGGGCATCCAAGCGAGGTCGCCAGATAAGAACCAGAAGATTCCTCTCATGGCCCAAGCTTCTCGCTATGAATATCGCTTTCGAGGATAATGATGTCTTCCGTCAGTGAGCTGATTACAGGACATAGAAGCACCCCATGAGCGATATCGAAAGCAGCAAAAAGAAGACCGCACTTCTGTTAATTTTGGATGGCTGGGGCCATCGCGAAGAAACCAGCAGCAATGCCATCCACAGTGCGAATAGCCCGATATGGGATTCTCTTTGGGACGGCAAACCCCACACCCTGATCGACACCTCAGGCAAGGCGGTCGGGCTGCCAGCTGGACAGATGGGCAATTCCGAAGTTGGCCATATGAACCTAGGCGCTGGCCGAGTCGTCTACCAGAGCCTAACTCGAATCGACAAGGACATCGAAGAGGGCACGTTCTTTTCCAATCCCGTGCTAACTTCTGCCGTGCAGAAAACCATTGATACCGATTCGGCGCTGCACATTTTCGGACTCATGTCCCCCGGTGGAATTCACAGCCACGAAGACCAAATCATCGCCATGATCGAACTCGCGATTCGAAACGGCGCGCCCAGAATATACCTGCACGCGTTCTTGGATGGGCGCGACACGCCTCCACGCAGCGCACTTGCGTCTCTAATTCGTGCCGAGAAAACATTACTAGGCTCTAGCAAGGGCCGCGTTGCCTCAATCTGTGGTCGCTTCTACGCCATGGACAGAGACAATCGCTGGGATCGCGTTCAACCAGCCTATGACTTGCTCACCCAGGCTAAAGCGCAATATCAATACGACAACGTTAGCGCGGCACTAGAAGCCGCGTATCAACGCGATGAAGACGATGAGTTTATCCAAGCAAGTTTAGTAGGCGCTGAATCCGCCGCACCGGCAACAGTCAGCGATAATGACGTTGTAGTTTTTATGAATTTTCGCGCCGACCGCGCACGAGAGATTACTCGCGCATTTGTCGACGATGGCTTCGACGGGTTTCCACGCAGCGTTGTTCCCAAGCTGAGTGAATTCGTAATGCTTACTGAGTACGCGGCAGACATTTCTGCAAGTTGCGCCTATCCTCCACAGAAGCTCGACAATGTACTTGGGCAGTATTTGGCCGATCAGCACAAAACTCAGCTACGCATCGCGGAAACCGAAAAATACGCACACGTAACCTTCTTTTTCAATGGCGGCCGCGAGGAGCCATTCGACAATGAAGACCGCACACTGATTCAATCACCCGACGTAAAAACCTACGACCTGCAACCGGAGATGTCCGCCTTCGAACTCACTGACGCATTGGTAGCCGCGATTCGCTCAGGTGAATATGACGCGATCATCTGCAACTACGCCAATGGCGACATGGTTGGACACACCGGGGATTTTGATGCGGCAGTGAAGGCTGTAGAAGCCGTAGACAAATGCTTAGAACAGATCGTAGCTGCGGTCGAAGAATCAGGCGCTGAACTATTGATCACCGCAGACCACGGCAATGTTGAGCAAATGCTCGACTCCGAAACCAACCAGCCGCTCACCTCCCACACTAGCGGCCCCGTTCCACTCGTGTACGTGGGGACCAGTGGTCGAGAGTTTATCAGTGCAGGCAGCCTATCAGATCTCGCTCCAACACTTCTCTCACTACTAGATATGCCGGTCCCTGAAGAGATGACTGGAAAAATTCTCCTTGGCTAAATTTCGAAACTACAAACTAGCGACAGCATAGCCATTCGATGAAACAGCTACAGTCGAATACAAATTTAAAAGTGAAGCTGGCTCTGCGGTTTTCAGCTCTGTTTTTCTGTGGCTGGGCGTCACTCTCAATTCATGCTGCAGAGAACAGCGAGGTAGCCCAACAAGAACTTGCAGCGTTAGGCAGCGCCATTGACGAGATTCAATCCTGGCTCAGCGAAGCCAAGTCCACGCAATCGGAAGAACTTCAAAACCTTCAACAAGCAGATTTACAAATTTCAACACTCAGCCAATCGGTCTCTGCAACTGAGGCAGCCTTGCGGGAGACAACATCTGACATTGCATCCCTCTCACAAAAAGCAGAGCAATTGAACCTTGAGAAAATAGCCCAGAGCAAAATTCTTCAACAGGCAATTCGCACTGCCTACATGGCTGGCAATCAAAGCGCCATAGAACTCTTGTTAAACCAAGAAGATATTTCTAAGAGCGCGCGCATGCTCCACTATCATCGGTTATTTACACAGGCACAGCTAGACAGCATCGCGGCATTTCAAGAAACTCTCGACGAAGTGCAAGCAGTCAATCAGGATTTGGAATCCAAGGCTGTCGACCTAGAGGCGGAGCAACTTTCATTGAGCAACTCTCTGCTGAGCCTCAAGCAATCAAAGCAACAGCGCGAGCTTGCACTCGAACAGCTGCGCGGTGAGATTGCCTCACGCAGTTCGCAGTTAGAACAGCTAGAAATCGATCAAGTGCAACTGCAGGAACTGATAGAACAAATCAACCGCGCCGTCGCTGACATTCCAGCGGCTATGCAGCGCTCGCCCTTCGACTCGCAGCTAGGCAAACTTCCCATGCCAATTGCTGGCGAGATTATTGATCGCTTTGGGGCGCGCTATGGCGAGGGCGATCTGCGGCGACAGGGCATAACCATCGCCGCTAGTGAAGGCACTCCCGTTCAAGCTATTCATCCCGGACGCGTGGTCTTCTCGGACTGGCTAAGGGGCACAGGATTACTGGTAATCGTAGATCACGGAGAAGGCTATATGTCTCTGTACGGTGCCAATCAGGCCCTATCTAAGCAGGCTGGCGACTGGGTAGACGCAGGAGATATTGTGGCAACATCGGGCATGGCTAATGAATTGTCTGGCAATCGTGAAAATAAGCAGACGCGCCCAGGCATGTATTTCGAGATACGTCATCATGGCGAGGCTCAGAACCCAGACCGCTGGTTCTCCAATTGAAATATTCTCTTTAGCGAGACGATCTCGTCCCCTGTGAATGCTGTCTCATCGAATTTGCCTATTCCTGGATAAACTGAAACACTAGGATCAAACGTATATAGAGTAACTAAAGGCCGAAACACAGGCAGTCTGCGCCATCGAATCGGTCTCAACCTGCAAAGAGTCATCAGGATTTAGCTATGAATTTCGCCCCACCCGCAGCATCGATAGCGAAGCTTTCCCTATCGCTACTTCTAGGCTTAGGCTTAGCGGCACCTATACAGACTAGCGCACAGGACCTCCAGGAAACACGGCCTCTTCCCTTGAATGAAGTCAGGATGTTTACCGAAGCCCTGGATCGCATTCGCATGTCCTATGTAGAAGAGATAGACGATCAGACGCTATTGGAAAACGCGATTCGCGGCATGCTTGCAGGGCTAGACCCACACTCCTCCTACATGGCAGGCGAGGACTTCGACCTGCTGGAAGAGACCACCACCGGTGAGTTCGGTGGACTGGGCGTGGAGGTTGGCCGCGAGAATGGATACATTCGAGTTATCAGCCCTATCGACGACTCCCCCGCTGACCGCGCAGGAATTAAGGCTGGCGATCTCATAATTCAAATCAATAGCAAACCTCTTCGAGAAATGTTGCCCGAGGAGGCGGCGCAAATGATGCGCGGTGCACCAGGCACCGACGTTACCATTACCGTTGCCAGAGAAGGACAGGAACCTTTCGACGTTACGATCACCCGAGAAATCATCGCCATCGCTAGCGTGCGCAGCCGAATGATTGCGCCTGGCTATGCCTATCTGCGCATCTCACAATTTCGCGTAAACACCGGCACCGAACTCGAAGAAGAAATCGAAGAACTTTATGCAGAAAACGAAGCTATCGATCAACCTATCAAAGGCATGGTGTTGGACCTGCGTAACAATCCCGGTGGAATACTGCAGGCTTCAGTAGGCGTAGTTGATGCATTTATCAATGAAGGCAGAATCGTCTACACCGAAGGGCGACTGGAACAGACCGGTCTGGATTTTTCTGCGACACGAAAAACTGTAGCTGGCGACGTACCATTAGTCGTACTAATCAATAACGGCTCCGCATCGGCTTCCGAAATCGTAGCCGGCGCTCTACAGGACCACAGCCGTGCAATTATCATGGGCACACGCAGCTTCGGCAAAGGATCCGTGCAGACGGTAATGCCATTAGATGAAAGGCGCGCGATAAAACTAACAACTTCTTTGTACTTTACGCCAAGCGGTCGATCGATTCAGGCCCAAGGCATAGAGCCGGACATCCTCGTTGAGGAGGCATTTGTTACGCGGCGCTCACAGAACGTTATGCAGTACAACGAAGCTGACCTAGAAGGACACTTGGCGAATGGCAACGGTACGGAGAACGAGAGACTTGCCGAGGCGCTAATTTCAGCCGAAGAAGTTCTAGTCAATGACTACCCATTAAACGAAGCACTGAACGTGCTCAAGGGTATTAATGCGTTCAAGCCAGCTCGAGCCATCAATACATCAGGCGCATTTGCACAGAGCAACGTAAACTAAATAAATTCGGGAAACTTGAAAAGAACAGGGAATTGAAAAAAAGAATCGATGCTCAAAGTCGAACTTCGATTCCCTTGTCTGCCATGTATTGCTTCGCTTCCTGAATGGAATATTCCTGAAAGTGAAAGATGCTGGCAGCTAGCACCGCGTCAGCCTCACCCTCCAACACACCATCTACCAAATGCTGAAGATTTCCTACACCGCCTGAGGCAATAATCGGCACTTGCACGGCACGGCTTACTTCTCGATTGAGTTCCAGGTCGAACCCTATCTTCGTACCATCTCTATCCATGCTAGTAAGTAATATCTCGCCTGCGCCGTAACTCACCATACGCTTGACCCACTCGATGGCGTCAATGCCCGTTGGCTTACGACCGCCATGGGTGAATATCTCCCACTTTGACGGCTCGCCATCTTTCGATACGCGCTTGGCATCGACGGCAACTACTATACACTGCGAGCCGAAACGTTCAGCCGCCTCACGAACGAATTCCGGATTAACAACTGCAGCGGTGTTGATACCAACTTTATCCGCACCGGCATTTAACATGGCGCGAATATCTTCCAGCGTGCGTATGCCGCCGCCAACAGTCAAAGGAATAAATACCTGACTGGCAATCGCCTCAACCGTGTGGACCGTCGTCTCTCTGCCCTCATGACTGGCGGTGATATCGAGAAAGGTAATCTCGTCGGCACCGGCATCACAGTAGCGCTTGGATACTTCCACCGGATCGCCTGCGTCACGAATATCAAGAAACTTAACGCCTTTTACAACGCGTCCATTCTCGCAATCGAGACAAGGAATTATTCGCTTAGCAAGAGCCATTATTAATTAGTCCGGCTGGTTAATTTCTTCGTCACAGAGTTGCTGTGCGAGTGTAAGGTCAAGATTGCCTTCATAGATTGCACGCCCGGTAATCACACCTACAATCCCGGCGCCAGCAGAAGCCTCCGCCGCCTCACGTATTGCAGCGACATCCGCTAGCTTGCTAACTCCGCCAGAGGCAATGACTGGGATAGGCGAGTGATCAGCCAACTCCTTCGTCGCCTCGAGGTTTACGCCACGCATCATTCCATCACAATTGATATCGGTATAGACAATCGCTTCGACGCCAAAATCTGCAAATTTTTCTGCAAGAGTTACCGCGGATACATCAGACACGTCGGCCCAACCTTCCGTAGCCACCATGCCTTCGATAGCATCGATACCAACGATAATCTTCCCAGGATAGGCAGCACAGGCCTGTTTCACGAAGTCCGGATTCTTCACCGCTTGCGTGCCAATGATCACATAGCTCACGCCCGCATCTATATAGAACTTAACATTCTCCATGTTACGAATGCCGCCACCAATCTGAATCGGCAGGTCTGGATAGGCTGCGGCGATCTTAGTGATAATTTCAGCATTCACTGGAGTGCCGGCGAAAGCGCCATTCAGATCGACAATATGCAAACGTCGCGCGCCTTTAGCTTGCCAAATTCCGGCCATGCTTACCGGGTCATCGGAAAAAATAGTAGAATCTTCCATGCGCCCCTGCTTGAGGCGAACACACTGACCGTCTTTCAAATCTATTGCTGGTATAACTAACATCGCATCGCTCTTAAACTAGAAGGTAAATTACTAAACCGTCCCATCCCACAACAGAAAATTACGCAGCAGGGTAAGCCCTACTGTCTGACTCTTCTCTGGATGAAATTGGGTCGCAAAAATATTGTTGTCGGCAAGCGAGGCTACGAAATCGTTTCCGTAATTGGCCGTACCGGTGACCATACCCCCTTGCTGGGTTTGCACATAATAGCTATGCACAAAATAGAATCGACTGTTATCAGGAATATCTTTCCACAACGGATGATCGATGGTTTGACTAACTTGATTCCAACCCATGTGCGGCACTTTTAAACGTCGCCCATCAACATCACGAAGATCGTCACCAAAATACCGAACCTCACCATCAAGGAAGCCCAGACATTCGACGCCGCCATTCTCTTCACTCGAATTCATCAGTGCCTGCATGCCTACACAGATGGCTAGCACCGGTTTTGACTGAATGGCGTCTTTCACGATCTGATCAACATCCAAGCGCAGAATTTCCGCCATGCAGTCTCGGATGGCACCGACACCGGGAAAGATAACCCGATCGGCTTGCGCTATCGCATTCCCATCAGCTGTCACGACAACCTCTACCTGCTGGTTCAATTCGCGGCCGACGTGTTCCAATGCCTTCGCAACCGAATGCAGATTACCCATGCCGTAATCAATTACTGCGATCTTATTCATCTATAAACTAGTCTTGGTTAATTCGATTAGCGCGCATCGAAAAAGGAGTTAGAAAACTCTAGCTCTCGATCGAGTAGCCTTAAAGCGACCCTTTCGTAGAAGGGACAACGCCCTCTTGTCGTGGATCGGCTTCGATAGCCATGCGCAAAGCACGGCCGAAAGCCTTAAATATAGTCTCGATCTGATGGTGCGCATTCTTACCACGTAGATTATCGATGTGCAGAGTCACAAAAGCGTGATTGACGAAACCCTGAAAGAACTCGTGAAACAAATCCACATCGAATGCGCCAACCGTGCCTTTAACAAATTGAACATGGTAGTCCAGTCCAGGGCGGCCGGAAAAATCGATTACCACACGAGAGAGTGCTTCATCGAGTGGCACATAGGCGTGCCCGTAGCGTCGAATCCCGGTCTTATCGAGAGCTTTATCGAAAGCCTGACCTAAGGTTATGCCAATGTCTTCGACTGTGTGATGTGCGTCGATCTCGAGATCACCCACCGCCTTAACGGAGATGTCTATTAGCCCGTGTCGCGCTATCTGATCCAGCATATGGTCCAGAAACGGTAGCCCAGTATCGACCTCAAGCTCGCCGCTGCCATCGAGATTAATGGCTACCGAAATCTGTGTTTCCTTAGTATTACGTTCTACTGATGCTGTTCTCATTAGTTCGTCACTGTAGTTGCGATTGCTAGCGCATGCGGGCTTGAATAATCAATGCCGCTGCTTGCTATAAAGAGGATTTCACACCTCCACTGGAAAGAACGCATTATAATGCCCGCTCTAGCGCAATGAAAGCAGCAACTATGGGCAATTCAAGACCTGCCCGCACTATCCAAGCCCTATCGTGCAAGTGGCAAGTCAATCCGTTAAACTAAGCGGCCCGCAAGGCATGAAACTACTAGCCTTGGCCATTTAAGAAAGCAGGCTGGTTTGAACACCTCAGACCACTAATATTGAGAATAAATGATTAAGAAACTCGCCAGATTGCTGCTTGGGCTAATCCTGCTATCAATAGTCGCAGGTGTAATCCTGCTAATGTCCGTGAATACCGACCAGAATAAGGCCGCGATTCAGGCCGCCGTCTTATCCGGCACCGGTTATGAACTTACTATCGCCGGGGATATGGACATCGCATTCTTCCCGTCCGTAGGCCTAACCCTGAATGATGTAAGACTCAAAAACCCGGCATCTCCACAAGAACTGGCTTCGACAACGGCAGCCTTGCTGCAGGTTGATTTACGCGCATTGATAGGCGGTGAAATTTTCATACGCGAACTATCCACCAACGATTTTCATATCAACTACTTCATCGATGCCCAGGGAAAGAGCAATTGGGATACTACGGCCTCTATCTCCAACGGTAATAGCAGCTCCCCCGCTCCTGCTTCACAGCCGAACCGACAACAGGACGACCCCGCTACTACTAATACAAACTCCGACATCGTCACCGTATCCTTCGAGCACTTGCGTATCGACAATGCCAGCATCGACATACAAGACCTGTCGCAAAACTCACGCTACAGCGTCAGCAATCTCAACCTCGTAAGCAGCAACACCAACATCGAAGGAAATCCATTCGATGTCGATGTGAACTTCACCTTTCTAAACAATGGCATGACCAAGCCTATAGCGATGGGTTTCAAAGGCGACATTAGCGCCGATATAAACGCGGGAACTATCGACCTACAAAATGTTAACTTCAATGTTACGCCGATGTTATTACAAGGTGACCTGCACATCAGCGGCTTGAACGACAGCCTCACATTTGATGGCTCACTCTCTTCCAACGACTTCGATGTATTCGGCTTGCTACAGACCACAGGCATTCGAGAAACCGAAAGCGAACTCGATGCCACCAGCTCGCTTTTCTCAATTACGGAAAAGCCGCAAGCAAGTATTATTGCAAATTTTAGCGGCGACGAATTCGGCATCGTAATCCCTGAATTAGTTGCACAATTATCTGCAAGCACAATCGAAGCCGAAGCCGAGATTCGCTTTGCTACCGACTTAACGCCAGCGAACATTAGCTATGAAATTGTTAGCAACCAGATCGACATCTCGCCCTTCTTAGATTCAGAAATCGAAATAGATCCCAATCCAGCCGCCAACAACGAAGTTACTATAATAGAACCGAATGATGCTGTTACCCCTTCACCTACTCCAGCAACGAGCACCCCACTGCCTGTCGAGCTACTCAACTCATTCAATGTGCTCGGCTCCATCGCAATCGAATCAGTAGTGGCGAATGATTTACTCTTTACCGGCATCAATGTTTTCACTAATGTCGAAGACGGTGTACTCGATATCGAGCTACAGCCAGTTGCAACTTTTGAGGGCAGCGTCGCAGGCAATGTACGAATCGACGGCCGCTATCCAGACGCTGTACTTAGCACGCAGCTCGTTATCAGCCAATTGAACCTAGCCGAGCTAGCGCCAAGCGTGTCTCGGCTTAACGCAGTTACCGGCAACCTAGACGTCGAAGTTGACCTTACTGCCAGCGGCCAAACTACTAGCGAGATGATGGATTCGCAAAACGGTTCCATCACCTTCGCAGTTACCGAAAACAGCGTCGACATCGGCGTGATCAAACAGGTATTCACTGCAATTTCCGCACTCAGTCCTAGCGGTGGCACCATCGAGCAATGGCCGGACGTCATTCGCTTCGCAGAGCTTGGTGGATTCATCCTTCTCAATAACGGGCTCTCTGAAAATCAGCAACTCAATCTGCGCATGGATAATTTCGATATCTCCGGAACAGGCGGCATAGATCTGCAGCAAGAAAATTTTGACTACGACCTGAATTTCACTATCCTCGGCGAACCCTATCTGCAAACAATTCAAGTAGACGAGCTCTATCACGATGTTGCCTGGCCGGTGAAATGTGCAGCAGCTTTTGAAGACGAGGTGAACCAATATTGCCGCCCTGACTTTACTCAGGTTCGAGAAATATTTACGCAGCTAGGCACAAACGCAGTCATAGATCGGATCGAGGAAACAATCACCGACCAACTTCCACCCGAAGTGGGAGACGGCGTACGCGGCCTACTTCGCAATCTTCTCAACTAGACTTCGATCGAACCGATTCATGCCTAGCACCAAACCTCTTTTCGCAAAGCAGCTTCTGCAATGGTTTGATAAGCACGGCCGTCACGACCTCCCCTGGCAAACCGATCGCACCTCTTATCGCGTGTGGATCTCAGAAATAATGCTGCAACAGACCCAGGTCAATACGGTCATCCCCTACTTCGAGCGCTTCATGAACAGGTTCCCGGCGGTGGAAGAGCTTGCAGCGGCGGAGACTGATCAGGTGCTTCATCTTTGGACAGGCCTAGGCTACTACGCTAGAGCGCGGAATCTGCACAAAGCAGCAAAGGCTATCGTAAATACACACGGCGGATCATTTCCAAATACTGTTGAAGGCCTGATGGAACTGGATGGCATTGGGCAATCCACAGCGGGCGCCATCGCAGCAATCTCCATGGGCGTGCGCGCCTCTATCCTCGATGGCAATGTAAAACGCGTGCTAGCTCGATACCACTGCATCCCAGGATGGCCCGAACAATCCTCGGTAAAGAAACAGCTCTGGGAAATAGCAGAATCACTTACACCCCATGAACGTATTGACGACTACACACAGGCGATCATGGACCTTGGCGCAACCGTCTGTACTCGCAGCAAGCCCTCGTGCCAAGACTGCCCATTGCAGTTAGATTGCAAAAGCTACCAACAAGATCGCGTCGCTGAATTCCCCGGAAAGAAAGCAAAGAAAACGCTTCCTGTTAAATCGGTGGCGATGTTTATCCTGCAAAACAATGCTGGAGAGGTGCTCTTAGAGAAGCGGCCTGCCACTGGAATCTGGGGATCACTCTATAGCCTACCGGAATCTCCAGAGCCAAGTTGTGCACCTACATTGGTAGGCGCCACAATCGATAGTGAGGCGACAGACGGGGGCGTAGAACTCGAGAAGATCCGCCACAGCTTTTCCCACTACCATCTAGACATTACCCCAGTACAAATCCAAGCCACTAAACTGGATGAAATAGCGGAAACCGATCGCTGGCTCTGGTACCCTTTAGACCATTCTTTAGAAGTAGGATTGGCAGCTCCCGTAAAGAAGCTCCTATCCAAATTAGCAGAAAAATCCTAACCACTAGCACAGCAAACACCGAGAACAGCTATGTCACGCATGGTCCAATGTAAAAAGTACGACAAAGAACTACCCGCCCTAGCAGCACCCCCCTATCCGGGCCCAAAAGGGCAAGAAATCTTTGAGACCGTGTCACAGCAGGCCTGGAGCGAATGGCAGGCCCAGCAAACCATGCTAATCAA
This sequence comes from uncultured Gammaproteobacteria bacterium, assembly GCA_913060495.1. Classification (GTDB taxonomy): domain Bacteria; phylum Pseudomonadota; class Gammaproteobacteria; order Pseudomonadales; family Pseudohongiellaceae; genus UBA9145. The sequence goes on along the minus strand of CAJXRP010000037.1, from coordinate 7,461 downwards.
CGAAAAACAGCTCAATATGATGAATGCAGAAGACCGCAAATACCTGCAAGCGGAGATGGATAAGTTCTTCAATAACGAGGATTTCGACAAAGCCGAGGGCTATGTACCCGAAACCGAGTAAATTCGCCGCCTCTCTTGACTAAAAAGCCCAGATTCTATTTAATACGCGGCTTGCGCAAATCGATGCTTTCCCGGATCTTACACAGATTTTGAGCGTCGCGAGCGACGGTGAGACGAGGCGAAGGCCGAATCGAAGGAGGGAGCTTACATTAGTAAGTGACCGAGTGAGATATCGGACTTCAACGAAGTATCACCGAGCGTAGCAGATCAAAAATGCCCAGGTAGCTCAGTTGGGTGAGACAGAGCGTTTTGGAAGCGATAGCTTCCAGCGATAATCGAACGACAGCAATCTATGATTGCTGGCTGGAATGAGCAGAGGAGCAATGCGAAGCATTGCCCAAATGTGCAGAGAGCACATATTTAATAAAAGTTTTATACGCCCAGGTAGCTCAGTCGGTAGAGCAGAGGACTGAAAATCCTCGTGTCGGTGGTTCGATTCCGCCCCTGGGCACCATATACAAAAAAGCCTCGCTTTCAGCGGGGCTTTTTTGTATATGGTGCCCAGGGACGGATGAGTAGTATCGATATGGTTCGACTAACTGCGCCAGCAGTTTGCAACGAGCGCGCCAGCGCGAAGCCCGCAGGGGACAAATAGCCTTAAGGCTATTTGGATTCTTCCGCCCCGAGCAGCCATCTCTAATCTAGTGGATGATCAAAGTACTCTGAGCCCTTTGATTGTCATTTTGATTTTCTGCGAGTTAACAATCTACCGGATGGATTTTTGAATTTCCAGCTCAACTACTACCCGGAGACAGTTGTTATTTACTGCCTGGTCGATAGCCGGTAATCCAATACCATTTCTTCGGTTAGCGAGGTTCCAAATCCTGGTGCCGTAGGGGCCTGTACGAATCCGTTTTCCACCGTACAGGACATAGCATCGAGAATTTCCGAACCTTCAGGAAAACTCTCCGCCATAGAACAACTGGGAGAAGTCAGTGCAATAGGAAATCCCCAGGAACTGCCGCCACGATGGGGAATGATTTCCAGGCCTGCCGCTTCCACCAAATTCGAAATACGTCTCCCGGCGGTGGTGCCTCCGCACCAGGTGATATCTGGCTGCAAAATTTCCGCTGAACCCAGCTGTACTAGCACATTAAAACCATGTTGCGTGTACTCGTGCTCTCCGCAGGCAATGCGAGTCCAGGCTTCACCCTTGCCACCTATTCTATTGACCAGTTCGGCGTAACCGAACACATCATCCGGTGAAAGCAGTTCTTCCATGAAATAGAGATTCGCCGGACGCAGCTCTTCGGCCAGCTCGACAGCCCAATCCACTGTGCCATCGCGAGACACGCAGTCAGTCATCAGGCGCACATCAGGGCCCAGAGTGTCTCGCGCCTCGAGCACAGATTTGACATAGCGACTGCGCGCCTCTTCCGGCATGCGCGGACCTCCATAGGTGGTACGTTTGAAATTGCGCACGCCAGCGGCTTTGCCAGCCGCGAAATCGCCGTTAGTCTGATAGATCTCAATAGTATCGCGCTCGGCGCCACCGAGCAGCTCATGTACGGGCAGCCCAGCGTGTTTACCGGCAATGTCCCATAGCGCGTTGTCTATGGCACTTAATGCCATAACAAAAAGCCCGCGCCGGCCATAAAAAATACCCGAGGTGTACATCTGATCCCAGAGTTGTTCTACGTTCAGGGGATTGGCATCCATCAACAAGTGACTGAGGTGGCCGTCTATTATTTCAACAGCAGCACTACCTCCGGCACCCATGCCAAATCCGGTAATCCCTTGGTCGGTCTTGATCACAGCAATAATCGCTGAGGGTAATTGTTCGAAAGGACCGCCATAACGCCAACGCCGCGGATCATCATCACCATTAAAAGAGGGAGTATCCAGCAAGCCCTCTGAGCGCCCATCCATGAAGATTGGATAAGCCCTAACTTCGCGAATGCGAGGCGCTGGGCCTTGAGCCAGCAACCGACTAGGCGTCAAAGAAGGCGCACCAACTGCCGCTGCCATGGCGGCGAACTTGCCTGACTGAGCAAGAAAACTACGCCGGCTCGATTTTCTGGAATTATGAGTCATAAATTTGTCCTTGAACTTAGAACACTTTTCAAAAAACTCTGCTTTCTAATAAATGGGTCAGAGTAGAAAGCAGTACCGTATTGTTACTCTGCCCCCTTTTTGATAAATTCGATTTAGAAGTCGACGCGAGCCAGCGCTATGCCACTTTCTCCGGCTACCGCGTAGAGCAGATAAACTACTTGGTCTTCGACGTAGAGAGCTGGATCACGCAATTGGTTCACTTGACCATATGCTGTACTTCGTACCGATGGATCAATCGGAGCATTGGCACCTTCCCATTCGAATTCAGGACTGAGTAAAACTACTTCCTCAGATTCTTCCCATTCCATCCAGTCTGAACTGATATCGATTGTGCTCAGCAGGATGCTTTCTGGTGCGTCACCTACGCGGGTCCAGAAGACATAGAGATGGTCACCCCGCACAATTACTGCGGAATGGCGCATATTGGATACAAATAGCCGAGGCCCTTCCTCGAAATTAGTGAAACCATCTTCTGATCGATAAAACTGACCGGGCATCGCTAAAACGTAAGTCATGTCATCGTGTTCGAAAGCTCGCATATAGGTGCGACCGAGGTTTTCTTCCCGGGCTACAAAATCGATGCCATTATTAGAAGTAGCTACCCGTGAGTGCTGAAAAGCAGGTCCTTCTAAACCGTGGTAGTACATGATGATCTGTTGGTTTTCATCATCAACATGGACGTCGGGAGAGGCTATGTGGGGCAGAGTAAACTCAAGCGCAAGATCATGCGAAACAGGGGAGCCTAATCCGGAAACTCCGCTGCGGGCAGCGGTCAGTTCAGCGAGTAGCTCGTCAGAAATTGGTGGCGGAGTAGGTGCAAAGTAAGAGTCCTCAATCTGGAGGCTGCCAGGGGCGTAAATTTGCCAAGGACCGGCAAGTTCATCAGCATATGCCAGGCGAATATAAAGACCTTTGTGATCGGCAAAGTAGACATAGTATTTGCCCAGAGGATTTTCTACCCAATCTGGTACTCGAATTAGAGAAGGTCCCTGGATATTCTCGCCAGTACTGGGGTGAATGTCTGGGCCAATTATAGGTTTGTTGGCGAGTCTGGTAACTGAAACAGTACTTAAGTCAGGCTGTTGGCCGAAAGTAAAATTCGCTATAAAGAGGCTGACAAAGAGAAAACAGAAGCGTTGCCGGATAGATACCAAGTTGCACATCATATTAGTTCTCTAGCTATTATTATTGTGAGCTAAGAGTAAGAGGGGAAGCCCAAAATGTCTACAGCTACGCTCGGCTTGCGGCGGAATTAGGGCACTCTTAGAAAAGGGGTAAGAGTAAAAATACAGTAACTTTATGAATTCAATATCGATAAACTCATAGCACACTTCTTAGCACACTCTAATTTCGCGCTTTTAACTTATTGATTCAATTTGAGAATTGGTCACACAGTCTACTGAGAATCCTCGTGTCGATGGTTCGAAAGCTGCGCAAGCAGCGCAGACGGCGGAACGCCGCCCGCAGGGGACAAACAGCCCAAAGGCTGTTTGTATCATTCCGCCCCGAGCAGTCTTTCTCCCTATTCCCAGAACTACTGTATTTTTACTCTGACCCCATTTATTTCTGATTTCCCATCATTCCCATTTCTTTCCTACCTAGATCAAGGTCGATCCAGTTCGACTGTGTGATAAGGCTCCAATGTATCGATGGCATCCACCGGCTGACTATTCACGTCCCACTTAAAAAGCTTCGCTACAATTCTATCTTGTTCAAAATCTACAATAGTAAAACCATGTTCTTCAATCGGTGGCACCTGTTCCAGGAAATCCAAATACTGCGATGGCGCTGAAGACACACCACGAACCACCGAGGGAAAGCCTCGAATTGATGTACCAACCGGCCCACAGAGAATATTGGTTATGGGGTTGTCGCTGAAATCCAGAGTGCCAGCGCCGTGCATCGTGCCAACACCCGTGGCATGAAGATCACCGGCTATTACTAGCGGATTTCGATGTTTCATCTCTGCCAATGACTGCATAATACGGTCGTGCTGATCCAGCCAACCTTGTCGCCAATGCTCCTTGGGAATCTGGGTAGTCAATTGACCTGTCTCCGGATGTATTACATCTGGATACCACTCGCCCCACTTGCCGGCGGTCCATCCTGGAGGGTTGGAGGGCACATGTACCAGATGACGAGTATCCTTTGAAGCAGTACGCTGCACCAGCCAGTCTTCAACATTACTATCAAGAAAAGCGGAATTGAGTCCGCCCACACTCAACGTGCGACGCACATCGTAGAGCAACACCTCTAGCAACTGACCGTAACGCAAGGTACCGAAACTTTCGGAAAGATCTCCACGCGCCGAGATTGTGGAATATGGCAGACCGGGTGGGCGCGTAACATCCGGAAGAAACTCGGGGTAGTACAGTTGCTGAGTAGTGCGCGCCAATTGTAATTGAAACCATGGAACCGGATAAGTAAGTGGCGAATCATTTTCCCAGTGATCATGATCATCCTGGAGAAAGTATACCGGCGTAGATCTAAAGGCAGTGCCATATAGCGGAACTATCTGAGGACCTGCAGCCAGTTTCATGGCCTCCTCATTGCTGCCACCCATAACTCGTTCGGCATAATCGAAGCTTGATTGTTGACCAGCAGTGCTCAATTCTCCGGCCTGATCGCCCTGCCAGGTATGAAGGTCCCAGTAAATGTGATCACCATTAGCTACTGCCGCCTGAGGTGCGAATGACAATCCTCTTTTTAACAGTCTCTGGCGTATGGCAATCGGTAGATTGCCGCGACGATCGCCAATACCGAAGTACTCCCCTTCAGGGCCCCCGGCACAGGTATAAAATAGCACTCGAACATTTTCAGGGTTCTGCTGCGGCGCCGGAAAAGTTGATAGGGGCCAGGGCGCGCACAGGGAGTTGCCGCTACTGTCTTGTAGAGACAATTCATACTCGGTATCCGCATGCAGCTCGTCTGCATAAAATTGCCAGAACTCGCCACTGGTGTCGTTAACATAACCTTCGACCACTTTAGTACTGCCAGCATTTTGGATACGCAGCCTAGGCGTGTCGCTCAGAGCTCTGGTGAATGAAGCTTTTATCAGAATTCGTGATTCATTTACCGCGGGCAGCAGGTGCCGCAGGATTCCCGCATCCCAATCGTCGGTCACTGGATTTAGATCTTGTTGTGCCGCCAGTTTTTGCCAGGGCCAGGTGGCTAGCATTGCACCTGCCATGCCGCCCGCGCTGCCGCGCAAAAAGTCTCGGCGCTTTAAAGGCGGTAGATAGATATCCGGCTTGTTCTTACTATTAGTTTTTTTGCCTAAATTTTCACTAGTCATAATTCACCTGATCCCATAGCGAAATGTGCGAAGTCTGGTTCCCAAAAACTAAGCCTATATAAAAATATAAATGGATGACACATAAAAGTTGATCTCTGTGCTTTTTGATTGGACACACCTTTTACAAGCATATTGGCCGGTCCCTAAGACTGCTAACTTATCTTGACCGCCAAAGCTGTATAAACGTGAGCCCATGCCACTGTAGCAACCAGATCTACCGCATTGGGCCAGATATCAACGGGATGATGTAATATTTGGGGTCATGTAATATTTGGGGTCAGAGTAAAAATACAGTAGTTTTGAACTAAGAATTGTCGAAATTTTTAGCACACTTCTTAGCACACTCTGTTTTCATCATTTTAACTCACTGATACTAAAAGAGAATCGGTCACACGTTCTACTGAAAATCCTCGTGTCGGTGGTTCGATTCCGCCCCTGGGCACCATATACAAATAGCCTCGCTTTCAGCGGGGCTTTTTTGTATATGGCGTCCAGGGACTGGATGAGAAGCATAATAGGTTCGACCGATTGCGAAGCAATCAGCAACGAGCGCGCCAGCGCGAAGCCCGCAGGGGACAAACAGGCCTAAGCCTGTTTGGATCATTCCGTCCCGAGCCACCATCGCTTTTCAGAAAATAAATCCGCCCCCACTTCCTAATTATTAGTTCTGCCGCTAGTATCTGTGTATCACTAGGCTGAACGCCAAATTAAAGCTCAATTAGGAACTACAGTGGCCAAAGTAAGCGACACAATACCAGAAGCTCTGCAACTGGAAGTGGATGCAGCAATCAATTGGTTTAATGCGCAATCCTCAGATGAATTCGAAGTCACTGGCATTGTAGACGCCGAAGATTCACTCGCGTCGAGCGGTGAAAAAGAGCTTCGCCTCGTGCTTTGCGGCGGTGATATGTGCCAGCAAAAGAAATTTAACGTTCTTCGAACCGGAGAAAGTTTTACAGTTTCATTTGCTGACGAGCCGTCACTCTCAAATGGAACCCAAGCGGAGCTCGACCCTCCTCCTGGGGCGAGGAAGGCTTGGCTTGACGACGCAATCAACAAGCACAAATTCGTAGTGCTGGTTTTCTACCGCGGATTCTGGTGACCTCCCTGTCGCCTCGAGTTACGAGGCTATGTTACTGAAGGCGTTGTTGAAGAAATTCGCGCAGCGGGCGGCGAGTTGTATGCAATAGTTAGCGAACCCCAGCGTCTTGCCGATGCAGCGAAATCAGAATGGGAACTGTCTTTTGATACCATTGGCGACCCTCATCAGGAAATTGCTGAGCAATGTAAAGAAAGAGGCTGGTTGGAATTATTCATCAACGAAAAGACCTCTTTCATCACAAACACAGATGATCGCCTCTCCCACCCCAAGGGTTATTTTCAGCCTGGCGTTTTGGGAATTGATAGCAACAAGAGAATTCTTTATCGCTGGCGCAGTGTACCGACTCGCGCAAATATAGGCGGCGCCGTAGAGCGGCCGACGGCAAGTTACGTTTATCAGAAGGTTGCTGACTCACTCAAACAATCTGACAACATCCAAGATGCACAATTGGATGGCAAACCTGAGCTGGATTCCGAGGGCAGGCCTTTCCTGGTATTTGTTGCTCTGTTGCTGGCCAACGGTTGGTTTATTAGGCCCGTACCCTTTTTACTCACTAACAGCAAACTCTCGCCCCTGCAGAGAATCAAAAGAGCCGCCAGGCGGGTTCCTATTTTTCTCGCTATTTGGATTGCGGCTTTCTTGATCTTGCCGACAAATTGGGTAACAACTGCTGCTATTGCCTACGGGATTTGGGTAAGTGTAATTGTGGTGACTGTTTTTAGGGGGCTGCAGCACACTAGCGAGTCAGAAAACACGTAACGAAAGAGGTCAGAGTAAAAATGCAGTAGTTTAGACCAAGAAGTGCCAAAATTTTTAGCACACTTCTTAGCACACTCTGATCTGTCTCTTATACACATCTCCGAGCCCACGAGACTCCTGAGCATCTCGT
>CAJXRP010000036.1 GCA_913060495.1 uncultured Gammaproteobacteria bacterium | reverse complement strand
ACGAGATGCTCAGGAGTCTCGTGGGCTCGGAGATGTGTATAAGAGACAGCCCTAGCAAAACCCCAAAAGAAAGAGTACTTTCCCCCTATAAACAAAAACCCACATCCGGAAAACAAAATGAAGAGCAAGCAGCCCAAACCACCCATTGCCGTAGCCCCATCCACCCAAAATGACCCGCTACCCAAATTGCGCGCAACCTTCTTCATCCTAGCAATCCTACTCTTCCTAATACTGACCCTAAGCCCAGTCTCAACCCTGTTCGCTGCCGAAGACAATGAGTTTGCCGGCGAGCGCATCGTGCACTTACTTCAAGAGCCTAGACACAGAACTGTGCATCAGGAGGGCGATCTCTACCTATTAGATGTGCAGATCAACCCAGGTGATATCTCTCTACCCCACGTCCACGACCAGCCCATAATGCTGACCTACATCAGCATGGCCGATGGGCCACGCGATGGTCAGATCGGCGCCAATATCGATTACGCACACGAAGCAGTAACCCACAAGGTGCCTAACGCTGGCCCAGGCCTATTTCGTATCATTGCTCTGGTTAATGGCAGCGCAGGTAATATCGATCTGCAGTCCGATAGACCGCAGGGCTTGAGCGCTGAGCCAGAACTAGAAAATGCCTGGTTTAGATCTTATCGAATTGAGTTGGCGCCGGGAGAGGAAACCGAAGTTCAATTACATAAACTTCCAAGCGTTGTCGTTCAGGTTGTCGATGGCTTGTTGCAGGTAACTAGAGATGATGAAGTTATCAACGAGCTCGATCATCCTGGTAGCTGGGCATGGCGAAAGGCAGGACAAAGCTACACGGTTAGAAATGTAGGTGGTATCGCCTCCGCCGTCGTGATCAATGAGGGCAGGTTCTAGATCGGTCCCTTTATCACAGTAATTATGGCGCGTGACTTTTTGCTGTTGCGCGCGCCTATATCCTCTTGTAATCCTCGACCTTGTTCCGATGACTGAATCCGTTTCCCTTAGTGCAGCACGCCGACTAGTTTTGGCTCGCCAAGGCTTAGCCAGTAGGCGCACCTTTGGCAGTGGTCTAGAGGCGACGCAGAAGGCTATCGAACATCTCGGCTATGTGCAGATCGATACGCTCTCAGTCGTAGCCAGAGCCCATATCCACACGCTCTGGAATAGAGTTTCTGCCTTCAAGGCTAGCGATATCGATCTGCTGCAGGAGCGGGGAGCTGTGTTCGAACACTGGGCCCATGCTTTAGCGATCTTGCCGATGCGGGACTACCGCTACTCGTTGCCGATGATGCAACGTATCGCCTCCGGTGATACCCACTGGTATCCGAAGGATCGCACGCAGGTAAAGAAGGTCTTGCAGCGTATTCGTGAAGAGGGCCCATTATCTGCGAAGGATTTCAAGGATAAGAAGAGCAGTGATGCTATGTGGGCGCGCTCTCCCTCAAAGATTGCGCTGGAGCAGCTGTTCATGGAAGGGGAGCTGATGGTTCCCCGCCGTAATAATTTTCACAAGGTCTATGATCTTCGCGAGCGAGTCTTGCCTAGTGATATAGATGTCAGCATGCCTACCGCCGAGGAGCTGTGTGGTCATTTGATAGGGAGCTATCTACGCTCACACGGTATCGCTCAGATCGCAGAGTTAATTTATTTGCGCAAAGGTTTGAGAAAGCAGATGGCTCAAACTGTTGCAGATCTGGTGGAGGGCGGCATGTTGCAGGAGCTTGAAGTTAATGGGCAGACTTACTATGCAACGCCTAGGTCGCTATCGCTAATGGATCAGGGCTTACCCGCTCCTAAGTTGCGAATTTTGTCGCCATTCGATAACGCGGTGATTCAGCGCAAGCGTCTTGCTTCACTCTTCGAATTTGACTATCAGATCGAGTGTTATGTGCCCAAGGCAAAACGCAAGTTTGGGTATTTCTGTCTGCCTATATTACGTGGCAATCGATTCGTCGCGAGACTGGATGCGAAGGCAGATAGGAAGACAGGAGTCTTTCATGTAATGAATCTCTACCTAGAGAAGAGTGTTAAGAGCAAAGAAGCTTTTTTGCTCGCTTTGACGGCGGAGCTCGAGCGTTTCGCCAAATTTGATGGCTGCAGCACGGTAGAAGTTCATGCTATTACACAGATGAAATGAAAGGATGATGCTGCAATATGCCCCTTTCTGTGGTTTTGGCCAGGAATTGGCTATATCTAGAAGTAGATAAAAAACAACAATTTACTAAAGATATCTACAGCAGCACCGATAGATTGGATAAGAACGTGTTGAAATGGCTTAGGTTAGGATTGAATTCTTAGTGCTAGGCCTTTTTTTCGCCCTAAATTTGTGACGACCTAATTGCGCGTTAAGTTACATTCTTTCGAGGTAATTGCTCAAGCTTCTCTGTCGGGCAGGCTATGACATCGTCTTGGCCGGTAGTTCTCCACTCATCGAAGGGAATAAGTTCATAGTCGCCGCTACGTTTCGCCTTAGCTCCACGACGTCTTGCCTTGCTGCCATCTGCCTTACGGTTATTGAAGCGAAACAACGCGTAGTCTGCAGGTAGTGCGCCTTTCAGTTGATCCAGGGAGGTAAAGGAGAGTGAATTGCCGTAGGTAACCTCGAGCACGATAATCGGGCGAGACTTGTCTAGTGTAGCTGCTAAGCCGGCGACGACGTTCTTCTCGAAGCCCTCGACATCAATCTTGAGCAAGGCAATATCCTGCAGTTTGCTCTGCTCCAGGTAGTCATCGCCACGAACCAGGGCCAGCTTGCCTAGGTTCTTGTTTCCCTTGCTAACGGTGCCGGCGTCGAAAGAGCCTATCCCTTGATTGCGACCGGTCGGCGCGTAGAAATCCAGTTCTTCTTGCTGATTGCTGAGGCCGACTTTGTGTAGTTGAATGTTGCCGATCTGATTCAGCTCGATATGTTGTTCGAGCTTCTGGCTAACAACTGAATAGGGCTCGAACGAATGCACTTGATCTGCATGGAGCGACATAAATAAAGAGTGCTGGCCAATATTTGCACCTATGTCGAAAAAATTCTCCGTAGATCCATTCGATGACTGCTTCAGGCTTAGCATCGTGTCGCGCAGGAAGAACAGTAAGGGCTTTTCAAACGCGCCCAAGTAGTAAAGGGTGAACTCGACGCTATTGTTGAGGTTGCCCTTATATTGAAGGCTAAAAAAGTCCGTGGAAAAAGGGGCGTCCGGCACGTCGTCGTAGCTGCAAAGCTTCTTATAGATAGCCTTTTTGTGGCGTAGATTAATCCATTTTTGATTCCAAGCGAATCGAAAGATTGCGTGCATTAGATTCATTATCTACATAGGTCTCGTTTGTCTTATCGAAGGGGTCTATTGTACAGCTTATCTGCCGAACGCGAATGGCGTTTGTGTGGACTTAATATACAGCGGATGTTTTGGTTGCCCAGAGGCGTTGATGCCTAGACAGAGTAAATCAGGATGGCGCTGTCGAATCTTTTCCGATCTTCCCTGAAACGCGCCGTGATTTCCCCAGCAGGCGATACTCAATGCCGCGTCGTCGATAGCCGCGCTAATCCAGCGATCGTTGTTCCTGCCTATTGGTTCGGTTGATAGCTTTAGGTCTTCGGGCTTGGTCGCGCAGAATGCGAAAAGATTAACGATCTCCACGCTATTGCAGCCCCATGCCCGCGCGAAGCCAACACAGCGGCGAATAGTCGGGTTATCTTCATGCTGATCCCCCGTTGAAGGATTCAAGCCGATGAACACCGCCTTGCCAGAGCCTTCATTCCAGGACCTAGATAGACTGTACCGATAGCTCTTGCATCTAGAGAAGCGGGCATTTTGTGATGTGTATTGCATTTTTGCTCACAAGTGATGTTTGAAGTTTGGATTATCCTAAAGTTTGTGAATAATAAGGAAGCTACTCGATAAAACCAGTCTTCGCTAAGTCTTAGTTGGCTCGCCTAGATATCGATTACCGAGCCAGAGGGGCCAAACCTCGCAGAATGTTTCCTCTGGCTATGTAGCTTGTTCCTTTATTTCCTAGTGCCATCCTTCGTTAATCCGCATAAATCTTCTCTCTGCATTAATAAGACTTGAGGCTATCTCCTGCTGTATTTGCCTTAGCTAGGCAGGTGTCGTATGTTCACAGCCCAAACTTAATCGAGAGTTAAGATGTTAGCGATAATTGGTGGAACTGGTCTGTCAGAGCTTCAGGGCTTCGCGCAGTTGGAAAAGATTGCCATAAAGACGCCCTACAGTCGTAGCAAGGTGCGGCTGGTACGTATCGGTAGTGGAGATAAAGAATTTATTTTCCTGCCGCGTCACGGCGCCAACCATAAAATCCCGCCTCATAAAATTAATTACCGTGCAAACATAGCGGCACTTTCCGACCTGGGTGTTACTGAGATCGTCGCGGTTAATGCGGTGGGTGCCATCCATGGCGATCTGCTGCCGGGTGCTGTTGCTGTGCCCGATCAACTTATCGATTACAGCTATTCACGAGACGTCTCGTTTTACGACGGCAAGTTAAAGACGGTGCATCATATCGACTTTACCGATCCTTATAGCGAGCCGATTCGTCAGCGCATCTTGCAGGCCACAGAAGCGGTCAATGCCCGTTCGAGAACCGCTTGTGAGGTTATGGCTAGCGGTGTCTATGGTTGTACGCAGGGGCCGAGATTGGAGACTGCTGCAGAGATTCGGCGCTTGGCGCAGGATGGATGTGACATGGTAGGCATGACCGGTATGCCTGAGGCCTCGCTAGCGCGGGAACTGGAAATCGAATATGCGAGTCTAGCGCTCTCAGTGAATTGGGCGGCTGGACTATCGGAAGATCCTATTACTCTCGATGACATACATGCTGTGTTAGAGAGTGGTATGGAATTTGTCTCTGCAGTGATTACCGAAATTGTGTTGCGCAGTTGAGTTAGTTCGCTTCTTCAAAATCGAATTCAGGCAGAGGAAGAGGGGGCGGCTCATAGGGTTCCACGAGTATGACTATGCCCATTGCCGGATGGTCGATATAGTGAAATTCCGTGCTGCGCATTTCTCGACTCTGCTGCATATGAAAAACACGGTTAATCCCGTACTGCAAATTTTGCTCGTCTCTAGTTAAGGAATCTAAATCGGTCTTCATCCCGGCTGGTATCGCTGGGAGCTGCCATTCGCTTTCGATGTCGGCCGATGCGCTGTATTCGGTCAGCCATAGATTGCTGTCGATGACAATGCGGTCTCTGTTCTCGTTAAACCGTAAAGTTATCGTCCCCTGTAGTTCGTGCTGATCGTCGTAGCGTAATCCGCCTTGCACATAGAGGGGGACTGCATCTCTTGGGTCGGCCAATGATTCGCGCCAGAGTCCATGAAACAATAGTCGATGTTCCGAGGAGCGTTCGAGTGCGCGATTAGTCTGTTGGAAATCGCTGGAGCCGGGAGGCAGATGTACGTAGGGGTCGCGCAGGAAATCGAAGAATTTGAAATCACTAGCGGGGCGGGCAGGTTGGGGGCCAGTGGCGAGAATCTGTGCAAGACGCTCGGCTCGCTCCACAGCAGCGATTGCTTCTTCGTCTAGTGGAGTTTGAGCTTCTTCGATGGCCACTAGGGAATCCTGCTCTGAAGACTCGGCTATTGCGCCGGCGATCATTTGATCGGTAATAAGTAAATCGCTTAGTTTGTCGAGTCTGCGCAGTGGATTTGGGTAGCTCAGTTCGTTGCGTTCCGCTTGCCAAGATTCTTCGTCTCTATCGGCAAATGAATCATTGCTGAAAACAGAGACTTCGATCTGAAACCAACGTTGTGACGTTTGAGCCTGTGCGAAGTTGGACGTTGCAAGAAGTAGCGCAGACAACAGCAGCAAGAACGGCACCGATGTTGTTGCTGGTACAGATAGCGATAAGAGAAGGGACTGTTTTTTTGGCAAGTGTTGCATGACGAGTCTGGCTTAGGCTGCCTTCTGTTCCACGAGTTTGAAGTTATCCAGTAATTCACCAATGAAGTCCAGTTTATCAGCGCCTTCCTCACAATTGTGGATAAATTGCAGGGTATTGGCACCGCCCAGCTTGTAAGTCTGCGGGTCGTTCTGGATCATCTGGATTAGAGACATTGGGTCTATAGGTGTCTGGTCTTTGAATTCGATGCGGCCGCTCTTCACATTCGCATCGATCTTCTTAATGCCGTATTTATCTGCCTTCAGCTTCAGCTGCGTGACGCGAAACAATAGTTTTAAGGGTTTTGGTAATAGGCCGAAGCGATCGATCATCTCCACCTGAAGTTCCTGCAGGTCGTCATTATCCAGAGAGGCGGAAATTCGCTTGTACATGATGAGGCGAAGGTGCACATCCGGAAGATAATTTTCTGGTATCAGTGCCGGTATGCGTAAATTGACTTCAACGGACTGATCGAAATCCAAGTCAAGATCCGGACGCCTTCCTGATTTGATTGCGTTGACAGCTTGTTCCAACATTTCAGTGTATAGCGAAAAGCCAATCTTCTGCATGTGCCCGCTTTGCTCATCGCCTAACAATTCTCCCGCGCCTCGAATCTCTAGATCGTGACTGGCAAGAGTAAAGCCAGCGCCTAGAGTGGTTGCAGATTGAATAGCCTCGATACGCTTGTTTGCATCTGCGCTGAGCTTGCCATCATTCGGCAAGAGCAGGTAAGCGTAAGCCTGATGGTGTGAACGACCAACTCTGCCGCGCAGCTGATGTAATTGTGCTAGACCAAACTTATCAGCGCGGTGGATGAGAATAGTGTTCGCGCTAGGAATGTCGATGCCGGTTTCGATGATGGTCGTGCAGACTAAGATGTTATAACGCTTGTGGTAGAAGTCAGCCATGACCTTTTCTAGATCGCGTTCCGCCATCTGTCCATGGGCTACGCAGATGCGAGCCTGCGGAATGATGCGGCGCAGATGTTCGGCGGTGTTTTCAATAGATTTAACTTCGTTGTGCAAATAAAAGACCTGACCGCCTCGCAATAACTCCCGTGAAATAGCTTCAAGGACAAGGCTGTCTTGTTCCTGGCGGACGAATGTTTTCACCGATAATCGGCGTGCGGGTGGCGTGACAATAAGGGAAAGGTCACGGATGCCGGAAAGCGCCATATTTAGTGTTCTTGGTATAGGTGTGGCAGTAAGGGTCAGGATGTCCACATTGGCGCGAATCGCTTTCAGTTTTTCTTTCTGGCGCACACCGAAGCGATGTTCCTCGTCGATAATCAACATCCCCAGGTTGCTGTAGTCGATATCGCCGTGTAGGAGTTTGTGGGTGCCGATTAGTACATCGACCTTGCCTGCGGCCACTTTCTTTAAGGTCTCATTCTGTTCGCTCGCTGATTTAAAACGAGAGATAACTTCCACAACTATTGGCCAGTCGGCAAAGCGATCCTTGAAGCTTTCGTAGTGCTGCTGTGCAAGCAGAGTAGTAGGGACCAGCATGGCGACTTGCTTGTTATTTTGCACGGCGACGAAAGTAGCTCTGATGGCTACCTCGGTCTTGCCGAAACCTACATCACCACATACCAGACGATCCATAGACCGGCCGTTTTTCATGTCGTCTAGAACGGCCTCAATCGCGTTCTCTTGGTCGGCGGTTTCTTCGAATGGAAAGCTGGAAGCAAATTTGTCGTACTCATCTTGGTTCCAAGTATATTTGTAGCCTTTTTTGGCCTCGCGTTGAGCATAGATATCCAATAACTCGGCGGCGACATCGCGAATTTTTTCTGCGGCTTTGCGTTTTGTTTTCTGCCACTGCTCGCTACCGAGATGATTTAGCGGAGCAGTATCCTGTTCGGCGCCACCATAACGGCTTATCAGGTGCAGAGAGAGGACGGGCACATACAGTTTTGCTGCATTTGCGTACTCGAGAGTGAGGAATTCTGTGTCTTGACCATCAGTGTTAATGGTCTGCAGGCCTCGATAACGACCCACCCCGTGGTCGAGATGCACGACTGCATCGCCGATGCTCAATTCGGTCAGACTCTTTACGATAAAATCGGTATCGCTCTGCTTCTTATTGCGCCTGCGTCGCTGCGCGATTCGATTGCCAAACAATTGAGCTTCGGTGATGAGCAATAACTTTTCATCATCTAGCCAAAGTCCTTGGTCGAGAGGTGCGACGATGATCCCCGCAGAGGAAGTGGAGTCCACGAAATCTTGTAAGTGTTCGAATTGTTCCGGCTTGATTTGTATCTGCTTGAGTACCTCAAGCAAGGTTTCTCTTCTTCCAGCAGACTCAGCGCAAAATAGGATGCGCTGATCTGGATTTTGCTCAATAAATTGTTCAACGGCGGTGAAGGGGGCTTTCAGTTTCGCGTCACTGCTAAGCTCCGGAAGGCTGAGGCTCTGCAGTGAAACAGCGCTGCTGCCGGATGCGAAGCTTATTTGCTTGAATTGTTTCAGATCCGCTAACACGGTATCTATTGTTAGAAAGATGTCTGCCGGAGGCAAAATTGGTCGGTAATGATCAATCTGCCTATCCTCATAGCGGCGTTGAATATCCGTCCAGAAGCTTTGTCCTGCGCCGGCGAGATCGCCAATCTTGCAGCAGGTGGTATTGGATGGCAGGAAATCGAATAGCGAGTCTAGTCGTTCGTAGAACAGGGCAAGGTAATATTCGAGTCCGGGAGAGCTAATGCCTTCGCTTACGTCTTGATAGATTGGGCACTGACGCAGGTCGATGTCGAACTTCTCGCGGAAATTACTGCGAAAAGCGGTAATGCCCCTAGCATCGAGAGGATATTCACGGCCAGGTAGCAGTCGTATCTGCTCTATTCTCTGGTCGGAGCGTTGGGTCTCGGGGTCAAAGGTTCGCAGTGTCTCTATCTCATCGCCAAGTAAATCGATCCGATAGGGGAAGCGGCTGCCCATAGGGTAGATGTCTAGTATTGAGCCTCTAACCGCGAACTCACCATGTTCGAAGACCGAATCGACGGACTGATAGCCTGCATCCACCAATTGAGACCGCATCTCTTGTATGGATAATTCCTGTCCCACTACTAGGTCGAGGCTGTTACCACGAATGTATTTCTTCGGGGGCAGTTTGTGCATCAAGCTGCCAATGGATGTTACTAGAATGCCTTGCTGAAGATCAGGAAGGTGATACAAGGCGCTCAGGCGATCGGAAACGATGTCCTGGTGGGGAGAGAAGTTGTCATAGGGCAATGTCTCCCAATCAGGCAGACTAAAAACCTGAAGAGGCTTCGCTTTGTTCGGTAGTTTGCTGCAGAAGTAGCGTAGCTCTCGCTTGAATTGCTCCACCGATTCATTGTCTTGGCAGATCAGCAGCAGTGGACCTTCACTATTTGCGGCCGCATTGGCAAGCGCGAGGCTGGTCGCTGAGCCGAAAGTTTGCTGCCAGTGACTGGCTAGCTGCGTATCTTGCGGCAGCGGAGGGTTAAAGATAGTTGTCATGGATGGTGCTATTTCGGCTTTGCAGAATCGGAATTGTTTGGATTCTCAGGGCGTTAGTCCTGCCTCGAAAACAGCCGGCAATTGTATCTCAATTCACTCGACTAAGCAGGCTCGAATATATTCTTAAATATAAGGATAAGATCGTGTCACTTCGGTTGCACTGACTATGCTTTCACAAGATAATAGTCGCGATTCAAAATCCATCAATTTTACTGATGAAAAAAGGGGTATTTGTGGTCCGTCCAAGCGTAGATGATTACTTCGGAGACTGGAAACAGCGCGAAGCACTAGTGCAGGAAATGATTCCTGTTATCGGTCGACTATTTAGTCAGCGAAATGTAGGTATGTTTATCTACGGTAGGCCGCTGCATAACCGATCTGTGACTTTCATCATGAAGGCGCATCGCTTCGTTCGAGAGATAGAGCGCAACGAGATGTCGGAATTTGAATCCCACAACGTGCTGATTGCGTTGGCGAAATTGGATCTTTGGCACGTACAAATTGATTTGGGCAAGCTGACTGTTCGCTTCATGGAGCATCAAGAAGAGAAAGGAAGCGATGCCTTAGGCGTGGACGAGTTTGTTCGCGGAGAACTGGCCTACCTTGACGGCGTGAACGAGAAGCCAATCAAGAAGTGCCAGCATGTAGTGCTATACGGGTTTGGACGAATTGGCAGATTGATGGCTAGGTTGCTCATAGAGAGAACGAGTACAGCCGAGATTATGCAACTTAAGGCAATAGTAGTAAGACCTGGCGGTGAAGGCGATTTGCAGAAGCGGGCCAGCCTGTTCATGAATGATTCTGTACACGGAGCCTTTCAAGGAACGCTGCGTGTCGATGAGCAGAGCAATAGTCTGATCGCGAATGGCAACGAGATTAAGGTTATCTACGCCAATGCCCCTGAAGAAATCGACTATACCCAATACGGTATCGAAGACGCGATGATCATCGATAACACCGGTATGTGGCGTGATCGTGATGGTCTGTCGCGGCATCTAGAGGCTAAGGGAGCAGCGAAAGTATTGTTAACGGCTCCGGGTAAGGGGGACATTAAAAACATCGTTTATGGCATTAACGACGATCAAATTAGCGCCGACGATACTATCATTACCGCCGCTTCGTGCACCACGAATGCTATCGCGCCGGTATTAAAGGTATTAAATGACAAGTTTGGTATCGAGAAAGGGCACGTGGAGACAGTTCACGCCTATACGAACGATCAAAACTTAATCGATAACTACCACAAGGGTAGTCGTCGTGGACGTTCCGCTGCACTAAATATGGTGTTAACCGAAACCGGTGCTGCCAAGGCTGTCGTCAAAGCGGTCCCTGAGCTTGAAGGTAAGTTGACTGGCAATGCGATCCGCGTGCCGATCCCCAACGTATCTATGGCAATAATGAATTTGACGCTGGAGAAGGGAACCACGCGGGAAGAACTCAATGAGTTTCTGCGAGATATCGCTCTACACTCCAAGCTGCAGAATCAGATTAGTTACACCGAGGCTGCAGATGCCGTATCGAGCGACTTCGTGGGTAGCAGAGAGGCCGGTATTGTGGATAGCAATGCCACCATAGTTAACGACAACCATGTGGTTCTCTACCTGTGGTATGACAATGAGTTTGGTTACTGTTGTCAGGTGGGAAGAATGGTCTACAAAATGGCTGGCATCATTTATCAGCAATATCCTCTCGAGGAATAGCAATAGCTACCATTTTTACCGCTGTAGCTAGCTATTTCAGGGGCTTAGGCCTATAATTCGCCCCGCTTGAAACGCGGTCGCCAAATTCCAAAACGCATTTTATATTTAGCCATTGTCATGTTGCAGTCATGACAATGGCTGCAATTTATATAACCACTGCTAACTCGCTTAATAGCGCCTAGATTGACTCAATGATCAGAACAAAACGTGGATTGAATCTACCGATTTCCGGAGCTCCTGAACAGGTGCCAGGAAAGGCTCGGTCGACGCGGTCTGTCGCGCTACTTGGCTGTGACTACATCGGCTTAAAGCCAACTATGTTAGTCGCCGAGGGCGATAAGGTATTGCTAGGCCAAGCGCTGTTTCGCGACAAGAAAAATTCCTCAGTTACATTCACGTCCCCTGGCTGCGGTCGGATTAGTGCCATCAATCGTGGACCGCAGAGAAAACTCCTCTCTGTAGTCATCGAATTAGAGGAAAGCGGCAAAGACGGAGAGCAGGTCGAGCTAAATAGTTATTCCGATGCTCAGCTCCAAGGCTTATCCCGCGAAACCATCATCGAAGATCTGCTGACCTCTGGTCTGTGGACTAGTTTGAGAGCTCGGCCCTTCAGCAAGGTGGCGGATCCATCTGGACACGCGCACTCACTTTTCATCAATGGGATGGATACGAATCCACTCGCAGCACACCCGAGCGTGGTGCTGAAGGACGAGGTGAATAACTTTGTTCTTGGTGTGAATCTATTAGCGAAATTGCCCCAGCAACACACCTATGTCTGTGTAGATCGCAAGGTTGATGGCTTATTGAAGGAGCAAGAGTTCGCGGATAGCGTGAAGATTCAAGAATTTAGAGGGCCTCATCCTTCTGGCCTCACTGGAACTCATATTCATTACCTAGAGCCGGCGGGCATGGGCAAGCATATCTGGTCACTGAACTATCAGGACGTGATTGCCATAGGCAAGCAATTCAGCACAGGAAAACTGAGTGTTGAGCGCATCATCTCGCTAGCTGGACCGCAGGTTAGTGAGCCGAGATTGCTTGTCAGTCGCATCGGTGCCGACCTTCAAGAGTTGTGCGCAGGAGAGTTAGAGCCACACGAGAGCCGCATCATTTCAGGCTCTGTGTTAGGCGGTCGAACAGCAGCAGGCGCCGAGAGCTATCTCGGTCGCTACCATTTGCAGGTCTCAGCACTGCGTGAGGGTAGAGAGCGTCCTCTCTTAGGGTATCTATCCCCCGGAGCGAATCGCCATTCTGTTATGGGGATTTATATCTCCGGCATCGACAAGAGCAAGCGTCATGCAATGTCCACCAGCACACAGGGCAGCGATAGGGCAATGGTGCCGATCGGCGCCTATGAAAAAATAATGCCACTAGATATTCTTCCTACCCAGTTATTGCGTGCATTGATAGTCGGCGACATAGAGACTGCACAGAATCTCGGCGCGCTTGAGCTTGACGAGGAAGACCTGGCACTTTGTAGTTATGTCTGTCCGGGAAAGTACGAGTACGGACCTATTTTGCGTGACAATCTCACGCGTATTGAGAAAGAGGCATAACGGGCAATGGGACTTCGTCGTATATTAGATGATATGGAGCCGCACTTTAAGAAGGGTGGCCGTTATGCGTCTTGGTATGCATTGTTTGAAGCTGTGGATACTATCTTCTACACGCCAAGCAAGGTTACCGTTGCCGAGCCTCATGTCCGTGATGGTATCGATTTAAAGCGTGTGATGATCACAGTGTGGTTCGCCGCGTTCTTCCCCATGTTCTATGGCATGTTCAATGTTGGTTTCCAGGCGAATAGTGCAATAGTCGCCATGGGCCTCGAAGGCAGCGGCGACTGGCATCAAATTATAATTGGCGCGCTAGCGGGTCACGACCCAGCTAGCATCTGGGATAATTTCGTATACGGCGCTGCGCACTACATTCCTATTTATCTCATCGTGTTCATGGTGGGTGGTTTTTGGGAAGTACTTTTTGCAACGAAGCGAGGGCATGAGATCAACGAAGGTTTCTTTGTTACTTCGATCCTGTTCACGTTGATAGTGCCGCCGGATATCCCATTATGGCAGGCGGCATTGGGTATTAGTTTCGGTATCGTAGTGGGTAAGGAAGTGTTCGGTGGCACCGGCAAAAATTTTCTGAATCCAGCACTAACCGGTCGTGCATTCCTATTCTTTGCCTACGCACCGCAGATTTCCGGTGATTCAGTCTGGACAGCGGTAGATGGCTTTAGTGGTGCCACGCCACTTAGTCAGGTGGCGGCGAATGGCTTGCCCGTAATAGCAGCTGCGACCGGACAAGGACTGACTTGGCTAGATGCCTTCTTCGGTCAGATGCAGGGCTCTATAGGTGAAACTTCGACACTAGCTATATTGCTAGGTGCCTGCGTATTACTAGTTACGCGAATCGCATCCTGGCGCATCATGCTAGGTGTTTTTCTTGGTATGTGTGCAACTGCAACTCTTTTTAACTTCATCGGCTCCGATACGAACCCCGGCTTCGCTACACCTTGGTATTGGCATTTTGTGCTCGGAGGTTTTGCCTTCGGCATGGTGTTTATGGCAACGGATCCTGTTTCTTCCTCGATGACTAGCACGGGCAAGTGGATTTTCGGCGCCTTGATAGGCTTTATGATCGTGCTCATTCGAGTTGTGAATCCAGCCTATCCTGAGGGCACGATGTTGGCGATATTATTCGCGAACCTGTTCGCCCCACTTATCGATTATTTCGTGGTTAAGGCAAATATTAGTAGAAGGAGAGCACGCGGTGTCCTCTAAAGACTCTACAAAACGGACATTGATCGTCGCGTTCAGTCTCTGCGTGGTGTGCTCGATCGTCGTGTCGGGTACCGCAGTCATCTTGAAGCCTATGCAGGATGCGAATCGAATTCTCGATAGGAATAAAAATATTCTTAGCGCTGCAGGTCTATTCGATCCACAGCAAGACGGCGATGAGTCGGTGGCAGAGCGCTTCAGTCAATTCTCTACCTATGTTATCGATTTGAATGAGCAGCAAGTCCTCGGCAATGAGCAGTTAACGCAGCTACAGATCGACATAGACAGCTACGATCAGCGCCTCGTTATCAACGACCCCAACTATTCCGAAGCACTAGAGCGACAGGAAGATGTTGCGAACATTAAGCGTCGCGTTATCTATCCTATGATCTATGTCGTAGAGGAAGAAGAGCAGATTGAAACTATCGTGGTGCCAATCAGTGGTTACGGACTCTGGGGAATCCTATACGGTTTTCTGGCCCTCGAGGGTGATGCGAATACAGTGAAGGGTTTGGCCTTTTACGAATTAAAGGAGACGCCGGGCTTGGGAGCAGAAGTTAGAAACCCGAGATGGACGGCGCTCTGGCCTGGAAAGAAAATATACGATGAAGCGGGCGAGGTTGGGCTTAGAGTGATTAAAGGGCAGGGAACCGGTGACTATCAGATCGACGGATTGTCCGGCGCAACACTTACCAGTCGCGGTGTCGATAATTTGATTCAGTACTGGTTGGGTGATGATGCATACGGACCTATTTTGGCTCAGTTGCGTGAGACGGGCTTGTAGACAAAATGATCAATGAAACTATTCAATATGGTGTGAAAGCATGAGCAGTGTGAAGCAGATTTTATTGACGCCGCTATTCGAGAACAATCCGATAGCTCTGCAAATACTCGGTGTATGTTCGGCGCTAGCGGTGACAACGCAGCTAAGCGTTACGCTGGTGATGTGTGTCGCTCTTACTACGGTTACAGCATTTTCTAACCTATTTATCTCGATGATTCGCAATCATATGCCTTCTAGTATTCGCATCATTGTGCAGATGACGATTATCGCCTCACTGGTTATCGCTGTGGATCAGTTTCTACAGGCGTTCGCTTATGAGATCAGCAAAAATCTAAGTGTGTTCGTAGGCTTAATCATTACTAACTGCATCGTCATGGGTCGCGCAGAAGCATTCGCGATGAAGAATCCACCGGGCTTAAGCTTTCTGGATGGTATCGGTAACGGTATGGGCTACTCACTTGTGCTTGTAGTCGTCGCCTCAGTCCGTGAGCTTTTCGGCTCGGGAAGTCTGCTAGGCTTTCAAATTCTTCCGCTGATAGAAAACGGTGGCTGGTATCAGGCTAATGGTCTTATGTTGTTGTCCCCCAGTGCGTTCTTCATTATTGGCTTCTTTATCTGGGCGCTGCGCAGCGTGAAAAAAGATCAAGTGGAAACTCGTGAGTTTCGTATGGCTTCTCATAGTACAGAGGAGGGCGCGTTCTGATGGAGCAGTTACTAAGTCTCTTCGTACAGGCGGTATTCATCGAGAACATGGCTTTGCAAATGTTTCTCGGTATGTGCACCTTTCTTGCTGTTTCAAAGAAGATCGAGACAGCTATAGGTCTAGGCGTTGCCGTGATCGTGGTGCAGGTAATAACTGTGCCGGCCAACAACATCATCTTTAATCACTTGCTGCGCGAAGGCGCGTTAGATTGGTTGGGCATGCCGGAGTTGTCGTTACAGTTTCTCGGCTTTCTCTGCTACATCGGCGTGATCGCGGCGATAGTGCAAATTCTAGAGATGTTCCTCGATAAATATGTTCCGGCTCTGTATAACGCGCTGGGGGTTTTCTTGCCGCTGATAACCGTTAACTGCGCGATCCTAGGGTCAACGTTATTAATGGTAGAGCGTGATTATACTTTTCCAGAGAGCGTCGCATTCGGATTAGGTTCCGGTTTCGGTTGGGCGCTCGCGATTGTAGCGCTTGCGGGCATACGCGAGAAACTCAAGTACAGCGATGTTCCTGAAGGGCTTCGTGGGCTGGGTATAACATTCATTACGGTTGGCTTGATGTCTCTGGGTTTTATGTCATTAAGCGGCGTCTCCCTGTAGAAATAGTTAAGAAGTAGAAGTAGTTAAGTAGATGATTGATATCACAACAATATTCGGCGGTGTAGCACTGTTTACTACAATAGTGATGCTGCTCGTGGCCGTGATTCTGTTTGCCCGTTCAAAGCTGGTGACGACCGGCGATATACGCATCGAAATTAATGATGACCCGGATAGATCTATCACTGTTCCGGCCGGAGGCAAGTTATTAAATACCCTCGCGGATGCTGGTATCTTTCTTTCGTCTGCCTGTGGCGGCGGTGGTACCTGTGCACAGTGTAAATGCCAGATAATTGATGGAGGTGGTTCGATGCTGCCGACTGAGACCGGTCACTTTACCCGCGGACAAGCGAAGGACAACTGGCGCCTCTCTTGCCAGGTGGCTGTGAAGCAGGATATGAAGATTCAAATAGCTCCTGAATTTTTCGGAGTGAAGCAGTGGGAATGCACAGTCCGCTCTAACGATAACGTAGCGACTTTTATTAAAGAATTAGTTTTAGAAATTCCTGACGGTGAGAGCGTGGATTTTAGAGCGGGTGGCTATGTTCAGTTAGAGGTGCCGCCACATGTTGTGAAGTACAGTGACTTTGATATCGGGGAAGAGTATCGCGGTGATTGGAACCACTTTGGATTGTTTGATGTGGTTTCAAAAGTGAACGACACTACGGTCCGTGCCTACTCAATGGCGAACTATCCAGATGAAAAGGGTGTGATCAAATTTAATATCCGTATCGCTACTCCACCTCCCGGCACGAAGTTTCCTCCAGGCAAGATGTCGTCCTATGTTTTTAATCTTAAGCCTGGCGACAAGGTTAAAGTGTTCGGGCCCTTTGGTGAGTTTTTTGCGAAGGAAACCGAAGCTGAGATGGTATTTATCGGCGGTGGTGCCGGCATGGCTCCGATGCGCTCGCATATCTTCGATCAACTGCGCAGATTACACAGTCATAGAAAAATAAGTTTTTGGTATGGTGCGCGAAGCTTGCGCGAGATGTTCTATGATGACGATTATAATTTGTTGGCCAGTGAGAATGATAATTTTGACTGGCATGTTGCGCTTTCCGATCCGCAGCCGGAAGATGATTGGTTGGGAATGACGGGCTTCATACACAATGTGGTGTTGGAAAACTATCTTAAGAATCATCCTGCCCCGGAAGACTGTGAATATTATATGTGCGGACCGCCGATGATGAATGCGGCAGTCGTAAAGATGTTGAAAGACTTGGGTGTGGAAGACGAAAATATAGCTCTCGACGAATTCTCCTAGCAGAAACTTTGCCATTTTATGTGGCGCCGCCAATAGCGTAATGGGTTATGCAGCATGAATGAATTGCTCAAACGTCATAGCTTCACAGCAACTTTTCTGGTGCTGTTTTTAGGTTCGGTTTTCTACTTTACCGGTGGTAACGAAGACATTCAGCAACTGAATGGTTTTACCATGGGAACGAGCTATCGGATTCAGATAGTGGATATGCCCCAGGATACAGCTGCAGAAGCTCTCGCGGCTGATATTGGTGAGTTACTGAGCCAGTTAGACACCGAAATTTTTTCCACTTACGCTAACAACTCCGAATTGTCCCGGTTCAATCGACACGGGGTTAATGTGCCTTTTATTGCCTCTGCGGAAATGATTGAAGTGTTGTTAATGGCGCAAGAGATCTCAGCGCTTAGTGGTGGTGCTTTCGATGTTACCGTGGGGCCGCTGGTAAATCTCTGGGGCTTCGGTCCCGATCTTGCTGTTTTCGAGACGGTGCCTACACAGTCGCAGATAGATGCGGCTCGCAGTCTGGTGGGCTTTCAGTTTCTGCGCATTAGTCCCGCCAATCAAGAAATTAGGAAGACACGGGATGTATATGTGGACCTCAGCGCCATTGCCAAGGGTTATGCTGTGGATCGGCTAGCTAAGCATCTAGATCAGCTTGGAGTAGATAACTACTTTTTGGAGATTGGCGGCGAGTTAAAAATTAAAGGATCGAAACCCGGCGGAGAGGGCTGGGTGCCCGCCATAGAGGCGCCTGTGGACACTGCCTCTCAGGTCTATCAGATTTTCTATAGCCGTGGTGATAATATGGCGGTAGCGGGCTCTGGTGACTACAGAAATTATTTCGAGGATGAAGGGCAGCGCTATTCTCACGAGATTGATCCTCGAAATGGTAGGCCTATCACTCATCGTTTGGCAGCTGCGTATGTGATAGATGATTCGGCCGCGCGCGCAGATGCATTGGCGACTACGTATATGATTCTAGGGCCTGAAGCTGCTCAGGCGTTAGCGGCCAGGCAAGGACAAGCAGTCTATTTCATCTATAAGAGCGATGGAGATGGATTCGAAGATTATGTTAGTGCCGAATTCAGTCGTTACATTGAAAGCGATTTACAATAGGACGAGATTCAGATGGCGAGTTTTTTGATTACATTTTTAGTTATGGTTGTGGTGGTTGTGATCATGTCAGTCGGCGTGTTGTTCGGTCGCAAACCCGTGCAGGGTTCTTGTGGTGGAATGAACAATATCGATGGTCTTAAAGAATGTGAGATATGCGGCGGTGAGCCGAGTAAGTGTGAGAGTCAGGCCTAGGTATGTAGTGCTGCAGCATAGCGGCGCCGGCTTTGAGCAACCTTCAACCCTAACTGAAAGAATCCTTCTCGCTGTCATTCGTTAGAACTACTATTTGCGAGAGCCACGAACTCCGTTTAACACGCCACAACAAACTAAAGGAACCCTTCGAGACCCACTATGCAGAAAGAGCACTTTGACATCATAGTAATAGGCAGTGGACCTGCCGGTGAGGCTGCCGCCATGAATGCGAAGAAGAAGGGGCATACCGTGGCTGTCATATGCGACCTTGAGCATGTGGGTGGTAGTTGCACGCATTTTGGAACCATGCCGTCAAAGGCGCTACGTCATTCTGTAAAAGAAGTTATGCAGTTCAATGCCAATCCTATGTTCAGAGACCTGGGTGACGCGAGAAAGCTGAGTTTTCAGCAAGTGCTCAAACATGCTGATCGCGTCATCTATGAGCAAGTGCAGATGCGTACAGATTTCTACGACAGAAACCGTATTCCTGTATACAAGGGGCGCGCAAGTTTCCTAGACAAGAATACAATCAAGCTTGTTGGGAAGCGTAAAAAATTATCTGCGGATTATTTTGTGATTGCCACAGGTTCTAGTCCTTATCATCCTCCGGGTGTCGACTTTGCACATTCTCGTGTGTTTGATAGCGACACAATTCTCGACATGAAAATTTCGCCGCGTAAAGTTACGATTATGGGGGCGGGTGTCATTGGTTGTGAATATGCTTCTATATTCGGTGGGCTAGGCTGCAAGGTCGAATTAATCAATCCGTCATCAGGTCTGCTTTCGTTTCTCGATACAGAGATATCGGATGCCTTGAGTTATCACCTGCGTAACCTTGGAGTGCGGAGTCGGCACAACGAAGAATTTCAGAAGATGGAGTACTTTGACGACCACATCGTTACCTATCTTAAATCAGGTAAGAAAATTCGTAGCGATATTGTGTTGTGGGCGAATGGCCGAAGTGGAAACACGAAGAGCCTGGGTCTCAATCTTGTCGGGCTAAGTACAAACAGTAGACAACAAATTTCTGTGAACGATAAATATCAGACATCGACTAAGAACATCTATGCTGCGGGTGATGTGATTGGCTGGCCGTCCCTCGCGGGTGCTGCCTATGATCAGGGTAGGGCTGCGAGCAATGCTATTGTCGCTCCCGATGATTGTTATCACGTTGAGCAGGTGGCGACGGGGATTTATACGATTCCTGAGATCAGCACTTTGGGTGCGACGGAGCAGGAGCTCACTGAGCAGAAAATACCTTATGAGGTTGGCAAGGCCTTCTTTAAAAATACTGCACGGGCGCAGATTACGGGCGAACAGGTGGGCATGTTGAAGCTGATCTTTCATTTCGAAACATTGGAGCTACTTGGTATTCATTGTTTCGGTGACCAAGCCTCTGAGATCGTGCATATTGGTCAGGCGATTATGCGTCAGCCAGCTCCAGCTAACTCGATGAAATACTTTCTGAATACTACATTTAACTACCCTACCATGGCGGAAGCCTACCGGACTGCTGCTCTAGACGGTCTGAACCGAGTCTTCTAGTGCATTCCTAGGTCTTGCTATGATTAGAGAACAGCGTTAGTTTATTCTGTAATGAACAATACAATGTGGCGGGGTTGAAGCCCGCATTAGCAGGAGAGTGAATATGATAAGAACTGCCAGAGATATTCTTAAAGACAAAGGCGGTCACATGGTAACTACCAATTCAGACGCCACCATCTATCAGGCACTAACTATCATGACCCAGAACAAAGTGGGTTCTATCGTTATCCTTGATGAAGAAAAGATCGTAGGTATCTGGACTGAGAGGGATTTGATGTTTCGTGCTATGGAAGAGGGCTTCAATCCAAAGACGGCACGGCTGAAAGATAATATGAGCGTCAGCATCATATCGGCCAACATCGAAGAGCAGGCCTATCAGCTGATGGATAAGTTTCTCGGTCGACGTGTGCGCCACCTATTAATAGAAGAAGGCGGCGAATATATTGGTCTGCTTTCGGTGGGGGACGTGATGAAGGCCAATTTACAACAGAAGAATGAAGAGTTCGAAGAGTTGAACCAAATGGTTAGTTTAGAGTATTACGAGAACTGGAAAGAGATTCAATCGCAGCGCTAATTCGGTCTAGCAATCATTCGCAATTGAGGTGGGCTACCAATTTCTTACAGGCCGCTTCCTGCGTACGTTGAGGGTGACAAAACACTTGCTATCGCGTACCTATCGGTGTAAATTTTCTAGCGTTAATTAGCGTCAGACCTGTCTTGAGTTATTTGATGACTTATTCCAAAGACAGGATGCTATAAAGGTTCCAAATAATATCAATGAGAGCCCACAATCTCAGCCTGACCAGCATTACTTCGTTCTAGTTTTTTAGAACACGGTCGGCGAAGGGCTCCCAAAAGAGTGGTTGATCTCTATGGGTAGTGACATACAGTCCCTGGCAATCCCCGCCAAAGGTTGTGATTTTGTTATGAATCACGCCGCTGGACTTACTTCCCTTGAAATTCTGTATCCCCACTCTAAATCCCGATTACATTTAGAAGTACTCCCTCTGTTACCTTCGGCTATGCGAATTTATTCGCTGACGGATGTTTCGTATGTTGAGTTTCATTCGACAAACTTAGAAGGGACGATTATTGCGTAGTAGGTATTAATGGTTCAGCAGTCATTGGACTGTCTCTTATACACATCTCCGAGCCCACGAGACTCCTGAGCATCTCGT
>CAJXRP010000035.1 GCA_913060495.1 uncultured Gammaproteobacteria bacterium | reverse complement strand
CGAGATGCTCAGGAGTCTCGTGGGCTCGGAGATGTGTATAAGAGACAGTTGGTAATCTTTCTCGTGCTCATTATTCCTCTCCTGACCCCAATGGCCATAGTGTCGTGTCCATGCCTCTCTTACTTCGCCGCTTCGACGACGTAGATCCTCCGGTGGAGACTGTAAGAGATGTTGATTGAAAGTCCGCCAAAAGCGGGCTTTCAATTGTTACGTTTGAGCCGAACCTAGTTACCGGGTTCAGTGCCGTCTGAACCATCACGAGGTGCACCAGTACCGGATGAACCCATAAACAGTTTTCGGCCATCAGGGAACGTGATATCACGGCCGTTAGCGCGACACGTTGGCTCACAAAGCCGGTCTTTAGACTGGTAGCCTGTTACCACAATATCTTCACCTAAAGTTAAAGAGTTACGGTTAATCCCACGTCTCAGCAGAGTATTTGGAGTACCACCCTCCACCATCCAAGGACCTGGATCGCGAGTAGCTTCAGGATCGTTGTTGTCCAAGTGAATCCACGTGTGAGGGTTAATCCACTCAACGCGAGTAATCGGACCACCTAATCGCACTGGCAGATTCGCATCAAATTCAGCAGAGAATGCGTGATGTGCTACCGCGTCAGGCTTGATTGCTACAACACCGATAGCGGTTACAGCTGCCAATACCAATAATTTAGTTTTCATATAGGTTACCCCGTGTTTAGATTGCAGTACTTAGATCCAACTGGAACAGGCTCAGTTTCCCGCCTGCTCTGATTAATAAGCTATGCTCGGAAACAGCATAAACCCTTGCTGCTGTCGCTCCTCAACGTCTGACCGCATGTAGATGCCGCACAACGCGTTGTGCCGTTTGCACGCGGCCCCGACCTTCGCGATCGCCGCCAGCACCTCGGGCGCGTTAGAGTTCGGCCCCGGGTTCCCGACGCCTAGCGCCATACTTAGATCAGCAGGGCCGATCAACAAACCGCCCAGGCCGGGCACTTGGAGGATCGCATCGATGTTGTCGACTATTTCTCGGGTTTCAACCATGGCTATTGCCAGAAGCTCGCCGTTCGGGTTGAGCGGCCACAGGTCGGCCTTGCTTGCGTATTCCTGCCCGTCCACGTTCCAGACCCGGATGGCGGCACTCGGTCCCCAGCCCCGCAGGCCCGGCGGTTCAGGATACTCAGCACCACGCTGCGGCGGATATCTCATCGCTTGAACGAGCTTGGTGACGTCGGCCGGGGTTTTCACCTGCGGTAGGACGATTCCCATCGCCCCAGCGTCGAGCATCTGTTTGACGTAATGACGATAATCCTGATTCGCTTCGTAAGGGATACGCACGACCGGGGTCAATCCCGGTCTCGATGCACCTTCGACCTCGATTTCATTGAGGAATGACTCGAATTCATCGAGTTGGAAGGGGTTGTGCTCAAGGTCATTGAGCTGCCAATGATCGCCTACCAGGGATGGTTCCCCATTTTCGAACTGCTCGATTATTTTGTTCAGGCGGCCCTGCTGTGCGGAGGACAGCGGCGCGAACACCGTACCTAGGGCAACTGCGATACCTATCGACCAGAAGATGATGCGTCGTGACGTCTTGCTGTTAGTCTCATTCCTCATGATTTTTCACCTACCAATACTTCAAATAGTGTTGAGTGCCATTGCTTGTCCGCCATATAAAAGAGCGACGATGTTACAATTTATACAATTGAATAATGATCGTCAAGGCGAATGCTGATTGATTTTCAAATTAGAAGTTTGTGAAACTAGGAGATCAATGGCAAATTCTTACTAAACCTGGGGGACACTCACTCGTTCTCTAGTTCCAACACTAGCTCGTTAACCAGCCCTTCGATTCCCCGGGGATTATTTAGATAGAGAGCTTTATACACAGGATTTCGCATATCATTTTTCATTGACGCGACTTGTTTTGTCCAAAAAGATTCATCCAGCATGTCCTTGGTATATTGGTAGTACAAGTTATCCATATGTAATACACGAATACGCGTTGATATCAGAAGATACGAAATATCTGCGCTGCTAAGATTCTTACTTTGGGTATATTCCTCCATTTCTTCACTCCAGTATGAAGGCCGTTCCCCCGACTCCCAAACACGGATACTCGAATCTATAAATCCATCACTTTCCATCTGTGTACGCAGGTCATCCTTAAGAGATTCAGATCTGGCAGCATATTGCCCAGCTAGCGCAACATTGCGATCTAGTATTAACTGCATGCCCACAAAACCGAGTGAAGCCACAATTGCTGCCGCACCAATGCCTTCAATGATTTGCCTACTATTTACCTGCAATTTTTAAATCCTGTTGATTGGAGAATATTATCTAGAACTAATGTATCGCACGAAGAAATGAATGTGAGTGGAGAGCGAACCCGCACTTCTTAAGGGCCTCTATATAGGGAAGCCTAGTTCCGGCTGATTAGTCAGGTAGCGCCAAAACCAGCAACTCAGGAGCTGGAGTGTTGCTAACACTTAAGGCTATATATTGCTTACCGCCGACAGAGTAGCTCATTGGCGCACCCTGAGGATTGCCTGGAAGTTCGATTCGAGCAACTTCTTCGCCTGTTTTTTTATCGCGCGCAATTAACTGTGGGCCATAACCCATATTTTGCCCGTGAATAAGCAATGTCGACGTTACAAGTACGGGATGCCGACCACCGCCACCAAGAGGAGGGAGTTCAACATCTTCAACAGCAGGATTGCGTTCAACACTTGCCATGCCATCTCCATTTGCTACTTGCCACAAAATCTCTCCGCGGTTCATATCAAATGCAGTGATTGTGGCGTAGGGAGGTTTAAGCAATGGCAATCCACGCGGCCCGATTACGCCTCGATTTTGTAGGCGAATGTACCTCAGGTTAGATTCATCCTCCGGTAACCCGGCCATAAACGGCATGTAGGGAACATTTTGAGAAGGTACAAATAAGACATTGGTTTCTGGATCGAATCCTGCCCCCGGCCAATTGGCGCCACCACCCACACCTGGAACGAAAATAGTACCCCGCTTACCTGTGGATGCATCCGGCAAGCTAGCCGGTGTGAATATGGGGCCATAGACATAGTCATCGATAATTTCCAGGGCGGCAGCCCTCAGCTCTGGAGTGAAGTCGATAAGATCGTCTTCGGTTATCCCCTGCAAAGCGAAAGCAGGAGGCTTGGTAGGAAAAGGCTGGGTCGGAGAAGTTCGTTCGCCAGGGAGGGCACCTTCTGCTACTGGCAGTTCGGGCATTGGCCACACCGGCACACCAGTTACTCGATCAAATACATAGGCCCAACCTTGCTTGGTAACTTGGGCAAGTGCTTTTATTTCGCGTCCATCTACCGTGATGTCCATCAAGTTCGGAGCAGCTGGCGTATCGTAGTCCCAGATACCATGATGAATCATCTGGAAATGCCAGACTCGCTCGCCAGTAGCCGCATCGAGAGCAACGACACTTTGCGAGAATAGATTATCTCCAGGGCGGTGACCGCCATAGTAATCATTGGTTGGTGCTTCAGTCGGCAAGTAGACGTAACCGAGCTCCAAGTCGGCGCTCATTTGCGTCCATACGCCACCATTGCCGGTATAGCGCCAAGACTCTTCCTGCCAGGTTTCAACGCCGAATTCGCCACCCTGTGGAATCGTGTGGAAGGTCCAAACCAATTCCCCAGATAGAATGTTATAACCTCGCACCCATGTAGGAGGCCGCTCTTTATAGTGGGGCCGGTTTGAAGTGATTTGCTGAACTACTAATATATCACCGACCACTATAGGAGGAGACACTGCACCTACTGGTTGTGCGCCCGAATAGTCGAGAGAATCTCGATCGGCTCTGGGAATGCCGTCTGTCATATCCACGCGGCCGCCGGCAAAAGCGGGGTCGACTTCACCGGTTTCCGCCGCCAATGAAATAATGTAACCGTCGTTGGTTGTGACCAATATTCTCGATTTCTCGCCATCACTCCACCAAGCCAGACCCCGATGATGAAAACCCAATGGGCTGATTGGCTCACCGGACATGTAGACTTCCGGGTCATGGGCCCACAACATTTCTCCGCTGGCTGCATCCAATGCGGCAATTTGATTCAAAGCGGTGAGCATATAGATCACACCATCAATCATCAGCGGAGTTGCCTGCAAGCGACCGAAGCTAATATCCGCATCGGGGCCCAACAATGCTTCGAAGTCCAGATCAGCATCGATGGAAGACCAGCGCCAGGCAATATCAAGCTCGCCAAAATTGTCGGCATTGATTTGACTGAGACTCGTGTACTTAGTGGAGCCAGCATCGGCAGCATAACTAGGCCACTCGCCATCACTACTCCCGCTTTGCGCAAAAGCCATCAAGGAAACAGAGAATAGTAAACCCCCTACTATCCGCGCAGATATCACTGCTGATCTTACCGTTTCTAAAAAGCCTTTATGACGGTTGTGTTGCATGGCAATCATTCTATTAACTCCATCTTTCGTTTAGTTCATGTCCAGACGCACTAAAAATTCCAGTTCAACGTCATGCAATCAGGATGATTGCCAATCTATCTTTACATTCTTAAAGCAATTCACGCCCTAACCTACCGCGAGGCGCCCGATAACCTACATCTTGCACATAGTCTGGCCCGATAGAAGCAATCGTCGGCGTGCCGCTCCCACGCATGGTAATAAGCAGCTCCCTGTTTAGCAGGTCTAAAACTCTTTCAACACCAGCCTGCCCAAATGCACCAAGGCCGAAGCAGTAAGGACGACCTATACCAACAGCTGACGCCCCCATTGCCAGCGCTTTATAAATATCGGTACCTCGACGAAAACCTCCGTCGACAATAACCGGTATTCGACCATTTACCGCACTCACTATTTCTGGCAAACATTCGATGGTGCCACGACCAGTTTCGGTGGCACGACCGCCGTGATTAGAAACCCAAATTGCATCTGCACCAAATTGCACAGCGAGAGCAGCATCCGCTGCCACTTCAACGCCTTTAATGACGATGTTCATACTGGTGACTTCTTTCATACGAGCGATGACACTCCAAGTCATAGTGGCATCAGTATGTTCAACTCCACGCATGTTCAATCCATCGAACATCGGCTTTTCTTGTCCGGTATGGCAGGAATCACAGTTTCGTGTATCTTGACGCGCTAGTACGGCACTCGTTTCCGTATTGCGGCCGCCGGGAAGGTCTATAGTGAGACACACAGAAGTACAGCCTGCCGCTTCTGCTCGTTGCAGCAAGGACACTGTATAAGCCCAGCGGTTTGTAGAATACAGTTGATGCCAGATTGGAGCGCCTCTGGCCTCGACAACCTGCTCCACTGCTGTCGAAGATGTGGTAGATAGCACCATGTGATGGCCTTTGGCCCCTGCCGCTCTAGCTGTGCCCAACTCGGCATCGGCATGAAAGCCACCTTGACTGCCAACTGGGCAGAGAAAAATGGGAGAGCTGGCTACGGAGCCTAGAACGTTAACCGAAGTATCGGTTTTACTAACGTCTACAAGTCTTCTAGGCTTTATTTGAAAGCGAGAGAAACCGGCACGGTTTGCTCTTAAGGTAAGATCACTATCAACCCCCGTTGAAAGATAACCTAAATGGGCTGGCGGAATTCTCTCCCGAGCTATCGCCTCCATTTCGAAAACATTAATTACTTCAGACGGGTCGGTGAGCCGTTGACCAAGAGTTTCTTCTACCTCCTGCGCAAAGGCAGAGTAATTCGTTAACAAGGGGCTGGCTGCTAGAAATTTCAGAAATTCTCTGCGCTGGGTCATGCTGTTCTCCACTTAAACTGACTAAAGCTTGATGCCAGATTATCAGGGACCATTAAGACAGCACCACAAAATCAATCAGCACAGATCCTAACAAAAAATAAGACTCGGTTAGCTGGCAAACTGAGTTGAGAAAATCATCTACCAAGATACCTCAGGGAGCGCCATTAATATCAGACATGACGGCGCCAAATTCCATAAGCACTTCGCTTGGTTTTGGCCCAGGTTTTGGTCTTGCATCAAAGTTAAAAAATTCGGTACTCTTTTCCATAGCCGAGGCTAAATCTAGCGGAGTTTGACCTCTGCTATTCACCGCATTGATGTCAGCACCTCGTTCGGCTAATTCTCGAACCACTGTAGGAAGATTGCGTGCTGCAGCGTAATGAAGCGCTGTCGATTCGGTGAAGTCAGAGTGATTTAAGTTAACGCCGTGCTCCGCCGCTACGATGACTGCTTCGAGTGCCAAATATTCTTCGCCAACGGGATCCGGGTTTTCCTGAATATAGAAGCGACTCCGAGTACTATCACCAAGTATTGCTGCTTGTATCGCGCTAGCAAACCCACCCACCGCTTTTGGTACTGGCGGATTCAGCCGATCTGCACGAGTTCTGCCTTTTTCTCTGAAAACTTCTTCTGAAGTGAGCAGAGTGTTTGCCCCACCTTGTTCTAGAACGCTCATTATTTTTGCTTCGCGATAGTAAGCGGCTAACCAGTATGGCGTCGCACTGATCAGAGGGCTCTTCAGAGCCCAATCTTCACTTGCCCTTTGTATTGGAGTGGCTCGTTGGAGCCTGACATCGGGATCAGCTCCATTTGAGAGAAGAGCTTCTACGGTTTCAAGATCGCCGCGCAATACCGCCGCATGCATCGCGTTGTAGCCTGCATCGATTGCATCGGGGTCGGCGCCAGCCTCGAGCAAGAGGCGTGCAAAATCCGGGTGACCACTATGAGTTGCAACAACTAGCGGGCTAGCTCCATTACCAGCGACGCCATTCACGTTCACTTCCGCACGTATAAGCAATTGACCTATTTCGACGTTGCCTTGCGCTGCTGCGAAAAGCAAAGGGGAATAACCACCGAGTTGCTCCACTACACCTTGATCGAATGCAGCACCATTAGAACTTTCAGCATACATAAGCCGAGAGCGCACTTTCGATCTTGCCTCCAAATTTGCCCCTGCATTGATCAATACCCTAACAACGTCAACATGCCCCTGAACAATCGCCCACATAAGCGCCGATTGCTCTCGAGATTTTTCATACGCGTTGACGTCCGCTCCTGCCGCAATCATCTGCTGTACACCCTCTACGGTACCGGATCGCGCAGCGGTCATGAGAGGTGTTTCACCAATTTGCAAAGCAAGATTAGGATCGGCGCCGGCATTTAGAAGGCTCTCAATTAGCTCGGCATTACCGCTTTTCGCTGCTAGGTACAGCGGCGAAGCTCCTAAGCGATTGGTGATATTGACGTTGGCTCCGGCTTGAACTAACGCGACTAACATGTCGACGTCTTCTTGATACGCCGCCCAATGCAAGGCTGTTGCGCCGTCAGGTTGACGTACGTCCGGATTCGCACCTCCGTCTAAGAGTAGGCGTAGCGCTTCCGCATCTTGATGTCTTGCTGTTTCGATTAGAGGAGGGTTCTCGGCCCAGGCTAAAGCAGATGAGAATGTTACTACTAATGCTGCCAGTACTGACCTCACTATTGACCGATTACAAAATCTTGAATTAGTAAGCTTAATCATCATAAACCTCACTCTACACATCACTTAACAGATTGAGTGCAGCTGTGCTGTTACCAATCTTTTCAAGGGGAAAACCCATCTTGTCGAGCATGGTCAAATGCAGATTGCTAATAGGTGTGCCCTCTTCATAGCGAAGATGCCTTCCGCCCTTAACAGAGCCGGAACCTCCACCGAGCAGCACTAAGGGCAGCCCGGTGTTGTCGTGTCGATTACTGTCAGACATGCCAGCGCCATAAAGCATTAGCATATTGTCGAGCAGCGAACCATTACCATCTGGCGTAGCGTCGAGCTTGTCGAGATAGTAGGCGAAAAGACTGGTGTGGAATTCGTTAATCTTGGTGACCTTCTCATACAGCGCAGGATCGTCACGGTGATGGGAAGTTGGGTGGTGAGAATCAGGCACGCCAATCTCGGCATAGGTGCGACCACTTAGCTCACGCCCCATCATGAATGTTATGACGCGGGTAAGATCTGTTTGGTAGGCAAGCACCTGCATGTCGAACATAAGCTTAGCATGTTCCTCGTACGTAGCAGGTACGCCCGCAGGCTGCTCTACCACTGGTAACTCACGATTGCTTTGCGCCTCAGCCATCTGAATCCGTCGCTCCACGTCACGAACCGCATCCAGATACTGATCAAGTTTGGCGCGATCACCGGCACCGACTTTTCGATTCAGCGCAGACACACGATCTGACACTGCATCTAATAGGCTCTGATCTTTGCGAATTCTTTGTAAGCGCACAGCTGGATCTGTAGTGCCGGTGTCGCCAAACAATCGCTCAAAAACTGCCCTAGGATTTGTCTCCATTGGCAGCGGTGTGTTGGCATCTCTCCAGGCAATGGTACTGGTGTACTGGCAACTGAAACCGATATCACAGGAACCAAAAACATCACTCTGATCCAGCGCCAGCTCTAAGGAGCCAAGCTGAGTTTGCCGACCAAGCTCTCTGGCTACAAGCTGATCGATAGAAACTGCTGCGCGCAAATCTGACTCGGTACGAGCAGGAATAGTTCCAGTTAAAAAGCGGGTGGATGCACTGGCATGCACTCCGGCGTTACTGTTAGTTCCGTTAAGCCCAGTTAATACCACCATTCGATCCTGATAGGCGGCCATCGGTTCTAGAATGCGAGTGATTTCGAAGCCTGCGCCATCTGTGGCCGGGGTCCACGACTTCATAGCCATACCGTTTGGCACATAAACCACACCAAGCCGTTTCGCCGGTTGTGCTGTTTGTGCTGAGGCTGAAGAAAGTGCAGGAACCATGCTGTCCAGCAGCGGTAATGCCAGGCTCGCGCCTATTCCACGCAGCAGTGTGCGCCTGGGGAGTGTCTTATTGAAAACCTTCATATCTCAGTTCTCCGCATTTGAAATGGGGCGCTTTCAATTACGCCAAGAATCACGGACGACCAGCGATAGTCGTCCTCTCTCGCTGCCCGAACAATCGCACGGACCTCGGGCATATCGTAGTATTCGAGACTGCGCCCGAGAGCAAATCGCATTAGCTTTTCTGTAATGGTGCCAACAAAATCATCAGGACGTTCGAGCAATAAGCCTCGCAAACCATCAGGGCCAACAAACGTCTTGCCATCGGGAAGTAGTCCGGATGCGTCGATTGCTTGGCCGGCAAATTCAGTACGCCATTTACCCACCGCATCGTAATTCTCTAGTGAAAAACCAATTGGGTCCATTGCCGTGTGACAAACACGACACGCAGGATTTTCCCGGTGCATAGCCATGGCTTCGCGCATAGTAAGCTGCTTGCCACCGCTGCTCGTTTCTAGTGCTGGCACATTGGGAGGCGGCTCAGGAGGAGGTCCACCGAGTAGATTTTCGAGCACGAACTTACCACGCAGTACCGGAGAGGTGCGATTGGGATAGGAGGTCACCATCATTAAGCTACCGTGACCAAAGAGGCCGCCGCGTTCGGCGCCTGTCAGCAAAACCTTTCGATAGCGACTGCCATAAATTTTAGGGATACCGTAATGCTCAGCAAGACGTTCGTTGACATAGGTATAATCTGCGCTCAACAATTCGCGGAGACTCCGGTCGGAACGAATTTGATCATCAATGAACAACTCTGTTTCCCGCTGAAAAGCTTCCCGCAAATTTTCATCGAACTCAGGAAACGCAGCTGGGTCGGGATAGATGCCATCAAGATTACGTAAGTAAAGCCACTGACCGACAAAGTTCTCGATAAACCCTGAGGAGCGAGAATCGATCATCATTCTTTTTACCTGGGCCTCGAGCACTCCGGGATTCCTTAATTCGCCGCGCTCAACCAGGTCTAACAATTCGTCGTCCGGCAAACTGCTCCAAAGAAAGAAGGAGAGCCGCGAAGCCAGCTCAGTGTCGGTGATCGAGTACATGGAACTAGGCTCAGCATCAAGCGGATCCTGTTCGATACGAAAGAGAAAGTCTGGGGAAACCAACAATCGTTCTAATGCAAACTGAATACCAGTATCAAAGCCACCTTCAACATGGCCCTGGTTATAGAAATCCATCAGTCCCTGTATATCGTCCTCGGCTACAGCTCGGCGATAGGCGCGTCGCGCTAATGAACTAAGTATTTGGCGTGCGCAGGCAGGCTCCTCATCAGCACTCGCCGGTTGGCAGCTGAAAATTTGTTGTCGGCTAGGAGTATCCCCTGGTCCCTCTACGGATAAGGGTCCTGCTATTTCTATGCTGCCAATACCGGGATTAGCATCTGGCAATTCTGTCACCGCCAACTGATAGCCGAATAATCTTGGTTGCTGTACACCTTCGGCTTCCCACATCTCCCGAGGGAAGGTTGCTCCAATAACTCGTGGGCCAGCTTTAATTGGTAGCACTAATTCGAAGCCCTCATCAGCGAAGGCCATCATAAATTCTTCCCAATCGTCGCTGCCACGGATATTTCCAGCATAACTGTAGGGTGCCGGTATACCCGGAGCATCGCCACCGAATGCGTAGGTCTGGAGATACTCACCGTCGAGGCTAAGCTCCATCTCGTGGGCTTCATCAAAGCCGCGGACGAAGTCTACATAGTTAGTCTGCAGTTTCACTGTAATGCGGTACTCACCGTCTACAGGAAACAGGTGCTCTATTGCCGTTCCACCCCGCGAGCCAAAAGGTAAATCTTCACTGCGTCGATCACCTTGAATCAAATTTAGTGGAACGTCGTAAGTCTTGATGGAAGCTCCGCGTGGTGACGCGCCAACCGCCAATTCCGCCACCTTATGTGCAGCGTTGACATAGCGCTCCACGCTCAGTGGAGACAGAGCCAATACTTCAGCATTGTTATCAAAGCCGTACTGGTCTGGAGCGTCTGCCGGAATTAGATCTGACACATCGATGTCCAGATCAAGCAGGTCACGGATAGAGTTTCTATATTCAGTTTGGTTGAGCCGATGAAATGCTTGGGTGCGCCCTGGATTGACTTGGCTTGCGCCAATGCTGTCTAGCTCATTCTCGAGCCAGGTGCGAAAACCGTCATATCTCACCTTGTCTGGGCGCGGATAGTTGGGAGGAGGCATTACACCTACCCGAAGCTTCTTGATGACCTTTTCCCATACCTCGGGGTTTGCCGCCAAATTTGACACATCCTCAGTGTCCAAAGTCAGGCCGAGATTCCGCAGCTGTGTGGTTTGAAGACCTTCGTTTATCGTAGCTACTGAATTGACCACTGCCTGGTTGTGACAGATGACGCAGTATTGATCCAGTAATGCACGGTTGCTCGCCGAGACACTCTGATTCGCCGATTCTGCAGCAAAGAGCAGACTTGGAGCCGCCATGCAGGCGACTAATAGAAGTGTTTTTTTCATGTCATGCACCTGTCAATTCTCCTGCCGAATCTAGGAATTAGTTGTTACGTCCAGTGGGGGTTTCCACTGTGCCGCACTCATTCCCTAAGTAACCGTTTCCACCACAGTAAGACAGGTCCTGCAGCTGCACAAGAATGCCATCTGGATCGGTAAAATAAAGTTCCGGAGTACCCTCGGTCGCCCCACCCCTATTTGCGCCACGCAGTGTTACGTAGGCTTGTAGCGGCCCGTTTGCACCCCCTGCTTCTCCCAGTATCGTCAATCCATAGCTTTCCAATAAAGAGAATATGCGATCAACATCAAATTCTTCTACAGCTAGAGACGCATGATGTATCTCACTCGTTCGAGTGGGCTGGCCTGACAGAGCTAGAAATTGTTTTCCGCTGCCAACTCTTAGTACTGGCAAAGCACCTTGGTACGTATCAATGGGCAAGCCGAATAAACTTTGATAAAACTGGATGGAGCGAGATTGATCTGTAACAAATAATGTGAAGTGATTGAACTCTCGAATTGATAACAGGCCATTCGTAGGTGCAGGTTCCGCTCTGGGCAGACATTCTTCACCCAACAAACCAGCGCCTCCACAGTAACTTGTGTCTTGCAATTGCACTACGATGCCGTCGGGGTCACCAAAGTAAAGTTCCGGCGTGCCGTTCACTGCGCCGCCAAATTCTTCTCCGCGCATTCTTACTCGCGACTGCATTGCAGCAAATGCGTTAGCTGCCTCAACGCCGTTTTCGGCGAGGATTTGCACAGCTTCGCTGTGGTCGAAATTGTCCACAGCTAGACAATAATGAGTGATCCGAGGATTGTCACTGGGATTGCCACCAAGCGCGATGAACTGTGGCCCGTCTCCCACTTGTAGGACTACAGTGCCACCTTGGCGCGCTACGATAGGCAGCCCAAATAAACCTTGATACCAGGCAAGTGATGCCGCGGGATCAGACACAGCAAGAGTCATGTGATTGATAGCGCTTACCGCCATGGGAGGCGAATTTTGCGCTGCCATTACAGTCTGGACACCCATACCACCCGCCGCCGCGAGTGCTGCCATCGAGCTGACAAAAGCGCGACGACTAATGCTTGTTTCCACGTTGTTTTTATTTTTATCGCTCACTGCTACCCTCTCTTAACTAAATTCGAAGATGAAGCCTCATGTTCTCTATTTTGCTAAGGGGTCAGGTCTAATCTGAAACTTGACCATCTTGCTGGTTGTGCTTTTGCCACCTTCTGTGTGCCAGTTGAAATTAGTGCCATAGTTGGCCCATACACCCCGACCCTTCCAGCCAGCGTCAGGATCATCGATGCGACCATCCAGTCCACGGGAGTAAAACCCCAATGGGTAGGGGACGCGCATGTGTATAAATTCTTCAGTTTCTGGCACAAGGGCTATAAGGGAGTCGGAGCCAGATCCGTTCGCGATGGGCACATTCTCACCCAAGCCAAGGGTGTCAAAGATGTCCACCCAGTTGTAATAGTGAAAGTCAGCTTTGCGGTCAGTGCCCTTCATATTCGGGCCGGGTATTTCATGAAGCGTCCAGCCTTGCTGGCAGTGTTGGGAATCGATCACGGTAGGTCCGTTCAGCACATCACACTTGCTGCGATCGAAACTGGCTATGTGACTGCTGCCAGACAGGGCAGACCAGATAATCCCATTGCTGTCCATATCGATGCCGCGTGGCCCAAAACCCATGGGCTTGCCATCTACCACTGGCAGTTCATACATCTCGGTGATGCAGGTCTCGGGCGGATTGTCGCCGATGTCGAGACGGTATATGCGGCCTGGAAATTCAGTACCCACACCCCAGGCCACACCCTCTTCCTGGGTGTCAGCGATAACGCCGTAACTACCGGGGCTCATGCGGGTATCCAGTGCTAAATCCACATCAACGAGGCGACCGCCACCACCGCCTTCGCCCTGGTCTCGCATGGGACCAACCGGTTGATTCCAGGGTTTGCTAATGCGGCCATCGCCATTAGTATCTACCACCATGGGGCACCAACCTTGGGACAGTTGTTCATCCTGCGTTCGATCCCAGGTTCGCGTATTGATAAAACCAATCACGTCTCCGCCACCACTGAAATAAAGCATACGGTCCTCACCCCAGCCGAACTGCAGATGGTGTGTACCGAAACAGGTGGCGATGAGGCCAAACTCTTTGGTGGCGGGATCGTAGTAAGATGCCTGACGTTCGCTGCCACGTGTCTGATGATACTGAGCGAATTTGTTGTCAGAACCTGATTCACACCACTGGGGAACGTTGTTGCCCTGTACCTTCGTAGTCATCCACACTCGGCCCAGCTCGTCGAACATGGGATTGTGCGGATCCGCCGGTCGTTGCCACAAGGCCTCATTTCCGTAGTAGGCAGAAGGCACTGCAAACTGTTGGGCAAATCGGGTAACCGCCGGGTTGTCGGGATTATCCTTTACTGCGATTACTATTTCTTCCCACTCATGGGTATCCGGATCCAGTTCCAACAGGGCCCCGTGTCCGCCGTCAACGCCATACACTTTGCCCCCAGCATTCAGATTCGGATTGCGCTTATCAGTAGTGATCTCGTCATGAATATAGGAAGACTCATTACCCCAATCCCATTGGGTAATTACCACATTACGCTCGGTTCCGCTGGGGCGTGGAGGTGTAGGGGGTAGTTCGCCTGCCGCAATGCGATCGGTCCAGTCAGCATACATCTCCATACCCCGGGGCCCAAAGCGATTGGCATAACGTGTCATGAACGGACCACGGATACCCATTGCGGTTCTGTATTGCCAGGCTTGCACACTCGAGTCAAAGTCAATGTGGCTCAGGTGATCCAAAGTGCGGGTCGC
The DNA here is from genome assembly GCA_913060495.1 of uncultured Gammaproteobacteria bacterium. Taxonomy (GTDB): domain Bacteria; phylum Pseudomonadota; class Gammaproteobacteria; order Pseudomonadales; family Pseudohongiellaceae; genus UBA9145. The sequence goes on along the minus strand of CAJXRP010000035.1, from coordinate 9,949 downwards.
TTTGTTACCCAATTGATGACACAGCTGACAACCTTGCTTGGTCAGATCAAGCCACCGATCCTGGCTGTTCATCATTTCCCCGATACCGTTGCCATCGCGCCCAGTGCCAGGAAACTCACTCTCAGCGGGAACTTCCATCAGGGAGTACCAATAGTTGGCCGGATAGACCTGAGCCGCAAGCAAGGGATCTTCTGCGGTGAACGATCGAAGCCTCACATCCTCAGCCCCGATTCTTAATTGCATAGGATCGGAATCCAGCAGACCATATCCTCGCACCCAAACCTTGAATAGAGCGTCAGGCAATTCAGGTAACAAGAATCGGCCTTGATCGTCAGTCACCACAATTTTCGTAAAATGCGTGGGCAAATCATCGGTTTCAGCTATGACCCACACACCGGCTTCTGGGCCATGGCCACTTATCACGCTACCGGAAATCACTCCGGCGTTGAGATTCTGCTGGGCATAGGTCGGCAGCGTCAGGAAAACCATAAAAACGGCGGACAACAAGGACACTGCGCTTCGAGACGATAAGTAGAGGTGAGCCGTTTGATGGGAAATAGTGCGAATACGAACGAACATAAAACCAACCCTTTGATTTAAAGCATTTAATCCTCATCGAACCGCCAGATTATCTGGTTTGCCTGCCGGTGTTTTCGAAAAGAGGGCATTTACTATTATTCAACACTATAAAACGCATGTGCTGATGTCCATGCTATTAGCAATGGACAGCTAACCAGCTTGCGAAGATAAGGAGTAAAGTTGCTTAAAGCTTCTCTGTTTCGAAATTCGAACTAAAAAATCCAAAAAAAATGAGGTCTGCGCACTGCGAGGAGCTTACTTCGGGGACACTACACTGAGGTGTGGTAAATCAGGACTTAGGGCTGTGCTGTGCGCGATACTCTTTAGGAGTCACGTCATTTATGGTTTTGAATGCCTTATAAAACGAGGAAAGAGATGTGTAGCCCACATTCAACCCTATTTTAGTAATCGGCTCTTTGGTATCTACTAATAACTGGGCTGTCTCACTGATACGGTAGTGATTAAGGAATTCGCTGAAGTTTCGATAACCCATATGATTGTTGATAGCTCTGCGCACCAGATACTCCTGACTAACCACATATTCGGCCAGAGCGGGAACGGTCAGGCTCGATTCGTGATAGAGCTTCTCTTCTTCCATGACTGCCTTGATTTGGATGCTGAGTTCCCTCACCCGCGCGAATTGCTCATCATTTACTTTATCAAGGACGGGTCCAGCTGGGCTGCGGATTACAGATAAATTCACTAAACGGAACGCCCACAGGAACAAGGCCGCCGTCACAAAATAGGCGTAAATTGAATACGCAACTGCCGGCAAGGGCATAGCGCGAAATCCAGTGCCTTCGGCAATGGCATTAAACACCCAAACACTCCGATTACCCACCATCAATAATAATAGAGTCGCTACGCAAATGACGAAGATTACACGTTCAAGACGACGCTCAATAACAAGGTCGCTCCTCCATCCTTCTATAGCTACGTAAATCGCTGCCAGTGAAAACCCTAATAAGACGAGTTGCGAATAAACCCAGGTAACAGCGTTGGCGAAGACACTCAATTCAATGGCGTAGTGGGCATAATAGCTGCCAATCGAGCGCATAATTAATGAAGTTCCGGCCAATACCCAAATCTCTATACGCACTTGGGGTATGTGAAAATCATCATCAAATAGTTTTAATGACAAGAGCCAGACCAAAAACATCGAAACGTTACCAATGCGATTGAGCGCCATAGTGAAGTAAATCAAGGCCGTAGGACTTTGAGAGCTCACTATAAAATTGAGCCCCTCCCCAAGCAGCCCGGAAATTAATGTGAGCACGAGGCCACCAGATAGTAAGCCCAGGGCTGAACGCCCGTGATACAGGAAGATGTAAATAGCCAGCACCAGCAACTGTGAAACTGCGAGACTTAGAAAAACGATATTTAGGGTCGGCATCGATCTTCCAAAATTCTGACGTTAGATTTGTTATCCATTAACCACTTTCATAGAAAGCTGGCGTTCAGACAAAACAAGAGCAGAATAGATACGCCGGTTTTCGCTGAGTGCATAACTTATCAGCAATTTACTAGATTTGAAGTCTAATTTGTGAATTTTCGTCTGTAGACGATTGAGCCATGCAATAGGGAGGGAAGGCTTGAGGACTAGAGGGAATCTTTGTACTGTAACTATGCCTGCATTCGATACCTGAAATCAGCTGCGCTCCCAGCGGAGATCACGCGATTCCATTTGCGTGATCTCGCCGGGAAGCCCAACAAAGTCGATAAAGTTAGACTTCCGTTAACCAGCCACGAGTATCTTCGGTAACACCGTTGACCAGGTCAAAATATTCATTTTGCAGTTTCCTGGTTAATTCACCTGGCTTCCCTTCTCCAATGGGTGAACCATCAATGTCATTAATTGGCGTAACTTCCCAGCCAGTCCCACAGAAAAATGCTTCGGAAGCATCATAGAATTCACTTCGATCCATATCGCGCTCTTGCACTTCGATACCCATTTCCTTGAGTAGAATAATTACCGTATCACGCGTAATACTCTCGAGAATATCACTGGTAACCGACGGTGTAATAGCAACGCCGTTACGAATTATGAAGACGCACATGCCCTGGCCTTCAGATATCTTGCCTCTACTGTTCAACATGATGGCAGCGTCATAACCATCGACCTTGGCCTGAATACCAGCATAGCGAGAGTTATTGTAATTAGCATTTGATTTTGCTCGTGCTGGCATGGAACGATCTGAAATTCGCTCCCAGGATGAAACTTGTGCGCGCACACCATCCTCGACTTTCTGTGGCGTACCGCGTTCAATTGCGGTAATAAATTGACCAATGGGCCCGCGTGCAGATGACTCACCGTATTCATCCAAATAAACCGTTGGACGAATGTGCACCGACGCTTTGAAATTATTGCGCCGCATCAGCTCTACCGTTGCATCACACAGAGGTCCTGCAGGCGCAATTTCACCGAAACGCATTATCCGTTGCGATAATTCGATACGCTCCATATGATCTTGTAGCCGGAATAAAAACAGTTTTCCTTTATCGGCATTCCAATAACCGCGAATACCCTCAAACACCGATGCGCCGTATTTAACCGCCGGTGAGAAAACATGTACATTGGCCTGATCCCAGGGTACGTATTCGCCATTAAAGTAGACGATCAAATCTTTAAATTTATCTGTACTCATTGCATTTAAGCCTTTTCAAGAATGTCATCGGGGATTTCAACGTTGTAATTCAAACCTGAACGACCACCATCAACGTAAATCGTTTCACCTGTTATGTAGGCTGAATCCTCACTAGCAAGGAACAGTACTGGTCCGGCAACGTCTCGCCCTTCGCCCAAACGGCGCATGGGTATGCGAGTGAGGACTTTTCGACGCGCTTCTGGGTCGCTGAACAGACCGTCACGACTTAAATCGGTCAAGATCGTACCGGGGCCGACCGCATTCACGCGAATTCCATGTGGCGCCAAAGATAATGCCATCGCATTAGTCAATGTCTTAACGCCTCCTTTCGAAGTCGCATAAGGAGAAATACCCGGCATCGTCATACGCACACTGGTTGAAGACATGTTGACTATGGCGCCACCCTTACCTCTTGCAACCATGTGCTTGCCAACTTTCTGGCCTACCAAGTACATTGATTTCAGGTTAGTTTGGATAACTTCGTCAAACACTTCTTCAGTAACATCAAGAAAATCACCGCGACGTTGAATGCCTGCATTCGAAACTAATACGTCGATATGGCCAAAGTCCTCAATCACCTTCTCAATTGTTGTATCTACTTCTACCTTAAGACCAACATTACATTTATAGAATGCGGTTTTAACGCCATATTTCTCGGCAATCTCAGCGGCAGTTTCTTGTCCCGCTTCTTCGAGCATATCAACAATCGCAATATTACCGCCCTCTTCCGCAAAGCGTTCTGCACAAGCACGTCCGATTGAGCGGGCAGCTCCTGTTACTAAAATATTTTTACCTTTCATACGCATATTCATTCACTCCTAAACTTCACGCAGTGCGTTAAATTGATCGATATAACCGGAACCATCTATGCGGGCAGCTATTAAGGTTGTGCGCCCTGTTTTAAGTGCCGCCGTTAAGGCATCACCGAGCTTATGTGCAGTATCGACGACGACACCATCGGCACCAAAGCCTTGTGCAAGCGCTTCCCAATTTAGACCGCCGATACTAACGCCGTGCCTTGGAATACCTTTCAGTGCCTGCTTAATTCGGATTAATGCAATTTCTTCATCATCGAAAACGACAACGATAATAGGTAGGTTTTCTTTGACTGAGGTTTGCAGTTCGGCAACGGCCATCAGGAATCCACCATCGCCGGCGAATGCAACAACCGGGCTTTTCGGTCGCGCCAAACGCGCTGCTAATGCACCTGGTATCGCGTAACCCATGGAGCCCAGACCGTTTGAGGTAAGGAAATTGCGCTCACCATGAGATTTCCACTTTTGCACAACGAGTAAACGGCTCGCGCCAGCATCGCAGGTGGCCACGGTATCCCGCGGTAACACATCGCAGGCTGCTTCCATCGCCGCCTGAGGTGACAGGCCTTTACAAGGCGTATTCAATGCATTGGAAACGGCGATTCGGAAATCACTCGCCGCTTTTAATCCCCAGCCCTGGCCTGCTTCACAAAAATCAGTCAGGCCGTGAACAATCAATTTGATATCGCCGACCATTTCCATATCGAAAGGGATTAAGCAATCCAGTGATGGAACATTCGCCAGTGATAACACTGGAAGCGTGTAAGGCCATGGCTTAGGTTGAAGTTCAACTATGTCTAGCCCGATGGTAATAATTAAATCGGACTGGTTAACCAACTCGCGCTCAATGGTGCCACCAATTATGCAACCTGCACTCAATTCGTGATCTTCAGGAATCGCGCCTTTGCATTTAGAAGTGGTTAGTATCGGTGCACCCAATTTTTCGGCTAATGCAACCAGCTCAGCAGAAGCCTTATCCCAATAAACGCCAAGGCCGGCCAATATGATCGGCTTACGTGCCTTCGAGATCATGTCCAGTGGCTTACGCAATGCTTTTCTATCCGGCTCGATGGATACACGCTCGGGTAATAATAGTTTTGGCTCACCCACCAAAGGAGGTGCTTGTTTGGTGATTTCTGGCGAAGGAATATCAATATGCACAGGGCCAGGTGTCCCTGATGTAGCAACCTGGAACGCATGGCGAATCTGTAAGCTCGCCGTATTCGCTTGCAAGGTAGTATTCCATTTCGTGATGGGTGCAAAAATCTTCTGATGGTCAATTGTCTGACGCAATCTTGTTTCGTAAATATCTGTTGGGTATTGATCGGTAAGTGCAATCAAAGGCGCACGGTCTAGCCAGGCATAGGCAACCCCGTTCACCATGTTCGTTGCACCTGGTCCGCGGGTCGACGTACAGAGGCCCGGACTACCGGTCATTTCACCCCAGGTCGCCGCTAGCATCGCTCCCGCAACTTCTTGCTTCATTAAGATATAGCGCATATCACGCTCACGAGCGGCATCCATTAAATGCACGGTATCACCACCTGGGTGACCGACAATGAAAGGCGTTCCTACATCACGAAATGCGTCGGCTAGTACTTCTACAGTATTACTCATGGGTCATTCCTAATCGGTAATTTGGGTGTAGTGGATATCGATAATCAGATTCAAGTGATCATCAACTGTTATAGTCGTATCCGGCCCTGCGACAACAGTTGATTCACGTTCTTCTATCACCGCTGGCCCAGAAAAACTGGTGCCTGCGGCAAGGCCATATCGATTGTAAATTTTGCAAGGTGCGTAACCCGTCTCTGGGAAATAAACCTGACGCTCACCCTTGTCGGCTGCGCCGCGGTCAATTTGTTGACCTTCGAAATTCAGTTGAATATTCGGCGTTGGACCAGAAGCATTAATACGCCATGCCACCGTTTCGATGGCAACGTCAGAAATGCTGCGACCAAACAATTCGGTATAACGCTCTAGGAAATCAGCCTTAAGCAATTGGGGTAGGTTAACGCCGGTTAAATCATCTGGCAGATCGACTGAAATCTCAAAACCCTGGCCCTTATATCGCATTTCAACACGCTGCTTGATAGTGATCGTATTAACATCACCGCCCGCTTCAACCAACGATTGAATCGCCGTTTCTGACAAGTCCTTGTAAATCTTAAGTACTTTTTCTAGGTCGAGCTGATCTAGAAGCGACACATAACTGTGAACACCTTCTGTAGCAGGAGCGGCAATCAGAAAACCAAGCGCTGAAGAAACACCAGCACCCAAGGGGCAGATATAACGATTAAGTTTGAGTTGCTTGGCCACGCCATAGGCATGCACGGGACCCGCGCCGCCAGTTGCAACCAAGGTATAACGGCGCGGATCGCGGCCTTTCTCTGCTATATGTGAGCGCGTTGCTGCCGCCATATTGTTGTTCACAATGGCATGAATTCCCGCAGCAATGGCAGTCACATCCAAGCCTGAAGGGCCTGCTAGTTTGGAATCAATCGCGTCGCGTACCACATCAACGTTGAGCGACATTTCACCACCGAGAAAATAGTCAGGTGACAAATAACCCAACAACAAATCGGCGTCGGTTACTGTGGGATCTTCGCCGCCTAAACCATAACAAACAGGCCCAGGTTCAGAGGCAGCACTATCAGGACCTACTTTCAACAGCCCCATGGCATCAAGACGAGATATCGAACCGCCTCCAGCACCAATCTCGATTAAATCAATAACCGGAACCTTAAGTGGAATACCTGAGCCTTTTCGAAATCGACGTACTCGGCCCGCTTCGAACGTATTCGCATGCTCTGGCTCGAAGTCTTCAATGAGGCACATTTTCGCTGTCGTGCCTCCCATGTCGAAGGCAATCACAGATTTCGTATCAGTCAATTTACCGTAGTAAGCGCCAGAAATTGCACCTGCAGCCGGACCCGATTCAATCATCTGAATTGGAGCCTCCTGCGCTACGCGAAGTGCCGCTATACCACCACCCGAAAGCATCACATTTAGTGGGCCTTTGAGTCCCAAGGTCGTTAACTTTTCTTGCAGATCAGTAATATAACGACGCATTAGTGGCAACACATAGGCATTCGCAACAGCCGTACAGGTACGTTCGTATTCCCGAATTTCAGGGGCTACTACCGTTGATATTGTCACGGGTAAATCAGGGTGATCGGAAAGAATGATGTCACTTGCACGTTTCTCGTGCTCCGCATTGATATAGGCATTAATGAAACAAACCGCTATCGCATCGACTCCTTGGGCAACCAGTTCATCACCAGCAGCCTTCAATCCAGCTTCATCCAGTTCGACTAGGATTTCACCATCCGAACTAATACGCTCGTTAACCGTAAGACGCAGATTACGAGGCACTAAGGGCTCAGGCTTTTCGAGGAATAGATCGTACAGGTCGTAGCGCATTTCATGCCCCACTTCCAATACGTCACGAAAACCGCCGGTAGTAATTAGGCCAACCTTTGCCCCAAGACGCTCGATAACCGCGTTGGTTACCAAGGTCGTACCATGTACGATACCATCGAGCTGCGACATTTCGACCCCCGCTTCAAGGGCGATTCGTGCTACCCCCTCACAGATTGCTTTACCGGGATCAGTTGGAGTCGTTAACTGCTTACCGGTAAATATCATATCCCGGTGCTCATCGACTAATACAAAGTCTGTAAAGGTGCCACCAACATCAACACCTATTCTAATTCTTTTCTGCATTTCGGAGTTTCTCTTAAACGATCGTTCAGGTGACTACTTAGATCCTGATGCCTTCAACGGCTCATAGCCATATTCTGCTTTCGCAGCTGCTACTGAGATGTAGCCATTATCAATATCTTTTTGGATCGAGGCTGGATCACGTGCTTCGGGTTTACCGAATCCACCACCTCCAGGAAAGTGCAACTTGAGCAATTCACCTGGTTTCAACACATCGCGGGACTTTAGATGAGCATGGGATCCATCGCTAAGCTCGACTTTCGAGAGGGAGCCACTGTTACCTCCAAGAATACCCATTGGAGGATATTTACCGCGGTCAGCTAATGTAGATAAATTGACCGGGGATTTGGATAGCACTTCGATTTCAATGTCCTGCCCCAAACCACCGCGGAATTCGCCAGCACCACCGGAGTCCGTCGCTAATTCTTTTTTCCATACTCGCAAGGGTGACGCACTTTCCAACGCTTCGATGCTACCGACACCCGTATTCGAAGGAAAAGCCGTACAGGCATAGCCATCCATACGATGATTCGCACCCAAGCCACCGCAGGCAAACAAAACTTGATTGAATCGATTACCTTGGAGATCCACACCGCCATAGACCGTACGTAATGTCGGTGAACTGCCCGAGTCCGCACTCACTTTTTCGGGAACAATTTGGGCCAGGCATCTGTAGATAACACCAGGCAAAAAATGCCCGGTTAAATGACGCGCCGCAGTTGGAGCGGGTGAAGTCGGATTAAGTATGGATCCCTCGGGAGCTGATACGGTAACTGGTAAGAATGAACCCTCATTCCGTGGGCTATCGGGGTCGAGCGCGCACTTGATGGGATAAGTTGCATAGGAGTAGGTGTATTTCAAAACTGAGTTGATTCCGCGTGCTATCTGTGGAGAGGTGCCTGCAAAATCCAGGTGAAGATCGGAACCCTTAATTGTTAGCTCACATTCAATATGCGTCTCTTCATCATCAAAACCGTCTGCATCAACCGAAGCATGCCAACTACCATCGGGTACGGCTGCAATAGCCGTTCTCATTGCGTGTTCTGCTCGGCTACGCAATGCTTTAGAGAGACTAGTGAGTTCATCCAGTCCAGTATCTTCAAGAAATTGCTGAACACCTTTAGCACAAACCCGCTGTGCCGCTACCTGAGCGTAGATATCACCGATTACCTGATCTGGGACGCGAACATTCGAGCGAATCGTTTCGCCTACAAAGGGGTCCTCTACATTTTCTCGAATGAATTTCACCGGCATGATGCGCAAACCTTCTTCAACCAGTTCGCGAGAATCGGAACCCCAGCCTGAACCACCGATATCGGGAAGATGCGCAATCGAACCGGAGAAAGCCACCAGCTTATCTTTGTAGAAAATAGGTGACGCCATAGTAATGTCTGGCAAATGACCGGAGCCAATCCACGGATCGTTGGTAATAATACAATCGCCCGGGTGCCACTCTTCTATGGGTATGCGGTCAATAAAATCTCGCACAGAACTAGGCAACATGCCGACGAATGAGGGAATGCCACCGGTATTTTCTGCTAGGCAATTACACTCGGCATCCATCAATACGGTACAAAAATCATTGGATTCCCGCACCAATGTCGAGAAGGCCGTGCGAAGTAACGCCGCCGCCGATTCATCCGCGATAGAAATTAATCTCGACCACAGAATCTCTAAAGTGACCGAATCAAAATCATCTTTTACTTGCTCATTCAATGCTGGTATCTCCTCAGCTGCTGTATTTCGTCATCTTTTTTGTGACATCAAGGACTTAGCAATGACACGGCATAAAATACTTGTATTCATCTTACATAGACGTTAATTTATACAAATGCATAAAGCTAGTCAAGAGCTTATACGGTTGAATAATAGTGCCAAGGGAAGGTTCCATTAGAATTCTTCGTTTGCTTGATATTGATAAGCTAGTAAATAACGACTACTAATGGCTTAGGATTTAACTGAATAGTTACGTAGCCCCAGTATTAACAACACTTTGCCAACAGGAGAGCATTTGGTGAGCGAGACACGTAAATTTTATAGCGCAGGAGAATGGACCATCGGTAGTGGCCAACCATTTGCCTCGATAAACCCTGCAAATGGCAATGAAGTAGCAATGATCGGCGGCGCCTCTGCGGCTGATGTTGATAATGCCGTTAAAGGCTGTCTCTTATACACATCTCCGAGCCC
>CAJXRP010000034.1 GCA_913060495.1 uncultured Gammaproteobacteria bacterium | reverse complement strand
ACACAGAGTAGATCGTCGGCAGCGTCAGATGTGTATAAGAGACAGGCTTCCAGGTTTGAACTGCGTATCCTTTGGTGGCTTGCCGAATCCAATTTCATATTCCTTACTCATGATTACATTCCTCCATGCCATCAATCGCCAACTCACAAGCAATAGGGGAAGCTGTAGTATCTTCTCCCAGCTCCTGTGCACAGGTTTGCCTGAGATTTGAAACATCGGAAAATGACAAGCCAGATTGCTCATGAACAGGTTCAACACCGGTTAGCACTTGGTACCGTTGGAGGATTACATCGACATAGTGCGGGTCCAGTTCCATCAGATACCCACGGCGTCTACACTGATCAGCAGCAATTAGCGTAGTACCACTACCCCCAAAGGGATCAAGGATGATATCGCCACGATTCGAACAGTCCAGGATGGCATCTTTGACCATGGCTACCGGCTTCACAGTTGGATGCATAGCAAGATCATCCATTCGTGATCCATGAAAGCTGTTGGCGCCGGTGTATTGCCAGACATTGGTTCGGTAATTGCCGTACTTGCCCAGTTCTACATTGTTAATGTGGGGTGCTGTACCGTTCTTAAAAACTAGTACCATTTCGTGTTGGGAGCGATAGAGAGAGCCCATGCCAGCATTGTCTTTCACCCAAACGCACAAATTTTTAAACTCATCATAGCTTTGAGCTGCGGTTAGTAATTCGGGGAGGTGGCGCCAGTCCATACAGATGTAGTGCATTGAGCCATCACTGGAGTAACTGATTAGGTGCTCAATAAAATGGCTTAAAAAGTTCGTGAATTGTTCCTGGGACATCTCACCACTGGCCATCACGAATTCTGGATGTTTGGTTTTACCTAAGCCTGAGACGTGACCATTCACAGGCACATTATAGGGTGGGTCTGTAAATATCTGTTGAGCGCGGTCACTGCCCATCAGAAGAACATAGCTGTTAGATTCTGTCGCATCTCCACAATAGACACGGTGGCCATCCAATAGCCAAAGATCTCCCATCTGCGTTACAGCGTTATATTCTAGGTCAGGCGGGGGAATGTCGTCTGCCGGATCCGGCTCATCATTCACGTGCTCGATTAGCAGATCAATTTCTGCGGTTTCAAATCCTGTGATAGTTAAATCGAAGTCTATATCCAGTTCGCCCAGATACTCGAACTCCAGCGCTAAGAGCTCCTCATCCCAACCAGCATTTTCAGCCAATCGATTATCAGCAATGACATAAGCTCGAATTTCAGCCTCGGACAACCCATCAAGACATATGGTGGGCACCTCAGTCATTTCTAGTAGAGTAGCAGCCGCAATTCGGCCGTGGCCCGCAATAACTTTGTTCTCGTTGTCGAGAAGTATAGGATTGGTGAACCCAAACTTTTGGATACTCTTAACTATCTGGCGAATTTGCTTGGGGCTGTGCGTTCGAGGGTTATTTTCCCGCAACAGCAATGCATCCAACTGCTGGTAGTAAATTTCTAGGCCAGAATTGGTCTTGGTGGTAGTCGAGCCAGTTAAGCTCTCTGGGGATAGTTCAGATAGGGGTTCTTTATTGGACATTGCGCTTTTCCTCTAGGATCAGCGCGTCACACTTTCTATAATTGACATGACGCGCAGTTATAAACGGCGGCCTGATTGTTTCAGGACCACCATATCTGCGACATCTTGTCGTATTGGGTTGGAACTCTACTCTTTTATATTTAACATAACCAGTAGTAAATACGGTGAACTCTGGAGTAATCGATCTTCTGCTAATATGTGAAATATAGGGAATGGGACGCGTTAATCCCAAACGAAGGCTAAAATTCCCTGATATTCCCTGTTACCCACCTGACCAAGTTTAGATACTGACAAGTTAACTTGTCAGTATCCTCAAAACAATTCAATCGAGGCAAGCCATTCTCCCTAAGGTAGGTCTTATGGCAGAGCCAATGCTATAAGCTCAGCTGGTTCGCTTCCGCCACCGACAAACAGGGCGACGTATTGCTTACCATCATGCTCGTAAGTAAAAGGTAGGCCAGTCTGATTGGCCGGCAAGTCAATTTCAGCAAGGATGTCGCCGGTTTGTTTGTCCACTGCTCGGAAGATTGGGCTAGCTCCAGCGGCGCCGGTACCCTCAGCGACGAACAGCAAACTTTTAGTCAGTACGATTCCTGCCCGCGTCGGAATACCCGTACGCGGTAGATCAACCCCTTCCAACAACGGGTGATTAGTAAGGCGATCTGGTGTATCGGCATTCGCGATCATCCACAGATGCTCGCCCGAATTCATATCAATGGCAGTAACTCGCCCATAGGGTGGCTTGACTAAATTCAGTCCTTGAACACGCGGCACACGAACACCAAATCCCTGGCTTAGATCCAAGTCTGAAGCCGCATATTTTGATAGCGTCATAACTCCCAATTGCGTTCTCGAGGGCACATAGAGAATCCCTGTCTCGGGATCCAGCGCGGAGCTTTCCCAGTTGGAACCGCCAGTGGCATTGGGCAAAGAAAGCGTGCCACGTGTACCGTCTGGGGCATCCTTCAGTGACGGTGGAGTGTAGACGCCGGGACTAAAGCGCAAACCTTCAAGGGCTTCCAGCGCTAATGCCCTAAGTTCAGGCGTAAAATCTACTACGTCATCTTCGCTAAAACCCTGTCGATCAAAAGCCGCTGGACGAGTAGGAAAAGGTTGGGTGGGAGAATACCACTCCCCGGGTACGTCTCCTGCCGGAACAGGCCTCTCTACAATCGGCCAGACCGGCTCGCCAGTCTCTCTATCAAAAGTATATACCCAAGATTGTTTCGTAACTGACATGACCACTTTTCGACCGTTAGGTAAATCGGCCACAATCGGCGGGGAGGGAATATCATAATCCCAGATATCATGGTGAACTAACTGATAGTGCCACTGACGCTCACCGGTTTTAATATCTACAGCAACCACAGAGCTAGAAAACAAGTTATCGCCGTGTCGCTCTCCACCATAAGCATCACTGGTGGCGGCTTCTACCGGTAGATACACATGACCCAATTCTGGATCCCCTGAAATTGCCGCCCAGACACCGGTATTGCCGGTTATATCGTTGCCAGTTAACCAGGACTCATAGCCAATTTCTCCGCGCTCGGGAATAGTATGAAAGGTCCACAGCAACTCGCCTGTGTGCACATCAAAGCCGCGCACATCACCCTTGGTATTTAATTTAGAACGCGGTCTACCACCGCCTCGGTGTGCTGCCCCTACTACAATTACATCGTTCATAACCAATGGCGGCGCTGATAGACCGATCTCGGGGTAGGCATAGCGAGGATCATCGCCATTTCGCACACCTACGAATAAGTCCACGACGCCGTTATTACCGAAGCCTGGATCTGGAATGCCCGTTTTAGCATCCAAAGAAACTAATAGGTACCCGGGAGATACATCGATAATTCTCTCCGCATCACCGTCAGTCCAAAAGGAGACACCTCGACCGGAACCCTTGCGCGGGGCTTCATCGAATCGATCACCTTCCTGATAGCGCCAAAGCCACAGAACTTGGCCAGTTGTGGCGTCAAGCGCCACAACATTTCGTGTGATACCGACATTAGCGTACAAAATACCGTCAACTTCTATGGGTGTAGATGGATTGACATAGTCAGTAGCACGCCCGAAACCCTTCGTGGAAAAGCTCCAAGCTATTTCAAGGTCCGCTACATTTTCTGCGTTAATCTGATCGAGTGGGGAGTAACGCTGAGATGAAATTTCGCCGTGGATGTTCGGCCAATCCCCGTCGTTAACGCTGGTGCCAGTTTGACCCACTGCCAAGGGAGCGCAGGCAAGAGCGCCTGCAGCAACAATGAGTGTCGATACTATTCGTCGTGCGGTTTTCATCTACTGCGCTCCTGATGCTCTTCAAATCAATTCTTAAGCCAATTACCTCCTGTTCGACTAAGCCAGAAAGTTCAGTTTCCTAATTATCCAGTTTGGGGAATGAATCCAACTACTAAACACCGCAAGACAAGCAAGAACTTCCAATCAACAAAAGATTCGAAGACTGAATATTTATAGCGTTCTGCATGCTTGTGGGTAAGTTTCTGCCATTCAAAAGAAGCTACGGGCGGACTCGAATGTATTTTTGTATATTCCGACCCATCGGCTCACCACCGTACATATTGCCCTCAGCATCTACGGCTACAAATTCTGCACCCACTCCAGAAACAACGCTGGGATCCGCATACGGAGTTAAGACAAAATGATTCACCCAACCCGATTTGGCATCACCTATTCTTATTCCCATCTCCCAACCTGGATTCTCTATATTGTCAGACTCAGAGTCAGCCACATAAATATTACCGAGCTGATCGAAGGATATTCCGCTGGGCCTGCCAAATTGAGTCCACACAGCTAGAAGCTCACCGTCCTGGTCAAAGATTTGAGTGCGACTATTCGAGCGATCGCCAACATAGACTTTGCCATCATTATCAATTGCGATGGTATGCAATGCTCTAAATTCGCCGGGAGCATAGCCTGTTTTCCCCCAGGCCTTAATGAAAGAACCATCACTGGAAAATTTCACTACACGATTATTGCCGTCATTATTGTGCCCATCAGCGACAAAGATATCGCCATTGTCGCCTATCACCACATCGGAAGGAGAAGTAAAATGATCATTACCACTGCCTTCTTCTCCCGGGGTGCCCAACACCATTAAAACTTCGCCGGTTGAGCTAAACTTGATGACTTGATGTGCTCTGGGATCACCAGCAGGCAGCCTATCGCGACGAACTGATTCAGTGACCCAGACATTACCTTCGGAATCAACATCCAGCCCGTGCGGCCATATGAACAAGCCCGCGCCAAAACTGTCGACCAAATTGCCATCGGGATCAAACTTCAGAATCGGATCCAAATCTGAATCCACACATTCGTAGCCAAAATTCGCTCGCGGGGCATCGCATCTAACGACTGCCCAGACATGTTTTCCATCAGGATCAATAGCCACATCGCCAACCGCACCCATTTCCCGGCCATCGGAAAATTTTGCCCAGCCAGGCACTGTACGATAAGGGTTCGGCAAACCCTGAGCGAATGCCTGCGTACCCATGGCCAGCAACATAACCGCCACTAATCCTCGAATTACTACCAATTTGCTTTCTTTCAACATGTTCTTACTCCACTTGAATGACATTGACCTGTGTAGATTTAGTTTGCTTCTAATTTTCTAGTACCGCCCTACACCAAACTGGCGAAGGGGATTCCTATTTGTTGACTATTTGCCAGTAACTGGAGCATCGGCTTCTTGCACTCTAGCGCCCCTCAGCATATACAACATCGCATAATTGCCCTCATGGCACCCGTATTCATAAAGTAAGCCATCAACTTCAGTAATGGGAATTATTCCAGTGAACTTGTCAGTGTAGGTAGATGGATCATCAACTGTAAATTCATAGTCGATTGTAGAGGGCCCTACCCTAGTGAATTTTTCGGTTAAGACTTTGTCATACGAGGTGCCTGGCAATCCTGAATCGGCAGCCAATCCACTAAAACTTGCCGTAAGGCTGTTAAAGTTTTTGGTCATCACAACCAAGGTATCTCCTTCCCAATATCCACGCGAATCGCCTGAGTACAAACGAATGTCATCATGAAGTGATACTAAATCATCTGCAGAGTCGTAGAGGGGAACGATGCGCGCATCATGAATCATTTCAGTCATGATGACTGCCGTGTTTCTGCTCTGGAAAATTTGAATATTGTTGTTGTACACGCTTGGAGTGAAAGGCGGTCCAGCGTTGAAACCTACCAAGCATCTTTCAGAAAGACCTCGATCTTCCGGTCCGTCAATACCAATACCACGAGCAAGGTGTCTGGCAGGTCTTTCTGCTGTTTTTTCAGACCCTCGAGTGCCAAACTGCACAGCAACCCCATCTTGCAGCTGTGGTACACGGCCATTCTTTGGATAAACTATGTGCGAAGTACGGAAAGAACCGCTAGGTGCGGTTTGCTCATTCCAGAAATCATCGTAGGTCTTGCCTACCTCCCCCGTAGGCAAAGGAGCTTCCTCTGCATTATCATCTGGCGTAACAGATGGCGGCGCTAGTGCCGCAGCTATTTCTTGTTCGTTAAGAAATTCGCGATCACCAAAATGTTCAGGCCTTTCCATTGGTATATTGGATGAGAAATTCCATACTCCCTGCAGATCCGGTTGCCCCCATTCAGTTCGAGGAGCTAGGTAGTCCTCAGTTGCGGAACCCAGGGTAGAGAATGAGCAACCGGCGATTAGTAGAGCGCCTGACATCACCCGCAAAATTATTTTATTCATAAGAGGTTCCCAGAAGGAAGGATTCAACCTGGCATCGCTTTATAAAAAAGGAGCCGTAATTAATATTGACCTTTGGCTGAAATCTCCCTGCAACCTTAGCCCATCTGTATATACTAAGCAGGATTTGAACTCACTGGGTGACTGTTACCGGCACATATGCATTTGACCAACAGCACATGTTATCGAACCGGCTATCAGGCGCTGAAAAATTGCTGACTCGCAATCTAATAATATATTCACCGGGCTCCCTGAATGTAGCCATCGTCTGAACATGAATCCAGTCTTCAGCGCTAAGCTGGCTTATTCCTTCTGCCACTCTGTCTACGTCTAATATTAGGGCGGGCTCGAAATCTGGAGCTGCAGGACCTTGGTGCATTACCCAGTCCGTGGTCAGTGGGTAGTAAAGCAATTTACTCTGCTCGGGATAGTCAGCGCGGTTGCCACGATCCTGCATATATGCAGACAAAGTCACAGGATTTCCAACTGAAGCGGTGACTCTAGATGCCGTAATCCCTTCACGGGTCGTGCTCTCTGCTCCATCTATATCGAATCGAATGGCTGGCGCGAGCGAGCCAAGAGCTCTCTCCCCATCACTCATTTCGTAGGTTGTAGAAGTTGCCCTACCAGGAACGGAGTACTCGTACCCGGCATACTTTAACGTCCACACAACTTCGGTACCGGCCATATCGGCAGGTACTGTGACTGCGTACGCGCCTCTTTCATTTATGCCGATAAAACCACCCCGATTGTAAACTGGGAAATGCGTGGGCTGCGCGCCGTCGAACTGTGCTGGCTCGATGTAATTGTTCGGACCCAGAGGGATATCTACTACCTCTTCTCGATTCCGGTTAGCGAAACCGAACAGCATCGTGACAGAGCCGTCCTCATTAGGAGTCCAACCGTTGAATATAGGGGCGACCAAGTCTCCACTGGCTTTTCGGTCGGCCAGCGGATATTCACGCAGATGATTTGGTAGCTGGGCATAAAGAGAAGCAGAAATCGACGTCATCAGCAAAATGGCTAGTGTTTCCGCAGCAAAGAGCTTGATTTTAATCATTGAGTTCCACCTTTCCCAATGTGGCTACGGTTCTCGCTTCGCTATCTTTACGCTCTTCCTGCAGTTTTTGGTAACCCTCCTCGTCCAGATGGGTAACGGCGATCCAAGCATGGGACATTTCATCACCAGTACGCTGACCGGAAGTAACCCACTGGTCCGGATCAGGATTCCAGGGATTATTGGCTGTGTTGTCGTGCCAACCAGTCAAGACTATGATGGCACCTACTGGAACGAGTGGTTGGAATCCATCTTCATAGGTATGGCTGTGATTCCAGCCAGCACTCCAGTTGGACACCTTACTGACTAGTTCGGTACGCCCTGTAGCAGGGTAGAAGATTTCCATAGACATGGCCACACCGCGCAGGTGCATGTGAGGCTGCCAGCTATCAAGGCGAACCGGATGATCAAAGGAGTGAAATCCTTGAGTCATCAACTTGCCGTGAGGGGGAATGAGGTAATCATCGGACTCGCCGTTCTTGCTAAGATAATAGTTATCAACATCTTGAAAATAGGCTGTCTCTTCGTCGAATTCATCTTCTTCATCGTAGTACCAGATACCAACTGTTACCTGATCGTCGGCCACTGCCTTGCCATCGGGATAGTAATGGATGCTCCATTCAACCATGGAATTCGCAGGTGCTACTCTGCAAGCTCCTTTTGGAATTTTTTCACCGAGCTTGCCCATAGCAAATTCGGATAGGAGACTGTTCCATTCCCATTCACCGTTTTCGTCTAGAGTTAGGAGCGTGGTAACGCCATGGTGTGTTGATCCGCTCGCGGCTGCCGATGGTATTGTCTCTACTGCTTTGATGCAGCGGCTTTCGGTAATTCCAGTAGGCACCCTAGGCTCCCACCAATAATCCTGACCGCTCGCTGGAACGTCCCACTTCTCGGACTTGATGATGTGGTCAGGAGGGCCTAACTCTTTTGCAAAGTGGAATTCACCAGGGACCGGGAATTCCTTAACTGGCGGCAATTCTTCGAGGTTACCAATGGGAGATCCCGCATCGACCCATGCAACGATGGTATTAATGTCTTCATCAGACATCCGCCAGTCATTTTTCAGCTCTTGAATTCCGATATCGTGGTCGTACTGATAGGGCGGCATTTCTCGCTCCGCGACCTTCAGGCGAATAAGCGGAGCCCAGGGTCGAACTTCATCATAGTTGGTGAAGGACATTGGACCGATTCCACCTGGCTGGTGGCAGATTTGACAGTTGTCTTGAATGATTCTTGAGACCTGGTTTGAATAGGTGATCTCTTCCTCAGCTGCGCCTGCCAGCCGCGGTAACAAAGTCACAGTAAAGATTAGCCAAACCAATGCAACCTTAATCATTATTCCCTCCTAAGCTTTATTAAATTCAATAGTGTTTGTGTTTGTTGGCAAAGTACTCAAGAAGAGTTCTGCCAATTTCGCTACGGAAAAGCAGGTTAAAACTATTACAGCCTTTAAACTTCTATCGGTTGATAGCCAGCACGGTCATCGTCGGCTTGCATTCAGCACTTGATTACGGCTGTTTGCAAAGCATTTTATTCGTTTGTATAAAATACGCTTTTCAGACGCTGAAAGCAACGGATTTTGGTGATAATTCGAGGCCTGTGAGCCGGCACGATGGAAATCCTCAGAATTCCTCCGCGCTATCCGGAGCTGCCTATGATTGCCTTTAAGTATAGGGAATATAAGGAAATAATTAACCGGAATCTTCCTGATTTCGAAATCATAATTGGAAAAACTTAAATAACAAAGCGAGCACCAAAATACCCGGGATATTGAGGAGCCACGTCTGGTGTAGGAATTCAGAATTTTGGGATGTACAGGTTGAATATTCTGTACCCATTTTCGAAGATACTTTCTGTCTACTCGGTCAGCTTTACCGCCCCCATACACTTAGTGAGTCTTCTGGCAAAATTAAGGGGAAGAACTGCCCTTCCACTGGAAGCTAGGGAGATAGTCTGGTTTGTCCGACTTCTGCACGCCCATATGGGGCGCAGCAATAGATTTTCAGCCACCCCTATTACCGTGCAGAGTAGTTTTAGTTACGAAGCCATGGGCGATTGACGCTTCTTTAGGGCGTATCTTTTATCCCAGCGTCACAAAATGCAGAACTAAAAAAAAGCGGGAATGATCACTGACCATTCCCGCTTTTCTGTTTTCACCCTTATAGAAACCAGGGTTAGGTAAGAACTAGGACTCAGTCTCTAGAAGTCCACGCTCACACGACCGTAGTAATACGCTCCCTGCCAATCTAGCGCGTGGGTATCGGCGTATACTCGGCCACAGCAGTAGTCACCGAATGAACCTGCCGGTGTCTCGATTTTATCCGGGTATTCGTCAAACGCGTTCCTCGCGCCTAGCGACACACTGATAGTGTCGTTGATTTGATATCGACCTTCTAGATCGGTGTACCAAACTCCACCAAAGTTTTGAATCCTTGTCGCACCGGCGTAGTCGTCCAATTCGCCATAGTAGCTCATACGCGCAGTCAGCGAGAGTTTATCAAACTGGTGGTTCGCGGTGATAACACTGCGCCAGTTTGGATCGATGTTCTCGAAGTCATACGCGTTCTCGGCATTCAATCCGCTTATCGCACCTACATCGGTTTCAAACTCAGACTTGGTATAATTCACAGAGGCAGTCAGCGTTGTAACTCCTGCGTCACCCCAGTTAATTGGCGTGCTAGCCACTAAGTCAAATCCCGTAGTGCTGGTATCGAATGCACTCTGGAAAGATCTCACACCGGACAATGAACCGGCGACGTTTACGCCAGCGCCGTCAAGGGCAAGAAAGTTATCATACGCTGCACCCGCAGTCGGATCAGTAGACACTGATCTAAAGCTTCCCAAATAGGTACGGTCTTGGATATCAATTTGAAAGAAATCCAACGTCACGTCAATATCAGCCACTGCGCCGGTGAAACCAATCGTGTAGTTGTCCGCCAACTCAGGCTTGAGCGGGCTAAAGCCTAGCGCCGCACCAACTGGACCTGAGGCCGGGAACGTACCGGTTAGGATAGGCTCGCCATTAGGCAGTCTAGTAGACACGTTGGTAGTACCCTGCTGACCCGGCGTCGGAGCACGGAATGAGGTGCCGATGGAGGCTCGAATGCCAAAGTTGTCGGTCACATCATATTTTCCCGCAAGTTTCCAAACCAGTTCCGAACTAAAGTCGTCGTAGTCCTCGTAGCGCAATGCACCCTGCAGAAACAGCTTGTCGGTTACATTGTGGCTAAGGTCGCCATATGCTGCATAGGAAGTACGCTCATAGGTATCCGCAAACCTCGGGTCACGACCGGCAAAGCCGTTGGACGCTGGAGGAACCGTACGATACACCGCATCGGAACTGTTGGCGCAATCCAGCGTGGATCCGTTAGCGATCACGCCCGCGCCCGCAGCCGAGCTAGTACCGTCGTCATTACAGAAACCAAATGGATCTGCTATTGCATGAGGACCGATTCCATAGGAATCTGGTCCTCCCGCTCCTAAGTCATAGGATTCGTCCATCCAGCTAGCACCAAACGCAAGAATTGCACCGGATTCGAGCTCATAGGTGAAGTCAGCTTGTACCTGAGTTTCCTCGTTGACCAAGTCACCCAGGCTAAACTGAGTGGGAGATGCCGCCCCTAGGGAGGGGTTGATGCTGCGATCGAGCGTGTAGTCGATTTCGCTTACTCCGGTGCGGGCACTGAAGTCGTAGCTTATACCGTTGCTCCATTCACCGCGCAGGCCTGCAACCAGTGACGTATCTTTCACATCACCGAAGAGGTTCGGAGTGAAGCCGCCTGGAAATATTTCCAATGGGTTATAGATAGATCCGTCCGCCTCGCGCACATCCTCGAGGGTGCCGTTGAACGGGAAACGATTGAAGAAAGTCTTATCGCTCTCGCCGTCGGAATAGTTACCGAACGCGTACAGCTCGCTGCCGTTGTCTAGATCAATGCCGGCGTTGAAGAACACGCGAATGGCATCATGATTCGGTCGACCCCATCTCTGGTTGGTATCCCAACCGGGGTTGGACGCACTAGCAAACCAAAGCGCTTGAAATGCAGGGTCCGTCGCTGCACCGATGCGGTCGGCGTCGCCACGGCCGATAAATGCGGCGTAATTCGGGTGGCTAGAGTCCGGACAGAAATCAGGTCTACATACTTGTTTAGCACGATTGGTACCGTCACGATCTTCAAATTGACCCGAAATGCTGATGAATCCGTTATCGCCCAAAGGCAGTCCGATGTTGCCAGAAACAGTTGTGGACTGACCGTCGCCTTCGCTGAATTCCCCCGCGTCAATGGTTAAGCTTCCGCCTTCCCGATTGTCCTTGAGTATGAAATTGACTACGCCGGCTATAGCGTCGGAACCATACTGGGCCGCCGCACCATCTCGCAATACTTCTATGTTCTTGATTGCTGAGGCTGGAATCGTGGACATGTCCGCGGCTTGAGCACCCGAACCTGAGAGAGCCACAAGAGCGGAACGATGACGCCGCTTCGAGTTAACAAGCACGAGAGTCTTGTCGCTCGGCATGCCACGCAGTTGAGCCGGACGAATAAATTCTGCACCATCGCTGTTGGATTGCAATACGGTGAATGATGGCACTAGAGTCCTGAGGATATCGTTGGTGTCGGTATACGAAATCGACTCAATGTCATTCTGGGTAAATACATCAATAGGCACTGGCGAATCAGCTACAGTGCGTGGCCGGCCGCGGGAACCAGTAACAACGATTTGTTCGATTTCGTCCGCGCTCTGTTGTGCCATTGCCATCGGCACGAATCCCGCTGGAGCTAATAAAGCCAACGCTATTGCAGGCGATAGAATCCTGCTTATCTTTTTTTGTCTGAACATCTGCTTTCCCTTGAAAGTGATTTATCTTGACCGCTCCGATAACTAGCGATGACTTAATTCTGCATGTGACGAATATCGCCTTACCAAATACACGGCATAAAAAGCTGTATTCATCTTGCGTAATAGACAATTTATACAATTGAATATGGACTTGCAAGCATTTATACAAATGAATACTTAATTAAAAGATGTTTTTTGAGGGAGTGCTCGAGTCGAATTCAATCTTTGTTTGCTGGCTCAATGGGAATCACCCTCTTCTTCATCAAAGAGAGCCTGGAAATAGCAAATATACGAGATAAAAACCTTGTATTCATCACGCATTAGCGATACTTTATACAATTGTATATAGATATGCGTAATTGTTATTGCACCTATATTCAAATGCGATTTTCAATAAAGAGCCTCTGTCATACAAAGCACCGCCAGCCAAACCACAGCCATGAACCGCCAGAGCACTACCAGTATCCTGATCTTCGTGGTCCTCGCTAAGAGCGCCCTATCGGAACGCTGCTCAACGCTATTGAATAATCAAACTGTATACAGTCCGCAAGAATTGCGGCTGAGTAAATAACAAGAAAAAGAGGTTAGCTATGTCTACTACCAGTGCCAACTCCTACTGGAAAGCCAATATAAAATTAGTTCTTTCGCTGCTCTGCGTCTGGTTTTTGATTTCCTTTGTTTGTGGAATCCTGCTCGTAGATGTCTTGGACAATATTCGCATCAAAGGTTTTAAACTCGGCTTCTGGATTGCCCAGCAAGGCTCTATCCTGACCTTCATCGCTCTCATCCTTATTTACATCCGCGCAATGGACAAGCTTGATAGTCAATACAAGCAGGCCGCTAGCAACGATGTCCAGAATACAGAGGGAGAAGCAAAATGAGCGTTCAGATGTGGACTTATCTGTTTGTATTCCTGTCCTTTGGCCTCTACATAGGCATTGCAATTTGGTCGCGTGCCGGATCCACCAAAGAATTTTACGTGGCAGGAGGTGGAGTTCACCCTGTTGCGAACGGCATGGCCACCGCTGCAGACTGGATGTCAGCCGCTTCTTTCATCAGCATGACTGGACTCATCTCTTTCCTCGGCCGGGATGGAACATTTTACTTGATGGGCTGGACCGGAGGTTATGTGCTGCTTGCGCTACTGCTCGCACCTTATCTACGCAAATTTGGCAAGTTCACCGTCCCCGACTTCATTGGTGATCGTTACTATTCCCAGACGGCAAGGCTGGTGGCTGTATTCTGCGCCATCGTGATTTCGTTTATTTATGTGTGTGGGCAGATGCAAGGCGCAGGCATCGTGTTCTCTCGATTTCTCGAGGTAGACGTCACCACCGGCGTGATCATCGGCATGGCAATTGTTTTCTTCTATGCCGTGCTCGGTGGTATGAAGGGAATCACCTACACCCAGGTCGCTCAATACTGTGTGCTCATCTTTGCTTTCATGGTCCCTGCCATCTTTATCTCCATCATGATGACCGGACAGGTAATACCGCAAATTGGCTTCGGTTCGGAATTAGTAGACGGTAGTGGTTATTTACTCGATCGACTCGACGGGCTCAGCCAGGAACTGGGCTTTGCAACTTACACCGAAGGACAGCGCAGCACACAGGACGTCTTTTTTATAACCGCCGCCCTTATGTTCGGAACGGCTGGACTCCCCCACGTTATAATTCGCTTTTTTACTGTACCGAATGTACGCGATGCACGCAGATCTGCCGGATATGCCATGATTTTCATCGCAATACTGTACACCACAGCACCGACCGTAGCGGCGTTTGCTCGAACCAATCTAATCAATTCCGTTAGCAATGCAGAATATAGCGCTATGCCAGATTGGTTTGGCAAATGGGAAACCACCAACCTAATCAGCTTCGATGACAAGAACAATGACGGTAAGATTCAATATGTAGGCGACGCCGAGCGCAACGAGCTAACGGTAAGTGCAGATATTATGGTGATGGCCAACCCAGAAATTGCCGGCCTGCCAAATTGGGTAATCGCGCTGGTTACCGCCGGAGCTCTTGCCGCCGCCCTATCCACAGCGGCCGGGTTATTGCTAGTGATCTCGACTTCGGTGGCACACGACATGCTCAAACGCACCTTCATGCCCTCGATTACCGAGAAGCAGGAATTGCTGTCCGCACGAATATCTATCTTTGTCGCGGTGCTGATTGCGGGATATGTCGGCATGAATCCACCTGCTTATGTGGCGCAAGTTGTTGCCTTCGCCTTTGGTCTCGCGGCGGCATCCTTCTTCCCGGCCATAGTATTAGGCATATTCCAGAAGAAGATGAATAAACAAGGGGCTATATCAGGAATGGCGGCCGGCTTTATTTTTACCGCCTCTTATATCATTTACTTCAAGCTTATTAATCCGGCGGCGAGCACAGCCGACAATTGGTTATTCGGTATCTCGCCGGAAGGTATAGGCACACTTGGCACCATCATAAACGTAGCCTTCGCCTACACGATAGCCAGCTTTACCCCTGATCCGCCCGACGATGTACAGGAATTGGTTGAGAATATTAGACTACCTGGCGAAGCCTAGACCGCGCAGTACTCCAAAATTAAATCTCACCTAGTCTTGAAATAAAAAAGGCTGACAATTGTCAGCCTTTTTTATGATTGCAGGTAAACCAAACTCCTCTGTTATTTCATTGGAGAATAATCTGTCGCCACCATATATTTGCTCTCTACTCCAGCGAGAATTCTCCCATTAGCATTAGACGCTTCTGAAACTCCCGCCCATTCTGGATCTTGACCAAAGGCTTCCCAAGATGCATTAGCCGCCTCTTCACTAGCATGCTCTAACATGTAAACCAAAGTATCCCCTCTTTCTTCTTCGCTAGTAGGTGACCAGAAGCCGACCACTTTCATGCCGTGCTTACCGAAGATTCGTATTGTGTGATCACGAAATCTCGTATGAAGATTTTCCAGGTTTCCGGGTGTGGCCGTGTAGGTTCTTAATTCAAATACCTTGCTTTCATCTTGAGCAGAACTGCTCATGAATATTCCCGCACCTAAACCGATGGTTAGAGAAATTAAGGAAATACTTGCTATCTTTATTAGCTTATTCATATGGCTCTCCTGAGAGTCAATTAGGGTTTGCGACACTTAGCGATTTATTCTGTTGGCGATTAGCTGTTCTACCACGGCAGGCTCGGCAAGCGTCGTCGTGTCACCCAAATTATCCAGCTCATTTGCCGCTAGCTTTCTGAGTATGCGACGCATGATTTTACCAGAGCGGGTTTTAGGAAGGCCGGGCGCGAATTGAATAAATTCCGGTCTCGCGAAAGCACCAATTTCCTTAGCAACGAATTTCAGCAAGTCGCTGCGCAAGTCCTCGCTTTCTTCAGTGCCAGACATCAGCGTCACATATGCATAAATTCCCTGCCCCTTGATGTCGTGTGGATAACCAACAACGGCGGCTTCTGCCACTGCTGAATGCAGAACCAGTGCGCTTTCAATTTCTGCAGTGCCAAGCCGGTGTCCGGAGACATTTATGACATCGTCCACCCGGCCAGTTACCCAGTAATAGCCATCGTCGTCGCGGCGAGCACTATCACCAGTGAAGTAATAGCCAGGGTAGGTAGTAAAGTAAGTATCTATACAGCGTTGATGATCGCCATACACACTGCGGATTTGACTGGGCCAGCTTTGACATAGAACCAAATTACCGGTTGCTGCACCTTCCAGTTCATTGCCATCAGCATCTAGCAGGGCTGCCTTGACACCAAAAAACGGAGTTGCTGCTGAGCCGGGTTTCAAATCAGTGACTCCGGGTATCGGGGTAATCATTATCGCCCCTGTTTCGGTCTGCCACCAGGTATCGACGATGGCGCAACGCGAGTCGCCGACTACCTTGTAATACCACTCCCAGGCTTCGGGGTTTATTGGCTCCCCTACAGAACCGAGGAGGCGCAAGGAAGAACGAGAGGTACTGGTAACTGGCTTGTCACCGGCTGACATCAGCGCGCGAATCGCAGTGGGAGCGGTATAGAAAATATTCACTTGATGCTTATCGATAACCTGCCAGAAGCGCGATGCATCGGGGTAAGTTGGCACACCTTCGAACATCAGGGTGGTGGCACCATTTGCCAGAGGACCATACACTATATAAGAGTGGCCGGTGACCCAGCCAACATCGGCGGTGCACCAGTAAACATCACCCTCATGATAATCGAACACATATTTATGTGTGATACTTGCCCCCAATAGGTAGCCTGCAGTAGTGTGCAGCACGCCCTTGGGTTTACCGGTTGAACCCGAAGTGTACAAAATGAACAGCGGATCTTCGGCATCCATTAACTCCACTTCACATTCGGCACTCGCCGCTTCGGTGGCCTTGAGATAGCACACATCTCTGTCATCAAACCAGGGTACGTCGGCGTTGGTGCGGCGCACAACAAAAACAGAATGGACATTGGGGCATTGTTCCAGGGCGGCGTCGACGTTGGCCTTCAATGGAACGGTACGACCACCGCGCAATCCTTCGTCGGCAGTAATAATGGCCTGGCAGTCAGAGTCTAGTATTCGATCTTTTAGTGATTCTGGGGAGAAGCCTCCAAAAACGACGGAGTGTACGGCGCCAATTCGAGCGCAGGCCAACATGGCGTAAGTGGCTTCGGGAATCATCGGCATATAGATACAAACACGATCGCCTTTGCTGACGCCTCGCACCTTTAGTGCATTGGCAAACTTGCAGACATGTGTGTGCAATTCTCTATAGGTGATTTTTTTATCTTCAGTAGGTTCGTCACCTTCCCAAATAATGGCTGTTTGCTCGCCGCGATTCTCGAGATGTCTGTCTATGCAGTTGAAGGCAACGTTTAGTTTCGCGCCAGTGAACCAACTGGCTTCGGCCTTATTGAAATCGCTGCTGCTTACCGACTGCCAGCGCTGGTGCCAGTGAAGCAGTTCGTCGGCTTGCTCTGCCCAAAATTCATCGGGTGACGCAATCGATTGCTGATAAAGTTCTTGAAAGCGGTCTTGATCCAAATGACTGTGACTTGCGGCGGGCTCAGTAACTGCATATATTTTGTCTTCTGACATTCCTACTCCCTATTCTTGTTTTCTAATACAAAAAATCTCTCTACTAGGCTTCCAGCTAAAGGATGGAGCGATATTTCGGTCGATGCGAAGAGGCACCCTAACGTCGGCTCAGCATGCGTGATACGGCGTTGAGCTGACCCACCACAACTAATTAATACTTCAGCGGTCGATCGAATACTTCCTTATCAAACTCACCTTCCCAATTTGCTACTGTTGTCGCGACCGATAGATCACCGCCTATATTTACAGACGTGCGAAGCATATCCAACGGGCGATCAAAAGGTAGAACAAAACCAACAGCCATAGCTATTTGTTCTGGTGAGAGCCCGATAGCTCCCATCACAGCAGGCATTAGAAACAGCGACGCGCTAGGCACTGCAGCAGTGCCCACAGACACCAGTGTTGTTGATCCGGCGATCAAGGCATAGTCAGCCAGACCTAGCTCGACACCGAAGGCCTGCGCCGCAAAAACTGAGACTATTCCCACATAGAGGGCAGTGCCATCCATATTTATGGTTGCGCCCAGAGGGAGCACCGTTGAAGCTACTACGGGTGAAATACCTAAATTTTCCTCGGCTACCGACATTGACACAGGCAGAGTTGCAGAACTGGAGGAGGTGGAAAAGGCCACCAACATAGCGTCACGTGCCCCGCGAAAATATGAAGTCGGAGACAATTTCAGCATCGTCTTCATTACTAACAAACCATGGACAATAATCATATGCGCCAGACAGCTTAATACGACCGCCAAAACCAAAGCAAGAACATCATATAGGGCAGCAACACCTTTCGTGCCTGCCATCTCTGCGATTAATGCGAGTACCCCGAAGGGTGCGACCTCCATTACCCAGTGGGTAATCTTTAACATCATTTCCGAACTAGCGTCCATTAAGTCAGCAACTGGTCTACCCTTCTCCCCAATCGTCAAAAGGCTTACACCCATTAATAAAGCAAAAAATATGATAGCGAGAATATTTCCGTCCGCCAGTGCAGCAACCGGGTTTATAGGCACTATATCCATTAACCGATCCGACAATGGCATTGCTTCTTGAACAGTAGTTGGCGTTGCTGTTGAAAAATCAACTCCAACACCCGGCTGAAGAATTACTGCCATCGTTAAACCTATGACAATAGCGGCGAGGGTTGTGGCCATGTACAACGCCAGAGTTTTAACTCCCAAGGAACCAAGCTTACTCGGGTCTCCCATGGAAACTACGCCTGCGACCAGCGTGACGAATACCAACGGCACTACCACCATCCGGATCAAGCGAAGAAATAAGTCGCCGATCCAACCAATACTTTCTGAACCGGGCCCCCATATGGCGCCGATGATGACACCCAATACCAGCGCTCCGAGAATTCGTTTCCAAAGCGTTATTTCGAACCAGACTCCCAACATTTTTATCTCCAGTAATTAATCATCGCTGCGTTTCGCGTCCTTGCTTAAAGCAATTCCCGATATACCGTTTTGTGCTACTGCTCGCATACGACGATGGCCTGCTCGCCACTCGGCGTAATCTATTGCAAATAATTCTTCAGGCTCAGCCGCTGATTCATCTACTGCCAAACCCTTACTTTTCCTGGAATTAAATCCCGTTCTCAAGCAGTCAAAAATATTTCGCCATACATCCACGCAGGAAGCATCGATAATGTCTCCAAGCGCTCCAATGATAGCATTTATTCAATTGTATAAATAGTTGTAGACTCTCACAGTAAGGGTGTTTATGCTTCCTGCTTCAAAAACAAAAACAGCACAGAGCGGAATATAGGGAGGCTAGAAGGCGTGATAAACGAGTTATTACTGCAATTTGCTCAATGGATGGAAGCGCAGGAATACAGCCAAATGTTAGTAGCGGGCTACTATAGCTACAGTTGGTTAGAAGCTACGCATGTGCTCACATTGATGGTCAGTATCGGCTCTCTGTTTATTATCGATCTGCGCATGCTCGGACTCATAATGCCCGATGTATCCGCCTCAACGATAGCTGCCAGATTACATAAGCCAATGATCATCGGTTTTGCAATTATGTTTGCAACCGGCGCGTTGCTGGTTTATGCCAAGCCGGTAGAGACAATTCAAAGTTTGTGGTTCCGCATCAAAATGTTTTTACTGCTTTTGGCGTTTATCAATGCTTTGATTTTCAATGCCCGCTTGAAAGCGGCTGATGGTAGTTGGGATATGGATCCCGTTGCGCCAAAGGCAATTCGAATAGGAGCCATGATTTCACTCACTCTTTGGTGTGGGGTAGTTACGCTGGGGCGCTATATCCCCTACGACTGGGTAGACTGCACGAACACTAACAATACAACTATTCTTTGGGCTGCGGGCTGTGTAGAACAGCTGAATGCGCTGTAAATACAAATTTCAGGAGTATGCATGTTAGGTTCCCTGTTTAGTCAATATGCAAGAACGCTGCTTGTGGCGGCGGCACTACTATTCATTGTCCTAGTTGAAGCTTTGGGCATGAGGGAGGCCGTGTATCCCAGTCTATTGCCATTCTTTACATGGATGCGCGAATCGTCATGGCTTGGAGTTATTGGCACAACATACGGGTCTATCTATGCAACAGTCGAGGCCGTTCATCTACTCTCTATGGCGGTACTTGGCGGCACGGTTCTGGCTACCGATCTTCGCCTCCTTGGTGTGATTTTTAAGGATGTTCCATCAGAAACTTTAGTTACTGGGACGTATAAGTGTTTCAAGATAGCGCTACTGATGGCCATACTCACGGGCATATTTTGTGCAGCCGGGGTGGGAGACAAGGTTTATTACATGCAGGTCTTTTGGGTGAAGATGCTGGCGCTTCTTGCGGCGTCTTGTTTCATGTTGTTTATAAAGCAACCATTATTGACAAGCCGCCCCCATATAGAAATCAACCCTTGGTCGATACGGTTGCTCGCCATCACATCAATTTTGATTTGGTTTACAGTAGCCGCTGCGGGTCGCTGGATCGGTTTTAGTTAAAAACCTGTGAGCTAGTTATTGGGAGTAGATATGAACGAGAACGGCAAATTAGACGACAAGACTATTGCGGCGGTGAGTTCAGCGGCGATTATTTTAGGTGCCTTGATCTACTATTGGATAGGCGAAGGGCAGTCTACGGTAGAATTACTGGAACTCGCCTACGGTTCCTTAAAGTTCTTCAACAATCCATTGGTGTTCTAGCCAACTGTTCGAATAGTTAAGCTACTTCAGGGTATTTACGATCGCTGGGGTTTGTTGGAGTTTTGTAGTACTGCTTACAGAAAAATTTCTGGAAATATAGGGACAGCTACTGCAGCTGTCCCTTTTTGTTTGCGAATATTAAACTCCTTAGCGCGAATGGTAAGCCGATCAGTGCTTAGTTCAATGGCGAATAGTCTGTTGCCTTCATATAACGACTTTCAACCCCAGCGAGTATTTGGCCATTCGCGTTAGAGGCGTCAGAGACAGATCTCCACTCTGTGTCCTGCGCGAACGCCCTCCATGAGGCAGTGGCCGCGTCTTAGCTGGCATATTCTAGGGCATAGATTAGGGCCCCATCGGCTTCTTCTTCGCTCGTTGGCGACCAAAACCCAACCACTTTCATGCCGTGGTTATCGAATATGCGAATCGTATGATATCTAAACCGTGCGTGTAGCTTGTCCAAATTGTCCGGTGTTGCCGTATAAATTCTAAGCTCATAGACCTTTTCGCCCTCCTGGGCGGACGCAACCGCAAACAGCCCCGCGCCTAAGCCAATTAGCAGTGATAATAGGGGAAAGCCCAGTGTTCTGCTGAAATTGCTCACATTAATCTCCCAAATTCAGTCGTTTGGTAATAATTTGGACGAGTATAATGAAGAGCCTCCAAAGCCCGCCGACCCGCGTGTCGGTATCCCGTTCTGCAACAACGCCTCTTGGCGAGCTGGACTGCGGCCATCATGGCACCAGCGGCTCGACATGCGTGATACGCCCGTTAAGCTGACCTACCACCCAGAAGCTCGAGAGATTGATTGGATTGTCTGACTTCTGCACGTCCACATAGCGAATGTTGGTTTCAAACGAAAGCAGATACTCCGTAAATTCCCAGGTCTCGACATTCAGTTGCACAGCAAGGTCGTTGTTCATGCCACTTGTGCAGACAAATGTGTCTGTACCAAATTTCAGTCAAGCAAAGTGTCATCCGGCCAAGCGGGGCCAGATCTCAGTTGTTCAAGCGGTCGTAAGCCTCGATAGGCGAATTTCTGCACGCGTTTACCCTCATAGGTTTCGGTTGTGTAAAAATTTCCTTCCGAATCGCTGACAATACTGTGAGTGCCGAAGAATAAACCTGGCTGCCTGCCACCCTTGCCAATGTCATACATAACCTCAAGCGAGTCACGGTGCACAACGTGGACTTTCATATTGGAGCCGTCTGCAACGTAAATAAATTCTTGATCATCGTCTTGGGAGAAAGCGATGTCCCAAGTAGCGCCAGCACCTACAGTCATGGGGGCAATTTGTGCTTCCTTAATAAAGGTGCCATCAGGTCGAAATACTTGAATCCTATCTGCACCCCTGTCACACACATATATTAGACCGTCATTCGACGGCTCAGCACAATGCACCGGGCCACGAAATTGCTGCGGCAAGGGTTCCCCAGGCGTATAGGTGACAGGCTCATCTGAAGGACGATTGCCATAGGCTCCCCAATAACGTTTAAAGGCTCCAGTGGCCACATCCAAAACAGCCACTCGCTTGTTGCCGTAGCCATCGGCGATGTAGGCCTCATTTGCGGCCGGGTCGATTGATATCTCGGCTACTTGGTTGAAATGGAGCGTGCTATTACTATCAACATCCTCTCCGGGTAAGCCAATTTCGCGAACAAACTGGCCGTCTCGGGTAAATACCACTATGTGGGAATCGCCACTGCCATTGCCACCTATCCAGACGTTGCCGTTGGGTGCGATTTCAATGCCATGATTTGTAGCAGGCCAGGTATACCCCTGCCCAGGACCACCCCATGCATTTACGAGTGAGCCATCGGGAGCGAACTCCAGAATTGGCGGAGCTGGTGTGCAGCAATCCGATATTCCGTTGTCAATGCCGATTTCCGTTCTGCCAAAATTAGCCTCATCGGTTCTGTGGACGATGTAAACATGGTCACGCGCATCAGTATCCACGCCAATGGCGCTTCCCAAAATCCATTTGTTAGGCAAAGGCTGGGGCCAAAACGGATCCACTTCAAAATGCGGCACCATCCGTGAGTTGTTAGCGGCGGTAACTGAGTCCTGCATAGAGTATTGAGCAACACCTAGTATTAACAGTACTGAGAGCGCTAGAGTTGCAGTTCGATAGGAGCTCTTATTACGTTGCATGATTTGACCTTTATGATTATGCGATTAACTGGCTATGTATTATTTAGATTAAAAGGACTCCAAAGAAGAAGCGCTTGTTGTATAAAATCATTACTTCCTGATGCGGTATTGACGAGCTATGCCACCACCATCATGGAACGAGCGGTTCAACATGAGTGATACGTCCATTGAGCTGACCCACCACCCAGAAGCTCGAGAGATTATTTGGATTGTCTGACTTCTGCACGTCCACATGACGAATGTTAGTTTCAAGTGGAAGCAGATATTCCGTGAACTCCCCAGTCTCGACATTCAGCCGCACAGCCAGGTCGTTATTCATGCCGCCGGTCCAGACATAGGTCTCGTCATCGAACTCCGCGTCATAGGGACTCGTCCATGGCGTAGGCATCTGCCACTCCTTGATCTCTTCCGTCACCGGGTCGAACATCCCGATACCATTGCCCCTATACTGAGCCCACCACAGGCGATCCTTAGCGTCGACATTGCCGCGTCGTCCACCTGCGCCTAGCGTCGGTATCTGGTAGAAAGTGGTCTCCAAGGTCTTGGCGTCCGTCTTCCAGACGTGTTCTTTGTCCATATTGATGCCGTACATGTTGTTCTGCGAATCGGCAATGACATCGTAGGCATTATGGGGCGGAGCGCTAGGGGGATGAGTAACCTCTGTCCACTCATTGGTCTCGAGATTCACCTGATATGCCACTCCCATTTCTCCGCCTTTGTATCCATTGACCCAGATGAGGCCGTTGACCGAATTGCCCCTAGGATCAAGCACTGTCAGGCGGGCATCATTGGTAGCGCCATCAATATCCCAATGCGGAAAAAGAAACGTCTCCATTTCCTCTGTATTTGGATCAAATTTCACCACAATAGCCTGATGCATCCCGGCTGCGTAGATCATTCCATCGTCATCAAAGTCAAGGGCGTGACTGCCAACCGCATACCCAGGCTTTTGAATCGGAATATCGAACTCAGTTGCTTCGCCTGTCTTGGGATCCATTTTCCCTATATAAGGAGAGACGAAATCGTTGTACCAGATATACCCATCCGGACCGAGCACTGCGTCATGGGGCGCAGCGTCCGGACGCGGTAATTCATACGTAGTCATGATTACTTGGGTTGCCTTGCCCGTCGGACGGGGCAATGTCTGAAGTGGGAACTGCCAAGTGTCAGCCGAACTCAGATTGATGCTACTGATGTACCTGCCCTTGTCTATCTGTTCTGCCGAAGGCGGCTGGCTGATCATCTGAGGCATAGCAGTCTTAAAATGAGGATGCTCAACCGTGGCGTTAAGCGTATGGGCGCTCATACGTTGTACGACTTTCGTCATATCGTCCGCTTTATATTTTGAATTCAGCGGTCGCTGCAGCGTGTGGCACATAGTGCAATCGTCCAAGTATTGCTTCTCCGCGAAGCTTCCTGGTGCACTAATCATCCATTCTGTATTCGTGAGTTGTGCAGACAGACTACGGGTAGTAGTTAGCTGTAGATCTAAGTGCGTTGACTCCGCCGTCAGTTCCACCGACCCTGGGTTTGTGAGGTCGTATCCAACTGCCCGCATGCTGACCGTATAAGTGCCGGGCTCCAATCTGTCCTTGGGAAAACTGTACTGCCCCTGTGCATCGCTGACCACTGAGACCGTCATCATTGACCCGTCTCGCTTCGCGCTAACGATCACCCCCTCCATCGCGCCTTCCGCTTGCGAGGTGACCTTGCCCGTCAGTGCTGAAGACTCGACTTCTGAAGACTCTACAGGTATATCCGGACTGCACGCCGTCAGGCCAAAGAGAGACGTTCCTATCAAACCCAGCAAAGCTAATTCGGTAATCTTTCTCGTGCTCATCATTCCTCTCC
>CAJXRP010000033.1 GCA_913060495.1 uncultured Gammaproteobacteria bacterium | reverse complement strand
TCTTTGCATTCACGATAGTGCTTGTGATCTGGCCGCCTAAAGAACGCACTAAGCTCATGCTTGCTTATTTCTTGGCCGGCAGACTCCAAGATTTTCAGAATATCTTCTGCCTGCAGGGTCAAGGCTATCTTAAGCTTGAGAAACACCATGTTGTTATTCAACTTAGTCTCAGCGCGTGGTGGCTCCCCCTCCTTCTCCCCTCGCAAGGCAATGATCAAGCCATTCAGAAAAGATGCAAAAGAAGTATCGCTTAACTCTTCGAAATCCTCATCATCATCCTGCTTTAACCAGGCAGAAACTTGCTTGCGATCGGTCTCTACATTGACTAGAGCGAAGATGGCAATCATCTTGCTGTCGCTGAAATCCAGTATGTAACGTATTCGTCTTAGACAGTCATTGTTCGTCATGTTTCTTAACTCTTTATTCCTATCGCTTTCCTGCCAGCTTTCGAGGGTGCTGACGTGTTGCGCTTAGTGTTCACTGTTGATTTTTTCACTGGCTTGGCACTGGCACTACCTGCAACTTCGATATTGTTTTCACTACTAACAAGAGTATCCGTTTTCTCAGGCTCTATCGCTTGATCACAATGCATACGGTATAGAACGCCATCAAACGCAATGATATCACCGGAAACAATTTTCTTGCGCTTTTGTGTTTCGACAACATCGTTTAACGTTACATGACCTCCCGCTATAGCAGCTTTCGCCTCTCCTCCGCTGGCAACTAAGCCTTCGAACTTCAGAATCTTATAGAGATCGATCGGCTGTTTCAGTAACTCGACTATCTGTATTTCGTCTTCACCAGCAACGGCCGTGTTAGTTATTGAATCTGTCATGTGTTTCTCTTCGAGCTATTAAATAAAATAATGGAGATCAGGAGATCTCTTGCAACGGCTGTAGAATAAGTTCGCATTCGCCCAGTTCGCTCGCAACAAACAGGGAGTCGCCGGATATCGTTATTGAGAGATCCACACCGCGATCAATAATAGAGGCTAGCGCCTGCACTTGTTCCCACTGAAACTGGTAAATACTAGCAGCCAAGTTACTTAGCTGCTTTTCATTCTGCTGCCACCAAGTCGGAGCCTTACTATTGAAGCAATAAATTTTAACTTCCTTCGCATTTCGACTCGCTTTCTTAATTCGTTCTGCCGACGGCTCTCCCACATCAATCCATAGCTCTAAGTTCCCATCTAGCGAATGCGCCCAAATGTCTGGCTCTTCGGTATCGCTAAGCCCCTTGCACAACACTAATTGTTCTCGAGTATTCAGACAGAACGCCAGCACCCGCACCACCATTCTTTCCATCGTCTCCGATGGATGGCGTGCGATCGTTAGACTAAGCGAGTCGTAGATATCCTGATTTAAATCGCTTAGCGAGACTGTCAGTTTATAGATAGTAGGCTTAATTGCCACGGCGGTGCTCTAGTTAAGTAAGAGTTACGGGAAAGTTACGAGAAAGTTCAGTGATAGGAATCTGTTAGTACTTTAGTAGTCGGCGGCGCACACTATAGCATCAATGTAGGCTTGCGGCGTAGCTGACGCCCGCTAAGCGTTCACCGATTGGCGAGAATATGTAAGAATGCTGTAAGTAATACTCAGGAGCAGCGCAATGACCTATTCTTCTCAATCACCCGTTCGGCATCTAACTCAAGCCTTTCACTGTCTCACGATAGCCGGCCTACTTTCTGTCGCTTCGATTAGTAACGCACAGACCCTTTTCGGCTTCAACGCAGATAGCAGCGCCCAGCAACGGCTAATGGAAGCCGAGCTTGATACGCTTATCGACAGGGCTGAGATGGATCGCTGGCTGAAGGATTTTTCTTCAGAAGCACATCACGTCGGTTCTCCAAAGAGCAAGGAGAATGCCGAGGCCATAGCAGAGCTCCTGCGCTCCTGGAACTATGACGTGGAGATTGCAGAGTATGAAGTGCTGTTTCCCGAGCCGCTAACGCGGGAGCTGGAGCTTGTTGCCCCGAATCGCTTCACTGCCTCCCTCATCGAAGACCCCGTAGAAGGAGATGCCAGTACCTCGAATACCGACAATCTGCTCCCCCCCTACAATGCCTTTTCAACAGATGGCGAGGTGGAAGCTGAACTGGTCTTCGTCAACTATGGCACGCCAGCCGACTATGAATTGTTAGAGCGCTATGGCATAAGCGTCGCCGGCAAGATTGCCATATCGAAGTACGGCGGCTCCTGGCGTGGCATCAAACCCAAACTCGCAGGAGAGATGGGCGCTGTAGGCACTTTAATCTACTCCGACCCCGCAGACGATGGCTATGGCCCTGGTGATGTCTATCCCGACGGGCCCTATAAAAATGACAGCGGAGTGCAACGCGGCTCCGTTATGGACATGCCCACCTATCCTGGCGATGTGTTGACACCTGGCGTTGGTGCAACCGGTGATGTAAAGCGACTGAGTCGAAACGATGCACCGACGATAACGCAGATTCCAGTACTGCCTATCTCCTATCGAGACGCACTCCCACTATTGGAGGCCATGGGCGGCGAAGTAGTACCCGAAGAGTGGCGCGGCGGATTGCCGATTACCTATCACCTAGGACCGGGCCCGGCACGGGTCAGACTGAAACTCGAATTCGACTGGAAGATGGTTACCGCTTACAACGTGATAGCCCGCATGGAAGGCACAGAGATGCCCGACCAGTGGGTTATACGAGGCAATCATCACGATGGCTGGAATCACGGTGCGGCCGATCCATTATCCGGAATCGTGGCTATGCTAGCTGAAGCGAAGGCCGTCAGTCGATTAGCGCAATCAGGCTATCCTCCAGCACGTACTATTATCTATGCAGCGTGGGATGCAGAGGAACCAGGATTGATTGGTTCTACCGAATGGGCCGAGCATCACGCTGACGAGTTGCAGGAGCATGCTGTGGCCTATCTGAACACTGATGGCAACGGACGCGGCTTCGTGAATGTTGGCGGCAGCCATGTATTGGAACGATTTTTCAACGAAGTCATGAAGGATGTTGAAGATCCGCAAACCGGAGTCTCTGTCCAAGAAAGAAGACGAGCAAATATTCGAATTAATGGCAACTCGGAGAAAATCAGAAACGAAGCTAGAAATCGCAGCGACTTGCGAATTAGCCCGCTAGGTTCGGGCTCTGACTATACTCCCTTCCTTCAGCACCTTGGCATCGCATCAGCCAATATGAGTTTCGGCGGACATTCCGGAGGTGGCAGTTATCACACGATGTACGACACCTATGAACACTATACAAAGTGGATCGATCCAGGTTTAGTTTATGGACGAACTCTCGCCCAATTTGCTGGCCGCGCCACCTTACGTCTTGCGAATGCTCCGCGTCTACCGTTCGACTTTCAGGGATTCACCGACAATGTTGCCGGATATATCGAAGAGATAGAAACATTGGCGCATGATATGCGTGAAAAGACTGCAGACGACAACCAAGACATTCGCGATGGCGTCTATGGGATTATCTTAGATCCAACAAAGTCTTTCGGACCTCCTCTGCCAAAACCTAGCGTGCCACATTTCAATTTTGCACCGCTGAAGAACGCACTGGCCAATCTCGAAAATTCAGCTGCTGCCTACCAGAGCTTAGCGATGAGCGGCGCAACCGCTAGCGCACGTCAGAACTATTTGATCTATACCAGTGAACGCGAACTAATTCGCGAAGAGGGCCTAGCTGGCCGTCCTTGGTATAAACATCATATCTATGCACCGGGCTTCTATACTGGTTATGGGGTGAAGACTATCCCAGGTGTTAGGGAAGCTATCGAGCAACGACAATACGATCAAGTAGCAGCTCAGATTGAGATAGCAGCAGGAGTACTAACGAACCTTACACTCCGGCTGGACGAGCTGGCAGAACGCTAGTCGAATAGTTAGGAAAAAAATATGGCTAAGCCATTCTTAATCATCCAACTGCGCCCCGAGGATGCTACTGCCGATAATGAGCTCGCGGCGATAAAACGCTACGGACACCTCACTGATGAAGAGGTGCAGCGTTTGCGTGCTGAGCAGTCGGGACTGCGGGATATCGATCTAGATCAATACTCCGCAATCATCGTTGGTGGCAGTCCCTTCGATATCAGCACCCCTGCCGACAAAAAATCCGCCACACAGTTAGAAGTCGAATCCGGCTTCAGAGAATTACTCGACGCTGTTATCGCGAAAGACTTTCCCTTCCTAGGATGCTGCTCCGGAAACGGTTTACTCGGCAGTTATCTGGGCGCCCCTATCTCCGGCAAGTATGCCGAAGCCGTCGGTGGCGCCACGATCCAACTCAGCGACGAAGGGAAACTAGATCATCTACTAAAAGATTTTCCCGAAACATTCAGGGTGTTATTGGGCCATAAGGAAGCCTGCGACATCACGCCTCCCGGAGCCGTTTTACTAGCGGGGAATGATGCCTGTCCAGTGCAAATGTTTCGGGTAAAGAACAACATCTATGCCACACAGTTTCACCCCGAGGCAGACACCGAGGGCTTTACAGTACGCATCAACATTTATAAGGACTATGGTTATTTTCCTGCCGATTCTGCAGAAAAATTAATTGCTGCTATTGAAAATGAAGAGTCACCGGAGGCACAATTACTACTTAAGAGATTTGTAGACGCTTATCGATGCTAGCTGTATCAATAGTCGCTATGGATGCAGAAATTCCAGGCAAGAACAGAAAGGAGCAAAGCCCATGATCTACGAAGTGGAAGGCGATATTCTAATGAGCCGCGCCGACGTCATCGCACAAGGGGTAGCTGTCAATGACCCAATGACCAGAGGCCTTGCCAGAAAGCTGCAAGATAAATTTCCGAGTATGCGCGACCAATACCTTGAGTGGTGTGAGGAAACAAATCCAGAGCCAGGAGACATTTGGCTATGGCACGGCAATGGTACTACAAGAGTCTTAAACCTAATCATCGGCGAGGCGACCGACCCAGAACTTGGGAGAGCCAGTCGCCCTGACAAGATCGCAGTGCATAGAACCTTCCGCAAACTCAACAAGTTGGTAGCAAATGAGAGGATCAGCTCCATCGCGCTACCGAAGATAGGCAGTGGAGCTGGGGGGATAGATTGGCTCGAGGTGCGAGACATGATGCATAGTCAATTCAGCGAACTGCTCATTCCCCTGTTCGTCTATGTGACAGAACTCGACGGCATGCTGGCGTCAGAACCAGGCATGTAAAATACGGCCTACGGTGCAAATATTATCCCTGAGTGTCTACGCTGTCTCGCGCCGAAACCTGCGCGTGCCAGCGCCATAGATTTGAATTCGACTCATCAATAGTCAATCCAACAAGTGATGTCGCGAAATCGATGGCTGTTAACAGCGTAATGTCTGCAATAGTAAATCGCTCTCCTGCAACATAGGGCGCTGCCGCAAGCTCAGCATCTAGACGCTCACAATATTTTGCAACATTCGCATCGCTTGCCACCTTAGCTTCGGGTATCTGCTTAAAAATTCCCATAGCAGCAACAACGGGTCCATTAACCCAAGACACGCCAACCTGGCTCCAAAACTCTGTTTCGATATGACGATTTCGCATCTCAATATGTCCAATCTCAAACGGGTCTCGCCCCATGAGATTAGGCTCAGGATGAATTCCCTCGATGTAGCGGCAGATTGCCACAGATTCCCCCAGACAACGTCCATCTTCTAATTCTAGAACAGGAATCTTGCCGCTTGGGTTCTTCTTAAGAAACTCCGGGGTCTTGTGCTCGCCCTTGGCCATGTCGCAATTCACCAACTCGACCTCTACACCTTTTTCAGCTAGAAATATTTTTACCCGTCTTGGGTTTGGAGCACGTCCATAGTCATAGAGTTTCATCATCTTGTAACCTTCGATTCGTAATTGTGAATTAGTTTTTGCGGTTGACTAGCTTTTAGGGTCTTGAAGACCACCGAATGCAGCGAAGAAAGACTTGAAGAAATTCGATAGCTCCAATGTCATCACCGCAAACTCTTGATCGAATTTCTGTGCAGCACTTTCGATTTCCTCATTTGCCTCTTCCTGCTTCATTCCAACAAATTTCAGGCGCTTTATACTCAGGTCATCACCTAGGCTGCAACTAAGCAGGCTATTCCAAGTAACACCCAAGTTCTTCACCTGCTTACCTGCCTCGAGGTGGCTCTGTATTTCATCAGAAAATAGATCCTGCCCCTTACAACGAACGATATTACTGCCATCGGTTGGATTGTAGAGCTCACAATCTTCATCAATCAGAAACTGATCACTAGCATGTTGTTCTTTCAACCAAGTCGTCATCACATCACTAGGCGCGCGGTTCGCATCGGGTATCGACACCTTTAGACTACCCAAACTCTCTCGCAATAAGCTAAGCAATGCCTCGGCCTTTGGTGCGCTAGCCGAATTCACTACGATTAGATTATCTTTAGCGGAGATATAGGCAAATGTTTGTTGATTACGCGTGAAGGCTCTAGGTAGAAGCGAAACGAATACGTCGTCTTTGATCTGACGTTTTTCCTTCCTATAGATTTTACGGCCCTGGCGCTCTTCTAGCTCAGCAACTTTCTCTTCTGTAGCTTCGTTCACTACGGAAGAAGGCAGCAATCTTTCCTGCTTCTGTGCGCAAAGCATAATATAGTCGCCCTGCACATGAGTGAGCATCTCACCTTCTTTACCGAGCGGGCTAATCCAGCCATATTTCGACTTATCATGACTGCTGCAGGGGTGAAATATTTGTTCGGCAAGCTTTTTTTCTAGTTCTTCTGGGGATGCGCCGATTACCCCATTTAGGCAATACAGGCGTGCATTTTTAAACCACATAAATTTTTCCAGCTGGCATTACAGAGTAGTGCGAGGGTTGTGTAAAAGAGAGTATCGCGGCAGATTATGCGCGATACAGACACAGTATTCCAGTGCTGACTAAGGCTAATATTCAATCCCTAAGCAGCAGCACGATACTGCCAGTATAGACCCAGAACAATTCACTGTGCACAACGGGAAATTGTATCTAAACTATAATGAGAAAATCCGTAAGCGGTGGAAGGCTGGCAAAGAGAAGTTCATCGAAGATGCAAATCGGTACTGGCCGCAACTCCTGCAGAACTAGAGCGAAAACAGAATGAAAAAAGTTGTGAACTGGGCCCTGCCCCTCTATATAGCCTTCGTATTCCTGCAATCACTATTCTTCAAATTCAGTGGCTCGGAAGAAACAGTAATCATATTCAACACCATAGGAACTTGGATGTTAGATATCGGATTACCACAAGGTTTCGCTGAGGGCTTCAGTAGTTATGGCGGCACAGTAACTGGAATCGCCGAACTCATCGCATCCATTCTAGTGCTCATCCCCATGACACGGGTTTGGGGTGCACTGGCAGGCTTAATGGTTATGTCCGGTGCGATCTTCTTTCATCTATTCACCCCGCTGGGTGTGGTGCGTATCGTTGACGCCGCTGGCAATACTGACGGCGGCGTGCTCTTCTTCATGGCCTGCGGCGTATGGTTGAGCAGCCTCGCACTTCTCTATATAGACAGGCGGAAGATTCTCAAGCTGATCGGACGCTAGTAGAATATAGCATCGCGCATCATAGCTAACAAATGCTACATGGGCCTGCTACTCAGTAAAAGATTCAACAATTTCATAGCCGATACCGGCATTCCCTTACTCCCCTACATAAACCTCATTGCACTTAGTCTCAGATCCACCAATGAGAATGTGACCTCCTTTTTTACACCAATGCCAATC
This sequence comes from uncultured Gammaproteobacteria bacterium, assembly GCA_913060495.1. GTDB lineage: Bacteria > Pseudomonadota > Gammaproteobacteria > Pseudomonadales > Pseudohongiellaceae > UBA9145. The sequence continues at coordinate 18,261 of CAJXRP010000033.1, read as the reverse complement.
TCGCCTATAGTAAACAAATCCTAATCCCAAGAAGAGCACGCGAGCCATGACCGATACCACTAGCGCCACCTCAGCAACACCGATCGCAAGAAAGGAGATCACCCTCAGAGTTGTGGTATTGGGACTACTTCTGGCCGTGGTGATGGGAGCCGCGAATGTCTACGTCGGCCTGAGAGCGGGAATGACCGTATCCGCCTCTATCCCCGCAGCCGTTATGGCTATGTTGCTGTTTAAGATGCTGTTTAAGGATTCCACCATCCTCGAGGCTAATCAGGTGCAGACCTGCGCCTCTGCTGGAGAATCTCTTGCGGCAGGCATTATTTTCACCATGCCCGCCATGATCCTGATTGGTTTTTGGGATTCCTTCGATTTTTGGTCGGTAACTATTATCGCGCTAACCGGGGGGCTTTTAGGCATCCTATTCATGATTCCCATGCGCAAAGTCTTCATCCTCAATAACACCGAACTCGCCTATCCCGAGGGTGTGGCCTGTGCTGCTGTGTTACGTGCAGGCGAAGAAGATGAAGAGGCTGGCGAACAAAAGGGCGCGGCGAAGAATCTCATGTTTGGCGGATTGTTGGGCGCTGGCGTGGCCCTAGGCGCAAAACTATTCGGCGTGTTCACTGCCACATTAGAGGCGGCCACCGTTCTCAGTTCACGCATATTCTATTTCGGCGGCGATCTCTCCCCGATGCTCATCGCCATCGGGTTCATCGTGAGATTGAATGTTGCCATTCTTATTTTTATTGGTGGTGCAATCTCCTGGATTGTTGCCATCCCTTTGCTAGGCTCGGGCGATCAGTTTCCTTCTGCGATAGATGGTGCCTATGAACTATGGAGCACGCAGATTCGCTATGTAGGAGTTGGTGCGATGGTGCTCGGCGGCTTTGCCTCCCTGTATTCTGTACGTTACGGCCTAGTTGCCGCCATAGCTGAACTACGCAACAACTTGAGCAGCGGCAATTTGATGAAACCCGATCTGGAACGGGACATTCCAACCTGGGCAATCATCACCCTAACCATCGGCTGTGTCTGCGTACTTGCCTTCGTTAACTATCGCTTTACCTCGGGCATTGGCATAACGCTGCTAGCTACAGCAGTGATGCTGGTCATGGGCTTCTTCTTTACAGCCGTCGCAAGTTACATCGTGGGCTTGGTGGGCAACTCCAATAGCCCGGTCTCTGGCATGACAATCACTGCGGTTCTCGTCGCCGGCGGCATGCTGTGGCTGTTCAATTACTCTGGTATGGAAGCAATGGTGGCCACTCTTGGCATTGCCGCCATCGTCTGCTGCGTTGCGGCTACCAGCGGTGATGTCTGTAACGACCTGAAGACTGGCGCCATGCTAGGTGCTGCTCCCTTTCGTCAGCAGATCATGCAGATCGCTGGCGTATTTGTTGCTGCATTCGTCATGTCACCTGTACTTAATTTGCTACACAACAATATCGAAGGCGGCATCGGCGGCAGAGAGCTATCTGCTCCGCAAGCTAGCTTGTTTGCCTCATTGGCACGGGGCTTCTCCGGCGAAGGGCAGCTGCCCTGGGACATGATCGGCTATGGTGTCTTGGTGGGCATCGTTATTCTGATTGTCGATTGGTATCTAAAAACTACTGGGAAGAAGTTCAGAGCTCATCTAATGCCTATTGCCGTCGGCATGTATCTCCCGTTTGGACTTGCAGCACCGATTCTTATCGGTGGCCTGATTGCGCACTTTCACAGCAAGGGAACTCCCGAGGCAAGTCATGACAAGGCCTTGCATCGCGGCATATTGTTTTCATCGGGTGTGATCGCCGGCGAAGCATTGATGTCAGTCGGACTCGCCTGTCTCACCGCACTAGGTGTGCAGTCACTCGATTTGGGCTTGTCTACCCCACTGGTGACGATGCTCTCGTTAGCTGCAGCAGTATTTATCGTTTGGATGTTTCATAGATTCACTCGTCCAACGAGCAGTTAGAAGAAGCACAATTAACTTTTTACTCTTGACTGAATAGTGGTAATGTCAGTGGCAGACACCAACGATCCTGCGATCTGAGGAGATAATAATGCGTGTTACCACCCCATTGGCGCTAGCCTTAGCGCTCTTTGTACCACTGGCTGCGGCCCAGATAGTGCCAGAAGAAATCAGCATAGAGACCATGTCCGATCCAGGGCCTAACTGGTTCATTTCCAAGACGGGAAACGGCGGCTATATCTTCGATGCAACCACCGGTGAGATGCAGGGGATGCTCTCCCTCTCACGCCTTACGCCAGCAGTCACCATGTGGCACCCTCGACGTGAATTCTATGCTACCGAATCCTATCTCGCCAGGGGCGTGCGCGGCGAGCGCACCGATCTGGTCGCTGTCTACGATTTTGAGAATCTAAGCCCAGTAGCAGAGATCATTATTCCCAATCACATGGCACGCCTATCTTTGCGCAATCATCTTGGCCTTATGAACAATGGCCGTCACCTTGCAGTATTGAATATGAACCCCGGACATTCTGTCTCCATCGTCGATGTGGAAGATCGGGTCTTCATCTACGAGGCCTCAACTCCCGGCTGCGCCGTTATCATGCCTGTAGCCGATAGCGACTTTCTGCAACTCTGTGGCGACGGCACCTTACAACTAATTCAATTGGACATTAGTGGCTTCGAAGAGAATCGCGTGCGCAGTGATATCTTCTTCAACGTTATGGAGGATGCCATTTTCGATCGCACAGCCCGAAGCGCAAATGGCTGGTATCTAATTACCCATGCAGGAACTATCTATGAAGTGGGAACTCAAGGCTCAGAAATAGTCATCAATGACAGCTGGAGCGTAACCCAAGAGGGAGAAGATTCTTGGCGACCCGGTGGCGACGAGTTTATTACTGCCCATCGCGAAACAGGCTTACTCTTCGTTGCCATGCACGAAGGCGAAGTCGATACGCACCACGTTCCCGGGGAAGAGATCTGGGTATTGGATGCGAATTCCGGTAGACGCCTACATAGAATGGAACTCGAGGTGCCGGCTACGTCGATAATGGTTACTCAGGAAGACGAGCCCAAACTAATCGTGGCTGATGATGAGGGCGGCACTCATGTCTATGATGCGCTGACATTTGCCTTCGAGCGCAGCATCGTAACTCCTGGCGCCGCTCTGTTTGAGGATTTCTAGATTGTGATCGATCCACTGCTGCTAAGAATTATCTCACTCGGTTTTGCTTTGCTATTCCTTATCGCAGCTGCGCATAAGTTTAGCAACCTCAACCAATTTCGATTGAATTTTGAAGCTTATGAAATAGTTCCAGCAGGTCTATCCCCCCTAGTGACGAAGATCATTCCGCCGCTGGAATTGTTCTTAGGTGTTGGATGGCTGGCCTTAGGCTTACTCGCCATCAAATTCGAGCTCGTCGCCCTTATTAGCGTTGGTCTACTGGCAAGTTACGCCCTGGCTATCGGTGTAAATCTTAAACACGGCAGAAACTACATCGATTGCGGCTGTAGCTTCACAAGCGGCAAGGCAGCAAACGCTGACAGTGGCGCACAACAAATTTCATCGGGGCTGCTGTACCGAAACGTTCTGCTAATCGGCATAGCTATTGTATGCATGCTTCCTGCTAGCGATCGCAACCTTCAACTCATTGATATTTTCTCACTGGCATTTTCGGTAATTGCATTAGTTTTGTTATATGGGGCTTTTAATCAACTACTGACCAATAAAAATGCTATCAATTCTTGGAGACAGAACAATGCTTGAAGCCTTAGTTGTCTCTAATATTGTGTTGTGGATTTTAGTTGTAGCACTGTCGCTTCTAGTCTTGGCGCTCTCACGCCAGGTGGGGATTTTGCACGAACGAGTGGCGCCTGCTGGAGCACTCATGCCTACGAGCGGACCAAAAGTCGGCGAGCTTACCGAAGAGATATCTCTAACGAGCATCCAGGACCAAGCCTTAACCATAGGCGGTGCTTCAACTGCTAAGCTGGCGTCTTTTATACTCTTTATCTCGCCCACCTGCCCCGTTTGTAAATCCTTGGTACCAACTGCTAAATCCCTGGTGAGTTCGGAGCGTCACCGTATGAAACTCTTATTTGCCAGTGATGGTGATAATCTGGAACAACATCAACGCTATGCAAAAGACTTAGATCTTGATGATTACGCCTATGTACTATCTGAAGCCTTGGGCAGAGCGTTTGAAGTCAGCAAGTTACCTTTCGCCGTATTAATAGATGCTGATGGAATACTTAGAGGCAAGGGTTTAGTGAACACGAGAGAGCACATGGAGAGCCTTATTGAGTCCATGGATTCCGGTGTTGAAACCGTGCAGGAATATATTGGCAGCATTCAGAGCAAGCAAGAAGCTAATGAGCCTTCAGCGATGGAACATACATCATGAATATAGAAAAAATCATCGAACGTGGTTACTACTGGATTGACGATCAGGCGAGATCCTCGAGCTTGGCATTGGCGCGAAAATTATCGCGTAGAAGTTTTCTCTCAAGGCTAGGAATGATGCTGGCAGGCGCTGCTGCATTTCCACTACTACCTGTAGCACGATCGTTTGCTCAGAACTCAGTCGCAGAAGTTGGCGATCCTCAAAGCTGTGATTACTGGCGTTACTGTGCAATGAGTGGCACGCTCTGTTCCTGTTGTGGCGGTAGCTATACCTCCTGCCCTCCGGGATCCGAGGCTTCGCCTATCACCTGGGTTGGCACCTGCCACAATCCAGCCGACGGCAGAGATTACTTAATGTCTTACAACGACTGCTGCGGTAAATCGGTTTGCTCACGTTGCGGATGCCACAATACAGAAGGCGACAAGCCGGTCTATTTTAATAGCAACAGCAACAGCGTGCTTTGGTGTTTCGGCACTGAGAATACGAGCTATCACTGTACGGTCTCTTTGGTATTAGGTACCACCGACGAAACGAATTAGCGGCGGGATTCAAAGCTAATGAACCTGATTTCTCTAGTAAGGGCACTTCTCTTAATTGCTGCATGCAGCCTTAGCTTCAATATTTTTGCAGCGAGCCCTCGAATTAACTACCTCCTCTATTGCACCGGTTGCCACGCGGCAGACGGTGCAGGCAAACCTCCCAATGTGCCTTCACTACGTGATGAGCTCGGCCACATGATCTCGGTGCCGGAAATGCGCAGCTATTTGGTGCGGATTCCCGGCGCCTCGCAGGCACCAATTTCAGATGCCGATCTTACCGATGTGATCAATTGGCTCCTCCATGAGTTCAATAGCGATACTCTGCCCGCCAATTTCAAAGAATATACTGAAGATGAAGTCTCGATGGCACGCAAAAATATCCTCGCTGATCCGTTGAAGTATCGAGCTGAACATTGGAAGAGCTATGATGAATAAATTCGATAGCTATAATGGTTCGCTGGTAGATAGACGAAACTACTCTTAGCTGCAATGTCGAGATAGGACTATCAATACCCGATTGCGACAAGTATCTCTTCATGGGGGAAGCGACTTCGCCACATCCAAAGATAGACTTAAGCCGTCTCAACTCTTATTCTTCCGACCAAATCATTCAGGATGAAGAAATCATGCGCATCAAGACATTACTTACCACTCAACTAGCCGTACTACTGCTAGTCCCATCGCTGCTTGTCGCGCAGGAGCGCTTCCCCGGCATCAAGTCGTTGATGACTGCTGAGGAGCTGGAAACGTCTGGTGTGAACGATTTATCCCGCCGTCAGATAGATGCGTTAAATACCTGGCTAGTCCGCTATACCGCAAACGAGGCTCCCGTTCTTCAACTGGAGAACGAAGAAGTTCTCGAGGTAGTTCAACAAGGAATGACCTCCAGAATCCTCGGGGAATTTAACGGCTGGTCCGGTAAGACACGTTTCGTGTTGGAGAACGGACAAGTGTTCGAGCAACGGCGTCGAGGCCGCTGGAAGATCACTCTAGACAATCCCGAAGTACACATTAGTCAAAATTTCATGGGCGCCTTCGAACTGGAAATAGTTTCGGAAGGAAAAAGCATCGGGGTACGTCGCGTAAATCAGTAAGCATTCCGCAACATTTGTAATCTTAGGATAAGCCATGCGCCCATTTCTATTCGTATTGATCTTACTTCTGGCCGCCTGTAGCGAAGGCGATGTTGGTAACTCAAACCTACAGCCCAGCGATGCTATTAACGCGGCTAGCGTTGATGAAACAATCATCAATGAAAGTCTGCGCTTTATCGAATGGATGGATGCGCAGTATTTAGAAGAACTCGATTTCTCTCCCCTTCTAAACACGCGCCAGGGCGATAAAAGTTCACATGGGGAGTTAGACGATGTTTCCGAATCTGCTCTCGATGCGCGCTTAAACTGGCGCCGCGGCAGCGTAGCCGAGATGCGCTCTAGTTTCGATCGCGAGCAACTCGACAAACAAGGAAGACTCTCCTGGGATCTTTGGGAATACATTCTGGAGGATGCCGAACGCAGTGAACCCTTTCGTCGCCATCGTTATATCTTCGGACGTAATGGACCGCAATCGACACTAGCGAACAACCTGATCAATTATCAAGACGTCCAAAACGCGAGTGACATGTCCGACTATATCTCGAGGCTGAATCAGTCGCAGCGTTATCTTCTACAATATCTCGATCGCGCCAAACTAGCCGTCGCCGACGGCATTCGCGCACCTCACTTCGACTATCAACGAGCGATTAGCGAGGCAGGACGAGTGACTACTGGAGCGCCATTCGATGACCAAGAAGACTCGGCACTGTGGGCAGACATTACCGCTAAGATAGGCAGCCTGCTAGAGTCAGGAGAGATTGATCAATCTCAGGCAGAAGCGTTTAGAGAAGACTCGCAAAACGCCTTACTGACTCGCTTCGAACCGGCGCTAGATGAAATAGTAACTTGGCTGGAAGCCGATTTCGAGAACGTTTCCGATGTAGCAAAAGGTGCTTGGTCTCTTCCTAATGGTGAGGCCTATTACAATTCTCGCCTTGCGAGCATGACTACACTGCCACTCACGGCGGATGAAATTCATGCTACTGGAATCTCTGAAGTTGCACGCATTCAAACCCAGATGGAACAGATTAAACGGCAGGTAGGATTTGAAGGCACGCTACAAGACTTCTTCACCTTCATGCGCGAGGACGATCAATTTTATTTTCCCTCTACCGATGAGGGTCGCAACAACTATCTCAGCCTTGCCGATGATCTGCTCGCAGACATGTACGAACGACTCCCCAACTACTTTGGCATCCTGCCTAAAGCTAGCCTCCAGGTTAGACGCGTCGAGGTGTTCCGCGAATCAGCCGGTGGTGCCGCACACTACGCAAGAGGCACGAAGGATGGCTCCCGACCCGGAACTTTCTATGCGCACCTTATCGATATGCGCGCAGCCTCTATCTTCAGACTAGAGAATCTCGCCTATCACGAGGGGGTGCCTGGTCACCACATGCAGATATCCATACAGCAGGAATTAGAGAATATCCCGCGCTTCAGGACAGCAAAGGGCTACACGGCATTCAGTGAAGGGTGGGGTTTGTATGCTGAATACTTAGGCAAGGAAATGGGCTTCTATAACGATCCCTACGCCGAATTCGGCCGCCTCTCCGGAGAGATCTGGCGTGCGGTACGGCTAGTGGTGGACACGGGCATCCATGCCAAGCAATGGACTCAGGAACAAGCAGCGGACTATGCGCTGCAAAATTCGGCACGCCCCGAACCTTCCGTGCGCTCGGAGATTCGTCGCTATTTCAACAATCCTGGTCAGGCCACCGCCTATAAGATTGGTATGCTGAAGATTCAGGAAGTCCGGGCGAAGGCAGAGGCTGAGCTGGGCGATGACTTTGATATCAGAGCCTTTCACGACACGTTACTAGGTTCGGGCCAGTTACCCATGGCTGTGCTCGAAACAGAGATCGATAGCTGGATAGAATCCGTTAGGGATTAATCGAGTTAAGTCGAAGCTACTCAGAACCCTTAGCCAATACTGCCTTCAATCCCTCGAAGGAAACGCTCATGCCGTGCTCTATCGCCGGTGAAAACTGATCGGGCGCTATTTCCGTAGACCAAGAGAAATGGCAACCCTTCTCACTCGCCGACAATTGTATTGTAGCCAAATGGTGCTCCAATGGCGTGGGCGTCTTGATCGCAGAATATTGCAAGCAATGGTTCTCATTATCCAAGTTGAGGATTCTTTCCTGCACCTCGCCAATGCCCTCCATCGTGAATGAACGAACGCCTTCCTTCTCCGTAATCGAGTCTACAGCCGGGACCCAATCCGAACGTGTCACATCAGCAAATATCCCCCAGACTTCTTCAAGGGGGTAAGCCAGTTCCTCTTCTATCGTTACAGTCTTCATCTCACCTCACTTTCTTAGTTGGCAATTGCTGTTCGTGTCCGTGCCCAGAGATAGGCAGGAAGCGCACAAGACAGGCCAATACATAGATTAAGTGCGATAAATGCCCAAGGTTTAGGCCCGTCTTCCTGATTAGAAAACATATAGAGCCAAAACACAAACGAGCTAATCAGTAGGTCCGCAGTGAACATACCCGCCGCACCGTTCGCGAAAAGTGCGGCCACGAAGGCCAACAGGTCCAGACCTTGATCCGCCACGAAGTCCGCCAAGAAGACTAGCGGTATGACCGCACCAAGGATGGCGAAGATTAGATAAACGGTCTTTAGATTCATTGTATTCTCCAGAGCTTTTCGACTTATTGCGAGGCTTTTACTTTGGCCTCTAGTCTCGCCAAATAGCGGCCCTTATTCAATTACCTTTTAGGTAATGTATCTGCATAAGCTGTTGATCACCGAACAGCTTCAGACCGCAGATTTTTGTGTTATTCTGCCTGCAAACACCAATATAGCTGTCTCGCGCGCGAATTCGCTAGCCAGTGCGGAGTCACAATAGTCAGTAGGAGTCCCTCATGCAATCGAGAGCAATTAAGCTAATCCAAAGCCTGTGCCTGATCGCCGGCCTAGGCCTATCCATGAATAGTTCTGCACAAGACCCCGAATGGGTCGATCTGGCAGTTCATAACTTCGGCGCGCCTATCAACACCATGTGGGCCGAGGGAGAACTCTCCTTTGCTGCCGACGGTACGATGGTGTACTGCAGCGCCAGACAAGATATGGCAGTGGCCCCGGGTGATCCAAAAGACCTCTATATCGCTACTTTCAATGCTGAGACTGGAAGCTGGAACACGCCCGTAAATATGGGCATTCCAATCAATGCACCGCCGGCCACTGATGTCGATCCACTGCGTGCTGGCGATGACCGCGAGCCATGGATAACTGCCGACGGCAATACCATTTACTTCAAGTCTGACCGTCTGGCCACCACTAGCCCGCGCAATGCGAACGATCTTTTCATCACTCGCAAGGTCAATGGGCAGTGGAGCACTCCAGAATTGATTGGCTTTCCGATCAGCACCAATGTTGGCAATGAGCACTGTCCTGCTATTCTCCAAGACGGCGAGACGCTTTGTTTCGCATCGATGCGCGAAGGCGGCTACGGCGGTTCAGATATCTACTGCTCTAAGCCGGATGGCAATGGTGGCTGGCAGGAGCCCGTCAACCAAGGGCCAAATATCAATACCGCAGCCGAAGAGTTTCATTTTTCCCAAGACAAGGACGGCATGGTGTATTTCACCTCGTCTCGACCAGGCGGCTTTGGTGGCACCGATATCTACGGCGCGATGACTCAGGGCGAGAACAACTGGGGAGCAGCGAGAAACCTTGGATCACAGGTGAATACGGCCGGCGCCGATATGTGCCCTGCTTTTCCACCGGGCGAGAATACAATCACCTGGTTCTCCACCCGTGATGACAATAGCCTTGGCAACATCGACATATTTTGGACCAACAAACTAAACATAAGTGAGTAAATAGTATGAAAAAGATAAGCATTCTAGCTCGGCGCTATCGCTGGGCTACGTTGTCTGCGCTAGCCGCATTTTTGCTTGTCTCTTGCGCCGTGAGCCCAGAGACTCAAGCGAAGATGAACGAATACAGCAGAACGATTCCCACCTGTTTGAGCGATGCCGAATGTAATCGCAAGTGGGCTGTGGCTAGAAATTGGACTCTGGAAAATTCAGAATTTACTATCCGCAGCGAGAGTGAAACGCGCATTAACGCCACTAGCAACATCATCAGCCAGAGTGGTGTTGGGGTTGTAGTGACTAAAGTCGCTACTAGTTCCAATGGCTTTCAGATCATTGTCGACCCGGAATGTTTTAGCGCCTACGCTTGCCCAGATATATGGAATCTAAAAATAGATTTCAACCAAACAGTTAACGGCGCACCTGAATGAATCAAATAATGACAAGAAAACTTCTAGCACTACTAATAATTCTCCTGCCGAACGCGGCTAATTCTCAGGACAACTCAGAACAATGGATAAGTCTTTTCAATGGCGAGGATCTAAGCAACTGGATTCCAAAATTTACTGGTCATGAAGTAGGCGTAAACTATCGCGACACCTTTCGTGCCGAAGACGGTGTATTCAAAGTTTCCTATGACAACTGGCCAGACTTCGACGGTGAGTTCGGTCATATTTTCTACGACGAGAGTTTCTCCCATTACAGATTGCTAGTGGAATACCGTTTCGTAGGTGATCAGGTTAATAATGGCCCCGACTGGGCCTTCCGCAATAATGGCGTTATGCTGCACGGCCAATCTCCAGAGTCCATGACACTGGATCAAGAATTTCCCGCCTCTATAGAAGTGCAGCTACTTGGCGGCAATGGTGTTGATGAACGAGCGACTGCAAATGTTTGTTCACCGGGTACCCATTACGTAAGAGATGGCGAACTGGTCACACAACACTGCATTAATTCAAGTTCAGCCACCTTTCACGGTGACCAGTGGGTTACGCTCGAGCTTGAGGTGCGCGGCAATGAATTAATTCGGCATACGGTGAACGGCGAAGTGGTTTTCGAGTATTCGAAAACGCAACTGGATGAAAGTGACCCCGATGCGCAGAATCTAATCAGCCAAGGACAAGCGATCACAGTTGTTGGAGGTTACATCTCATTGCAAGCAGAAAGCCACCCAACCGAATTCAGAAGAATAGATCTTCTACCTCTCTAACACTAAGAACTCACCAGCCCCATCCTACCTAGCTCTCTATTAGAGAGTTCCGTCGGCGATTAGATCTGCGGCGTAATGTGCCGCTCTGGCACTAAACGCCATGTAGGTTAGCGAAGGATTCTGACAAGCCGACGATGTCATGAATGATCCGTCGGTGATAAATAGATTCGGCACATCGTGCGCCTGACACCAACTATTCAACACAGAATCAGCAGGATCGTGACCCATGCGCGCACTGCCCATCTCATGAATTCTATTGCCCGGTTTTGACAGGCTCGCATCGTTAGTAGTGATATTTGTGCATCCGGCCGCTTCTAACATCGCAACAGCATCCTTGATTGCTTCCGCTTGCATGGTACGTTCGTTATCACTATAGCTTACATTCAGCAACGCCAAGGGATTGCCCCAGCGGTCGCGCTTCGATGCATGCAGCGTAACTCGGTTCTCCGGATTCGGCAGCTGTTCACCGAATGCGAGCATATTGATACGCCAAGGGCTAGGATTCTTATGCGCCTCTTTAAAGTCGCGACCGATACCGGCTATCTGTCCGCCTGCATTTCCTAACGGGCTTGATCCACCCTGAAAACCAAATCCACGAAGATAGGGCTTGTCTTGACCGTTGAGATTCGCATAACGAGGAATATAGATACCGCCACTAGGTCGACGGCCAAAAACTTTCTGATGATCGAAGCCGCTTATCATTCCAGCTGCACCCGCGCCGCTCACATGGTCCATCAAATTTCTACCAACCTGATCGGAGCGATTCACTAGCCCAGTTGGGAACGCCTCGGACTTCGACTGCAGCAGTATCATGGCTGAGGCAATCGTAGAGGCATTTAGAAAAATCACCTTTGAAGTATAGAAACGCTTCTCGTTTGTTTCAGCATCAACGATGCGTACACCCGTTACTCTATTCGTTTCCGCATCGTATTCTATCGAACTCACGATAGCGTTATGCACCATCGTAAGATTGCCCGTTCTCTCTGCCGCTGGGAGCGTCGCATTCAAGGAAGAAAAGTAGGCCTTGAAAGAACAGCCGAAATGACAACGGTTACGTACTTGGCAGTTCGAGCGGCCTAGGGATTTTTGCTCATCAGTTGCATCGGTTAGGTGTGCGATTCGTGCTGGAATAACATTTCGTTCAGGAAACGTCGTCTCTACTTTTTCCTTGAGCGCCTTCTCGGCATCAGTTAACTCGAATGCTGGCTGAAAGACACTGTCGGGTAGCTGCGGCAAACCTTCGGCGCTGCCCGCTATACCGATGAAGGTCTCCACCTTCTCGTACCACGGCGCCAATTCCTCATAGCGAATCGGCCAGTCAATTCCGTAACCGTCGGTCTTGTTCGCATTAAAATCCAGATTGCTTAGACGATAGACCTGGCGCGACCACATAATGGAGCGACCACCGGTATGATATCCACGCAACCAATCGTAGCTCGTGCCTTCTGCTTCTTCATAGGGATGTTCGTCATCCTTCACCCAAAAATGCTTGTTAGATTCCTTGATCGCGTAAGCAACACCGCCATACTGTTTAGGATAGTGCTCTGCAATCTCATCCTGAGCCACACTGTCTAGGTTCGGGCTCTCCCAGGGCGCAAGATTATCGACATAGTCTCGCTCCGGTATAATTTCAGGACCGCGTTCGAGCACCAAGACTTTTAGGCCACGCTCTGTAAGTTCCTTCGCGGACATACCGCCACTCATTCCTGAACCAACTACTATTGCATCGAAATCTGCCACGGGTCACTCCTATCAAATTCTGTTTCTGCTTCGTCTGTTCTAGTTCACTGCTCTGCTACTACTAAATCTCGACGCTCGGATCCCAGCGACCTGGTATGGCCACCCATTTCAGTTCTTCTGTAGCGCCCTCTTCTGTAGCGAAGTAGGACTGGCTCACATATCCTTTCATTCGTTTATAGCCGCTCGCGTCTCCATTCTGCTCAAAGGCCGCAGCATCGAATTCCGCTAGCGAATGCCCCGCCACACTGTCGCTCGCATCGAGAAAATTACCTCGAGCAAGTTGATCCAGCTCGCTCTTTATCTGACGCAGCGCGCTGCGATGAGCATTCTTCGTTTCGCTACTTGCCCAGTCTGTCATTAGACCATCCATATAACCTGGAACATTAGCGTCCACTGCGCCGGGGGTTTCGGTGCGCGGAATAATCAAGTCGCTAATACGTGTCACCAGCGCATACTCCGCACTAGTATAGAAACGCGGCGCGGATCCCGGCATTGTTGAAAGTACATTCGCGACTCCGCCGCATGCTGTTAATGCAGTGGCACCGCCTATTGAAACGATTAATCCTTGTAGTACTTCGCGTCTTGTTGTCATGTTCTTGCCTTTTTCTATTCTTCTTACTTAGTCTCTTGCATTCAAATTACTACATACAAAAAATTAGAAAACGATATTGCGTACCGTATAGATGCTCATTGCTACGGAAGCGAGCCCATTCCCTGGTTGATCATGCTCAATAAAGAAATGCTTAAAACCCGCAGTATCTGCATGACTAAAGATTTCAGCGAAATTTATTTCGCCACGCCCAACCTCTGCCATGCGACCAAATTCATCCATATCCTTTACATGAAGCATACTAAATCTTCCTGGATGATTCTCAAAATAAGGAACTGGATCGACACCTGCATTGCGAATCCAATACAGATCGAGTTCCATATCAACTAAATCTGCCTCGGTCTCATTGAGTAAAATGTCGTAGGGGATGCGACCGTCAGTCTCTTCAAATTCAAAGTTATGATTGTGATAACCCATCTTAATGCCAGCCTGTTTGCATATTTCACCCGCTCGATTCAAATAATCTGCGGTGCGCTGATACTCAGCGATGGTACGCTGACTCTCTGGAAGGATCGGGACAACTATGTATTTTTGTCCTAGTATTTCTGCTCGCTCAATCTCTCCTTCTAGATCATCTCTTAGCGCTTGTAGCTGAATATGCGCCGCGGGCGAAGTCATGCCGTTCTGATCGAGAATGCTACGAACCTCACCGGCAGATCTACCATAGTAACCAGCAAATTCCATTTCCTTGAAGCCGAGCTCAGCGACATGCGCAAGTGTACCCTCGAAGTCTTGGGACAATTCATTACGCAAGGTATAGAGCTGCAATCCGACATTGTCTACCCGGCGCCCTTGTGCCAAAGCCGTTATTGGTAGAGAAGCAGCGGCAGTCAAAATTCCACAGGAGTGAAGAAACTTACGTCGAGTAAAACCGTGGGGTATTGCGGGTGTCTTGATATTCAATCTTGATCTCCTGCTTGTTCTTTTATTAGAGGCTCTAATCCCGGCGCCAAGCGCCACGCTGCAGGTAAACCGCAACGATCACTATTATGCCTTGAACCGCCCCATTCAGATAGTTACTTACTGCATCGGTGAGGTTCAGAATATTTCCGATCAGCGTAAGTATTAATGCCCCGATGACGGTGCCGCCTATTCTTCCATAGCCGCCTTTTAATACGGTACCGCCGATAATTACGGCCGCTATTGCCTCCAGCTCCCAGAGAATACCAGTCTGCCCAGACGCAGAACCCAGGCGCGGCACATAGATGATGGTAGCGATCGAGACGCAGATCCCCTGCAACATGTAGGTCATCGTCTTCACTCGGTCGACGTTAATTGCTGAATAGCGCGCCACACTCTCGTTTGAGCCGACCGCGAAACAGTGCCGGCCAAATACAGTCATATTCAAGAGCACGTAACCGATGATAGCCACGCCTAGAAACACCCAAACAGGATAAGGCAGACCAAGAAACACACCGTAGTAGACCTCTGAATACACATCGCCGATCGTGAAGTTAAGCGACAACGTTCCACCGTCTGCGATATAGGTAATCAATGACCTATAAATCCCCATAGTGCCAAGGGTGACGATAAAGGCTTCGATCTTCGCCTTGGTTGTAAGCAAACCATTAATCAGGCCCGCCACAGCTCCGATACCCAACGAGGCTATGATGGCCAAAAAGATAATCACCACCATAGAGTCGATACTGTCCATAAGGGCATTCATCAGCAGGATCATACAACCGGAAATAAACGCGGCCATCGAGCCAACAGAGAGATCAATGCCGCCAGCAGTAATAACGAAAGTCGCACCGATCGCGACGATACCTATAAAGGAGCTACGCGCAAGAATATTACTGAGATTGCCTGAGCTTAGAAACGCTTCATTCACGAATACACCGATGATAAAAATTACGATGAGAGCAATAAAGGGTCCGGCTGTTTTAAGATCAAGCTTTGGCATTAGACGTTCCATTTTGTTTTATCTGTGGTGACACCTTATTCTTCAATCCTGTGGCATAGCGCATGATTTCAACCTCTTCGATTTCCTCACCCTCTAGCACTCCGCTTATCTCGCCGTGATACATCACCGCCACCCGATGTGAAAGACCAATGACTTCGGTTATATCAGAAGAAATAAGTATCAAAGAATGCCCTGAAGCAACAAGCTGGCCAATAAAATGATAGATCTGGCTCTTTGTGCCTATATCGATACCGCGCGTAGGCTCATCTATTATAATTATGCTTGGCTCAGCTTCGAGAATTTTCGCCAATAATAATTTTTGTTGATTTCCACCAGAAAGATTTCCCGCAACAATAGATTTATCCTTCATGCGGATATCGAATGTCTCGACAGCCTTCTCGAATGCGATTTCTTCCAGTTTTGTGTCGATCAGCAATTTCGATATCTTATGTAGCGAGAATAATGAGAAGTTAAATGTTAAGCCCTTCTCCAACAACAAACCGCTGCCTTTGCGATCTTTTGTGAGATAGGCGACTCCTTTGTTCCGCGCTGCACTGAGCTGCTTAAAATCAACCCGTTCGCCACGTAGCTCGACTCTTCCTAAGTTTTCCTTCGCAGGTCTTCTCAAGCCAAGTACGGTTTCCATCAACGCCGTTCGACCTGAGCCAATAAGCCCAGAGAAGCCGAGAATCTCACCACTTCTTAGCTCGAAGCTACTAGGGGCACTATTACCTTGCAGCAATAAATCACTAACCCGAAGAACTATCTCTGCCGCCGCTGGAACCTTGGGCATCTCAGGAAACAAGGAACTTAGCTCTCGACCCACCATCAGCCGCGCCATGTCGTCCTTGCTCAATTCGGCCGCGGGATAACTACCAACCAGCTCGCCATCGCGCAGCACAGTGATTACATCCGCTATCTGCTCGATCTCATCCAGCTTGTGTGAGATGAAGACGATCGCCACACCTTCTTGGCGGAAACGATCTATAAGCTCAAACAGCACCTGGCTTTCCTGCTGCGTGAGTACTGCGGTAGGCTCGTCCAAGACAAGCACGCGCGCATTCTTTGCCTGCGCCTTCGCGATCTCTACCATCTGCTTTGCAGAAACAGGAAGCCGTTCCACCGGAGAGTCCGGATCTATATCACTGCGTAGAATATCTAAATATTCCTGCGCCTTGGCTCGCATGGCCTTCTTGTCTAGAAATACGCGCCCTTTAATTTCATTGCCAAGAAATATATTCTCCGCCACGTTAAGTTGCTCGGCGAGATTAAACTCCTGATGGATCAAGACGACACCTGCCTGCTCGGCGATTGAATTGTTCCACACATCAATTCGCTGCGAATTGCCGCTGCTTTCACCAATGTGTAGTTCGCCATCGCTAAGTTGCTCGAAGCCAGAAAGAATTTTAACTAGCGTGGACTTCCCCGCGCCATTCTCACCCAGTATCGCGTGGACTTCTCCACCACGCAGCGTCAGATCGATGCCATGCAAGACTTCGACAGGGCCGAAAGACTTGCGAAGCTTCTTTACTGACAGCGTAAGCGATTTTTTATTTTCTTCTGGCATCTAGCTTTCGTTTCAATTTAGTTTGGACGATTCCACATGTCTTGCAATACAGTACTACCAAATTCGGTTTGGCCCTCAATAAGTAACTCGCGCATCCGCTCGACAACTTCTGGATACTCTCGGGTATAGCTGTAAGTCTCCGACGGATCAAGCCGAACATCGAATAACAAACCATTCGGGCCGTAGTAAGAATCTGGGTTGTCAAAGCTGGGCACGGCGGTTCTGTAACGGGTTTCAACAACGAGCTTCCATTGCCCGCTGCGTACACCGGCGATCCTATCGCTGTCGAATAGATAGAGCGCATCATGAGGTGAGTCCGCACCCTCGGTTAACATCGGCAAAATATCTTTGCCGTCTATTGCCCGGTCCGCGGGAAGATCGCCACCTGCAAGCTTCACCAACGTTGGAAAGATATCGATATTCATCGCAGGTTCGTTAGATACTAAGCCGCCAGGAATCGTGCCTGCCCATTTTGCAATGAAAGGAACCCGCTGCCCTCCTTCCCAAGAACTGCCTTTGCGGTCACGGAATGGTCCAGGGCTTCCCTCGAACCAAGGCCCATTGTCCGAGGTGAAAATTACGATAGTGTTCTCATCTAGGCCTAGCCTTTCCAAGGTGGCCAATACTTCACCCACACTCCAGTCGATGGTCTCTACCACATCACCATAGAGGCCGGCATCGGACTGGCCGCTGAATTGATTCGACACATACAAAGGCACATGGGGAAACGTATGGGGCATATAGAGAAAAAACGGATCGTCTTGATTGTCCTCAATGAAACGAATCGCCTCATTTGTGTAGCGCTCCGTCAAGGTGTTCTGATTCACTGGGTTTTCTATCATTTGATCCTGCCGATAGAGTTCCAGGGGCGTCATGTCGTTGCTATGCAGAACACCGAAATATTCATCGAAACCCTGGGTGAGAGGCGACCACTCCATTCGACTGCCTAGGTGCCACTTACCGAATAACGCCGTCTGGTAACCAAGCGGTTTTAACGCCTCGGCGAGGCTTATCTCCTCGGCGGCAAGATGGACATCGTTGGTGGGTCTAGCTACATCACTCACTAAGTCGAGACGAATCGGATAACGGCCGGTTAAGAGGCCGCCCCGAGCAGCGGTACAAACATTTGCACTAGAATAGAAGCTATCGAGCCTTGCGCCCTCTAGGGCCATGCGATCGAGGTTAGGCGTCTTGATTAACTGAGACCCATATACCCCTAAGTCACCATAGCCCAAGTCATCTGCCATGATAACAATGAAGTTGGGTTGCCGGCTGTCCTGCGCTTGCACGCCAGTAGCGAGGCTTGTTGTTACGAGCAACAATAAAAGTGTAGCGAGTCGTGTCATGCTTCTCCCCCGAGGCACAGATTTTTTGTTTTCAGTTTAGCTTGAATGTTCAGCTACTACTAATTTCCTGTTCC
>CAJXRP010000032.1 GCA_913060495.1 uncultured Gammaproteobacteria bacterium | reverse complement strand
GTCTTACCATGGTCAACGTGACCAATCGTACCAACGTTTACGTGTAGTTTATTTCTTTCGAATTTTTCCTTCGCCATTTTCGACTGCCCCTATCTATTCTAAGCGTCATCAATAATTAATTTTGAATTAGGTGTTATTTCTATATAAAGAAACACTGCCCACTTCCGATCTATTTAAACTGTATAACTAACTTTATAACTAACTTTATAACTACCAAATGAATGGTGCTCACACCCGGAGTTGAACCGGGGACCTCTTCATTACCAATGAAGTGCTCTACCGCCTGAGCTATGCGAGCCGCACATTAGTAATCTCAGCCCCTATCCTACAACCGACACAAGAGTCGGCTTCCTCATGTATTGAACAAACTACTCAGGTAGCCTGATCATCTTGCTAAAACGTTCCAATTCTTTAGCTAAATTGGAGCGGGTAGCGGGGATCGAACCCGCGTATCCAGCTTGGAAGGCTGGGGTTCTACCGCTGAACTATACCCGCCTACAAAAAAACTCCCCCGAACTCGCTATGAGTTGGTGGAGGGGGGTGGATTTGAACCACCGAAGCTTGCGCGTCAGATTTACAGTCTGATCCCTTTGGCCACTCGGGAACCCCTCCAACATGAACTTCCAAGGGTCAAAATCCTCGGCACTCTCACACAGGAGCGGCATTTTATGGGAATTGACTCCCTTGTGCAATCGTTTCACAGAGATTTTCTGTAATGGTCAGGTCAGGCCAATCTGCCATTAATTCTGGCCATGCGGGGTTTTCCAGCACATATCGCTCGAGCAGTTGCAGTTGAACTCGAATTACACCCGTAGAACGGGGTATTTCTTCAATCTCTGGCGCATAACCCAGGCCCTGAACCGCGCTGCGCGCGGCCTCAGCGTCACTAAATTCGGAGAAAACCCCCAAAGCGATACCGTTTTCTAGCATTCCACGGGTGATTAAGTAAATTTCTATCTCCATTTCAGCCGCCGAGAGACTGTTACTCAGGCTATCCAAGGTTATCGTAGCGATACCCCGCGAGGAGGCCGGTGGTATAAATAACCGATATTGTGAGCTCAGAGGGTCACCACTCAGGCTCACAGCGGCCGAGAACACCGCCTCTGACAACTCCGCGATCAAGCTGGAGGCATCATCGTTACTTCTGAAATTCCCTATGGTGAAGCAATTCAAAGTGGGTTGAGCCTCAAGCTGCGCCTCATATTCGCTAACCAAAGTTAAGCCGCTATTGAGCAGAGGCCTAGGATTGGTTGGCACAGGCGGAGTGATGGGCTGTGCCCCGAAGCGAACCCAGGAGAAATAGCCAATATTGGCCAGAAGCAGAAAAATGACTATATAGCGCATGAGTTAAACCGGACCTCGCACGCCGCCAAGATAGGGGCAGGCAACATCGAGACCCTCGAAAACAAGAGAAGTGACTATTTCACTACGCTCTAGGCCCGCTAAGCTATGCAGTAATTCGGCATCTCCGCCTGCAAAGTAAATTTCAACACTGCCTGCCATAGCTAATGACTCGCTATGTAACTTTATTGTGGCTAGCAATGCCGTCACCGTTCCATTGAATACGGCTTCATCTGTTGAATGCCCCAAACTTTGAGAATACTCAGAATAGTTATCATCAAGCCGAATAGCAGTATTTGATTCCAAGCTGCTGCGCATCAATCTTAAGCCAGGGATGATATGACCACCCAAATGCAGCCCCTGTGCATCCACCACATCAATAGTAAACGCGGTTCCACTGTCTATAACCATGCAGGCGCCCTCTGCCCTGCGATAAGCAGCGAGCATGGCTAGCCACCTATCTATACCGAGTCTACTGACATCTGCGTACTGATTAGTCACTCCCCCGCAGCTTTGGCTTACCCTAGCCTGCACGAGATCTACTCCATACTTGCCGCGAACCCAATCCTCTAGCTGCTTATTAACATCACCGCCCCGCACACTGCACATACGCGCCATCGTGATTTCTGCTTCTAACTCGGTGACTCGCTGCAGCTCATCAAACCCAGGCACGTGCCCTGCGCTGACCACAACCAAATCGTCTGCTGCGAGCAGTCGCCATTTAATACGAGAATTGCCTACATCAAGCTCTATTATCATCTGCTGATTAATACTCATTCTGCGATTGGACGCAACGACGGAAACACTTCTCCGCCATTGATCGATTGTGTGCCCTGCTCGGTTTGCAGCAACAATGATCCATCTGCATCCACTCCTAGCGATTTCCCGATAAGCCGACTTTCGCCGTTTTGAATTTCAATATCACTCATCCGATAACAGTCCAGACTATTCCAGCGCTCTTCGAAAGAGGAAAACCCACTGACCTCGTATTCCCCTAAATTGCGGCTCAAGTGGTTCAAAAGTGACGCCAGAAGAACGGTTCGAGAAGGCAGCTCACTGACTATACTGCCCAAATCTGTAACCGGCCTATCGATACGCTCTATAGAATCTGCGGACAACTCGATGTTCACTCCAACACCAAAGATCACAAAACGAGAAGCCTCTTTCTGCTGCAATTCCAGCAGAATGCCCGCTAATTTCTTGCCCTCACATAGCACATCATTTGGCCATTTCAACTGCAGACCCTTTGCGCCTAAATCTCGCAATGCCTCGAGTACGCTGATAGCAGTGACTAAGCTAAGAGCCTGAAGCGCATTGGCCTCCAGTGAAAATCCACGAGTAAGGGATAAGTAGATACCAGAGTTTTTAGGACTTAACCACTGACGACCACGACGACCTCTTCCTGCTGTTTGCGAACTCGCAACAATCACTCGGTTCTCAGTGTGGCCTGTTCGTATCTGCCGAATCGATTCAGAATTTGTAGAATCAATTTCCTCAAAAATCTGAATGCTATCTATAGATTTCTCAGACTCAATAGTGAGCAAATTGCGCAGTGATTGTTCGTCCATAGCTTTTGCGAGTACTCAAAATTTCAGTAGTAGTTCTATTGGAAAAAGATAACGGCAAAACACCTGGCTACTAAGTAGCTACCCTCTCAAATAAAAAAGGAGCGTGGATATTGCTTTGGACAGCATCCGATCGCTCCTTCTTTTATTGGAAATTAGTTACTGAATAGAATTCAGTGTTACTACTCTCCCGTACTTCCAGCGTCCGCCGATTCGACAGCAATTTCGCCACTCTTAATCTTCGAAATTACGCCCAGCGCTTCCAGCATAACCATGATGCTAGTAATCATCACCAACACCTCGATAACAACCAATGCCCACTGACCACTTTGATAATGGCTCACGATGTACCAGCAAGAGGCCCAAAATGCCATGACGAAAATAAAGATCATCGGCGCCAATATAGCTTTTGCAGGTCGTCCTAGTCGCATCAAATAAACCGAAATCAGCAGCAAGGTCATAGCGGCCAAAATCTGATTAGTGCCACCGAATACAGGCCAGATTAGAGCGCCGCCATCTCCGGGATAATTACCCGCGGACACACCGAATGCGAGCATTAGACAGGCAGCTATCGCCACCAGTGTAGAGATGATGTTGTTCTTGAACGGAGCGATGTTATAGATGCTGCCCCACTCTTGAATGATGTAGCGCTGCAAGCGTAAGCCGGCATCCATAGTAGTACCCGCGAAGAGCACTACCATTACCGCAAGCATAGTTTGCGCGAAGGCAATGGGGATTCCCCAACCGGTGGAAATCAGAATCGCTCCGCCGTCGATGAAGCCTTTCTGCCCAGGACCGCTCGCATAACCAGAATAAATCGCATCCCATTCTGCACCTGTTGCAGCATAGAGAGACCCGGTCACAGCGACAATTGTTATCAGTGCCAGCGAACCTTCACCAAGCGCACCGAGATAGCCAACAAAGCGAGCATCCTTCTCATTGCTCAATTGCTTAGAGCTAGTCCCGGAAGCCACGATTCCGTGGAAACCAGATAGTGCACCACAGGCTATCGTAACGAACAGAATAGGCCATATAGGCGGAGTCCCCTCAGCCAGGTTCGGGTTGAACGCTGGAGCAGAAACATTCGGTAAAGCGATGAATACTGCACTGTAGAGAACGAACAAACCTAAGACTAATTGCGCACCGTTAATGTAGTCACGCGGTTGCAACAAGAGCCATACCGGCAACATCGAAGCAATACCGGCATAAACGAACAATAAGATGATCCAGTTGCCATTCGCACCAAGACCAAAAACATCGCCCGGCAACGCCAGAGGCATCACACTACCAACGTAGATCGTGAAGTAGAGAATCGCAACACCAATTACTGATATCAGTAGTAGATTGTAATTTTTACGAATCAATATTCCGATGCATATCGCGACTGGTATAGCAGCCCAAGCAGGAAATACCGATGACGGGAAGATAACCATGTCAGTTGCAATGATGGTCGCAAACATCGCGTTAACCAACACCAACAACAGAAAGATTATGACCATGAAAAGAGCAGAAGCACGCTTACCGATAACATCGGAGGAAAGAGCACCGATCGACTTCGCGCCATGACGGTTACTCGCCCATAAGGCACCCATGTCGTGAACACCGGCGAAGAATATGCTGCCGAAGGTCACCCACAATAGAGCCGGAACCCAACCCCAGTATACCGCGATCGCAGGACCTACGATCGGTGCCGCGCCGGCTACTGCCGTAAAGTGAGCGCCCCAGAGCACATATTTATTGGTAGGCACATAGTCGACACCATCGTTGATTCGATGCGCTGGAGTCACATAGTCAGGGTCTAGTTGATAGATCTTCCCTGCGATGAATTTGGAATAGACGAACCAGCCAAAAGAAAAACCAATTAGGCCGAAAATGACGATGAAGATCGAGGACATAAAGCGTTCTCCGGGATTATTATTATGAATTCTAAGTCCGGCATCATAGCAAGTTAGGGGACGGCGATACAACGGAAAGTAGCGTAATTACTGGCTTTGTTTGGACTTTAAGGGCTAAAGGGCTTCCTCCAATTTTCGACATTTATCTAAACCAGACGTCGATATTTAAGGGGCTTCCCACCCGCGCCTGAATCGAAACCCGATAGCAACAGACAACTCTTTCTGGTTTGGCCGCTGGCCTGCGGCGCACTAACTGCAAACGAGCCTGCCAGATTCCTCCAGCAAGATTCTGTGTATTGATTTAGCGTTGTTCTCTCTGACTGTTTGCTGTTAGCACCCCACAACCCAACTTGAAATCTTGCAGCTCAAGCCCCTATTCACAGCAATAGAATTCCACTCTGATACTAGCGCACAGGGTCTGGGTGCGGATTAGATGCTCTAGCCTTCTTTTTATAGAGCCAAAAAAAACCCGGCCATTTACATGACCGGGTTTTTCCTAGCTAAGCCGAAACTTAGTTAGATGGTGCCGCCGCGTGATATGTCCAATAACCGATGAACATTTCGTCCCAGCTCTGCAAGCCAAAGGTTAGCTCTTGGCTTGGATCAGGATTAGCAGGATTGAACTCGGAGTTATCGAAAGCCCCGGTAACGTGCACTTTAGTACCCGCCTTAATTGTTACTGGCTCTTCCAGCTCATATGTAGGCTGCCATGCATAGCTGTAGTTTGGAACACTAAGCAGATCAGTCATAGAACCGTCTTCATTTTCCATGGAGAACTTCATGTCCTTGCCGCGAAAATGCATGTGGGCACGCAGACCTGTTACAACTACGTCTTCGTCGAATGTATAAGCAGCGGCTGATTCATAGTCCTGGTCATAGGCTGGGATTCTGAACTGCGATGCTACCGAACGAGTGAAATTCTCGTACTTAGGTGGCTCGTCGTACATATACAGACCGATAAGGGTTTCATCAGTTGTCGCTTTACCGTTAGTAGTAAAGTGGAATTGCATAGACAACTTGTGATCCTTAGGGATGTACACACCGGTTTCATCACGGAAAGTCATTGCGTCGACCTTACCCGGGGCATAACCCTCGAGGAAACGACGAGCAACAGAAGTTGTGTTGCCTTCTCCGCCGTCGAAATTCTCTGATGGCGCAGTTACGTAAGTAAGAAGGTGGTGAAGAACTGACTCGTCGCCGGGGATAAACTGAACCGCTTTAACCCACTTGTCTTCGTCGAAAGGAAGCTCAACGTCCACATCGATGTAGTCAAGAACACCCGTTGCAGGAATTTCCATCTTCGGCGCCTTAACAATGAAGTCAGGCTCGCCTAGACTCCACTCTTTCCAATTAGGCATGTCGATTTCTGTTAGAGGGTCAATAGCAGATGCACCACGAGGGGCTCCAGCATCGATCCAATGAACAAGAGTCTGCAGATCCGCATCGGTCATGTAGCGCGCATTGTTGAAGTGACCAATATTTGGGTCAACCTGTGTAGGCGGCATACGCTTAGTGATAAGTGTTTCACGAATCATCGGTGACCAGCCCTGAAGCATCAGGTGGCTGTCCATCGCGAATGGTCCAATTCCACCCTCACGGTGACAAGTTGCACATTGCTCAGCAATGATTGGCGCAACTTCCGTAGCATAGTCTGGCGTTGCGCTTGCGTGCGTAGCTTTAACCGGAAATTCTAGGTCACAACCCACCGCGTCAATAATCATGGTGTTATCTACTGTGCCAGCTAATTCGCTAGACAAGGTAGCTGCCGCACTTGTTACCGGACCACGGTAAAGAATAGTAAGACGTTCTGGATCAAGGATAACGATCTCGCCAGCCTTAGTCAGAGACAGAGTTTCAGAAACGATCTGCCCATTGTCTAGCAACAATGGCAAATCTGAACCTAGTGCTGCTTTAACTGATCGAATCGCCGCAATATCTGATTCTGCAGAGGAGTTAATCAACGCAAATGCGATACCCTGCTCGCTCCATTCTGACGCCATAGCGTCGAGGCTAGAAACAGATGAATTGATGGCTGAACAGCTGCTGTCAAAAGACATTAATACTAATGCCTCTTTATTGCGGTAACGACTAAGCTGGTGGAAATCACCGTCGCTATCCATTAGGCCGAAATCACCTACTCGATCAGGCAGCGCCATCGCTGAGACGGATAGCGCTGAAGAGATCAGCGCTATTCCAAATCCGATTAGTTTATTCATTATTCATGCTCCAAGAAGCTAGTAATTAAGCAATTTATTAACCTGAGCAGTCTAGCCCAATTGCGCTGAAATGTGCACACCGAAACATTACTTTTTGTAACAAAGAATAGTGGTAGCCCTACTTTTTATAAGGGTAATGCCAGATATTGAGACGATTTAGCTTGGGTGTAGACAGGGATTGTTCACTGTTAGTCCCCAAGGTCACAGATACGGCCTTGCCCCCAGCTCTACTGCTTTGCCGTCTTATTATAGGAAAGATAGCCAATAAACATCTCATCCCAACTCTGCGCGCCGCCTCTGACAACAGCTGCGGGATCAGGATTACCGAGGTTGTATTGGGAATTGTCAAAGGCGCCTTCGACCATCACTCGAGAACCGGCTGGCAATAGCATGGGCTCTGACAGACGGTACGTTGGTTGCCAGGCGAAATTGTAATCTGGCACATTGATGATTTGATCCTTGGTGCCGTCCGGATAGACGACACTAAAGCGCATGCGCTTGCCACGATAATGCATGTGCGGCCGCAGTCCATGCAGCAGCACCTCATCCTCAAATATATGGGACGCACGCATCTCATGATCGGATACACCCGGCGGGATTTCGATGTTACGTCCACCATGGCTTAGGGAATACGTTGAGTACTGATACTCGGGCTCTTCGTCTGCAAAGTAGAGGCCTAGCTTGGTACTGTCGATGGTCTCTTTTCCGAATGTCGTGTAGTGCAGCGACATCTGCACTGCAGAGCCCTTGGGCACGAATACACCGGTTTTTTCAGGATACGTTGCCGCTTCATCCTTGCCCGGCGCGTAGCCTTCTAGAAATTCTCTGTAGTTGTCGTTCTCGCCCTCAATAATTTCTTCAGCATAATCGGCAGGAACGATATAGCTCAGTAGATGATGAAGAACGCGGCGGTCACCGGGAAGGTGCTGCACAGATTTCACCCAGACATCCTGCTCGAAGGGCAAATTAATCGTAACGTTCTCGTAGTCTAAGACGCCGGTCGCGGGCACAGTGAAGGCCGGCACATCGACGATGAAATCAGGCTCACCGAGCTCCCAAACCGAATCGGGCGGCTCAATTAGAGTTAGCGGGTCAACCTCACTTTCACCACGAGGCGAGCCTGCATCTATCCAGTGGATAAGAGTTTGCAACTCCTCCGCACCCATATAACGAGCGTTGGTGAAATGGTTCACGTTAGGATCAACCTGAGCGGGAGGCATGCGCTTGGTCATCATGACTTCTTTCATCATTGGCGACCAACCTTGAACCATCATATGCGAGTCCATGGCAAAGGGCGCTATACCACCTTCCACATGGCAGCTGACGCACTTCTCTTCCAATATTGGAGCTACTTCAGCGGCATAGTCAGGCGCAGATACGGCATGCATTTCTCTGGCTGGGAATTGCAGATCGCAACCAACCGCATCTGTAGTGATAGTTTGATCTATTGAAGCCGCATCATCGGCAACCGCCCTCGCCAATACATCAGCAAAAACGCTAGTACCCTCTACTGCTTCGATATTAAGCCCAGGGCGTGATCGCACAGGATCAGTATCTAGACCGCCGCGATAGAGAATCTGGCTGCGCGTTGGCTCCAGGATCACTATCTCACCCGCTTTGCTAAGACCAAGATTTTCGGCGACGAGTTGACTGTTATCTAACAAGATAGGTATATCGAAATTATGCAGCTCGTCCATCAGACGAACATCGGCGGAGCTGTCAGAGGCAGAGGAATTTATCGCGAGGAAGCTGACTCCTTGCTTCTCCCAAGTAGTGCGCAGCAGACGATACTTGTGCAGCTTTTCAATATTCTCTTCGCAGTTGGTAGCGGTGGCAATGATAACTACCGCTTTACTATCGCCATACTTTTGTAATTGGTGGTAGGCACCTTGATGATCAATTAAGGCGAAATTTCCAACACGCTCAGCTCCGGCATAGGCCTGAGTCGCGATGAGACTACCCAGCGCGATAAGAACGAAAGCACTCAGCTTTTTCATTTAAATAACCTTTCAGTTAGCAAGATCGCTGCAGAGTCTAAGCAGGAATTACTCCTAAAAACTCACTTCGCGCTAGTGTGTCATACAACGACAGAATCCCTTTAGAACCGAACTCAAGTAGTGAAGATAGCTTAGCGTACTCCGCGTATTAAGGAGAACAATAGACTGTAAGGCTTTGTGACAAATTGAAACTAGTTCAGGCAGGATAAAAGCTATTAAATTTCGTTAATTCAATAGCTTAAAAGATTTTTCGCCAACTGAGAAATGCCTTTTCAGTTGGCAACAGAGAGAAATAGACGCTTTTTTATCTAACTCTTCGCGTCGCGGCTCGCACCATAAGTCGTCATGTTTTCAACGAGCGAGAAGCGACGAAAAAGTTCGTACATTCCCCAGAGCACAAGCCCGATAAGAATTAACAACATGCCCCAGCGCATTAGCCCGGCGAAGAAGATTGTATCGATTATAGGCATTTGCATTTGAAACTGAGTGAGTGAAGCGCCTCTATCCAGCATCCAATGCCATGCGCTATGCGCCAGCAAGGCTGAGAGCAGAATGCTACCAATGCGCTCCTGAACGAAGAAGCGAAACAAAATATTCAACAATGGAATGACTAGGATAAGCACAAGGATTTGACCCAGCTCTACACCAACATTAAATGCTAGCAGTGAAGAGAATAGATGACCGCCTGCAAACTGCAGCGTGTCGCTAAATAAGAATGAAAAACCAAAGCCGTGTATCAAACCGAAACCAAAGGCAGCGACCCAACGATGCTGCAGCTTAGCACCGACTATATTCTCGAACGCCATATAGACAATGGAAAGCGCTATCAGGGTTTCTATTAGCGGTGGAAACCAGAGGGAGTTTGGCGCCATACCAAACGCTGAGCTGATTAGGGTTATCGAGTGAGCAATTGTGAATGACGATATCACCGGAATTAGCGCGCGCATGCTGCGCAGCGGAATCACCAGGCAAAACAAGAAAAGCAGATGGTCGAGGCCTTCTAATATATGTTCGAAGCCCATGTTCACGAATCGTAGCGCCGCCTGATACCAGCGCGGATCTAATAACACCACACCTGGATTACCTAGGTAGTTGAAGACGCGTTCAGCACCCGATGGCAACAAGAAACGCAGCACTGTCGTGGTCTGATTCGACAAGGTGCCTATCTCTGGATTGACGGAGAATTCAGACTCATCCGACGAAATAGGATAAGTCACCATAACGTCCAGCACACCCTGACGCCAAAACAGATCGACAGAGTCCTCCAGCCGTGGGCTGAGGATGTTTTCTAAAGCCTCATCATAGGTAGTAAAGGAGCGGTTCGAAGGTAAGGAGACGCGCACCGTTTCCAGCTGTTTCTCGGTCAATTCCTCACCGTTTTCATAGAAATGGATGGATTCGGTGATATAGACCCGAGCCGCGTCGTTAAGGGCGAACTCCGCCTCCGAAAACTGCAAATAGCCTGGGCCTCGCAGTGGAAAGCTGATCTCGTTAAAGGCCTCCATAGGCACACGTATTAATGCTGTCAGTTGGTTCCCTTCGGGCTTGACGAATGCATATACAGTGACACGACTGGGAATATCGTGAGCAGAGCTAAGCACTGGAACTAAAAGAGCCATTAAAAACAGGCATGTTGTGGCTATTCTTTTGCTCAAAATGGAGGAGATTTTTACACTGAATATAGTCATAATTTGGTTTAATTTATTATTTATTTCAATTAGATAGGGAAAGTACTACAAAGGTCGGAAAGCACACTATAAACGCTACGTTCGCGATCACATAAGGGCTGTTACAAATACTTACACCGAGCTCCCGGAAAATTTGGCCTGTGAGTATACTGTCTACAAAGAAATGAGTATACTCGGCCTTGCTCTGAGAGTTTAAACCCCCGCAATTCGGGCATTGAGAGGAAAATAAGAATGACAAAGAAACTAATCATAGGTGCAACTCTAGTCGTTGCATTGGTTGTCCTAGGAGTTGGACAATCGAAAATACAAGAGCCGAGCATCGCTGCTGCTAACGATGTAATGGCGCCACATTTTCTTGTGGATCCATTCTGGCCGAAGCCACTGCCAAATCATTGGGCAATGGGTAACACAATCGGTGTTGACGTAGACGAGAGAGATCATATCTTCATCGTTCACAGAAATGACGCGTCTCAATTCGGTGGCAACACTGAGATTGGTCTACAGGGCGGCGTTGCAGAATGCTGTACTCCTGCACCACCAATCATTGAAATCGACATTGAAGGCAACATCATCAATGCTTGGGGCGGTCCTGTAGAAGGCGCACCATACATCTGGCCTGCATCTAACCACGGTATCGAAATCGCGCCTAACGGTGACGTTTGGATCGGTGGCAACGGCGGCGGCGACTCACACGTACTCGTGTTTACACGTGACGGCGAGTACATTCGCACAATCGGTATGCAAGGCGAAGATCGCGACAGTAACAGCGAGACTCACTACGGTCGAGTTGCTGAAATCGCTATCGATGTTGAAGCTAACGAAGCCTATTTCGCTGACGGATATCAGAACAAGCGTGTTGCGGTTGTTGACGTATCTACCGGTGCTTTCAAGCGCTACTGGGGTGCCTACGGCAATCGTCCAGACGATACAGCTGACGTAACGTACACACCTGGCCAGCCAGGACCTCAGCAATTTCGTGGCCCAGTTCACTGTGCAGAGCCTTCAAACGACGGACTTGTATATGTATGTGACCGTGGTGCTGACCGAGTTCAGGTCTTCCGCAAAGACGGTACTTACGTAAGAGAAGTTGTTTATAACCCAGCTACATTGAACCAAGGTTCAACTTGGGATATCGCTTTCTCACGCGATCCAGAGCAAGAGTTCATCTATCTTGCAGACGGTCAAAACTTCAAGATCTCTGTAATCGATCGTGAGTCAATGGAAGTACTTTACACTTTCGGCCAAGGTGGTCGTCAGCCAGGTACATTCTACGCACCTCACAGTATTGCTACTGATTCTCAGAACAACATCTACACTACTGAGACTTATGAAGGCAGCCGCGTACAGAAGTTCCTATATCAAGGTGTTCGTCCGGTAACTGTTCGTGACCGCGCGCCAACTTGGCCTGCTGACGAGTTGTAAGAAACTCTTCAAAACGCTTTAAACGAAGCCGTATCGAAGCAATTCGATACGGCTTTTTTATGTGTGGTGCTTGGTGCTTGGTGATTGAAGGATTTCTATAAATATCATTTCTTAAATACTGAACGCTGGAGTAACGACGGATTATCTTTACTACTCTTTACTCGGTTCTGTTCTATTCAGTTCTTATTCATACTGCATGCTTGATCATGTTTATCATGTCAATTATGCTCAGAACCCGATCCAGAGTAGCCATAGAAATATTCAAACTTATAAAAACAAATCAATAAACAAAGAGAGACTGATCTCCATGAAAATCCGATACCTAATTTCACTTTGTGCAGCTTGCATTAGCTTGTTTTCGATCCCCGTCTTCGCAGTCGAAGACATTGTCATCGACTACGAAATGACTGGTGCCCCGCGCTCGGATCTAAGTAGCATGAAAGTAAGTCTGCGCATTGCAGAATTTACCGATAGCCGGTCCGGTGACAACCCACTCCTAATTACCGGTGCGCAGTTATTGGGTGCCGATGGCTTTCAAGCCGAGAAAGCTATTGCGGAAATTATTCAAGACGCTATGGTCAGCGGCTTCGCAAATGCGAACGCAAATTTAGTTGATGCAGATGGTGACATGTTCCTGCAGGGGAACCTGACTGCTACCGATGCAAAGATCATCGATCGTGGTGGAGTCGAGACGCTAGAATTAACACTACGCGTCTCTGTACAACTAATGGCTGGAAGCCGCACAGTGTGGCAAACAAACCTATTCGGTCGAGGCAGAACCCCTACTAGTGAAGGCATGGCTGTTAATGCTCGTGCCGCCTTGGACAGACTAATCAATGAGCTTATCGGCGATGACTATTTCTTAGCAGAGATTCGCTAAAAATTTTAGTCCGCTTCCTCTACTAGGCCAACTAAAGGATCTAGAGATACTCTCTAGATCCTTTAGGCTAGAAACAACCCAGGCTCGCATCCAATGATCCCGAAATTAACCTGGGGTTTTCGGGGAAAAAGTCTAATCCTGTCGCTCTCTCAATCTCATCAATACTGACCCTGTTGTCACAGTGATGAACATGCACGGGTAAACCTTGATCGAATATAAAGGCCGTAATCTCATTATCTGTTGAGGCTACGATCTTGAAAAATGCATCTGGCACTCTATGCTGCGTCTGCGTATCCAAACTCGCAACCGTTGGCGCCTCTGTGAATATAGGGCCGGTCAAGACATACACTTCGCTCTCTCGGTTAACCAAGTTCCTAATTGACCATTCCAAGCCATACCAAGCGCCCTGACTCAAGCTCCGACTGCGCGCCACTGCATTACTCATGTAGTTCACTTCATTCCAATAGGGAGTGCCTGCAAAATTAACCAGTGGAGCGAATTGCCCGTGCGTAAACCCTGCCGCTTCTGCACGACTAAAATCTGCTGCAGTCAGCGTTTCTTCAACAAAGTCATCGATCACTGCCTCGCGGGAAAGGCTGGACGCAATCCCTATGGAGCCAGAGGTGACACGATAGGCAACCCAATCCGCCACCTTGTTGTGGGTATTGTATGAAAGCGCGTAAATAGGACGAAGGACCAGGTGATTCTCTATGCTGCTTCCCCGGGGGCAGCCATGCAGACAGTGGGCTATATGCAGCTCAGTAGCCTGACTTTGCGGCAGGAATGCCATCAACAGCACCGCTAAAGCAACTGCCCGGGAGCGGAAGACAAAGCAAATCGCTATCTCAGCCTGTCTAGTGTATTTCACAAGCAAACTACTCACCTCACTGAGAAACTGGGAACGGGTGGAAAAGAGGATGAATTCTACCGCCTGCCGCCCACTAAACTCCAGCAGCAGTTATGCTCTCCTGGCGCCCTAGTATTGCCCAATCTTGCCCATAGAAAGGTCTAAAATCGGCCCTCTGAGATGCACCGCACTGTGAACAATTCCACTAGTTGCCACAATCAAAAAAATGCGAATCCCGCAAAAACACTGAGATACAACGAAATTAGCCTAAAAACAGCTATTCGATTATTCGAATTCAGCAAGTTTTTAATATTCAGGAAGTATTCCTCGAGATTGCACTCTACTATGCGATCTACGTTACAAAGCAGTACCCGATTTTTATGAAGTTTGAGGAGAGAGAAATGCTTAGATTTTCAACAATTGCCAAGGTTGCAACTGTCTCACTAATGACAGTCTTCGCCGGCATGTCTGCCAATGCTGCGGATCGAATTAGTGACTTTTCACTAACTGATTCCAATGGCCGATTTTTCCAACTTAGTCGCCATAGCGATGAGCAAGCGATTGTTCTTTTTGCCTTCGACCCAGCCAGCAAAGACGCCAAACGCGCCGCTGCTGATCTTGCTAAGGTCGCCGAGCAATTCGAAGGCCAGAAAGTCGAATTCTTAATGATCAACTCCACTGGCTCCAATGACAAGCTGGCCATGCGAGAAGCTGCAGAGAAAGAAGACATCACCCTGCGCATTCTCATGGATGACACGCAATTGGTAGCCGCAGAGCTTGGGCTTAGCCGAGTTGCAGAAATCGCAATTCTTGATCCTACAGCTAAAGAAGTCGTTTACCGCGGTGCGCTAAACGATCGCTTCGCTGAAGGCAGCCGCGCCAGACGCGCCAAAGAGCACTATGTTGCAGATGCACTTACCGCAATTCTTGCTGGCGAAGACTTTAACGCTGATCTAGTAGCAAGCAAGGGCGACGAGATCGACTTCTCAGCCAGCACCGCTGTGACTGCGACTGTCTCCTACGCTAACGATATTGCGCCTATTCTTAAGGAACGCTGCGTTACTTGTCACATGGAAGGCGGCATAGCTCCTTTCGCGATGAGCAGCCATCAGATGGTTCAGGGTTGGTCGCCAATGATTCGTGAGACGATTTACACCAAGCGTATGCCTCCGGGTCAGATCGACAATGAATTCGTGGAAAACTTCCACGGCGTGAACCACATTACTATTGAAGAGACTCAGAAATTAGTTAGCTGGATCAATGCTGGCTCCCCAAATAACGATGACTCAGATCCACTTGCGGAATATCGTCCGGAAGTTGTTAAGTGGGCCAATGGTACACCTGACATTATCATTCCTATTCCTGAGCAACGTATTCCAGCAACTGGCGTACAGGACTATCGCAATCTAATGATTCCTCTAGATCTTGAGGAAGACATCTGGGTGAAGGCTGTTGAGTTCACTCCAGGCGATACGACTGTTCTTCACCACATCATTGCCTTCTCTTACGGCGCCGATGGAATGAACGAATTTGAAATCCTGAATCAGGGCATCGGCCTTGGCGCTTATGCTCCAGGCAACTCTCTGAACACTTACCCAGATGGTGCTGGCTATCCTCTTGAGGCGGGTGGCGGCTTGATGCTGCAAATGCACTACACAACTTCTGGTAAGGAAGCTGTCGATGCATCCGAGATCGGCATCTACCTCTGGGACGAAGAACCAGAGCGTCCTATTCTTGGCGGTTCCGCTGCGGACCTCGATATCAACATCGAGCCATTCGAAGCTAATCACGAGATGGTAGCAACTAAGAAATTCCGTAAGGATGCGTTACTAACAATGGTAGGCCCACACATGCACTACCGCGGTTATGATGCGAACTTCAAGCTCGTCTATCCTGACGGCGAAGTTGAGGAAATCCTCAACGTACCTAATTATCAGTTCAACTGGCAGAAGACTTATGACTTTAAAGAGCCTAAGTTCTTGCCTGCCGGCACTGAGATGGTATTCAGGGCTACATTCGACAATTCGCCGAATAATCCTCACAACCCTGACCCATCATCAACGATCTCGTGGGGGGAACAAACCTGGCAAGAGATGTTCTTCGGCTTCTTCCGCTATGTAGACGCGGAGACAGGCGAAGGCGAGTAGTCTTAGCTAGCAGTTTGTAAAAACCCGGTCACTGCACAGTGACCGGGTTTTTTTTCGTCAACATTTAGTGGAAAGCCCCATCGCCCCCCCCTGCCTCTCTGAGCGTCATGACAGCTTAGAAGGAAATTGCTAATATCGAGAATCCTTCACTCATCAAACAGAATCAAATAACAATGAATAAACACTTTCTCTCCACGCTAGTCTTGTTACTGGGAGCCATCAACGGCACCTCTCTTCTTGCTGACACCACCCTCTATACAAACGTAAATGGCTATACCCTAGACTCGAATCGCGAGCTGCAGCAGTTCAGCGCTATACAATTTACCGATGATTTAGTGGATAGAATTTTCACGGAAGGCGAAGAATTGCCCGAGCAAGCAGATTTGCTTATCGACGGCGATGGCCAGACGCTAATACCCGGACTGATCGATGCCCATGGGCACATCCTGAGCTATGGCCTAAGCTTGTTGCGGGTAGATCTAGTAGGAACCGAAACTGAGCTCGATGCGGTGCAGCGGGTCGTAGACTTCGCAGAGGATAGCGATCAACTAGAATGGATTCAGGGGCGCGGATGGAATCAAGTGCTCTGGGATAGTAACGAATTCCCTTCGGCAGGGAGCCTGGATGCAGCCCTGCTCGACAAACCAATCTGGCTTAGTCGTGTCGACGGCCACGCGGGATGGGCGAACAGCGCGGCTATGGAACTAGCTGGAGTAGATCGCCGAACCGAAGACCCTGACGGCGGTCAAATCATCCGTGACGAGGACGGCAACCCGACTGGCGTGTTCATCGATAATGCCATGGCCCTTATTCGTTCACAGATCCCAGCCACCAGCACGGAAGAACTGAAGTTTGCACTAAGCACAGCCATGCTCGAATTGGCCAAACAGGGCCTGACCAGCGTTCACGATGCCGGGGCTGGAAGCAGTGTGATAGATGCTTATAAGCAACTTCTCGACGACGGCCCTCTTCCCATCCGCGTCAACGTGATGTTATCTGCTGGAGACGATTTCTTTGAGCAGCGCCTGGCCGAGGGGCACTACCGCAGTACAGATGACACACTGACAATGAACAGTGTAAAAATCGCTGCCGATGGCGCATTGGGTAGTCGTGGTGCCGCGATGATCGATGACTATTCTGATCTATCCGGGCACACAGGACTGTTATTACACAATCCCGAACGTCTTGAGTATTTTATGCGTGCCGCCATGAATGCCGGCTTTCAAGTAAACACCCATGCTATCGGCGACAATGCCAATAAGGTAGTGCTAGATAACTACGAGCAACTCATTGCAGAAACCAATTCGAGAGGCATGAGACACCGAGTAGAGCATGCACAGATTCTTCGCTACGAAGACATACTGCGCTTCGCAGAACTTGGAGTCATTCCTTCTATGCAGGCAACACACGCAACCAGTGATAAGAACATGGCCGTCGACCGTATCGGCGATGTGCGCATTCAAGGCGCCTATGCCTGGCGCAAACTCATCGATGCCGGCGCACTAATAGCCAACGGTTCTGACTTCCCCGTGGAATCACCTAACCCCTTCTTCGGATTGCACGCAGCGATCACCCGTCAGGACAAAAACAACCAACCTCCAGGCGGTTGGTTCCCTGAAGAAAAGATGACTACTATAGAGGCATTTGCCAGCTTCACGATGGACGCAGCCTACTCGGGCCATCAAGAAAACCTGCTGGGCACTCTGGAGCCAGGCAAGAAGGCTGACTTTATTATTTTAGATAGAGACATGTTCGCGATCGATGAAAGCGAAATCTGGAAAATCGAGGTAGAAGAAACATGGGTTAATGGGCAACGAATTCCAAACTAGTTCTTAGCTCACCACTTAACTAACACATTGCTGATGCTTCGCGGCACAGGTGAACGACTATGAACAAATACCCTCTGTCAGCATTGCTACTGGCCGCACTTCTTACAGCCTGTTCGCCGCCGTCGCAGCAAGCAGAACCTGCAAGCCCGACAAACGAAGCAGCAATGCAGCTCGACCCTGCCGAGTTAGCTCGCTGGCAACAGCTAGCAAGCAATGTGACCATTAGCAGAGACAAGTGGGGTATCGCGCACATCTACGGCAAAACTGATGCCGATACCGTATTCGGCACATTGTACGCACAGGCCGAGGACGACTTTAACCGAGTCGAAACCAATTACATTAATGCCATGGGTCGTTTAGCAGAGGCCGAAGGCGAAGCCGAAATATTTCGCGACCTGCGTATGAAGCTGTTTATCGACCCAGCTGCTATGCAGGCGCAATATCGCGAAAGCCCCGAATGGTTACAGACCCTGATGAATGCCTTCGCAGATGGTCTCAACTACTACCTTTACACACACCCTGAAGTTACACCAAGAGTTATCGATCGCTTCGAGCCTTGGATGGCACTGGCTTTTTCGGAAGGTAGCATCGGCGGAGACATTGAACGAGTCAACCTTCGCACATTGCAAAGCTTCTATGGTGACGGCACCCTAGTGGCACAGACAGAAGCTGTTTCCGATGGCGAGCCACGAGGCTCAAATGGCTTCGCTATAGCCCCTTCCAATACAGAGAACGGCGATGCGCTGCTGTGGATTAATCCCCATACCTCTTTTTTCTTTCGCTCCGAACTACACATGGTCAGCGAAGAAGGATTGAATGCATACGGTGCTGTTACCTGGGGTCAGTTCTTTATCTATCAGGGCTTCAATGAAAATGCGGGCTGGATGCACACCTCTAGCCGCGCCGATGCGATTGATGAATATCTAGAAACTATATTGCAGAAGGATGATGGCTACTATTACCTGTTCGGCGATGAAGAACGAAAGCTGCAAGAAACGTCGATAAGACTTGCCTATAAAAATGGCAATGAAATGGCGGAGAAAGAATTCACCGTCTATCACAGCCATCATGGACCGATAATTCGCGAGCAGGATGGTAAATGGGTGAGCATCAAGCTTATGCAGGAGCCTATAAAGGCACTCATTCAATCCTACACGCGCACCAAGGCACAGAACCATGAACAGTTCTACGCGAGCATGGAACTACAGACTAACTCTTCGAACAATACGGTATATGCCGACTCCGATGGCAACATTGCCTACTATCACGGCAACTTCGTTCCGGTTCGCGATACTTCATTCGATTGGAACAGTCCGCTGGATGGAAGCAACCCAGCAACCGAATGGCGGGGTTTGCATACAGTTGATGAGATCATTCATCTAGTGAATCCGCAAAACGGCTGGATTCAGAACACAAACAATTGGCCCTTTACGGCGGCTGGAGAGTTCAGTCCTAGGGCAGAAGAGTACCCGCCCTACATGGCTAACAATTCGGAGAATCCGCGCGGTGTCCATGCTGTCCGTGTATTGCAGGACCGCACCGACTTCACCGTAGATAGGTTAATAGAGGCGGCCTATGAACCAACACTGACCGCCTTCGAAGATTTGATTCCCAAATTACTCCTAACAACTGCCGTCGATAATCAGGGTGATCAGCCAGTATCAATTCAATCTGACACTTTAGAATATATCAACTTACTACGGGGTTGGGATTACAAATACTCTTTAGAGTCGACCGCGACTACACTTGCCGTCTACTGGGGGCAAGCTCTTATGAACGAGGTGTCCGCAGATGCCGCCGCGGCAGATATAAATATCTACGAGTACATGGCCAACAATGCCAGTAGCGCCGAAAAGCTGCGGACGCTCCGTAGTGCCGCCGAGCAGCTAGAAACAGACTTTGGCGACTGGCAGGTTCCCTGGGGAGATGTGAATCGCTATCAACGGCTTAACGGCGATATCGTACAGGACTTTGACGATAATGCAGCAAGCCTGCCGGTAGCCTTCGCCTCTTCACGCTGGGGTTCATTGGCATCTTTTGGCAGCCGGACCTATCCCGGCACAAAAAAGATGTACGGTACGAGCGGAAATAGTTTTGTTGCAGCGGTTGAGTTCGGCGATAAGATTACTGCGAAAGCAATAACGGTTGGTGGCTTGAACAACGATCCCGATTCGCCGCATTTCGATGATCAGGCCGAGATGTATACCAAAGGCGAATTTAGAGACGTACTGTTCTACAAAGAAGATATCGAAGCAAATCTGGAACGAGAATATACTCCAGGAAATTAATCGAATTCAAAAAAATGCCCCGACATTCGTCGAGGCATTTTAGTTCAAGAGATAACGCGAATACGCGTCATCTCAAGATTAATCTTCTAATAGCCTACTGCAGCACCATCACCACGGCGAGAGTCAGCCGAACCCTCAAACAATCCATTGGCACGATCATGGTAGACCGCCATAGCCGCTCCCTGTCCGCCTCGCTCTGTCATTCGATGCCCTTTCTCTTCATAGAGACGAATCGTATCTGGAGATAGTGCGCCGGCCTCCATGCTGGTTACATCTGGCAACCACTGATGATGTATGCGCCCTGCTTCCACAGACTGCGCTATATTCATCTCGTGATCGATGACGTTCAATATGACCTGCATCGTGGTATTGATAATTGTCTTGCCGCCAGGGCTGCCTGCGGTGAATACTGGTTTGCCATCTTTAGCAACGATAGTAGGCGTCATGCTAGACAGCGGGCGTTTCTCTGGCTCTACTAGATTGGGAGGCGTGCCGATTAATCCGCGTGCATTAGTGACTCCTGGCACAGCATTAAAGTCGCCCATTTCGTTATTGAGCAAATATCCACCGCCCTCAACTACGATTGCAGAGCCGTATCCGAATTCCAGCGTGTAGGTCATGCTGACCATATTGCCGTCTTTGTCGACAATCGAAAAATGTGTAGTTTCCTCACTCTCATAGATCTGCGCGAAATCTGCAGGGCTACTCTCTGACGCCTCATCCATATCGATAGAAGCGCGCAGTGTCGCCGCGTAATCTTTATCCATCAAACGTTCTAGCGGCATGCCTTCATTGAAATCAGGATCACCCAGATGTTCGGCGCGGTCAGCGTAGGCGCGACGCATAGTCTCGGTTAGAACATGTAAATAGTCAGCTGAATTATGACCTAGGTCGGCAAGATCGAAGCCTTCAAGGATGTTCAACATCTCTATTAGCGCCACACCGCCAGAACTTGGTGGCGGCATGCTCACGATGTCGTAACCGCGGTAGGTGCCACGAACGGGCTCGCGCTCCTGAGGTTCATATTGAAGCAAATCTTCTTCAGTGATTATTCCACCGATTTCTGCCATGAAACCAGCCAAGCGTTCGGCGTTCTCACCCTTATAGAACCCGTCCGCCCCATTGTTTTGAATCAGCTCCAAGGTATGTGCTAAATCTGGCTGACGCCAGGTTTCACCCAACTCATAAAGTGAACCATCTGCCTTGAAAAATTTAGCAGCGGTTGAAGGGTACTGATCGAAGCGACCCTTGCTTCTGGCAAAGCCGGTATAGAGCGAGTAGCTAATGGGAATACCTTCTCTAGCCAGCTTAACTGCTGGAGCCACTAGATCGGCCCAGGGTAGACTGCCAAGCTCTTGATGCGCTTTCCACAATCCAGCAACCGTTCCCGGCACACCTACTGCTAGAGGTCCGATATGATTGGAGTTGTCGACAACATTTCCATCAAGACCCAGATACATGCGCTCAGTAGCAGCAAGTGGCGCCTTCTCTCTAAAATCAAATGTAGTCGCATGCCCAT
Source organism: uncultured Gammaproteobacteria bacterium (assembly GCA_913060495.1). Classification (GTDB taxonomy): domain Bacteria; phylum Pseudomonadota; class Gammaproteobacteria; order Pseudomonadales; family Pseudohongiellaceae; genus UBA9145. The sequence goes on along the minus strand of CAJXRP010000032.1, from coordinate 4,524 downwards.
CATCACCGTGATAAACCATGAAGCCACCGCCACCGATATTACCAGCACTAGGCCATGTAACAGCTAAAGCGAAAGCCGTCGCGACCGCAGCATCAACGGCGTTTCCACCCTGCTTCAGTGCGTTTACACCAGCTTCGGAGGCTAGCTTTGAGGCGCTTGTCACTATGCCATTCTTCACTCGCAGTGGCGTTCTACCGCCTTCTGAAAAAGAAGTAGAAACTAGTAGTAGGCTTAGAAAAAATGCTACGCCCTTCAGGGTCTTGCTGCCAAACAGTTGGTAACTCATTACATTGCTCTCAAATAGTGCACTCGGCAAAATCGCCTTTCTGCAATCAATTGGATTCAAAATTTTTGTAGGCCTGCATTTTAAAGCATCGTGGCCTCACGTTCACGTCATAATAGCCTGCCTACCAGTGATAAAGCATCGGTTTAGCGGGCATAAATCCTCACTTATTTGGGCTAATACCTCGCCAATTGGTGAAATTACCGAGAGAAAGGACCAGGAATCGATCAATTTCCAGCGAATCATTGTAATCAGGCAATTCTAAGTGCTAGTTTTACTGACTCGATGCAGCAGTAATGACTGCGATTAACTGATCGCATCATTCTCCATGGGCTCACCAAGATCCACAGAACGCGCAGTAATTTACTTTCAACCTAAATCCAACACACCAATGAGACACTACAACTATGCTTTCCCATCTTAGAACATTAAAGTCATATACGGCGATTGCGTTTCTTGCTGCTTTGCTAACTGCTTGCAGCGAAGATGCAGCTCCAATTCAGAGCGCCACTCCGACAGCTGAGCCAGTCGCGAGCGTCGCGGTAGAAACCGAACAACAGTTGATTGAGCGCGCCCTCGGCATCCACGAGAGAGTTATCACACTAGACACTCACGCAGACATCAACACCAGTAATTTTACTCCAGACAATAACTACACTTCAGATCTAGATACCCAGGTGAACCTACCAAAGATGGAACAGGGCGGGCTGGATGTCGCTTGGTTTATCGTCTACACCGGTCAATCCACACTTGATACAGAAGGTTATGCAGCAGCTTATGCAAACGCCATCGACAAGTTCGATGCCATCCATCGCTTGGCAGAAGAGATTGCGCCTGATCAGATTGAGATCGCCTACACCTCAGACGACGTGAGAAGAATCGTCGCTGCAGACAAGAAGGTCGCCATGATTGGCATCGAGAACGCCTACCCCGTTGGCCTAGATATGGCCAATATAAAAGACTTTCAGGAACGAGGTGGCCGCTATATGTCACTGGCGCATAACGGACATAGTCAGTTTTCCGATTCGAATACAGGTGAAGGTGACAACATTTGGCTACACAACGGCTTGAGCGAGATGGGCAGAGAAGCCATAGCCGAGATGAACAAATGGGGAATCATGGTCGATGTCTCTCATCCATCGAAGGAAGCGATTATGGAGATGTTAGATCTCACTCGTGCGCCTCTAATAGCCTCCCACTCTTCCGCCCGCGCGCTGAGCGAACACAGCCGTAATTTGGACGATGAGCAGCTACTGCGTATCAAGGAAAATGGCGGCGTCGTACAAACCGTAGCCTTCAGTAGCTATCTGAACGCAGAGAAGAATGCACGATTCAGCGAAACGCGAAATAGTTTGATAGCCGAAATAGCTGAAAGCCTAGGCGTCGAAGTTCTTAGTTTTCCAGAAATAAACGCTTTGAGCCAAACAGAAAGAACCATTTATCGCAGTCGCATGGATGAAATCAATTCACTCGCTGCTCCTCGGTTGGAAGCCGAAGTGAACGCCATCGCACCGCCGGTCGATGTCGCAGATTTCGTAAATCACATCGATTACATGGTCGAGCTAATCGGACTAGAGCATGTGGGTATTAGCTCTGATTTTGACGGCGGTGGCGGAATCAATGGCTGGAATGATGCCTCTGAGACATCCAATGTAACTATCGAGCTAGTACGTCGCGGTTATACCGAAGAACAGATTGCTCTACTGTGGAGCGGCAACCTATTAAGAGTACTTGACGATGTGCAGCGCATAGCAGCTGAGATTCAAGCGGAATAGGTTTTTGCGTAAGAGCCTCGTATTAGAGAATGCTTATAACCGAAAAATAATAAAAACAGTGTCGTTGACCAAACTGAACGACTCGCACTGACGATTAAGGAGCCAATAATGAGAACTTTTTCAAGATTGATTGCCACCCTAGCACTAAGCAGTTGCTGCATTGTAACTAGCGCAGCTGACGAAGGCGGCTCTACCATAATGAGCAAAGAAGAAGTTGATGCAACACTGGAACAGGGGCTCGCCAATCTAGCGACTGGAAGAACCGTAAGCGATATCGTCATGCGTCATATCGGAGTTGGCGAAGAAAACATGGGTGTATCCGTCGTGCAACGTAGCAAGGTCGAAATGAATGGTGTTGAAACTGGCATCGCCCATGTCGATCTCGATGAAATTTACTATATCGTAGCTGGCGAAGGCACCATGGTTACCGGTGGCGAATTTGTGGACATGCAGACCAGCGTAAGCTCATTACTTGGACCAATGGAACGCGGAGAGATTCGCGGCGGTATCCTGCAAAAAGTTAAGCCAGGCGATATCGCAATAATTCCGAAAGGCATGCCACACGGCTGGCATGAGATGACAACCGATACGATCAGCTACATTATCTTTCGTGGCGATCCAAACAAAGTGATGGAAATTAAAACTACTGCGCAGTAGAACCCTGTCAAAATAAAAAAGGGATGCTCAGCTGTGCGCATCCCTTTTTTGTAGGGTATTTCCTACAAAACTAAAATAAGCCTCTCTGCTATATACCTACCATTTCTCATCGCCTCGCTCATTTCAGGCTTATTGATTCGTTACTGTCGATTCTGCGGCAACCTCAAATTCTTCGCTGCCCGGCCATTTAGCGCCAATATTTTGGCGCTTTAACGTTATTTTTGTCTACTTCGTCACATAAATAGAGTCATAATGTGGGTTCTGTGAGATATCTGTCACATATTGCACTGATATAAGATTTAAGATGCTCTCTTAATCCAATGATTTAAATAAATGGTTCCAGAATCAAAGAAACATAGAAAAGTAAGAAAATGACCAAATACAACCATCATCGAGCTCATTCCCCCAGAACTAGGATAGCGACCTACATGCTTTCCCTGATTTTCGCTCTAGGCTCGCCTATTGGTATCGCACAATCCAACGACGATGATGCACGAGAAATAGCCGGCCGCGTAATAGTTGTCAGTGGCAATGTGATGGCCAGAGGTCAAAATGGCGACAGACCTCTAAGAAGAAAAGAAGCGATCTATGTAGGCGATACTATTTTCACGGATATTGCAGCATCGACACAGATAAGAATGGTAGACAGAGCCATTATAGCTCTGCATGAGTCAACTGAGTTTTCTATTGTTGCCTACCAATATGAAGAAGATGTTAGTAGCGATGAATCCTCCATCGAACTCATCCAGGGTGGCTTCCGAACTATAACAGGCAGCATAGGTCAGCAGAATCGAGATTCGTATGAAGCTCAGATTGGCGATTTTGCAACCATCGGAATTCGAGGCACTGACTTCGAGGCGGTTATCACATCAAACGGCATGTTCACTGGCGTCTATGATGGCGGAACTACCGTAACCAATGCCGCTGGAAACTTAGATTTAGGCGTTGGTGCAAACTTCGATTTTGCACAGGTCGCGACACCAAATTCTCCTCCTGTGGGACTACTGATACAACCACCCAACCTCGGTGCCACCGCATTCGCGGCCGACGTAGATGATGAAGAATCTTCTGACGACGAGGCCGAGGACTCAGAATCCTCAAGCGACAGTGAAACTCCAGATTCACAAGATGACAATGATGGTAATCCGGCTAACGATGGCAGCTCTGACGATCCCGGAAATGGAGGCACAAACAACTTCAACGACGGACCTTCTGATATCACCCAAAATATCGCGAATCTAAATTCTAATTCGACTATCAACTCCCAAGATGAAGATTCTAACTCCGCATCGAACCTAGAACTCGATACGCCAACTAACGAACTAGCAATCGAATCAACCCGTGCCCGCGTCACAAGCTCTATTGTTCGAGGCCGCGCGGAAAACGACACTGCAGATGTAAACGTTAACCCAAGCGAAACGAGTACAAAAACCTCATTATCTTGCACAACCGACTCTACACTCTGCCTTCGATTAATAGACGGTCAAGTTATAGAGGAAGGCGCATCTGCAGCTGAAGACAACTCAGGTTCCGAAACTGACACCACTAACTCCGCCGAGGGAAATACTGCCGATAGCACGAATGATGGCGCCACATCGGACAACAATACGGATGACAGCGGTGGGAATTCTGACAACAGCGACAACTTAGATTCCGATAGCGGCGATGACACAACTGATAACAGTACCGATGGCAGCGATGAAAATCCTGACAACAGCGACAACTTAGATTCCGATAGCGGCGATGGCACAACAGATAACAGTACCGATGGCAGCGATGAAAATCCTGACAACAGCGACAACTTAGATT
>CAJXRP010000031.1 GCA_913060495.1 uncultured Gammaproteobacteria bacterium | reverse complement strand
ATTATGAGGCAGTGGAACTAAGGGCCTTCCGATTCTGTAACTTGAAGAATTCTAAAAATTTCTTTCAGGCCAAACCCCCAAGGCCGACCGAAACCGAACCTCTTCCGAACTTGGTTGGGATCGGTTGCTTCACCGAACTTGGCAAGTGGAAGAATCTAAACGGGTTTGGGTGACCGAACACCGAACTGTTACCGAAACGATTTGCAGTTAGAGAACGCCAAATCTAGGCTGAATTAGTAATTAAATTGCTAGTGTCCCCAACGGGCTTTTTGTGATTTGAATGGTCAATTTCTCTATACCATGTCTATGCTTCTCACGATGACTTAGGAGGCCAAACTATCTTTGACAGCAGCTTTCTCGCTTGCTTCCTGCTTGTGGAGAGCTTGCCATATTGGGCGAAGTAACAGACGCGCAAACATCCAGCCAGCAATTCCCAATCCCAACGCAACCCCTGCTAGGAACGGTCCGGGTGTTTTGTGAAAGACAATATCCGCAGCATTAAGGATGTTGGCAAGGAATATGACCACCGATGCACAGTGTACCAGCCAAATCTTACTGAGTAGCTGTTTGTTTCTTATCGCTCCATCCATGTTTCTGTTGAAGAGGTACAGGTTGTAAGCGCTGATGAAAGCTACGAGTATGCTGCCGGTCGTCCAAAGTGCCCCCTCAGAAACACCAATGACATTTAAGATAAGAATCACACCACACTGCAGAGCTGCGAGAAGAGAATAGACCACGATTATGTTTAATCCCATCGCGTCGGCGCGGCGAATATTCTGGTTATCACGAAATTGAAATGTCGCAATAATGCCCGCGAATCCTGCAAGTGCCATCGAGAGCTCTGCTCCCAAAATCAAAATATCAAAAACTTCCATTAAAAATTCCTTTCATTGGTGCTGGCAAGCGAACGCCTAATTTGCCAGCATTCAGCTGCTGATTCAACCAAAAAAACGGTCAAGCCCCATCGATCCTCGCGCTCAACTTGGGAAAATGCAGTAGAGATATAGAGGTAATTAAACGTTCGTTTTTCAATATCCAGTAAAGACAATTAACGGAAACATACGCCAAAAAAAATGCACTATCAGAACGACTAAATTCTGGAGCGCATTGTTTTATATGGTGGGCCCACAGGGACTCGAACCCCGGGCAAACGGATTATGAGGCTGCTACTTTAACCGCCGAGGGTTATCCGTGTTATAGTCTTGTCGAAACTATTGTATTTCACTCTGGCTCTGGCTCGCAATATTCTAAGATGGGATGTCAGTCGCTGTGTATGGCGCCAACTATGTAATTAGATATTAAGCTTCTGGGCAACTGTGAAACGGAGGCTCAGCATAAACATAGGCAATCTGCATCGCATCAAGCATGGACCAGAGTATGTCCAATTTGAATTGAAGAATGCCTAGGGCGTGTTCCTGCTGTTCTCTAGTCTTGAAATAATCCAGAGTAATATTCAGACCGTGTTGAACATCGCGGCGGGCCTCTGATAGGCGCTTCCTGAAGTATTGATAGCCCTCGATATCGATCCAGGGGTAATGATCTGGCCAGGTATCGAGTCTTTTCTGGTGAATCTCCGGCGCAAATAATTCTGTTAGCGATGAACACGCTGCTTCCTGCCAACTCGCTCTACGCGCAAAATTCAGATAGGCGTCGCAGGCAAAGCGAACGCCGGGTAAGACATGCTCTTGGGAGAGCACCTCTTGGCGGCTCATACCCACTGCTTCGCCTAAACGTAGCCATGCTTCTATGCCTCCTTCGTCACCGTCGACACCATCGTGATCTAGGATTCTTTGCACCCATTGGCGGCGTACATCGCGCTCGCTACAGTTAGCCATGATGGCGGCGTCTTTGATGGGAATTGTGGTCTGATAATAGAAACGATTTGCTACCCACCCCTGGATCTGTTCTTGGCTGCTCTTCCCGGAATTCATGTTGAGCTGGTAGGGGTGATGGATGTGATACAGCCGCCCTTTGTCCTTGAGTTTTTTCTCGAATTCTTCTCTGGTCCAGGCTTCTGTCATGTCGATCTCTATTTTGTAGTGGGCGATTATTGTCTTTCTTTGTCTTTCTTTGTCTTTCTTTGTCTATTCGGTCAGCTCGGATTTTTCCGCTCGTATTTTTTTCGAGTTGCCAGGGTTTCTAAAGACTAGTTTTTGAGTTTCTTCCTCTTCGTAAGGCCTTTGCGCCTTTGCGGTGATTCGTAAAACTTCGTCATGGTGAGGTGAGAGACTGCAAACCGGGTCGGCGTTGGTGGCATCGCCAGTAAGCATAAGCGCCTGGCAACGGCAGCCGCCAAGATCAATTTCTTTCTCTGGGCAGCTCTTGCAGGGCTCCGTCATCCAGTCGGTGCCGCGAAAGCGGTTGAAAAGGTCTGAGTTGTGCCAGATGTCCTTTAAATCATTGTCGCGAACATTGGGGAACTCCAATCCAGGGATTACTTTCGCCGCTTGGCAGGGTAATACCTCACCTTCCGGATTAACGGTCATGAAAGTCGTGCCCCAACCATTGCTGCATTTCTTTGGTCTATCATCGTAGTAGTCGGGTGCGACAAAGAATATATCCATGTCCCCCTTATACTTTTCTCTAAATTCGTTAGTTACACGTTCGGCATCGATCAACTGCTCTTGGCTAGGGAGTAGGTGCTCTCTATTGTGTAACCCCCAGCCATAGTATTGGCAATTTGCCAACTCTACGAACTCAGCCCCGAGAGATTGCGCCATTGTTAAAAATTCTTCTACTTGATGCAGATTCTGCCTATGTAGCACAAAATTCAGGCCCAGCGCGAGTTCCTGTTTGATGACCTCTTTGGTCATCGCCACCTTGTGATCGAAGCTATCAGTCCCGCCTAATAGTTGATTCGATTCGCGGTTGCTGCCCTGAAAGCTGATTTGTATATGACCCAGCCCCGCTTCTTTCAGCGTGGTTATTTTCTCGGCTGTTAAGCCGATCGAGGAGGTGATCAAATTAATGTAGTAACCGAGCGACTTGGCTTCGACGACCAGTTCTTCGAGATCGGTTCGCACCAATGGTTCGCCGCCAGAAAAGCCTAATTGCACGGCGCCTAGCTTGCGCGCTTGGCGCATGACGCGAATCCATTCCTCGGTGCTTAGCTCGTTCTTCCTAGACGCAGAAAGTTCAAGTGGGTTAGAACAATAGGAGCACTGCACGGGACAGGCAAAGGTCAGTTCTGCCAGGAGCCACATTGGGATATGAGAGGTTGTTTTATCCATATTTTAGTCGCTCACCTGCACGATCCATACTTGCTGCTGGGCATCGGCTAGAAACTCTTTGACGTCATTCGCCAAGCCTTCAGCTTCAGGAAATGCCGTATTGAGTTCACCTACAACTGCGGCCATGGTGGTTGGTTGTTGACAGCGCTGCAGGATCTCAGCTGCGCTGCCACTTAATTTTATTAGACCTTCGGGGTAAAGCAGCACATGACATTGCTGCGCTTCTTCCCATTGGTATTGATATCGAGGATTCAATTTGAATGACGCGGTCTCTAGGTTAAATTCACTCATAATATATAAATGCTTCTCTTCAGTTACGGCTTAACTAGCTATCTATGTGGGCGAGTTATTAAATGGTGGCTTACAATTCTACATCCATGCCATCAAATGACACCTCGATTCCTTCACTTTCCAGGATCTTCCGCTGCTCTGAATCTTCATCGAGTATGGGGTTAGTGTTGTTTATATGAATCAAGATCTTTCTCGGTTTGTCCATGGCTTTCAGGACACTGATCATACCGTTCTCACCGGATTGCGGCAGATGGCCCATGTCTTCGGCCCTTTTATCGCCGACACCCGTCGTCAGCATTTCATCTTCTTGCCAGAAGGTGCCATCCACTAGCAGGCAATCGGCTTCACTCATAAGTTGCCGTGTTTGATCGGTAAGATCGCCTAGGCCAGGCGAATAGAAAAGGTTCTTGCCGCTGCTCTCATCGGTAACTTTAATACCGATGTTATCGCCTATGTGCGCATCATTTCGGTGTGGGGAATAGGGTGGTGCCTTGCCGGTAACTGGAATGGCGGTGAAGTTCAAGCCGCTAATACCGGCGATATTGAAACTGCTTCCATCCAGAGGAATCGAGTGCCGGTTAATTCCACCATTCCAATGCTTCAGCATGGTAAACAGGGGGAAGCCAGTGCTCAGGTCTTCATATACCATATCAGTGCAATAGACTTCATGGGGACAGCCTTCGCGCAGCATCAATAGGCCGGTTGTATGATCAATCTGGCTATCAATGTAGACGATAGCTTTAATTGCCGTGTCTCTGAGCGCTCGTGCGGGCTGCAAAGTTGGAAAGGCGGCAAGTTGTGCAAGTAGGTCCGGAGAGGTGTTAAACAACACCCAATCGACGCCATCGGCGCTAATGGCTATAGATGACTGGGTTCTCGTAGTGGCGTTTATGGTCTGGTTGCGAACGCCATGGCAATTTGGGCAATTGCAGTTCCACTGTGGGAAGCCGCCGCCTGCTGCTGATCCTAAAACTCTGACAAACATTGATTATTACCGTTATTTGGTGGATAGCTGAGAATAGCTCTTATGTGGGCTCAAAAAAAGGTCAAAAAAAACGCCAGACTAAGTCCGGCGTCTTTTACAAACTAGCTAGTGATTTAACGATGCTAGAAGATCTAGCGTGCCAAACAAAAGCCAATTTCACTTAGCATTACACGTTGAAGAAGTTTCCTTCTCTTAGCGTGTTTTGAAATACATAGTGATTTCAAAGCCAAGGCGCATATCTTGATAAGAAGGTTTAGTCCACATATCGTAATCTCCAAGCTGTAAATTCAATTAATTGATGCGTTGTATCCATTACAACGCCACTGAGACTAGCAGAAAATTTGCATGAGTACTATCGCTCCTAGAGGAGTTATGTAGATTTTCCATATTGAATTGATAATGTGTCAATTTGTGACGCCATTAGCGGCTCATTGAGCATGGGTTTTTGAGTCTAAATTTTTGAATTAAATACAAAATATAGAAACCATTGAGGCTTGTTGCTCTTATTGGCTGCTGCTTAATTTTAATGTTTCTTGATAAAAACTGAGCTCGGTTTCCAGCGCCAACACTTGATTTTGCAATTGTCTGAAGCCATGACCCTCACCCTCAAAGGAGATATAGCGAACATCGACACCCTTCTGCTTCAATTTGGTGCATATTCCTTCTGCCTGATCAGGAGGAACTACTTTGTCTTCCGAGCCTTGCAAGAGCAGTAGCGGGGCGGTGATCTTGTCGATGTTGTATATTGGAGATCGTGCCAGGTATATTTCTCGAGCTTCTGGGTAAGGCCCAATTAGCTGATCGAGGTAACGAGACTCAAATTTATGGGTTCCCTGAGTCAATACTTCCAGATCACTTATGCCGTAGTAGCTGGCGCCTGCGGCGAATAGATTACTCTTGCTTAAGGCGGCCATCACCGAATAGCCACCCGCACTGCCGCCACGAATAGCCACCTTCTCGGGGTCTACCAAGCCTTCGTTGATCAGGTGACGCACTGCAAATTCAATGTCTTGAAGGTCGAACAGTCCCCAGTTGGGATATAGGCTCTGGCGAAATTTTCGTCCAAATCCGGTACTGCCGCGATGATTGACATCGATGACTGCGAAGCCTCGGTTGGTCCAAAATTGTAGTTTTAGATTCAATGAGGTCTTGGCGCAACTCGTCGGGCCTCCATGTATGCTAACTATTAACGGAGGTAGAGAATCGACTAAGCCCGTGTATTGTGAACTACAAGGCGGATAGAAATTTCCATAGGCCAATTCGCCGTTTTCAGTTTTAAAAGAAATTGTTTTGGCACTAGAGAATTCGGAAGTGTCTGCTTCAGGATCTCCGCTTAGTGCAATTCGCTCGATAGAAAGGCTAGTGGATTTCGTGTTTCCTTCTAACTGCAAACGATGAATTGCGTTTTCTTGATTTGCTGTGGCAGCGGAGAAAAATAGTGTTTCAGCATTACTGCAAATATTCTCAATCTGTCCGTACCCATCCACTATGTTCTGCATTTTCCAAGTTTCGCCTGATGTGTTCCGTAGCAAGCCTAATTTCCATTGGCTATCCTGAGTAAAACTCACAAGCATTGATCCATCGTCCAATACACAGTAGTTGCGATGGCCGAGTAGCCACTGGGGAGGAGCAAAGTCTGCCTCCATTGGGTGGATGCTTTCCGCTTTGCAAGTAGCCTCTAACTCGTCGGCACTAACTCGGTATAAATTCCACCAATCGGACCAATCAGCAATGAAATATAACTGACCTGTCTTGCCAAACTGGGGTTGGATGAGTGAGCCATTTCGAGGCTGGTGAATTTGTCTTATATTTGTCAACTTGCCTTCGGCGTCGAAATTGGCAAGCCTTATTTCAGTATTGTCCCATGGCATATTCGGATGTGACCATGTCTGCCAAACTAAGGTCTTACCATCGGGCGATAACCGTGGGGATGAAACGAAGTCTGAGCCTGCATATAGGATCTCGCCTTCACCCCCCGTGTCCAAGTCTATTGAGACTAGAGAATTGATGACGCTATTAGCATCAAAGTTTTTTGGGTCTGAAGGACGATGATCTTCGCGAACACAAATAAGGCGATTGAAATTAGGGTCTATCAGAAAGTCCGCATATCGAAGCTTGCCTGCTAGCGATGGCTCCACTGGAGTGAGTGGTTTAGCCTCTACTAAAACCCCGGGCAAGGGTCTTCGATCGTTGCAGAGTTCTTGTCTATAGATTGTCTGATCAGCGAGGTTACAGAACCATAGAGTATTGCCATGAACACAGTAAGGGACGCCTCCGTATTCGTGAACTCGACTCCTTACGTTGAAGCCTACCGGCGTAAGTCGATTTAGCTCTCCTGTGGAGGAGAGGTGCCAAACGGCTTGCTGATCTTTTTCACCATTTACAGAGTTGATGAAACAGACTCCGCTGGAATCTTTCCGCAAAAAGTTCATGTCTCCCGAATCGAGACTGACGCTTTCCGCTGTAAGAGACGAAGGCCAACAACCGTAACTCTGTTGCAATCTTCCATTCATCGAACTCTATTGCCTCGAGTGGATTGTGCCGCGTACTGCTGACAGGAGAAGGCCAGGCAAGCACAGAGCCGCAGCTAAATAAAAGCTGAAACTGATAGTCTTTTCCAGTTCGAAATAGTTGGCGGGCTCGATTTGGGTGGCGCCGAAAGTGAGGGCCATTACCAGCGTTACTAAAACCATGCTCGACAATTGGCCGAGTATACGCGTTGTCGAGACTGCGGCGGCAGCTGAACCTAGGTGTTTTCGGGACACTGAACTCATAATGGCGTTCACATTAGGCGAAGAGAACAGGCTGAATCCGAGGCCCGTCACCACCAGAGCCATTACGATGCTGGAGGTTTGAGAGTTGCTGTTTAACATGGCTAGTAGCACTAGCCCCACAGCGGTGATACTCATTCCTGCAGATGCAAGAATTCGCGGCTCAGTGCTGTCTGAAAGCTTGCCCATAAGTGGTGAAAAAATTGCCATTGTGAGCGGCTGAATCATCATGATTAGGCCTGCTGCAGTCGGTGATAGTCCTTTAAGATATTGCAGGTATAAACTCAGTAGGACTACATTCATAAAGGTTGCGCTGTACATAATGAGCGAAGCAAGGCAGGAATAAGTGAAGGTTCTATTGGTGAAAAAAAGTTTCACGTCCATAAGTGGGTGATTGCTTGATCTGGCCTGCTGAAAAAAAATACCGACGCCGATGAGCCCAGCGGCTATCAAAAGATAACTAGTTGAACTGGGCAGAAATGAGACCCCGACGCAGACAATGAATATCGCTAAGCAATAAATCAGCGCTCCGGTAAAATCGAATGAGCCTCTTTCATCTGCCGCCCAGTCGCCTTCTACTTTATATACCCCAATAAAGAACACCAAAACTGCTAGCGGGATTTGTAGCAGGAAGTTTATTCGCCAGCCAAGCTGATCGACGATGATTCCGCCAAGTAATGGGCCGCTGGCCAAGCCGATATAGATGAACGAAATAACAAGACCGATTACGCGGCCGCGAGTGGCCACTGGAAACACCGAGGATACGATGGCCATTTGCGTTGCATAGAGCATGGCAGCGCCAACGCCTTGTAAAAACCTGGCGCCTATCAAGCTGACAGCACCCGTCGCTAGCGAGGCGAGAGTCGAAGAAATTACTACAAAAACGGCCCCGATGAGAAATATTCTCTTACGGCCGAACATGTCTGCAAGGCGGCCGAAGACGAGAATAAACATCGCGCTTGCCATTAAAAAGGCAGTGGGTATCCAGCTTACACTAAGAGCTGAAAGCTCGAGGTCTGCAGCAATATGTGGCAGTGCCACATTGACTGACGACAGCATAATGGGAACAGAGAGTGCATTTAACAGCACCATGATCAGCACGGATTTTTGTAATGAGGTATAGGGTTCGATTGGGGGCATAGCCTGCGATTAATTTTCCTTAAACGCTAGGATACAGCGTCGTGGCCGTCTTGCAATACACACCACGTGGTACTGACAAGTTAACTCCAAATCTGTCAGAATCCGGACATGAAATGGTACTGACAAGTTAACTCGCCCTCAGCGATAATTGTCCCATGAAACCAGCAAAATCAATATGCAAGCGCCATCGATTCCCGCCCGAAATCATTCAATATGCCGTTTGGCTTTACCGCCGATTCAACCTCAGTCATCGAGACATTGAAGATCTATTGGCTCAACGTAGCATTACCGTCAGCTATGAAGCAATTCGACTGTGGTGTAACAAATTCGGATCTAAATACGCCCGAAGGCTGAGAAGAAAACACCAAGGATATGGTGACACTTTCTTCATTGATGAGGTGTGCGTGAGGATTCAGGGTGAGCGGCACTGCCTATGGAGAGCGGTGAATCAAGACGGTGAGGTGGTGGACGTATTTCTCCAGATAAGGCGAGGTGGAGAAGCCGCAAAGCGTTTCTTTAAGCGGCTGTTGAGGAAACATGGTGGGGAACTCAGGAAGATTGTTACAGATAAATTGGGAAGCTACCGCGTTGCTCACAGGGAGCTAATTCCAGAAGTTATTCATGATACTTCGCAGTATGCGAACAACCGAGCTGAGCTTTCGCACGAGCCTACACGAGTGAGGGAGCGGGGCATGAGGAAGTTTAAATCAATGCAGCAGGCACAACGTTTTCTAGGTGCACATGCAGCCGTTCACAATTTGTTCAACCTAGGACGACATTTGTTGTCAGCGGAAAACTATCGGTATTTTCGGCTGCGTGCTTTTGCGTCCTGGGAAAAGGCTGTCGCGATGTAGAAGTAATTAGGAAGCGGTTTTATCGATTTCTGGAGTTAACTTGTCAATACCCTTTGAGAGCTATAAGGCTTGAATATAAGCTTTTATTTCTAGGAATAAAGGTTCGATTTTCGGAACCAGTTTTTCGATAGCGCTCCAATTTTCTTCACTCCCTGCGATCTCGAGTTCTTGACAAATATCCGCAAGCTTATTTGCGCCAATTGTTCGGGCGGAAGATTTCAGTTTGTGAGCTTGTTCTTTTAGACCGGCGGAGGAGTCAGTTGAATACGACCGCTTAATTTCGGAAACAATGTCTGCTGAAGGATCAACAAATAACACAAGCATCTCCTTAAAAACTTCTTCATCTTCACCAAACATATCTTTGAGCATTCGCTCATCAATTAATTCTGAGTCTCTGTCAGCGCCTTTTTCTTGAGAAGGTGAGCTGGAAATGCTCTCTGTTTGATCGTTTTCATGGGCATTTTTCAGGTCATCTTTCTCACCCATCCACTTAATTAGTGCTTGTTGAAGAACTTTCATTTCAACTGGCTTAGATAAGTAATCGTCCATTCCGGCGGCGAGGCACTTTCCTGCCTCTCCTTGCAATGCATTTGCAGTAATGGCAACGATTGGCGCTCTTGAATCAGTGTTCTCTTCTGCCTTGCGAACGGCAGCTGTTAATTGGAAACCGTCCCATTCTGGCATATGACAATCAGTCAAAAGCATACGGTAGCTCTTACTTTGCCACATCTTAAACGCCTCTGCGCCGTCATTCGCTATTTCGCACTGATAACCCAGCGTATTAAGTTGGCGCCGAATTACTTGCTGATTTGTTAAGTTGTCTTCAGCTAAAAGAATAAGCTCTCCTTGCTCCAGGGCTTCTGCAACAGTCGGCGTGCTTCTTTTCCTGAAAAATTCTGTTTTTTCTACTTGAGAAACCTCTGGGCTAGCTCTACCCGCAGCAACGGCTACTGCGGTGAGAAAGCCTGCTCTTTTTATTGGGTTTATCTCAAAAAGCACAACGTCTTGTGTGTTTCTGAGAGACTCGCTTTTTGACTGCGGATCTTCCCCAATTACGAACCGTGGATAAGGCGAGAGGCCAGCGGCTGAAAAGTCCTCTCGAAGCTGTTTAAAGGCTTCATGATCGTTAGCATCAGGGAACACTATAATATCCAATGGAACTCGGTTTTCCTTGGCTTGGAGTGCGATGTTGAGAAGTTTGTCTTTATTATTGATTGGCTCGACTTCAGCGTTCCAGTGCTTCAAATATGCGCTGCAAATTGATTGGTAATTTTCGCTGCCTGAGACTGTGAGGACGCTTAAGTCTGACAAATCATTAACTTTTCTATCTTCAATCAAGTTGCCAGAACTACCAAATGGCATCTCACACCAAAATGTCGACCCCTCCCCAAGTTCACTATCAACTCCAATTTTTCCTCCCATCAATTCAGTTAGGCGTTTGCAGATAGCTAAACCTAAGCCGGTGCCGCCAAATTTTCTTGTTGTTGATCTGTCTGCCTGACTAAACTCCTCGAATAGAGACTTCTGAGCTACTTCAGATATCCCGATACCTTGGTCAATTATGCTAAATCGCACTTTTGTATCTGATTCGTCCTGCTGTTCAATAAGATCAGCCCTGATAAGAACTTCCTGTCCTTCTGGTGAAAATTTGATCGCATTACTGCCCATATTAATAATTAGCTGCCTTATGCGAGTTGGATCTCCTTTCAGGTATTTTCCAACTCTCGGATCGACATAGGTAAGAATCTGGATGTCATTCTTGTGCGCGTTTGTAGCTAATGCCTGAGCAGCCGCTTCAACAACTGTAACTAGGGACATCTCAATATGTTCGATATCAAGTTTACCAGCTTCGATTTTTGAAAAATCTAAGATGTCATTGATAATTGTGAGAAGAGAGTTCCCAGAGTCTCCCACTGTATTTAGCATAAAGCGTTGGTCTGTGCTTAATTGGGTTTGGGCTAGAAGGTCCACCATTCCCAAAATACCATTCATCGGAGTGCGAATTTCATGACTCATAGCTGCTAAGAAAGCCGATTTGGCCTGAGCGCCTTCTTCCGCTTCCTTTCGTGCTCCTGATATTTCAGCTGTGATCTTTTCTCGTCGCCATACACGCCCGAGTTCTTTCCCAACCTGTGTCAATGATTGAATGAGATCGTTGTCCACGCTCTCTCGGTTATCTGTAAGTACTTCAATCACGGCAACGCATTTTTCATCGGCGATAACTGGAATGCCGATGCCGGTGCGCAAGGAAAACTCGTTTATTAGTTTGGCTCGAGGGAAATTGTTATCTTGAGTTACGTCGTCTATCCAGCAGACTTCGCCGCTTTCCAGAACTCGCCCCGGAAGCCCTTCACCTAAAGAAAATTCTTTGTCCATGGTGACCTGCTTGAAGGAAGAATGTTGGTCCGCATCGTCAATTACCCATATATCGGCGGGAATGAGTAGCCGAGAGTCGTGTTTAGCAAGAAGGTAGACATGTCCTACGGGCCAGCCCATTGATGCACATATGACATTCAATCCTTCATTCAATGCATCCTCAAAAGTCGGCTCACTGTTAGCCACTGTGGCGACACGTTGCAGAAGCTCGACTTGCCTTGCAAAACCCTGCAAATCTACCGCAGCTGTTGCAAGTTGATTCTCAAAAGCACGAGAAGTATTCATATACGAACGAAACATGCGAAACACCAAGTATAGTATTAGAATTAGTGTCAGTATTTCAGCAATGGAGTAAATAATTGAAGAACGAAAGGCTTCCTCTGAATTTTCTTGCGCCGTTTCGTAAATATTTTGACTAATTGAAATTTGTGTATTGCCAAAGGATTTCAGGGAATTAAGCAATGCCTCGTATTGACTTTTTTCTTCTCGAGTTACACTCAAAAATGCTGCTACCCGAATGCCTTGCTGCATATAGACGCGAGTACTCAGCATCGATTGATAGTAGTTCTGCCAGCTGCTTAAAATTCCTTGAAATTCAGATGCTGCCGTCGATTCGTTATTGCTGTGCATGAAATTTTCTTGCCAGCTGCCAAGTACTGAATTAATTTCTTCTGTTTCACGATCAATCGATTGTATCGTTGCATCAACTAGCTCTTGATTGGGAGAGAGCACCATCTCCATAGAGAGTGAGCGTACATTAGCGATAGGAGCTGTAATTTCTTCGGCAAGCTCGTTTAGTTGCCCGGCCGCTTGATTTACGGCCACAATTGACTCGTCCAGGTCATCCAAATTCGCCAAAGTATAAAGGCTCTGGATTATGAGAATCGTGACTGCGAGGACAAGTAACAATACAATATTGCGAGAGAAGTTGTTCCCCTGCGATTTCTCAACGCTGAAATAGTTACCCCTCAGATAATCCCGAGACTCATTCATTGTGTTAACTCTGCGGAAGATATTCGATTTATATTTAGCGGTATTTGCCTTTCTGGAGGATATGGGTTGTCACCTCTGACTGACCAATGCAAATCAGTAACTTGCAGATCCCTTAAAGAAATAAAAGCCGAAAGTCCGGGGGTAAAAACTACTTCTTTGTTTACGGCATAGGCATTATTGGGTGTTGGCAGAAATACCATGTAGTTATTCTCATAAACATGGCGAATGAAATTTGCGATAAATGGCACATAGTCGTCAGACTCTGTATTGATTCTCAATAAATTGTTCGTTAAAGCCACTAGCTCCTCGTTGGCTGGTATGCTCGACCAATCAGTGAGCGGTCGGTATACGAAAAAGGCAGACCAAGGATGGGTAAACCAATCGTAATTCCCCCACAGTAATAGATCCCACTCTTGCTGATTGCTCTCCTTCCATGTTGAAAAAAGCTCTCCGAACACTTCTTCCTCGGCTAAAGATGTATTGGTTGTAAGTTCAATATTTATTTGAGCGAGAAAGTACTCAATTTCGCGAGTAAGAAATCCAAAGCTCTCTTGCGTGAGAAGAGTCAGCTTCAGAGGGGCGGAAGAATCCATACCGCGTTCTTCTTGAAATGCTTGTACTTGAAGTCGTAGATTTTCGATGCTGTCATCTCTTTCCAAAGCATATTCTGTAAAATAGTCTTCTAGGGAGTCTATGGCTTCACCTACTTTGTAAAAATTGGGCGATACCATAGTAGGAGATATTACTCCTTCACCAAGCAGGGACAAATTCAATAGGTATTCCTGATCAATAGCATGGTTGATCGCGTATCGAATGCGATCATCCATTAGGGCCTCGTTTCCATTAATCATATTGAAATGCATTGCGTAGCTGTTCATTGAGGGTGAAATAGCAAGCTTGGCAAAAGGAGATAGAACTGCGGCTACCTCATCGGTAAAAGATAGTGGTGTTATGTCTAGTTCTTTCTCCGAATACAGAGTCATACCTTTCGCTTCTGCGAGGTCTAATTCAGTAAAAATAGTAATGGTTTCTACTTTTGGTTTATTGTCACCCCAGTATAAAGGGTTCGCCTTTAATACAACTTTTGCTGTGCGCCTATCTCCTTCGATGTATCCCTCAACCAGAATGTAGGGGCCAAGACCATAAAGGCCTGGTTCAGCGAGATTTGGGCAAGTCGGTTTTCCGTTCCAGCCGAATTTCTGTAGATATTCAGTAGTGTAAAATTGCATCCAGATAGCATCATGCAAGAAAGCTCCATAAGCCTCTGTTAAATATATCCTAACGGTGAATTCGCCTAGCTTTTCAGCGCGGTCGAAAACATTGTGTATATTACTGAATGTAAAGGGTTGGTCTTTAAAATAGCTTAGGTTCTGAATTACAGAATCGGCATTAAAAACCGATCCGTCTTGAAATAGCACATCCTGCCGAAGGTCAAATTCCCATATTTTGTCGTCAACGTTGCGGTGAGATATGGCCAAATCATATTGCCAACCTCGAGGGTTATTAGCTGGGCGAACCAAGGATGCATTGACCGCATGTGAAACTGCCAAATAAGGAAGGTTAGGCAAAAAAAGTTTAACGTGAGAATTTACTTTTAGCTCTCCGTCTATTTCAGAAGGAGCGGGATCGGTCGCTAAGCCAATATCTGGCAACTCAGCTGACTGAATTGAGCTGCATAGAAATATACTTAGGAAAAATGCGCTGGTCGTAATTTTCATGATCACTATCAATTTGCCATGGTGTATTATCGATCTCTATATTTTGTAGTAGAAAACAAGAAATTGAAAGCTTATCGACGGTCCTGATAAGCGAGCTCACAAGGGAGCCACCATTCTGCGATGATTCTCAGCATGAATTCAATAAGAATGTACAAAAGACACCGCTTCCCACCCAAAATCTCTCAATATGCCGTCTGGCTCTCCCACCGCTTTAACCTAAGCCATCGAGATACCGAAGACCTGCTAGCTCAACGTGGTATTGTAGTGAGCTATGAAGCCATTCGCCTGTGGTGTAACAAGTTTGGACCGCGGTACGGCCAGAGATTAAGGCGAAAGCATTAAGGGTATGGCGATACCTTCTTCATTGATGAGGTCTTCGTGAAAATTCAGGGTCAGCGACACTATCTGTGGACGGCCGTTAATCAAGACGGTGAGGTGGTGGACGTATTTCTCCAGATAAGGCGAGATGGAGAAGCCGCAAAGCGTTTCTTTCGGCGGTTATTGCATAAACACAACGGCGAGCCGAGGATGGTTGTCACCGATAAGCTCAGAAGTTACGGAGTGGCTCATAGAGAATTGATCCCGGGCACGATTCACGACATATCCCAATACGCCAACAACAAGGGGTGAATAGGGTTTCGCTAGCGAGTGTGTTCGGTGCACATCGCTGATCTAACGATTTTCTTCTCGCATATTCTTAATTTCACCACTGGCCAGCCGCGCTTGATAGCTTTTGAGCTCGGCTTTGATTATCGGGGCGAGGATATACAAGCCGATGATATTCGGCAGCGCAATCACAAACACCAAGGCATCCGAAAATTCTAACACTGCATCTAGTTGAATCATGCAGCCCAATGCCACAAAAAAACAGAACACCGCTTTAAAGGCCAGCTCGGCTTTCTTCGATTCGCCGACAAGATAAGTCCAGCCCTTCATGCCGTAATACGACCAAGACAATATGGTCGAGAACGCAAACAGTATTGCGATAAATGAAAGTGGCACCGGAGTCCAGCTCACGGTGCTGCCAAAGGCTTGCGAGGTTAACTCGACTCCCTGCATTCCATTCCCTACCATGTCCGGCTCGTATACGGTGGTCAAGATCACCAGCGCGGTTAAGGTGCAAATAACCACAGTGTCGATGAAAGGCTCTAACAAGCCTACAAAGCCTTCGGTTACCGGTTCGCCGGTGCGCACTGCTGAGTGAGCGATGGCGGCGGAGCCGATGCCTGCTTCGTTGGAAAATGCCGCCCTCTGGAAGCCTATGATCATTACGCCCAGCATGCCGCCGCTAATCGCACTCGGATCAAATGCCTGAGTGACAATAGCGCTTGCTGCCCAAGGAATTCTGTCGGCATTGAGGAAGATTATCAGCAGCGCGCCTATGATGTAGGTGACGGCCATGAAGGGCACTAACTTGCTAGTGACACGAGCAATACTCTTGATGCCGCCGATAATCACCACGCCAACGATAGTCGCCAACAGCCCGCCGAATAACCATCCTTTGTCGGTGAAATAACTGTTCTCACTGCCTCCTGTGACAAACACGAATTGCTCGAACGCCTGATTGGACTGGAACATGTTGCCGATGCCAAGGCAGCCGATTACGATGGACAGCGCGTAAAAATACCCGAGGGGTTTGCCTAGCCAGGCGAGATTGCGTTCCTTCAGCCCATGTTCCAAATAATACATAGGTCCGCCGGAAATACTGCCGTCGGGGTTGATCTTCCGATACTTTACACCGACAACACATTCGGCGAATTTAGTCGACATGCCTAGGAATCCCGCCATCATCAACCAGAAAGTGGCACCCGGTCCTCCCACCGTAATCGCAATGGCTACGCTGCCAATGTTGCCGATGCCTACTGTGCCGGAAACGGCGGTGGCCAATGCTTGGAAATGGGTGAGCTCTCCGCTAATACCGGGCTTGCTATAGTCTCCGCGCAATAGGTGGAATGCATGCTTAAAGCCGCGAAGATTTAAGAACTTGAAGTAGAACGTGAAGAACACTGATGCGCCTATCAGCCAGACTATGATCAGTGGTAATTGAGTGCCAAATACACTCACTTCAAAAAATATAAAGCCGGCAACAGCTGCAGTGATAGGCTGCATCGCGCTATTGATCGTCTCGTCAATTCCCGCAGCATTGCTTGGCAGCGAGATTAAGATCAGAGATAGTATTGCCATTAGCTTCTTAGATGGCGCTAAGCTGGCGGCAGATGCCGGATTTTCTATATAATGATCCATTATCTATCGTTTATCCGTTGATGAGTTACAGTAAGCCGAATCTATGAGTCAGTCTTCACAAACTACCCAATTACAGTGCTTTTCGCCAATCGATGGTTCTGTCTATGCAAGTCGGCTGCTGTGCAGTGAGTCCGACTTGGAGCAGTCTATTGCCTTATCCCGCTCGGCGCAAAGACAATGGCAGAAAACTAGCTTGGCACAGCGAGCAGAAGTTTGTGAGAAAGCCGTGCAGTATTTCGAATCTAATCGCGAGCAAATCGCCGAAGAGATAAGTTGGCAAATGGGCAGGCCTATTAATTACTGCGCCGGTGAAATTGGCGGGTTGGCAGAACGAGCCCGTCATATGATTAGTATCGCCGGGCCCAGTTTGGCGGATGACGTTCCTTCAGCCAAAGAGGGATTTACCCGCTTCATTAGGCGTGAACCCGTGGGCATAGTCTTTACTGTGGCTCCTTGGAATTATCCGCTGCTCACCACGGTGAATTCAGTTATCCCCGCCCTCATGGCTGGAAATTCGGTGTTGTTGAAGCCTTCGGCACAGACGCCGTTGTGCGGAGAGCATTTTGTTAAGGCCTTTGAGGCGGCAGGGCTGCCTGACGGTGTGCTGCAATGCTTGTTTCTTAGTCATCAGAATACGGCAAAGATAATATCCAGCTCCGCCGTCGATTTTGTTTGCTTTACCGGTTCCGTTGCTGCAGGTCAGAACATCGAGCAAGCTGCGGCCGGTACGTTCACTGGCCTTGGTTTGGAGTTGGGTGGCAAAGATCCAGCTTATGTTCTCACCGATGCGGATCTTGAACACAGTGTTGCCCAGTTAGTCGATGGGGCATTTTTCAATTCGGGCCAATCCTGTTGTGGAATCGAGCGAATCTATGTTGCGCACGCAAGCTATGCCAGGTTTGTTGAGGCCTATGTAGAGCAGGTCAAAGGCTATAAATTGGGCAATCCGCTGCTGGCGGAGACAACGCTAGGCCCTGTGGTTAGAACCGCCGCGGCAGATTGGGTGCGACAACAAATCGATCAGGCCAGTGCGCAGGGCGCTATAAAATGCATAGACGAATCGCTCTTCGGTAATAGCAAATCAGGCACACCGTATATGGCGCCGCAGGTCCTCATCGATGTTAATCACGATATGTCTGTTATGAGGGAAGAGAGCTTCGGTCCCGTGGTAGGAATTATGCCAGTTGCGAGTGATGAAGAAGCTTTACTGCTAATGAATGATAGCGAGCTAGGGCTTACCGCTTCGATTTGGACACAGGATCAGGAGCGCGCAGAATCTTTGGGCGATCGGATTGAAACGGGAACCGTATTCATGAATCGCTGTGACTATCTCGATCCAGCCTTGGCCTGGACTGGGGTGAAGAATACCGGGCGGGGAGTCACGCTATCCCCATTAGGCTATCAGCAATTAACTCGGGCCAAGTCATTTCACCTGAAATCTTCTTAAGAGACCACGTTACTCGATGAAAATTGGAATATTGAATACCGATGCGGTTAAGCCTGAGTTCGCAGCTAAGTTTGGTGAATATCCCGATATGTTTGCAGGGTTGCTTCTAGCCGTTGATCCCCAGCTTGAGCTGGTTACCTATGAAGTCGTGACTAATGAATATCCAGCTGACTTGGATGAAGTGGACGCCTACATAATTACCGGCAGCAAGCTGAGCGTCTACGATGACGTTCCCTGGATCAATCAGTTAAAAGACTTCGTGCGAGATTTGCATCAGGCAAAGAAGAAAATTGTTGGAATTTGTTTTGGTCACCAATTAATCGCCGAAGCACTAGGCGGGAAAACATCTAAGGCTGAAGTCGGTTGGTGTGTAGGAGTACATAAATCTAGACTGACCGCCGAGGCGGCAGACTATGGAATTGACGCTTCCGATTTTCAGCTACTGTCTAACCACCAAGACCAAGTTCAGAAGATGGCTGTTGGGGGCAAGCTCTTGGCGGGAACCGAATCTTGTCCAATCGCGATGACAGCGGTAGGAGAGCACATATTAACTTTTCAGGGCCACCCGGAATTCGCAAAACCCTATGCGAGGGCTCTATTGGATATGCGTCGGGAAATATTCGGCGAAACCTTGTATCAAAAAGCAGTGAGCTCGCTGCAGCAGGAGACCGATCAACTGCAGGTCGGGCGCTGGATTCTGGATTTCATCTCTCACTAATGCAGCAGTTAAAGCTGTTTAGTAGGGCGCGTCTCCATCTATGGTGATGCGTTCCAAGCGTCGGTGTGCAGGGAAATAATCATTGATAGGTTTATGCTGGGTGATACGATTGTCCCAGATGGCGATCGAGTTTGGCTGCCATTGAAATCGGCAACTGTATTCGGGCGTGGTGACATGTTCGTAGAGAAAACTTAAAATCTGTGCGCTTTCTGTCTTGCTGAGTTCGAGGATACGTGTCGTGAACAGGGAGTTCACGAAGATCACCTTCTTGCCGTTTTCCGGGTGAGCACGGATCAGAGGATGAGTAACTGGCGGATTGTCCGCTACTGCCTGCGCCAAACGCTCAGCCCCTCCGGGCTCGGCGAGACTCTCCTTGAAGCCATAACTAAAGTCATGTTCTGCCGTCAGCCCCGAGAGAAATTCCTGCATTGAACCTGATAGTCCATCGTAGGCTGCACTCATGCTAGCCCATAGGGTATCGCCGCCCCGAGCGGGTATTATTTTGGAGCGCAGTACAGCCCCTAGAGGAGGGTGCTTGCGGAATGTCATGTCTGTATGCCAAGCCTCAATCTTACTTGGATTCTCGGCGGTGCTTTCCAGGATAGTGATTTCTGGATATCCTTCTATGGTGTCGTAGGCCGGATGGGTTTGCAGGGGGCCGAAGGATTCGGCCAAGGCTTTGTGCTGCGCCGGACTGATATCTTGGTCGCGGAAGAAGATCACTTGATGTTCGAGTAGTAGCCTGCGGATCTCGGCCAGGACGGCGTCTGACAGATCTGTGCATAAATCGACACCATGAAGCTCTGCACCAAGCGCGCCGGCAATGGGTTTAACTGTAAACATAGCTATCCTCGATGAAGAACTAAAAAAGTTGAGCTGCATTTTAGTCTTATTTTGACTTATAAATGGGGTCAGAGTAAATATACAGTAGTTCGGAGCGTTGCCATTTGGCGCTAAGCCATATGAACAGGAAAGCCCGACCACTCACTAGTGAACGGGCTTTTTATTTGGTGGGCCCACAGGGACTCGAACCCCGGACAAACGGATTATGAGGCAGTGGAACCGGGGCACTGAGTTGCAAGCAAGCTGAAGAATTTCAAGAAGTTTTCTTTTTCCGAACTCCCAAGGCCGACCGAAACCGAACCTCTTCCGAACCTGCCTGGGGTCGGCCGGTTCACCGAACTTGGCAAGTGGAAGATTCCAAACGGGTTTCAGTGACCGAACACCGAACCAAATCCGAAACGGTTTGCTACTTGAGAGTTCCATATCGAGGCAGTACTAAGTTGTTAAATTGTTAGTGACCCTAACTGTCCCAAATTTAGTTCTCTAACTTAAAGATCGTCGATGTATTTTTTCACCGCCATAAATAGAGGCTCGACTGTTGGGACAAGATCCTCTATGACGTCCCAATTTTTCTCTCTGCCGGCAGTTTCTAAAGCTAAGCTCGTATCTGCTAAAGCGTTCGCGCCGGTGCTGCGGGCTGATGATTTTAGTTTATGCGCAGCATTATGGATGTCATCGGCATTACGAGACTTAAGCGCGGTAGTCAATTCTTGCACAATCTTTTCTGTTGGCTCGAGAAAGCCCTGAAGGATCTCTTTTATTGTCTCGTCGTCGTCACCGAACATATCTTTAAGCGTGCTGTCATCAACAGGGCATGAATTAGCTTCAGGATTCGGAGCGGGCGATTGAGCATCAGTCAATTTGTCTGCAGATGTTCCGTCATCACCATCGCTATCCACGCTGCCTTCACCCATCCACTTAACTAGGGTTTGTTTCAGAGCTGACATCTCAACAGGTTTAGACATGTAATCGTCCATACCGGCGGCTATACATCGTTCAGATTCGCCCTGCAGGGCGTTGGCCGTGATAGCAATGATTGGCGCGCGCTTGTCGCTGCTTGTTTCACTTTTTCTGATAGCTCCGGTAAGCTCAAAGCCGTCCCATTCTGGCATATGGCAGTCGGTTAATAGCAGGCAGTACGGTTTAGCTTGCCACATTTCAAACGCTTCCTTACCATCGTTAGCGATCTCGCACTGATACCCGAGTGCATTAAGCTGTTTGCGAATGACCAATTGGTTGGTCGCATTATCTTCAGCAAAGAGAATCAGTTTACCTTGTTCTAATGCTTCTTCGACCGTAGGCGTGCGACCTGCCTGAATCAGATTAACTTCTTTCTGGTAAAAAACTTCGGGGCTAGCGCGCCCTGCAGCAATTGCCGCAGCGGTCAAGATGCCAGCCCTGCGCATAGGATTGATGTCCACCATCGTTACCTCCTCGATTCCTTCGAGAAGGTTGTTCTCTGCACGCGGGTCTTTACCTATGACGAAGCGAGGATAAGGCATGCCGGTGTCGAGAAATGCTCTGTAAGTCTCTGCTACCTTTGCGTGATTGTCCGAATCAGGAATAATGATGATATCAATCGGCTCCCCAGAGTTCCTTGCAGCCTGTGAAAGTCTGAGGCAGTCGTTCAAATCCGCAGTGACTGTGACATCTGCATTCCAATGTTGAAGGTACCTTCGGCAGATCTCACGGTAAGATTCGCTGAGGCTAACTACAAGAATGCGCATACTAGTTAGATCCTCAACCTTGCCTTCTTCCCGAGTCCAGTCAGCAGAGGCAAAGGGCAATTCACACCAGAAGGTAGATCCCTCCCCATGCACGCTTGATACACCGATCTCGCCGCCCATAAGTTCTGTTAGGCGTTTGCATATAGCCAGCCCGAGGCCGGTACCTCCAAACTTTCTTGTCGTCGAGGCATCTGCCTGGCTGAACTCCGTGAACAGAGTTTTCTGAGCTTCCTCAGAAATGCCAACTCCCTGATCAATGACGCTGAAGCGTATTCGAGCGATACCCTCGTCGCTCTCACCGACCTTTTTGGCTTGAATTAGGACTTCTTTTCCAGGCTCGGAGAATTTGATGGCATTGCCGCCCATATTGATAATGATTTGCCGAACCCGAGTAGGATCTCCTTTTTTAAACTTGGCGATTTCTGGATCAACATAGGTAAGTAGTTTAACGCCCTTTATGACTGCATTTGGTGCTATGGTCTGCGCGGCACCTTCAACAATATCTACAACTGCCAGGTCAATATCTTCGATATCAAGCTTTCCAGCTTCGATTTTAGAAAAATCAAGAATGTCGTTAATGATGGTCAAAAGAGAGTGACCCGAATCCTGCACCGTGCTCAACATCTGACGCTGGTCATTGTCGAGCCTTGTTTGGGATAGTAAGTCGACCATTCCGATCACACCATTCATGGGCGTCCGGATCTCATGACTCATTGCTGCAAGGAATGCAGACTTGGACTTTACCCCGGCCTCTGCGGCTTCATTGGCAATACTAAGTTTATTGGCCATTTCGAAAAGAGTCTGCTGTGATCTGCGCATCAAGAATACGAGCAATAAAAGCCCGGCGGCAAACGCGATTCCAATGGGGGCCAATATTTGGGCTGATGTTCTAGCAGATGAAATATCATCAAGGCGGGATGACTGAGCGAGATTGAGAAGCCGATCAGCTTCTAAGGCAAATTCAACCATCAACCTACCGGTTTCGGCTGCTTGCAAAGAAACATCGACCGCGCTATCAAAATCTTCTCGGTACTGTTCGATACTGGGTAGCACATTTTCAAAAATTTCCTTTTCATCGTCTTCGATAAGAAGGCTTTGAATCTTTATCGATCGGCTAATGACGTCGGCCAACAACGAGTTAACTCGTACTGCGTGAATGTTACGTTCCGCCTCTGTGCTTGCTAGAGAAAAATCCCTATCTGTTTGTCGAGCATCACCTACACCAATTATAATTTGATCTACTTCTTCAGATAGAGCGAGTCGCCTCGCCATAAGCTCCTGTGTGTCGGCGACTATTCGCTGGATTTCGAAAAGAACGGAGCGTTCATTACTTCTCAAAGAAAATGCAGCGTCTCTCATTGAGAATGCGGCATGGTCGAGATCTATCAATTCAGCTGACTCAAGAGTGATAGTTGAGATGTCGAAATCGTTACTCTCTAATGCGCTCAAAGCTAAAAGGTAAGCATCCTTGGAGGTATTAATATCGTCAAGAAGTTGAATGCTTCTTGGGTTACGAATTCTAAGTTTCAGCTCGTTGACGGTGTTAGTGAGGTTGGATACTTCACTACGGGCCAATTCAAGTTCCCGATAATTACCTGATAGTAGGAAGTTCTTTTCAAATTCCCGTGACTTCTCTGCATAGACTACAATTTCGTAAGAATCTGCTGCGTTCTCTGAGATGTCTTCCATTTGCTGTCTGAATTGGCGGACACTTTCCGTATCTAACCTAGTATACTTTTCCTGTATGCGTTGGAGTCCGGATGCCGCTTGGGACGCTTGAACTGCTGCTACTACCATCGATTCTATGGCATCTGCACTTTTGCTGCGCAAATCAATAAATTTATCGAATTCGCTTTGGTAGACTTTTGCAGCCAAAACCACATCCTCTAGGCGTTCCTTACGGTCAGGATCTTCTACGATTTCTTGCAAAGAACTAGCGGTATCAATGGTTAGCTGGATTGATTCTTGGGCTTCTCTGGCAGCTGTCGGCTCTTCGTCCCGAGTGAACGTAAGTTCAAATAGCCGGGCATCATCCATCGTCGCCACCAGATCCCCAGTTGCAGAGAACCTGTCAAAAGACCGGGATACGCCCGACAGGATGCCCCAGCCAATAACGCCTACGATAAACAGCAGAGCAATTACGGATGTAAATCCAATCGTGAGAAACTTTCCGTTAGGAACAGAGTTTTTTGATTCGCTCCCGGGTATTATTTCTATGGTATTCATTAATATTCCTGATACTGACAGGTTAACCCCCAATCTGCCAGTATTGAGCTCATGACTCAACCAAAATTATACAAGCGCCATCGAGGTGAGCTATGAGGTTATTCGTACAGAGCCTGCTACCGAAAGGGAGTGGGTTTTTCTATTGGCGACATTTTTACGAGAAGTAGGGGTGCGGTGATTCTATGGCCAACGGACTGCGAAATCGCATAGTCCGTCGCTCCAAATCATAAGCGCATGAAAGGTAATGAAAAATGGTGGGCCCACAGGGACTCGAACCCCGGACAAACGGATTATGAGGCAGTGGAACTAGGGGCCTTCTGATTCTGTAACTTGAAGAATTCTAAGAATTTCTTTCAGGCCAAATCCCAAAGGCCGACCGAAACCGAACCTCTTCCGAACTTGGCTGGGGTCGGTTGGCTCACCGAACTTGGCAAGTGGCAAATTCCCAAGGGGTTTCAGTGACCGAACACCGAACTGAATCCGAAACGGATTGAAGGGCAGCTTTCTCGGCCGACCGAGGTAGAAGGGGGGGGGAGTGAAAACCTGCAGAACTGAAAACCTGAGTGGCAGCTACCGGCCAAGAGCGGAAACTCAGAATTATTCAATAAGTCACAATTTCATCGAATCCCAACAGCCGCTTTCACCTTATATTATTCACTTGACCTGAGGTAGTATCCGCAAGCTTGGCCGCCTCTTGTAAACGGACATTTCTCCAAATAGGTTGGAGGAGCAGGCGAGAGAACATATAACTGGCAACGCCCAATGCATAGACGATACTCGCAATAATAGGGCCAGCTTCTCTGTGAAAGAATATGTCTGAAACGTTCAGAGCGTGCAGCAAGATTAAACAAAGGCCAGGAATATATAACATAGCGGACAATCTTCCGACTGATCGAGTCCTTTCGACGCCTTTCGAATTCTGTTGCCCATGATACATACCCAAAATCTGTACAGCCGCTGCGACCACACTGGTTGTGGCCCATACTGTCGCTTCCTTGATATCAAAAGAAAATAAAACAATAGCAACGGAGCATGTAAACGTGGCCATCAGCGAGCTTTCTAGAATCAATCCCAAACCAACAGCGTTACCGCGTCTTATTTCTTTTTCTCCACTGAATTGAAAGGTAGCGATAATGCCTGCAAATCCAGCCAAAGCGATGGATGCTTCTACTGCCAGTATTAGTACATCAAACGATTCCATGCTTTCTTTTCCTGTTGTTAAAAACCCAATAAGGATAACCTGATGCCTGTTGCTATACTATTGCGATCGCTAGCGATAGCTGCAAGGAAGTTTTGCCGCTCCGGCCAAGAGCGGTCATTTTCTATATAACTTCTATCGACGTTTCTGGCTTGACTAAAAATGCTAATGGTATGGTACTGACAAGTTAACTCTCAATCTGCCAGTATTCAGCGCATGACACAATCAAAATTGTACAAGCGCCATCGCTTCCCACCTGAAATCATTCAATATGCCGTATGGCTCTATCATCGATTCAATCTGAGTCATCGGGATATCGAAGATTTGATGTCGCAACGTGGCATTGAGGTGACCTACGAAGCAATTCGATTGTGGTGCAATAAATTCGGGCCGAAGTACGCCCAGCGATTGCGAAGAAAGCATCAAGGATATGGTGACACGTTCTTCATTGATGAGGTATTCGTGAAGATCCAGGGTAAGCAGCATTACCTGTGGAGAGCGGTTGATCAAGATGGTGAAGTTGTTGATGTGTTCCTGCAGAAAAGACGTGACGGGAAGGCTGCAAAGCGGTTCTTTAAGCGGCTGTTGAGGAAACATGGTGGGGAACCCAGGAAGATTGTTACAGATAAATTGAGAAGTTACGGTGTGGCTCACAGGGAGCTTATTCCTGAGACGATTCACGATACGACGCAGTACGCCAACAATCGATGTGAGCTATCGCACGAGCCTACAAGAGTGAGAGAGCGGGGGATGCGTAAGTTCAAATCGATGCATCAGGCGCAACGATTCTTGGGTGCTCATGCTGCTGTATATAACTTGTTCAACCTCGGTAGGCATTTGGTGTCAGCTGAGAACTATCGGTTTTTCAGACAGCGTGCTTTTGCGTCTTGGGAAAACGCCGTCGCCATATAGATGTGGATTGGCGGAAGTTTTGTCGATCTGAGTGGTTAACTTGTCAATATCCACTTTTGGGCAATCTGAGATACCGAGGGTCCCGCGAACCCTCAATATGGAGCCCCTTACATTTCCAATATGAAGTTTCCCTATATCTAGGCTGCTCTTAATCTTACCCTTTTGATTTGTATCGACATTGGCCCATGTAACTGTTGAAAAGCGAGTCCTGCAGCTGATTTCAGTCGTAAGTACGCAAGTCCACGTCATATTAACTACCCTTAAATTTGTCACTTGATAATAAGGGGAGGAGGTTCTCAAATGGCCAGTCAGTTTATTGAAGAAGTACGTTCCAATATTCGTATGCGTGGCTACAGTCTGTCCACTGAGAAGACCTATTTGCTGTGGATTAGGAGGTTCATCCATTTCACTGGCAATGAGCATCCCTCGACCGTGCCCCTCTCCCAAGTCAGTGCCTATCTCACCTATCTGGCAATGCAGCGGCAGGTGAGTGTCAATACCCAAAAGACAGCTCTCAATGCGATTGCGTTCCTGTTTGAGAAGTACCTGAAACGTGAGATGGGCGATTTGGGGTTCAAGCTCGCCAGCAAACAACAAACGTTGCCCAGTGTTCTATCCATCGATGAAGTTAGATCGGTGCTGAAGAATCTGAAAGGGAGGAATAAACTTATACTTCAACTGCTGTACGGAAGCGGGCTTAGAGTGGGTGAATGTCTTCGCCTTCGCGCACAGGATATTGACTTGGATCGGTTTGCATTGACTGTGCACAACGGTAAGGGACGTAAAGATCGTCAGACCTTATTGGGCTCTCAGCTTAAATCTGTCCTGGAGGAGCAAATTGACGCAGCGATTGCCGTTCAGCGAAAGGACAATAAGCAGGGTGTGGGATGTTCTATGACGGCTGCATTGACGCGTAAATATCCCAATGCTTTCAAGAGTGATGCATGGGCCTATATCTTTCCCAGCAGTAAACTTTGTCATCATCCGATAACCGGCGAGATTTGCCGCCACCACTTACATCCCACCGTGGTGAGGAAATTCATAGCTGAAGCGGTCAAGACGGCGGGCCTGAAACAGAAGCGGGTGACGGCGCACACATTCAGGCATTCTTTCGCGACGCACATGCTGGCGAATGGATCGGACCTGAGGACTGTGCAGGAGTTGTTGGGGCACAATGACGTGTCGACCACCCAGATCTATACACATGTCCTGGGGCGGCACTACGCGGGGACCAGTAGCCCACTAGATAGTATTTGAGTCGTCGAGAGGTGAAGTGTGGGGGGGTTATGCTGTGGCCAACGGACTATGCCGGGACCAACGGACTCTCAAAACGCATAGTCCGTCGCTCCAGATCATAACTTCATGAAAGGTAAGGAAAAATGGTGGGCCCACAGGGACTCGAACCCCGGACAAACGGATTATGAGG
>CAJXRP010000030.1 GCA_913060495.1 uncultured Gammaproteobacteria bacterium | reverse complement strand
AGATGCTCAGGAGTCTCGTGGGCTCGGAGATGTGTATAAGAGACAGGTTGAAGAGCCTGGTTTTGTCAGGGCTGCCGTACAATTTTGGTGGCCGGCTATTTTCGGCTCTAAACCCGTCGAACCTCCTAGCGTTGAATCCGATCAAGGTTTCGCTGAAAAAAATGCAGCCTTCCTCGCTCAGCAATCCTCAATAGATGAATTCGCAACCAC
This sequence comes from uncultured Gammaproteobacteria bacterium, assembly GCA_913060495.1. Lineage (GTDB taxonomy): Bacteria > Pseudomonadota > Gammaproteobacteria > Pseudomonadales > Pseudohongiellaceae > UBA9145. The sequence continues at coordinate 30,483 of CAJXRP010000030.1, read as the reverse complement.
ATTAGCACAGCAACTTAATGCTAAAGACATGCTTGTCGAAATGATTATGTCACCCTGGTTCTCAGCTGAAAGCTCCACAAATTATGAATTTCAGGCTATGCAACTCGAAGCGGACCTGGGAGCAGAGCAATTGCTAACACCAAGCCAACTAGCCGCCAAAACCAGGAACTTGACAGGAGTAAATTGGCGCACAAATGAAAACCCAGATGGGACTTCGTATTCAAAATATGATGAACTCAGTGTGTTATTGGGTGGCATAGACTCTATTTCGGTTACGGAGCGCGCCAACCTATTAACGGCATCAATGACGGCCATATTACAGAGCCATGCAACAGAAACTGCCTGTCCAATCGTAGTAAAGGATTTGGCGCTACCACTCGAGAAACGTCGACTATTTTTGAAGGTTGATGAGACCATAACCCCCTTATCTATCGCATCAATCACTTCCGATGTAACTTCAATCTCTGCGACAGACTGGCAAGAGCATAAGCTAGTCGCTCAAATTCCAGCCAATGGCGCTGAAATCAAAGTAAGCTTCACTAATCCCTGGTGTGACTATGATGGTGAGAAGTGTTTAGAGCAGCGAGTCCTCTATATTGATGGGGTGACATTGCGTCACTCTAGTGGTGAGCAACAGCAATTCGAAGTAACAGCACCTGAAATACAAATTAGCGGGGAACATTGCTATGTGAATAATTCAAACGTAACGTTCTATAGTGAGTGTGCTTTGATTTTGAGCCTGGACTTGGATACAACAGATGAATTCGAGGTTGTAGCGCACTTGGCCGCGCAACAGGCTCCGTCAAAAGAGCAGCCTACTCAGGCGACAATAGAGGTACTGAGTAGCGGAGACATTTTAGATGCCAAAACCGATAACGCACTGCTTATCAAGCAGCAAATCGTTGATCTATTCACCAAACTACACGGCAAGCCCTACGCGATAGATTCTACACAAGTGCAACAGACCTACTATCTCTTTTCTACTGCTCTGGCAAGTGCACTTGAGCACTCTAATAATTGGATACAAAATTGCAATACTTGGGTAGACGGCAACTTCTATTCTGATCTACTTACACCTGCAGAGCTGGAAGCTGCCCGCTCGACTTCGGCGAATGGAAATTGGTATGAAATAAACTGGGATTACGTAGCAGAAATGACAAACCAGCTAACAAGCGATAGTACCGGTGCCAAACGGGCCTGGATGGCTGTTATAGCTTACCTACTCAGCCACTATGACTATTCACACGAGTAGACAATGATGAAGAACCGTAGACAATTTCTAAAAGCGCTTTCTTTATCCGGTGCTGCCCTCGCCCACCCCAGCTTCGTCTTCGCAGCGAACACTGCGCCTTTTAGTGGCAAGCTTGTTATTACGGTACAGGCTCAAGGTGCTTGGGACGTAACCCACTTCTGCGACCCAAAGGAAAATCAACCTGGCTCCGATATAATTACTAATTGGTCCAAGCTAGATCAAACAAGAACCGCGGGAAATCTCAGCTATGCCCCGGTAGCCAACAACAACTCCTTTTTTGAGCGTCACTCCGCAAAGACACTTATAATAAACGGGATAGACTCCCAGACCAATGCACATTCGATTGGCGAAACAAATAATTGGAGCGGGCGTACTGCGGCGGGCTACCCTTCGTTAACAGCACTCTATTCCGCAATTAACGCCCCGCAGTTGCCGATGACCTATTTATCCTTTGGTGGCTTTAGCAAAACTGCCAATCTACTTCGACCGACGATGCTCCCCTATTCAACCAGCGATTTAAAAAATTTCTTACAACCGAACAGAGACGAAAACAATGGTAATTCTATTATCGATTCTGATATATGGGAGTTAATAGGGCAGCTCAATACCAGCGATGCGCAGAGCATGCTTGAAGATGAAACGCTGCTGGCAGGCAATCGCCGCGCGCGGTCTGCTTATCTTGATTCACTAACAAACAACGATGCCCTTGCTGCATTCGCAACTACTATTCCAAGTAGACAAGAGGAGGAGGCGATCAGCGGTGATAATCGCCTCATAAACCAGGCCCATTTCGCATTACTCGCCTTCAAGGCCGGAGTAAGTGCAACTGCGGATCTGCATGCTGGGGGTTTTGACACTCACGACAACAATGATTCTCAGCAAATAGACCTTCTTGGACAACTCACCGATGGGCTGAATTATCTTTGGGATTATGCTGAAGAGCTTGAGCTCGCCGATCGTTTAGTGGTTATTGTAGGTTCTGATTTCTCGCGCACTCCTTACTATAATTCAGGCGCAGGCAAAGATCATTGGCCAGTCGGTAGCTATATGGTGATGGAAAAGAATGCGCCTTACACTAATCGTGTTATTGGCGCGACCGACGAAGAGCAGAATGCGCTTGGGCTTGACACAAGTACATTTAATACTTCCAGTTTTAGTGGCACTAAGTTAGTTCCAGCACACGTACAAAAAGCTCTACGCAACTATCTTGGGCTGGAGACTTCCGCGACCACCCTAGCGTTTCCCCTCGTCAACACAGAACTAATAAACTTCTTTAGCTAATGTGCTAATTATAGAAAATAGAAGTTAGTAGGATGCTTAGATCAACTTTCACTGCCTCCACCAAATAAAAACCCTATCACTTTAACGACGATCGGGATTCTAATTAATGAATCAAAGCACCCCTCTCCCCTAATTCTTTGCCCGGTGTTTAATCACCTCAGCCAACTTCCCCCAACACAATATCCGCCAATCGCGCCCTATGCCAGGCCGCATCGCCCCATAGCATCTGGCTGTGTTTCTGGCGCTTGAAGTACAGCTGTACGTAGCATTCCCAGGTGTAGCCTATTCCGCCGTGAAATTGTACCGATCGGCTGCTGGCAAATGCCGCCGTCTCACTCGCGGATGCCTTTGCCATGTGCGCGTATTCTGCCGCACGTTGCGGCTCGTGATCGATGGCGCAGGCTGCGTTATAGACGAGAGACTTCGCCTCGTCTATCTGTATCATTACGTCCACCAATGGGTGTTTCACTGCCTGAAAGAAACCTATGGGGCGATCGAATTGCGTGCGGGTACGTGCGTACTCCGCCGTAGTCTGCAACTGCCATTCGGCGGCCCCGATTACGTCGGCGGCCAGCATGGTGCATATAGCAGGGAATGCCTGCTCTAGGGCTTTGAGTCCATCCTCACACACCTCATCTGCCTCCACATCGACGAAGCCGACATGGGCCTGGTCCCGCGTCAGGTCGACAATCGCATCGGCATGCACGGCGATTCCCGGCGCATCGCTCGCCACCCAATGCAGCGAGTGAGCTGTACCTTTCCTGGCGCAAACCAAAAACTTATCAACCTTGCGCGCATCTTGCACGAAATAGGCAGTGCCGTTTAGCTTCCCCTCACTGACAACCACCTCGGTGTCTTCGGGTAGCCAAGATCCGGTTCGGTTTGTCAGCGCAAGTGTAGCGGTGGTGCCCTCAGCGATCTCCCTGAGCGCCGCATTAGCAGATTCGCCGCAGGCGGCTAACACGTAAGTAGTATTGAGCGTTGCCAGCAGCGGGCATGGGAATGCGGCTCTACCCGCCTCTTCCACCAAGCCCGCCACAGCGACTGCCGGCAAGCCTAGTCCGTCTGCCGACTCTGGCACGGCGAGTAAGGTCCAGCCCAATTCTAGAAGCTGTTGCCAAAGCGCTTTGTCCCAGTTGCTCTCCTGCACTCGGGCAGAATCAGGATTGTCGGCCACCATTTTTTGTAATTTGTCTGTTGGAAAATTGCTTTTGAAGAACTTCCTAGCGGAGTCCTTAAGCAGAGCGGCTTCTTCTGAGAAGCCATAGTCATCGGGCTGTGCCATTGTTATTCCTTATTTCGTCTTTACTTCGATTTAGCTAGGCTGAGTATGCGTTCACCCAGAATATTGCGCTGCACTTCACTGGTACCTGCGGCGATTGTGTTGCCATAGGTACTCATATAGGCAAGCGGCCATTGGCCACCGGCAGGTGCATTCTCATCGCCTAAGTAGAGCGATGCACTAGCCCCGGCAACTTCCAGCGCCAGTGCAGCGATTTCCTGTGCAATCTCCGATCTAAGTAATTTGTTCTGCAGTTGCAGGCGAGCAGGATGTTCCAGCAGTGCAGGCACACGGGTTCGCCGTTGATTCTCCTGCAGCGCTGTCTCACGAATAAGCTGCTGCATAATACGGTCACGCAATAGTGGGTCTTGTACTGCCGGTTTACCGTTGTATTGCGCCTTACGCGCCAGGTCTATCAGATTTGTAGTATCGGCATTATGTGACGCGGCGTTCTTCATACCGCCTGAACGTGGCGTCACCAATTCACCGGCATCGCGTTCGTGCAACAGCGTCGTCGTGGCAACCTGCCAACCCTGACCAAGCCCGCCCAGACGCAAACCATCATTCACCGGCAGGTCTTCGAAAAGAACCTCGTTAAAGCCAGTCTCCCCTGTCATCTTAATGAGCGGCTTAACGGTCACGCCCTTATTCAACGCTGAGCTAATAGGCACAACAAAATAAGATAGGCCGCCGTGCTTTTCCGTCTTGTCTGTGCGCAGCAGGATAATCATCCATTCGGCAAAGTGCGCCAACGAAGTCCACACCTTGTGACCATTGATTATCCAGGCATCGCCATCACGCTGTGCGAAGGTCTGCACGCTGGCCAGGTCTGAACCCGAGCCTGGCTCACTAAAGCCCTGACACCAGATGTCCTCACCTGAGAGCAGACGAGGCAGCAAATGTTTCTTAAGCTCTTCTTGGCCGTGGTGCAGCAGCGTGGGCGCCGCCATACCCAGTCCGATAATATTCGGCATATAGGGCGTCTTGGCCCTATGCATTTCCTCGTTGGCGATGCGTTGGCAGTTAGTGCGCCCGCCTCCGCCGTACTCTAGGGGATAATCACAACCTACCAGGCCAGCGTCATAGGCTGATTTCTGCCAATCCTTGAGATACTTCAACTGCTCTTCGGTCATTATCTCCAATGCCGAGATTGGCAACCTGAAGGAGGGTTCGGCCGGCGTGTTGTCGCTTAGCCAGTCGCGGCAGTGTTGGCGAAATTCGGCCTGCTCTAGGGTGTCTTTACTGTCGCTCTCAGACATAGTTATTTTCCTGCGTTTAAAAAGTTGTAGTGGTAGGGATTGTTACTAGGCACGCGAGGGAACGCAAGAGGAATCAGTTGTTAAAGATGAACTACTAGATAAGCAATAAATGGGGTCTTGAGTTGTTAAGTTGTTAAGTTGTTAGTGTCCCTATCATCAAGTTGTTAAGTTGTTAGTGTCCCTATCATCACCGTCGGGACAGTACTCAAGGATCTCTCCAGGCTGGCAGTTCAGGTAATCGCAGATTGCTGACAAGGTTTCAAACCTTACGCCTTTTACTTTCCCTCGCTTCAACAACGAGAGGTTCGCTTCCGTAATGCCGATGGCACTGGCTAAAGCTTTGGAGCTAACCTTTCTTTGGGCCAAAACGACATCAAGATTAACTATGATCATAACTAAACAAACGACTCATTTTCTTGCTGCAGCCTATTTGCTGTGCGCAGAATGTGTACCACGATAAGCAACAACGCCATCATGCAAATCTGCCCAACGCGAAATTCAATTTCTATCTCTTCGTACTTCAGAACATAGTAAGCGTAGATCGATAAAGCCTGCCCTAACAAAAAGCTTGTGAAGTACAGCCAGCCGAGCCAGACAAAGCAGGTGATGACCGGCGCATCGAAAAATACCCCTGTTGAAAATGTTTTGAACAACTGTGAAATCCAAAATACTGCGGTCAGCAACAGTAAGGCGTTGAGGGCCATGAAAACCATAAGTCCAGGCTCCAAGCCTGACTTGGATTGCCATGCGCTACTCAGAATATCGTTGTCGAAGGCAACGGTAACGGGGCCTATGCCGCCAGTTATCAATAGAACCGCCGCGCCTGCAGGAAAGAGCCACACGAGCCAACGTAAGATACTGCTTAGAGTTTGAATAGATGCCATGGAAGGGATATTACCTTCATTTTAATAATTATAGTACTACAACATTAAATTATCGTTTTACAATAATTAAAAGCTGTTATACGATGTATTCACTTTCACTAATGAGGTGTCTTATGTCTATCTTCCGATTACCGCTTGTCCTTATGTGTCTACTGCAGCTAACGGCTTGCCAACTGTATGAGTATGGCGCACTGCAGTTAAACAACCAAATGGTTGATCCTGAATGGCAAACGCCAGATCAGCAGTCTACGGTGCCACTTAGCTTGCTGCAAAATTTGCCAATGGTGGCCTTAGAAATAAACGGCAAAGCCATGCGTTTTGTCGTTGATACGGGAGCTTCCAGCAGCGTACTACTGGAAACAGCGGCAACGCTTGATCTCGATTTGAATAAGGTGGGTGAATTATCCATCAGCGGAGCAGGTGAGGGTTTTGACTCTGTGGCCCATGTGGTCGATGGGGTAACGATCCAAGTAGGGACAGTCCAACTAGAGGGTCTGCGCTTCGTATATATCCCATTCAATCAAATCGCTCTGTTCGATCATCCTGACGAAGTTTTCTTCGACGGCATACTAGGCATCGATATTCTGAAGAAGTTTGCAGTGAAGTTTGACTACGATGAAATGAGCTTTCACCTCGCGGCTTCGAACCTACCCTTTGCGACCGATGACTGGTACGAGTCGGAATTAGATTTTGTTGGTGCAACGCCTTTCATTCAACTGCAAGTACAGTACACCAAGAATGCATCGCCGGTACTAATGGACCTGCTGGTGGACACAGGTTCATCTCAGTATCTCGCGTTAACTGTGAATCCGGAAAAAGATATTACACTACCGCTAAGCTATGTCCCCGGAACGGGTGTCGGCGTTACCGGTGAAATCACTAGCCGCATCACAACGTTAGAGAATCTCGAGATTGGAAATCGACAAATGCGTTCATTGCCGGTGAGCCTGACAGTTTCCGGTGGGCCTGAGGACAGCAAAGATGGCGTTCTGGGCAATCAAACATTAAGCCGCTTCAATCAAGTTTACGACTTTGAAAATAAACGTGTTTGGCTACAGGCGAATCGAAAAATGCATCAAGCCGCTGTTGTTGATCGAACCGGGATGGGACTAATCTCTCATCCGGCGGGCGCCCTTGTTAAGCGAATCCTGTCAGGGAGTGCGGCAGCGAATTCTGAGCTAATAGTTGGGGACATCATTAAATCGATAAATGGAATTGATGTAACGCGTACAAATTATGACCAACTACGCCATGGAATGAATGAACCCGACCAGGCGACCGCTGACCTTTGCTGGGAGAGAGCGGGTAACAATCAGTGCGACTCTCTAACGTTATTTGTTCCCCTCGTGACTGAGCTGTCGTTAAGATAAATTCAATAGGAATTGATTGTCAGACCTGCATGTTGGCAACAACGAAGTACTGCAGGTCTTCGATCAAATAAAACGAGGGGCACTAATAACTTGATGACTGAACAGGCTCTATTGCTAGAGGGTCATCGTAAGTTGCTGGGTTATTAGCGCCCTTCTTTATCCTATATTTCTACACCCTATATCTATACACCCTATATCTCTACAACCACTAATCAGGCAGTGGCATCCCCCGCTCACGCAACACTTCTCCAAAGATTCGCGAGCCATTAACCCCAGAAGGAAAGCCCGTATAGAGAGTCACCTGGGCAATCAGCTCAGAGATTTCCTGTGTGGTCAGGCCATTATCTAAACCGCGGTTTAGGTGCACCCGCAGTTGATCGGTCTGGTAATTGCCCAGTGTCACGGCAATGGTAGCTAAGCTGCGATCACGCGCCGACAATTGCTCTCGAGTCCAGGTTTCACCGTAGACCAGCCCATCGATTAGTTCATCGAGATAGGGAACGGCGGGAAAACGCCCATCACCCATTGGCAAGCCTCTGGCTTCGAAGACTTCTTCGGTTACTCGCGCGGCATTCACTCCGGTTGGAAAGCCTGAATAGAAAGTCACGTGGGTAATTATTTCTGAAATTTCGTCCTGGGTAACACCGTTATCTAGTGCTCGGCCTACGTGATAACGCACTTCGCTGGAGGCGTACATCGCGGTGCCCACAGCTACCGTAATCATGCTGCGGTCGCGGGGTGAAAGCTCCGCGCGCTTCCAGGTTTCGGCATAGACTACTTGATTGAGCAAGTCCCGAAGGTAGGGTGTCTGTTGGAAGGCACCCGGGAACTCAAGTTCGGGATTCACCGGTGGTTGACGTGAGGATGCGCCGGGAGGGCTCGCCGGAAGGCCCCTCTCTTCGAAGACCTCTGCTGCCACTCTTGCGGCATTCACGCCGGTTGGGAAACCTGAGTACCATAGAGTGTGCGCAATGATCTCGGATATTTCAGCTTGGGTGACGCCGTTGTCCAGTGCCCGACCCATGTGCAGACGCAATTCATAAGTAGCATACAGCGACTGATTCACAGCGACGGTAATCATGCTGCGATCGCGGGCCGACAGACCGGGACGTTCCCAGATATCCCCGTAGACATAAGTATTGCGCACCTGCCCCAAATAGGGAGCGGCGTCATAAGCTCCAGATGGTGGAGGGGGCTGTTGGGCAAAAGCGGCTGGCCAAAGCAAAAGCATTGCGAGCGCGCTCAGTAATCGTATGCAAAATACTTGTCTAAACTTCAATATCAAACCAGGCATACTCTGCCTCCTTTTCTCATTGTTTTAAATTTTTTTGTAACTCAAAGCCTGCATCGCTCTCAACTACTGAGTATTAGCCTGAGCCGATTTGCTGCGTGTTCGCAACACATAATAAAGCACGCCTATTGCAAGATACACTAATGCCCCTAGCGTTCGCCCCTGGCTATCCTGAAATACCAAATAGAGGAATGCCAGCGAGATCAGCACAGACCCTGCGCCCCAAAATGTGAGCCATCCACCGCTTAGTTTAAATTTTGATTGCTCATAAGCCTCTTGAGCCTTAGACGTAATGAACAGCAAGGCCACCCCTGCAATTGCCTGATAGATTAGCGTGATAGCCGACACCCAGACCGCATATTCCATAACTGTCTGCCCTAACATGAGTGAGGCGACGGAGAGAGCGGTGATGACCAAGACTGCAGCGCTGGGATGTGCTTGGCCTGTCACCTCGGGATTGAAGCGTGCGGAGAAAAGCCCAGACTCAGACAAGGCAACAACATCCCGTGATGCAACCAGCACCAAAGCATTCACCGAAGTAGCAGCAGCGCCGACGGCGGCGATGGTAATAAAGGTTGCACCGGCGCTGCCATAGATTGCCTCAGCCAGGCGACTTACAGGCGCACTCTGGGAGGCTAACTCCTGCCAGTTGATGGTGCCGACTAAGGCGAAAGAGAGTGCGATATAAGTGATTAGAACTACGATAAAGCTAATACCTAATGCCAATGGAATAGTACGCGCGGGATTCTTTATCTCCCCTGCCATCTCCATCACCACCATGAACCCACCGTAGGAGAAGAAGGCAGGGACAACTGCCAACACCACAGGATTAATTCCCGCGGGCATGAAGGGTTCCAGGTTCGCTGACTCAACCGTGAATAAGCCACCAACGCTGACGGCGACTAGCGCGATCATAAACAATAAGACGATCAGAGATTGAACTCTAACCAAGTTGGCAGCGCCACCGAGATTGAGTGCGCCGAATAGAAGCACTACTCCATAGGCTGCTACTTTTGCATCGACCACGGGAATAAGTACGTTGAAATATTCGCCGAAGCCATTCGCAATAAGCGCGATGGCAAACACATAGGCGGCTAGCATAAGCCAGATGGTAATGAAGGCGCCAAGGGGCGAGACCAGGTTGGTGATGGCTACATAGCCAGCTCCCGTTCTTGGATAGAGGCTGCCAAGTTGTGCGGCGGAGATACAAGCAAACAGGGCAATCACTGCCGCCAGAGAGTAGGAAATGATGACTGCGGGCCCGACTGATCCGGCGAGCTGGCCTGGCAGTATAAAGATGGAGGCACCTATGACATAACCCACTACAGTTACGATGACACCAATCAGCCCAAACTCTCGAGTCATGTTCAGCAACTCCCTTTAGTTACAAATAGTAGTAACAGTTATCATTCTTGGTTTTAATCGTTCTAAAATTTGCCTAGCCGTAATATATCCGCTTCTATTACTAAAACTACGAAGCTATAAGCTAGCAAGATTTGGGATTTTATCCGAGCATATCATGTTACTCTTTTAGCTTTCCGGCATTCTCCAGTTTACATTTCCCAGTAGAAATGAGCTCTCTACAAAAGCTGAATCATTAAGGACTACGCCATGCAAAAGTCTCGTCTGTTTTATCAAACCCGCGCTCGACGGCCAGTGCTAGACCGCGCCGAAGGCATCTACCTGTGGGACATAAATGGTAAGCGCTATATCGACGGATCCAGTGGCGCTATGGTTTCCAATATCGGCCATTCGAATCCACGAGTACTGGATGCCATGCGCGCGCAGATGGACAAGTCTACCTTCGGATACCGCCTACACTTTGAGACTCAGCCCGCTGAGGATCTGGCCAATCGCGTAGCCGAGCTTTCGCCCGAGGGCCATGAGAAAGTGTTTTTCGTCTCCGGCGGTTCGGAGGCAGTGGAGAGCGCCATCAAGATTGCGCGCCAATACCGTTATGTAACGGGCGACACCAAGCGCCACAAACTCATTAGCCGCTCGCCCTCTTACCATGGCAGCACCATGGGCGCGCTATCCCTCACCAGTTACCGACCTCTGACTGATCCATTCACGCCGTTGTTCGTCGATATGCCAAAGATTCCCGCGCCACGGTGCTACTTGGATAGAGACGATCTAAGCGATGTAGAGCGCGGCATCAAGTACGCCGAAATGCTTAGGCAGAAGATCATAGAGGAAGGGCCTGAATCGGTATTGGCCTTCGTCATGGAACCCATAGGCGGCGCATCCACCGGCGCACTAGTGGCGCCAGACAGTTACTACCGCCGCATTCGAGAAATTTGTGACGAATTTGACGTGCTACTTATTTACGATGAAGTGATGACCGGTGTAGGCCGCACAGGGAAATTCCTCGCCTGCGAACACTGGGATATCAACCCGGACATTATCGCCACCTCGAAAGGATTTGGTGCGGGCTATGTCCCCCTAGGCGCGATGACCGCTCGCGATGAATTGGTGGAGACCGTACTTGATGCCGGCGCCTTTCAACATGGCTATACCTACGCCGGCAACCCTATCGCCTGCACCGCTGGCCTTGCGGTTATAGATGAAATTCTCGAGCGCGACCTAATGGGCAACACCGAGCGCATGGGCCTTGAGTTAACGGCCGGTCTTAAGGCATTGCAAAAACAGTTTCCGTTTATCGGCGATGTGCGCGGCAAAGGACTACTACTCGCCTTCGAGTTGGTGTCCGACCTCGAGACTATGGAGCCGCTACCTAAGGAGCTGAATGCCCACACACGACTAGTGGATATCGCCTATGAAAAAGGCCTTATCATCTATTCCCGCAGGACTCGGCACGGCCTTGAGGGCGATCATTTTCTTGTTTGCCCACCGATGATTATTACCTCCGAACAGGTTCGCGATATCCTGACACTGCTGCAGCAGAGCCTGAGTGAGTTTGCCGCCGAGGCAAAATTACCCACCGAGAGCCTCTAACAGAATCTTCACCATAAGCCCTAACAAGGACTAGCAATATGAAGTGCGTATTCAATGCCCAACAAAATAAACACTACCCAAAGAGTTATTTGGTGAACGGTGTTCGAGAACTTAATCCTGAGTCTCCACAGCGAGTTGAGTTGTTATTAGAGGGAGCCGCCGCGGCAGGCATGACTCAGGTAGAACCAGACAGCTATGGCATCGACGCGATCATGAAGGTCCACCCGCAGCGTTATCTAACGTTTCTCGAACATGCCGCCAGCCGCTGGTCTCACATTAAAGGCGCCGCCGATGAAGTAACCCCAAATATTCACCCGGCTAACCGCGATGGGGAATACCCAAAGTCTGTCGTCGCCCAGGCAGGGTTTCACATGCTGGATGCCTCCTGCCCTATATCAAGTGATACATGGGAAAGCTCACTCTGGAGTAGCTACTCTGCATTGCATGCTACAGAACTGGTCTTAAACGGCGAATCCGCCTGCTATGCCTTGAGTCGGCCACCTGGACACCATGCCGGGCCAGAAGTCGCTGGTGGCTTCTGCTACCTAAACAATACAGCTATCGCTGCCGAACGCCTGCGTGACAAGTTTGATAGCGTTGCGATTCTGGATGTGGATCTACACCACGGCAATGGCACACAGATGGCGTTCTATGATCGAGCCGATGTGCTGACTGTATCCCTACATGCAAACCCCGAACGCTTCTACCCGTTCTTCTGGGGTTATGCCTGTGAAACAGGTGAAGGAGCCGGCGAAGGCCACAACTACAATTTTCCCCTGCCACGGGGAACGCAGGATGAAATCTACCTCGAAACACTGGACCGTGCACTAGAAGTAGTTGAGGAGTTTCAACCACAGGCGCTGGTTATTGCCCTAGGCCTTGATGCTTATGAAGGCGACCCGATCGCAGGCCTCGCCATATCCACCGAAGGCTTCCGAAGCATTGGCTCGAGAATTTCAGCAAAGTTAAGGCTGCCGACCGTTATCGTGCAAGAAGGAGGCTATCTCTGCCCACAGCTAGGCGAGAATCTGGCATCTTTTATTCGAGGGTTTGAATCAACCTAGGCAGGCTTAGAGTCCGAATTTTGGCCTCTTTGGTGGCGCTGATCCGATTCCGTCATTCTGACGTTATTAGGGTATCGACTATTACGTGCGATTTCTCATAACAAAAAAGAAAGACAACTTCGGAGATACCCAATGAATAGAAAATTCTTCCCAGCACTACTACTTACCCTACTCGCCACCCTAGCTTCCTGCGCAGCAGGCCCAACTAGCTCCCCTGCGGACGGTACTTGGAACTTCGCAATGAGCAGCCCTATGGGCTCGGTTAGCGCTACAGTCATTATAATGACTGACGGCGACTCGCTTACTGGAACATTTGATCTGGGTGATGGCCGGACTTGGGCTATAGAAGATGGCGTGGCCAATGGCAATGCCATCTCATTCAAGATCGATCGCGACGGGTCTCCTATGGTGTATGAGATGGCCGCCACAATCGACGGCGACAGCGCTGCTGGGGTCGCTAGTGCGATGGGTGCAGAAGTGCCTTGGACGATGACTCGCGGTAGCTAAGGCCACAACCAGGCCCTTTACACAAGCTGAGACGCTCAAATACGACATAATTATCACCGCTGACTTCTCTAAAAGAGCTCGGCGGTGGTACTATTTCTCTAAATATGCCCTTTTCATACAAAAAGAAGAAATTAAAGAAATATGATATCTAATAATTTAAGAATTCTAATCGTCGATGACGAGCTCTATATCACAAGTATTGTTAGAAAAATCGTCGAGAAGCTGGGTTGCGAAGCAAACAGTATTGACGATGGTCGGACCATAGGAAAAGCACTTCTGGCCTTCGACCCTGAGGTTATATTTCTAGATTTAATGATGCCCGACATTGACGGTGTCGAAGCTATAAACATTCTAGGTGAGGCATCTTGCAAAGCAAATATTATCCTAATGAGCGGTCTCGATCAGAGAACCGTGACATCAGTCGCCGAAGTTGCCCGCAGTCATAATCTTAATGTGATTGCTGCTATTACCAAGCCATTCCAGCCGGGGCAGATTGAAAGCTTAATTGAACCCCTGATAGCCTCCAGAATCACATCTGTTCCGGCAACTGCTAACCAGCAAACTTCATTGCCTGGTCCGCAGCTACAATTCACGCCTGAACTCCATGCCGATGACACTACTCAAAGTGGGCCTGATTGGCATCGCATCAAACTGGCATGGGGAATGGATGATGAGGAGGTGGTAGATTTCTCAGATTTACTGCAGCAATCCAGTAAGGAGCGAATGGCCAGAGGCCAGCTAAATTTGTGCTTCAAATTACTCAGTGATAACGAAACTGTAAATCTTTCTGGTGGCGATCAATTACGTATTAAAATTTTAGTACCTAACAGTCTTCTAATCGATAAATCTTGCCCAAACTATTTGGAGGAAGGAATTCAATTAGCCGGCCTAGAAAAAAGCAATCTTACCTTTGAAATTGACGAATCAGCTATCACTAGCAAATCAGATGCAATCCTCAATACTCTCTCTAGACTTAAGATCAAGGGCATGCGCATAGCTATTTGCATACACACAGAATTAGATCAAATTCTATCTAACCTAAGCAGATTGCCAGTAGATGAAATTGTATTGGATATGGCTGGAGAAAAGTTCAATAGAGCCTCCTTAGAAAATCAAGAAATTGAGTTTGAAATATCCTCCATGGTATCGATGGCGAATAAAGCCAACCTAAGCACTGTCGCGATCAATATTCAAAATCCTAATCACCTGGCTCTAGCGAAACAATCTAGGTTCGATCGTATCAGTGGAAAACAATTAGATTCCAGGCAATAAACCCCGGTTAGCTTCGATGTTCTAATCGATTTAGTTCCGAGTAAATCGAGGGAATCCGCTACTTGAAAATCCGCATTATTAGCAACTCGAAGGTTAATATTACAATGCTACAGACTTTCACTCTGAACCTAGTTGTCGCAATTCTTTATTTCCTTGCAGGAAAACTGGGTCAGAGTGTAGCTATTGAACCTGGAAATTTCACCGCGTTCTGGCCGCCTGTAGGCATTGCCCTAGCTTTTGTCTTGAAATACGAGCTGAAGCCTCTTGTTGGAATTGTAGCCGGTGCTTTCCTTGTCAATCTAGATGGCCCAGTCGCGGGAAACGGTCTAGCCGAAATAGCTTTTACTGCAGGATTAGCAACATTAGCAGCAGTTGCCGCGTTGTGGGGAAGATTTCTACTGCGCCGCGCTGACATCGACAAAAATCCCTTCGCTAATAGAAGCACCGTAGTCCGGTTCATTCTTATAGCCCCTGTTGCTTCACTACTAGTACCCAGTATTGGAACGGTAATGGTGACTTCACTGGGCAGCAGCCCTATGACAGCCCTCCAAACGTGGTTCATTTGGTGGCTCGGCTCAACTCTCGGGCTCTTAGTGTTCACCCCGATAACCTTTAAAGTGATGCAAGCTAGCATTGCATCAGAGCGGGTCCGATTAATCTATATGACCCTCACAATGACCACAATTGCATTACTGATTGCTGCCATCAGCATCGCCCTGAGTTACGTCACCTATATACAAAGCACGCAAGAGCGCATGGCTGAATTGGTTGAGGTTCAGGTACTAATTGGTACATCCGTTGCTGCTTTTGATGCCGAATTCAGCACCGACACTGTTCCTGGGGGAGCACGTGCCGCCACTATTCAACAACTATCCCAGGCTATCAATGAAGTCAGATCTTCCTCGGAAACTGGGGAGTACCTTTTAGCGCAGGAAAACGAAGGCTTAGTACAATTTCTGGCTAGTAGACGCCGAAATCTCTCAACGCTCCCCGACAACTTAGTTATAAATTCTGACTCTGAAGTCCCTATGTTACTGGCTCTGCAAGGACGGACGGGCACCATAATAGGAAATGATTGGCGAGGCGTTCGAGTCGTGGCTGCCTACAGCTATCTGCCAGCACTTGATGTCGGTATTGTTGCTTATGAGGACATTCAAACGGTGAGAGCGCCTTTTATTCGCACTGCAATTATCACAATCTTAATCTCTCTTGGATTAGTAGTTATCGGGCTCTATATTTTCCAGAATTTATCTTCTTACTTGGTTGCAGCAATAAAGCGCAGGGCCCAAGACCTGGAAGTATTAGTTGGCAAAAAGACAAAAGAAATCCAACATAATGAGGAAAGGTTTCGAGCGCTTATAGAATCGGCACCTGACGCGATGATAGTGATCAACGAAGACGGCATCATTCAGACGGTGAACCGACAACTCATTATTTTGACCGGGTATACCAAAGAAGAATTAATAAATCAGTCTGTCGATATTCTGGTGCCCGAATCTGTTAGACACAATCACGGCACACACAGAATAAATTATATGCAAGACCCTGAAGTAAGATTTCTTGACCGCAGTCGAAAACTAGAATGTCTAAGAAAGGATGGCAGCACATTTAGCGTCGACATAGCACTGAGCCCCATTGTCCAAGAGAACGCAGAAACTTTGATAGCCGCATCCATCCGTGACACTACGGAGCGTGAAGTCGCCGATGCCAAACTCAAAAAGAATTTGAGCGACCTAGCTGACGCGAGATCTGCTGCGCTAAACATGATGCGAGATGCTGAAGACTCTCGTCAAAAAATTGCCGAGAGTCAAAAGTTACTGGACACTTCCTTGCGAGGGGCGAACTTAGGCTTATGGGATTTCGATGTGCAATCTGGAAAATTGCATATTGATGATTTGTATGAAAAGCAGTTAGGTTATTCTCGAGGAAAATTACAAGAAGTATATGGCGATGACGTTGGGGCTTTTGAATCATTAGTTCATCCTGATGATTTGCCCGGATTAACAAAGGCAATTGAGGACGTGATTACTGGCAAGACAGCTGAATACCGAGCGGAATACCGCTCGAAAACCAGTGATGGAGACTGGAAATGGCTAATGGGGGCGGGTCAGCCTCTTGCTGAAGACGAGGGTGGTAAGATATTGCGTCTAGTCGGTATACAACAAGATATTGATACTCAAAAACGCTTGGAAGAGGAGGTGCTAAACGAGAAAGAGCGCCTTGATATCGCTTTAAAGGGAGGCAATCTTGGGTTTTGGGAGTTTTTCAATGACGATAATAGGCTCGTTATTAGCAACGTCTTTGAGGAATTATTAGGCTACCCTGAAAACAAGATTGATCGCGGGGTTCACACTACGCTGAAAGCATGGATCGGAATGATGCACCCTGATGATGTGACATCCTATGGAGAGGACCTTGATCTCTTCTCAGGCAAAAGCGAGGATGAACACCGATCAGAGTACCGCGCAGAGTTCAGAATAAAGGCCTCCGATGGCACATGGCGGTGGCTTATGACTGTCGGTAAAAGAGTATTTGATAGCGGAGGAAAGTTCACCGGCGAGGTGTCGGGCATAGTAATCGATATCAGCGATCTTAAGCTATTGGAAACGGACCTAAGGGTCGCGAAAGAAGAGGCGGAGTCTGCCGCTGAGGTCAAAGCGAGCTTTCTTGCCTCAATGAGCCATGAAATTAGGACCCCAATGAATGCAGTAATCGGCATGGTTGACCTGCTGCGTCAAACCAATATGGATGAAGATCAGATGCATATGCTTCAGACCATATCGTCATCAGGCCAATCACTGCTCACTATCATTAATGATATTCTCGATTTTTCAAAGATTGAAGCAGGCAAGCTGGATCTGGAAGTGATAAGCATGCCATTTTGCAATGTATTGGAGGATGCTGTTCGAACCGTGGCAGTCAATATTCGAGATAAGAATCTGCGTCTAGTTACCTATATCGATCCCTCTATCGCTCAATTCGTGCAGGGAGATCAAGTACGTATTAGGCAAATCATTATTAATTTGGTAGGTAACGCCATCAAATTCACAGATGAAGGCACTATCGAAGTTGGAGCAGAATTAATTCAAAGAAAAGGAGAGAAGATTGTTGTTCAACTCTCGATTCGTGATGAAGGTATCGGCATCTCGGAAGAAGCAATAGAACAACTCTTCACAGCATTTACACAAGCTGAAAGCTCTACCACACGCAAATATGGGGGAACTGGACTGGGCCTATCCATCTGTGAGCGTTTAACAACTTTGATGGGCGGATCAATACGCGCAGAGAGCATTTTGGGTGAGGGTTCTACATTCATAGTAGAACTACCCTTTACCGAAACAGATAAGGTTCTAGACGAGAAAACCGAGAATCTGGCAGACGTCCGAGTACTGTTAATGGACAATAACTCTCGCGAACGGCAAGCCCTTAGAAAATATCTCGAATATTGGGAAGCTGATGTATTAGAGATTAAGTCTACAGAAGATCCTATTAGCTATTGCCTGAAGGCTAAGGAAATGGGCAAGCAAGTAGATGTCATAGTGATCGGTCCTGCCCCCGACTCCAATGAAGTACTTGCTCTTAAGCAATCTACAAGAGAAGCCGGTCTTGATTATATCAATATTCTTGCTCTCAACTCTGGTGGCCGCGAGGGAGCACGCCTTCACAAGAACGAGTATGTGCAGCTAGATACCGACCCCGTATCTCGAGCATCCTTTATATCGGCAGTAGCAATCTGCATGGGCCGTGCCAGTCCAGAGATCCACTATGAAGAAAAGATCGACTCCACAAACAACTCCACAGAGGCACTAAGTACAGAAGAAGCAGAAGCAGCTCATCGCCTTATACTGGTAGCAGAAGACAACCCCACCAATCGAGATGTTCTTAACCGCCAACTAAAAGTCCTCGGACATACTTGTGAGATGGGTGAAGATGGAGCCGAGGCACTCGAAATGTGGAAATCAGGTCGCTACGCTCTATTACTCACCGATTGCCACATGCCAAATCTCGATGGTTTCCAACTTACTGCAGAAATACGCAAACTGGAAGAAAATAGTGGAAGCAAAGAACGCTTTCCCATTCTAGCAATTACTGCCAATGCTCTTCAGGGGGAGGCAGAACGTTGCTTAGCTGCAGGCATGGATGGCTACATGTCAAAACCTGTCGATCTAAAGGATTTGGCAAAAAATGTAAACCGATGGATGCCCACTAAAACTGCAGATGTCATTAAAACTACTCCAGTACAGACAACAGAATCACATGACATCATTGCAGAAGAGCCAATGAAGAATTCAATAGAAAACCCAGTCGTCGACACTAACGTTTTAAAAAACCTACTAGGTGACGATGAAGAAATGTTGCGAGAAGTTATGAAGGACTTCATCGCACCATCCCTCGATATAGTCGAGGAATTGCAAGGCGGCTACGCAAAAAGAGATGGACAAGAAATTCAAATGGCTGCACATAAGCTCAAGTCCTCCTCTAGAAGCATGGGAGCGAATTCGCTTGCTGATTTATGCTACGCTCTAGAAATAGCAGGTAAAGAGAACGATTTTGACACTATTGATGAAAAAATTACAGATTTGGAAAAGCTCATGACTGAAGTTGTTCAGTTTATTGAGAAGCTATAACAAGTACATTTCACTGCCCCGCCATTCAATCCGTGATGAAAGCCGGAGGCGCATTGAGCGCCTCTGGAATACACCCTTTTTTCTACTAACAGTTATTGTTAGATCGAAAATTCAATTGCCTTAGGTTTCGTATTTCGGCTCACTTCCCAACCGCTCTAATAAGTCGTTCACTTCCTTTTTCAATTCAACCATTTTTAATTCGCGATTAACCGCCATTTTATTAAAAAGTTCTGCCTGCTTAAGCGCTTCTTCCTGCTCACGCAAAGCAGCATTAAGCGCACTATTATCTTTTACCGAGGCAAGAACATATTCGCCATGACCCATGGTCGACAATGGTGACAATCCAACACTAACAGGAACCATATCGCCGCTCTTCTTCTGTGCTGTTAACTCGATAGACTCGCGCATATTCCTCACGGAAGAATTTTCCAAGAATCCGTTTCTGAGCCCAACATGCACTCCTCTTTTGGCCTCTGGTACAAGAATTTCGACAGAACTGCCTATCAACTCTTCTCTCGTGTAACCAAAAAGATCAAGTGCCTTATCGTTGACGACACAAATTTTTGCATCACTATCTACTATCACCGTAGCATCCGGAGTTAATTCCATCAGAAATTTAAACCAAACTTCTCCATCTGCAATTGATTCATTATTTTCCATACGAAAATTTCCCACACTCTAGTTTCCGCTAAGGGTTAGCGTCGCTCCCAAATATGATAAAACCCAATTTACAAGAATGAAGACTAAGAATCGAGAAAAAGGACAAATTAATCTTCTATTCGAGGCTAATTCTTAGAAAAATTCCTGAAAATGAAATAGAGTAGTGATTCTTGATCGTATTGACAAATAAATGGAGAACAGTGAATTGGAGCAAAAAAAATCAATCCACGAGTTGGACATATTGCTAGTTGACGACGAGCCCTTTGTACTTAACCTCGCATCCAGAGTACTAGAAAAACTGGGTCAGAGGAAAGTTGACCTGGCTAATGGAGGCGATGACGCACTTATCAAACTTATAACCCGCGACAAGCCCTATGATCTAGTAATCACGGATCTCAATATGCCCGATCTTGATGGTGTCGAGCTTCTTCGCCTCGCACACGACAGCGGCTTTAAAGGAGGAGTAATTTTATTGAGCGGTGAAGACCAAAGAATGCTAGATACAGCTTATGGATTGGCTAAAGCGCACAATGTGAATGTACTGGGAGCACTTTCCAAGCCGTTAAATACTAGTGAGCTTGCAAGTTTACTGAACACATATACAGCACAAAAAGCACCACCAGCCTTACAAATAAAAGGGCCAGTTATTTCTAAAGCCGCACTAATTGACGGGCTTAAAGGTTCAGATGAGCATGAGTTAGTAGTTATGTATCAACCTGTCGTTTCTCTAAAAAACAACAAGGTGGTTGGAATAGAAGCCAATCCGCATTGGTGGAATCTAAAGCATGGTATGTTTGACTCTTCTTACTTCATGCCGCGTGCCAAAATAGAAGGACTGATTGATGAGATAACATTGATTACCGCACAGAATGCAGTAATTGACCTTGCAGCAATAAAGCAATCAAACCAACACCTTAGCGCTTGGATAAAATTGAATGTCGAATCCCTGGGTACTCACCAATTCCGCGAAGCTCTCATGGCGCTCACATCTGATCATGATGTATCTAACCATGCGATTGTCCTTGAAGTTCGAGAGACACAGGCTATCAATCTTTCAGCAGATGTTAAAACAGCCCTGATGCAATTACGTTTAAAACGATTTGGACTGGCTATAGACGCATTTGGAACTGGTTCTGCGTCGCTATCGCATTTACAGGATATTCCTTTCAGCATTATGAACATCGATCAAACTCTTATTCAGCAAGCTCTTGAAACAAAAAGCGGCATGACAATATTGGAATCAAGCATCCAACTGGCGAAGAATCTCAACTTGGAAATTTCGGCTCAAGGTATCGAGCGAGAGGAACAATTAGAACTTGTTAAACGACTAGGCTGCGATTACGTAATTGGCGATCTCATTGCTAAACCGATGCGAGCTCTAGATGTTTCAGCTTTTCTAGGAGGATAGAATTGAAGCGGCGGATTCGTCAAAGTTTGCATCAATGGAAAATTCGGTAGCAGGCATTTGTGTTAGCAGCATTACAGTCAAGTGTAAGGCCCAGTGAAAAATTCGATAATATGGGGGCAGACCACAACTCAGTAGAGAGCACTGAAAAATATGGTCTGTCCCTGATTTATCTTCTAGTTTATCTAAGCAGCATGCTGCTACTTACTTCTCGAACAACAAAACAAACTTGCTGGTCTTTCCTCGAATAGAAGGATCAGTCGCGCCATTATCCATCGGATCTTCAGGGTTGATGTGCATGTTGGAGCTACGCACTAAACGCAGACCTGCGTCTTCAGCATAGTCAGTAATAACGCCCTCACCGATTCGATGCAAGGAGCCACCAACTTCTGGTCCGGCGTCTGCTGTAGCATGATGGTCTACCGCAAGAAAACGACCGCCTGGCTTCAGTACCCGCGCAATCTCCTCGAAAGATTTTCCTGCGTCACCGAGAGATTCTCCACCTGGCATGAACCACAGCTCGTGAGGACCAAGAATCCAAGTGACAAGATCCATAGATGCATCGCCGGGCTCTAGCGCATCAAAGTTTGTAGTACTGAGAGTTACATTGGGCAGGCTCGCTGCACGGTCATCATCGGCATCGCCGGTGAAGCCTTCGAATGCCGGAGGGTTCTGCATAACTACAACGCCGCTGCCTCCAACGGTGCGTGATAGAACTTCAGTATACCAACCTCCGCCAGCTTCAAGCTCAAGTACAGCCATACCAGCTTCGATGCCGGCAAATGACAAGACTTCTAATGGCATGCGGCGACCGTCGTCTGCTGACTCTTCCGCAGGACGATCTGAATGATTGAGTGCTGTGGCAACCAAGTCGGCTGACGACTGCGCGCTGACGCTACTGAATGCAAATATCGCCGCTGAGCTGACTGCGGTTACTAATCCAAGCTTCTTCAATTGATACATCTTCTTACCTCTTTGATTGTACTGACATGTTATAGCTACAGCCCCATCATAAAGCCAGTATAGCTATAGGGTAAACCTCTGCTTAAGCTGATTGCATTCTGTTTGTGGCAGTATTGCCTTCAGTTCGTGATCAATTTACTCTGGCTCTCTGTATTCGCCGAGCAATTACAATAATGAAGCCCACCACTCCCGCCCTGCACGTTCTCGCGCTCTCGCTGCTGGTAGCCTGCTGTGCGCTGGCGCTCCCTGCTGACGCACAGGACCGATTGGTGGCTCTGATTGATGACGGCAGTGTGATATTGCGCTCACCGACTGGCGAGGTGCTAGTGAGCCTGAACCCGGATCGTGCATTGATACCTGCATCGGTGGTTAAGATCCCTCTTGCGCAGGTGGCCTTGACCACACTGGGTGAGGACTTTCGCTTCGAGACTCACTTCTATCGCAACAACGACGGAGACCTGCTAATTCGGGGTTTGGGGGATCCATTTCTGGTGTCTGAGGAGATTGGCCGTATTACCGACACTCTCGCAGAGCAAGGCCTAGAGCGAGTACGACGCCTGATCTTAGATGACTCTGGTTTCGAGCCTAATCCCGATCTTCCGCTTGAACAGAACAGCAGCCAACCCTATGCAGCGAGAAGCAGCGCGCTAGCGGTGAATTTCAACACGGTGAATCTGGCATGGACGAGTGAACGTCGATTGATCTCTGGTGAGTCGCAGACTCCCCTAACACCACTCGCACGCGAGCTTGGCGCACGGCTTTCCCCCGGCGATGATCAGCGCATCAATCTAGGTGAAGACCCAGTTGCCGGCCTGCAGCAAGCCGCGCAGTTGTTTCGACTCTTTCTTGAAGAGTCAGGTATCACAGTACAAGACCCACAATTCTATCGTGAAACGGTAACGGATGAATGGGCACTACTCTATCGACACTTTAACTCCCGTTCGCTGCGCGACAATTTAGATGGCTTGCTGCGTTACTCTAACAACTTTATTGCCAATCAAGTTTTTCTCACACTCGGGGCACAGGAGAGCGGCTACCCCGCTACGGTCGAAGCTTCCAGAGCAGTCCTGCAACAACAACTCTCTGCCCTTTACGGTGAAAATTTTGGCCGCGACCCACAGTCTTTACTGATGGTGGAGGGCTCCGGCCTGTCACGGGCGCAGCGTAGCAGCGCGGCCGGCATGATGCGCATACTCGAGGTCTTTATGCCCTATGCTGAGCTGCTGCCTGAGACGAACGGCGTGCTCCGCAAGAGCGGTACCCTGACTGGCGTCTACAATTACGCAGGATACATCCCAGGACCTGACGGTTTGTATCCGTTTGTTATTCTGACGAACCAGGCGGTCAACAACCGCGCACAGATCCAACGCCTACTGCGTAGCTTAGTCGAAGAAAATTAAGAAATAGTCGATAATTCCCGTGTATTCTTGCCTGAACAGCAGTTCGCTGCCTATACTGCTTAGATACAGAAAATTCACATGGAACGTGAAATGGCGATATCGACTTTCGATACACTGAAGTTTGTGCGCCGGCTAGAGGCGGCAGGGGTTCCTGCATCGCAGGCCGAAGTTCAAGCTGAGGTACTGACTGAGGCATTTAACGTGAACCTAGATGCGCTAGTTACCAAAGACTTTCTTGCTGCTCGTTTTGCTGAACAAAATGCCTCAATCGATATCCGTTTTGCTGAACAGAACGCTTCAATCGATACACGCTTTGCTGAGCAAAATGCCAAGATAGATAGCAATCACCGAATCTTTGTCTGGACTCAGGCAATCATCATGGCGGCCGTGATTCTCCCTTATCTTGAGCGACTCCTGGCGCTAGGATAAAACCGCCGCTTGTCGCAATTGGCAGACAGCAACGTTAACGCATTTGAAGTCTCTGTCCTCGGTATTCCCCGACGGACAAAACCTGAGGACATAGCAAATGACCTATCAACTTAAACACCCCGCCCAGATTGGCAGCCTGCTGCTGTGCAGTGCTCTAGCGTGCTCAGCCGCGCTGGCTCAAAACATTGCACGACCTGACCTAGAGGGCGTCTGGAGCAATGCCTCGCTGACTAACCTCACGCGCCGAGCGGGGGTGGATACACTGGTGGTGACAGCAGAGGAAGCACAAGCCATTGCAGCCGCTATACCGATTGGTGGTATCGAGGGCGGCTTCGACGAAGATGATGGCGTCAATAACACGCCCGAGGCGGGGGGAGATGATTTCGGCGCCAGGGCCTACAATCATTTCTGGGTCGACCCTGGCTCCAACCTTGCTATGGTGAAGGGTGAGTACCGTACTTCCTACATCGTTAATCCAGAGAACGGACAGGTGCCACGCCTGGAAAACCCTACGACAGATTATCAGCGCACCAGTTTCGGCAGCCGCTACGTCACCGGTATCGGTAATGCTGACGGCCCCGAGGCACTGCCTCTATCGGAGCGCTGTATTCTCTCCGAAGGCAAAGCCGGGCCTGCTATGCAGAGCGGCCTTTACAATAACAATTATGAGTTCGTGCAGACCGATGACTACGTGATGATAAATGTGGAACAAATGCACGACGCACGCATCATTCCTATCTTCGCATCCGCAGCCGAGGCACGCGCCAATCGTCGACCGGAAGTTCTGCGGCAATACATGGGAGACTCTGTTGGCTGGTATGAAGACGATGCACTGGTAGTAGAAACAATCAACGTTAACCCGCAGCAGATGCAGCAGAGCTCAACGGCTATTACGAAAAACGGCAAAGTAACCGAGCGCTTTACTCGCTATTCCGATTCTGAAATTGTTTACCGCTTTACCGTGGAAGATTCCGATCTCTATAGCCAACCCTGGACGGCAGAACTCAGCTTTTATGATATCGGCGGTCAACTCTATGAGTATGCCTGCCATGAAGGCAACTACTCCATGCCGGGCACGCTTGCTGGCGCGCGCCGACTGGAAGCAGAACAAAAGTAATGCCAATAATTCAAGCTGAAGAGAGAACTGCGTAATATGGAATCCTAGCTACTATCACTCAGATCGTAGAAGCGATTAATGAAAAGGATTTGGCTAAGTACGGGCACCTCCTAACCGAGGATCTTGTAAACATGACTCAGCATGGCTTGAACGGAGAGCTGACTACAACCGCGAGTAGACAGGCACGGCTCGACGAGCTTAAAAAATCCTTTGCAAATACTCTCTACACAAGTGTAATTAGCATGGAGGCATTAAAAACCTTCGCTGAAGGAGGCAGAAGATTTGCGCGCATCGATGGAAACGTGCGCCTGATTCCGAAGCAAAGCGACTTGAGCGGGTTTACTCAAACAGTAGATCTCTATCTGTTTTACCGCAAAGATGAAAAACACGGCTGGCTGACTGAAAGGTCTATGGCAATTATGCGGTCACGAAGTAACGACTAGTTAGAAATAGAAATCAGGGGCGGATTCATTCAGCTGGGATTTCCTCTTTCTCACCTTTTCCTTTACGCGTAAAGCCATACAGAATCCCCCCTAGAACAGTCCAGGCTAGAACGATTCCCCATTCTTGAGGCCAGATCAACGCGGCAGGACTTCCCGGCATATAGAGCAAGCCCAGACCAATCGACAACACTAGCGCAGAGATACCGACGAACTTTCCATAACGTACTTTATAGGGCCTTTCCAACTCTGGCTCCCTCTTACGCAATACCAGAAATGACCACGCCACCATGCCGTAGGCAATCACAATACCAAGACCACCGGCGTCGACAACCCAGACCAGTGCTGGCCGACCAAAGAAGGGTCCGATAATAGACAGCGCGCCTATTAGGAGGATCGCATTCCTAGGCGTATGATATTTCGGGTGCAGCTCACCGAGAAACTCTGGCAATAAACCACTATGAGCTAGCGCATAGATGGCGCGGCTGCCACCTAGGATAAAGGCGTTCCAACTGGTAATGATACCGGCGAGACCGGCAATCAATAACACCGTGCCACCTAGTTCGCCGTAGATCGCGGCATTCGCTTCTGCGGTAACCACACCAGAGGAATTAATAGCAGTCTCGTCCAGAACTAGTCCAACCCCCAGTACGATAAACCCATACCAGACGATGGCCATTGCTACGGAAATCATTAATACGGCGCCGATATCTTTGAAGGGCAGATCTATTTCTTCTGCAGCTTGGGGAATGGTGTCGAAGCCTACAAACATAAAGGGCACCATCACCAGCACTAGAGTAATTCCGGAGACACCATCCTTGAACAGGGGCTGCATATTACTGACGTCGCCGGTAAACAGTGCCCCGCTTACAAACAACACCCCTACAAGCAAAATGGCCAACACAACCACGCTTTGTACTAGCGCGACCATGCGTACGCCAACTACATTCAGAGTCGTCATAATCACGGAGCCGGCTACACCTACCAATACCCATGACAGATATACATCCCAGCCGGCAATTTGCCAAAGGTGGACTTTATCCAGACCTGGTATCAATGAATCCAACACGGTTGGCAGAGCCACGGCCTCGAACGTTACAACAGAGACGTAGCCGAGAATGATGCCCCAGGTGCAAATAAAGGAAGCGCCAGAGCCTAATGCGCGCTCGCTGTAGACATGCTCTCCGCCAGCGAAAGGCAGGGCCGAGGCAAGCTCAGCATAGGTAAGACCAATTAATAAGATTGCAGCGCCGCCGATGAGGAAGGCTACGATAGCACCCAGTGTGCCAGCCGAAGAGATCCAGGTTCCGGAAAGCACTACCCAGCTCCAGCCAATCATCGCACCGAAGGCCAGTGCCAATACCTCTCTGCGGCCTAGTACCCGTAGAAATTGCGTTTTACTTGCTTCCTCACTCAAGTCATAGCCCCTTTTGGATTCTGGCCTAGCCTAAAGGCAGAGTAGGTAATTGTTGGTACGCCGGATAGACGCGCTTGCCAACAGCCTTTCCAAACTGTCATTACAAGGAGGCCGCAAGCTAAGCCGAGTAACTCATTAAGGCCGATAGCGCAGATTAGTCCATGCTGGGGCCGTCGGCCGCTGAATCTCAATAAACCCATAATCATGACTCCTGTGGCAGACATTACAGCCTTCGGTAAGAGAGTCATAGGCCTGAATGAATAACTCGCTATCCTTTTCTGATACGGCTTCTTCAAGATCCTCTAGTGGCTTAGCGGTTAGCTGCCTGAGCATTTCAACAATGGATTCTCTCTTGTAGCGCGGCCGCAGAACTATCATGTCTGCAACCCCCTCCTTAATCGCATCAACTGTGTAGGCCGCCAGTGGCCAGTTCTCCTGAGAACCTGCGAACCATAGCTTGCCATGCTGTACCTGCAGAGAGCCCATCAAGTCACCCAGCCCCGGCACATAGTTATTGGGATCTTTAGGCGGTGGCTGTGCAATAGCGGCATTCATTTGCACTAAACTTAAGGTTAGAATTGTTAGCACTGCAATTATTTTTCTCATTAAGTTCGCCTTGAGGCTTTGGAGGTGCCTACAACTTGATAAGTTAGCACAATGTCGAAAATAAAATCTTTATGCGCCTAGTCCCAATTTCTGGAAACACATCTTTTCGATTGTCCTTTGCCATTGCGATCTCTTAAGTTGTTAAGTTAACTGTGCCCCTGATTTATTTAAGCCTGATTAGCCAAGATAGCACTCTCACAGCCCTATCACTGACGATAGGTTAAAATTTTAAAAAAATCTCCAAGCCAACTCAAAAATCAAGAATCTCTTTGAAAAAAAACCTTTATTTTGCCGCCCTCAGCAGCCCCCTATGACCTATATTAATCCAATGAGGCCCTGAATTGGACAAAGGTTTAAATTAGCGATAATGTCTACACTTCCTCTACGCAGATAGGGCCTAACACACAGCAACCCCTTACGGATTCGCTTTAAACTGGGTTCCATCAATTAGAAATATGCAGCATTTAGACTGTACTTCTTTATATATAAAAGCAGAGATCATTATGACAAATTCCCGACTCTTGCTTCTACTCGTACTATCTTTTAGTTTTCAATTTCAGGCGCTCGCCGCTGAAGGCCCCTCGCCCTATTCAGAAATGAATAATTTGATTACTGCAGGTCAGTACCAAGAAGCTTTCGAACTTGGACAAACTAACTTGGATGAGTGGGAGGGAGACCCTGATTTCGATTTCCTCTTCGGGCTCGCCGCTCTAGAGTCTGGCAATTCTAACGAATCTGTATACGCTCTAGAAAGAGTTGCCGCTACCGCCACCACGAGTTTATTGAGGGATCGAGCTCGCCTTGAACTGGCTCGAGCCTATTTTATAACGAATAATTTGTCTGCATCCAAAAGCCTGTTCGATTCGGTGTTGCAGCAGAACCCACCTCTTACTGTGCGACAAAACATAGAGGCATTCTTAACGCTTATTGAAGCACGAGAGAACACAAGGGACGCAACCTTTAACTGGGAGCTGTCATCTTCAATTGGGTCAGATGGCAATATTAATAGCGCTACCAGTACCGGTCTGATTGATACTCCGCTGATCGGGCAGATCGAACTCAATCAAGACGGCCAGGAGATTGATGACAATTTTTTGAACTCCAGAATTTCGATGAATTATAATCATCCTTTTAACCGTGATCGCTCTCTGGACATCGCAATCAATCTTAACCACCTAGATAATTTTAGTACCGATCAGTTTGATATAGACAGTCTGCGTGGAGAGCTTGCCTACAATTGGGGAAGCGACATAAATAAATTCAGACACGGGATTTCCCACACTACTGTCAACCTCGACGGAAACGGCTTTCAAGATTCATTGGCTCTCAACTCCTCTTGGCAGCATGTTGGCAACAACGGCTGGTATCAAAACCTTGCCGCCTCCTACGCTCAAATTCGCTATGACACTGGAAATGGCGGTGATTTGAATGCCCTACGTGACGTTAATCAACTATTAATATCGGGTGGCTTCACAAAAATATCTGGCGCCTTTACTCATACAATGAATTTGTACCATGGCGATGAAAATCCCGAAAATTTAAATTCTGGAGAGCACAATGGCAGGGAATTTACTGGTGCCGCATACAGCCTGCTTTATCAATTGAATGCCCAACACACACCTTTCTTAAGAGCATCGATTCAAGATGTTGAGCATGATAGTAATCATCCTGTTTTCTTCAATACCTTGCGCAATGATGACAATGAATCTGTTGCCCTCGGTTGGTTTTGGCGCATGAATAGAAAGCTGCTGTTAACCGCCGATTTCAGCTATACGAATAATTCCAGCAACATTGAATTGTTTGATTACTCACGAACAAAAATACAAGCCGGTTTCAGATATCGTTTCTAATGCTGATTTTGGAACCGCATATACGCTGCCTAAAAGAGCTATCGTTATGAAAAAGACATGTAAAAAATTTCTATCCCGATTCTTCTATCACTTTTTATTGCTGAGCATTTCCGTGTACTCCCCGGTAAACTTTGCAGCGGAAGAAGAAATTGCAGGTCGCATCGTCGCTGTCAGCGGCGAAGTTACAGCTGTTGATACCACAGGAAGTTCGCGCTCACTACGTCGCCGCTCGGAAATTTTCGTAGGGGATACAGTTGTAACACAGCCCGAGGCTTTTGCCCAGATTCGGATGACTGACTCTGCACTAGTATCACTAAAAGAATCCACTCAGTTTGAAATTGTTGCATACAGCTTTGAGCAAGACATTGATAACGACATTATTAACATGCGTCTTATTGAGGGTGGATTTAGAACCATTACCGGCAGGATTGGCGAGCAAAATCGCAGCGCCTACAATGTCCAAACACAGCAATCTAATATTGGTATTCGCGGCACCGATCACGAGGCCGTGCTCGATGGTGGCCTCTATGTCGCAGTCTATGACGGAGCAACTCAACTCAATAACAGCGCCGGATCGCTAGACCTGGGTGTCGGTGCCGATTTTGACTTTGGTGTTGCTTTCGATGACCAGACACCTCCGCAAGGCCTGTTATTGCAACCTAATCAATTAGGCAATATTCCTGTATTAACTGTCGCGCAGCTAGAAGAAGCTGAAAGCGAAGAAGAAAGTGAGAGTGACGATGGTGATGCAAGCGCTGCTGGAAACGGAGCTGCTGACGTAGATGCAGCAGCAGATGATCAAAACACCGCTAGCGCAGGTGATGACAGAGCAGCAGCTCCAGCAAATGATGAGCGGACACTGGAGCCACCAGCATTAACCCTTCAAGATACTCAGGCAACTACAGGAGTTGATACAACTGGCGCCGCAGTCGCTCAGGAAACTAGTGAAGTACGGGTTAACCCAAACGAAACTAGAGGTGATGGAGCACTGGCCTGCACCCTGAATAGCAACAACCCGGCATGTCGACCTGTCACTGGACCGGCTTCCGAACCGGAGCCGGAGCCTGCTCCCGAACCAGCACCTGAGCCTGCTCCTGAACCAGCACCTGAGCCTGCTCCCGAACCAGCACCTGAGCCTGCTCCCGAACCAG
>CAJXRP010000029.1 GCA_913060495.1 uncultured Gammaproteobacteria bacterium | reverse complement strand
GAAACCATCAACAGCAAGCATCCACCTCTATTACTTAATCTAATTTTTAAAGAACTTTTAAAACATCTTCGCCTCATCAGCGAGAGGTCGGCATTATACGCAGACGGCAAGGTTTGGCAAGGGATTCAGAGGGTTTTTTAAAAAGAATTTGTAACTAGTTTACTGGCTATTGCAGAGCAACTGTGTCGCGCCCCTAGAGAGGCGATTTCTGGCCCATATTAACGGGAGAAATCGCCTTAAAATCAGCATCTTCTACGAAGAGAGCTTACCCAGATGGAACAACTTCTTGCCTCTTTTCAGCACGAAGTACTGTCCCTGTAGGGCTATTTCTGCAGAAAGCTGGAAATCAGGCTCCGTAACTAGCTGCCCATTCACTGACACAGCGTTGTTACCAATGAATTCCCGCGCCATTTTGTTCGACTTCGCCAATCCACTGGCTACCAGCACCTCAACAATGCCCGCACTGTCGGCTGAAAAGTTAGAACAAGGCAAACCATCCAACTCTAATTGCTGCAGATCATCACTGGTAAGAGAGGTGATATCCCCCGAGAACAGCGCCTCACTGATACGTGTCGCGGCCGTTAGGCCTTGCTCCCCATGAACCAACTCGGTGACTTCTTTAGCCAATATGCCCTGCGCCTCAGGCTTAGTGCCCGATGCCTTGTCTGTTGCTTCGATCGCGTCTATCTCCTCAGCTGAGAGGAAAGTAAAATACTTCATGAAGTTATAGACGTCGGCATCAGCCGTGCTTAGCCAGAACTGATAGAAGGCATAAGGAGAGGTCCTCTTCGCGTCCAGCCAGATAGTGCCACTCTCGCTCTTACCGAACTTCGTACCATCTGACTTAGTGACTAGGGGCAAGGTCGCACCAAATACCTGCGCCTGGTTCATACGCCTGGTTAGGTCTATACCACCGGTAATATTCCCCCACTGGTCGCTACCGCCAATCTGCACGGTGCAGTCGTAGCGCTTGTTCAGCTCAGCAAAATCGAAAGACTGCAGAATCATGTAGCTGAATTCGGTGAAGGAAATACCCTCGCCTTCTCTCTCTATACGCTGCTTAACCGATTCCTTCTGAATCATGGCATTGACGGCGAAGTGCTTACCTACGTCTCTTAGGAAGCTAAGTACATCGTAATCCTTGGTCCAATCCAGGTTATTCACCAGAACGGCCGAGTTCTCACCACAGTCAAAATCCAAAAACTGGCTCAGCTGTGGCTTCAGCTGTTCAACCCAATCAGAGATTACATCGGTAGTATTGAGCTTTCGCTCACTGTCTTTGAAGCTCGGATCGCCGATCATACCGGTAGCCCCGCCAACCAAGGCAATCGGCTTGTGACCGGCCATCTGGAAACGCTTTAGCGCCAATAGAGGCACCAAGCTACCTATATGCAGACTGGAGGCCGTAGGATCGAATCCGCAATACACAGCACGGCTGCCTTCGGATAAATGAGACTTGAGCTCATCACCGCCGGCGAGCTGAACTACCATATTACGGCTCTGTAGGTCAGAAATTATGTCTTTATTAGAACTATCTTCGGAACTATTCATATGTCGAGGAGTCACTATTATCGTAAGTCACTGTGGCATAAAACTAATTAAATTAGCAGTTTAGCCGACCAAAGCAGGAGAACCCGCGTTTTGTTTATGCTAAAAAGGCGGCGATTTTACACTAGAACTACCCAGTTGTGCGGCAATACGGGCAAAAACGCCTAGGAAATGCGCTGCGACTTACTATAAACTCGCGCATTCCGGCGCCAAAAGAGCTTTTGCAGTAGTTTAAACTATGGAACTCATTGAATTAATTAAGCAATTTGCCCGCAAGCAGTATCTTGTGGTGGCTCACTATCCGCGGGATCACCTTATTATAGCTGGTGCATTATGTGGCCTCGTCTTGGTTCTGTTGATCCTACCAATTGGTGACGACACCATTGAGCCCAGCGGTCGAACAGAAATAGCCTTGAATATCGACCTACAGCAAAGCGTTGAACCCGAGCAAGAACAGCCCACAGCGCTTGCCATGTCAGACTTCGTCATCACCCCAGAGACCGAAGCTCAGCCAGTGCTAGAAGACGTGACCCTCTGGCAGAACTTTGAAATAAAGAGCGGTGACAATCTATCTGCAATATTCAGCAAGGTAGGCCTTTCAGATCAGGATCTATTTCGCGTCCTTAATAGTAGTGACGAAGCCAAGGTTCTAAATCAGGTATACCCCGGTTACCAATTGGACTTCCTGATTCCAAATCAAGGCGAGCTCGAGCAACTGCGTCTATTAAAGTCTCCTCTGGAAGGTTTCCTATTCACACTCAACAATAACAACTACGACGTTGAGTCGATCCTCAATTTTCCGCAGCTAAAATCTGCCTTTAAGGTAGGTACGATAGCAGACAGTCTGTTCATGGCTGGACAGCGCGAGCAGATCCCAGCCGTAACGATCATGGAGATGGCGAACATCTTCGGCGGTGTTATCGACTTCATACTCGACCCGCGAACTGGCGATGACTTCAGCATTCTCTACGAAGAGAAATACCTTGATGACGAATTTATAGGAAACGGCGACATACTCGCGACGCAATATACCAACCAAGGAAAGACTTTTACTGCGGTTCGCTATATAGATGAAGAAGGCGAAGTTGGTTACTACAACGCCGAAGGTGAAAGCATGCGTAAAGCATTCCTGCGCAGCCCACTTGATGTCTTCCGCATCAGTTCTAATTTCAATCCTAACCGTCGTCACCCAATACTCAATACAATACGGGCCCACAAGGGAACGGACTATGCTGCGCCACGCGGCACACCGATTCGTGCAACCAGTGACGGGCAAGTTACTCGCGCATCACGCAATGGCTCATTCGGCAATCTCGTCATCGTTAAGCACGCTGGTGGCTTCGAAACAAAGTATGCGCACCTCTCTAAATATGGAAATGGTATAAAGAAAGGTAAGCGCGTCAGACAGGGCGACATTATTGGCTACGTCGGCACAACTGGCAGCGCAACCGGACCTCACCTGCATTATGAATTCTTAATGGGCGGTGTTCACCAGAATCCTCGCACCATTATCGACAAGCTTCCAAAGGCTGAGTCTATCGACCCTGCAGAGATGGATAGCTTTCGCACGCAGACTGCCGATCTACTAAAACGTTTTTCAGATATGAATAGCACGACGTTCATTACACTGAACCAACCTAGCGCTGACTAAAGCAGGCAACCCTTGGCCAACTCCGATTACTATATTGGGCTGATGTCAGGCACCAGTGTCGATGGTGTCGATTGCGCCCTCGTGCAGTTCATTGATGACCAACCTAAACTAATAGCAACTCACTCTGAGCCTATAGAAATTGGCCTTAGAGAGAATATTCTGCAGCTATGCGGTGGCAAGAATATCGATCTAGAATTGTACGGCAACACCGACGTCGCCATAGGTCAATTGTTTGCTCGGGCAGCCCTCGCGCTCCTTGCAAATGAAAATATCGAAAGAACAGCGGTTCGCGCGATAGGTAGCCACGGACAAACTGTCTTTCATTACCCCGAAGGCGATACTCGTTTTTCTTTACAAATTGGCGACCCGAATAGCATCGCACATCTTTCTGGCATCACTACCATCGCTGATTTTCGCAGAAGAGACATGGCCGCCGGTGGCGAAGGCGCACCGCTCGCTCCCTTACTTCATAGAAATTGTTTCCAGTCAGCCAGCACTGATCGCGTCGTGTTAAACGTTGGTGGAATCGCAAATATTACCGTATTAAACAAAGACGGAACCTGCCTCGCCTTCGATACCGGCCCAGCGAATGTGTTGATGGATTATTGGATTGCGAAACACCAACAAAAAAACTATGACAAGAATGGTGACTGGGCAGCCAGCGGAAATATCATTCAGCCGCTACTCAAACTGCTTCTGGAAGAGCCTTATTTTTCGAAGGCAACGCCGAAGAGCACCGGTCGAGAACTGTTCAATGGTTTGTGGTTAGAAGAGAAATTGCACAAACTCGGACAGGAGCTCGCAATCGCCGATGTGCAAGCAACGCTGCTGCGCTTTACCATCGACAGCATCGTGGACGGGATACGTAAGACTTCCCAACCAACCGAAGTCTATGTCTGTGGCGGCGGCGCACATAACAACGCATTTATGGTTGGCTTGCAGGCCAGACTACGTGACTGCAACGTATTATCCACCACAAAGCTTGGCATCGATCCGGACTGGGTTGAAGCGATCGCCTTTGCCTGGATGGCGAAACAGACGATTGAAGGACGCTCCATCGATACGACGCCATTTACCGGCGCGACAAAAGCTGCCGTCCTAGGCGGAATCTACAAAGCTTAGAAGATCGACTTAGTTGCACATGAATGTGCAACCATTGCCCGCCAAGGGCAATGCGAGTGGGCAAAGACAAGTAAAATGACTTTTTTACGCCAGCTGATGGCCCACGACATACTCCAAAGTCATGGATGACTTTTTAGTATCGACAAGAGAGCCTTAGATAGAGAACGAGGAGCCGCAACCACAAGTTGCGGTAGCCAGCGGGTTGCTCACAATAAAGCGCGAACCTTCCAAGCCCTCGACGTAGTCGATCCTGGAACCCACGAGATATTGATAGCTAAGGGGATCGACCAGCAGGCTGGCGCCCTTATTTTCGATGATAGTGTCATCTTCGTTGATGTCTTCATCGAAAGAAAATCCGTACTGAAACCCTGAGCAGCCCCCACCGGTCACGAAGACCCGCAGCTTGAGCTTGTCATTGCCCTCTTCAGAGATCAAATTGTGCACCTTGTCCGCCGCATTATCGGTGAAGGACATGATGACTGGCTCTTGTGATTGTACTACTGACATTTGGGTTCTCAGTTGCAGTAAATCGAGCTCATAGAGAGGCTCGATATTCGCTTAATTCAAATGATTATCGCAATAACCGACTAATTTAGTCAATTATTCCTCGAGTCTTTTTGTAGGCCGCATTGCAGGACACTGTCGGTCGCTACGCCCCAGCCCTAATGGGCTTGCTACAACTAGCTATTTTGAACGACAGAAGTATCGAAAGGGAGCTTCTTCTTGTCTGCGGCCAGACGCTTGTTTTCGTTCTGGCTAGTGCTGATATGCATTAGATTGCCGTTTACCTCAGAACCCATCACCATCTCGATTAAGTTGTAGTAAACACTGCCAACTACCACTGCCTTCGCTGCCAACTCTAAATGCTTGGTGGAACGCAGATCGCCCTGAACCAGACCGTTTACGATTGCCGACGGTACACAGACCTCTCCCTCGACCGCACCCTTCTCCGCAATACGAATAAGAGCCTCTGAATCGTCTTCGGCGTAAATATTTCCCTTCACTCGCCCCTCGATGATCAGCTCTCCACTGAAATGGATATCACCGACGATCTCCGTAGCTCTCGAAATCAAGGTATGGGCTGGCCCGGTTGACGTCTTCTCTGGTACTGACTTGTTAAACATTGCCGTCCTCTCCTAACAATTGCGTACTGCAAAATTTCTAAATAGTCGTGCTTGCTGAATTAACTGTAAACAATCATCGCTCAACGACCCAACTAAAATTCTGATTGATGCTTTTCTCAACCGGCTCCACCGATACTGCAGCAATTTGCAGACGGTCTGGAACGAAGTTGTCCGGCAAGACTAGCTCGCCCTCTATACTCTGAAAGTATTTGAACCTCAGCCGAATATCCAGCTGATCTTGTTCTGCTGACAGGTCGCTCAGCGACAATATCTGCTGCTCTTCGCCCTGAGAGCCAACCAAATTAACATTTACGTGGCCGATTAAGAACGAATCGCCGTCCGCATCCTGCTGCCGCAGCACCAGCTTATAGCGAAAACGATTGGCCTCGCGCGTCGCATCGATATCCAGCTGACTGATTATCAGGCCGGTGTCTTCGGTTTCCTCAGACACCACCTGTCGGTAATAAACAACGTCTTGTTCTAGCTGCGCGACCCGATCACGCAAACCGAGAATCGTTTCCTGTACCTCTTCGGTCGCGCGCTTATCCATCACGCTAGACCTGTCCAATATCGCAACCTGCCGGCGTAGTTCTGAGTTTTCTGTCTCGACAGCAATCAGCTGCTCACTCAATTCTTGCTGAGTTGCCTGCTCGGATTGTTGAGAGTTTAGCGTATTCGCGTAGCCATACATGAAGCCACCAATCGCGCTCCCTCCTACACCCAACACAAGTAAGCTAACAAGCAGGAAGCGTCGGCCGGGCCTATGGGGCACGACTACCATCTTTTCTTGCTTACTGCCTTTAACTACATTGGGCACGCAGACTTCTCCAGTCCATAAAACAATTCGATAAACCTTGCTCGCAGCTCATTCTATTTAGAGCTTAGGGCAATAAGGCGATATTTTGCAATCCTGTAGTCTCTTCCAGGCCGAACATGATGTTCATGTTCTGTATCGCCTGTCCTGCAGCGCCTTTCACCAGATTATCCTCTGCCGAAAGCACCACGATCGTATTCGTGTCTGCAGAATAAGCTACTGCTATCTGACATTTGTTCGACCCCTTCACATTTCTGGTCGCCGGTACTTCGCCCTGGGGCAGCACATCTACAAACGGCTCGTCGGCATAACGCTCTTCATACACGGCCTGCAGTTGGTCTAGCGACACTTCCACACCCGACTTAACCGGTGCATACAGTGTGGCCAGAATGCCTCTTATCATCGGCGTGAGGTGTGGAATAAAGGTCAGTCGAATCTCAGATTCGCTGTAACGATTTAAACTCTCGCAGATTTCCGGATGATGACGGTGGCCGGAAAGCGCATAGGCCTTAATAGATTCGGTAGCCTCACAGAGCAGGAAGTCTTCAACTGCCTTTCTGCCGGCGCCGCTCACGCCAGACTTGGCATCGGCAATAAGGCGATCTGTTTCGACGAGGCCGTTTTCCAGTAACGGCAAGAAACCCAACTGAATCGCCGTGGGATAACAGCCTGGCACTGCAATCAGCTGGGCTGCCTTAATTTTTTCGCGGTTCACTTCCGGCAGCCCGTAGACTGCATCGGCTACTAACTCTGGGCAGACGTGTTTGGTCTTGTACCATTGCTCCCACAGAGGAATATTCTGAATTCGAAAATCCGCCGAGAGATCGATGACCTTGACCCCTTTCGACAATAATTCTGCCACGGTATTCATCGCCACAGCATGAGGCGTCGCATAGAAGACGACATCGCAGGCCTGCAGCAAATCCGCATCGGGGGCTGAGAACTGAAGATCTAAATGCCCGCGCAGATTAGGAAAGCGGCTATGCACAGCCACGCCCGCCATCTCTCGCGAAGTCACGACTGAAATTTCGACGTCAGTGCGTGGAGCGAGCAATCTGAGTAGCTCGACGCCGGTGTAGCCAGTGGCTCCTATAATTCCAACTTTTATCAAAATAGACTCCGTGGGTGGTATCCAGATTTCAATCTGTACAGCGGGGTGAATCAAATGCAGCTTATGTACGTGCCGGCGGATCTGAATTGCCGGACGGAGTATCTTACACTTCGACGCCTAGATTGCAATATCTGAAGGCATTTCATTGCGTAAAATCAACAGCTTAGCGACGATCCCTGCTATCATCGAGACTTCGACTGAGAGCTGTGATAGCTTCTCTTTCAAGCGTTTAGGAGTGCAGTATGCTGTGGGTTAAGGCCTTTCATATCATCGGAGTCGTTTGCTGGTTTGCTGGGATTTTTTATCTCCCGCGCCTATTTGTCTATCACGCCATGAGTGAGGACCAGATCAGCAAGGATCGCTTCGAAATCATGGAGAGAAAGCTGTTTTGGGCCATCATGACCCCTTCGGCGGTGTTTGCTGTCATCCTCGGTTCCTGGCTGCTGATCGCTAATCATGGCTATTTCATGGCCTGGTGGTGGATGAAGGCGAAGCTTGGCCTAGTCGTTCTACTGATTGCCTATCACTACTATTGCTGGTGGTACATGAAGGCGCTTAGAGAAGACTCAAACATTCGCAGCCACAAGTTCTTCCGCGTCTACAATGAGCTTCCGGTGTTGTTGTTGGTAGCGATCGTAATACTCATCGTCGTCAAACCTGTGCTTTAGAAACCCCAAGCAGCTTGAATTGACACTCAGTCCTATATCGAGATGCCCTGCTCGCAGCGCAGCAGGGTGCAGACTAAGTTGCTATTGCAGGAATCAATGCGCAAAATGTCGCCTCGATTATCTTTGATGTCGCAACAACAATGAAAAAACTAACTGCCCTATCCTCGACGTAGCAGTGAGTAAGCAATTAACAGAAGGCCCCCTAAATGAGTAACGAAAATTCCAGACATCTCTATGAGCAGGCAGTAAAACATATTCCCGGCGGTGTAAATTCTCCAGTCAGAGCCTTCAAGGGCGTTGGCGGAAACCCGCTATTTTTCAAAGCCGGCCAAGATGCCTACCTGATCGATGCCGATAACAATCGCTATATCGACTATGTAGGCGGTTGGGGTCCGCTCATCTTGGGACACTGCCACGAAGATGTTATCGAAGCATTGCGCCACCAGATGCAGCAAGGCCTCGCCTTCGGCGCTTCGACTGAAGCGGAAGTTCAAATAGCGGATAAGATCTGCGAACTCATGCCTTCTATAGAGAAGGTAAGACTCGTTACCTCCGGCACCGAGGCAACCATGAGCGCCATTCGCGTCGCGCGCGGCTATACCGGTCGAGACCGTATCGTAAAATTCGAAGGCTGCTACCACGGCCATGTCGATGGCTTGTTGGTTAAGGCTGGCTCCGGCGCACTCACCCTCGGTGAACCCGATTCACTAGGCGTACCAAAAGCCTATACCGACCTAACCCATGTGCTTCCTTATAACGACATAGAGGCGATGGAAAGTTTCTTCGCTGCCAATGGCGATGACATCGCCTGCGTAATTGTCGAACCAGTTGCCGGCAACATGAACTGCGTGCCTCCGGTTCCGGGCTTTCTTGAGGCGCTGCGCGAACATTGCAGCAAGCACGGCACAGTGTTGATCTTTGACGAAGTAATGACCGGTTTTCGTGTCGCACTAGGTGGCGCTCAGTCTGTCTACAATATAGAACCCGACCTAACCACGATCGGCAAGGTGATCGGCGGCGGGCTACCGGTTGGGGCCTTTGGCGGCAAAGCAGAAATTATGGATATGATCGCGCCGTTAGGCGGGGTCTATCAGGCTGGCACATTGGCTGGCAGCCCACTCGCTGTTGCCGCAGGTTTAGCGATGTTGAATGTGATCTCCAAGCCTGGATTTCATGAACAGCTAACTGCGCGCACTACTACACTGTTAAGTGGACTGCAGGAACGCGCCGATAAGGCCGGCATTCCTTTCACCACGAATCAAGTTGGCGGCATGTTCGGCTGCTTCTTCACAGAAGAGAAGAAGGTCAGCCAGTTCTCCCAGGTAATGAGCAGTAACGCTGAGCGCTTCAAGCATTATTTCCATACCATGCTAGACAATGGCATCTACCTGGCACCTTCGGCGTTCGAGGCTGGATTCGTATCCAGCGCACACGGCGACAAAGAAATTCAACTCACACTGGACGCTGCCGAGAAAGCCTTCTCTGCATTGCCGAAATAAATACAAATCTAGATAGATGGGGATTCAATAGTGAAATTTGATGTATACGGAGTAGGTAACGCGCTAGTCGACAAAGAATTTGAAGTCGACGAAAGCTTTTTTCAAGAACATGGTATCGAGAAGGGCCTGATGACTCTGGTCAGTCAAGAAGAGCAACAGAAATTGCTCGACGTCCTCACTGAGAAATACGGCATCAAGAAGCGCGCCGGTGGCGGTTCTGCCGCGAACACTCTGTATGCCCTCAGCCAATTTGGTGGCAATGCCTTCCTAAGCTGCAAGGTAGCAAATGACGAGACCGGCGACTTCTACATCAATGAGCTGGGCAACCAAACTATCAAGACAAACACCGAGAGCCAACGCGAAGTGGGCACTACCGGGCGCTGCATCGTGATGATCAGCCCAGACGCGGAACGCACCATGCATACCTTCCTAGGCGTGTCTGAAACAGTCTCCGAAGCAGAGATAGACTTCGAAGCGGTAAAACAATCTGAATACGTTTATATAGAGGGCTATCTAGTCACCTCTCCCAGCGCGAAAGCGGCTGTGGTCGAACTGAAGAGTTTTGCCGAGACAAACAACATCAAGACGGCGATGACTTTCTCCGATCCAGCTATGGTGGAATACTTCCTCGACAACGTAAACGACGTACTAGGTACTGGCGTCGATCTGTTGTTCTGCAATGAGACAGAAGTAAAACTCTGGGCAGGAACCGAGGACTTCGACGAGGCTTGCGAGAAGATGAAGAGCAAGGCCAAGCAGTTCGCCATTACCCGAGGCTCAGACGGAGCTCGACTATTCGATGGCAATGACTACATTGCTGTGGATGCGCATTCGGTAGAGGCTGTCGACACAAACGGTGCCGGCGACATGTTTGCCGGTGCGTTTATGTACGCGTTAACACAGGGAAAGGATTTTGAAACCGCGGGCAAACTAGCAAGCCTTGCATCGGCAACCGTAGTGTCTAACTTCGGACCTAGACTGGAAGCCGATCAACACAAAAAGGTTGCCGCAGATATTTTAGGCTAGCTGCGCAGGTCGTCGATGAAGCTCTTGACGCCATCGAACCAAGAAGCAGTCTTAGGCGACTGCTTTACTGATTAACTTCCATCACAGACTTGATGCATCAGTAAGGTAATACGGAATCTAGAGCTTAAGATCGCAACTCGTCGATAAAGCTCTTTACTCCGTCGAACCAGGTAGCGGTCTTCGGCGACTGCTTTTTACCTTCGCCCTTCTGAATATCGCGAAACTCACCTAGAATTTCTTTCTGACGCTTCGTCAAATGTACCGGTGTCTCTACAACCACTCGACAGAGTAAGTCGCCGGTGCTGCCGCCGCGAATTGGCTTAACGCCCTTATCTCTGAGACGAAACAGCTTGCCTGTTTGCGTCTCGCTAGGGATCTTCAACTTCACACGCCCATCGAGAGTTGGCACTTCTAACTCGCCACCCAATGCCGCATCGACAAAATTGATCGGTATCTCGCAATGCAGGTCACGCCCTTCTCTTACAAATAACTTGTGTGGCCTGATGGACATTTCTACATACAGATCGCCGGGAGGTCCGCCGTGAGTTCCAGCCTGCCCCTCGCCCGTTAAGCGAATGCGATCGCCAACATCAACACCGGCCGGTACTTTAACCGACAGCGTCTTCGTTTCTTCAACGTGACCGCGACCGTGACAGCTTCCGCAAGGGTCTTTAATCTGCTTGCCAGCACCTTGACAGCGCGGACAAGTCTGTTGCACCGAGAAGAAGCCTTGCTGCATGCGCACCTGACCGTGACCACCACAGGTCGTACAGTCGATCGGATCGCTGCCCTTCTTCGAGCCGCTTCCCTCACAGGTGTCACATGTAACAGTAGTCGGAATACGAATCTTAACCGACGTACCCTTTACCGCTTCTTCAAGATTTAAGTCTAAGTTGTAACGTAGGTCGGCACCCTGACGCACATGACTGCGTCCGCCACCGCCGCGACCACCGCCGAATATGTCGCCGAATATGTCGCCAAAGGCATCGCTGAAGTCAGCAGAGCCGTGACTGGTCTGGCCTTCCACGCCGGCATGACCGTATTGATCATAACGCGCGCGTTTTTCTTTATCGGAGAGTACTTCGAAGGCCTCATTCGCCTCCTTGAATATCTCGACAGCTTCTTCGTTGTCAGGATTACGATCCGGATGATTTTTCATAGCCACACGACGGTAGGCCTTCTTAATATCGGCTGCCGGTGTGTCTTTCGAAACGCCCAGTACTTCGTAGTAATCTTTTTTTGACATCGTATCCGCTCTTTTACTTCCTGAACTCTTAGCTTCAATAAACGCAAAAAAACTAAGTCATCGAAATGACTTAGTTTTCCTGTGAATAACCATCTTTGCTACGAGTTAGCGTTGCCACTAACTCGCCACAAGACAACGATTATTTCTCT
Organism: uncultured Gammaproteobacteria bacterium; assembly: GCA_913060495.1. Lineage (GTDB taxonomy): Bacteria > Pseudomonadota > Gammaproteobacteria > Pseudomonadales > Pseudohongiellaceae > UBA9145. The sequence continues at coordinate 23,250 of CAJXRP010000029.1, read as the reverse complement.
TCCTTTTCTTCTTCCTTGTCTTCTTCCGACACTTCTTCAAACTCAGCGTCGACGGCATCAGAGTTTTCAGCACTGCCACCTTCTTCAGCCGCGCCTGCAGCAGCACCTTCTTCAGCTGCTTGCGCTTCGGCGTACATCTTCTGCGCCAGATTTCCTGAAGCATCGGTCAAGGCCTTAGTCTTGGCTTCCATATCAGCGACGTCATCACCCTTCACTGCTTCTTCAAGCTCGGTGATAGCGCTGTTGATCGCGTCCTTCTCTTCGTCAGAAGCCTTATCGCCTGCCTCTTCCAAAGTTTTCTTAGTCGCGTGAATCATGCCATCGGCTGTGTTTCTGGCCGTGATAAGCTCTTCGAACTTCTTGTCCTCGGCAGAGTTTGCCTCGGCATCCTTAACCATTTGATCGATCTCTTCGTCGGACAATCCGCTCGATGCCTTGATCACGATGGACTGCTCTTTGCCTGTCGCCTTATCTTTGGCCGACACGTTCAAGATACCGTTCGCATCCAGGTCGAAGGCTACTTCGATCTGCGGCATGCCGCGCGGCGAAGGAGGAATATCGCTCAAGTCGAAACGACCCAGAGACTTATTCTGTGCAGCTTGCTTACGCTCGCCTTGCACTACGTGAATCGTTACAGCTGTCTGATTGTCATCGGCTGTTGAGAAGACCTGCGTCTTCTTAGTAGGAATCGTTGTGTTCTTGTCGATAAGATTGCTCGACACGCCGCCCATAGTTTCGATACCTAGAGACAGAGGCGTAACATCGAGAAGCAATACGTCAGTCACATCACCAGAGAGTACCGCTGCCTGAATTGCCGCGCCTACTGCAACTGCTTCGTCAGGGTTCACGTCGTGACGCGCTTCCTTACCAAAGAACTCAGCTACTTTCTTCTGTACTAGTGGCATACGAGTCTGACCACCAACCAAGATGATGTCGTCGATTCCACCCTTCTCCAGATCGGCATCGGCTAGAGCCATCTTCAGTGGAGCTAATGTGCGCTCTACCAATTCTTCAACTAGAGATTCGAACTTCGCACGCGTTAGCTTTTGCACCAAGTGCTTAGGACCAGAAGCATCAGCCGTAATATATGGCAGATTCACTTCAGTAGACTGCGCCGAAGACAATTCAATCTTCGCCTTCTCAGCCGCTTCTTTTAAGCGCTGCAGTGCGAGTGGATCGTTATGCAGATCCATGCCTGATTCTTTCTTGAATTCATCTGCAAGGTAGTCGATCAGACGTAAGTCGAAATCTTCACCACCTAGGAAAGTATCACCGTTAGTCGAGAGCACTTCAAACGTGTGCTCGCCGTCAGTCTCTGCGATCTCGATGATCGAGATATCGAAAGTACCACCACCAAGGTCATACACAGCGATAGTAGAGTCACCGGCTTTCTTGTCCATGCCATAGGCAAGTGCAGCAGCCGTTGGTTCGTTGATGATGCGCTTAACATCCAGACCCGCAATCTTGCCAGCGTCCTTCGTTGCCTGACGCTGCGAATCATTAAAATAAGCAGGTACGGTTACAACCGCTTCCGTGACCGATTCGCCAAGGAAATCTTCCGCCGTCTTCTTCATCTTCATGAGAGTCTGCGCAGAGATCTGCGGAGGCGACATCTTCTCGCCATTAACCTCAACCCAAGCGTCGCCGTTATCGGCTTCGATAATCTTGTAAGGCACCATCTTGATGTCTTTCTGTACAACGTCATCCTTGAATTGACGGCCAATCAAACGCTTGATCGCAAACAAGGTGTTGCTAGGATTTGTTACTGCCTGACGCTTCGCCGGCTGACCAACAAGTGTCTCGCCATCAGCGCTGTAAGCGATGACGGAAGGCGTAGTACGATCGCCCTCGGCGTTCTCAATTACCTTGGCTTCGCCTCCATCCATGACTGCTACACATGAATTGGTGGTGCCCAAGTCGATACCAATTATCTTTCCCATTTTCAAAATCTCCGATCGTTCTATTGGCCTGAATCAAGCTGAACTGCTGCGCTGATCCGACGTATGTATTACTAATGACTTCAATATTGGCCCAATCCGGTGTAATTCAAGGATCAGGCCGTTAATTCCCTAATTTCTTTATGGCTACTTGAGCCGACGGTCTTCAATACCTGCTTCGATAGGCTGTAAAGCCTATTTCGAGACCATCACCATAGCCGGGCGAATCACTCGGCCATGCAGGGTATAGCCCTTCTGCATCACGGCGATTACGGTGTTCGGCTCAGATTCAGTGTTTTCCTGAATAGACATAGCCTGATGAAGCTGGGGGTCGAACGGCTCGCCTAGGGGATCTACTACTTGGATATTGAATTTGGTGAAGCAATCGGCAAAACCCTTCAAGGTCAGATCCACGCCTTCTCGGATCGCCTTGATCGCCTCATCTTCACTATGGCTGGCGGCTTCTAGAGAGCGCTCCAGATTGTCCATCACAGCCAACAGCTCGATGCTGAGTTTTTCCTGGCCAAATTTGTGCGCCTTCTCGATGTCCTGCTCGGTGCGACGACGCAGATTCTGCATCTCCGCCTGCACGCGCAGTAAGTCATCTTTTGCGTTCTGCGCTTGGTCCCGCGCTTCCTCCAAGGCTTGCTCTAGATCGCTACCGCCTTCGGGTGCAACCTCCGCATCCTGCTCCTGCATTGCCTCTTCAGCTGCCGCCTGAGAATCCTCGGGCCCTTGGTTTTCTAAACCGTTCTCTGATTCATGGTCTGGAGTCTGCGTGCTCATGACGTCCCCTAGCTAAATTCTATTGTTCGATTTCTGTTGGTATTTATTGGCTAGCAAAACAGCCGATGTCCGCTATATGGGGGCTTCAGGAGAGGTTTCAAGCGATTCGAGGCAATTCCAAGCAATTTTCTTCGGTGACCATTCTAGGAGCCCGATCTACAGGCTAGTTACCCAAAATGGAACCAAAATAGACCCCGTGTATTTAATCGCAAATTTTCTGCATTAATGGACCCTGTTCCAATATACTTTGAGACTATGCTGCAACAATTATCCATACAGAATTACGCCACCGTCGACACCCTGGAGATCGAATTCAAGGCCGGCATGTCCGTGATAAGCGGCGAAACCGGGGCGGGCAAATCCATCATGCTAGGCGGTCTTGGCTTGGCACTGGGCGACCGAGCAGACAAGGGCATAGTCCGCGCTGGCGCGACCAAGGCCGACATCTGCGCAGAGTTCGACATCGCCGACATCGCTGCAGCCCGAAAGTGGTTGAGCGAGAACGATCTCGAAGAAGAGTCCGATGCAAACACCTGCTTGCTGCGCCGCGTGGTGAATGCCGATGGCAGATCAAAAGGCTACATCAACGGCTCGCCCGTCACTATGGCGTCATTGAAATCTCTAGGCGAGATGCTGCTGGATATTCACAGCCAACACGAACACCAATCTCTATTACACCGCGCCACTCACCAGCGCCTGCTGGACGATTTTTGCGTCTCGGCGAAACACCTCAGCGCGATGCACAGCACCTATAAACAGTGGCAGAAGAATGCGCAGATGATCGAACAGCTGAGCAACCGCTCGCAGGAAGATTCGGCCCAGACGCAGCTGCTCTCGTACCAGCTAACGGAACTAGATGAGCTAGGCATAGACAGTGATGAAGTGCCAAAGCTGGAAGCAGAATTTAAGTCACTCAATCACGCCGATGAAACCGTAGCCTCGGTGCAATCTGCACTGACTCTGTGTGGCGGTGACGATGAACAAAACGCCAAGGCATCGATGCATCAGGCTTTGACGGCACTGCAAGAACTGCCCGAGAAAACCGACCGAGTGAAGAGCATCATCGAGCTACTGGAAAGTGCCTCTATTCAATTGGACGAAGCGGTGTCGGATCTTCGCGCCTTCTCCGATGAATTCGAAGCGAACCCGGAACGACTCGAACAGGTCAACACACGGCTTGGCTTGCTTCATGCTATCGCGCGCAAGCACAAGGTCAAACCCAATGAGCTGACACAAGTCATTGCAGACTTAAGAGAACAACTGAACCTTATCGAGAACAGCGATGCCGAACTCGAGAGGCTAGAAGCCGCCGACAAGCAACTGCGCGCCGAGTATCTCAAGGTAGCCGGCGAGATCAGCAAGCAACGCAAGAAAGGCAGCAGCAAGCTTGCCAAGCAGGTCAACGAACAGCTTAAAAAATTGGGCATGCCCCATGCGAGCCTGGAAATCCAGCTACTCGCCAACGACAAAGACAAGCCATCAACAAACGGTTTGGAGATCGTCGAGTTTCTGGTGAGCACCAACCCCGGTCAGCCTGCGAAACCGCTTATAAAGATTGCATCGGGTGGTGAACTCTCAAGAATCAGTCTCGCGATACAGGTAATCACCGCACAGACGTCCCATATACCAAGCCTGGTATTCGACGAGGTGGATGTAGGTATTGGCGGTGGAGTTGCGAAGGTAGTCGGTCAGCTGCTAAGACAGCTCGCCGAACGCACGCAGATTCTGTGTGTAACCCATCAGGCGCCTGTCGCCGGCCAAGGCCATCATCACTTCTTCGTGAGCAAATATACGAAGGCAGGGTCTACACTGACGCAGATAACAGAACTCTCGGAAACCGAAATAGTGAGGGAGGTGGCGCGGATGTTGGGTGGCGAAGATCTCAGCGAGGAATCACTCGCCCATGCCGAGCAGATGGTGGCTGGCAGCAACTAGGCTGCCGTTGTTCCTTCTATAAGCTAATAGCTTCTATTCTTTTATTCTTTCGCCTGGCACTCTTTGCAGAGTCCATACAGGTACATGCTGTGGTCGGTTATCTTAAAACCGTACTTTTTCGCGATCTTCTCTTGTTGCTCCTCGATAACCTCATCGAAGAACTCTTCTACGCTGCCGCATGCCTGGCAGACTATGTGATCATGATGATCCACCGAGTCCAGCTCAAACACCGAGCTGCCGCCCTCGAAATGATGGCGCATTACTAATCCCGCGGTTTCGAATTGAGTAAGCACTCTATATACGGTGGCCAAGCCCACGTCTTCATCTGCCTCGATTAGGGCCTTGTAGACGTCTTCCGCACTTAGATGCTTGGTTTTGGAACTTTCCAAGATTTGCAGTATCTTAACCCTGGGCAGAGTTACTTTGAGACCTGCCTTACGAAGTTCCTGATTTTCTGTAGCCATAGCTTACTCTTAATCACTCTTGTTCAATCGGGGTTGGCGCCTAGAGGCCACATGCATCGAGCGGTTTTACTGCCTCTAGGAGTAGGGTATTATGCCTGCTGGCTGGGTGGGATGAAAGATTTAGCCCGCAATTTCGAAGGTTTAAGACGGTTTACAACAAAAGTGACCTTACACTTACTAAGGTTAAAAGAGAGCGGATTAGCGACACAATTATGAAACGAGTATTTAGAAACAGCGTTCTGCTCAGTCTGATGTCCCTGCTGCTTGCCTGCAACAGTATCGGCTCCATCGATTTCCCCGGCGTGTATAAAATTTCTATTCCACAGGGAAACATCATTACTCAAGATATGATCGATCAACTTCGCCCCGGCATGACCAAGCGACAGGTGATCTTTGTTATGGGCACACCGCTTGTACGCGACCCCTTTCATCAGGATCGCTGGGACTATGTTTATAACTTTCAACCCGGTGGCGGCGTGCGCGGCCAAGAACGTGTGTCAGTATTCTTCGAAGAAGATGCACTCATCAACTTCACTGGCGACTTCACGCCGACCAGCGAGACCGATGCTCAAGCTAGCAGCAATTAACTCGAATACTGAAGGAATGATGTTGCGGACTCTCTACGAGAGCTTGCTGCCTGAGTAAACTCTAACGTATCTTGGCATTCCCAATTTCGAGCTTTATAGTTCGCCAATCTCACCGATCACCACTACTGCATCTCCTTCGTTCACAGGTGGCGTGCCAAATAGAATAAGCAGCACTCCCGATGCTGGCGCTGTAATTGTTTCCAACTCTCTGCCCAAATAGTCGGTAATCATGCCCAGCTTTGTTCCCTCGGTGACGTAATCACCTGTGCTTACCAACGGGTCCGCATACCAAATTCCGTCATGCTCACTATATACCCGCGCCCTATCAGCAATAAATAGAGGATTCTCAGGCAGATCAGGCTGCCCTTGCACCATGCCCAATTCGCGCATCACGTTCAGCGCACCTTTGGTGATTGGATTGATGTACTTGTCATCGATGATTCCTAATTCACCTGACTCCACATCCATAGCAGGTATTCCCAGCGTCACCGCTTGGGCACTGGTATAGATAGCGTCATCAACTGAATCATAAGATCCCGCAAACTGCACAACGGTTTCCAGACCAAAGGCCACCGCGATGCGTTTAGATTGGCTCACAACATCTGCGCCGCCAGCCTCAGCATAGTACGCGCTGTAAGAAGGCCGCAGGCTTTCATTCGCATCGCCTGAGTGGATGTCGATTAAATAGTCAGCTGGCTTGATCACATGGGTTGTCAGTGCATAGGCAATCCGCTCTGTTATTGTCCCGCTGGAATCTCCAGGGAAGGAGCGATTCAGATTCTTAAGATCAGTGGGGCCAAAGTAAACTGTTCTACCAGTGAATGCTGGCATATTAGCTATGTGAACAATAACTAACGTCCCTGCCATCTGGGATGGGTCGAGCAATGACGGCAGCTGCTGCATAGACAATATTGGCGAATACTCGGAACCGTGAATTCCTGCTATGAGTGATAACACAGGGCCGTTCTGTTTACCGTGCAGTACAGTGACAGGAATAAAAGTGCCGGTATCGCCATTAACTGGATTGATAGTGATTTCACCCCGCACTATCTCGCCCGGTTCGACAAGCAAGTTGGCCAGCTCGAAAGGAGTCACCTCACCAGTATTGCTGCCCTGAGCGATCGCAGCAATATTGACTAGGGAAACAATGCCAATCACGATCGAGCGCAAGCTATGACGTGTAGAATCTAAAAACCATCTAATGAAAGATCTTCGCAAGATCATTTTTTATCGCACTCCAGTTTTACGCTATTTGACTACTACGTTCTGCGTGGAAAGAATTTACGTATCTCATTCGGAGTCTAGCCCAGCTGACTCTGAAAAATCAGGTATCGCTATTTGTGCCAGACGTTCTTTACTGAACGGCACCTCTTCAAAAAGTACCGGGTAATAAGCGCGGCGAATTTCCTCATGGTAATCCCGCACCTGATCCTCGAATGCGAGGCTAGCACTGAGATTGGTCTGAGCTAAAGCTTCTAGTCTACGCTGAATCGCAACTGCTGGTGATAACAGGGAAAAACGAGCCGTGAGCTCATCTCGCGCTAACATTGTTGCACGATATTCCTGAGCCAAGCCTGCTGCCATTTCATCGCCAACCTGATGGAACGCGTAATACCACTTCCAATGCCATTCTTCGTGCAATGGCGCAGAATTCGCCCACTCTGGATGCGACGCGTAGAAGGCATCCATAGTGACTGATTTGGGCAAATCCCAAGCATCATTCACCGATTCCCTCTGCACCAACGCAACCTCACTGCCCTTTATCCCAGTCACTGAACTCTCTATGTATACCTTGCCGGCTATCGGAATCGCAAGAGTAAGGACTATCCAAGTACCGACGCTGATAGCCGCGATGGTTTCAGACCGGAAGTTCGGACGGGTCGCAATAACTAGAACTAGAGCAGTCCAGAAAACCGCTTCGAGGGTGATCGCAAGAGTGGCACTCAACATCAAGCCAACGGAAGCTCCCTCTACTGACATCCCTATCCACAGCGGGAGCAGAACTGCGATTAGAACGCCAATGAATCTGAGTAGAATCCGGATTGACCATAGCGATCGCGCATTCTGGGCAGTTACAGTGAGCAAATTCAACCGTCCGCTCTCGCGCTCCGCGGCCAATAAGTCGTAAAAGACAAACACAATTACCAGTGGCAATAAGTACGCAGCAACAAACGCGAAGTCAAAACGACCTGCTAGCGCCAGCTCCGGATTTATACTGTCGGTTTCATAAATTTGTCCTTCGATAGCCAGAGCGCGAATGCGCATCAAAGTTGGATTCAGATCACGCTGCCCGATCGCAGCAAAAGTGAGATCTGAGGGCGGATTCCATGCAGCATGAAACGCATCATAGGCGGCTCCGCCATAGTCATAAGCCAGAGTTCGCTTATGGGCACGTTCCTCCGTATCGAGCTGAATGAGTTCTACTATTTCCTGTCTTTCAGCAGCAACATAGTTAAGCCCCAGCACCACACTGACTCCGGACATGATCAATAACAACGTCATTACTCCGAGTACGGCTTTGCTTTTTAGCAGAAAGAAGAATTCTTGCTGTATCCTAAAATTTAGATTCAAGTGCGTAACCACCGAGTAGAAAGAAGCAACAAACAGAAAGCAGCAATCAACCAGAAGCCCATCGTGAATCCCGGCTGTGAGGCTGCCTGCCTACGCTGGGCATGATCTCGTGGCCGCAATTCGAATACAGGCATTCCAGCCCAATTAGAAGCGTCAACGCGAGTTCGGCGGCCAGAATCATCAGAATCATTTCGAGCTAGATCCTCAGCAAGAGTCATCTCAGACATCTGCAAACGATTAAAAGTTTGCACCATGTTGTAGCGATAATCCTCGGCAGCCCTTAGAAAATGATGGTGATCAGGCAGTGCGGTGCCAGCCAGCGCCATAGAGAACGATCGCATGGCAACAACTGGGGACAGCATGGCAAAACTATCGGCGATTGTTTTTTGCTGAAGCTCTTGCGCCATTCGTTCTTCTGCGAACTGATTCAGAACCTCTGTGTCGGCCTCTTCACCACGCAACGCAACAAGGCCTCTGTAATTGAATGGCAAGTCTTCAATTGACTCTACATTGTACTCAGCCAGCGTGAGTGACCTGAGACCAACAAATGCATTATCCTCAATATCATGGCTATCCCCACCGGCGCGCATAGTTTCAGCAATTCGCAGATCGGTTTCTACGTGGGTCGGGGATGGCACCGACACACTGGCATATTCACTGGCGATTCGCGGCATCAGGACTACAGTGATTATCCATAGGCCGAGAAGCACTGAAAGTGACTGCGCTGATGTACGCAGCAAAGCCGAAAAGCTGACAATTAACAACACCCAGATACTAAGGTAGATCAAGTAGCCGAAAGCCATACCAAACAAAGATTGTCTAAACCCGAAACTATCATTCCCGGTCGAAGTAAAACCAAGCAGTATTAGCGGCAAAAGCGCAATCAGCGCCACCAACCCCAGAGCCAGCGACTTACCAAACAGCAGATTGCTGCTACTCACACCTTGCCCAATCAGTTGGTAGAGCGTCTTACTTTCCTTCTCCCGCGTTACGCTGGCGAAGCCACATATTATAAGCAGCAATGGCGCCAAAACTTGCAGGGTGAAGGCTGGCGAGAAGCTACCAAATCGAGCAAGCAAACCTGTTTCTCTCGCCGCTGCGAATGTGGCGCTGTTTTGCCTGTGCCCTTCAAGAAAAATCGATGTGCCAACCATAGAATCGATCCCAGAATCGATCACAGCCAGCGGTGAAGCAGTGCGATAAACATAGTGCCCATAGTGAACCATGCGATGAGGATGACGATCTGGCTGAGCCTGAAAAATAGCGTCTGCCTCAGCTTGCTGTGCCACTCGCTCATTAACTCTGCGCGAGATTTCTGAGTTGGATACCAATGCTGCGCAAACCGAAACCAGCAATAATGTGAGTAATACTGTCCATGCAACTTTAGATCTACGCCAATAACGCAGTTCATCAGCGGCAATTAATGTAATTGCGCTCATCACGCCACCTGCTGTTGTAAGAACAAGTCACGAACTGTATTAATCTCAATATTTCCATCAGCATCCGCCTCAAACACATCAACTAGCTGGCCGGCTCGGAGAATTCCAACGCGATTGGCAACCTGACAAGCACCGTATAGGTCGTGGGTAACCATCAGTATCGTCACGCCATTACTAGCAAGTCGTTCAATAATATCGTGGAAATCTTCAACCGCGGAGGGGTCGAGGCCGGATGTAGGCTCATCTAAAAGCAGCACCGGCGTCTCCCTGAGTAAAGCGAGAGCTATCGCCACTTTCTGACGCATTCCCTTCGAATAGGATTTCAGAGGTTTTCCCCTGCTTTCTACCGGCAGACTCACCGCATCTAGCGCATCACTCAAAGCCTTTGGCTCAGGCCGGCACTGACTTAAAGAAAGGAAGTAGGTAAGATTTTCCCAGGCAGTTAAATGGTCGTACAGCGCAGCGCTTTCAGGAAGATAAGCTATCTGACTCCTTACTGCGTCAGGCTGCTCGGCAGCGGATTGACCCATCACCTCAGCCACACCTCTAGTGGGTTTAAGCAGGCCCATAAAGGTGAGCAATGTAGTCGACTTACCCGCGCCGTTACCACCAAGCAAGGCAAACACTTCACCTTGCTTGATCTCGAAAGACATCCCTGTCAACACTGCTTTGCCACCCCGAATAACTTCGAGTTCGCTCGCTTTGAGTGCGCAATTAGACATTAGTTTGTTTTCCTCAATTCTGGTGTTTAGTTCTAGAAATCATACGATGCAGTTAAGCGCCACCGAGTAGGCGCGCCAGGCTCAACCCAAACATCAGCATAGGAATTAGTGTAAAACTCCTCATCGAAAACGTTGTCCACATCAACTCTGAGAGTTAAACCGTTCGAGAGATCTACTTGGCCAAAAACACGTGCGGTTGTGTAGCTAGGCAAAGTAAAGTCGAATGCTGTCCATCCAAGACGGTCGTCGGTATAGAGCACGCCACCGCCTAATTGAACCGGTAAGTCTCCCAACTGAAATCCTTTGCTAGCCTGAAGATTCAATTGGTTCTCTGGCGAATTGATCAAAGGATCTCCTTTCTCAATAACCGCCCCAAAATCGGCATCTGGATTAGTGGTGGTAAATTCCGCATCGGTATACGCATATGAGAACCAGAGACTTATGCCGCTTTCGGTTTCTATATTCGCATCAAACTCAATGCCACGACTTTGAGCCTCACCCGCCGACTGCGAGAAAAAACCGGCGGCCACGGCCTCGGGCCGGTCGTCATTGACCAAGATATTGCTTTGATCCACTTGAAACGCCGCTAGAGTAACGGTGCCAGACACTCCGTCAAAATAGTTCAACATGTCCCACTTAAATCCAATCTCGGCGGACTCAGTGAGGTTTGGGTCAAACTGACTTCCTCTAAAGTCTGAACCTGTTTGCTGACGGAATCCTTCTCCATAAGAGGCATATAGACTGAAACCTTCATTGAGAAGATAAACTGCACCAAATTGCGGAGAGACTCGCGTATCCGAGGCAGTGACTGTAGTAACTGGATTCGCGCGCTGATTAGTCAAATCTTGCTCGAAATCATCCCAACGTAAACCTAACCGTACTTGCAATCGGTCAGTGATATCGATTTGGTCTTGAATGTAAACGCCTGTACCACTTAGCTCTTCTACTCGATCAGTATTGGGGCCTGGTATAGGTTGCGGGAACTGACCATAGACGGGATTGAATACATCGAGGAGTAGATATTCTGCGGGGTCGAGCTGGCTGATGTCACCGCCTGCACCGAAAAAGCCAGGACGAAAGCGCTGAATGAAAAGGCTATTATCGAAACTGTCATGATCGGCTCCAAACATTAGCCTATGACGAAGCGAACCTGTTTCGAATTCACCTGCAATTTCCGCACGCAGAACAAGATAGTCTGACTCAAAATCTCGATAGCGGAAGAAGCGCGATAGCGTTTGTCCATCTGTGAAATAAGACTGACGGCCGCCGAAATTTGGCTCCGACGCATTGCCTTCGAAAGTGGTGTCTCGATAGCCGAGGCCCGCAAGCAAGCTCCAATTATCTGAAAAATTGTGCTGCAGCTCTAGCTGATGACCGAGAACATCTGTCTCAATAGGACCATCTCCAGGTTCTCCTACGAAAGTTTCTCGAGGAGAAAAGCCGAAATCCTCCGAGTAGGCAACACCGCGATCGAAAGGAATTTCTTGCTGAGTAACTTCCAACTCATAGGTAATGCTCGTATCGGCAGAGACATCCCAAGTAACGGATGGATAAAACCCAAAACGCTCAGTCTCTACTGTTTCCCGAAAGCTTTCAGAATCTTCAAAAAAACCGGCCAAGCGAATACCTACCTGATCGTTTGCGCCGAGAGTGGTTTGTACATCGCCCTCTAGACGCAACTGATCCCAGCGGCCAGCAGTGGCACGAAACTCACCCTCTTTTCGAAACTGTGGGCGCTTAGTAGTGAGGTTAATTGTTCCCCCGGGCTCGCCGCGACCAAACAATGCTGAGCGCGGTCCCTTGAGAACTTCTACAGACTCAATACCAACGATGTCCCGTGGGCCGCCGAAACCACGCCCTGCGTTGAATCCGTTCACCAGAAACCCACTTGGCAGATTAATATCGCCAGAGAAGCCACGAATTGAAAAACTATTCCAAAGCCCGCCAAAATTATTTTGGCGCGACACAGATGCAGATAGGTCCAGCGCGTCATTCAAGTTCAAAGCACCGACATCGCGAAGGAGTTCACCATCAATCAACTGGACGGCCGTCGGATTTTCCAGCTCACTGAAATTACCTTGATAGGCGCGGCGCTTTCCGGATACGAAAATTGATTCGATCTCCTCTTCAGCCGCCGCTTCCTGAGCATTGGCCATTGGGTAGAGCAAAGCTTGCAGAGCGATCAATGCAGTAAGAACAAGACGATTGCCCAATTTTGCACTAACAATACTAGGCACAATATTCTGAGGTCGATCGATCGCTGCCAATTCTCGACTTCCATTTATTGTCTTAATTTCAACTGCTTGAACATTTCTCGTGGGCAGCAGTTTTGCGCCATAAACAGGCCTGTTTAATAGATTACGCTTCATAATTTCTCTCGCTAAGAATTCCATTCGGATTCATTTACACCACTAGGTAATAAACGAAACACATATTTGGCAGCATAGATGTCGGACGAATAGGACGCCTGACAAAAGCAGCTCAAAGATAAAGATGGGTACTAGGAATTAGCGAGAGGTGGTCCGCGAGAACGGGTAACAAGAGGGGTTACAGAAAGGAAAAAATTTAGTTCTGGGGTGGGTATTACAGCATGCCTAAACACTTTAGGCATGCCAATAACAACAGTTAACGCGTCTGTCTCGCCACCCTGCTTAACACAAATAGAACAATCAACATGATGTGTAAGATCACCATCATGGTCATGTTGCAGCACAAGAGTCTGTGCTGTAATTACTGCGAGCGTTAAGAATAGCGCAAAAGAATATCTGAAATTCTTTGCCCTAAACACTTGCTTAAAATTATTGTAATCAATAGTCATGACTTTACATAGCTCAATAGCACAGAGTTTCGCCAACCCTGAAACCTTCAGGCAACAGGGTAAACGCTCACAATGTCAGCTGGCTAATACTCAAACCTGAGGCCCATAGTCACACCGCGCCCAGGCTCAGGAGAAAAGTTCTTAAGTAGTGAAGCGTGATTTCGAACTTCTTCATCTAACAGATTGTCTCCACGGACAAAGAGCTTCAACTCACTGTCATTGCTGTAAGACCAATGGTAATCGGCGTATACAGAAACAAGCGTGTAGCCGTCCGTATCGAGCTCGAGCTGACCAACTTCGTCTTGTTGCTGCACATCAGTAACATGTAAATGCATGCTCCAGCTAGAACCGAAATAGCGTAACTCTGCGCCGATCTTAGCCGCGGGAATGCGTGGAACGTTGCCACCCGAATCGAATTCGGCATCTACCATGTCGCCGAATAGGCTGAGCTCCAATGAGCCACTATCTCTCTCCATCAAGCTGAGCGAGACCTCCCCTTCTATCCCACGGAAAGTGGCATCTTTAGCGAGGTAACTAGCTATTGCTTGCTCTTCGTGCTCTTCGCCAGAGAGATTGAGGAAGATGTAATCGTCGATCTTGTTGTAGTAGGCGCTGAACTCTCCAGTAACTGGGCCGCTGTGTAGGCGGTAACCGAACTCAATATTATTGGACGTCTCTTCGCTCAAATTAGGATTGCCAACTTCCAATAGACTAGTGGCAGCGTGCAACACAAGGTCTTCGTCGTCTGCAAAGCGCGCACAAGTTGTAGATGAGGTGTTAGAGAATAGCTCTTCAACAGATGGTGCTCTCTCGGAGCGAGACATGCCAAAGAGAACATTCGAGTCTGAGTTAACGTCATACAGAACGCTACCACTCAAACTTGTTGCATTGCCGTCGAAACCACAACTGCCGTTTGGATCGATATCGTTGTCTTCAAAACGAAAACCTAACTCTGCTGTAAGGTTACCTTGCTTATAACGCTCTACGCCAAAGATTGCCCGAGAAGCAATATCAGAGCGCGGGATAAACGCCTCTTCCCCCACGGCACTAAACTCGGTGTCTGAAAATTGGAATCCCCAAACTCCAGACCAATCTCCCACAGGTACGTGGGACAGAGTGAATCGCCCCTCCGCCCCTTCATTAGAAAACAGTGTCCCCACTTCAGAACCACCATCTTCGAAGAACTCTATTTCACCATGCTCATAGTCGGTGAAGCCTAATGAGCCTCTGACAGAATCAATCCAGCTATTCGAAAACTCGTAGCCTCCGCGAATATCATAGCGCCGGCTTTCCATGCCGATTCGTACGAACTCTACGTCTTCGTGGGCTTCTTCATCCTCATGCTCGTCTTCCTCGTGCGTATCCTCTTCATCGTGATCCTCTTCTTCATCATGGTGCTCCTCCTCATGATGAGCGTGAGTGCCTGGTGGCAAACCGTAGTCGTTGTTCAGTTCGTTAGCGGAAAAACCGATAAAACCATTGCTACCAACCCAAGAAAAACCAATTGTAGCGCCATCAGATTCTGAGTCGGAATTTCCGATGAAGCCTCTCGTGTTTTCAAACTCATCCTCGTGGTGCTCTTCCTCATCATGACCCTCTTCGTCATGGCCTTCTTCTTCGTGCAGCGCCTCGGCTAATTCTTCTAACTCCTCCACTGCAAACTCATCGATGGCGAAGCCGTTAATGCCAACATTCTCACTGTCACGTCGGAATGCATCGAGATGAAAAGCAAAATTTCCTGCTGAAGCATCAAGCTTAAATACCGTCTTTTCTTCATTGTTTACGGAGTTACGGGACTGTTGTATGACAAACGCAGGGCTTTCTACCAGCGTTTCTGGGACTCGGTTGTCTATGACATTCACTACTCCACCAATTGCGCCGCTTCCATAGAGAAGAGTCGAGGGGCCTCGCACCACTTCGAGCCTTTCCGCAAGATTTGCTTCTACAGTATTGGCGTGGTCTGGGCTTAAATTGGAAGCATCGGTGACACCTACACCATTCTGTAGGATCGTTACTCTGTTACCAGTTTGCCCACGAATAATCGGCTGTCCTACACCTGTACCAAAGGAGGCGCTGTTTACACCAATCTCATTTTTTAGTGTGTCGCCTAGGCTGTTTCCAATTTTTTCTTGTAATGCCTCACCAGACAATATGCCAATTGGCAGTGCTGTTTCTGCTTCTGATTGCTCGAATGGTGCTGTAACTACAATCTGTTCAAGCCTATCTTCATTGTGTACTTCTTCCGCTGCAAAAACTGCACCCCCAGAAATTCCTAGCATTGGAGTTCCAAGAACGAGAGTAAACTTCAGGTTTCTGATTTTCATGACAATCCCTAAATAACAACTAATTAAATAATAATGATTCGCTGACCATTGCGAGCACTCGTCAAAAAAAATTTGGAGTGGTCCCACGGATAGCTATATATGATTTAGAAGTAGTTTAGGCTTGCGGCGGAGCGCGGGAGTTGGCGCGTGCAGGCGCCAGAAAGGGAATAGAATTTAGCGCAGAGCCAAGATAGCTTTGTTGCACCAAATTAAAGGAAAAATCTACAGTGCCAGAGGCGATTAGATCGTCGTTAGCACCAACTTTTACACATATCTCACATTGATATTGCTGCGATGCGTCAGCATGAGTATGCGTCAATTCAGTGCTTTGCAGGAATACTAGCAGCAGCGCAAAAGATGCAACAACAACGGGCATAAGGACCCTTTGCTTGGACAACTTCTTGCTTAGACTGTTAATAGAATAACTCATTATTTCTGTGATTCTGCTTCGCAATTACTCTGAATAGCCTTCGATTATTGAGAATTTAAACATTAGAGTCAACTATTACTTACTCACAAGTTTCAATACATCAATTATCGCGACTGTTAAAAATTGTGAATTTGTTAGCGTAATGACAGCAAAGTAACTAGTCATTTAGCCGCTCAGCCATAGCCTGTAGAGCGCCAACGCCTACAATATCCTGTGCTAGTAGAAAAATATCCTGACGTGGAATTTTTGGCAGCGCCTTGATTAACGTCGCCATATGCGCCTCTTCCTGCGCACGACGCTCTTCGAGAAAACCACCCTCGCCCTCGGGAGAGCGCTTGTTCACGACTAGGCAATCGACACTGATCTTCGCCTTCTTTAGCTGCGCTTGCAGCTCGATTGTCTCTAGTACCGGCAATCGTTCTGCCGCCAATACAATTACGAATGAAGTCTGATTCTTATCGGATATCTTATCGCGCAGTGTCGTAAAACGAAGCCGACGACGGTTCAATAAGCTGCGTATTCCCGATTCACGAGACTTGTCTTCGTCCTCGGCATCGTTGCCGAACACCTTATCCTCAACGCTAGAATCTCTGCCCATACCACGCACGATCTCGGCAAACTTGTCTGCCTTCTCGCGGCGGTGTATCAAGCCCTCAGTCCAAGCTGACATCATCTCAGGAAGCACCATCAAGCGTGCTGTATGCCCGGATGGCGCAGTATCGAAAACGATAAGGTCATAGTCCTTAGTGCCCTGCTCCACCACTTCCGCGATGCGCTCGAGTATCGCTGCCTCTTGCATGCCCGGCGCGTCCTTCGACAATGCCATGTGCTTGTCTACTTCGCTGCGCAAATTTATGGGCATCAAGCGGTGCAAGGAATTAGTGATCTCTTGCATGTGTAGCTTAACTGTCTCGGCTGGGTCTAGCTCTAGACCATCCAAACCTGCAGCGAGGCGCACCGGCTTCGAGCCAATCTTCCTATCGAACAAATGACCAAGGTTGTGTGCCGGGTCTGTGGAGACCAGCAATACCTTTGCACCCTCGTTCGCACGCGCCAAGGCAGTGGCGGCGGAGATAGTCGTCTTACCGACGCCTCCCTTACCACCGAAGAAGAGTATTTTTTTTGAGCGAGCGAGTTCTAACAGCAAGATACGTGATCCAAGGGTGAACGTTCCATGCCCATGCGAACATGCCAGTCATGAAAACGGTCGTAGACGATAGGGAGTAATTCCATAGTGTAGAAGGCAGCGGGGTTGGGTATGCCCAGACTCTCGGCGAATACCAACAGCATGAATAAGTCTTCTTCGTCGCGCTGCGCACGAGCGAAGGAACGTCGATAACCGGTGACGTAGTATTCATGCAGGCCTTTCTCGATTTTCTTGAGTAGGCTTTCTTTTTGTTCTTCTTCAGACATTGGTGAAACCAGAGTTAATGAATGTGTATGAATCTATTATGCGATAAGCGTTAAGGGTTTAGAAGATAAGACAGAACCTAGTCAAAAAATTTTCACTCCAGAGCGTTTTTCACCAGAACCTAGTCAAAAAACTTTCACTCCAGAGCGTTTTTCACCTGCTAGAAAGTCCTTTGAAATTCCAACGCGTAGAATAGACTATTTCTTCTTCGCCGGCTTTGAAACTTTAGCCCGATCCAACCGCGCTGCCTTCGGGTCGATCAACAGCGGCCGGTATATCTCTACTCTATCACCGGCACTCATTACATATTCATCCGGCTTAGGCCTGCCCTTGCCATCTAGTGGCTTGGAGAAGATGCCCATCGGATCTTTATCGATATCGATCTCTGAAAATTCGCTGGCGATATTCGATCTCTTCACCGCCTCAAACGCCGTAGTCCCAACTGGAACATTGAGAGGCACGATAAGCTGACGCTGCGGTGTGGCGTATGCGACCTCAACCTTAATCAAAGATTCGGGCTGATCGTCATCAAAAGAATTGTCTTCACTCACCACTATAGACCTCATGGGCGCGCTGCACGATCGCATCGACTAAATTATTCGCCGAACTACTAAACAGCTTCTCCGCCGCAAAGCCCATCAAGCCAGACTTGAACTCAAACTCCATCGACAAAGAAACCTTGCAGGCATTTGTCGTCAGCGCATCAAAGGTCCACTGTGAAGTGAAATTCTTAAAGCCACCCTCAACCAGACTCATGTCGATTCGCTCCGGTCTAAGCAGAGTGTTCTTAGTCGTAAACTGCTGACTGATTCCCGCCTTGGCAAGGCGCAGCTCACCGACGAGTTCAGTGTCAGACTGGCTCAACACTTGTGCGGAGACGCAGCCCTGCATGAACTGTGGATAGTGTTCGATGTCATTCACCAGATCAAACATCTGCTCGGCAGAGTATTCGACCAGGGCGCTTCGATTGATCGAAGTCATGAGCTAGAAACCATAGGGCAGCTACAGGTAGATCTGGTAAACGGTGCTGATGAAAACCACCAAGAGCACAACAGGAATAATAGTACCCAAAGAAAAGTTGATGTACTTCTGCAGCAGTGAGCCTTCGTAGGCCGGATCGCCTTTTGCTAACTCCTCAGACAAGCCACTGGTCTTCCATCTATAGGAACAGAAGATACACACCGTAAAACCCACCAGCGGCAAGATCGTCTCATAGAACACATCGGACACCAGATCGAAGAAGGACTTCGACACGCCGCCGTAGGTAGTAAAATTAGTAAAGAAGTCCACCATGCCTAGGGACATAACCGCAGGAATCGCGAAGATCAACAGCAGGCACGCCTGCAACAACACCGCCTTCTTACGACTCATCTTCCGCTCATCGATCCAGCAAGAGATCGGAATTTCGATGATGGAAACCAATGACGTTAGCGCAGCAAAGAACACCAAGGAAAAGAACATCAACGCGACAATACTGGCACCGGTGTAACCCACCGCCGCCTGCATGGACAAGAATATCTTCGGCAAGAAACTAAAGATCAAACCCACACTACTAGTAGAGAGGTCATCGGTATTGGTGTTCGGGTCGAAAGCAAAAATAGCAGGCAAGATTAACAAGCCTGCAAAGAAGGCAACGCTAGTATCGGCGATGGCAACCATGCGCGTAGATTGCGGAATATTGTCCTCGCGACCAAAGTAAGAACCGTAGGTAATCAAGATACCCATGCCCAGCGAAAGAGAAAAGAAGGCCTGACTAAGCGCACCGTTAACCACCGATAGGCTAACCTTGCTGAAGTCGGGAACCAGGTAATAGCTAAGGCCTGCACTGGCACCATCCAAGGTCAGCACGAAGATTGTTAGCAGGATCAACATCACCGCAAGCGTAGGCATCAACACTCTAGCGAGCCGTTCGATGCCACCCTTCACACCGCCTAGCAAAATCGTAAAAACGATGCCCAGCAACAAAATGAGATAGCCAAACAAAGAAGGCTCGGCAACCAATACACCGAAGGTCGCCTCATCCGCGAGGGAGTCCAGACCGCCGGTGGCGATCTCCTTCAGGTACACAACCAACCAAACAGTTATCACCGTGTAGAACACGGCGATCATAAAAGGCGTCAAGATGCCTAGCATGCCCACCAGGCGCCACTTCTTGTCGCCGTCTGATAAGGCAGAGAATGCACCCACGGGATTGCGCTGGGTCTTACGCCCCATGGAAATTTCGGCAAGCATTACCGGGTAACAGATGAAGGCAATAAAGAAGAGATAGATGATCAGGAAGGCGGCACCGCCGTTCTTGGATGCCATAACCGGGAACGCCACGAGGTTACCGAGGCCCACTGCAGAGCCAGCAGCGGCGAGGATAAATCCCAGTCTTGAGCTAAATTGCCCTCTATCTTGTGACATCAAAAACCCCTTTTAGCTCAATGTATTAGCCTCATTATCGGCTAACAAATTATTATTGTTGAGGGATTCTAACAGTGCCGCCAAAGCAGTACAACGCGCGTCAAATGGCGCTTTGCGAAGTTTTTGAGCCTAAGATCACGGAAAACGCTATAATCGCGCCCCATGGCAAAATCCAAGACAACAAGAGTCAAAAGCAAAACGGTAGATACCACTATCGTTGCCAATAAAAAGGCGCGCCACGACTACTACATAGAAGACACTTATGAGGCTGGCGTTGCACTGCTAGGCTGGGAAGTGAAAGCCATGCGCATGAAGAGTGTGCAGCTAGCAGACAGCTATGTGCTGCTAAAAGACGGCGAAGCATTTCTATTAGGCTGCCATGTCACACCGCTGAACACTACCAACACCCATGTCATTGCCGACCCAGACAGAACCAAGAAGCTGCTACTGAAAGCTAAGGAACTATCCAAGCTAATCGCGGCGGTTCAACAGAAGGGCCACACCTGTGTCGCCACCAAGATGTATTGGAAGGGCCATCTGATCAAAGTGCAGATCGCTATGGCAAAGGGCAAGCAAGATCACGACAAGCGTGCAGCACAGAAAGATCAAGAATGGGCCGTGGACAAGCAGCGCATCGTGCGTCACGCAAACCGCTAAGCCAACATTTTCCAACCCTAGCAACCCATCAATAGTCGGGACTGTGAGCTTGATATCAGGCTACAAGCCCCAATCTATGCTATTATCAACACTCACTTGGGAGCGATTCGGATTCGACGCCGGTATTGAAGCCTAAGGTGCATGCCGAGAGGGTAGTGACTCTCGTAAATCAATCGCTGCAACTTTATAGTTGCCAACGACGAAAGCTACGCCCTAGCAGCCTAAGAGCTTGCTAGCGATTGCCACAGGGATGTCCGTAAACTTGTGATCGCAATCGTCATCTAGAACGGAATCGCCAGTGGAGCGCGCTTGACGCGAAGCGGCTAAAAAGTATCAAGCTCGCCCAATTCACCCTGCCCGTCGGGCCGATGAGGGTTAACTTAATAGACGACGCTATGCATGTAGACCCGAAGGAAGAGAGCTGACGGACGGGGGTTCAAATCCCCCCGCTTCCACCAAATGTGAACAGAACCCCGGCCGGGGTTCTGTTGGTTTATGACTTTTAGTTTTAGTAACACTGAAAGTAACATTCTCTAGAACATATCTAGAAAATCCCCTCCGAGCTCAGAAAGTTAGGCGAGCTATTCAGCTCCTAGATGCTCCATCAAATGCTAAAACAGCTATGGCCGGATCCTCGACTACTATAGAAGGCGAAATTACAGAAAACGCGGAACAGTTTTGGGCGCCTACAAGGTATTCCGTAGAACGACCTACAGGGAGGTGGGTTGCAAACCCCCTTCCCTCTTTTGCACCCAACATTCTCCTAATGTAACCCGAACCACCGCACAATTAAGCAATCTGCCCCAAATCTCCCTCACACTCAGCAAACAAATTGACGTCCTTCAACAAATATCGTTATATGTCACGTGAATAACGGGTAATACACTTCCGCCAAATCCTGATAAAAATGGAACCATCACCCAATGACATGGGCGAAGCAAAAAGTAAAAAGACAGAGAGTCTAAATATGCAGCACTCTTTTGGTCAAACTATGCACCTTAGAACGTTTTCATTTTCCCCAGAATAGGCGATCTAAGAAAATATGTTGCAAATACACGGAATGAAAGATGGCTCTTCTGAGTATGCGGCTGCGGAGAGCCTTGCTCGTATTGCCGTTAAGTCGATGCCATCAATAGAGCACGACAGTAAAATAGTATTGCACATCCTTCCTTCAATCCAATGCTTTGGCCAAAACTATCAAGACATCGATCTTCTTGTTTTTTTTGCAGACTATAGAGATCATAAAGAAAAAATATCGATCCAGTCATTTTGTGCAACTATCGAGATCAAAGGCCATGCAGAGAATAGTGTCAAATTTGAAGGAGCCAGATGCTTGGTTCGCTATCACGGTGAGTATCACGATGTTACAAACCAGAGTGAAAAACAAAAATACTCTGTTAGAAAGTACATTGTCAAAAACTACAGAAACAATTCTTCACCATACATTAGCAATTTGATCTGGCTTACTTCTGTTGCGAAAGCAGATTTACCAAAACAACAAAGTAACATCCTAGGTATGGATGCAGATTGGGAAGATTTTTGTGAAAAACTGAGACTTTTTTCAAGAGGAACCGATCGCGTAGTCTCTACATTTAGCTCCAGGAGCTACCTTGAAGACGTGTGTGACATATTCTCTCACGAGCTAGAACCATCGAGACTAGATAGGAAGCGCCTAGAAGCTATTACAAAATCCGTGTTAGACAGATCCCAACAACAGTATGCGGATAAACTAGGCAAGCAGCTGCTTATCTATAAAGGTCGTGGAGGTACAGGCAAAACAGTCCGGCTGATACAAACAGCATACCAAGCTTACAGTGAGATGGGTTTGAGGGTTGTTCTTCTCACTTACAACAAAGCTCTTGTAGCTGATCTGCGACGGTTGCTTACATTGCTCGGAGCAAAAGATGCTGTTGGATGTCATAGTATTGCCATTAAAACTATTCATAGCTTTATGCATGAATGGCTCGTCCAACTAGGAATGATTTCTCAAAAGCAACCTAATTTTTTCTCTAAATACGAATCATTCAAGGACAGCACATTGCAATATTTTGCAGATGATGTCTTATTACCACAAGACATCGAGAATGCGAAAACTCGATCGAGCAAGAACCTAGCCTGGGACCTAATTCTAATAGATGAGTCGCAAGATTGGCCCGAAAATGAAAGAGATTTGATCTACAAACTATACGGTTTTGAAAAAGTAATAATTGCAGATGGAGTTGATCAATTTGTACGAAGTGTTAATAGCATAGATTGGCGAGAAGGAATCGATCGCTCTAAATCGCAAGTAGTGCCGCTACGCAAGAGCCTAAGACTAAAGTCTAGTCTTTGCCAGGCAGTTGGCTATTTTGCGGAGCAAATTGAATATTCAAACTGGAATCTTCAGCCCTTACCAGAAGCACACGGAGGAAGGGTAATAGTAATTATTGGTGATGCAATGTCGGAGGAGTTCCACAGGCGATTGTCAGCGACCGCAAGGGAAGATGGCAACCGACCAATAGATATGTTGTTCTGCGTCCCACCAAGCTGGGTACGCACCAACCCTGATGGAACAAAGTGCTCCAAAGTTGCGGATCAATACCGTAAGTGGGGCTTCCAAGTGTGGGATGCAGTTGATCAGGATCTACGCGGGGAATATCCTATTAGCTTAGATCAGTATCGAGTTGTCCAATACGAATCATGTAGAGGCTTAGAAGGATGGACAGTAGTAAATTTCTGTCTCTTATACACATCTCCGAGCCCACGAGACTCCTGAGCATCTCG
>CAJXRP010000028.1 GCA_913060495.1 uncultured Gammaproteobacteria bacterium | reverse complement strand
AGGAGCTCTGGCCGTAGTTCTGATGATGCATAGCCCAGTTTGTTCTGAACCGATGCATTTAGGGGACACTAATAACTTAGTAACTTAAGCAAATCCTCTATAGCTACAGAGCCCGCTAAGTTACTAAGTTATTAGTGTCCCTTCTTAGTCTCCCCTTCTTAGTCAGTGTGCAGCTAGACCCGTTAAATTCATCAAACCCCTCTAATCCGTTGTTGTCTGTCCGGCGTATAGTGATTCAGGAGTATATATGTCACGCACGCTTTACTGGTTTACACACGATCTGCGGCTAGACGACAACCCTGCGTTACACCAAGCAGCAAACAGTGAGTCACTGTTGCTTGTTTACTGTGTTAATCCAGATTGGTTTGCCCCTAGTCGTTATGGTTCGCCCTCTTTGGGGGCTCATCGGTGGCGCTTCTTGCAGCAGGCGCTAGCAGATTTGGAAACCTCGTTAGATAAAGTGGGGCAGCATCTTTTGATACTGAACGATCGGCCACGAATAGCGTTAACCGAATTAGTTAGCAAGAACGCTATCCAGCGGCTGATTTGTTCTCGTCAATTTGGCATGGACGAAAAAAGTGAATTGCGGGGTCTTTCTATGCAGATGCCCGAGCTTGAAATAGTTGAAGTAGATACCTATACGCTCTTCAACCAACAAGACATCCACTTTGCTGATGATGAAATGCCAGCGACTTACTCCAAATTTAGGCGCCATGCTGAGAAATGGTCAACAACCCCTGCACTGCCCGCTCCAAAAAATCTGCCGCCGCCACCCAAGGTGGTGTCTAAAAAAGGCACGACGCTTTCATCTTTCAGAGCTGAGCATTCAACAACCGAGAACTTGCTGACTGGAGGCGAGGCGGCGGCACAGACTCATTTGTCGCAGTATTTTGCCGGTGACTTGCCGCTTTCTTATAAAGTAGTCCGCAATGAATTGGATGGCTTTGTTAATTCGTCAAAAATGTCATCTTGGCTAAATATGGGCTGTCTTTCTGTCAGGCGCCTGCGAATAAGGATTCAGGGTTATGAAGCAGAGCGTGGAGGTAACGACTCCACGTACTGGCTCTTTATTGAATTGTTATGGCGAGAGTATTTCTTGTGGTTAGCACTACAAACAAAAAGCAAGCTTTTCAATTTTCAGGGTAGTGCAGCCCAGCCGCCGAGCACTGTGTATCAGCGAGAGAAATTCGAATCCTGGTGTCAGGCTGATACGCCCTATCCGCTGGTAAATGCCTGCATGTGCCAGCTGAATGAGACCGGTTATTTATCTAACCGGGGGCGACAGATAGCGGCGAGTTGTCTGGTAAACGAGTTAGGCCAAGATTGGCGCTTCGGTGCGGCTTGGTTTGAAAATCAATTGGTGGACTATAACGTAGCGGTGAACTGGGGCAATTGGCAGTATATAGCCGGAGTCGGTGCCGACCCGAGGGGAGGCCGGCATTTCAACTTAAGCAAACAAACAGAACTTTATGATCCGCTAGGTCAATACCGGCGGCGCTGGGGGAGTGTCTGACTTGGCTCACCACAAACGTGAACTCCCCAGTAAAATTTGCAAAGTCTGTGGCCTTTCTTATAACTGGCGCAAAAAATGGAAGAGGAACTGGAATGAAGTGCTTTATTGTTCAGATCGTTGCCGGCGAAACAAATCTTCTAATGGGCATAATAAACTAGGTCCCTTAACCTGAGCCCGAGTGTATTGATAAATAAAAAGCCCGATCACTCACAAGTGACCGGGCTTTTTTATGTACTTACTTTCATACAAAATCAGTACCTTTCGAAACTACTGGATATTTACTCTGACCCCATTTCTTGATCAGGGTGCACGATATAGACCTGAGTGAGAGTCATCTCAACGGCCCCGGATATGGCCGTGTTGGCACCGGTCTCGGGATCCGGATACGCATCCGCCAAGCGTTTCAGCGCAGCGTACTCCGATGCAGAGGAGCTCTGGCCGTAGTTCTGATGATGCATAGCCCAGTTTGTTCTGAACCGATGATTGTATTGCTCAACATCAACGTATCCTGCCATCAGCCCTTGCGCCACCTGCGGCGTTAGATTGAACTGAAGCTGCAGGTCCTTAAAAATATGGTAGCCATCACTCACTCCGGGTTGTGACCAGGGGATTTTTGCCTGAGCAATCGGCTCAGTGGTCAGCACACCATCTTTGATCTTGCCTTTAACTTCCTCTACGAAGCTTTGGCCCCAACGGGCATCGACTCGTTGCGTGCCACCTGCGATAAAGCCTTCGCCAGTGGCGTCAGTGTAGAGACTATCTAGGCCTCGGTAGGTAGTGACGGTAACGTCGTCATCATTGACGAGATCATCCACACCCGACAGCTCGATCATCCAGCGGTTATAACCATTGTTAATCATGAAATCGTTTTCGAAAAACCAATACGGGCCATCTTTGCGGTAGCCCGCAATACAACCTAGTGCACGGTATAGCTGGTTATCTATTCCCTCTTCACCGGCCGGGCTATTGTAATCATCAGCGCTTACTTCGCCATCGAGATTCAGGCCGTGGGATACATTCCCCTGTGCCTCGTAAAAAGGTAAGGAATCGTAGATGTCTGTCGTCGCTGTATTCGTATGATACTGATAGCCCTCGATCATGAGTCGAGTATTAACGACTGTTCGTTCTACATCGCCGCCCTCTGGAAACTGATTTGCGAACAGGTCGCGCGAGCCTCGGCTGTTCATACCTTGAGGACACTCTGTCCTCGCTTCAGTTTCATGGATTGCCCAATGCCTTTCGGTCAGCACGTAACCGATTCGGCCATCTTTTAGATGCGACTGAGCTGTCGCCGCACTAGCGGCTGCCAGCGTGGTGATAAACAGTGCAAGGGTGCGCAAAGGGCTGCGCAGTTGGCGTGCTTTGCTAGCAGTCCTATTTTGTGACATGAATACTCTCTCCACTTTTTATCTCGCTTTCTCGCTTATCATTTGTCTCTATCTCACTTTGACCTTTCGCGGATAGCAGTTTTATCGCACTCATCTCCGAAACTGGCTGTTTTGAAAAACGTCTCTTAATACGAACGCTCTGTAGCCATTGCGGCGGCCTAGATACTCGCCGAAGCCATCGCCTTTGGTTTCGCCGGGCTCGATATCAGCAGCGTAGGTGTATACCGGCCTTTGGTTGTAGGCCCAAACATGCAGTACGCCCTCCTCATCTGTTGTTGCGCGACGCCCCGTGTTCGGATCGATCACCATCACGCTCCAGAGACTACTCTCGCTCGATGCATCGGCGTCGGTGACTACATAGGGAAACGTCTCGCGACACACTTTGGGGTCACCATTGCCGCATATCGCCAGGCGATATTCCTGAGCCGCGTCTGGGTGATCGCAAGCGAGCTGCGCAGCCGAGTCGTCCCGGCAGTTGTAAAGATAGATAGTTCTGCCACGGCTGTCCGCCAGAACTTGGCCACCGAAGGCTCCATCTTGCACAGTGAACTCATCAGGTGGGGTCACCGTTCGTTGCGTGTAAACATTATTCCAAGCCGGCACATCGCTGCCGTCGAAGCTGCGGCTTCGAGTATCAAAGTTATGGGTATAAAGCGGCTTGGATCGATAAGCCCATTGATTAATCCCCGAGGGATGTTTGATGATTGTCCAGTCACCGCTGTCTGTTGCAACTTGCGGTGCACGGACGGGAGTCCAACTGTTTAAACATTCTCCAACACAATTCGAGACATTGGGTTCATCTTCGTCCCAACTGTAGACCGAGTACTCATCGTCATTCACGAGCAGTCGGCCGGTAGAACTGGAAAGCACTTGAAACCCCGGAGGGATATCCGGTAGCGGACCCGCTGGCACACGAACCACCCCGCCATCACCGCCCGATCTTATTTTTGTGCCGCCCAGTACGTCCCCTGCCTTCTCATCCAGATGAGAGGTATACAAGGCAAAACCATCATAGGCCCATTGCTTGGAACCATCGTCACGCTCGG
Organism: uncultured Gammaproteobacteria bacterium; assembly: GCA_913060495.1. Taxonomy (GTDB): domain Bacteria; phylum Pseudomonadota; class Gammaproteobacteria; order Pseudomonadales; family Pseudohongiellaceae; genus UBA9145. Next base: position 33,612 of record CAJXRP010000028.1, on the reverse strand, counting down.
CAAGGCTCCACTTGCCCACCTCTACCGCATCATCCGATGCAAGCACCGGCGGCCAAACTTGCGTGCAGCTCACGCCCTGTTCGGCATAGGGCAGAAGCAAACCGGCCGGGTACGGACTCATGAAACCGACCTCAGTGCGAAGAACCTCGTCGGTGCAGTTGGAAGGTCCGTCTTCTCTGTCACCGGTTGAACCGTTTCGCAGTGCTCTCAGTGGCCATGTATACAATGTGCGCCCGTTAGCATCGGCGTACACGGGACCATCTAAGGCAGTCGCCACTACCTGAATACCTGTCGGCAATTCCTCTTTAAAGTAGGCTTCGGTTGCGTCACCGGCCGCTGATTGCCAATACATCGACTCGCTTAGCGTATCTGCAGCAGCGCTGGCGGTCACCATGGACGCACTGGCGGCAACAAAAGTAACAGTCAGAAATTTATTCAGATACATACTAATGAGTTTCCTCAAATACTCAGACAGGCCCGCTCAGACCTGCACATCGCCAATCACTTCAGAGGTCTCGTTGCTCAACGTGCCCCACGATGGCGAGTCCACACCCATCGCCCTGAGAGCTGTATAACCTACCTGAGCAACCGAGCCACCATTCAAATCGATATGGTTACCGGTATTGATCTTGCCACCCGCGCGACCTGCCAAGAATACCGACATGCCATCAACTGAATGCGTACGGGCGTAACCCACGTCCGTCGTACCGAGGATCAGGACATTATCTAGCAGCGTGCCATCTCCTTCCGGAATCTTTTTGAACGCCTCCACGAAATCCACCCAAGACTCCATCGCACGCCGAGTGAAAAAGGACGCGTTCTCTTGGTAGCCAAGCGCCTCATCGACGGGCTCTTCGTGTGTGCAGGTGTGGTGCGGCTTCGCATAGCCCGTTTTAATAGTGGAGGCAAACGCTGCCGAATACGTCATGTTGAAAACACGGGATTGATCGCAGGCAACAGCCATCGCCATCAGCTCACTCATCATTTGATGGCGAAGCTTAATCGATTCTGTGGACTGGTCCATGGCCACATCAACCGGTGCCTCGCCGGGGGCCACACAACTCGCAATCGGTTCGGGCTTGGTCAGGCGTTGTGTAAACTGCAGCTCCAACTGACGCAAACCAGTGAAGTACTGATCCAGTCGCTCCCGGTCCGCTACGCCGACCGTCTTCATCAGTGAGCTCTCCTGCTCCATGATGGCGGACAGAACGCTTTGGCGAGCGATAACTCGTGCATCCCTTTCGAATTCGTCTGCATTCGGATCCTGAAAGTCGAGTCCGAACAAGCGTTTATAAAATGCGAGGGGCGACCACTCCGGCTCATTGGGCGTAGACGCGTTGTAGTAACTATACGTGTCGCGCGCATCGGCAGTGGCTGTTGCGGTAAGGTTATTAAAACGCGTGGCCCCGCCAATCTTCTTGGCGATCGTCAGATCGATGGTCTCCGACGGCCCGCTACCGGAATCCGGTGCAATGCCCGTTCTTGAAACTACCCAGCCGGTGTAATGGTTTCGGTTCGGGGAAGCGTCCGGAAAGGCGTTTCCGTTGGTGAACAGATTTACGTCTTCTTGTATTGGCGCCCAAGAGGAGAGCTCTTCGGGCAACTGGTAATTGCGCCCTGTTTGCTGAGGCACAAACAGTTTACCGGTTCCGCCAAGGCCGTAGCCCCAGGTTCCGAAACGCACGGGCATCGGTGCCCCTTGAGCCATTGCTGTGCCATTGCCGTTTAGAAAGTAGTCAAGAAAGGGAAGCGCTACCGTCACTCCCACGCCTTTCACCATCCCTTTCAGTACACGTCTTCTATCCCACTTACTCATGATGATTTTCCTATCTCAAAATTTTTATTAATTTCTTAAACAGCACCACTTTGCAGTCAGCTAGCTATTGCGCTAGCGTGAGCTAGTCGTCGCTAGCAGCCTCTCTTCTTCGCTCGGGCTGTTTTTGATCAGCGAGAAGGCCTTGCTCAACGCGATTGTGCGCAATAGGTTACGCAGCTGATAACCTTGAGCGGCAAAGTCCTCGTTAAAGTAGTTCAGAGCAGCACGGGCATCATTTTCGGGCGGCCCACCGGTGGCGTAGCTGTAAACACGCCGCACGAGACATTGCGGTAATGCCGGGTTCTGACTAAGCGCTTCACCTAAACCAATGGCTCCATCAAACTCAATGCCATCCAGAGAGCCAGTGGCATCTATTGTCGCGCCATTTTCGGTCAGCCGATAGCCGCCCGCACCGTCAAATTGCTCTAACGATAAACCAATTGGGTCTGTAATCCTATGGCAGCCAGCGCAAGACGGTGTTTCAAGGTGTGCCGCTACGCGCTGGCGCTGAGTCGGGTAGTTCGCATCAGGGTTCGTCAAAACAGAAAAATCGATTCCCGGAGGCGGCTCGGGAACAGTCTGGCACAACAAGCGTTCCCGCAGCGCCATACCCCGTAGCGTTACAGAACTGCGCCCGGGATGCGAAGTTAACGACAGAAAGCTGACTTGCGTAAGGAGCCCCGAACGCGGACTGTCTTCTGGGAATGTGTAAGGCGCCCACCCAGGTTGGGCGGGCACACCGTACATAATTGCCAAGGCCGGAGACATAAATGTCGATCGCGATGTAAACAGATCACGATAGTCTTCGTCTTTGTTGAGCGTGTGATCGATGATCGTGCGCAAGGTTTGCTCGCGCGCATCCTGCGCCGTCACACTTGTGAACTCCGGGTAGATGGTGGCGTCCTTCGAGAGCGTCTTGAACTCGTCAAAAACGAGCATATCGTCGAAGAAGGCCCTCATCCCATCGACCAAGCGCGGACTCTCCAACATCCTGCCAACGGCTCGCTCAACACCGCCAGGTGACTGCAGCTCACCGTTTTCGGCTGCCATCAATAACTCATCATCCGGGCTTGCATTCCATAGGAAAAAGCTTAGCCGTGATGCGAGCGAATGAGCGTCAAGGCGAAGTTGTTCCGGGTTGTTGGGGTCGGGCTCAGCGCTCTCTACAATGAACAGCACTTCGGGGTGGATCAGCAGCCCTTCAAGCACAACCTCGAGACCTGCGTAAAAGCCATCCAACTTCTCGCCATCCAATTCCTTGCCATCCAATTCCTTAACAGCGGCACTCGCCTGCCCAACGAATGTCGCGATCTCGTCATCAGTCAACGCGCGTCTAAACAAAAGGCGGCCTATCTTCGACACGAACTGCGTCGCGCAAGCCTCATCCGGACTATCAATCGACTCAGGACGGCACGCAACAAGGTGATTGCGATTCTCGATATCCATGACCTGCTTGGCAACGCTGGAGGCCACGCCCTGGATAGTCTGGACTTGCCCAACGCTTACACCGGCGGAAGCCAAACTATTGGCGAGCAGCCCCTCATTTCGCGCCACGGGCGCAAAACGCACTTGGGCGTCAATGCCAGAACCAAAAATGTAGGCCAAGGAATTGCCGTACTGCTCAGCCGTAATAAGCTTGGTTAGCGTCTGCGTTCCTGCGCTTTCGGGTTCAGGATCGACTGGCGAGCAGCCAACAAGAGCGCCCAAGGCCAACAAACCCATGACGGTCCCACGAAACGCGCTGGTAAGCCATTGCTTAAATCTCGGTGTCGAACGTCTCATTACTCGACTCATCGCGCTAAATCCTCTTCAACAATCTAAATTTACCATGCACAGTAATTGCGCATCGAAGCTTCTCAATATCAGACGACACATGTCAATTATAGCTGAGAGCAGCTTCGTATCAGTTTAAGCAGTAAATCAATCTCCACTACTGGTTCACAAACACTCATCAAGGTAGGCCCGCAATGACGTATTTCCTTCTGTTTCTATTGCTCGCTCGGATGCAAGATGTATACCTGTGTGAGCTCTATTTCCGCGGCCCCGGAAATGGCCGTGTTGGCACCGGTTTCGGGATCGGGATACGCATCCGCCAACCTGCGCATTGCGCGATACTCCGATGCCGAGGAGACTGTGCCGTAGCTCTGATGATGGCTGCCCCAATTCCTGTTGAGGCGGTTAGTCCACTGCTCGGCATTGACATATCCCGCGAAGATGCCTTCTGCGGATTCCGGTGTCAGTTTGAGCTGGAGCTGGAAATCCAAAACATCGTAATAGCCGACAAAACGCATTGCCCACGGTATTCTGGCAACCTTAACCGGCTCTGTGGTCAGCACGCCATCTACAATTTTACCTTTCACTTCCTCAACGAAGTTTTGGCCCCAACGCGCATCGACTCGCTGACTGCCACCCGCGATAAAACCATCGCCAGTGGCGTCAGTGAAGAGGTCATCGAGGCCTCGGTACGTGGTTACGGTGACGTCGTCGTCATTGCTTAGGTCGTCCACACCCGACAGCTCGATCATCCAGCGGTTGTAGCTGTGGCCGATAGCGAAAAGACTTTCGAAATGCACGAACTGACCGTCACTGCGCCAACCAGGCGTACAACCGATAGCGCGTTGCAGCTGGTTATCTATTCCCTCGATACCATCCGGACTCCTGAAATCATCAGGGTCTACTTTACCATCGAGATTTAGGCCGTATGCGACTTCGCCCTGTGCGTCAAGATAGGGAAAAGACTCCTCAGAGGTTTCAGGGTGCCACATCCGACCCTCGCGCATAAGCCGTGTCTCACGAACGGTCCACTGTTCGTCGCCATCCATCGGGAATAGGTCCGCGAATTGCTGGCGCACGCCACTCGCATTCAAGCCCTCAGGGCACTGCGCCTCGACGCCGCCTGCTTCATAGATCACCCATGCCTTGCGCGTCAACACATAGCCGATTCGGCCATCTTTCTGATACGGCTCGGGTAGCTCGGCTGTCGCCGCACCAGCAGCTGCCAAGGTGATGATAAACAGTGCGAAGGTACGCACTTGGGATCCTGTTGTACCTGGCCAAAAATGTGTCATTGATAACCTCCCTTAAAGGATAACGGTGTTGTCGAAATCATCGACGAAATGCGGAATTACTGAAAATATCTCGTAACACGAATGCTTTATAGCCATTACGTTTACCGTAGAACTCGCCGAAGGCGTCAGCTTCTGTATCGCCGGGCTCGATATCACGGTCGTAGGTGTATACCGGTCTTTGGCGGTAAGCCCAAACATGGAGCGTGCCTTCTTCGCCCGCTGCGGCGTGACGTCCTGTGTTCGGATCGATTGTCATCACGCTCCAAAGTTCGCTCTCGCTCGATGCATCGGCGCGGGCGACTACATAGGGAAAGGTCTCACGACACACCTCGGGATCACCATTGCCGCAGATAGCAAGACGATAGTCCTGTGCCGCGTCAGGGTGATCGCAAGCTAGCTGCGCAACAGAGTCGTCATGGCAATTATAAAGATAAATCGTTCTGCCACGACTGTCGGCCAGAACCTGACCACCAAAGGAAGCATCTTGTACGGTGAACTCTTCAGGCGGAGTCACTGCACGTTGCGTGTAGACATTATGCCAACCCGGCACATCGCTACCGGCGAAACTGCGACTTCGGGTATCGTTGTTATGGGTGTACAGCGGCTTAGCTCTGAAGGCCCATTGATTAATTCCCGAGGGATGTTTGATGATTGTCCAGTCACCACTATCTGCTGCAACCTGCGGTGCACGAACAGGGGTCCAACTACTCAAACATTCTTTAACACAATTCGAGGTATTAGGCTCATCGCCGTCCCAAGTGTATATCGAGTACTCATCGTCATTCACGAGCAATCGCCCGGTGCTACTGGAAAGTACCTGAAACCCCGGTGGGATATCGGGTAGCGGTCCCACGGGCACGCGAACCACACCGCCATCGCCGCCGGATGATATCTTTGTGCCGCCCAGGACATCCCCTGGCCTCTTATCCAGGTTAGAGATATACAAGGGAAAACCATCATAGGCCCATTGCTTCGAGCCATCCGCTCGCTCGGCAAGGCTCCACTTGCCCACCTCCACCGCATCTGCGGATACGGACACAGGCAGCCAGGCTTGAGTACAGCTCACGCCCTCATCGGCATAAGGCAGGACCAAACCGGCTGGGTACGGACTCATGAAACCGACTTCAGTCCGAAGGACGTCGTCAGTGCAATTGGAAGGCCCGTCCTTCCTGTCACCAGTTGACCCGTTTCGTAGCGCGCTGACTGGCCATTTGTACAATGTTCGCCCTTGAGCATCGGCGTACACGGGACCATCCAATGCAGTAGCAACTACCTGAATATCCAGTGGCAGTTTCTCTTCAAGATAGGCTTCTTGTGCATCACTGGCCACTGATTGCCAATATCCCGTATTGTTTGGCGTTTCGGCGACAGCACTTGCAGTGATCACCATGGACGCACCGAGGGCAACAAAAACAATAGTCAGAAATTTATTCAGATACATACCAATGAGTTTCCTTTGTCCAGGGCGGTACTGACAAGTTAACTATTTCCGATCCCAAAATCTACTGCTTAGATACCTCTATATTCCCGCTGCCTTTTCCCAAGACGCAAAGGCTCGCTGTCTTAAAAAAACGATAGCTTTCTGCTGACACTAAGTGCCAATCCAAACTAAACAATTCATAAACAGCAGCATGCACGCCCAAAACCTCTTGGATAATTGCAGGCGGGATTCTGTGGTTCAGTTACATTTTTGATTGAGCCTTGGGCGGAATGCTGGCAGATTGGGGGTTAACTTGTCAGTACACAGTTTTTACCTATTAGCGCGAATTCGCACAATTGAAATGTTATGTTCATTTAGTAGAGCTCTAGCAATCACGATAAGAATTAATACTAATTAGACCCGAGAATATTATGCGACAACTATCACTTTTTACTGCAATCCTCCTGTTAAGTTCACCAGGACCTGTGATCTCACAGGAATCCGAACATATTTCCAGCCGCGCTAATCCCCTCATAGCAATACACGAAGCTCGCCAACCCATCTTTGGGCTTTACGCTCCAGCCAATCGAACCGCAATTGGCAATTCTCGGGATCTTCCGAAAAAATTACCGTCGGAGCTAGCCAAAGAAACTCTTGGTTTCAACAATAGTGACTTTCTCTTCACCGGAAGCATGGAGTCCTCACTAGAACAAGGGCTTCCGGCTTGGGTCGATTATGTGGAATCAATGATCGAAGCAGGCGCAACTATCCGCACGCATCCGATTATAGTCAAAACCCCTAAGATTGCCGATGACTACGAAGCAGCAACGCAGAACATCGCACTGCAACTCGATACTGGCGCTGCTGGGATTATGTTTGTGACAGTCGAGAGCGCAGAAGAAGTAGAACACGGACTTCGGGCAATGCGTTATAAGTCGAACGGTGGGCTAAGGCCTGATGAATCAGTTGGGGATGCTCCTGCGTATTGGGGAATGCCCTACAAGGAATACAAAAATAAAGCCGATTTGTGGCCTACTAACCCAGCTGGTGAGTTAATTAACTGGACAGTCGTGGAAAGTGTCAAAGGACTAGAGAATGTTCGGGAAATTGCCGCTGTTGGTGGGATCGGTGTGCTATGGCCTGGTGCCGGCACGCTTCGCCGACTCTTCTCCACCGAGAACGACAAAGGGGAACGAGTAACCGACGAGGAAGCTTGGGAGAATGCAATCCAACAAGTCCTCGCAGCTTGTAAGGAATTTGAGGTTCCATGTGGCTATCCAGCTACCACTAATGATATTGAGATGCGCATGGCACAAGGCTTTACAGTTTTCGTAATGGGGTGGGGCGAGAATGGTTTCGCCACAATTGATATCGGAAAGAGCGCTTCGCGTGATAGAGCCAAGATATTATAGTAAGGCATGAACCTTGCTGTCTCAATGGCGGAGCATAACAAGCGCGCACATGGCTAACAAACCCATCACACTCTTCATACTCTTAGCATTCTTCACACTCTTCACAATTGTGCGAAACGCGCTGAAAAAACATTGTTTAAACATCTGTATCGAACGTCCAATAAGCAAACTCATTGGGTTAAACCTTCTTTTGAAATCAGCGCTGCTGCGCAACCTGTTCTGGGGTGACTGCTCCTGCCTCATGTCCCCACGTCGCGCGTATGAAGCTTAGTACTGCCGCCACCTGCTCATCGTCCAAAATATTGTCGAAAGGATCCATAGGAATCCATGTCCTCGCCGCCCATTCATCCGATGGAGAAGTATGCGGAGTTTGAGCCCCGTACAAGGTGATATTAATCAGCGACGCCGGATCAACGTCCAGTACCACAGGACTTCCAATCAACGGGGGGCCCTGCTCTGGCGATCCTTCGCCCGTCGGTAAATGGCAGCTGCCACAATGAATGTCGTACTGCACTGAGCCAGCCCGCAAGACATCCGCTGATGCGGGCTCGCCGCTGTCCTGAGCATTAGCCGGCAAGCTCTTCAAGTACACGGCCATCGCACGCACGTCTTCTCTAGCCAGATGGCGGGTGCTATTCACCACCACTTCGTTCATGGGCCCGAATACGCCAGCGCGATGGCTAACGCCGAGTTTTAGATAATCCGCAATATCGTCGACAGTCCACATCGCCAAGCCGACATCCGCCGAAGTAAGATTAGGCGCCGACCAAGCCGATAGCTTCCCCTCGACGCGGGTCATGTAGCTTCCACCTGTCATTGCAAGACCAGTATCGATTGCGCCCATGAAATCCCGCGGCGTATGGCACATGCTGCAGTGGCCCAAGCCTTCTACCAAGTAGGCGCCGCGGTTCCACTGCGCCGATTGCTGCGGCTGCGGTTCAAAGGGACTATCATCAAAGTACATCCATTTCCAAAGGCCCAGAGCCCAACGCTGACTATAAGGAAAGCTAAGATCGTTCTCCGGTGGCGTAGACCTCACAGGGTTAACGGTCTTGAGGTAGGCGTAAATGGCCGCGATATCCTCGTCACTGACTTTCGCAAACGCCGTATACGGGAAAACAGGATAATAGTGGCTACCGTCCGGTGCTTCGCCATGCCTCACCGCGTTGGCAAAATCTTCAAGGCTCCACTGACCGATGCCGGTCTCTGGATCGGAAGTAATGTTTGTCGAATAGATCGCTCCAAAAGGCGTATCAAACTCAAGCCCACCCGCAAGAGGGCTGTCGTCGCCATTGGTATGGCAGCTCACACAGTTGCCCGCCGCTGCCAGATATTCACCTCGTTGTTCCAAGTCAGATAGCTCCACCTCGGACAAGCTAGCCGCACTGGCGAGACTTGTTAAACCCACCACGCCGGAAGAAATACCAGCTATAAATAGTATATAAAAGAACATGCGAGATCTGTATGGAGGCATAATGCTAACGACCGGCTGCAGCTCTGCCCAAGCGAATGACTTCATTCGCCGTGGGACCGTACACTAGTAGACCAAGAAAGCCCTCGTTTACACGACGCGCTACCGATTCAGTATTGGCGGTAATCATATCTGCCATTCCTACGCGCTGACTCTGGATAAGAACCTCAAGATTCATTCTCTCGGCAGCCTCTCGGTCACCACCCAAGGCGTTAGTCAGACTGCCGATTCCGCAGGCCAACGAGCTGTAGTTTGGAATATTCGCAATTTCCTCGAGCTCAGCAAATACATCGGGAGTTTCCAGCATGAGCATCACAATGATGTCACCCTCTGGGTTAGCGGGGGACCACACGTTGACGCCTTCGAAGAACGAAACCGCCATGCGTGCTTCCTCGGCACTGCGCACATGGGGGAACACCACGCCATCCGCTCCCATAGCGAGGAGCTCTTTGACTCGTGCCTTTGATGTTTCCACACCGGCTTCAGACAGTGGCGGAATACGAACCAGTAAGTCCATCGCGGGCCCTGTCGTCCCACTTCGCAGGCCCTGGGCTAGATCAAGAGCCGAGTTAATATTGTAGTCTTGTTCAAGATTTAGAAAGGCATAGTCCAATAGTGGGTTCGCGGCGAGTTCGCGGCCCGTCTCAACGGTATAAGGCACGCCTGTCACATATTGCCCAAACGCGGTCTGTCCAGCCTCCCATAGCTCAACCAATCCCGCAGTGGAATCAGCGACGTTGGTTTGCGCATGAATAATAGAGCGATCTGTAAGTTGAGATCCCACTGCAAATAGACCCAGAACGGCGTAAACCGCAGTGACTGGGAATACCTTGCGCCTTTTTAATTCGTCTAACAGCTTGCCCATGGAGGGTTCCTGTTTTTATTGTTTATTTGACTTGGGAGTCTAGCATATATGGGCTTTTCGACTAAACGTACGCTTTTAGAAACTCAAAGCATTCTGATCCATTTTGACTAAGTTTCCGACACCTAACATTGCTAAACCCCACCCTTCAATCTACTCTATTCCCTCCCCCGCCACCCAATGAGAACCACCATGACCAAGAAACCAACAGACCCCACGCGCAGGCGAATACTCACCGGCCTAGGCACACTCGCTGCAGCCAGCATGTTGCCCGGTCGCTTGGCGGCGCAGGGTAGCGTTCATGAAGCTGATGTTCTCATCATCGGTGGCGGCATGGCGGGCGCTTCTACTGCTTTTCATTTAGCGGAGCAAGGTAGAGATGTCTTGCTACTGGAGCGGGGGGAGATCGCCTCGGAGGCGTCTGGGCAGAACATGGGTGGCCTTGGGGGATCGGGCTGGGGCAATAATCCCAATCTGTTGTCTTATCTAACCGCGGGCAGTGCCGAGATTTTTAAGCGCATGCAAATCGACATGGGCTACGACATGGAGTTTCGGCTCTCGGGCACCTTGACTGCCATCCATACCGAAGAGGAATACGATTACTATCAGGATGATGTGGCATCCCAGAAAGCAGGCGGATACCAGGTTGACCTGCTCTCCCCCAGAGAGGCACGCGCCATCGAGCCGGAAGCCAACGGTGAATTGGCGGCTTATATGTATAGGCCCGAACGGGGCCAAGCTGATCCAGTGAAATCCACACGGGCATTCGCCCACGCGGCTGAAGTTGCGGGAGCGACTATTCATACCGGACAGAATGTAGTTTCCATCACGCCACTGAGCAGTGGCGGTTATTCGGTACAGACCGTGACTTCGGAATATCGATGCCAAAGTCTAGTGCTAGCGACCGGCGCCTGGTGCGGCCCGGTGGGATCGATGCTGGGCATTAATATACCCATCGTTCCGATACGGGGTCAGATGTGGGCAACGGCGAGCATGCCACCTCGGGTGATGCATACCATTGGTTCTACGGAATCCAGTTTTGAATGGAGCAAGGACAATGGGTCCGATAGTGTCACGCCGCCTAATTTAACGCACAAGAACGGCCGACGTTTTACCCGACACCTGTATGGGCGGCAGCGCAAGAATGGCGAGATCATCTTTGGCGGTGATCGCGAGAGTCTGGGCTACAACGGCACACCGGACCAAGCGGGTATCGATGTGAATCGCGGTCACGCGGCGGATGTGATCCCGCTGGTAGCGAGCCTGCCGATAGCACGCACCTGGGCGGGACTGATGCCGTTCTCAGTGGATGGTGCACCTATCATTGGCAAAATCCCGCTGCGAGATAATCTCTTTATTGTCAGCGGCCTAGCATCATCAGGCTTCGGACGCGGACCGATGGCCGGCAAGCTGGCGGCGGACTACATCCATACTGGCAACATGAACCCGGTGCTCGCCGAATCAGATCCAGCTAGGTGTGTTACTGAATAGATAGAATGAAAAAACAAGTAGGGTCAGATTTTCAGATCCCAGATGATCTGATCTGCTAAGCTATGGCAAAGTAGTTTCAACAGTGTTTTTAAAACTGAATATAGAATGAGCTACAACTCGCTTATGCGATTCTTGAGAACCACCATCACTTAATTTTTTCGGAGCAACTTTATGCCCACTTTAAAACAAGCAAAGAACAAATCACGTCATATCGTCGAAGAACTGGAAGATGATTTTCATGCTCTACAAAAGAAAATCAGCAAAGGCAGAGACAGCTATGTATCCAGCCATCAAAAAGAGTTCGACGCAGCGAAGAAAAAACTGAAGTCGCTGCAGGGCAAACTAAGTAAAGCAAAGTCCAGTGCAGCTAAGGCGGCGGTCAAGGCCAAAAAATCTAGCAGCAAAACAGCGCATGACCAAGTGAAGAAGGCCCGGGCAGCGAGTCTGCTGTTGGGCGAATCTCTAGGCGAGGCCAGGAAGATTATGGTGACTGCGCAGGACAAGCTACATGCTGCAAAGCCTTTCGATCGAAAGCTGGCTGCCAGGGCTAAAGTTCTGGCTCAGTTTGAGAAAGACTGGGACAAAAAATTGAAAGCCGAAGCTGCCGCCCGTGCCAAACAGGCAGCGGCTCGCAAGAAGCGTAAGAAGACGCCGACTCCGGCGAAAAAGGCCAATTCTTAATAAATTAAAGGAATGGTGGGAATTCAATTTTAATCCCCACTGTCCCTTTAACTGACACCCTTAACTAACACCTTTAACTGACACCTTTAACTAATCTTTGAGAAGGAAAGATACACAATGAAGAGTTTAAAAATAATGACGTCGCTAGCGGCGATGACTTTGCTGGTCGCCTGCGGTTCTGAGGAGAGTTCTTCCGAGCAAGCAGTGCCGGAACAAGTTGAAGTACAAGCGTCTGTACAAGCTGAAGTCGTAGAGCAGGTGCAGGAACAGGTAGAGCAGGTGCAGGAACAGGTGGAGGAGTTGATTACGACCGCACAGCAACAAGCACTGGATGCAGCCAACTCGGTTGAACAAACCCTGCAGGATGCAGCACAACAGCAAGAAGAGGAGTTAAAAAACCGCTTACAGCTCAACTAGCAAAAGCGAAGAAAATTAATGCAATAAAGCAATAAAGGGGTAGTAAGGATTTAATGTAAATCCCTACTACCCCTTTATTTCATCACCTCCTCTCTCCTCTATCTCCTTATCTCTCTATCTCCTTTTTACAATTCTCGCAAACGCTCGTATAGTCTAGCTATCACGAATTCAGGAGCTCAATTAATGCCCATTATCGATGTCCACACCCATGCCTACACCCGCCGCTGGTTAGAAATACTGCGTGAGCAAGGAGGCGAATACGGCCTCAAAGTTCGTCCTGACGGACACGAAGAAATTTTTCGTGGTGAAACGCCAGTTGCCTTTCCGCAACCCGGACACTTCGATTATGACCTGCGCATTAAACAGATGGACGCCACCGGTATCGACATGTCCATCGTTTCACTCACCTGCCCTAACGTCTACTGGGGAACGGAAGAAGTTAGCTGCATGGCGGCACAGGAATCCAACGACACCATGGCCGAGGCGCAAAGCACCTACCCCGACCGAATTCGCTGGTTTACTTCCTTGCCCTGGGAATACCCCGAGAAGGCACTGCTGGAACTTAAGCGCTCCTGTGAGAACGGTGCCAGCGGTGTGATGGTTCTGGCCAATGTCGCAGGAATGAGCCTCACCGATGAAATGTTCGCGCCTATCTGGAAAGAAATCGATAGACGCGGCCTGCCGGTGCTACTGCACCCTAGTGACCCACCCGGTGCTGCTCAGATGGACATGGGGGCGTTTGACCTAAGCTGGTCGGTAGGTTTTATGTTCGATACCACTCTGGCGGTCACGCGCATGATCTTCGATGGCTTCTTCGACAAATACCCCAATCTCAAACTCATCGCATCCCATGGCGGAGCAGCCCTACCCTATCTGGTAGGTCGCTTCGAGAAGGGCGACGAAGTGGAACTTCCACAGCGCCGCAAGATGCAGCAGAAGCCAACAGACTACCTGCGCCACATCTATTATGACTGCATCACCTATGATGCCCGCGCACTGCAGTATCTTATCTCCATCGTAGGCCGCGACCAGGTCATGTTCGGCACCGACTGGCCTCATCAGGTTTTCGATACGGTGGGCGCGATGGAGAATACCGCACTGCTGCCGGACGATCAGTGCAGTGCCATTCGCCACCGCACCGCCGAGAAGGTGTTCGGCCTCTAGCGCCTTGCTTCCGCGCACGAAGCTAACGCGCCTGGAAGCAAGCAATACAAAAGCATACAGACAAAGAAGCTGCAGCAAGCTATAGAGAGTGCCATTTGAATTACAAAAAAGTAGAGTTTGCCTCACGCTGGGGATTTATTCTTGCTGCCATGGGTAGCGCCGTAGGCCTTGGCAACATCTGGCGTTTTACCTTCATGGCAGGAGAGAACGGCGGTGGCGCGTTTATCTTCTTCTACTTCCTCTTTATCGTTTTCTTCGGCATGCCCTGTGTGATGGCGATGATAGTCATCGGCCGTCGCGGCGGCAAAAGCCCTGCTGGCAGTACCCAGGCGCTGGCTGTGGCGGAGGGAAAGAGCCCCAACTGGAAGTACCTTGGCTGGGTCGCCATCTTGGTAGCCTTTCTCGCCCTGACTTTTTTTAGCGTGGTAGCCGGTTGGGTGCTGGCCTATATCCCCATGTCATTGTCCGGTGCCTTCCAGGGTATTACTGGCGAGCAATCGAATCAGCTTTTCGCCGACGTGCAGGCCAATGTATTTGGCATGATGTTCTGGCACGGCGTGTTCATGGTGCTAACCATGTTTGTAGTCAGCAGAGGCATTCAGGGCGGCGTAGAGAAGACCGTGAAGGTGATGATGCCTGCACTGTTTATTTCCCTGTTGATTCTGGTGATCTACGCGGCAGTAACTGGCAACTTTAGCGAAGCCTTTACCTTCATGTTCCGGCCGGATTTTTCGCGAGTGGATTCCAATGTAATTTTGCTGGCGCTGGGCCAGGCCTTCTTCTCACTCAGCGTAGGAGGCGGTGGAATCATCGCCTACGGTGCCTATCTGGACCGGGAAGCGTCTATCCCCAAGGCGGCGCTATCTATCGCCGGCGCCAATGTCTCCGTGGACATGCTAGCGGGCATGGCTATCTTCCCTATCGTCTTTGCCTATTCGCTGGAACCGGCTTCCGGGCCGGGCCTGCTGTTTGTCACCCTACCCGTCGCCTTTGGTCAAATGCCCGGCGGCATCATCATCGGCACGCTGTTCTTGTTGCTGGTGTTATTCGCCGCTATCAGCACCTCCATCTCGATGATGGAGTCGGTGGTCTCGCGCCTGATTGAACGGGAGGGAGCCAAGCGCCTACACATGACGCTGCTCGCCGGAGGCATGGCCTGGCTAATTGGCCTAGGGTCGGTATTTTCACACAATATCTGGTCGGACTTTACGCCACTCGGATTTATAGATGCTCTTGAAGGCGCGACCATCTTTCGCATTATCGATTTCTTCGTGGTCAACAACTTGATCTTGTTTAGTGCGTTCTTTATTACCCTGTTTGTAGGCTGGGTAATGTCTGAGGAAGCTACAAAGGAAGAATTGGGAATGGGCAACAGCCTGGCTTATAGAAGCTGGCTTTTTATTATGCGTTACCTGGCGCCATCGGCAATCCTGTTGATCAGTTTAATGAGCATTATTGCTTACTGATCTAGAGAAAGGATAAAGGGGACACTAACAACTTAACAATTTAAGCTCCCGGAAAATCGAGAACACTAGACATAGATGCCTACACCCTAGCGAGTCACCGTTAACTTACTATGCTGTCAGTGTCCCCTGCTATGACCCTCATTCAGCCCCAAGGGTCTTTCATGGCATTGAAAAATGCGCTTTGTTGGTCGAGGATACGCCGAGTCTCAGCAGGGTCAGGAGTTAGATCCCAGTTATTATATTCAAAGGTACCTCCCAGCAATATCCCATCACTTCTCGGGAACATATAAGTGCCGACGGCGCCATCGGTTATGGTTATATAGTCGACCTCTTCTTGTGGAAGCACAAAGGTAAGCTGGCCCTTGATAGGAAATAGTAACTGGTCAGAAAACAGATCGCGCGCGCCTAAGCCAGTGCAATTAATGATAACTGGCTCTTCTAAGGTGAGCACTTCATCGAAGTCTTGAAACTCTCTAACTTTAATTTCCCCACCAGCCCCATAAAAATCTTCCATTAAGCGATTTAGAAAAATAGCCGGCTCAATAAGCATCGTATCGTAGTGGGTGGCAAAGGGCATTGGGAAAGGGTGTTCACTCGGACCAAGAATGTTCAACTGTGGATACATGCTCGGATAGCTATGAACCAGATCATCGGTGGGTCGCGGCTCATTTGATAACTGGTAATTACTAATCCAGCGGACTCCGTATTTGGGCCCAACAATGTTTTGAAAATAGCGGTACGAGAACCTCATCGCCGCTTCAAATTGTCTTTGGAACTCAGGTGTCAGCGATGCATCCTCATAAACTGAAGCGGGAGACCACTGACCGCCGGCGATGTTTGATGTCGTGTATGGCGGCAGAGCTTTGGCATAGATAGTTACATCCCAACCTTGATCTTGGAGTAGGCGAGCACTGGTGAGACCCATCACTCCACAGCCTAGTACTGCGCACTTTTTATGTGCAGTCTGCTGAGCGATTTCCGTAGCCAAGTGAGAGGAACCCCAAGACAGTGTGATCCCTCCGCCGCCATGGCCGTAATTATGCACTACAGTCTTGTCCCCAATGCGCTCACCTTTGACTACAAAACCCTCTCTGCGGAATGGACGTAAACCCGAGACTGTTCTAATGACTCTCGAGTCAGAAACGTTTACTCGCCTTAGGGGTAATCCAGAGGGTGTGTAGTTTATGCTGGACGATGAACTTGCCGAGCCTGTGCTAGAACAGGCATTCATGACGGGGAGTATGGCCATTGCTTTAAGGAGTGATCGACGACTGGTCATGGGCAATCTCTTAGTGGGTATAAGAAATTTAGAATACCCTAGCGTTTTGTATTTGTTAACAACTAAAGAATGCGGACAGATAGTAATTGCCCGCCGTCTCAACTCGGGTAATTGGTTGCCGTATTTCGACTATTTAGGATAAAGTGACTAAGAAAAGTGCGTTTTGTTCTTGTTACACTCAAATTCCATCTATGTCAGCGAGCACCAGCGACTGCGTCTATGCGACGCGACATCAGCGCCGAATGGGACGACGACATGAACCCTATTTCGTAACGTCACTCATAAGAATAGATTCAACCCAGAGAGATTAAACATGAGAACTATCACCCTTAGCTTAAGCTGCATGCTTGGCTGTTCTACGGCACTAGCGCAATTGCCCGACCACACTCAGGTTTTCGAGCCAGTCCCAGCGCTGGTTACAGGAGCCACCCACGCGGCGGCGCCCTCCGATGCAATAGTGTTATTTGATGGACGCAACATGAATGCTTGGGAACAGCTGGAAGATTCCGCTGCCCCGCAGTGGGATATTGAAGAGGGAGTTGTTACGGTAAACGGAACAGGAACCCTGAGATCAAAACAAAGCTTCGACAACTATCAATTGCATATTCAATGGCGCGCAAGCGATGTGATTGAGGGCGAAAGCCAGTTGCGTGGCAACAGCGGCATATTTTTGCATTCACTGTTTGAGGTTCAGATTCTGGACAGCTGGGAAAACCCGACCTATGTAAATGGTCAGGCAGGTTCCGTGTTTCTGCAACACACCCCGCTGGTGAACGCTGCGAAGCAACCGGGTGAGTGGCAGAGCTACGACATTATTTTTACTGCACCGGTGTACCTGCCGAATGGCACACTGCAATCACCCGCCTACGTTACCGTGTTGCACAACGGGGTGTTGGTGCAAAACCATGTGGAAATACTCGGTTCGACCTACACCCGTGCGCCGGAGTATGAAAGCGTCTGCACTCCTTTCGCTCACCGCGAAGAGCAGGCTTGTGATGGATCGATGCCACTGTTATTGCAGGATCATGGCCAGGTCGTTTCTTTCAAAAACATCTGGTTACGGGAACTCTAGAAGGCATGCTCGTTAGATCGAGCTCAGTACGAACAGCAACTAATAAGAACAAGCGAGCAGGAGAAGTGAATGGCTTCATTTGAGGGTTTTGAATACGACGTACTGATAGTCGGATCGGGAGCGGGCGGCGGCATGTCGGCCCACATACTGACAGAGGCAGGTATAAGGGTGTTGCTACTGGAAGCCGGAAGAAATTATGACCCGGTTACAGAAACACCGATGTTTCAACAAAACCACGAAGCCCCTTTGCGCGGCGTCAGTACTAGTGATAAAAACTTCGGCTATTTTGATGCCACCGTCGATGGTGGCTGGCAAGTCCCTGGCGAGCCCTACACTGAAGCCACAGGTACGCAATTCATGTGGTGGCGTGCCCGTATGCTAGGTGGTCGAACCAATCACTTTGGCCGCCTGGTGCCACGCTTCACGCCCGAAGATTTCAACATGGCCGATCGTGATGGCCTGGGCGAGAACTGGCCCATAGACTATGACGAAGTCGCCCCCTGGTATGACCGCACTGAAAAACTGATCGGTGTTTCCGGCACCAATCCAGGCCTGGAAGATACGCCTGCCTCGGCTGATGGCGTTTTACAACCACCACCAAAACCCCGTGTTTACGAATTGCTGTTGAAAGCGGTTACCGACAAGATGGGCATACCCGCCGTGCCCATGCGCCGCGCGGTAATTACCCAAGACCTCGACGACAGAAAAGCCTGTTTCTATGCCACCGGCTGTGGCCGAGGCTGCTCTATCGGTGCAGCCTTTCAAACCACAACGTCACTACTGCCCTGGGCACAGAAAACCGGCAACATGAAGTTGGTTACCGATGCCATGGTTAAAGAAGTGCATGTTGATGAAAACGGTCAGGCATCGGGTGTCACCTTTGTTAACCGACTCACCAATGAAGACATACGAGTTGACGCTGATCGAGTTATTCTTGCAGCCAGCGCCTGCGAGACTGCTCGGCTAATGCTGAATTCAAAGAGCGCTTTGCATCCTAATGGTCTGGCTAATAGCAGCGGACAGGTAGGACGTAATCTAATGGACTCTCTAGGCGCCGATATAGGCGGTTTTATACCCGCCTTAAAAGGCCGACCCAAATACAATGAAGACGGCTATTCCAGTAACCATTTGTATATTCCCTGGTGGGACAACGCAGGCCAAAAAGATGGCACGCTTGATTTCACCCGCGGCTACCATTTTGAAGTAGGCGGCGGCTTTAGCTCTCCCGGCATGGGCGTTGCTAGTCGCGTCGATGGCTACGGTAAGCGAGCCA
Organism: uncultured Gammaproteobacteria bacterium; assembly: GCA_913060495.1. Taxonomy (GTDB): domain Bacteria; phylum Pseudomonadota; class Gammaproteobacteria; order Pseudomonadales; family Pseudohongiellaceae; genus UBA9145. The sequence continues at coordinate 14,720 of CAJXRP010000028.1, read as the reverse complement.
AGGACGAGGTGAGGGATTTATTCGGTACGGGTATCGGCTTGTCTCTACGTGGCGAGATGGTACAAAGCGACAACTGCTATTGCGAAATCGACGAAGACGTTAAGGACAAGTGGGGTATCCCGGTTCTTAAGTTTCATTGGCAGTGGTCCGAGCAAGAATTGAATCAGGTTGCTCACGGACTGGAATGGGGCAAGAAAATCATCGAAGCCATGGGCGGGATTGTAAACAATCCTGATGCTACTCCAGAACAGGCTATCAAGGCTGGCGGGCAAATCATTCACGAAGTCGGCACTACAAGAATGGGTGACAACCCGGCCACTTCGGTTGTTAATCAGTGGGGGCAATGTTGGGACGTAGACAACCTCTATGTTATGGATGGAGGTGTCTTCACTTCTAACCCCCATAAGAACTGCACACTCACTATTCTTACTTTAGCCATGCGCAACGCGACTCACTTAGCCGAACAAATCACTGCAGGAGAAGCCGCATGAGCACTCTGTATAACCCCAAAATGACTAGACGAGAAAGCCTTAAACGCATGGGTTCTATGACTAGCGTGGTGATGATCGGCGGCATCGCCGTTGCCTGTGAGGCACCGGAGCCCGAAGCTGTGGCGGTTGATGCGTCCAGCCATTGGCCTGACTTGGACTTCGCAGCAATTAGCGAAAATGGTTATGGCACCGACCCCAATATGATTAGCCCCACTGCTCCATGGCCTAGAACTTTAAGCGCTGCACAATTGGATCAAGTAGCCGTGCTAAGCGACATTATCTGCCCTCAGGATGAGCGTGGCCCTTCTGCTACAGAAGTAGGAGTACCGGATGTTATCGACGAATGGGTGAGCGCGCCCTACTCTTCGCAGCATCGTGATCGAGTGCAAATTCTAAACGGACTGCAATGGCTGGATGATGAGGCAGACCGACGTTTCGGTAGCAGCTTTGTCACTGCCAGTGATGCTCAGCAGATCGAGATTATTGAAGACATAGCCTACAGAGACAGACGTGATGTACCGGAGTTTGGACATGCCGTTCAGTTTTTCGCACGGCTGCGGCGACTGGTGTTCGGTGGCTACTTTACTAGCCCGGAAGGGGTTGAGGACATTGGTTATATTGGCAATGTGCCGATTGCTGGGGATTATCCAGGGCCTACGGATGAGGCTATGGAGCATTTGAATCGGGTTATTGCGAATTTGGATTTGTAAGACTGAAAAAAGCATAAAGAAATAATGGCCTTCAAAATGGCCCCTGAATTTATCGCCACCACCCTTAAGCAGTATTAAAATCTGGAGTTATCGTGTCAGACACAAGCGAACAAGAGAGTAGCAAACCAAAATTTACTGTCGAAGAAATACGCGCTAGAAGGAAACGCGATTGCGCACTAGGCTATCGATTGTTCGCGGCACAAAAATGGGGTGACTTGGGTGATGGCCACATCAGTGCACGCGACCCGGAAAGAACAGATTGTTTCTGGATGCTGCGCTATGGTGTGTCTTATCACGAGGCAATGGTTTCTGATCTTGTTTTAGTTGGGCCGAATGGTGAACTTGTTGACGGCGAAGGCTTCATTAATATTGCGGGCTACTATATTCATCAACCTATTCTTGAAGCGCGCCCGGACTTAGTTAGTGCTGTTCACGTTCACACCGGTTGGGGAACACCCTTCTCTGCTGAAGCAAGAATGATTGAACCTATTTCACAAGAGTCCTGTATTTTCTTCGAAGACCATGCGCTTTGGGACGACGAAGAAGTGCAGGTTCAAAGTGTTGAGGCGGGCCGCCGAATTGCTAGCGCCTTGGGCCAGAATAGAGCGATTATTCTAAGAAACCACGGCTTATTAACCGGCGGCGACAGTGTCGCCGAAGCGGTAGGCAGCTTCGTTTATATGGAACGCGTTGCGGAGGTGCATATGAAAGCGCACAAGCCAAAACCAATCTCTGCGGAATCGGCTCGCTTTGCCAAAGAAGATTTAATCAAATTTGGTGTTGGTCGTTCAGCGTTTGCAAGCATGTTGAGACGGCACATTCCCAACCCGGAGATTGTGAACCAGTAGTAAGCAGATCAAGGGGGCTGGGGTAACTTGATCGGAAGAGTTACTATCTAAAATCAAAGCACTCTGACCCCTTTAATCTTTTGATCTCTGACCCCATCTCTTGAAATAATCCTGCTCCCGCAATAAAAACCCTTAAGAGCAGGTCTGTTAAACCCCACAGCTATATCTCATCAATGCCGAGGAGAAATTTATGAGTAAATATCAAAAATCACAGGATGCTATTTCTGCACTGACGCCAGAGCAGTTCCACGTGACCCAGGAAAGTGGCACTGAGCGCGCTGGTACGGGAGAACTATTGGACAATACTACTCCTGGCATCTACGTTGATGTGGTATCTGGAGAGCCTTTGTTTGCCTCAACTGCCAAGTACGAATCAGGATGTGGCTGGCCAAGCTTTACTAAGCCGATAGACTCAATCAACATAAATGAAATTACAGACTCATCCCACGGCATGATCCGCACTGAGGTGCGCTCCACTCATGGTGATAGTCACTTGGGTCATGTGTTTCCAGACGGGCCCGCCGATCAAGGCGGTCTGCGATACTGCATTAATTCAGCTTCATTACGTTTCATCCCTAGAGAAGAAATGAGCAGCAACGGCTATGAAGCCTACCTAGATCAAGTAGAGGATATTTAACAATGGCAAATGAACGCGCAGTACTAGCCGGTGGCTGTTTCTGGGGCATGCAGGATCTTATTCGCAAGCGTCCCGGCGTCACCGCAACGCGTGTTGGCTACACTGGTGGTGAAGTGGCTAATGCAACCTATCGCAATCACGGTAATCATGCCGAAGCTATCGAAATATTGTTTGATAATGAGGTGGTCAGCTATCGACAGATCCTGGAGCTTTTCTTTCAAATCCATGATCCTAGTACACCGAATAGACAAGGCAACGATACTGGAGCTTCCTATCGCTCAGCTATTTATTATGCGTCTGATGCACAACAAGCAGAAGCACTAAAAACCATTGCTGATGTGGATGCCTCAGGGTTGTGGCCGGCAAAGGTAGTAACCGAAGTAGAAGCTGTGGGTGACTTTTGGGAAGCTGAAGTTGAACACCAAGACTACTTAGAAAAAACCCCCAATGGCTACACCTGTCACTTCCCCAGACCTAACTGGATACTGCCCTCTGCTTAATGAGTTCGCTTCCGTCCAATATGGAATTTCTGTTATGACAACTGCCCCTGGTAAAATAGGTTTAGGCGGCGGTTGTCATTGGTGCACCGAAGGCGTATTTGGTTCGCTGCTTGGCGTGAGCAAAGTGAATCAAGGCTGGATAGCATCAAGCGGCGAAAACTCTGAATTCTCTGAGGCGGTCGAGGTTTACTTCGACCCAGCAATTATTTCTTTGTCAAACTTAATCGAGATTCATCTGTACACCCATGCAAGCAGGTCAAATCATTCAATGCGTGGCAAATACCGTTCAGCCATCTACGCCTATGATGATGATCAATGTAAACAGGCAGCGGAGATAGTAGATGCACATAGCGCAGATTTTGATGAAGCTGTGATAACTCAAGTCTATCCGTTTAGAAGCTTTAGACAGAACAAAATTGAACTCACAGACTACTTTTACTCAGCACCTGATAGACCCTTTTGCCAAACCTACATTCAACCAAAGCTGAATTTACTGTTGGCCCGTTTCAATAGCCATGTCGATCAAGAGAAATTGGCAGAAGCTGGCTTGAAGTAGAGAAACCTGCAGCTGAATCTAAGCAAATAAATCCAATAACGACTGTATTATTTTTCAGCCGCCATTTACTAAACACAATTCAAATCAATGGAGCTCTTCTCATTGATCTTTCAATTCTTTCCCCTCGGTTTTGTTCTTTTTGTTGGCGCCGCATTCTGTGGATCTTCCGGCCACGGATGTTTTGGATAACGCCCCATCATTTCCTTTCTGACATCATGATAGGACGTAGCCCAGAATCCAGCTAAATCCTGAGTAATCTGTAATGGTCTGCCAGCTGGGGATAGCAGATGGACGGTGAGTGGTATCTGCCCATTGACGACTGCCGGCGTATCAACGCAGCCAAACATTTCCTGTAGCTTTACTGCGAGTACCGGCGGTGTTGTCGTGTAATCAAGCGTGTAACTGGAACCGGAAGGCACCTGGAAGCGCTGCGGTGCCAGCACATTTAATTGTTGGTTTTGCTCCCATGTCAGTAGAGCCGAAAGAATTGACTTCAAATCAAGTTTCTTGAAATGGCTTAGCAAGTTGATAGGCTCAAGATACGGCGCTAGCCAATCGTCCATGGAAGCTAACAGCTGCTCATCGGACACCGCTGGCCAATCCTTATTAGCGGTAGTGATTCGCACAAGTTCGACGCGCGCCTGCCATTGTCGAAGCTCCGGGGTAAATGGCAAAATTTCCAGCCCCGACGTTTGAATATGTTTTATAAGAGCTGCTTGCTTGGCCTGGGCCGGCACCTTCTCGAGTTTGCTGCTGCTTAGAACAAGTGCACCGAGCTGTTGTCTTTGTTCGGCAACAAAACGTTTGGTTTTGCTGTCCCACTCGACGATGGTGTTGTCTACAATCTGGTCTGCAAGTATTGACTCAAATAGTGCTTCATCCAAAGTCGCAGCCGATTGAATAATGTCGCTTGTTGATTTAGCCATTCCTCCGGCTTCGGCGACGGCAAGCCACTTCGATTTTCCCAAAATATGGTTTCCGGCGATGCTGACCCCACGGCCGTTCGCTAGTTGAAAACCACCCGCATGGCGACGCCTGGCAATTCTGTCAGGGTAGGCGCAGGAGATGAGATAGCCCGTTACTTGATCGCTCTGTAGTAACTGCGTAGGGGACTCAATTTTCAGCCCATTAATTTGCGCACTGAATTGTTCGGCGAGTTGATGGCTACGACGATACCAGCCACGGTGTTGGTTCGGGCATTTTGATTGCCCCAGTAGGATATCAAGTCTCTCGTTCATATCCGGCGTGTCCCGACCAAAGGGATCACGATCGGACAGAATGCTCGCAAGCAGGCTAGCTTTGTTCCCCTGCCCGATCGATTTCCCACATAGCAGCATGTGTGCAAGACGCGGGTGCGCGGCTAGTCCCGCCATCTGCGTACCGTGGACGCTTAGTCTCAGGCCGTTATCACTTTTCACTAACGCGCCGAGTTTCATCAACAAGGATACTGCTTGCTGCCAAGGGCCGCTGCTGGGTGGGTCCAGCCAGGCGAGTTCCTTGGGATCATCGATGCCCCATTGTAGAAGTTGCAGCGCAATCGGGGTGAGGTCGGCGTTCAGTATCTCCGGCGTTGCATGGGGAGCCATCTGATCTTGCTGGCTCTTTGACCAGAGCCGATAACATTTACCCGGGCGCAACCTACCGGCTCGGCCCATTCTTTGGGTGCTCGATGCCTGGGAGATCTTGCGAGTATGCAACCGTGTCATACCCGATGTTGGATCGAAGACAGGTTCGCGGGCGAGACCGGAGTCGATAACAACATCTACACCTTCTATCGTTAAGCTGGTCTCCGCTATGTTCGTTGCAAGCACGATTTTCCTTTCCCCAGCGCTTGGCACCGGTGCGATAGCGGCTTGTTGTGCCTCCAAGGAAAGATTGCCATAGAGAGTTCGTAGCTGCACGCCGCTGATTTTTCGGCTGTGCAGTTTTGCGGCAAGTGAGTCTTCCACTCTTCTGATTTCGCCTTGGCCAGGCAGGAATACCAGAATGCTGCTATCGGGGTTGTCAGTTAAAGCTCTTAACGTTGCCGTAACAGTTTTGTCAGGAAGAGAGTCTTTCGGCTGGCTGGATTTACCGTAGATGATATCTACTGGATATTGTTTTCCTTCGCTTTGAACAACTGGCGCCCCAGTGAGTTCTTCCAGTTTTTGGCTGTCTAGCGTTGCCGACATGATAAGTACTTTAAGCGGGTCATCATCCCTGAACAGAGACCTTCCTTTTAGACACAAGGCAAGTGCCAGATCCGCGTCCAGACTACGCTCATGAAACTCGTCGAAAATAACCAGCCCGACATCGACAAGAGAGGGGTCATCCTGCAGCATGCGGGTGAGGATACCTTCGGTAATCACTTCGATTTTTGTGTGACGCGAAACCTTGGTATCAAGTCGCATGCGATAGCCAACGGTCTGACCCACAGGCTCTTGAATCAGGTCCGCCATCCTGTGCGCTGCAGCGCGGGTTGCAATGCGTCGCGGCTCCAACATCAAGATTTTCTTGTCCCCCAGCCAAGGTTCTTCTATCAATGCCAGCGGTACGAGGCTGGTTTTACCTGCGCCGGGCGGCGCCTGCAGAATTGCCTCGTGATGGCCCTTTAGAGTCGACTTCAACTCTTCGAGGATCTCGGTAACCGGCAGATGAATGTTGGCAGGAAGCAAAGGCATAATCTTAATAGAGGGGGATGGGATCGTTCGTTAGTATAGCGCAGAAGCAGCCTATTTAATTTTCTCCCGGCAATCGCTCCCTCCAATGCCAGAGTCAAGTCTAGTGGTGGATAGAATCGAGATATAGTCACTATGTTGATGTTAGACTAACAGCATTGAAGCATCGGCTAATGTCTAGTCATGAACTCAGGGTATAAACATTACTATGGATCTCATCTTCTTTGATTTAGATGGAACACTTCTAAATAGCACCTCTGAAATATCACCCTTTACTAAAGAGACACTTAGCCTGTTAGGAAAAAACAACATTGCCTATACCGTAGCAACGGGGCGCAACATGCTTTCGGCGAAGAGCATTCTGAAAGGGCATGTTTTTAATCTGCCTCAAATCTACAATAATGGAGTGACGATATGGGACCCTGTTGAGCAGACGCTAACCCTTGAAAACCTACTCAGTAGAACTGAAATCTCAAAAGTGATTAGCGTTGCAGGAGCTCATGGAATTACGCCTTTCATTCACGCTATCGATAATCATCAACACTGCATTTACCATGCAGAACCGCTTCATGATGTAGAAAAAAAGCTTGTCAGCAAACACTATGTTGATCTCAATGCCAAAATTCTTCCGATAGAGGAGTTATCTTCAAATAATCAGGTTACCAATATTAGTATGATTGGTTCTGCTGATGCCATTGCTATGATGTCGCGCGAATTTAACACACATTCAAACCTAGTCGCCTATTCCGGGCCTGCTATAGAAGGCCATCTGTTTAGCTGGATAGATGTGCACCATCGGCTAGCTAATAAAGGCGTTGCTGTTTCTAGCCTAAGACACCAGTTAGGGGCAACTAATGTAATTTGTTTTGGCGATAGTGATAACGACTTAAGCATGTTTAGTCTTGCCGATGAAAGTTATGCTCCAGAGAATGCGAAAACGGTCATCAAAGAATTAGCAAGCGATGTAATTGGGCATAATCATGCCGATGGAGTTGCTCATTTTTTGCGGGAACGCTTTTCGCTATAATTGTTCCTACAAGCTATAAAGGTTCTCTGATACTAACCTGCAAAAAAAATCAATGGAGCAAATTTAAAAGGATCGGAGAGATTTAGCTTAAATCCTTCCGATCCTTTTAATTTATCTCTTTAACTTATCCCTTTAATCTAGCTCGGCATTATTACGCACTAGTCGAGATCGACTTCATTGCATCTGATACCGCCTTGTCGTAACAGCTGCGATTTTTCAATAGCTGCCTAAGCGAACGTGTCCGTTGAAGATTTTGCTCTCCGCACACCTCCTTAGCTGCACGCCGAATCTGACTTTCCAGCTCCTTCCTGCCATAACTCGAAGCGGCATCCGCAGCAGTGTAGGTAATATGAACCTCTCCTACCGTTACATTGTTCGCTGTAACGTCAGCGCTTGCTATAGCAGGAATTGTTAAAGCCATAATCAGGGCGAATGGTTTGACTAAATTATTCATAGATATCTCTCCAAGTAGGTTAAAGTGCGATTTATTCTGCACTCTCCTAATATAAGACTAAGAAAATGAAAAAAGGTTACAACATCAGGGGATATACATTTTTTAGCTTAGCTTCTGAAGGAACTCCCAAAAGAAATAAAGGGGGACACTAACAACTTAACAACTTAAGCCCCCGATGAATCGAGAACACTAACACCCAAACAGTACGTGAGTTGTCAAATTGTTAGTGTCCCCTTCTTTCCCTAACTTCTGGGAGGGCTGAAAAGTACATTTATCTTTCATTGCCTGGAACAAAGAGTTGAACCAAACCAATGAATAGCAGCGTAATAACACCATGCGAGTTAAAAAAATATATTTTTCACAGTCAACCGCCCTTTCGTGCAGCGTAATCCTGCTTGCCCTACTATGTGCACCTCTCAGCGTCTCGGAGGCTGACAACTTGGACACCCTATCTCTTACTAGCTTTAACACCGACAGCCCTGATTTTGGCTGGTATGTGCAGAACGATAACGTCATGGGAGGAAGAAGCGAGGGCGGGTTTGCTATTTCTTCGGGAGAGCTTAGTTTTGCTGGTAATACCAACACGAACGGCGGCGGTTTCAGCTCCATTCGCACACAACCCCTAAAACTAGACTTGTCCGCTTATACTGGAATAAGAGTAAAGGTTAAGGCTGACGGACGTCGCTACACTTGGGGAATACAAACGGATGCTCTATGGCGTGGACGGCGAATTAATTACTGGGCTGATTTCGACACTCTGGCTGACAAGACAAACGTAATCGATATTCCATTCACGAGTTTTTTTCCTCAGTTTCGAGGATTCAAGCTCGATGGTCCTGAACTTAATACCAGTCAGATTTCTGAATTCGCTCTGTACCAGTACGACAAAACAGATGGCCCTTTTGCGCTTCGCTTGATAAGCGTCGAGGCGTATATGGAAAGCGAATAGCCTTGAAATAAGGCGTTCTGAAAGAAAGGTAGGGACACTAACAATTTAACAACTTACGCTCATTTTCTATGGTGTCTCCATGTTTCATATTAACCCCCCCGAGATGCCTCCAAACAATCCCCAAGACTTACAAAAAATCGATAAAGTTTGCTAAGATCTTGGCACCTTTATCCTTCTAGAGGAAGAACAGTGATATCTCTCTCAACCCTTTCTCAACTAGGCGAATTTATCGGCGGCTTTGGCGTGATTTTCACCTTGATCTACCTCGCCGTACAGTTACGCAGCAATACAATCTCCCGGCGAGCCGATGTAACTGCACGCATTCTGGATCGGTTGTCAGCCCAGCAGCATTTCTTGGGCTTCGATGTGGAAGCCAACAAATTTTATATGGAAGCAGCAGTTGATCCGACCAAGCTTTCAGTTGAAGAGAGAGGCCGTTTCATGTGGATCATGTATGAATTCTTTGGCGCGATGGAATTTCTAATGCAGCAGTACGAAGCTGGAAATGTTGAGGATCAGTTATGGCTGCGCTGGTTACAGACTTTGGACTATTGGCTAGCTTTCCCTGGAGTAAAAGCTAGCTGGAAGGGTAGAGCGACACCTTTTACTGATAACTTTACCGAATTAGTGGAGCATCGGCTGACCAAAAATGACTTTTCATTCAATGTCGAAAATAGCCGTAGCTTCATGCTTACAGGGACAGTCTCCCAAAGTAAGGAAGCTGAGTAAAAGGAAGGCAAAGGGGACACTAACAACATAACAATTTAAGCTCCGCATCGAGAAAATTATCATCTAAACAGTACTAAGTTGTTAACTTATTAGTATCTCTAACGGGGCTTTCAATCTTTTACCCTACCCTGTTCATTAGCCAATCAAGTTTTCTACCTTTTAGCGGGGTCGCCCCCTATTCCTTTCTAGCCCTCCATGACTCTTGCGCCTGTGGGCGGCGACCCTTTTGATTCAGATTTTAATCTATGAGATTCCATTTTGTTTGCTATAGTTCCATTACTAATTAACCGAATTCAAGGTGAATTATCATGGCATTCAGTAGACGCACTTTTCTCCGGCAGGGCATGCACCTCACTACGCTGCTGGCGGCAAGCACATTGTCTGCATCCGCATTGGGAGCCACCCGACTAGCTAGAGTTTCAGCTAATCCATTTTATCTGGGCGTGGCCTCCGGCGACCCCCGACCTGACTCTGTGGTTATTTGGACACGATTGGCGCGTGAAACACTGGGCAATACGCTCAGCAGAAACGAGCCCGTGGCGGTGGACTATGAGATAGCTGAAACCGCCAACTTCTCAACTATTTATCGTAAAGGCAGTGCAGCCGCCTTGCCGGAATTAGGTTATTCCGTGCACCTGGACTTGCAAGGCTTGAACCCGGACAAAGAATATTACTACCGCTGGATGATTGGTGGTGAAGTTAGCAGCGTAGGCAGAACTAAAACTGCGCCAGCACTAGATGCTACGCCTGAGAGCTTTCGCTTTGGCTTCGCTTCCTGCCAACAATATGAGCACGGCTACTTCACCGCCCTGGATCATATGGCGAAAGAACGCTTCGACTTGATTGTGCACCTCGGTGATTACATTTACGAAGAAACCTGGGGAGCCAATAATGTTCGTCATCACAATGCGCCGGAAATTTATACGCTAGATGATTATCGCGCGCGATATGAATTGTACAAAGAGGACCCAGATTTACAGGCTGCTCACGCATCTGCGCCCTGGGCCGTAACCTGGGATGACCATGAGGTTGATGACAATTACGCTAACGATATAGCCATCGATGAGCAAACCCCGGAGCAGCTACTCATTCGTCGGGCTGCTGCCTACCAAGCTTTCTACGAGTTCATGCCGATACGTTTACCGTCCGGCAGACAAGGGGCCTCGATGCAAATCTATCGCCCTTTGCAGTTCGGCACGTTAATGGACATGACAATACTGGACACTCGCCAGTATCGTAGCGATCAGGCCTGCGGTGACGGCATGAAGCCGAGCTGCGGTCAACATCGAGAGCCTAATAGAACTTTATTGGGAGAGGCTCAGAAAGACTGGTTATTCCGACGCCTACGCAGTAGTGGGGCGACCTGGAACGTGATGGCACAACAAGTAATGATGGGGCGTTTGTTGCGGCGCAATGAGCAAGAAGAGGAGATGTACTTGATGGATATCTGGGATGGATATCCCGACGAGCGAGATGAATTGTTGGCAAGACTAAAGGCGGCACAAACACCCAACCCAATTGTGCTGACAGGCGACATACACAGTAACTGGGTAAACAACATTCTGTCTGACTTCAGCAATGAAAGCAGTGAAGTTATTGCAACTGAATTCGTTGGCACGTCAATTACATCTGGCGGTGATGGCTCTGATATCAGCAACACTACCGCACAAACACTTTCAGACAATTCTCACATCAAGTTCTACAATCGCCAGCGCGGCTATGTCAGTTGTCATCTCAGCAAAGATTTATGGCAATCAGACTACAAGATTTTAGATAAGGTGACCGAGCCCGGTCATCCCATAAGAACCCGCGCTTCGTTTGTAGTAGAGGCTGGCAATCCTGGCGCGCTTGAGGCCTAAGCAAGAGACAACAAGAGAACACTAACAACTTAACAATTTAAGCTCTTAATCAAACAAGAACACTAGAGCCCAAGCAGTATTAAGTTGTTAAATTGTTAGTGTCCCCATTGCTTTGGCCTCTTTTAACCCGGCCAGCTAAATGCTTAGATCAAGCAGATTATAATCTTTGAGCTTTTTTTGCGCGTCCCCATTCCATTGAAATTTCTCGCCCGATGCCTCGTGAGGTTTATAGGTAAACGGGGTTTCCTGCGGATACTTCTGTTGCCGTGCGCTCTTGGCATAGCCGATAACTTTCGATCGCTCTCTAATGTGCTCGCCTGTGTATACCGCAACCGGGCTGTGTATCCCCGCTCCCGTCACATTCAACACTGAGCTGCGACGATGAAAACCAAAATTAATAGTTAGGCGCGGCTCGAAACCTGCATTGGCAAAAGAGCCGTGTACAAGTTGGCGATTGCAGATAACCACATCGCCTGGATTACACACCAGTGGCACAGCATCGATAAGGCGCTCAGAGCCTGACTTTTTGACCATCGCTTTGATATCCATCTTACCTAACTTATGAGTCCCCGGAACCACCCAAACGCCGTTTACGGGTGTGCTAGCGTAAACCTGTGCCATGAAATTAAAGCCATGAATGCCCTCATCAAAATCAGGGCTATCCCAGTGAGTATCACCGTCCTGATGCCAGGACACCGCGGCACCCAGGCCCGCATCTTTGATAAAAAGAACTTCGTTAAAAGGAGCAAAGTCCTCTCCATTCACCGCTTCTGCTACTTTTAATATTTGTGGATGAGCATAGGTTCGCAATGCGGCTTCTGAAAACTGTAGTGAACCAACAAGAATAAAGGGAGCTGAATCCGGGGCCTCGCTATCTGGCTGCAATTCTTTAAGCTTAACCTGATGGCGCCCGTTGGAAGCTTGCGTGCCCCCCAATGGATCGCTTAAAGGCTTACTCCAACGCAGGCCGGGGCCCTTGCAATCCACGCCGATTGCCGGCCGACCGTGTTGATCATGTTTCGCATCAGGGCTAACTGGAAAACGTTCGCGAAGAGCCTCCATATCATCACGGATATCTGCCATCTCTTGTTCATCAATGACATTTTCGAAAACATAGAAGCCGTATTTTGAATAGGCATCAGAAATTTCTTTGTGTAGCGCGCCCTCCTCATCGAAACGTATGGGACCCCGATTGCCCAAGCTATAGGCCCGCTCTTGCCCTTCGAACATGTAACGCGCGACAGCCTCTGCGTCTTTGCCATAGTTTGCTGCACAAGCATTTATCGACTTACTATAATCTGGACCTTTCATCATTTCCCAAGCTCACGAATCGATACAGAACAAAGGAGACACCAACAACTTAATGTCTATAGCCCCCGATGAATCGAGAACACTAACAAAGACAGCACTCAGTTGTTAGCGCTCCTATGATCTTCTCTCTGTGATTTTTCCTCTGTGATTTTTCCTCTGCAATTTTTAACTGCCTCAGCCAACTTCCCCCAACACAATATCCGCCAATCGAGCCCTATGCTAGGCGGCATCGCCCCATAGCTGCTGGCAAATGCAGCAATCTACACGTAGACGCCCTGGCCGTAATAACTTGATATCACCCCCAAAATATTGTTATTTTCGCGAGTTCGAATGGCGTAAAAACTGGTAGCATAGCCCGCTTAAACCTTATATTTATGCAATTTGCTCTAAGTTAGGAGCACTTTTCGGATCTAGCGATGAATCTAATACCCCAACGACTCTGCTCGTCACTGATAACAATGGTGTTAATGCAGTCGCTACTCGTTAGCGCAGTACTGGCCGATACGCTCACGCTGCCCACAATCTCCGCTGCATCCATCGATGGCAGCACCACCACGGCAAGCTTTGCGCTTGACATTGCTTCAGCTGCATCAACCAAACAGCTTACAACCCAGCAACTGCTAGACATCTCTTTGACTCTAAGACCCGATCCTGCCGACATTGGCCGTAACGGGTCTATATACGCAGTCTTTGTCAAAGACAGCAACTTCTTCTTGCTCGACTCTGATCGTCGCTTCACTATCTGGAACGGAGAACTGGCGACGTTTATTCCCTTCGCAGAGCAGGTGATGCTCCGTGAAGAAACTGAGCTAAACATACTCTCTGGACGTTTAGACAACCCAGGTGAATACCAGATTTTCATTGCATACGGCGTTGAGGACGACGCAGCTCTGGACTATACACCCAGCCCTGCCATTCTTTTGCTCAACGCGGCCACACAGTCTCCACTACTCCTAGACGAAGCGCTCACGATCTATGAGGCCGAGGTAGAAGACGAGCTCATACAGGCGCGTTGCGCCGCATGTCATGTCACAGGCGGACTTGCCCGTAATTCTTCTTTACAGTTCCAGCGTAGCATGACCGGCTCTGCATTGAACAACCTGAGCATGCTGCAATCCTATTTGAATATTGAAGGTAATTCCGCTGAGACACTGTTAACAAAAGCCACCGGGGGCAATTCCCATACCGGAGGCCAGCAGATAACCCAGGGTGACGATAACTACAACACCCTATCTGCGGTCTTGGCTTTGCTAACACAGGAACAAGCTCAGGCTAGCGAGGGTCTCGCCTATTCCTTCGTTTCCGGACAACTGGACGAGCTCAGCGCCAGCACACAGTCATTGCTCTCCTCCGTAACACTTGAACCTCGTGAGGCGACGCTGCGCAGAGCGATGATTCTTTTTACCGGCAGAGCACCTTCCGTTGAAGAGCTGCAGGCTGTCCGCGACGGTGGTGATGAGGCCTTACGCGCTGCTCTAAAAGCGCTGATGTCGGACTCACAATTCAGACAGTTTATTGTCAGAGCAAGCAACGATCGCCTGTTAACACAGGGCACTGAAGATGCCCCAATTAACGACAACTTCGGCAATTTTCCTATATTGAGAAACCTCACTTATGAGGTTAAGAACAATGAAGGACCATCGGCTTATTATCAAAATTACGGGAGGCGTATAAGTACAGCCGCACAACGCGCCTCGGGAGAGCTCATCGCGCACGTTATCATTAACGAGCTACCTTACTCGGAAGTACTTACCGCTGACTATATGATGATGAATCCGTTGCTTAACGAGGTCCTTGGCGGAAGCGCTGCATTCCCTGCAGGTGCCGGCGACGATGACTTCCTCCCTGCCAGAATTACAGAGTACTACACAGGTCCAGAGCTGGAACGCAGTGAAGAAATCCCTATAGCGGGTTATAAGATTATAAGTCGCGGCTCACCTATTGCCGACTATCCTCACGCTGGATCTGTCTCTTATACACATCTCCGAGCCC
>CAJXRP010000027.1 GCA_913060495.1 uncultured Gammaproteobacteria bacterium | reverse complement strand
CAGCGTCAGATGTGTATAAGAGACAGCCACTGATCCTCGCAGCCTGTCAAACCTCGGAGCAAGTAAATTCGCCCGTCACTCAGCCTGCAATAACAACAACCATAGAAGTTGCTACGCGAGACACCGAATTCGCGCTTGGCAATTCCACGATAGCGAACCCGTCGACTGCTGATACCGAGGAGGTAGGCTATGAGAATCTTTGGAATAGAATCCGAGATGGCTTTCAGCTCCACGCCCACTACTCTCACCCCAATGTGGCAAGGTATATACAGATCTATTCAACCCAACAACGCTATTTCGACTTGCTACAGACAAGAGCCTCACCTTTCCTATTTGAGATAGTTGAAGAAATTGAACGCCGCGGCTTACCCTTAGAGTTCGCCTTACTTCCCATGGTCGAAAGCACCTATAATCCCAACGCCTATTCTAGAGAGCACGCCGTCGGCCTTTGGCAATTCGTAGGCGCAACAGGATCAAGTTTTGGCTTACAGCAAGACTGGTGGTTCGATGGCCGCAGAGACCCCTTGGCCTCTACTGGAGCAGCTTTGGATTATATGGAACAACTCTACAAACAGTTCGACGAAGACTGGTTGCTCGCCATCGCCGCCTATAACACCGGCGATGGAAACCTGCGCCGAGCCATTCGCCGTAGCGATGAGCAAGAGGTGAATTTCTGGACTCTGAATTTGCCTGGAGAGACAAAAGCCCATGTGCCAAAGCTACTCGCCCTCTCCGCCATCATCGCTGATAACGAAGCCTGGAATATCGAAATGCAGCCGCTTTCCAACGAGCCGGTGCTGCGCTCTGTCGAAGTTGGAACGCAGATAGATCTTTCCCAGGCGGCCAAACTAGCAGCAATCGAGTATGAACAATTACGCTCACTTAACCCCGGTTACCTACAGTGGGCCACTCATCCAGATCAACCGCAGGAAATGCTTCTCCCTTTGGAGAACGCTACAATCCTTGAAGACGCCTTAGTAGGGCTCGATAAGCGTGATTTGCTGACGTGGGATAGGTATGAGATACAGCCGGGCGATACTCTGGGCGCAATAGCTGGAAGGTTAAATACCCGGGTTGATATACTACAGACCTTCAACTCCTTGGCAGGGAGTCAAATTCGAGCAGGCGACTCCCTATTAATCCCGCGCACTAACGATCCCAACCTTCTCGCCTCTGCACCACGGGTAGAACGAGAGAGAGCTCGTCAAATTCCCCAAATTCCAGCACAGTACAAGGTCAGAAACGGCGATAACCTCTGGGTTATCGCAAGACGATTTCAGCTACGTTCAGCCGAGATCGCAGCGTGGAATCAAGTATCTCTAGATCACTTGCTGCAGCCAGGCCAAATATTGGACTTGCGTTATGCCCTAGAAGACAAGAATGAACAGCCTGAAGTACAGATCAGCACTAACGCCGCTTTCTATAGTGTTAAACGCGGCGATAGCATGGACGCGATAGCTAGGCGCTTTGGCATTGACTTGAAAAATTTGTTGTTATGGAATGAGCTAAGTGTCGATGAATTAATTTTTCCCGGACAGGAACTTCAAGTAATTCCTGCGGGCTTAGGAAACTAGCAAACATGATTGATAACTTAAGCAGCGGCGTTGCAGAAAAAGAGTTTCTCGGTCATCCACGCGGCCTAGTAATTTGTTTCCTAACAGAGATGTGGGAGCGCTTTAGTTATTATGGCATGCGCGCCCTACTCATCTTCTACTTGACCCAACATTTTCTCTTTTCAGATCAATCTGCATCAAGCATTTACGCCGCTTACATATCACTCGTTTATATAACACCTGTAATTGGAGGAGTTGTCGCAGACCGCTATCTCGGGCCCGTTAAAGCGGTAATCCTTGGTTCGGTATTGCTCGTTGCCGGTCATCTCGGCATGGCCGTCGAAGGCTCCCAGGCAATAGAAGTTACTGTAGCTGGCGAAACACTTATTGAACGCGACCCGTTCTATCTCCAGGTATTTTATTTCTCACTTGGGCTCATAATAATGGGTGTGGGGTTCTTAAAAGCGAACATTTCTACGCTCGTAGGCTCAATGTATGAACGGGAAGACCCGCGACGTGATGGAGCATTCACGCTATTTTATATGGGCATCAATGCAGGCTCATTCTTAGGCGCGATCATCTGCGGCCTGTTATTGCAGTACAAAGGTTTTAGCTGGGGTTTCGGCGCTGCCGGCATCGGCATGTTATTTGGTCTAGTGGTATTCATAAAAGGACATCATTTATTTGGAAGCGCCGGCAAACCGAAAGATCCCGTGGCCCTACAACAGAAGATCTTGCCTGGACTTAGCCGCGAAGTAATCATCTACATTCTAGCCTTCGTAGGCGTATTGGTATGCTGGCAGTTAATGCAGACGCCCCCTCTCGTAGGCGGTCTGGTTGGCGCCACGCTAGTTATCATGACTTTGACGGTTGTTGTCTACGCATTCACCAAGTGCGAACCCGTAGACAGAAACAGGATGCTCGTCTGTCTCTTCCTGATGAGCTATCAGATCATTTTTTGGTCACTCTGGGAACAGACCGGCAGCTCGCTTAATTTGATGGCTGACAGGAATGTAGATCGCATCGTCTTCGGCTTGGAACTCCCTGCGGCAATGTTCCAGTCGGTTAACGCCTTCTTTATCATTACCCTTGCCCCTATATTCAACGTAGCCTGGCTCTATCTGAACCACCGCGGATGGGAACCCAGCACGCCTACTAAGTTTGCCCTCGCGCTTATGCAACTCGGACTCGGCTTCTTGTTCTTAGTCTATGGCGCATCCACGGCGACCGACCCTACTCAGATTGCTCTAATCTGGCTAATACTGCTGTATCTGCTGCATACCACAGCAGAGCTTTGCATATCCCCGGTTGGCCTATCCATGACCACGAAACTCTCAGTTCCAAGCGTCGTCGGCATGATGATGGGTTGCTGGTTCCTCGCTATGGCCGGCGGAAACTACATCTCCGGTACAATCGCCGCAATGACAGGCTCCGATACTATTGGTGGCGAGGTTGTGGACCCAGCAGCCGCTCTAGCGAATTACATGGATGTGTATTACACCGCCGGTATCTACAGTATCGCCATCGGGGTACTGGCATTACTAATATCACCCATATTGAAACGTTTCATGCATGGCATTAAATAAGCCATGCAAATTTTCGCACTAGGCTAGGCCTCGCACTAGTTAACGCATAGGCATGGGTAATCCCCTCAAAATACAGTAAAATATCGCCATAAAAACCAGCTAAAACAGGATAAAAGCATGGGTTATCTGACAGGAAAAAAGTATCTAATTCTTGGTGTTGCGAGCAAGCTCTCGATCGCCTCAGGCATTGCAGAGGCGATGCATCGTGAAGGCGCCGAACTCGCCTTTACGTACCAGAATGAGAAACTAAAGGACCGTGTTCTTAAATTTGCAGCAACCTGGGGTTCCGACTTAGTGTTCCCCTGCGATGTCGCCAAAGATGAAGAAATAACGGACCTGTTCGAAGAATTAGGCAAGAGCTGGGATGGCTTAGATGGAATCGTTCACTGTCTAGCATTTGCCCCTGGAAACGAACTTGATGGCAACTATGTGGATGTAACGACTCGCGAGGGTTTCTTGATGGCGCACGAAATCAGCTCCTACAGCTTCGTCGCTCTCGCTAAAGCGGGCAAATCAATGATGGCCGGCAGAAACGGCTCGCTGCTCACACTCAGCTATCTGGGGGCGGTGCGTAGCCTTCCTAACTACAATGTTATGGGTTTAGCAAAAGCCAGCCTAGAAGCTAACGTACGCTACATGGCAGCCAGTCTAGGGCCTGAAGGGATTCGAGTGAATGCTATTTCAGCCGGACCGATTAAGACCCTTGCTGCTGCTGGAATTAAGAGCTTTAGGAAAATGCTTAAGCACAATGCTCAGCAAACTCCTCTCAGAAGAAACGTTACTATCGAAGAAGTGGGAAATGCCGCGAGTTTTCTGTGCTCCGACCTAGCTTCAGGGGTAAGTGGTGAGATTCTGTATGTTGATGGCGGCTTCAATACTACCGCCATGGGCTCTCTCAACGACCTCGAAGCTGAAGGGGAATAGCCGCTTAAAGCAGCTCTTCGTCAAGAATGCGCGACTTGATGTCCGCATTCGCTTCCAGGTTGCTCATATAAGCTTGGAAGTCACTATTGCCTAAGTCCGATATCATAGAACTCACCATGGTCTCGCGCTCTGACTCTGCCAGGGAAGCTATAGAGCCCGCATTGATAGCATTCAACTCAACAATGACTGCTGTAGCGTTACTAAGCGTTAAGCTCTCATAAGCAGACGTGTCCGCATCAGCTAATGACATAGCAAACACCTGAGTCAAAATCTCTCTATTAACACTTGCAGCAAGCCTATTAGCACCTTGCTCTGTGAGCCATTCTATTTCGTTGTCAGCTAAAAGCTGGTCGATGGCCTCGCCATTCTCTATGCTCGTTAAAAGCTGACTAGCGAGATTGCGCACCGCTTCGCGCTCCATGTCGGTACGAATTATAACGGCTATCTCTGGCTCAACCTCTTCAAGCGGAAGAACTGTGGCCTCATTAAATTCCTCTACATTCAACACTACAGCTTGTGAAGGACTAAGCTCAATCACTTCACTGTTGTTTCTCTCCAGCAATACTTCTTCGGAAAATGCAGCAGCAATAAGCGCCTGGTTAGCAAAGATTCCAGTGGCTCCGGTGCGACCGAAAGCACCACTAATAAGTACGTCCATTCCAAGCTCTTCTGAAATCGTTTCTAAATTTCCTGTCTCAAACGCTAGATTAGAAAGATCCCCCAGTCGCTCGGCATAGATAAGTTCAACTTCTGAGCTCTTTAATTCTCTCTCTATACGCTCAGCAACTTCCTCAAATTCTTGGAACACGTTCTCTGAATCTTCTGTCAGCATCACGATATGGACACCGAAATCGGAAACAACCGGCCCTGAGACCTCATTCACAGATAGAATTTCCAAGGCCTCTTCGATCGCTGTTGGGAAAGCAGAACCATCGGTATAACCAATGTCTCCACCCTCTTCTGCAGACACTTTGTCGGTGGACATATCCAAAGCCACCACTCCAAAATCCTCACCCGCATCTATTCGCTGCTTGGCAGTAGCAGCCAATGATAGAGCCTGCTCTTCGCTTAAATCGCCACCAACTTCGAATAGGATGTGTGAAGCACGTTTTTCAGCAGACCCTTCGAAGGCAGATTTTTCAGTTTCATACTGCGTTCGAACAACACCCTCAGCAAGCTCAATCTCATTGGAGATAGCATTCTTATCTAACAGCACATAGCCCACGGATACTGTTTCAGGCTGCGTGAAATCATCCGGGTTCTCTTCGTAGTAACTTTGAATTTCTGCGTCTGAGATCGGCGTGCCCAGAGTGCGAGTGCCCATCGGGATCGAAAGGTAACGAAAATCCCGTGTCTGAGCAGAAAGGCTGGCCACTCGCTCTAATTCTGGCTCAGTAACAAAAGCCGAACTACTGTATCCATTCGCAAGCTGCGACAGCAGCATCTGTTGCTTAAGCGTTTCCCTGTAGATAGGAACGCTAAAACCCTGACTAGCCATGGTCCGCACCGCTAGATCGGCATCGAAAACCCCGTTTATCTGGAATTGCGCGTTTTCAATAATCGACCTATCAACCCGGTTGCTAGACACTGCCATGCCTGTATTCTGCGCCGACTGTCTCAGCAGCACCTCTTCAAGGATTTGCGACAAGGCAATTTGTTCAAGCAGCGTTTGATCTAGGGAATCTGCACTTCCACCAATCGAATTCAATAGGTTCTGTGTATTAGCCTGCAGCTGGGCTTCGGTCACTTCCTCGCCATTGATTTCAGCGACTGGCGGCGATGTTATAAAGCCGTTCATGATCGAATCCACGCCAAACAGAGCAAAGATCGCCACGATGAAACCGATGATGACCTTGGCTATTACACCCTGTGAATTGTCACGTATATCTTGCAGCATAGTTGTTCCTAAATTCCGCTAAATCGCTAATCTACTCCTCCATAAAAGAGGAAGAAGTAATGTAATTCGTAAACCAAAAAAGGCGCATCATAGATGCGCCCTACTTTTCTCTTGGGAGCCGCCTGGGAAATCAGCCTCTCATTCCCGTTCAATTAGATTCTTAGCAGCAAATTTTAGAGCAGAGAATCTACAACAGCTGAGCTAACTCAGCTTAGTTATTGAACTTGCAGTCCAATCAACTCAATTAAGAGTTAACAGAATCCTTAAGTGCCTTACCTGCTTTGAAGCTAGGTACACGAGCTGCCTTAATTTGAATTGGCTCGCCAGTTTGGGGATTACGACCAGTTCTAGCCGCTCTGTGCTTAGTGGCAAAAGTTCCAAAACCAACCAACACAACAGGATCTTCTTTCTTCAAAGAGTCTGTAATTGCGTCGATCATTGCATCGATTGCACGACCAGCAGCAGCTTTAGGAAGGTCCGCACTAGCGGCAACAGCATCTATTAATTCTGATTTATTCACGTTATCCCCTTTTTTCTAAATTTAAGTGATTTTCTTATCTATAAACGCCTAAAAAATGCTGGTGTAATCAGGACAATGAGATTGCTCTAAATACACAAATTCTAAGCTCTAGCTAAATCTAATTCTTTTCCCAAAAATATGACGTAAACCCTGCGTAATACCTAGTCTTTATACCAATTGCGTGAAAGCCGTGTCAACAGCAAACATGCGGTATCAGTGGGTATTTATGTGCTTTTCATCACTACTTTTATCTTTATCATCTTGCTTTGCTTCTTTATCGGTTGACGCCTTTTTGCCATCGCTTAAAGGAGTCGGCTGATACTGCAGTGCATGTTCCAAAACTTGGTCTATCCAGCGAACGGGAATGATCTCCAAATCCGCTTTAATATTGTCTGGAATTTCCTTTAAGTCTCTTTCATTGTCGGCTGGGATTATTACAGTTTTAATATTTCCACGGTGAGCAGCCAGCAATTTCTCTTTCAGTCCGCCGATCTTCAATACCTGCCCTCGTAATGTGATTTCTCCCGTCATGGCTACATCCGCACGAACCGGGATAGAAGTCAGCACTGATACGAGTGCCGTACACATACCAACGCCTGCGCTGGGGCCATCTTTAGGAGTCGCTCCTTCTGGCACGTGGATATGCAGATCATATTTCTCATGAAAATTGGGAGAGAGGCCAAGCGACTCTGCTCGACTCCTAACTACGGTTAAAGCAGCCTGTATCGACTCCAGCATCACGTCACCAAGAGAGCCGGTCTTAGTGGTTTTGCCCTTACCAGCAACAGCAGCTGCCTCTATCGTCAGCAGCTCGCCTCCTACAGAGGTCCAAGCCAAGCCATTAACCTGGCCGATCAGATTTTCTTCTTCCGCCTTGCCATAGTCATACTTACGAACACCAGAGTATTCTTCTAGCTCCTCGGAAGTAAGATTAACTGGATCACCATCGCTCTCCAGCGAATTCTCCTTAACCACCTTACGGCAAATCTTCGCTATTTCTCGCTCTAAGCCTCGGACACCAGCCTCTCGCGTGTAATAACGAACCAAGTCACTAATAGGCTCAGTCGTGAAGGTTAATTCGTCGTCTTTAACGCCATTGTTCTTCTTTTGCTTCGGAATCAAATAGCGCTCGGCAATACTTATCTTTTCTTCCTCGGTGTACCCAGGAATTCGAATCACTTCCATACGATCCAGAAGCGCCTCAGGAATGTTCATGCTATTCGATGTACACACGAACATAACTTCCGAAAGGTCATAGTCGACCTCAAGATAATGATCATTAAAGCTGTGGTTTTGTTCAGGATCTAACACTTCCAACAGCGCAGAAGCGGGATCGCCACGATTATCCATGCCCATCTTGTCAATTTCATCCAACAAAAACAGCGGGTTTTTAACGCCAACCTTAGAGAGCTTCTGTACCAGTTTCCCTGGTAAAGAACCTATATAAGTTTTTCTATGGCCTCTAATTTCCGCCTCATCACGGACACCACCAAGGGCCATCCGCACGAACTTTCTATTAGTAGCCCTAGCAATCGATTCTCCTAGGGATGTCTTACCTACTCCCGGGGGCCCCACTAAACAAAGAATAGGACCTTTCAATTTCTTAACGCGCTTCTGCACGGCGAGATATTCGAGAATTCGCTCCTTAACTTCTTTAAGGCCGTAATGATCTGTCTCGAGAATTTCCTCAGCCTTAACCAAATCCATGCGCACTTTAGAACGCTTCTTCCAAGGTATGCTAACCATCCAATCGAGATAGGTACGCACAACAGAAGCTTCCGATGACATCGGCGACATCTGCTTCAACTTATTTAGTTCGGAAACTGCCTTCTCTTTTGCTTCCTTGGGCATGCCTGCATCATCGATACGGCCCTGGAGTTCCTCTGTCTCGTTCGGAACATCATCCATTTCGCCCATTTCTTTCTGGATGGCCTTCATCTGCTCATTCAGATAGTACTCACGCTGACTTTTTTCCATCTGCTTCTTAACGCGTCCACGGATGCGTTTTTCTACTTGAAACAGATCGATTTCTGACTCGATCAACGCCATTAGGTGTTCGATTCTTGCTTCTAGACTCACCAACTCAAGCAAATTCTGCTTCTCTGCAAGCTGCAATGTCATGTGATTCGCGATGGTATCGACTAGGCGACCAGGCTCATCGATGCTGGAAATAGAAGTCATTACCTCTGGCGGTATCTTCTTACTGAGCTGCACATATTGCTCAAACTGTGAAAGCAGAGAACGAATCAGTAACTCAGACTCTTTCTCAGGAACGGGGTCAGTATTGAGAACCAGGATTTCGGAGCGAAAATGATCTGCATCGAAGCTGACGTTGCGCAATTGCGCCCTATCAAGTCCCTCTACAAGCACCTTGACAGTACCGTCCGGCAAACGGATCAACTGCAGAATCG
The DNA here is from genome assembly GCA_913060495.1 of uncultured Gammaproteobacteria bacterium. Lineage (GTDB taxonomy): Bacteria > Pseudomonadota > Gammaproteobacteria > Pseudomonadales > Pseudohongiellaceae > UBA9145. The sequence goes on along the minus strand of CAJXRP010000027.1, from coordinate 30,312 downwards.
TCGCAACTGTACCGATCTGATAAAGATCATCGGCGGCGGGTTCATCGTCGGAGGCATTCTTCTGCGCTACCAACAAGACCTGCTTGTCGCTTGCCATGGCGATTTCCAAGGCTTTAATAGATTTCGGCCTACCGACGAAAAGCGGCTGGACAATTTGTGGATAGACCACTACGTCACGCAGTGGCAATAATGGGAATTCTGTGTTGCTGGGATCGTCCGAGGATATACTCATATACTACTCTATGAATTTGTGGACACGCCTAACTGAGGCGCACTTAAAGGTGATTGTTGGCCCTGAAGCCTATATCCAAAGATGGTGCCAGAGCCTCAAATATCAAGGCTTTGGCAGAACTTTATCAGCTCTTTTCATCTGCAGCAGATTTGCTCTGCTGCTCGACATTCTCGTACATCAATAGAGGCTCTGACTCGCCTTCGATCACGGCAGCATCGATAATGACTTTACTGACCTTATCCAGCGAAGGAATCTTGTACATGGAATCCAATAACACTGTCTCCATGATGGAGCGCAGTCCGCGAGCACCCGTCTTACGTTCTTTCGCCTTTCTGGCGATAGCACGAAGCGCATCATCACGAAATTGAATCTCCACGCCTTCCATTTCAAACAATTGAGCATACTGCTTCGTTAATGAGTTCTTCGGTTCACGGATAATGCGCACCATCGCGTCCAGATCCAACTCATCCAGTGTAGCAATCATTGGTAAGCGGCCGACGAATTCTGGTATCAGACCGTACTTAACGAGGTCTTCAGGCTCCACGCCACGCAGCGTCTCCCCGACTTTGTTCTCTTCTTCCTTCGATCTCACCTCTGCAGAGAAACCGATGCCACTCTTATCGGAACGATCACGGATGATTCGATCCAAGCCAGCGAAGGCTCCACCGCAGATGAACAGGATATTTGCAGTATCGACTTGCAGGAATTCTTGTTGTGGATGCTTGCGACCACCTTGGGGTGGAACGGAGGCAACGGTGCCCTCAATTAACTTCAGCAAAGCCTGCTGCACACCCTCGCCTGAAACGTCTCGAGTGATTGAGGGATTGTCAGACTTACGGGAAATCTTGTCGATTTCATCGATATAGACGATGCCTATTTGCGCCTTTTCTACATCGTAGTCGCATTTCTGTAATAGTTTTTGGATGATGTTCTCGACATCCTCACCTACATAACCAGCCTCGGTGAGTGTTGTCGCATCGGCGATAGTAAAAGGGACATCTAGTAGGCGCGCCAAGGTTTCTGCTAGCAAGGTCTTACCCGTACCAGTCGGGCCGACCATCAAGATATTGCTCTTGCTTAGCTCGACCTCACCATTGGATTTGGCATAGTTCAGACGCTTATAGTGATTATAAACCGCTACGGCGAGCACTTTCTTGGCGCTTTCCTGGCCAATTACGTATTCATCCAAAGTGTTTTTAATTTCTTCGGGAATTGGGAGTTTGCGCTCGGTAGTCTCGGTATCCTTTTCCTGAATCTCCTCGCGGATGATGTCGTTACACAAATCAACGCACTCATCACACACGAACACCGATGGGCCCGCAATTAGCTTGCGAACCTCATGCTGACTCTTACCGCAGAACGAGCAATACAGCAATTTGCCGTTATCGTCGCCCTTATTAAAGCTATCGTCTGACATCTAAACTACAACCTAAAATCTGAATCTTTAGCTAGAGCCCTAAACAATGGACTTCTAAGCATTGACCGGAATTATTTTCTAATCTAAGCCCGGAACCTGAGTGCGAATCTATGACAAGTGAAAACTTGGCTTGCTGCATGGCTTCTAAAATGGAGACATCCGCGTGGAAATGCAAGCCCATAGGGCTATTACTGTCCGATTTATACGCTTTCTATACCTTTATTATCTACTCTTTGCTGAATTACTTTATCCACCAATCCATATTCATTTGCTTCATCGGCACTCATAAAGTTGTCGCGCTCTGTGTCCTTCGCGATATCCTCCACAGTCTTTCCAGTATGGATAGAAAGCAAAACATTAAGACTTTGTCGCAACTTTATGATTTCATTCGCTTGTATTTCAATATCTGACGCCTGTCCTTGCGCTCCACCACTTGGCTGATGAATCATCATTCGCGAATGAGGCAATGCTAAACGCTTGCCCTTCGTGCCACCGGCCAACAATAACGCACCCATGCTAGCCGCCTGCCCGATGCACATCGTGCTTACATCCGGCTTGATAAACTGCATCGTGTCGTAAATTGACAAACCAGCCGTTACCGACCCGCCTGGAGAATTGATATATAAATGAATGTCTTTGTCCGGATTTTCAGACTCCAAGAACAACATCTGTGCGACAACCAAATTGGCCATGTGGTCTTCCACTTGGCCAGTCATAAATATCACTCGGTCCTTTAACAGCCTGGAATAGATGTCGTAGGAGCGTTCGCCACGGGCCGTTTGCTCTACAACCATAGGTACAAGAGCCGCTGTGGGTTGAATAATGTTTGACATGTATTCCTGTCCTTTTAGTGCCGGTCAATAATACCGGCTCGGTAAATAGCGATTAAATTAAGTTCTACAAAGCAGCCTTTTAGGCATCTGACTCAGCATCAGCCTTCTCATCAGTCGCTTTAGGCTCAGGCTTAATAACCTCCTGGTAGCCTATTTGCTTATCGGTCACAGATGATTGATCGATAACATAGTCAAACACCTGATCTTCGAGAACGCCGGACTCAATTGTAGCCAACTGCTCTTGGTTGCCGTAATACCAATTGATAACTTCGTCTGGCGACTCATACGTAGAGGCAAGCTCTTCGATTGCTTCACGCACCTTGCCCGGGTCTGCTTTCAATTCCTGTTGCTGAATTACTTCACCTAATACTAGGCCTAGCAGGACACGCCTAGCGGCCTGCTCTTTGAACAAATCATCCGGAAGCATGTTTGGATCGATATTTTGCCCACCGCCGAATTGCTGCATTGCTTGCTGCCTGAGTTGCTCAATCTCCCCTGCGACTAGCGCATCGGGAATCTCTGCATCTACGGCGTCAACTAGGCTGTCCATGATCTTGTTCTTAAGCTTATTGCGACTCGCCGTCTTCAATTCGCGGCGCATATTATTTGTAACTTCTTCACGAAAGGCGTCGTTTCCGCCCTCTTCGACACCGAAGCTCTTGTAAAATTCCTCATCCACGACAGGCATGACCTGCTCGCTCACAGAGTTCAGAGTGATCTCGAAAGCGACCTCTTGACCTGCAAGCTCCGCATTTTGGTACTCCTGGGGAAAACTCAAGTCTAATGTGAACGTGTCACCCGCAGACTTACCTTCTATACCTGACTCAAATCCCGGGATCATTCGCTCGGAGCCAAGCACCAAGTTCGTTCCCTGCGCACTGCCACCCTCAAACTCTTCACCGTCACGACGGCCTAGGTAGTCAATGTTAACCATATCTTCCGTAGCTGCAGCTCTCTCGGCCACTTCCCAAGTTTGGCGCTGTTTACGGAGAGTCTCTATCATCTCGTCGATATCAGCTTCGGAGATTTCTGCACCAAGGCGTTCAGCCTTGATTGTTGAAAAGTCTGGCAAAGTAATTTCAGGGTAAACCTGAAACGTCGCCACAAACTCTAAATCTTGCCCCTCATCGAGAGTCTTTGGCTCAATACTAGGCTGTCCGGCCGGCTTCAAACTTTCCTGATCGATAGCCTCATAGAAGGATCGGCTCATCATTTCGCCAACTACTTCCTGTCGTACCCCTGCGCCAAACTTGCTCTTGATAACCTTGTAAGGAACCTTGCCTTTTCGAAAGCCATTGAGCTTTACGTCTCTTGCAGCCTCCTGCAGCCGTGCATTAACGGCGCTATCAACTTTCTCGCTGGGAACAGCGACGGTCATTTTTCTTTCTAAGCCTTGGGTAGTTTCAACGGAAACCTGCATGTATAAACCTCATCGTTTCCAAGCGAAAACTCGGAATTTTTAATATCAAACAGTATCGAGATACTTTACTGAATTAATCTGAATAGTGATTAGCGATAGCTGGATAGCCTAATTAGACAAGCTATTGATTTTAGGACTTTTCAACAAGCCTACGGGCTATCGCCAGCCCGTAAAGTGCGCGATTTTCCCACATTGAAAACTCAGATTCAATGAGAGAATATGGGCCCGAGGCTGGTAAAATCAACGAGCAATTTCATAAACTGAATAAGTCGTGCAATATTCTCCCTCCTCAACTCCCTATTGGCCCAACCCATGATAAGTAAGTCTGAGATAGGCGGCGTGATTTTGGCGGGCGGTAAGGCCTCGCGAATGGCTTTCTGTGACAAGGCTCTGCAGACTCTGCATGGCAAGCCATTGCTAGACTACGTAAGCAGTAAAGCGTCCCCTCAGGTTAGTGAATTAGTACTGAGCGTCAATCATAATATCCAACACTATCAGGCATTTGGCTTACCAATTATAAACGACCGTGATACCAGCTATGCCGGACCATTGTTAGGTATCTTAAGCGCGATGCATTGGTATTTAAGTGAGGCTGACAGCGGAATTAATTATCTTGCCTGCTTTCCTGGCGATGTTCCTGCATTTCCCCTCGACGTAGTGAGCCAATTGGCAGAGCAATTGAGCAAGGAGTCTGCGGCCGTTGCCTATATCTGTCACCAAGAGCAGATCCAGCCCCTCTTCTCTTTGTGGCGCCTCGATCTAATCGAGCAAATTGAAGAGGCAGTTGCCGCCGGCCTGTATGGACCTAAGTTAGTTTTCGACTCTCTGCAGGCGACCGCTGTTGCCTGTAATGACAATTCCCCCAGCGCATTCTGTAATATCAATACTTCGGAAGATCTGAAAGCGGCATCGTTGCTCCTAAAACCGTAAATAAGCTACTTAGCTGCTTCAAATTCACTCTGTAGAAATTTTTTTCGCTGTTTAAATGAGCACTGTATCTCCTTGTTTATTATTAATAAATCAGCAGCATTGAATTTCTAAAACCTTTCGCATCTTATTGTTTTTAATCATTTTATTAAGTTTTTTGCGCCACGCAACCTAGAAAGCACATAGATATGAATGGCACACATTTTGCGCTCTAGAAAACACCTGAAACTCTGATTATCGTATAATCACTCGCTAGTCTGGGGCTGCTTGCCGGCAAACAGCTCGGGGCCGATTTTCGAATCTGCTGCAACCCCGGGCTAGCGGAGACCAAGGTAAATTACTCTTTTCATCTGTCCCTTGGGATAGGTATACTCATTTAAAATAATTAGAAGAGATGCTCCCCGCACGATGTCTGATAATCGATACAAAGATAATTCACAAGCTCCCGCTCCCGATCGAAGTGAAAGGATATATAGCGAGCAAGATCTTTGGTATTTCAAAATTCGCGAAGGCGATGAAGTTGGTCCATTCAGATACCGCAGTGAAGCGCAAAGCAACCTCGAGAACTTCATGGAACGACTCAAGGCTCAACTTAAGTAAGCCTTCCTAACAACACCTCACCACCCACCGTTAGCTCGCTCGCAACTGTCGCATATCCAGCCGCCGTGCGTTACACTTCGTATGGTATGTTTGTATGGCAACAACCCCAATGAATTCATCCACTAATACGCAGCGAACCATAACTATCGGTTATGGTCCCGGCTATGCTAAAAGCGAAGTCTGGAACGATTTAAAGTCGAAACTTATCATTCCGACAGAAATCGTTTCTATAACTGCGGCACAGCGTTATAACCCTGCTCTAATCCTCCTGGACCACCATCTGGTTCGTGAAATGGATCATGAAAAATGGGTAGAAGAATTCCCAGACGCGATATTTCTATGCACCGACGCTATGGATTTGGATGCAGATTTAATCCTCACAAACCATCTGCCCTATCGACAAACTTGCAAACTATTAGAGATGGCTTGTTATCAATGGGTATTGAAGAGCGAGAAAACCGAGCGCGCAAAAATGCGCGATACTAGCTTCCGTTATCTCAATAAGCTCGCCGACATCAGCATCTCACTTTCATCTGAAGATGATCTGATGACGCTGTTACGCAAAATTTTGAATGAAGGACAAAATATAGCGTGCTGCGATGCCGCATCGCTTTTTCTAATCAACGAAATAAATGATCACGAGCGCGACCTTGTATTTAAACTCACACAAAATGACTCGATGGAATTTCCATTTGAAGAGCTACGCTTTCCTTTAGACGAGTCTTCTATAGCCGGCTACGTTGCACGCACCGATACCGAACTTAATATCCCTGACGCCTACCAACTGTCAAAAGATGTGCCCTACAAATTTAATCGATCATTCGACCAGAAGACCGGCTACCGAACCAAATCGATACTGGCCATACCCCTTGCTAACAAACAAAAAGAAGTCATCGGCGTACTGCAATTTATTAACCGAAAGAAAGCACGTTCGCTGAAGGTTACCGACGAAAAATCGGCGATGGCCTACACACTGCCTTTCGATAGTGACATCAATGTACTGCTACAAGCGCTTGCCAGCCAAGCCGGTATCGCAATCGAAAACACGGTGCTACAGAATGACATCAAGGCATTGTTTGAAGGCTTCGTAAATGCCTCGGTATCAGCAATTGAACAACGAGACCCAACCACTAGCGGTCACTCATTCCGCGTTGCTGATTTATGCGTAGATCTCGCTTCGTCAGTATCTGTATCCAACCTGACAAGAATGCGTAACGTGCATTTTACCGACCCCGAAGTACGAGAATTGAAGTATGCGGCCTTGCTGCATGACTTCGGTAAGGTTGGAGTTCGCGAATCGGTTCTTGTTAAAGAGAAGAAACTAACCGCAGGAAGCCTCGAGAACATTCAATACAGAATTTGGCTTGCTCAAGAGAAGTTGCGCACCATAGCGCTTCGCAAACAACTCAATATGTATCGCACAGGCAATGCAGTAGAATCAGAACTGCAACTAGTTAATGCGCAAGTAGAAGCTGACATCAAGCTGCTGAATGAATTCTTTGCAACTATTGTCGATGCAAATGAACCAAGCATTTTAAAAGAAGACAATAAGGAAATGCTCGACAAAATTAGTGGCTATAATTTTGAGGCATTAGACGATGACTTGCAGATCATTACCGAAGATGAATTCAATCTTCTGTCGATCAAAAAGGGAAGTCTATCCCCTAGCGAGCGAAAAGAAATCGAGTCTCATGTTGTCCACACACAAAGCTTCCTTAACCATATTCCTTGGACAAAAGAATTTCAGAATGTTCCTACAATAGCAGGAGCGCATCACGAAAAACTCGACGGCAGTGGCTATCCCTATGGCATGACCGCGGATCAAATTCCGCTGCCTTCCAAAATAATGACCGTCTGCGATATCTTTGACGCACTCACTGCCTCTGACAGACCTTACAAACCCGCAATGGGCTTAGAGAAGGCCCTAGACATATTGCGGATAGAATCCAAGCAAGGCTTCTTAGACAATGATCTTGTGCAAATATTTATCGATGCGAAAGTATATAAGTGCATCGAGAGCAAGGTGTACTCTTCTGCGAACACTTCCAAAGGCACTAGCAATCATCCTTGCGATCATGACCTGCATGAGCACAACTAACTCCATCGGAATATTTGCACAGCTCAAATACAGTACTGGAGCCTTATGTGATTACTATCACTGTTGAACCAACTTCTTTAGTAGACACTGACCAGCCTAGATTATCAATACAATGCAGTTTAGAATTATAGTAAATCTTTCCCAGTCGATATAGTTACTAACTATGCCAATATTTAGAAAAAAAGTAGCTTTAGAGGCATGCCCAGCGAAGACTGCAGAATCTATTAGCTATGGCGCGACTTTTGTTGTGCTGAGCTGGCTACTTGCCAGCAACTATTCAGGACTCGGCAATGCAAAATCGGACACCCAACCCCTGGCTAGCAGCGATTCTCTCTCTACTAAATTTACGGACACTGAAACACTTAACAGAATAGAATCCCTAGCAATAACTCTACCCCCGCAAGAGGCAGAAAGCGGCACCTTCGACCCCACCCTACCAACGTGGCACTCGAAAATTAGGCAATTACCGCTACTCGAAAGCCGCCCACACTCAAGGGTATTCTCACCCACTGCCTGGAACGAGCAAGCAGGGGCTGTAGAATTACAATTCGAAAGTGCAATGGAAGGCCTAGACTTAGGCCTTCCATTATTAGGCGCAGATTATGTCTTCAATCCGTTAGAGCACTCAAATACAGGCACACCCCAGGACTTAGCGAGTAATACCCCAACGGAGAATAAGCTTGTCCGTGAAATTACTGTGACCGGAACTGAAACAAGACGCCTTAGCACTCGCCCAGACAATACACAAAGACCCCAGATTCCACGCCCTTATAGGGCTCAGAAAATACAGAGGACCTTGGTTCTCCCCCCTCGAATTCAGGCACTTAGACCCTAATAACTAAAGCCAATCTAATTACCAGCTATAGTTGAGCTGGCCCAAAACCGCTGTGCCTGCACTCGCATCAGTGAACCCAAACGCTGCTAAGCCTGTGAATGACCAACGCCCGGATATCTGATAACTAAAATAAGGGACAAGCTCGTGAATTTCTGGTGAAAATGTCGATGCAGGCTCTCTATAGTCATAAAAGATACCAAGACTCCACCGTGAAGCGAACGGCTTGGCAACCCCAAGCTGCATATATACTGAGTCCTCTAAACCTGCATAGAAGTCCGTTTCCCCCCGAAATGTATAGCCAAGAGTTGCAAAAAGTACTGAATCTCCATAATTCTGAGATATGTCTACTTGAGCACTGTAGTCCATCTCTCCGGTACCCAACCCCTTGTCTCTGTCCGCTGTTGGGATTTTTATGTCTAAACGAAAATCAATAAAAGGACTCGTGTCGGAAAATTGGTCCATTTGATAAGTGACAGCAAGGGTTGAGTCACCCAAGCCGCTGTTACGCTCACGCCTATTACCCGCTACTGCTCGCTTAACCCCCCCAACATTGACTAAGACATTGCCAACACCCTCAACCTGAAGATACGGCACGGCAATCTGCGCGCCCCACTTCCCCCTATTTACTGAATAACTGACAGGAACGTAGAGTATATCTGTGTCTGCTGCCTCTCCAAAGCTTCCACTACTAAAGTAAGAAGAGATGCTAACTCTTTGTTTTATATGACTATAGTCTTGCGCCAACGCTGATTGCGAGAAGTATGCGCAGCTAGGCACTAGAACACGAAAAACTGCAAGAAGGGACACCTGAGTCATACTAAGAAGGTTCATCGTTAGGCACATGATTTGAGTATGCAAAGAATCAGACAAAGTTTATTCGGTTAATTGGAAAAGTGATACTCAAACCTCCAATTGCTTTGCCAGATTTGCAATCATATAGCGACTTCTTAAGCCCCATTAACTAGAACGGATTTTAACGTGATTCACACTATTAGGACTGTATCTGCATCTACATCGGTAGGTTGAATCGCTCTTAGCGCTAGGTAGAGTAAGACATGAGCAGACTTTTTGGTACAATGGCAAACACTTCCAAGCTGCCCCAGCCCTCGGCCGAGACGCCTTAGATTTCAAAATAACCGTTACAAACAGACGGAAAGACAGATGAGAACGAAGCACTCGCTATCACCTCCTATGTATTTCATAGTTTTGATTTTTTGGCTGTCGACAACCACATTTGCTGCAGAAAATGAATCACCTATCACTGAAATGGATAGCCTAATCGCCTTAGAACAATATCAACAAGCCTATGAACTGGGCAGAGATGCCCTCGAGGAATGGGAAGGCGATCCAGAATTTGACTACATATATGGTCTGGCGGCTCTAGAGTCTGGCAATGCGAATGAGTCGGTTTTCGCGCTGGAGCGCGTTGCAACCACTTCGACTGAAGCAGGACTTAGATCACTAGCAAGACTTGATCTAGCCCGAGCCTATTTCGTAACTAATAACCTCGATGCTGCGGAGAGTCTATTCAATCTGGTACTTACATCTAACCCTCCGCCGAATGTACAGCAAAACATTGAGATCTTTCTTCAATTAATCGAATCTAGAAAGAATACAAAGAAACCGACACTTAACTGGACCATAGCCTCTTCAATAGGCTCTGACAGCAATGCCAACAGCGCCACTTCAAACGGGCTCATAGATACACCGTTAATTGGACAAATCGAACTCGACCCTGCTGGGCAAGAAACCAAAGATACTTTTTCGAATACAACGCTGTCGATGGCATACAAGTACCCTTTCAACAGAAATAGCTCCATGAATTTCAGCTTGAATCTGGCACATTTGAACAACTTCGACACTGATCAATTTGACATAGACAATGCTCGTGGCGAGCTCTCTTATAATTGGGGCAATGAAGTTCACCGCTTCAAGCACGGCATCTCTGCTGGCAAAGTAAACTTGGACCAAAACGGGTTTCAAAAATCCTTTGCTCTAAACTCCTCCTGGCAGCGCGCCGGAAAGAATGGCTGGTATCAATCACTCTCTGGCTCCTACACCAAAATACGCTATGACACGAATAATGGAGGAACATTAAACGACCTCCGCGACGTAGACCAAGTTTTGTTAACCGGCGGAGTCACCAAAATTGCTGGCCCACTAACCCATACAGTGAACATCTATACTGCAGACGAAGACCCCGAAGCCACTTCAGGCGGCGACCACAATGGCCGCTCATTTACAGGTCTTGCCTATAGCTTGCTGTATAGCATGAGCGCACAACATACGCCCTTCCTGCGTACATCCTTTCAAAAGGTTGAGCACGACAGCCAGCACCCAGTCTTTTTCAATACAAAACGCAGCGGTGAAACCGCATCAGTAACGCTCGGGTGGTTCTGGCTGGTGACGAGAAATTTTATGGTAACCGGCGAAGCTGCATTTACTGATAATAGCAGCAACATAGCCCTTTTTGATTACAACCGATTTAAGTATCAAGCAGGTCTACGCTACCAATTTTAGCCAATCTTTTTACGGACAGCCATCTAAGCTACTACCATGAAAAGCAAACCAAAAACATTTGATAGGCTTTACTCTAATTTTTTGGCTCTTCCTTTAACACTCTATTCAACTACAAATTCTGCAGTGGCGCAAAAAATGCCATACACGTGATAGCTGTGAAATATGTAGATACTACTGTCAATGCTCCGGCAACTAACAGCAAAAGAAGAGTGCACACCTGCCCAACTCAATTACCTTTATTCTCATCAAACTTAAGAGAAGCTGAGTTCATACATACCGCAATCCAGTCTCCCGCGGACCGTCTGGAAAAACATGACCAAGATGAGAGTCGCATTTTTTTTACACACGGCTTCTGTCCGTATATGCCATGAGAATAGTCGTGGTTTTCGCCAACAACATTGTCACTCACTGGCACATAAAAACTAAGCCAGCCAGACCCTGAACCGTATTTAGTCTCAGACGAAAACAGCGCCTCTCCACAGGCAGCACACTTATAGATGCCCTCGCCCTTCAGGTCGCAGTATTTCCCTGTAAAAGCCGCCTCTGTGCCGGCTTTCCGCGCTATTCTATAAGTCTCCGTCTCGAGCTCATCTTTCCATTGCTACTCGGTCTTAATTATTTTACTCACCACTTTACTCCAATCACTGCTCTTAGGTGATTGGTACACCAAAGTTTAGACCAAGATCTCCCATCGGATAGGAGATCAGCAGCCCTCAAATGGGGTTCTTTGCCTCAAAGGGTTTATTCTAATGTCATAGCTGCCGACAATTGGATAGAGATATTTTTTCGGAAAGCAATAGAGAGCGTGAAGCATGACTAAAGTGTATCAATCCGACAAATTAGGCAATGTCTGTTATGACATTCGCGGGCCCGTTCTTGAGGAAGCTAAGAAGCTGGAAGAGGAAGGCCACCAAATATTGAAACTGAACATTGGCAACCCTGCCGCCTTTGGCTTCAATGCGCCCGATGAAATTCTACATGATGTGATACACAACCTATCAGCAGCCCAGGGCTACTGCGACTCCAAGGGGCTGTTCTCTGCTCGCAAAGCGATAATGCAAGAGTGCCAACGCCTAAATGTACCTAATATCGAAATTGACGATATCTACTTGGGAAACGGTGTTAGTGAACTTATAACGATGGCGATGCAGGCACTTTTAAACGATGGCGACGAAGTGCTAGTTCCCGCACCCGACTACCCTTTATGGACGGCGGCTGTAAGTTTGAGTGGCGGTACTGCAGTTCATTATGTGTGTGACGAACAAGCTGACTGGTTTCCAGATATTGCCAACATGGAATCGTTGATTACCAGCAACACCCGTGCGCTAGTCATAATTAATCCGAACAATCCAACTGGAGCGGTGTATAGCAAGGACATCTTATTGCAGCTAATTGAGCTATGCCGTAAGCATGAGCTCATCCTTTTCGCAGACGAAATTTACAGCAAAATTATCTACGACGACGCTGCACATATCCCGGCCGCCTCATTATGTGATGATGTGTTCATAGTAAGTTTCAATGGGCTCTCAAAATCTTATCGTCTCGCGGGGTTTCGTTCAGGATGGATGATTCTTAGCGGCCCAAAACAGAATGCGAGCAGCTATATTGAAGGCCTAGAGATCTTGAGCAATATGCGCTTGTGCGCCAATGTGCCAGCACAGTTCGCCGTACAGACGGCTCTAGGGGGCTATCAGAGCATCAATGACCTTGTCTTGCCTGGCGGCAGACTGAAGCAACAACGCGACATTGCATGGGAGCTGCTCACTCAGATTCCAGGTGTAAGCTGCGTGAAACCCCAGGGTGCTATCTATATGTTCCCTAAACTCGATCCCTCAATCTACAAGATTGACGATGACGTAGCCTTAGTAATGGACATTCTTGAGCAGGAACAAATTCTATTGGTGCAAGGCAGCGCCTTTAATATCGAAGATACGCAGCATCTGCGCCTGGTATTCCTGCCGCGAGTAGATGAATTGGAACCCGCCGTGGCCGGTATCGCTAGAGTGCTTGAGAAATACCGCAAATAGTTATTTGAAGTGAAAACCTAGAACCGAAAGTTGCTCCTGATGTGCAGCAGAATAACTTTCGGTTCTTAGCGAACGGCTTAAAAACTCTCGCCTCTGTAAAAGTTTCTGCCGAAATGAGTCGAACGCTTTAGCCCCCGCCCCGCTACTCACCTGCTGCTTAAAGTCATCGCTAAGCTCACCCAAAGGAAATGCTGCCAGCAAGGTGCTCCACTGCATTAACTTTTCTGAAGCATTCTCTACAGCGACAAGATCAGAACCTTCCTCAGCTACCTCAGGATCAGCATCGGCACCTAGACTGAAATGCTGCTCAAATGCGCGAGCTAGCAACTTTGTCGCATTCGATTTCGCCTCTTTGCTATAGCCTGCAATATGAGGAGTCGCTATATCAACAGATTGAGCAAGGGACGAATCGATAGTTGGCTCGTCCGCCCAGACGTCGAATGCGGTCACAACATCGTCGCGCGTAGAAAGTAGTGACTTTAGGGCAAACTCATTCACTACACAGCCACGACATGCGTTAATGAGGATGGCGTTCTTTTTTAAGCCAGCTAATTCTCTCTCGCTCAGTAAATTTTCTGTGGGGTGCAGGCCAGCAGTCGTAAGTGGCACATGCAGAGATACCACATCGCATTCGAGCACAGCGTCCAAGGAATGATATTCGCGACCACCTACTCCCGTTGCCGCTAAGAAGGGATCATAGCAACGGACCTCAACAGCTAATTCATCCAGCTTAGCAGCGAACAAACCACCGACCGCTCCAGCCCCGATAATACCTACTTTGCACCCTCCAAAAGAGAAGTTTCTATGTAGCGCAGCGAAAGCTAGAACTGTAAAACAGTAATCAACTACCGCATTCGCATTGCTACCCTTAGCGTCTACAAAATGTATACCCGCATCGCGCAAATACGCCGTATCAACATGATCGATACCGCTCGTGGCGGTACCCACGAAGCGAATTGTTGTCCCGCCTAGCAGAGCCTCATCAATAGGCGTGATAGAACGCACCAGAAGTGCATCCGCCTCAATAAGGTCTTCCTTCTTCACGCTGCGACCATCAAAAAAATGAAGATCACCGTGGCAGCTAAAATTGCTCTGCACGGCCAAAATATTTTTGTCAGCGAAAATCTTCATTCTATGACCGTAGGTATTTGGTGTTAGCTTGCGAATCGTTCGGCAACAGAAAGAAGATGATCGCCATCGCTCTTAGTAAACCTATAATTCGAAAGAAATTTTTGAAAAGAGAAAACATCGATATCCGCCACTTCTAGTGAACTAGGCACCGCGTGGGCAAAGCCCTCGTGCTGATCACTGGCGTTACATATTATAGTCGCAAGCTCACGACTCAATCTCGCCTCTGCCTGATGAGCCTCTAACTTCGAAGCCAAGCCAGCAGCCCCGCGAAGCGGCAGACCAGCCACTTCAGAAAGATTTTCATAGATACCGTCCATGCTTGAAAAGTTTCGCAGCAACTCTTTTGCTTTAACTGGCCCGACCCCGGGAACACCTGTAATGCAATCAACCGAGTCGCCTACCAGACCCAGGTAGTCGGCGAATTGCTCAGGACTAACACCGAACTCTTCCTGAATGTCCGCCCTGTAACGCTTTCGATTTCCACTGTAATCCCACATATAGTCTTTGTCTGTTTTGAGCAACTGTGAGAGATCTTTGTCTCTAGACACAATACACAACGCAGGATCTCCCGGTAGCAAATCGGACATTCTAACCGAGAGCGTACCAATGATATCGTCGGCCTCGTACTTCTTGCTCGCATAAGACGCCATGCCAAGAATGGAACAAATTTCTCTGCAGCCTTTTAACTGCATTGTCAGGTTTTCATCTGGCAATTCTCTGTTCGACTTGTAGTTCGGACACAGCTCGTGCCGAAAGCCACTGAATAGACTCTCATCTAAGGCCACAGCAATACGGTCGGGTTTAACACGCCTTAGAAACTGCAATAGAAATTGAGTGAAACCATAGACAGCACTTAGATCGTTGCCATCAACATCGAAACATTCCACATAGGGGGAAAAATGCGACTGAAATATGTAGATTGAGCCATCGACTAGATAATAAGTACCGTGCTGCTCGCTCATATGAAGTGTTCTCTAGGCAAGACTACGAAGAATTGCAGGCTGCAACTATGTTTCGACCTTGCGAATTAGATACGTAAAGCTACCGTCTTTCTCAATGGACTCAAGCAACTCATGGCCGAGAAAGTGACAAAATTTAGGCACATCACGAGTAGTCGAGGGATCAGTCGCAATCAATTTCAGTAGTTGGCCTGACTCAATATCACGCACCTTATTATGCAAGAGCATAACCGGTTCTGGACAAAACAAACCAGACGCATCCAAGAGCAGAGCACCATCTGCACCTAGCTCATCGATATCTGATTCAGTATTTATATTGGACATAAGCGCACTTCGTTGTCTTAACTATTAGCGTTCAGCAGCTACTTGCAAATCACAGCTCTGACTTTCCGGATCAAACGTAACCACTATCTCACCGCGCTGCAATTGATTCTTTACCTGCTGCACTTTCTTCTCAAGACTAGTTTCATGAATTCCATAGTCGGTGCCTTCACGGCTTATAAACTCTTCAATAATTGCTGTTAGTGTTTCAGCCTCTAACTCTTGAAATGGAATATTCATAGATTAAGATTAAACGAGCTCGACTACATTAAGCTCAGCCGAATCAGGGGATACAGTTTGTAGTTCGGTGAACGGAAAGTTCTTGGTATCAGCTAACTGCGACAAGGATACGTTGGCGATACTACGGAATATGGTTTCCACACGCCCTGGATGACTCTTATCCCATTGCTGCAACATTCCCTTGATAGCTTGGCGCTGCATATTATCTTGGGTGCCACAGAGATTGCACGGGATGATGGGAAAATTACTGAGTTCGGCGTAGCGAGCGATTTCCTTCTCTTTGCAATACGCGAGAGGCCTGATAACGATGTTTCTCTTATCATCGCTAAGCAGTTTCGGTGGCATCGCCTTTAACTTGCCGCCATAGAACATATTAAGAAATAGAGTCTCCACAATATCATCACGGTGATGACCTAGCGCTATTTTGGTTGCGCCTATAGTCTGCGCATGATTGTACAAAATTCCTCGACGCAGGCGCGAGCAAAGACCGCAATAGGTTCTACCCTCTTCCACCTTATCGGTAACGATAGAGTAAGTATCTTTCTCGATGATCGTGTAATCCACTTTGAGCTCATCCAGATAGGCAGGCAGAACGTGTTCTGGAAAGTCTGGCTGCTTTTGGTCAAGATTTACGGCGTGTAACTTAAAATTAATAGGTGCGCTCTTCTGTAGGCTTAGCAGAATATCCAGCATCGCATAGGAGTCTTTCCCCCCAGAAAGGCAGACCATAACCACGTCACCTTCTTCTATCATATTGTAGTCAGCAATCGCCCGGCCAACATCTCGGCGCAGATTCTTACGGGAACGGTTTAGCGAAGAATTCTTTCTGCCACTGAGATCTACACCCGCCCCACTTTTCGGGAGAGGCTCTACAATGCTTACGGGGGATTCACTCAACATAGTGTCTAGACTCGCTCGAGAATCGTAGAGATGCCCTGACCCAAACCTATACACATGGTCGCCAGCCCCAGCGTGGAGTCAGTATCTTCCATGTTGTTTAACAAGGTGGTGGTGATGCGTGTACCAGAACAGCCCAAGGGATGACCGAGAGCAATAGCACCGCCCTTCAAGTTAACCTTCGACTCAACTACCTCAGTGAGTTTCAAGTCCTTAATGACCGGCAGGGATTGCGCAGCAAATGCCTCATTGAGCTCAACGCAGTCGATATCATCAATAGTGAGACCGGCTTTCTTAAGCGCCTTCTGTGAAGCAGGAACCGGCCCGTAACCCATTATCGACGGATCTACACCGGCATAGGCCATAGAACGCACCTTCGCTCGAATGTTCAAATTTAGCGACTGAGCCTTCTCGGCACTCATCATCAGCATCGCTGACGCGCCATCTGAGATTTGTGAAGAAGTACCAGCAGTTACCGTGCCGTTGGCAGGGTCGAAGATTGGCCGTAACTGCGCTAAACCTTCTACAGTGGTGTCTGCCCGAATGGTTTCATCATGCTCCAGTAGAATCTTAAATCCTTGGGCATCATGTCCTTCAATAGCAACGATCTCATTCGAAAAGCCACCTCCCGCGCGCGCCTTCGCTGCAAGCGCATGAGATCGAACAGCAAATTCATCCTGCTGCTCTCGACTGATGCCATGCATCTTAGAAAGCACTTCTGCCGTTACTCCCATCATCCAAGCTGCTTTCGCTATATGCTTCGAGGCTTTGGGATTAGGATCGACACCATGCACCATGCCTACGTGACCCATGTGCTCCACACCGCCGACGATGAATTGATCACCGTTATTACTTTGAATAGCCATTGCCGCCGTATGTAGTGCCGACATTGAGGAACCGCAAAGTCGATTTACAGTTTGCGCACAAGTAGAGTGTGGTAGCACAGAAATCAAAGCTGCATTTCTCGCTACATTCCAGCCCTGCTCCAAGGTTTGATTAACACAACCCCAAATAACATCCTCGACTTCTGCTGGCGACACTCCCGCATTTCTCTCGAAGAGCGCATTGATTAGTCTTGCTGACAATTCTTCCGCACGTACGTTGCGATAGGCACCGCCCTTTGATCTAGCCATTGGTGTTCGTATTCCATCTACGATTACGGCGTCTCTGGCATTCAACTTCATGATATCTCCTAACAATTTATATAAGGCATGCTTTTTCAATACTTAGCTAATGCCCAAAATTTTCTCGGCTATTTATAAAGCCCCTTAGCTATAGAACGTTTCCTTTGCTGCAGCCATATCACGCAGCTTTGCAGTAGGATGATAGAGCTCACCTAAATCTGCATATTTATCTGCGATATCACAAAATTGACTCAAACCAAGGCTATCGACATAGCGCAGTGCACCACCCCGAAACGGAGGAAAGCCAATGCCGAGAACCAATCCCATATCCGCCTCAATAGCCGTGCTTACGATCCCATCCTCTATGCAACGAATTGTTTCCATGCACATGGCAACCATCATTCGCTGCACAATTTCCTCATCATCAAACGTTTTGCTCGCAGATGCCATGGAAGTAGCTAGCTGTTCCGTTGCTGGATTCGGAAGCTTCTTTGGCTTACCTCTCTTATCTTGCTCATAAAGATAAAAACCGCTGCCTGATTTCTGCCCAAGATCTTTCTGTTCGAACAGCTTGTCTATTACAGTGTCGATATCTAACTTCATACGATCGAAGCCATCAGCCATAACTGCCTGCGCATGAACCGCCGTATCTAGACCTACAACATCCAACAGATAAGCAGGCCCCATCGGCCAGCCGAATCGCTCCATAGCCTTATCGATTTGCTTATAATTGGCGCCATCGCTTAACAACCGCGAGAACGCACCGAAATAGGGAAATAAAATACGATTAACTAAGAAGCCGGGGCAGTTATTAACAACGATGGGCACTTTACCCATCTTCTTGGCATAGGCTACTGTAGTCGCTATCGTCTCATCACTGCTCTTCTCTCCACGAATCACTTCCACCAGAGGCATTACCGGAACTGGATTGAAAAAATGCATACCGCAGAAATTTTCCGGACGTTTTAATACAGTCGATAAATCATCGACAGAAATAGTAGAGGTGTTCGTCGCGATGATCGCGTCTTCGCGGACTAAAGTTTCGAGTTCCGCTAGCACGGACTTTTTGACATTGGGATTTTCGACAACGGCCTCAACAACGATATCAGCCTGCTCGATACTGTCATAGCTCAACGTAGGCTCGATGCTCGATAGAATGCCAAACATCTTATTGCCATCCATTCGCCCTTTCGCTACCTGCTTGTCGAGCTGCTTGCGCGCTTCCGCCATGCCCAGATCTATACCCTCTTGGGCGATGTCCTTCATAATGATAGGCGTGCCCTTCAGGGCTGACTGATAGGCGATACCACCACCCATAATTCCCGCGCCTAATACCGCAGCCTTAGAGATAGATTTCGCCGCAGCCTGTTGCTTCTTCGCAAGACCACCGAGGAACTGATCGTTAAGGAACATCTGCACAAGGTTCGCTGCAACTTCGGTCGCTGCAAGCTTTATAAAACCCTTATGCTCAACTTCCAAGGCACCAGCACGGTCCATGGTCGCAGCTTCCTGCATCGCCATTACAGCGGTAATAGGCGCCGGATAATTTGGCCCTGCCGCTGCAGCAACCATACCCTTGGCAGTCTCGAACGCGACATTTAATTCTATCGGCGAGAGTGTTAGTGGGGACGTCTTCTGCGTGCGAATTTTTTTGTAATCGAATTTGCCTTCATTGCATTGCTGGATGATTTTCTCGGCAGCCTCTAGGAGCAAGCCTTCATCAACTATTGCATCGAGCGCCCCTTCTGCAAAAGCCTGTTTGGCCTTAATGTGCGACCCGCTGCTAATCCATTGATTGGCGTTGTCGGCTCCGATCAGTCGCGGCAACCTCACGGTACCTCCGAAGCCAGGCAATATACCCAACTTAACTTCAGGAAAGCCAACAACAGCAGTTTCAGTCGCGACACGATAGTCCGCCGAAATCGCCAATTCAAAACCTCCACCTAGCGCGATGCCATTGATGGCTGCAACCGTGGGAAATGGCAGATCTTCTAAATCGGAAAATATTTTATTCACTTCGACAAGCCACGCATGCACCTGCTGCTCGCCTTCGGCAAATTTCGAGGTGAATTCAGTTATGTCGGCACCAACTATAAAAGTTGTCTTCGCGCTTGATAGCACTAGACCCGACACATCAGCTTTGTGCAGAGCGGCAACCGCCTCCTGCAACTCACGCAGAGTTCCTTGGTCGAATTTATTTACCGATGAACCTTCCAGGTCGAAGACCAGGTTGGCAATGCCAGAAGGCAATACGTCGACGCTTAGCGCCTTGCCTGAGTAGATCATATTTAGCTCCAATAATGGGTGAACCGCGCGGTGGCTCAGAGCCGGGCATTATAGCGCTGCTTGCCCTATATAAGAAGTCATCGAGTTTACAGCCAGAACAGTAAGAATTAGGTTATTATCTGACTATGATCAAACACTTAGAGTCATCCCTGGCAGTACAGAAAATTCTGAGCGCCTGCAGTCACGGACTGATTGTCAGCACTCTGCTGCTGATCAGCAATCTGTCTATGGCGGCACAGAGCGCTGTCATCCTGCTCTACCACCACGTCGCCGAGGATACGCCTGCCTCAACGTCGATATCCCCAGCGAACTTCGACGCTCATCTACGTTATTTAAGAGACAACGATTTCAATGTTATAGCCCTGGACAGAATGATAGATAGCTTACGCTCTGGGCAATCACTACCAGAAAAATCAGTGGTGATAACCTTCGACGATGGCTACAGCTCCATTTTTGATGCGGCATTTCCTATGCTGGAGGCCTACGGCTATCCTTTTACGCTATTCCTCAGCACTGAGCCTATCGATGATGGACTGAGCAACTACATGACCTGGGATCAGATAAGAGAAATGAGCGCTGCCGATGTGATCATCGCCAATCATATGGTTGATCACCCCTATATGCTGGAGATGAGAGACAAGGAATCTGACGATCAGAGGCTAGCAAGACTGCGCGAAGATTTACTGAAGGCTGAGCAAAGAATAGAACAGGAAACCGGGCAATCTCATCGCTATTTGGCCTATCCCTATGGCGAATATGACCCTGCGATAAAGTCACTCTTGCAGGAGCTAGACTTTGTCGGCCTCGCACAAAATTCAGGCGCGGTAGGCCCGGACTCGGATTTCCTAGCTTTGCCGCGGTTTCCACTGGCAAGTATCTATGCGAATTTGAACACCGCGAGCACGAAGTTTTCTACCCTGCCATTTTCGGTGACGCAAGTACGACCGGACTCTCCTGTAACGTTGGACAGAAGTCCTTCGACCACTCTTCGGTTCGAGGATGGAAACTACAACTTTAGCCAGATTGGCTGCTTCGCAAACAGCAAACCGATACCAATGACATGGATAGATAGGGAGCAAGGGGTGCTGGAATTGAACCCCGAAGAGAGCTATTCAGGAAGACGCTGGCGCTATATCTGCACCGCACCGGATCCTGACTCGAATCGCTACTATTGGTATTCGCTGCAGTGGATAAACTTGAATTAATGCAATTCGCGAACGCGAATTAATTTTCCATCCAGCGGCGATCTCTTTGCCGCAGATCATTCTGCTGAATCAGAGTCTGAACTTCATCGATATAATTTTCCCCGCGCTGGGAGTATCGGTCCAGCCCTTGCGCAAGCAATATCGGATCTAGCCTCTGGTCAAGCTGTCTCAGCCGAGCTCGTTCCCCGCGAAAACCTGCATACAGATGGTGGGAATTTATATTCAGAAAATAGCCCTCGATGGCAGCCTCAATTGTGTCAAAGCTCTTCACCTCATGGGTAGCCCCTGCAACTCTTCTATTCGGAATGATGCCGCAGCCCTCTTCGAAGCACCATTGGCCGAAAATATTATTGCCTTCAAGAGCGAATCTAGAGGTACCCCACGCTGATTCGTTTGCAGCCTGCGCTAATACCAATGAAGCGGGAATCACATCTACCTTTAATAGCAATTCACTGACAATTGCCTGATCGGTTGCCGCTTCGGTATCTACGTCATAAGTAATCGCTAGGTCTAGCGCCCAATCTCTTTCACGACCAGTCAATGGGACGCCGGTTTCTACGATTCCAGCGTAATTCAATAGCCGCAAGCGTTGATCGCTGATCAGGCTATTTTCATAACGCACATAGTCCTGCAAAAAATCAAAAAACTGTTGCTTCTTTGCCTCGATGTCGGAGATTGACGCGAAGTCAGGAAAGACAACAATCGGTTCGAGTGTCGGTGTGAGCTCAGCAGTGCTCGGGTGAGGAGGAGCAAGTTTCGTTACGGCAACCGTTAAGGCCAGCAAAGCAACCGAGACTAGTCCTGCAAAGGCGAGTTCAAGCTTACGCTTCTGCCCTGCACTTTCGTTCTCTGAAGGCATCGAAACTCCCTAATCATTACATTTACAGGAACATCTACTTTGCTGCACCAATTATTGTCTCAGTAGGAAATACTTGAAGTGACGTGTGTCACAAAAGATTTTCACCGAATTTCTAACTTAGAACAACAACTTCCGGCATTTGACTCTGGCTCATTCTCTACCAAGCCTGAGCTATCTAACACAGGCTACTGATATCATAGTAGATTCTGTAATTCCCAACTAAAAGTCAGCAATCAAACTGCCGCCCTTATCTCTACTAACGCCTTAACAGGAGTTTTGGTTTTGATTTAGTTAGCCTTACTTGCTGCCCCCTCTACAGTCAGGAGACGACGGCGAGGCACCTTGGCGCTGCTCCCACTCCTGCTCTGTATACAGATGTAAGGCTAAGGCATGCACACCCTCGGCAAGCTCTTGCTCCAGCAATTTGTAGACGGCCTGATGTCTACGTACCAAGTTAGTGTCTGTAAATGTAGTAGAGACAGCAGTGATATTAAAGTGAGACTCCGTAGCTGGCCCACCGTGCATATGGCTCTCGTTTGCAACCTCTAGCAGCGATGGCTGCAACGCCTCCGACAATTTTGCTTGAATCGTATCTTGTACCGACATTGCTGACATCAACTCCCTAAATAGCCATTTCGGCCAATTCTATTGCCATTCAGTATAACGCAATTACTGTCGATAAAATGAAGTGGTCTTGGCCTGCTACCCTCGTTACACTGTCGCCCTCACGGAGCTCCAAAAATGACCATTTCCTGGTATCCCGGACATATGCATAAAGCCAGCAAAGAGCTGGTGAAGATCATGCACAAAGTAGATGCTGTGATCGAAGTCTTAGATGCGCGCATACCCGAATCAAGCTGCAACCCCCTGCTCGCGACTATTCGCGAAGGTCGCCCCTGCATCCGCATCCTCAACAAATCAGATCTTGCCGATGACAAGGTCACCGCTGCGTGGGCCGCACATTTTTCCAAACTTGAGAATAGCGCCTGTCTTGTTAATGGCAAAGGCGCGCAGATCAGTAGAGCAGACATCGTAAATACTGCAAAAAACCTTATCAAGAACACCAACGAGACTGCATTGATTCAGGGGCAGATTGTTATCGATGGAATTCCCAATGTAGGTAAATCGAGCCTGCTAAATCAGTTAGCAGAACGCAAGGTGGCGAACACCGGCAATGAACCTGCTGTCACCAAGGGCCAACAACGCGTCAAGCTGCAAGAAGGCTGGTACCTGATCGACACACCGGGCATGCTTTGGCCGAAGCTGGAAGACCAAGAAAGCGCATACCGACTAGCCATTACCGGCACAATTCGAAACACAGCAGTCGAGGTAGCTGACATCGCCTGGTTTCTCGCCGAACTCCTGCTGCGGGACTACCCAGAGCGCCTGGCCGAAAGATACGGATTAGATGAATCTATCGATGATCCCGAACCCTTCTTCGATGCACTCGCGATGCAACGAGGATCTATTGGTCGCGGCGGCCGAGCAGACCTGAACAAAACGGCAGAAATATTACTAAACGAATTCCGCTCAGGTAAACTAGGCAGATTCAGTCTGGAGACACCTCCCTCGTAACGTCGCCGTTGAGACCGCGTTACGCTTAAAACCCATCAAGCATACAAGTTACAGAAGGCACCCTAAGCATGACCGTAGTAAGTAGTCCTGACACCGAGAAAAGCAATTCAATCCAACCCCCGAAAATACACCCAGCTTTCGAATGGCAACGCAGCGAAGTGATTAGCTCGCTGAATATCACTATGGAGGAATATGTCCATAGAGTAACGGGGGCGAAGCACTTCCACCTGAGCAGCGTAAATACCGAGAATGTATTTCTTGTCGGTTTCAGAACAGTGCCAATGGATTCTTCCGGCGTCGCTCATATTCTCGAGCATACTGCTCTGTGCGGCAGCAAGAAGTTCCCCGTCAGGGATCCATTCTTCATGATGATTCGACGCTCGTTGAATACATTCATGAACGCGTTCACCAGCAGCGATTGGACCGCCTACCCATTTGCCAGCAAGAACAAAAAAGATTTCAACAATCTGTTAACCGTCTACCTTGATGCTGCCTTCTTCTCTCGCCTGCATGAACTCGACTTTGCGCAGGAAGGACATCGCCTCGAGTTTGCAGAACCAGAAAACCCTGAAAGCGAACTGCTATACAAGGGCGTGGTCTTCAATGAAATGAAAGGCGCCATGAGCTCCACAAATAGCGTGTTATGGCAGACTATCAGCAAATATGTATTCCCAACTACGACCTACCATTTTAACAGTGGTGGCGAGCCGGACCACATACCTGATCTGAGCTATCAAGAACTGCTGGACTTCTACAAGAGCCACTATCATCCGAGCAATGCTGTTTTCATGACCTTCGGCGACATATCAGCGTTTGATCATCAGGAGAAATTTCAAGAACAAGCCCTATCTCATTTCGACAAGCTAGACATAAAAATCGAAGTGAAAGACGAGAAAAGATACCTGGCCCCTATATCTGTCGAGGAATCTTATGCAAGCGAAGAGTCCGACAAACCGCAAAGCCATGTTGTTCTTGCTTGGCTACTTGGTCACAGCACCAATCTCGGCGAATTATTCCGAGCAGAGTTAGTTTCCAGCGTCTTACTAGACAACAGCGCAAGCCCCCTACTTCGAGCACTCGAGACTAGCGACATAGGCAGCTCTCCGTCGCCGATGTGCGGCCTGGAAGATTCGAATCGAGAGATGAGCCTGATGGCGGGCCTCGAGGGCTGTTCGGCGGAATCCAGCGAAGCCGTAGAGAACCTTATAATCAAGACCTTAGAAGAAGTGGTAAAGAACGGCATTCCCTATTCACAGGTTGAAGCATCTTTGCATCAATTGGAATTGCACCAGAGAGAGATCTCAGGGGACAGCTACCCTTATGGCTTACAACTTATCCTCGCCGGCCTATCTACCGCGATGCACCGCGGAGACCCTATCGAGTTACTGAACATTGACCCTGTGTTAGCCGAACTTCGAGAGCTGATAAAAGACGATCGTTTCATTCCTGATCTCGTGCAAACGCTACTCCTCGACAACCCCCATAGAGTGCGGCTCACACTAAAGCCCGACCCGGAGTTAGCGAAACGCAAGGTGCAGGCTGAATTAGACCAGCTTGCTGCCATCAAGAGCGGACTCGCCGATGAGGAAAAACTAGCCATCGTCACACAGGCTAAACTACTGGCCGCCCGTCAGACCGAAGAAGATGATCCAGGCCTGCTGCCAAAAGTTGGCCTAGAAGATGTCCCGGAATCCATCAGCGAACCTGAGCGATTCGATACCGTGCTCAGCAGCAATGCCCCCGTTAGCTATTATGGCCAAGGCACCAATGGACTCTGCTACCAGCAGGTCGTAATGAAAATCCCTCAGATCGATCAAGAGCTGCTGGATGTATTACCTTTATATACAACTTGCCTAACGGAATTTGGCGTGGGCGACAGAGACTATGCCGAGACTCAGGCCTGGCAAGCTCAGATAAGTGGCGGCATCAACTGCTTCAACAGTATTCGCAGCGATTTGAACGACGTGCAATCTAGCAAGGCGATCATCTCTTTCTCATCGAAATGTTTGCGCGACAATCACCCACAGATATCCGAATTGCTGCACAGCACCATTCATGAGGTGCGTTTCGATGAGGACAAACGCCTACAAGAACTCATAGAACAAATTTGTGCTCGCAAAGAAAACAGCATCACCGGTCAGGGGCACAGCCTAGCGATGAGTCTCGCCAGCAGTCGCATGAGCCCCACCGCTCAACTTGCCCATCGCTCAGGGGGATTGGAAGGCATCAAGCAGCTCAAAGCATTGAGAGCGCAGATGGAACAGAAATCCTCGCGCATCGAACTACTTGATAAGTTCAAGTCTCTTCACGACAAGATCCTCGCAGCGAACAAGGAATTTCTAGTAATCGCTGAACCCGAGCATCGCAGCCAGCTAATAGCAGATATAGACAATGTTTGGGGAGCATCCTCAGGCGGCGCCGATGCTAGCCCTCTAATATTGAACCCTCTGCGAGAGGACGTCAGGCAGGCATGGAGCACGACTACTGCAGTGAATTTCTGTGCTAAGGCCTATCCTACCGTTGCCTCAGGCCATGCAGACAATGCCTCTCTGCAGGTATTAGCCGGCTTTATGCGCAATGGTTTCCTACATAGGGCAATACGAGAGCAAGGCGGAGCTTATGGTGGCGGCGCGAGCCAGGACGCAAACTCAGCATCTTTCCGCTTTTTCTCCTACAGAGATCCACGCTTGCAGGAAACCCTTTCGGACTTCGACGCCGCTATAGACTGGGTTATTTCCAGCGACCACAAGGCCCATCAACTGGAAGAAGCTATTTTAGGCGTCATAGCGAGCCTAGATAAGCCGGCCTCACCAGCGGGCGAAGCAAAACAGGCCTATTTCAATCGAGCCTTCGGTCGCACTCTTGAGCATCGAAGCCAATTCAGAAAACAGGTACTCGGAACAACAACAGCAGATCTAAAGCGGGTTGCTGAACTGTACTTAGCGCCAGAAAAAGCAAGCATAGGCATTATTTGCAACAAAGAATCTGCCGAAAGCCTAGATATCGAGAATTTAGAAACAATAAATCTTTAAATATTACAGTATGTTATGGAATTTTTGTTAGATTGCACATTAAGCACGTGAAATTCCTGGGAAATCTAAAATAAAATTGGGAACTTTTACTCGAATGGCTAGTCAGAGTTAGTGTAGGTAGATGTCGTACAAAATTGTGGGTTTTGTTTCATTTATCTCTCCCTTGATAGTATATTTAGCCCAACCGCCTCCGGCCGTTGGGCTTTCTTTTTGTGGCTCCAAAATTTCAAATAGCGCCCCAATCGAAACCCTACTCTTCGCATCCCAAACCTCTATGATGTGCCTCAATCCACCCCAATAACTCAGCGACAAAGCAACAGAAATCAGTAACTCTATGGATGCACAACAAGCTAGAAGAGAAGCCACCAACGTCACTCTAGTAGGCATGCTGCTCGACATATTGCTTGGTGTTGGCAAGATAGTTGGCGGCGTCGTAACGAATTCATTCGCACTGATTACCGACGGCATCCATTCCCTCACCGACGCCGGAACCGACATCTTTGTAATCATCGTCACCCGCGTGTCCCATGCCGAACCTGATGATGAACATCAGTATGGTCATGGCCGCTTCGAGACCCTGGGCACTATTGCCATGGGAATCGTCTTCTTTATCACAGCTGCCATCTTGCTCTACGATAGCTTTAATAGACTTCGGCTAGACGAACCTTTGCCGGTCCCTGCCACCGCAGGCATTGCCATCGCACTCCTCTCAATCGCAACTAAGGAATGGATATTTCACTACACCATGCGCGTAGCGAAAAAACTCAACTCCAACCTGCTTAAAGCGAATGCCTGGCACAGTAGATCCGACGCCATATCTTCCATCGCCGTACTGATCGGCATAATAGGTGCCCGCCAGGGATATCTCTGGATGGACACAGTCGCCGGCATGTTCGTAGCCTTGATCATAGCGAAAATTGGATGGGAGCTTTGCTCTGACAGCCTAACCGAACTAGTCGATACTGCCGTTTCAAAACAACGCCGCGAGCAATTCGAATCTTGCATACTAGGCATAGATGGCATTCGTGGTATTACAGAGCTACGCAGCAGATCCTCCGGTGGGAAAATAATTTTGGAAGTTAGGCTGCTGGTTAATTCCTACATCTCTGTGTCTGAAGGTCATCAACTTGGCGAACTGGTAAACAAATCACTTATCAGTCAGTTCGCTGACATTTCAGAAGTGCTCATTCATATCGACCCTATTCATCACGGAACAAATAAAGATGAATCACAATTACCGGAACGTACTCATGTAATTGCATCTCTCAAGGCGTGCTGGGAAAACCTAATAGATCAGCACTCTATTGCTTCTATCGACCTGCACTATTTAGGCGGAGCAATTGAAGTAGATCTGGTGCTCGATGTCGACGAATTATCGACGACAACAGCAACAGAGCTGGAAGCTGCCATCGAGGCAGAACCACATGTCACAAAGTTGCGAATCTTTAACAAATTGTACGAATCCAGTCACGACAGGACTTCATCTTGAAAGCCTTATACTGCTAATGGATTGAGTGACATATTTGCTTACAATTGCACTTCAATTCCCTATACTGATGCCAAGCATCCGTCGTCGATACTGGGGCGTTGAGCTTTAAAAAATAAGAACTAAAAAGGAAATCCGGTTAGCAATGAAACCGACTGATACCTCCGATCCGAATTACTTCCATAAAGTAGTCGACTGCCAATGGGCATGTCCCGCCCATACCCCTGTTCCAGAATACATCCGCTTGATTGCTGAAAAACGCTACTCCGATGCCTATATGATCAATTGGCATTCGAATGTGTTCCCCGGCATTCTTGGACGCACCTGCGACCGCCCTTGCGAGCCCGCCTGCAGACGCGGACGGGTCGAAGAAGAACCTGTCGCCATCTGTCGCTTGAAGCGCGTTGCAGCTGACTACAAATCTGATATCACAGATCGTCTTCCGCAGGCCCCCAAGAAGAAGAATGGCAAACACATCGCCCTTATCGGCGCTGGACCAGCCTCTCTCACCGTTGCCCGCGACCTTATGCCGCTCGGTTATGAGATAACTCTATTCGAAAAAGACACGCTTAGTGGCGGCGCCATGCGCACTCAGATTCCTCGCTTCCGTCTTCCCGCGGAAGTGCTGAATGAGGAACTTAATTACATTCTTGATATGGGTGTTAATTGTCGTTTCGGCGAAGAGATTACCAGCATGCGCGACATCTTGGCCGAAGGTTACGATGCCGTATTTGTTGGAACTGGCGCGCCCCTTGGCAAGTGGTTAGACCTACCCGGCCATGAAGAGGCGAAAGATAATATACACACCGGAATCGAATGGCTCGCAAGCGTCGCC
Source organism: uncultured Gammaproteobacteria bacterium (assembly GCA_913060495.1). Taxonomy (GTDB): domain Bacteria; phylum Pseudomonadota; class Gammaproteobacteria; order Pseudomonadales; family Pseudohongiellaceae; genus UBA9145. Next base: position 1,453 of record CAJXRP010000027.1, on the reverse strand, counting down.
TTCGAACATGTTTCGAGTGTGGGGAAAAACGTGCTGGTACTCGGCGGTGGTAACACTGCAATGGATTGCTGCAGAACATCGAAACGCATCGGCGGCGAATCGGTAAGTGTTGTGGTGCGTAGCGGCTTCGATGAGATGAAGGCATCTCCTTGGGAAATCGAAGATGCCATGAATGAAGACATACCCATACTGAACTTCCATGTTCCAAAGCGCTATGTCATAGAGAATGGCAAGCTTGTAGCCATGGAATTTGAAAAGGTTCGTAAAGAAATCGATGAGAACGGCAGGCGAAAATTAATCCCTACAGGAGAAGATCCTGCGATATTGCCCTGTGACGATGTGCTATGCGCTATTGGGCAGGAAAACAGTTTTCCATGGATTGAAAGAGACCTAGGCATCGAGTTTGACCAGTGGGAAGTGCCTGTTCTCAACAAATCTACATTCCAATCGACCCACGAAAAAGTATTTTTCGGCGGCGATGCGGCATTGGGGCCCGACAATATCATTACCGCTGTCGCCCATGGACACGATGCAGCTGTATCGATTCATATGCTCTGCGAGAAAAAAGACATTACTCAACGTCCAGACCCACTAACCAATCTTAGCAGTCAGAAGATGGGCATACATCAATGGTCTTATGACAATGACATTAGCGCCGACCTTCGGTTCGCCGTTCCACATGCAGACAAGCAGGTGACGCTGAACGACATTAACATTGAAGTCGAACTCGGCTTCGATGAACAACTCGCATTCAACGAGACGATGCGCTGTTTAAATTGCGATGTGCAGACAGTATTCACCGACAAACTCTGCATCGAGTGCGATGCCTGCGTGGACATCTGCCCTACCGATTGCATCACATTTACACAGAATCAGGATGAGCCCGAGCTCAGGAAAAACCTTCTAGCGCCAGCAGATAACGATGAACAAGACCTCTATGTTTCCGATTCACTTCTTACCGGACGCATCATGGCGAAAAATGAGGACCTCTGTCTGCACTGCGGTTTATGTGCTGAACGCTGCCCCACTAATGCCTGGGACATGCACAAATATTTATTCAACACGGCCAAAGCGGAAAACGCATGTCAGAGTTAATTCAAAGTTCTAAGGTCACTGGCCTGACCAAGGTTAATGATTTCGTCGTTAAATTTGCGAACGTAAACGGCTCCGGCTCCGCTAGTGCAAACGGCATGTTCGCGAAGGCAGTGTTTCGCATGGGAATACCCATTAGCCCACACAACATCTTCCCTTCGAACATTCAGGGCTTACCCACTTGGTTCGAAGTAAGAGTTAGCGAACAGGGTTATCTGGGTCGGCGCGAAGGTGTGGATCTCATTGTCGCCATGAACGAACAAACCATAGGCAAGGACATCACCTCGGTAGTACCTGGTGGCTATGTGTTATATCTGTCTCTTATACACATCTCCGAGCCCACGAGACTCCTGAGCATCTC
>CAJXRP010000026.1 GCA_913060495.1 uncultured Gammaproteobacteria bacterium | reverse complement strand
ATGCTCAGGAGTCTCGTGGGCTCGGAGATGTGTATAAGAGACAGGAATAAAGTTGCTAGGCTTGCATTACAGAAACACAGCGAAGAATTCAATCGCAAAGAATTTCGCCTACGCACGCTTTTTGATAAAAACAGCAATCGATTCAGTGAGTACTCTTTAAGTCACGAGGGGCTCTTACTCGATTACTCCAAGAATTTTTTAACCCCAGAAACAATTGCACTACTACTCGATTTTGCCGAACAGAGTCAGTTGCCCGCAGCCATTGCTGCAATGTTTGGCGGCGAAGAAATTAATACCACCGAAGAACGAGCAGCGCTGCATGTCGCTCTACGAACTCCCGCTGCAGAGACCAACACTCCCGAAGTCATTGAAACTCTCGACAAGATCGAAAAGCTTGTCGCACAAATACATAACGGAACGTGGACAGGCTACAGCGGCAAGGCGATCACTGACATCGTCAACCTCGGTATTGGCGGCTCAGATCTCGGGCCCGCGATGGTGTGTGACGCGCTCAGCACATTCTCCAACACTAAGCTTAGTGTTCATTTCGTATCGAATCTTGACCCCTCTCATCTTCAGAATACGCTCAAAGACATGCAGGCCGAGACCACCCTCTTCGTCGTGGCCTCCAAGTCTTTTGCTACTCTCGAAACGCTAAAGAACGCTGAGGCAGCACGTGATTGGCTACTGCGAAAAACCGACGCGACCGCCACGGCAAAGCACTTCATAGCGATGACCACAAACCTGAGAGCGGCCACCGAGTTCGGAATAGAAGAGCAAAACCTATTCCCCCTATGGGACTGGGTTGGCGGTCGATTTTCCTTGTGGTCGGCGATCGGTCTGCCCATCGCCCTCGCCGTCGGCATGGACAAGTTCAGGCAGTTGCTTGCTGGTGCAAATTCCATGGATAAGCACTTTAGAGAAGCACCGCTGCAAGAAAATATGCCCGTCATTCTTGCCCTGCTGAGCTTCTGGTATAGGGAATACTTCAATGCCCATAGCAGCGCCGTCCTACCCTATAGCCAACGTTTAAATCTGCTTCCTTCCTACCTGCAGCAACTATGCATGGAAAGCCTTGGCAAGAGCGCAGACAAGCAAGGCACGCCGATCGAACACAACACCGGCGACGTGATTTGGGGCACGGCCGGTACGAATGGGCAACATTCCTATTTCCAACTATTGCACCAGGGCACTGAATTCATTCCTGTGGATTTCATAGCGGCAGCGAACAGTGATGTGAGAGGCAACGCTGAGGCGCATCAACACTTATTGGCCAATTGCTTTAGCCAGAGTTTGGCGTTGATGGAAGGCAAACTCGACGCCGATTCGATTCACAAGGTTGTGGCAGGCAACAAACCTAGCAACACACTGCTGCTCGAAGAATTGAATCCCTACAATCTAGGTATGCTGATCGCACTCTACGAACACAAGGTCTATGCCCTCAGCGTACTTTGGAACATCAACGCCTTCGACCAATGGGGAGTTGAACTCGGAAAGAAGCTGTCTACAAAGGTCTATGCGGCTATGTCTACAGAAGCAGACCAAGACAATCTCGATGAATCAACTCAAGGCCTGATTGAAAAAATTAAATACTGGAAAAAATAGTAACGAGAGTGCTGACCAAAAAACTATCTGGCTAGAGGACAATGCGATTCAGATCAACCTTATGCAATTCTACTTCCTATTGATACCCGTCTCTGTCGACAAACTTTTTAGCTAAAGGAATGTTCATTCGAAAGTATGCGGGTCTTCGTTCCAGAAAAGCCTTCATAGAATTCTATATGCGCCGAGAGAGAGAAGACGTCTTCCCTCTTCTCGTACTGAGCAATCCAACCCAACAGCATCTCAAGATTTGCATCCTGCGCTTGCTTTGAAGGGTATTTATGCGGCTCCCATGGCCTGTTTCTCGCATTCTCCAGACACTGATCTATCGACAGGTTCAGAAACACAAGCTCAGTAGCAACGACAGCCAACATATCCAGCAGGTCTGTATAACAACCCTCGATCACCCAAGAATCATTCTTCTCGATGAATTCATCAATCAATATTTTGCTTTCGACCAAGGGCATACGCTGCGGCGGTTCAGTTGGCAGCCATGCAAGAGAATCCAAGTCTAAATGCGCTAGAGTGGCTTCACTTGCGAGTCGAGCGGCTAGTGTAGATTTCCCTGACCCAGAATTCCCGAACAATAAAATTCTTCTCAAATTTAGGCTCCAGCCTAGTTGCACCTAGCCCATAAGGGCGAGCAATTCAGCTGTCTTCTTCTTCATCAATTCGTCATCCCCACGTGACTCAACATTCAGTCGCACCAGGGGCTCAGTGTTGGACATCCGAATATTGAATCGCCAAGCCTCAAACTCCATGCTTAGACCATCGGTTTGATCAATGTGATTACAGCCATCAGAGTAAAGTGATTCGATTTTCTCCAACAATTTAAGCGGCTCTTCTATTCGCCTATTAATCTCTCCGCTCGCCGGAAATGCTCGCATTCTTTCGTCGACAAGCTCAGACAATTTTTTGCCGGTTTTAGAGATCAAGCCCGCAACCAACAACCAAGGCACCATGCCACTATCGCAATAGAAAAAATCTCGAAAGTAATGATGCGCACTCATTTCGCCGCCGTAAACTGCATCTTCAATTCGCATTCGCTCCTTAATGAATGCATGACCGGTCTTGCACAGGACTGCCTCGCCAGAAAACTCCTTCGCGACTTCAATCGTATTCCAAGTCAATCGGGGGTCATGAACTATCCTTGCGCCGGGCTCCACCTCGAGAAAGCTTTGCGCTAAAAGCCCTACAATGTAATAGCCCTCTATGAAACGCCCGTTCTCATCAAAGAAAAAACAGCGATCGAAATCACCATCCCAGGCGATCCCCATGTCTGCTCCCTCGGATCGAATTGCATCTATAGTTGGACCACGATTCTCTTCAAGCAAGGGGTTTGGAACACCATTAGGAAAATTTCCGTCTGGCTCATGGTGAACTTTGAAGAACTTTAGCGGCAAAAAATGTTCAATTGCATCTATGGTAGGCCCAGCACCGCCGTTACCTGCATTGCATACCACCTTCAATGGACGCAGATTAGGCACATCAACATACCCCAACAGATGCTTGATATACGCAGGCTGGGTATCTTCAAAACTTACCGACCCCGGTTCAACACAGTCTGTGAACTTGTTTTCCTGAGCAAGTCTCTTAATTTCGTTTAGACCAGTATCACCACTTATTGGCTTGGAAGATTCACGAACGAATTTCATGCCATTGTAGTCAGCGGGGTTGTGACTTGCCGTCACGACAATACCCCCATCGACATTCAAATGACTCGTCGCAAAATAGATCTCCTCGGTTCCACACTCGCCGATATTAATCACATCACTACCGGCCTCTGCTAGACCTCGAGACAATGAGGCACACAATTCCTGGCTGCTTAAGCGAATATCGTAACCAACCACGACTTGCTTGGGCTTGAGATACTCGGCATAGGCCCGCCCAATTCTATAGGCTATGTCATTGTTCAACTGGTCGGGAACACGCCCCCTTACGTCATAGGCTTTAAAACAAGTAAGTTCTTCAGTCATGTAATCGATCCTCCAAATATTCAGTTCGTATTAAAATACAACAGCAGCATTTTGCCGTTGAATAAATCTATTTTGTTTGCGCTTTGTAGGTGTAATTGGTCGCATCTATAAAACCATCGATACTACCGCAATCAAAACGTCTACCGGCGAATTGATAGCCTATTACCCTTCCTTGTTGCGCCTGAAGCTGCAAGGCATCGGTAATCTGTATCTCGCCATTTTTCCCCGGCGGTGTGCTGCGGATAACATCAAAAATATCTGGGCTTAAAATGTAGCGGCCAATAATTGCAAGATTACTTGGCGCATCTTCAGGAGCTGGCTTCTCGACCATATTGCGAACGCGATAAATATTATCAGCCTCCAGATCTCCCTCGATCACTCCGTAAAGGTATGTCTCATCTTTAGGCACTTCTTGAACCGCCACAATGCTGCATTGATATTTTTCATAGAGCTTAACCATCTGCGCAAGCACACCATCGCCCTCGGTTACGCAATAGTCGTCAGCCAACACGACGGCAAACGGTTCGCGGCCAATAAGGGTTTCGCCAACAAGAATAGCGTGCCCCAAGCCTTTCATTTCGACCTGTCTAGTATAGGAGAACGTGCAGCGCTTCATGATATCCCGCGTGCTGCTTAACAACTCTTCCTTGTCGGAGCCAGCAATTTGATGCTCCAGCTCGTAACTAATATCGAAATGATCCTCTATGGCGCGCTTACCACGCCCAGTCACAACTCCGATCTGGGTGATGCCAGCATCCATAGCCTCTTCGACTCCATATTGAATGAGGGGCTTAGTCACAATAGGAAGCATCTCTTTCGGCATGGCCTTGGTCGCAGGAAGGAAGCGCGTACCGTATCCGGCAGCGGGGAATAGACATTTCTTAACAATAGTCATAGCGCAGAGTTTCCTTAGAATGTATTTCTATAAATTAGAGAACGCAATTGGTCTGTTGCAAATTACGAACCAACATCGAGTCTGGATATGAATGATCTCTCTCAGACACGATCGTACCGATCTTCGAAGCGGACGATGTCATCTTCGCCAAAGTAGTCACCAATTTGAACCTCGATGATTTCTATTGGCTCATTGCTGTTATTGGTCAGTCGATGCTTGCTACCGACTGGGATATAAGTTGATTGATTAGGATGTAGCTCGAACTCTTTGTCATCACAAGTCACCAGCGAGACACCTTTGAGCGCAGTCCAATGCTCCGCCCTCTTGCGGTGCAGCTGCAGCGAGAGGGACGCACCAGCATTGACCACTATGTGCTTCACTTGATAACCGGGCCTACTGCTTAGCGACTCGTAAGAACCCCACGGACGATAGACTAGACGATGTAGCGTACTTTCTTCCCGCCCATGCTCCTGCAACTGCTGCACCAAGTGTTTCACGGACTGCACTTGGGAGCGCTGAGTCACCAGCACGGCATCAGCCGTCTCCACCACTACAACATCCCGTATTCCCGCTACGGCGACGAGTCTAGATTGAGACTGAATATAGCTATCTTGCACATCGAAGGTGAGCACATCGCCGGAAAGCGCGTTGCCTTGCTCATTCTTAGCATTCACCTCCCACATCGCATCCCATGCGCCAAGATCATTCCAGCCCGCCTCTAGAGGCACAACGACAGCCGAATTCGTCTTCTCCATCACCGCATAATCGATAGATTCACTACGGCAGCTTGCAAACGTGGACTCGGGGATTAGCTGAAAATTCTCCCCCCGCTCTAAATTAGCGTAGGCCTGGTGACAGCTGTCGAAAATATCTGGCGCATACTGCTTCAATTCCCGCAGATACGTAGAAGCAGAAAACATAAACATGCCACTATTCCAAAAATAGTCACCGCTATCCAGATAAGCCTGAGCGGTTTTTTGGTCCGGTTTTTCCACAAACTGCTTAACACAAAACCCCTCTGCGCCAGCAAGTTCTGCACCCTTCTCGATATAGCCATAGCCTGTTTCTGGGACACTTGGCACTATCCCAAATGTAGCCAATTTTTCTTGCTTGGCAGATTGCACCGCACAAGCTATGGCCCGCTGAAATACTGCCTGATCCTGAATAACATGGTCGGCTGCGAGAATTAGAAGAAGCGGATCAGCATGATCTTGCAGCGCACACAATGCAGCAAGAGCAACGGCAGGCGCTGTATTCCTACCGACCGGCTCTAACAATATATTGCAGTGCTCTTTCCCAATTTGCCGCAAATGCTCCGCAACCAGGAAACGGTGATCGATGTTACACACAACTATCGGATCTGCAATCTCTGTAACGCCTTCTAAGCGAGACAGCGTGTTCTGAAAAAGCGAACCCTGCATACCGGGGAATTCGATAAATTGCTTAGGTAACATCGATCGGGAGACTGGCCATAAGCGGGAACCCACACCTCCGGCGAGAATAACGGGGATTATCATTGAGCTTACTACCTTGATTTTTTAAAGCGCGTGACAAAAAGGAACAACATAGTAGCAAAATATCGCCTATTTTAATAAATAGAGCCGATTCAACAGCCTGTAGGGCGATCACAGTCAATTTATGATCGATTATTTGGCCTCAGCGCGATAACATCTCAGCCTTTGCAAAACCACCCCTTGGAGGGGTCTAACCAGCTCATGACACAAGTCGAACACAACTTTGTTCCTAAGAACTCTTATAGCTTGGAAGAATTGGTAGATTGCGGCCATGGCCGTTTATTTGGTCCAGGCAACGCCAAGTTACCCGTAGATAATATGCTCATGCTCGATCGCATCGTCGAAATCAACGGCGATGGCGGCGAACACGGCCGCGGGCAAATAATCGCGGAGCTGGATATAAATCCGGACCTCTGGTTCTTCGACTGTCACTTTCCCGGCGATCCGGTCATGCCAGGGTGCCTTGGATTAGATGCCTTATGGCAACTATTAGGGTTTTTCCTCGGTTGGAGTGGTCATCCCGGTAAGGGTCGAGCACTTGGAGCTGGCGAGGTAAAGTTTACGGGTGAAATATTGCCCACTTCAAAGAAAGTAGTCTACGAACTATCGATCAGTCGACTCATCAATAGAAGTTTGGTTATGGGCATCGCCGATGGAAAAGTTTCTGTAGATGGCAAGACAATCTATACCACCAAAGCATTGAAAGTTGGTCTGTTCACGCCAGGAAGCTCATTCTAGTACAAGATGTTAGAGTGATTCTTTATTGATTGGGGAAATAGTATGAAGCGCGTTGTTGTTACTGGTATCGGAATTGTGTCCTGTTTAGGCAATGACAAAGAGTCAGTACTAGATTCTCTCAAGGCAGGCCGTAGTGGCATTCGTCACAATCCCACTTATGAAGAAATTGGCATGCGTAGCCATGTCAGCGGATCGGTTCAGATCGACACAGCTGAGCTGATAGATCGCAAGATTCTGCGTTTTATGGGTGATGCATCCGCCTACGCCTACCTGGCGATGGAACAGGCTATAGCAGATGCCAAGCTTACGGACGATGAAGTGTCCAACTTTCGCTCCGGCCTGGTTGTGGGCTCTGGTGGCGGCTCCTCCGCAGATCAACTTGAATCCACAGATATCATGCGTGAGAAAGGTCTACGCAGAGTCGGGCCCTATCGTGTAACGCGCACGATGAGTAGCACCACTTCGGCATGTCTTGCCACTCCATTCAAAATCAAAGGCGTTAACTACACAATCTCATCGGCCTGTGCAACTAGCGCACACTGTATTGGCCATGGAGCAGAGCTGATTCAGCTAGGCAAGCAAGATATCGTTTTTGCAGGGGGCGGCGAAGCAGAGCATTGGACAATGAGCCATATGTTCGATGCTATGGGCGCACTTTCAACAAAATACAACGACACTCCCGACAAAGCTTCACGCGCTTTCGATGCTAACCGCGATGGCTTCGTGATCGCTGGCGGTGGTGCAATACTTGTCATGGAGTCTCTCGATCACGCCCTCGCACGGGGCGCAAAGATCTATGCCGAACTAACTGGATACGCAGCAACGTCCGATGGACACGATATGGTAGCTCCAGCGGGAGAAGGTGGCGCACGCGCCATGCAGATGGCGACCGCAGATCTAGAAGGGTCCGTAGACTACATCAACACACACGGCACCAGCACACCGGCCGGTGACGTCTCGGAACTGCGCGCAATTAAGGGCGTGTTTGGTGACAAGGTACCAACTATTAATTCAACTAAGTCGTTGACGGGGCATTCGCTAGGCGCGGCAGGGGCGCAGGAAGCCATCTACAGTCTATTAATGATGGAGAATGATTTTATTGCTGCCTCAGCCAACATCGAGACCCTCGACGAAGAAGCGCAGGGACTGCCAATCGCAATCGAGCGACAAGATAACGTTACCCTAAACCGCGTCATGTCGAATAGCTTCGGCTTCGGTGGCACCAATGCCTGCCTAGTCTTTGATCGCTACCAAAGCTAACGCGACATTCTTGGGAAACTAATTCTCAGCTTAACGGGTCTAACCTAGCATGAAGATGAGTATCTCGATCCGAATCAAACTGACTATGCTGCTTGGCGTGTGGCTGCTCACGGGCACCGCCGCTCAGGCACAGCTCACACCACGGTCGATTTCAGGCCTGGCACAGCAACCCACCTATGATCAGCCACTCCCTCTAGAACAGGCCTTTCCTTTCTATGTCAGCGCCGTTAGCCCTGGACGCTATAAGATAGTGTGGAACCTGCCGGATGGCCACTACCTGTACAGGCACGCCTTCGAATTCACACTAAGCCAGCAAGCTGATTCCGGAGAGCTGCCGATTGATTTCAGTCTGCGCGATGGCCTCAAGAAAAACGACCAATTCTTCGGAGATATAGAAGCCTATTATGGCCCACTAGATATCGATCTAAGCCTCAGCACTGTGCCAGGTCCAGACGCAAGAATCTTCATCAGCTATCAAGGCTGTGCCGATTGGGGATTCTGTTATCCTCCCCAGCGCTTCGAATTTTTGCTAAATCCTTAAGCACCACCCTTCCTTTCGCAAAAAAGCGTGAAATGCGCGCTATTATCTGAGAAAATGCCGACAAAATAGCTAATCAGGCTTAGCGGGTCAGAATTGACCCGTCTGCCACATTAGGGAAAAGAACATGGCATCAATACTGGCCCTGCATGGACCTAATCTAAATCTACTCGGAAGTCGCGAACCCCACATCTACGGCTCGGACACTCTCGATGATATCAATCAACGCCTCGCCACAAAGTGTGAGGAATCAGGCCATCTGTTCGATAGCCTGCAAGCCAATTCTGAAGGCGAGATAATCGACCGACTGCATGCCGCCAGAAAAGACGGCACGGCATTCATGATCGTAAACTTTGGCGGTTTCACGCATACCAGCATTGCCATTCGAGACGCTATTCTCGCCTCCGAGATTCCGTTCATCGAAGTACATCTTTCAAATCTCTACAGCCGCGAAGCGTATCGGCACCATTCCTATTTTTCCGACATCGCTGTCGGCTGTGTAATTGGCTTAGGTGCCCAGGGATACGAACTGGCACTTCAGGCTGCTTGTAGAAAACTAGCTAACTAAGACTCTAGGCAGGAAACTTTTATGGATATTAGAAAAGTAAAAAAACTGATCGAGCTGTTGGAATCATCCGACATTGCGGAAATCGAAATCAAGGAAGGTGAAGAGTCGGTTAGAATTAGCCGCGCATCAACTTCGGCGCCTGCACCTATTGCCTATCAGGCACCTGCGGCACCTGCTGCCATAGCAGCTCCTGCTCCTAGCGCAGCAGCTCCTGCTGCAGAGCCAGCTGCGGCCGATGCAAATGCTATCAAGTCTCCTATGGTTGGAACTTTCTATCGCTCTCCCTCTCCCTCCTCTCCTGCATTCGTTGAAGTTGGCAAGCATGTAAAGGCGGGCGACCCAGTATGTATTGTTGAAGCAATGAAGATGATGAATCAGATCGAGGCCGACCAAGCCGGCGTAGTTGAAGCTATTTTGGTTGAAGACGGCGAACCGGTCGAATTCGATCAGCCTTTGATCAGAATCGTATAGAACACTCTTTGTGTACTCAGCTTAATCAAGGATAGCTTCATGCTGGAAAAAGTATTAATAGCCAATCGCGGTGAAATTGCACTGCGCGTACTTCGATCTTGTAAAGAACTTGGAATCAAAACAGTCGCTGTTCATTCCACTGCTGACCGAGATCTCATGCACGTTCGCCTCTCCGATGAATCGGTTTGTATAGGGCCGCCTAGCCCAACCGAAAGCTATCTGAACGTGCCCGCCATCATCTCTGCGATGGAAGTTACCGATGCCGATGCTGTGCACCCTGGATACGGCTTTTTATCGGAAAATGCCGACTTCGCCGAACAGGTCGAAAACAGCGGCTTCGTATTCATTGGCCCGACGGCCGAGACAATTCGCCTGATGGGGGACAAAGTGTCAGCCATCGAGGTAATGCGCGCAGCGGGCGTGCCTACTGTACCCGGCTCGAACGGCCCCATAGACGATGACAACGAGCGCACACTGGAGCTGGCCAAAGAAATCGGCTACCCGGTTATTATCAAGGCTGCTGCTGGTGGTGGTGGCCGCGGCATGCGCGTAGTTCACAATGAGGCCGCGCTACTTAAGGCTATCTTTGTAACACAGACCGAGGCTAAAACTTTCTTCGGCAACGGCATAGTGTATCTGGAAAAATTTTTAGAGAACCCCCGCCACGTTGAGATCCAAGTCATCGGTGACGGCAAGGGCAACGCCCTCTATCTTGGTGACCGAGATTGTTCTCTCCAGCGACGTCATCAAAAAGTATTAGAAGAAGCACCTGCTCCCGGCATTCCCGACGCAGTGCGCGCTGAAGTTGCAGAAACCTGCATCCAGGCTTGTAAGAACATGAACTACCGCGGCGCTGGTACCTTAGAGTTTTTGTATGAAGATGAGTCATTCTATTTCATAGAAATGAATACGCGCGTACAGGTAGAACATCCCGTAACAGAAATGATTACCGGTGTTGATATCGTTAAAGAGCAACTTCGAATAGCCGGCGGTGCGCCGCTGTCCTATGCGCAAGAGGATATCCGCATGCGCGGACACGCTTTCGAATGCCGTATTAACGCCGAAGACCCTGCAACTTTTATGCCTAGCCCTGGCAAGATAAAGATGTTCCACGCTCCAGGTGGTAACGGTGTTCGAGTCGATTCACATCTATATAGTGGCTATACCGTGCCACCCCACTACGATTCATTGATAGCCAAGCTTATCTGCCATGCGAACACGCGAGAGGCTGCATTGATGCGCACACAGATCGCTCTTGATGAGATGCTGATCGATGGGATTCGCAGCAATATTCCACTGCATCAAGATCTCGTACGTGATGCAGAGTTTCAAAAGGGTTGTGTGAATATTCACTATCTAGAAAAGAAGCTCGGATCCTAGAACCGACAGAGTCTTCTCACTATGGCATGGCAACAACTCAGAGTTCAGGTTCGATCTGACCAGATCGAACCTCTAGAACAACTGTTACTGGATTACGGCGGGCTCTCAATAAGCTATCTGGATGCCGAAGACCAACCGGTATTTCAAAAAGAGCCAGGTAGCACACCTTTATGGGATCTTGTTGACCTTTTCTGCCTATTCGAGAAAGAAGCTAACCTCGATGGCTTGCTCTTTCTATTACAACAACACCCCGCAATCGAAGACAAAGAATCTTTGTTACTCGAAGATCTAGAAGACCAGGCCTGGGAGAGATCTTGGATGGCAGATTTTAAGGCGATGCAGTTTGGCGAACGCCTTTGGGTCTGCCCGAGCTGGCAGGAGCCACCGGAACCCAACGCCATCAACATCATGCTCGACCCCGGCCTCGCCTTCGGCAGCGGCAGCCACGCCACCACCAGCATGTGCCTACAATGGCTAGAACAGAACACCCGTGATGACAGCACAGTTATCGACTATGGTTGCGGCTCCGGCATTCTCGCCATCGCAGCGGCCCTGCTTGGAGCACCTCGCGTCATCGCTGTAGACAACGATCCGCAGGCGATTACGGCAACCATCGAGAACGCAAAACGCAACCACATCCCTGAAGGTGTTATAGAAACCTACCTGCCGTACCAGCTACCCGAAGACAGAACAACTCTTCAAGCAGACATACTTGTCGCAAATATCCTCGCCGAGCCGCTCATGCAGCTTGCCGAAGACCTCTCTCATCTCGTAAAACCCAAGGGACACATAGCCCTATCTGGCTTGTTAGCAGAGCAAGCCGACGCAATGCTTGAGCACTACAGTCGCTGGTTTAAGATGGACGCTAAGGTGCTGAACGAGGAATGGGCGCGATTGAGCGGCATTCGACTAGATTGATTAACGAACCAGTGAATTGGGCTAGGGGGTCTCTGGTTGATTCTATGAGCACTCTGCGAGAGTTTGACGCGTGCTGCTGCGAGACGTCGTGCGCCGGTAATGGTTATCGCCCCTGGCAAGTACGAAAACGCGGCAGCGGTGCGCGTCAGGCCTTGCCCGAAGGGGCTCACAGCAAATCCTGCTAGCCGCGCTGCACTGTCTCGACAGGTCGGCACATGACTTCGTCATTGCGCCTTGCTAGCAGGATTTGCTGTAAGCCAAAGTAGTCATAGAATCAATCAGAGTCTCCCTAGTAGGCAAGACAAGGGGATTGACCTACAATCTCTTGCTAACTTGTTGCCCGAAGTACTGCCACATGTCGTTCAATGTAACTCAATGCCCCGCCTGTGAATCAACCTTCAACACGAATTCTCGCGTGTTAGCGGCTGCTGCTGGCAGAGTGCGTTGCGGAGCCTGCCTCAATGTCTTCGAGGCTATCGATAACTTCCTCATTCCAGAAGAGGCAGATGCGGCGTCAGATCAAGACGAATCGGTTTTCGTCGGCAATGATCCACAAGAATTTTTCGACCCCTCGTCATTTCTTACCCGCAGCGCCCTAAGCGAAACTCACGGCAACAAACTTAAAAAAGACGACCCGGTAGATGAACAAAATCTCCATCAGCAATTAGAACAGTCTGAAACTGTAAACGCAGATTTCTTCGCAACTGTTGCCGGCGAACTCCAGGGCAAAACAGAACCGGTTGCACTTGAGAATCCACCTGCAGAGGAAATCCAACTGCACGATCAGCTTCCAGATAGGCAGCCAAGCATCGAGCCTGAAAACATCGATGCCGACTTCGAAGAGGAGATTCTAGACTCATTCACGGCTCAGACAGCTGATAGCATTGAGGTCACAGAAAACGGCACCACTCATACATCATTCGAGGAACCCGTTGAGTCAGAGCCTGCACCGACAGCCATCAAGGACACACACATTGAAAGCCAAGGGTCGTATCTTGGCTCAGCCTTATCCGCATCATTCACCTTTAATCCCTACGAAACACCGAAAGCCCGAATTGAAGAGCCCGAATCGGAGAGCGCGCCTGCCGCAGAGGCGACTAACGAGCAGCCAATCGATTTGAGCACTGCAAGTGATGGCTACACCGAACTTGATCAAGACAATGAGCTGTTGCCATTAGATGCGCAGCCAGAAGCGCCAGAAGAAGAGGCACAAGTTCTCAACGAGACTATCTCTTCACAGGTGACGGATGAAGTAACAGACTCGATTTCGAATGATCAGAGCACTGAAACTTTTTCAGCAGAACAGGCAAGCACAGACTCATTACCAAGTGTAGAGCCGAGCGCTACATTACCCCCAAGCACAGATTTTGCTGAGGATGACGAGCAGCTACTTGTCGACAGTGAATTACCTAGCGATGAAACCGCAGCTGTTCAAAGCTTAATCACGCAAGAAGAATTGCCCTCCGAAAGTGTCGTTGAAGATGATACAGAAGATGCAGAGCCTGCCATCGAAGCGGCACAGACAAACAGCGCAACAGTGGACGAAGAATCAACAGAGGCAATACGAACCAGAGCGCTGGAAGCGGAACTAAATGATGAGGAGGCCTTAGAGGCCATCCCTAGAGAGAACCTTGCAGCCTTGGGCAGCATGTCGACTCCCGTCGAGCTTCTAGGGAGAAGAGAGAGCCGCCTAGCACGCAACACCCTGCTATTTCTATCCATCCTACTGCTCGGTGGACTCCTAAGCTCTCAGTATTTGTGGCAGCGCATGGAGCTCTATAGCCAGCTTCCACAATTACGCCCTCTCTATGAAACTGCCTGTAGCTACTTAAACTGTTCACTCCCAGAATACACAGACATTGATGCTATTCGCAGCGAGAACCTTACCGTACAGACGCATCCCACCCTTGCCAACGGCTTGATGGTCAACACCGTCATGCGCAACACAGCGCCATTCGAACAGCCCTTTCCAATTCTGATACTTAGTTTCAATAGTTCTGAGAACAGCGTCATCGCGCTGCGTGAATTTACTTCCGCTGAATATTTAGACCCTGGGCTTCGTTCCGTACAAGTAATGCCAGCCCAAACACCAGTGCAGATAGGCCTAGCCATAATGGACCCGGGGCCAGAAGCCGTAAACTATACCCTAGCTTTCCGCTGGCCCTAGTCGCGAAATCCTCTTTTGCCCTATTGTGCAAAAAACGCACAAATTGCTTTAACTGAAAAAGCGTCCCCGCTATCATAGCCGCCCTTAGCGAAATCAGCATAATTGCAATAAAAATAATGATTAACGTCGGCCCTTACCAACTAAAAAACTCGCTATTCCTTGCACCAATGGTGGGCGTGTGTGACACGCCGTTCCGGGAAATTTGCGCAGAAGCAGGCGCTGGCCTAACTGTTGCAGAAATGCTCACTAGCAATGCCGAACTGTGGCAGAACGAGCGCAATAAACTGAAACGGGTGAAGCCTAAAAGTAGCGGGCCACATGTTGTGCAAATCGCAGGATCCGATCCTGAATTGATGGCCCAAGCGGCAGCAATGAATCAAGAACTCGGAGCCGATGGCATCGATATCAACATGGGCTGCCCAGCAAAAAAAGTTCTGAAAAAAGCAGCTGGCTCAGCGCTACTCAAAGATGCCGAATTGGTAGAGCGAATCTTAAAAACTGTAGTCTCTCGCGTAGATGTTCCCGTGACACTGAAGATACGCACAGGCTGGAGCCCCGAAACAAGAAATGGTATTGAGATCGCGAAGATTGCTGAAGATAGCGGCATAAGCCTGCTCACGGTTCACGGCCGTACTCGAGAATGCCGCTTCAAGGGCCATGCAGAATACGACACCATAGCAGCAATTAAAAACGCCATCTCTATCCCCGTAATCGCCAACGGCGATATTGATTCGCCGAGTAAGGCTGCAGCCGTTCTCAAACACACTCAAGTGGACGGATTAATGATCGGTCGTTCCGCACAGGGAAGACCTTGGATATTCAAAGAGATCGAACATTATCTTGCTACCGGAAAGACACTTCCAGAGATCGATCTAAAAACCCGCCTCGATATAATCTTTTCACATCTTCTGAAACTTCATAGTTTCTATGGCGACGTGAAAGGAGTATGGTATGCACGTAAACATGTAGCCGCGTATGTAAAAGAATTATTAGAATCGCGTGAATTTATGAAAACCTTCAATACTATCGAGTCTCCGATCGCACAACTCGACTGCATCAATGCCTACTTCTCTCGCTTGGACGAAGGTCTACTACAAGGACGGGGAGCTGAAGCCGCGTGAATAAGTTCGATAGTATTACAAACAACCTAGAGCCAGTGCAGACTCAAGACAACACCCCCTCTGCACAACAGGAAAATACACTTCGAGCAGAAGTCGAACGCTCACTAAGTCGCTATTTTGAAAACATCGAAGATGAGCCCGTCACCGATCTTCACCACATGGTTATTTCAGAAGTAGAGGCACCCTTGATTGAGTCAGTAATGCGTTATTGCGGCAACAATCAAAGCAAGGCATCTATCATGCTTGGTTTGAACCGTGGTACGCTACGCACCAAATTAAAGCTGTACGGTTTACTGTAATTTCCATTGATCGACCCTCTAAATTTAGGCTCAAAGAGCTCATCTAAGTAATTACACTTAGTGAGATCAGCAGAAATCTAGATAGTCGGTTTTGCATCAACCCCAACTACGCCCACAAGCAAAGATAGCCCTATGACAACAGAAAACTCTGCTGCCATTCGTCGTGCGTTGATTAGCGTCTCCGACAAAACTGGCATTGTACCCTTCGCAAAAGAACTACATAAACTCAACATCGAGATTCTCTCTACCGGGGGCACCTATAAACTGCTCACTCAGGAGAACGTTCCAGCGGTAGAAATCTCGGAGTACACCGGCTTTCCAGAAATGATGGACGGCAGGGTTAAGACACTACATCCGAAGGTTCATGGCGGCATCCTAGCCCGTCGTGATCAGGATCAGGCAGTTATGGAAGAACATGACATACCTCCGATCGACCTCGTGGTAGTCAATCTCTATCCTTTCGAAGCCACTGTAGCGAATCCAGACTGTGATTTGCCCACGGCGATCGAGAACATCGATATAGGCGGCCCGACCATGCTGCGCGCTGCCGCAAAGAACAATCGCTTCGTCGCGGTGGTCGTAAACCCATCTGACTACGACGGCATCGTTGACCTATTACAGAATAATGAAGGCAGCCTCGACCAAGAGACTCGTTTCGACCTCGCCGTAAAAACGTTTGAACATACAGCAGCTTACGATGGCGCCATTGCAAACTATCTCGGTGCGAAGATCGATCCTGAATCGAACTTCCCAAGGACATTTAATACGCAATTCCTGAAGACTCAGGAGATGCGTTATGGCGAAAATCCTCACCAGAATGCCGCCTTCTATGTTGAAAGAAACCCAAGCGAGGCGTGCATCAGCACATCGGAACAATTGCAGGGCAAGGCGCTGTCTTATAACAATATCGCCGATACCGACGCAGCCTTAGAATGTGTTAAATCATTCAATGAGCCTGCCTGTGTCATCGTGAAGCATGCGAATCCCTGTGGTGTTGCCATAGCCGAATCACCGCTGAAAGCCTATGAACTTGCTTTTCAGACTGACCCAACCTCGGCCTTCGGCGGCATCATCGCGTTTAATCGCGAGCTGGATGCCCAAACTGCTCAACGCATCGTCGATCAGCAGTTTACCGAAGTAATCATTGCGCCCTCTATTTCAGCTGCCGCACTCGAAATTACTGCCGCAAAGAAGAATGTGCGTGTACTGCGCTGCGGGCAATGGCAGGACCATAGAGAAGCAGAGCTGGACTATAAGCGCGTCAATGGCGGGCTGTTAGTTCAAGATCGCGACATTCATCAGATTTCTCGAGACGACCTAAAGGTCGTTAGCGCTCGCGCGCCTAGTGAAGATGAGATTCGTGACCTATTGTTCGCCTGGTCGGTTGCACAATACGTAAAATCGAACGCAATCGTCTACTGTAAGAACAATCAGACTATTGGTATTGGCGCCGGACAGATGAGCCGCGTTTATAGTGCGAAGATTGCCGGCATCAAGGCGGCCGATGAAAATCTGGTCGTGAAAGGCTCTGTGATGGCATCAGATGCCTTCTTCCCTTTCCGTGACGGCATAGACGCCGCCGCTGAAGCAGGCATCGCCGCAGTCATACAACCTGGCGGATCAATGCGCGATGACGAAGTTATCGCCGCTGCCGACGAGGCTAATATCGCGATGGTATTCACCTCTATCCGACATTTCCGCCACTAGTCACGCACTCTACTCGAGATCGAAGTCATGAAGGTATTTGTTATAGGCAGCGGCGGCCGGGAACACTCACTAGCGTGGAAGGCCGCCCAATCCAGCACTGTCGATAAAGTATTTGTAGCGCCGGGTAACGCCGGCACTAACAGAGAACCAAAACTAGAGAATGTCGCTATAGATCCACTCGACTTTCCGGCGTTAGCCGACTTCGCGTCACGCGAAAACATCGGCTTAACAATAGTGGGACCTGAGGCACCTTTGGTCGATGGCATAGTCGACTACTTTCAAGAAAGAAATCTGCCCTGCTTCGGACCATCGAAAAATGCAGCCCAACTAGAAGGCTCCAAAGCCTTTACCAAAGACTTTCTTAGTCGCCACAATATACCCACCGCCTTCTATCAAACTTTTACCGAGGTCGCGGCGGCGAAGAGCTACATCGAATCTAACGGCGCACCTATTGTCATCAAGGCCGACGGCTTAGCCGCGGGCAAAGGTGTGATCGTTGCCATGACCGAGGGTGAGGCGATTGCCGCTGTCGAAGACATGCTCTCCGGAAACAAATTCGGAGATGCAGGGCATCGAGTAGTAATAGAGGGCTTCCTAAAAGGCGAAGAAGCCAGCTTCATCGCCATGGTGGACGGACGCAACGTATTGCCAATGGCAACCTCGCAGGACCACAAAGCGCGAGACGATGGTGACAAGGGGCCGAATACTGGCGGCATGGGCGCTTACTCTCCCGCTCCGGTAGTAGATGAGGTGATCTATCAGCGCATCATGGATCAGGTGATTCTACCGACTGTTGCTGGCATGGCAGCCGACGGCAATGACTACACGGGCTTCCTCTACGCCGGGCTAATGATTACTGAGACTGGCGAGATCAATGTAGTCGAGTTTAATTGCCGCTTTGGCGACCCTGAAGCACAGCCGGTAATGATGAGGCTGCAATCAGACCTAGTTCAGCATTGCCTAGCAGCAATCAACCAGACATTAGATAGCGAGCAAGCCCAGTGGGACGACAGGTCTGCAGTGGGCGTTGTACTCGCAGCTGGCGGCTATCCAAACGCATACGACAAGGGCCTCCCGATCAGCGGGCTTGATCAGCCTCTAGAGTCGCACCAAAAAATCTTTCATGCCGGAACCGCAGAAAAAGACGGTGACGTCGTTACCAACGGCGGTCGAGTACTCTGCGCCACTGCTCTAGGCGGGACAGTCTCAGAAGCTCAGGCCGAAGCCTATAAAGTTCTGCACAATATCCAATGGGACAGCGTCTATTTTCGAAATGATATTGCCTATCGAGCCATAGCCAGAGAGAATAGCTAGTCTATGCCTAATAACAGCCATCTAGATTTCTTCGATCGCTGCCTGGTTCAATTCGATCAGGCCCTGCGTAGCTGCGTGCCCGGCTCTAGCAATGCTCGCCGAGTATCGCCAGCAGCAGGCACGAAAGAGTCGGAATTGAACGATACTGACCGGCAGCATGCTGCAGGACTAATGCGCATTAATCATACCGGCGAAGTCTGCGCGCAGGCCCTGTACCAAGGCCAGGCGGCGACTGCCAAATTGAATGATGTGCGGGAATCCATGGAACAAGCCGCTGCGGAAGAAGTTGACCATCTAGCGTGGTGCGAAGAGCGCCTGCAGCAATTGGACAGCCGCCCGAGCGCACTAAACCCTCTGTGGTATACCTTATCCTATGGGGTGGGTGCAGCAGCAGGGTTAGCCGGAGACAAATGGAGTCTTGGATTTGTAGCTGAGACAGAAGATCAAGTTTGCGAGCACCTAGAAGAACACCTTGATGAGTTGCCTGAGAGCGATAGCAAGAGCAGAGCCATTCTTGAGACGATGATCGCTGATGAGAAACACCATGGAGATTCCGCTCGCGATGCCGGTGGTGCAGCGCTACCGGCTCCGATTAAACAAGCCATGTCGATCATGTCAGAAGTAATGAAGAAAACCACCTACCACATCTAAGCTTCCCCGCTGTTGATCCCCCCCTCAGCGGATCACCTTAGCTCTTAGTATTACTGTTCAGCTTCATGCACCTCAAAATCATGGGTAACTTTAACCCCTGCATTTTTCATCATGATCGAGGCTGAGCAATACTTATCTGCTGAAAGTTCTATAGCACGCTGAACATGCTTCTCACTGAGATCGACACCGGTAACCTTAAAATGCAGGTGAATTGACTCGAAGGTGGCCGGTGTACCGTCAACCCGCTCTGCGGTGACTTCCGCCTCGCAAGCGGTTACCCATTGCTTCGCCTTCTTTAAGATTGTCACAACGTCATAGGATGAGCAGCTGCCCACACTGAGAGCCATCAACTCCATCGGTCGCATGCCCATATTGCGCCCACCACTTGCTGGCGCACCATCAAGTACAATTGCATGCCCGCTGTCGGATTCTGCAACAAACATCACATTCTCAACCCAATTTACTCTCGCTTTCATTTTCTAATCCTATGTAAGTCTTACCTTGCAGATATGCCGTCTTAAAACACCGCTATCAACGTTAGAGTTGCCAAAAATGTCGGCAATTCCGCTAGTTGTGAATCAAGAAAACAGCAGTGCCAACCGATAATAGTCAGTATATGGAATGGTGAGCAAGGTTAACATAGTTAACATTCGCCGAGAGCGCTGAAGCGCCACTGCCCTCAGTGTTTCCATCGCAAGACTGCTACAATCGTGGATTATTTATTAGAGTTAGCAGCAACACATTCGATGCTTTTCAGGTTCCACTATTATTGTGATGGGAATCTCACAATTGCGACTAAAATGTGATATACATTTAACTCGCTAGAAAAAGTAGGAGTTTTATCAATGGCACTCATGGCCATTACGCCACATATCGAAGACTTGGATAATTTTTTATCCCATTGCCATCGCAAGCGTTACCCCAATCGCGCCACCATTATTTATGAGGGCGACAAATGCGATACGCTTTACTACATCATCAAAGGCTCGGTTTCCGTCGTACTCGAAGATGATGAAGGCAAAGAAGTGGTCATCACCTACTTGAACCCCGGAGACTTCTTCGGTGAGATGGGCCTGTTTGAGAAGGCCGAAGAACGCAGCGCCTGGTGTCGAGCCAGAAATGCCTGCGAAGTTGCTGAAATCAGCTATACCAATTTCAACACCTATATTCGCTCACATCCGGAGATCGTGTTCACCATCGGTCAACAGATGGCGCATCGCCTGCGTAATACAACTCGCAAAGTGGGCGATCTCGCCTTCTACGACGTAACTGGCCGCATCGCTCGAACACTCATCGATCTAAGCAAAGAACCGGATGCTATGACTCATCCCGACGGCATGCAGATAAAGATAACTAGGCAGGAGATCGGCAGGCTGGTGAACTGTTCTAGAGAGATGGCTGGAAGAGTCTTGAAGACCCTCGAAGAACAAGAACTAATCAGTGTCAGCGGCAAGACAATAGTGGTTTTTGGAACGCGCTAGCAATTCTGTAGCTGAGGCTTAAGTCTCAGCTACAGTAAAATTTATTCACCGAACATTAACTCTTTCAACTTTGCCCCCGGACTGGGTGCGCGCATGAAAGACTCTCCTACCAGAAATCCATAGATCCCTGCGTCTGTCATGGTATTCACATCGTTTCGCGTATGTATACCGCTCTCGGTGATAAGCACCTTGTCAGCTGGCACCTCGCTAGCCAAATCTAATGTAGTCTGCAGACTAGTCTCAAAGCTGTGTAGATTTCGATTATTGACTCCAATCAGATCCGTATTCAGCTGCAAGGCCTGCTCCAACTCGCTGTGATTGTGCACCTCCACCAAAATATCGATGTCGATCTGATTAGCGTAGTCTGCCAACTCAACTAGTTGCGCGGGTTCCAGCGCGGCAACAATGAGCAGGATGCAATCGGCACCGAGAGCCTTCGATTCCGCAATCTGATAGGCATCGATCATAAAATCCTTGCGAATAACCGGTATCCCACATGCCGCCCTGGCCTGCAGCAGATAGTCGTTACAACCTTTAAAAAACTTCTCATCGGTCAACACCGAAAGACAGCTCGCACCATTCGCCTCGTAGTCTGCAGCATGCTGCGCAGGCTGAAAGTCTTCACGAATCAGACCCTTCGATGGCGAGGCCTTTTTTATTTCCGCGATCACAGCCACTTCCTGTGACTGCACGCGCTCGCGCATCGCTTTGGAGAAAGAGCGTGACTGATCAATCGAAGGAAACCTTGCCTCCAATTCGGCATGAGACACCGCCGCTTTTGCCGCCGTTACTTCCAGCTGCTTATACGCGACTATTTGTTCAAGAATTGTGGCTTTAGACAAAATACATACCTGCTTTTCTATGATGAAATCGATCTATGGCTTCAACGATTGAGTAAATTCGGCCAGCTGCTCTAGCTTAGCCAAAGCCTCGCCAGACTGCAGAATACTCTGCGCCTTGGCAACTCCAGCCGCTAGATCCTCTGTCAAATTTGCCGCGTAAATCGCGGCACCTGCATTTAGGGCCACGATATCTGCGGCGGCCTGGTTTCGATTTGCTAGCGCATCCTTCAACATGACCAGACTTTCCTCAGCACTATCGATCTGCAGCATGGAATAATCTGGATATTGCTCAATGCCGAAGTCGGCAGGGTCCACTGTATACAGTGATATCTCGCCATCACGCAGTTCACCTATCGTCGATGTCGCTGCGATGCTAATTTCATCAAGCCCATCTTCTGCTGCCACTATCAATACGTGGCTGCTACCCAACTCTTTCAGCACATCTAACAAAGCAGGTATCCAAGCAGCATCAAACACCCCAATAATTTGATTCGGTGCGCCTGCCGGATTTGTTAGAGGGCCCAGCAAATTAAATACGGTTCTAACGCCGATTTCCTTTCTTGCCGTAATCACATGTTTCATGGCGCTGTGGTGTGCAGGCGCAAACATGAATCCGATTCCCACCTGCTCTATAGTCGCAGCTACGTCTTCGGCACTCAAAGTGAGATTAACCCCCGCCGCCTCTAACACATCGGCACTGCCGCTCTTACTCGTGGCACCGCGATTGCCATGCTTTGCCACTTTCGCTCCCGCGCAGGCAGCGACTATAGCCGAGGCTGTAGACACGTTGAACTTGTTGGAACCACTGCCGCCGGTTCCGCAGGTGTCGACTAAGTGCGGGTGATCCGCAAGCGTCACCTTGGTCGCCAATTCACGCATTACCAATGCGCCGCCTAGGATCTCAGACGCCTTCACACCCTTCATCTGCAAGCCGACAAGAAAAGCCGCATTCTGTGCGTCGGTAGATTGACCTGACATAAGCTCACGCATGACTGAAATCATCTGATCTCGGTCTAGATCTACACCCGATGTGACTGCCTTGATGGCTGCTCTAATATCCATTAGTTGTTACCGTTAATATTGACTGTTGAACTTACTGGTTGAATTCGATGATTTTGAGAAAAGCTGCGATCTAACTTTGATCTAAAAAATTCTTCAACAAAGCATGACCGTGCTCACTAAGAATAGACTCGGGGTGGAATTGCACTCCCTCTACAGCGAGATCTTTATGTCTCACACCCATTATCTCTTCTCGCTCTCCATTCTCATTCTCCGTCCATGCCGTCACTTCCAGGCAATCGGGAAGTTGCTGCGCATCGACGACCAAAGAGTGGTACCGCGTTGCGGTAAAAGGCTCCGTCAAATTTCTAAACACACCCTTTCCACTATGGTGAATCGGGGAGAGCTTGCCATGCATCACTTTCTTAGCTCGCACGATCTCACCACCGTAAACCTGACCGATACTCTGATGACCGAGGCAGATGCCCAAGAGTGGAATCTTGCCAGCGAAATGGCTAATCACCTCCATGGAAATACCCGCCTCCTTTGGCGTGCACGGCCCAGGGGAGATGACAAGCTGCGCAGGATTCAAAGACTCTATCTCTTCGATCGTGATGGCATCATTGCGATACACTTGTACGTCGGCACCTAGCTCACCAAAATATTGCACCACGTTATAGGTGAAAGAGTCGTAGTTATCGATCATCAATAGCACTGAGCAAACCCTCATTACGCTCAAAATTTGAGATCGCCATTCTAGCAGTCCAAGTGAATTCTGTCTTGAGTTGCCATAATGATCCCAACAGCCAAAACAGGCGTATATTTAGCACAACAAACTAACTACCATTTTAGAGAAAATATGACCGCTAATACCGTCATCATGTGGTTCCGTCAGGACCTGCGCCTTAACGATAATCCCGCCCTCCTCAAAGCCATTGAACAAGGCCGGGTCCTGCCTGTCTATATTCTGGACGAGGGCCTTGATTGGTCTCTGGGCGAGGCATCCCGCTGGTGGCTTCATCACTCACTCACTGCCTTGAACGAATCCCTACAGGGAAATCTGTGGATTCTTCGAGGGGATGCCGCCAAGCTGCTGCCTCAATTTGCTGCTAAACAGAACGCCAGCCAGGTGTTCTGGAACCGCTGTTATGAGCCCTCAATAATACGCCGAGACAGCCTTATCAAGGAGCAATTAACCCAGGACGGTATAACTGCTTCCAGCCACAACGGCAGCTTAATCTGGGAGCCTTGGGAAAATCTCAAGAAAGACGGTACTCCCTACAAGATCTTCACACCGTTCTATAAGTATGCGATTGCCAACAACCCGCCTACCGCCCCTGACGTTGCTGCCAATACAAATTTCGATACCGTCAAATGCACTCAAGATACAGTCCGGATAGACAAGCTGAACCTGCTTCCCGATATCAATTGGCATGCACAGATATCAACGCTCTGGCAGCCCGGCGAGACGGGTGCGAAGAAGCGATTGAAGAATTTCACAGAGAACGGTTTATATGACTACCGTGATGGTAGGGACTATCCGGCCAAGCGCAGCGTCTCTATGCTGTCACCCCATCTTCACTTCGGAGAAATCTCCCCTAGGGAAGCCGCGGCTGCGGTCAAACAGGCTGGAGATATCGATTCAGATGAGGAGCAGGCAGCGCACTTTGTTCGTGAACTGGCGTGGAGAGAGTTTTCCTATTATTCCCTCTATCACTCCCCACATATTTGCCAACAGAACATGAAGCCGCAATTCGATCGCTTCCCCTGGATCAATGATCAGGCAAACCTGCGCCTCTGGCAGCAGGGTCAGACTGGATTCCCACTCGTTGATGCCGGCATGAGAGAGCTATGGCAGACCGGTTATATGCACAATCGAGTACGCATGATTGTCGGCTCGTTTCTAGTGAAGAACCTAATGATTCACTGGCTAGAAGGCGCGCGCTGGTTTTGGGATTGTCTGCTAGATGCCGATCTTGCCAACAATAGCTGCAGTTGGCAGTGGGTTGCAGGAAGCGGAGCTGATGCTTCCCCCTACTTCCGCATATTCAATCCGGTGACACAATCAATGAAGTTTGATTCCGCAGGAAGCTATATTCGAAAGTATGTGCCTGAACTCGCTGCACTGAGTAACAAAGCTCTTCATGATCCCAGCAGCGCCGCTCCGGCGGAATTGGAAAAGGCAGGCGTAGTACTAGGAGAGCATTACCCGAGGGCGATTGTAGACTTGAAGCAGAGCAGAGCTAGAGCGCTAGATGCTTATAAAACTCTAAGGGAGCAACAATAGAGCGCTAGCTTATTCGACGGATAGCTCACTATTCGCCATCTGCACGGCGCGCACTATTGCTCGCGCCTTGTTCTGGGTTTCTTCCCATTCCATCTCGGGCTGTGAATCGGCAACGATTCCAGCACCAGCTTGCACATAGAGCTTCTCGTTCTTGATGACAGCGGTGCGGATAGCGATAGCCATATCCATATTGTCATTCCAACCCAGATAGCCCATCGCGCCACCATAGATACCGCGTTTTTCTGGCTCCAACTCGTCGATGATTTCCATGGCCCGCACCTTCGGTGCGCCGCTCAGGGTTCCAACCGGCAGAGTCGCCTGCAACACATCCAACGCGGACCTATCGTCACGCATCTCACTCTCTACTATCGAGGCGATATGCATTACGTGGGAATAACGTTCTACGAACATCTGCTTGGTCACTGTGACAGAACCCGTCTTAGAGACCCTGCCAGAATCGTTGCGACTCAGATCTATTAGCATTAAGTGTTCGGCAATTTCTTTAGCATCGGCTAGCAGATCTGCTTCCAACGCCAAGTCTTCAGCCTCACTAGCCCCGCGCTTGCGAGTACCAGCCAATGGGCGCACGGTGATCTTGTCACCTTCTACTCGCGCTAAAATTTCCGGTGAAGCACTAACCACATGGTGATCGCCGAGGTCGAAGTACACCATATAAGGAGAAGGATTTAGAAACCGCAGTGCCCGATAAAGATTTAACGGGTCCCCTGAAAAAGGAACTGACATACGCTGGGCGAGCACAACCTGCATGACATCACCTGCAACTATATAGTCTTTTATCTTTTCAACTGACCGCTGATAATCCTGCTGCGAAAAATGGTGAGTGAAGTCTGTATCTAGCACTGTCTTCGGCTCTTGAAGACTTGGCAGAGGAACTGGTTTCTTCAGCTGCTCCTGCAAGAAATCCAATCTCTGCTGAGCTTCGGCGTAAGCGCCTTCTTGTTCTGGGTCGACATTTATCACAAAACAAATTGTGCCACTGAGGTTATCGAAGACCACAACTTCTTCGGACAGCATTAACAAAATATCAGGTGTACCAATCTCATCAATAGCCTGCGAAGGACCAATGCTGGTCTCCACAAACCGCACAGTGTCGTATGAAAAATAGCCGACAAGACCACCATTGAAGCGCTGGCCATCGGCGAGCTCGGCAACCTTAAAGCGATTCTTGAAATTAGAAATGAATTCGAAGGGATCTTCTGTAGTTGCCTCTTCAACAACCTCGCCATTGTCGATGACGGTTACAGTTTCGCCCACAACACGCAGCACGGTAGAGCAAGGCAACCCGATAATGGAATAGCGGCCCCATTTTTCACCACCCTGAACAGACTCGAAGAAATAGCTATGCTCGCCAGCCCCTTCTCCCTTAGCCAGTTTGAGATAGATACTGAGAGGCGTCTCCGTGTCGGCCAGAATTTCGCGCACTATGGGGATGCGGTTATAACCAGATTCGGCGAGCTTCTGAAATTGTTCTTCAGTCATTAGATAACTCAGGACTCTCTATTCTAAACATAGGGAAAACAAAAAAGGATCTAGCTTCAGTGATGCTTGTCGGGATTCTGTCCCAACTGCGACCGCATCTCAGCGATAGTCTTGGCATAGTCATCACTATTAAAGATAGCCGAACCGGCCACGAACATGTCCGCACCTGCGTCTGCAATCTCGCGAATATTGGAGACTCCAACACCTCCATCCACTTCCAAGCGAATAGAGTATTCACTCTCGTCGATGAGCTGACGCACCTGCTTCAACTTCTTCAGCGTGGAGGGAATGAATTTCTGCCCACCGAATCCCGGGTTAACCGACATTAGGAGGATGACGTCGACTTTATCCATTAAGTATTCCAGGCAATCGATTGGCGTGCCTGGATTGAACACCAGCCCAGACTTACAACCCAGTTCTCGGATCAACTGTAAGGAGCGATCTACGTGCCCCGTGGCCTCCGGATGAAAACTGATATACGAGGCACCGGCTTTCGCGAAGTCATTGATGAGTTGGTCTACCGGGCTCACCATTAGATGCACATCGATCGGCGCCGTTATTTTATGATTCCTGAGCGCCTCACAGATCATCGGCCCGATCGTGAGGTTGGGCACATAGTGATTGTCCATGACATCAAAATGAACGACATCCGCGCCTGCATCCAAGACGGCGTTGACTTCTTCACCGAGTCTAGCGAAATCGGCGGACAAGATGGAGGGAGCGATCAAATAGTCTTTCATTGCATGGGCCCGTTTTGCGAAGTAATTGGAAGTAGCTTTTGGCAACTACTAACTGAGCCAGCATTTTACAGACAATGTCGGGACTTGTCCTGATTGGAAAGGCAGATATAACGGCGTAACCCCTTATCAACAGCGAATCAACCTAGACGCGAAGCTTACGAAACCCACAGAGCGCTTCATAAGCATTTCGAATTGCCATCGCATTCTCCTGCGCCTGACGGAGCGCGTCCTCAGAGGCATTCCTGCTGGCAAGTTTATCAGGATGGTAGCGCGACATCATGCGCAAGTAAGCACGGCGTATCTCTCCATCCTCTGCATCTGGCTCCAACTGCAGCACACGATAGGCATTCTGTAGAAACGATCTTCCTTGGGGCTTCAAGAACTCGCTGCGAGGATTCGCATCTGCACGCTGATAGTGCTCGGATTGAGTAGCCGAGGCGATGGCGAGAAATTCTGATTTGGAATAGCCCAGTTGTTCAGCCACATCCCTTAACAGCATCTTGTCTTTCAATCTAAGGTTTCCCTTCAGATAAGCTGCCTCACATTGAATCTGCAAAAATAATTTTGCTAGAGCACTGCGCCCTCCTATAGCTTTCGCAGCCAAGGCAACCGACTCCGAAATATCTGCAGCCGGGTGCTTACCCTGCTCATAGGCGCGTATGGCCCGACAACGTTTCTCACCAAGCAAGGCCATGCGCTGCATGATCTGGCTGGCATAGTCGATTTCTTCCTGAGTCACCCTGCCATCCATCTTGGCAAGCCGGCCCAGCACCATAAACATAGCATGGGACAACTGCACCTCAGCACGGCCTCCGGAGGGCAGCTCGGCAGTAGCACTAAAACCGCTGAGTCGTTTGAACAGTGCCTTCCGATAGGCTTTGCTGGTAAGCGCCGTCAACATGTTCTATTTACCTGTCTCAAGATTGGCTTTCATGTCTGCGTCCGTAAGGGCATTAATTTCTTTCAGTCGTTCTGGCGTACCAATGTCCATCCACAAGCCTTCGTAGACTTCGCCACTGACCTGATCTTTCAGCATAGCTTCCTGCAAAAGTGGCACCATCGATCTGGGCTGAATGGGATAGCCACGAAACAGATTCTTGTGCATCACACTAATGCCACTAAAAGTAAGGCGCTTATCCCGGGAAGAATGCTCTTCGTGAACTCTGCCCTTATCATCGATATAAAAATCACCATGAGGATTGTGATCTGCATTTTCCACCAGCACCAGATGAGCCAAACGGTCGATTCCATCGACTGGCTCCAGGCTGGAAAAATCGAAGTCTGTCCAAATGTCCGCATTCACCACCAAAAAGCAATCGTCTTTCAGCTTGGGCAGTGCCTTGATGATGCCCCCCGCCGTCTCTAATCTGATTGGTTCTTTCGAATAGCTGATCGATGTGCCGTACCTCGAACCATTGCCAAGCAGCTCTTCGATCATGCTCCCCAAATAGAAGTGATTAATCACGATACCCGTTACACCTCCGGCAACGAGCCTCTCGATCTGATGTTCGATAAGAGTCTTGTCCCCTACTTTCAATAGAGGTTTAGGTAGGTCGGCGGTGAGAGGCTGCATTCGCTTGCCAAGCCCAGCCGCCAAAATCATTGCGCGCATTTAGTGTTCCAGATTGAGTTTCGCTTTCGCTACTACAAGCACTTTTGTCTCAAACCAGTCTAGGAAGGGAGCCATTTCCTCATATTCACAGGCCACTTCCAGAAAATACTGGATAACCAGAGGGATATCGGCCAAATACTGCGATTTGTTATCTCTTATGCACAGACGAGAGAAGATTCCCATGACCTTGAAATTGCGCTGTAGGCCCATGAGATCGAAGTCACGACGAAATTGAGAGAGCGAAGCGCCTTCAGCCAGTCCTGCTGCAGTTGCTAATTCGAAGTAATAAAGTGCTAGCGATTCGACTAAATCTGGACTCCAGCGGATATAACAATCTCGAAGCAGGGAGACTAAGTCGTAGCTGTAAGCCCCAGCCATCGCATCTTGAAAATCTATGATCCCTGGCCCTGAGTCTTCTGGGAATTTTGCGTCATCGAGAATCAGTAGATTCCGCGAATGATAATCACGATGTACCGCAAGTTGCGCCTGCCCCAGAGCCGCCTCTTCCAGGAAAGTAAAAGTATCAGAGATTAGCTCACGTTCGGCAGCGTTCAGATCGAGACCGAGATAGCGCCCACAAAACCAGTCTTCAAACAGCTGCATCTCAGTACGCAATTTTTCGCGAGTATAGGGGGCAAGTCTCTTTTTATCCACATTCGACTGCATCTTGATCAATGCACGGATAGCATCCTTGTATAGACTCTCAACCTGATACTCGGAAATTGCATCCAGACCTCCCTCTTGCAGCGTTAACAATCGAGGCAAATACAGGCTGTCACCGAAATCCTCGAGCAGCAGAAATCCATCGAGGTAATTTTTTGCGAACACCTTAGGCGATTTAACTCCCGCTTCTCGTAAGTAGCCTGCAATCTCTACAAACAATTCACTGTTCTCATTATCCGGCGGAGCATCTACCGCAATGAAGCTTTTCTCGAGAAGCTGGGCGCGGAAATAACGGCGAAAACTCGCGTCTCCACTTACCGTTGTCAGTTCAACATCAACTGACCCCGGGTCCAGTTCCAAAAGCTGACTCAATTGCCCATTCACCCAATCGTTTAACTGCGCCTTTCTACTATCGCTCATTCTGACTCGTTTTCTCTTATTGCTATTGTTTTCTGGCGCTCTGCGCTGGCTCAGAGGCTGGAAATAGAAGGCCCCGCTTTGCATTCAATCCGCGATGAATTATTATGCCCTGCTTAATGCTTGGTCACAGCATCGCTTATCACCTAGTTAGTCGGTTTCAATCCAAATTTGTTTAAGGGCAGCCGCCTAGCAGAGTGATTTACTGAATAGAATCAGGAACCCTCGAATCAAGTATGCCGTTCAAAAAACGCCACCTCTGTGCTGAAATAGCCCTAATCCTCTCTTCCGGATTACTACTCACTGCAATAACCAGCACGGCACAGGCACAGCTCCCCCAATTTAGCTGCCGCGCAAACGCTGCCGGCGATGGCTGGATCTGTGATGGGGGCTCAACGCCCAGCAGCAACAACGCGATACGCACGACAACCCGCCCCCTGAACAACACTGGAAACAGTGCCAGCAGGAACACTCCTGCTGCTCAAGCCGGGGCTGCAGAGGATGCGGAGTCATCAGACGATAGCGTACCGGCTACTATCGATGCCGCCGGCAGCAGCCAACGCTATGAGCTAGACTGGGTTCCACTTGAATCACTAACCCCAGAGCAACTCGCCCTGCTGGACGGAAATTGCTGTGGCACATTCATAGACCCCACCGGGCGCGAGAAGACTAACGAGACCCGACCAGCCGATGCTGAAACCCGTTTTGATGCCGAACAGGGCATAAACAGCATTTCGCAGAACCTTGTCAATATCGACGGCGATATCATCGTGCGGCAGGGCTATCGCACTATCGAGAACGACGAATCCACTACCATCGATCGCGCAGAGAACACGGTGCTGCTGCAGGGCGATGTTGTTTTTCGTGAACCTGGCGTCATGCTACAAGGCAGTTCAGCCTTTATTGATAATGCTGCGGGTGGCAACCGAGTGGAAGATGCCCAATATGTGCTACATGAAATAGGCGCCCATGGCAGCGCCGAGAGCATCACCTACAGCAGTGATACAGGCAGCGTAATCATCGAGAACGGGGAATTCAGCCGCTGCGAACCGGAATCGAACTTCTGGTTCTTCCGCGCCGAGAGCATCGTGCTCAATCAAGAAGAAGGACGCGGCTATGCAAGCAAGGCAAGTCTGCGCATAAAAGATGTACCTATTTTTTACTATCCCGGTACGCTGCCTTTCCCACTCGGCGACGAACGCATGTCTGGTTTCTTGGCACCCAGCACCGGATCGACACGCAACGGCGGCTTCGACTTCGAGCTGCCCTACTACTTCAATCTTGCGCCACAATATGACGCTACCCTCTCACCCAGACTCATTTCAGATCGTGGCGTACTGACAGGACTAGAACTTCGCTATCTTGGCGAAACCTCAATGAATACTCTGAACATGTCTTACCTAGGTAATGACAAACTGTTCGATGCAACAACCGCGAATATGCTCGGCTCTGATTCGCCGCCAACTGACAATCGCTGGTTTATCGGCTACGAACATTACGGCACCTATGGTCCCAACTGGTCCAGCTTTGTTGATTACAATGCCGTTAGCGATGAAGACTATTTCTACGACCTAGGCAGCAACGGCCTGAATACAATCAGTCGCACTCATCTGAATAGACAAGCTCGACTAAATTTCAATGCTAAATACCTACGCGCCGGCCTTAATGTACAACGCGTTCAGATCATCGATCCGCTTATTTCTGCGGCAAACCTAAATCGGCCCTATGACCGACTTCCACAATTTTATTTTAATACTGACGCCTATTTAGGCGCAGGCTTTCGAGTAGAACTAGGCGGCCAGATCACCTCCTTCGATCGAACCTTGGACGAGTCACTCTTGTCACAGACTCAGCTCGACAATGGCGCCTTAGTAAATGGCGAGCGTCTCAATCTGGAACCTGCAATCAGTTGGTCTATCGAGCAACCCGGTTGGTTCCTGCGCGCCAACGCAAAGTACAAGCATGCCTCTTACAAGCTACAGAATCAGGCAACCGCATCGATGGATGATCCTGACATTGGCATCAGCGTCTACAATTTCGATGGTGGGCTTATCTTCGAACGCGCCATGTCTGGCGGCTTCACTCAGACACTAGAACCTCGCGCATACTACTTATTTAGCGAATTTGAAGACCAAAGCATGCTCCCACTGTTCGATACCTCGGAACTCAACTTCAGCTTCAGTCAACTGTTTCGCGAAGACCGATTTAGCGGCGGTGATCGCATCGGCGATGCCGATCAGGCGAGTATTGCCATCACCAGTCGCATACTCGACCCAAAAGGAAAAGAACGCGCCCGCATGAGTCTCGGTCAGATTCGCTACTTCGATGACAGGCTGGTGAATATGAGCACCCCAGTACAATCTCGAATACCGCGTTATTCTCCGCTGAATCAAGAATCTGCATTGGCAGGTGAATTAGCACTGTCTTTCGGAGAGAGCTGGCGCCTAAATAGTGACGTACAATGGAACGAAGAGACCCAAGAACTCGACGAAGGCAGCTTTCAGCTTCGTTACCACCGCGACAACGACCATCTATTCAACGTCGCCTATCGCTACCGAAACTTGGTAAATTCGCCTAACTTTATATTGCCGTCGCAAATCGATCCACGCATCAAGCAGACCGACCTTTCGGCTGCTTGGCCTATCAATAAGGCTTGGAAGCTACTGGCTCGATGGAACTATGACCATAGCAATTCGCGGAACTTAGAGACCTTTGCCGGAGTCGAATACAGTAATTGTTGTGCGACAATACGGGTTATTGCTCGGGAATGGGTTGACGAAGACGAATTGTTTGTCCCTAATATCGAACCGAATCAAGGAATTTTTGTCCAATTCACTCTGAATGGGCTAGGAAACATTACCGGCGGTGGCATTAACAGCCTATTAAGTGACGGTATACGTGGGTTTAGAGAGACTGATGATGAGTAAATGCAGCACTAAGGAAACAGGACCAATGGGACTAAGCGCTCTTAGGTTTGTAGGCTTTTTCTCGGCAATGAGTTTGGGACTGATCTTGGCAGTGGCTACAGGATCTGCCACCGCACAACGGGTCTTACTAGACAGAATCATCGCACTAGTCGATGAAGGTGTGGTCCTGCAGAGCGAGCTTGAAATACGTGTTGCTGAAATTCGAGAGAATGCGGCCCGCGCCGAACGCACTCTCCCGCCAGACGAACAATTTCTGACTGAAGTACTGGATTCTCTGATCATTGAAAATTTACAGATGCAGTTGGCAGAAAGAGTCAGCATCCGTTTTAACGATGATGAGATCAATCGAATTCTAGGCACTATGGCCGACAACAACAATCTGAGTTTCGATGAGTACCTGAACGTATTGAACGAAGCTGGCGTCTACCTGCAAACTCGCGAACAGGTTCGCAAACAGATGACCCTACAAGAACTGCAGCGCGGTATGGTGAATCGCCGAATTCAAATCACTGAACAAGAAATTGATAATTTTCTAAATTCGGAGATGGGCCGCGAGATAATGGCCCCTGATTTTCTAGTGGAACACATTCTTATTCCCACTGGCAGCGAAGAGCCCCCCGAATCCAAGCAAAGCAAATTACGCTATGCCGCCGACTTAAGCGCACGCATCAAAGAAGGCGAGAATTTCACACAAGTTAGAGCGGCCGCCCGTCAGGCCCAAGTTTTTGAGGTTAGTGGAACAGAGTTCGGTTGGCGCAAAGCAGAACAACTCCCCACGCTATTTAGAGAGATCGTTGAGGGCATGAGTGTCGGCGACGTAGAAGGACCTATAGAAGCAGGAAACGGCTTTCATCTAATTCAATTAGCGAATAAGGCTGGCGGAACCGAACAGATGGTAAAGCAGACACATTTTCGCCACATCATGTTGAGCCCCAACGAAATTCGAGACGAGCAACAGACAGAAGATGCTATTCGCGAGTTACGGCAGAAAATTGTAGACGGTGAAGAGTTTGCGACACTGGCTCGACAAAATTCAGACGACGATTCTTCTGTGGTTGCAGGCGGCGATGTTGATTGGGTCAACGAAGGGCAACTGCCGCTGGACTTGGAAACCGCAGTGGACGCGCTCGAGATCGGCGTTCTAAGCGAACCCTTCCGCACCACTAGCGGCTGGCATATCCTTGAGGTCATTGAACGACGCGTATCCGACCTCAGTAGGATATATAGCCGAAATCAGGCGGCAGGTGCTCTGCGCAATCGCAAGTATGATTTAGAATTACAGAATTGGCTGATAGAAATTCGCGAAGAAGCCTTCGTGGAACTGATCGACTAGATTTCAAGACAATTTCAGTTAGAAGACTTCACCATCCAGCCTCCCGATAGCTTCGCAGGAAGACAGTTGTGACACACCGAATAGCTATCACACCAGGAGAGCCAGCAGGCATAGGACCTGACCTGTGCATAGCCATAGCGCAGAACCCTCCTACAGGCATCGAATTAGTCATCGTCGCCGACCCCGAACTCCTAGCGCAGCGAGCTGTGCAGCTAGGACATCCACTCAAACTCAAAACCTTCGAGACAACGAGCGAAGCACTGGAAACACAAGCGGGAGAACTAACGGTGCTCCCGGTTCAATTGCGCTCGCAGACGACACCAGGAGTGTTAGATACAGCCAATGCAGATTACGTATTGGAAACACTGCGGGTAGCTGCGAAGACTGTCAGCGATGGCTATTGCGACGCAATGGTCACCGGCCCGGTTCATAAGGGCATTATCAATGAGGCAGGAATACCCTTCTCAGGACACACCGAATACCTCGCCGATTTTTGCCAACAAGAACTGACCGTGATGATGCTTGCAACCAAAGGCCTACGCGTCGCCTTAGCGACGACGCATCTGCCATTGAGTGCGGTGCCAGCCGCAATCACCAAGGACTTACTGCGCGCTATCATCGAAATTTTGAACACCGACCTACAGTCAAAATTTGGAATTGTTACCCCTAAGATTCTGGTGTGCGGACTCAATCCCCACGCAGGCGAAGGTGGACACCTAGGCAGGGAGGAAATCGAGACTATCGAGCCTGTCTTGGACGAAATGCGAAGTCAGGGCATGAACCTTATTGGTCCGCTACCCGCCGACACACTTTTTACCACCAAATACCTTGCTGATGCCGATGCCGTTCTTGCCATGTACCATGACCAAGGACTGCCCGTACTGAAATTCAAGGGCTTTGGAGCTGCCAGCAACATTACCCTAGGGCTGCCTATCATCAGAACATCCGTCGATCATGGAACCGCATTAGATCTAGCTGCGACTGGCAAGGCTGAAACAGGAAGCCTCTACAATGCAATCACTACAGCGCTGGAAATGAGCAAACACTGGAGACAATCCTAGTGGCACAATCTAGAGGCGTAACCCTGAGCACCGGCACAGCCCACCAAGCACGCAAGCGCTTCGGTCAGAACTTCCTTCACGACCAGCAAGTGATCGACCGCATAATCAAGCAGATTTCGCCCTCAAGCGAAGACCATCTTCTAGAGATCGGCCCCGGACAAGGGGCGCTCACCAAGCAGCTAGCTGCGTCCGGCGCAAGATTGGACTGTGTAGAATTGGATCGCGACCTCGCCGAGCACCTTAAACATCAGTACCGTGAATTTGATAATGTGCACATCCATCAACACGACATCCTCAAGTTCGACTTGAACGATCTCGATCTCGGCGACAGACGCATTCGGATCATCGGCAATCTTCCCTACAATATTTCGACACCGGTTCTTTTCCACCTGTTGAAGTACTATGAAAAAATTGAAGACATGAGCTTCATGCTGCAATTAGAGGTAGTTGACCGCATGTCTGCCCAGGTGGGTGATAAGAATTACGGCCGACTCAGCATAATGCTGCAGTATTTTTGTCAGGCGGAGAAGTTATTCAACGTACCTCCCCAGGCTTTCACTCCTCAACCGAAAGTAAATTCGGCGATAGTGCGGCTAACGCCCCACAAGGAACTGCCTGTTACCGCAAAAGATACCGACTGCCTTAAAGTGGTCGTGCGCACCGCGTTCAACCAGCGGCGCAAGACCTTGAGAAATAGTCTAAAGACGCTAATATCCGCCAGTGAGCTTGGCGACCTGGAAATAGACATGAAGCTGAGGCCGGAAAACTTAAGTCTTACTGACTACGTTAAGATTAGCGATGCCATAAGTGAGTCAAAATGAACAGCCAGCCAGATATTCAGATCGAAGTTAGAACACGCTACTTGCTAGAGCAGTCTGACCCAGATGAAGACCGTTATGCTTTTGCCTACACGGTGGAAATCTGTAATCGTAGTAACGAGATGGTTAAATTATTGAATCGCTACTGGCACATTACAGACGACAACGAGAAGGTTGAAGAAGTCCGCGGAGCCGGCGTCATTGGCCAGCAACCAGAAATCTTACCTGGCCAATCATTTCACTATACAAGCGGCGCCGTGATCGAAACTCAGTTCGGTAGCATGCAAGGGGATTATGAAATGCAAAGCGCCAGCGGTGAAAAGTTTACGGCGCAGATACCCCCTTTCCTACTAGCTCCCCCACTCGCCGTTCACTAACTCACGACTCACTAAATACGCAGGCAACAACACCCTAAAACACCTTGTCATAGAGTAATGTTATACTCCTAAGCATGTATTTATTATTCACACTAATTCCTTCGCGCCCATGAGCACTTATGTGGTCGGCGATCTGCAGGGCTGCTACAAGCCGCTGAAGAAACTGCTAAAGAAAGTTAAGTTCTCGGAATCGAAGGACAAGCTGTGGTGCGTGGGCGATCTTGTAAACCGCGGTCCCGACTCCCTTGATACATTACGCTTCTTGCACGATATGGCCGGCTCAATAGAACTGGTATTGGGTAACCACGATCTGCATCTGATAGCAATACATGAAGACTGTGCGCCTGCCCGCAGTAAGGACACCCTAGATGATTTGCTAGAATCTAAGGACTGCAAGCAACTCTGCGATTGGCTGCGGACCAAACCGCTCGCTCACTATGAAAGCGTGGACACCAAAGCCGGCGTTAAAGACTTTCTGATGGTGCATGCCGGTGTAGCGCCCCACTGGACTTTGCAGAAGACGCTCGACCTTTCGGCAGAGGTTCAATACGCACTTCGAGATAGCGGGTACAAGGCTTTCTTAATGCATATGTATGGCAACACTCCGACTCGCTGGCATGATCAATTGGAAGATCTGGACCGCCTACGCGTAATCACTAACTACCTTACCCGAGTTCGCTTCTGCGACGAAATCGGCACTATGCAGCTCACGGTTAAAGAGGGCTTAAGCTCAGCTCCACAGGGGTTTAAACCCTGGTTCGAGTACGAGACGATAACACCAGAAACAACGATTCTTTTTGGACACTGGGCGGCACTCGAAGGCTATACTGGGAAGAAGTATATTCATGCTCTAGATACAGGATATGTCTGGGGTCGCGAATTGACTTTAATGCGACTCGAAGACCAGCAACTCTACTCCATATCCAGCTGAGCAAATGTAGGCAAGCATCTTTCGTAGATTGTAGATTTGGACACTTCTACACTAAAGCAGTAATTCAATATGGCTATGGAAATATATCTAGTCGGTGGTGCGGTTCGCGACAGACTCTTAGACCTTCCGATACGGGACAAGGACTGGGTCGTCGTCGGTAGCAACGCTAGGCTGATGAAAGAGCAAGGTTATTTGCAAGTCGGCAAAGACTTCCCCGTGTTTCTACATCCTCAATCCAAACAGGAATACGCTCTCGCTCGAACGGAAAGGAAGGTTGGCGCGGGATATCTAGGATTCGAATTCGATGCATCTGAATTCGTCACACTTGAGCAAGACCTATTGCGCAGGGACCTCACCATTAATGCCATCGCCGAATCAAGCGATGGCCAACTTATTGACCCCTACAACGGTCGTCAAGACATTCAAGACAGGGTATTGCGCCATGTCTCCCCTGCGTTCGCCGAAGATCCTCTACGAGTACTACGAGTTGCAAAATTTGCAGCGCGTTTCGCTAAGCTCGAGTTTACAGTCGCGCCGGATACTCTGAATTTAATGAGCAATATTGTTCAAAGCGGCGAAATGGACGCTCTCGTTCGCGAGAGAGTCTGGCAGGAAATTGAACAGGCCATGGGCGGACCCGCGCCGGATGTTTTCATTCGCGTACTACGAGACTGCGGTGCACTGAAGTCACTCCTACCGGAAGTAGACAGACTCTTCGGAGTGCCGCAGCCGGAGAAGCATCATCCAGAAATAGACACAGGTCTGCATACACTACTTAGCTTGCAACAGGCGGTTAAACTAAGCAGCGACCCTGTAGTTCGCTACGCAACTCTCGCGCACGATGTAGGCAAAGGTGTCACGGACAAAACTAAGTGGCCCAGCCACTATGGCCATGAAACTCTCGGTCTTCCGCTGTTGGCGGATATCAGCACGCGCCTACACGTGCCGAATGAATTTTCAAAACTGGCCTCCCTAGCCTGCGAGCATCACACCAAAGTGCACCGCATTAAGGAGTTGCGACCCGCTACGCTGCTGAAGCTAATAGAGGCGCTCGATGGTTTCCGTCGACCTGAACGCGTACAGAAATTTTTACTAGCCTGCGAGGCCGATGCCAGAGGCAGAACAGGGCTCGAAGACCGCGACTATCCACAAAAAGCATATCTAACAACGATATTGAACGAGCTGTCACAGTTAGATTTGGGCGCGCTGATCAAAGAGGAAAAACCGGAAAACACCCATGAGTTTGTTCATCGCAGCAGACTCGATTTATTGACTGACATCATGGCGCGACTCAATCCCTCGCAAGCCACGAATTAATACCGGCAGTAGATTGCAATGAATACACCTACAAATCAAAGCCATGACACCCGAGTCTGCTTCCTCACCGGAGCAAGCAAGCGATTGGGAGCCTGTACCGCGAAAAAATTTCATGCGGAAGGTTTCAATGTCATCATCCACTACAATCAATCCAAAATTGAGGCTGACGCACTGGTCGCAGAACTCAATGCCCTGCGAATAGATTCCGCATCCTGCTTGCACGCCGATCTTACCGATCGCAGACAAGTACAGTCCCTTGCACGACTCGCGCTAGATTGTTATCAACGCATTGATGTTCTGGTAAACAATGCCTCCGCGTTCTATCCAACGCCCCTATCCGAGTGTGATCACAAAGCTTGGGACG
Organism: uncultured Gammaproteobacteria bacterium; assembly: GCA_913060495.1. Taxonomy (GTDB): domain Bacteria; phylum Pseudomonadota; class Gammaproteobacteria; order Pseudomonadales; family Pseudohongiellaceae; genus UBA9145. The sequence goes on along the minus strand of CAJXRP010000026.1, from coordinate 9,427 downwards.
AGTTGTTCGACAGCAATTTAAGGGCAGGCTTCTTCTTAGCCCAACAGCTTGCTCCCGAACTTCAGCAACGATCCGGCGCCATAATCAACATGACAGACACACATGCGGACAGCCCTCTCAAAGGCTTTCCCATCTACAGCATGGCGAAAGCGGGAGTAAAGGCAATGACGAAGTCATTAGCCAAAGAACTTGCGCCTAGCGTGAGGGTTAATGGGGTCTCACCCGGAGCCATACTATGGCCTCCCTCGTTGGAAGACGAATCTAATCCTGCAGTCTTGGAAGCACGACAGAAAATGTTGGAAAGTATCCCTCTACGCACTTTAGGTGAGCCGCAAAATATTGCGGACGCAGTTTTCTTTCTAGCGAATGATGCTTGTTATGTGACCGGACAAACTGTCCGAGTTGATGGCGGCAGATATCTCGCCTAGTAAACAGCTCTTCGTTTCTATCGACCCATAATCAACTCCGGAAAACAGCACTATGTACAAAGTCTATGGCGATATTCAGTCGGGCAATTGCTACAAGATTAAACTATTGATGAGCTACCTCGAAATTGAACACGAATGGCTGCACATCGACATTCTCGCCGGAGAAACACACAGCGATGAGTTCAAAAAATTGAATCCCAATATGCGGATACCTGTGCTGGTGCTTGATGATGGCAGCAAGCTCACAGAATCCAATGCGATTCTCAATTATCTCGCCGAAGGGACCGCACTTCTTCCGGCTGACCGTTTTCTAAGAGCGCAAGTATTGCAATGGCAGTTTTTCGAACAGTACAGTCACGAGCCCTTTATCGCGACCGCGCGCTACATAAATAAATACCTGGGCTTGCCTGCTGAGCGACTCGCTGAATACGAAGGGAAACAAGCTGGAGGTCACAAGGCGTTGTTGCTTATGGAGCAACAACTCGACAAAGCAGATTTCTTAGTGGGTGATGTGCTGACTATCGCCGACATCAGCCTCTACGCCTATACCCATGTGGCACACGAAGGCGGCTTCGACATAGAAGCCTATGCCGCAATCGGAAAATGGATAAAGAGAATTGAACAGCAGGCAAACTACTTCGCTATGAACAGCTAGCGGGAATCACGGCAAGGAAATCTGAACTACTTGGCGGGCCAATCTGTATCAACAGGCCAAAGCCGCTGCTTCGACTTGTCGTAGTCTTGCCACAGTTTTAGGTAGGACAATCCTGTCGCAGGATGCACTGCGTCAGGCAATAACTCCGACAGTGGCTGCAGCACAAAGGCATTTTCTGTTACTTCAGGGCGCGGCAACTCTATACCGCAATACATCCCCGACTCATTACCGTATAGAAGAATGTCGATATCCATAGTACGGCCGGAAAATCTGACTTGCTGTCGATCTCTACCCAACTGATCTTCCAGCCGTTTTAGAATCGAAGCGACTTCATCCAACTTCTTGTCCGTGTCAGCAAGAACCACGAGATTAAGAAAATTGTCGCCAACGAAGCCAACAGCTTGACTCTCGTAAGTTGTAGAATTACGAATATTATCGAACTCGAGACTCAGTGCACCCAATGCCGCCCGAATGTTCGATTCGGCATCGATGTTACTGCCTATGCTTAGGGCGAGGGTCGTCACAAGGTACTCACTTGCAGAAAATTATAGTGGAGGAAATAGGTAAATCTACTTACTTCCGCGTTCAATTATCACACCTACATCTTTTGAGCCGGTGACAGCACCGGGCTTACCCAACCGCAGCTTGAGCCAGGGCACTGAAAACTCTTGCAGTATGATCTGCGCGACCTTCTCGGCCATAGTCTCTACTAAGAAAAACTCCGAACCTTCGATGAATTCTATAAGACGCTTTGCAACTGCCTTATAGTCTAGAGTGTTTTCAATGTCTTCGCTGCTGGCAGCCAGTGAAATATCAGTTCCCATTTCAAGATCCAGACTCACTGTCTGTTTTTGCTCTCGCTCCCAATCGTAGATACCTATGATGGTTTCTATCTCGAGCTCGCGAATATAAACGATATCCATTCCTAATCCTTCAATCAAAAATCTAACAGAAGCACTGAGCCGCTCCTGATCGGAAGCCCCCTAAATAGCGGGCAAAGCTTCCAGTGACCAACGCGGTTGTGCACGTATTTCCAAGTCGTCTTCCTGGCCCGCCAACAGCCGCTGACAACCAGCATAGGCAATCATTGCGCCATTATCAGTACAGAATCGCGGCTTCGCGTAGAACAGCTTCGCGTCAAATTTCGCTACCGTCTTCTCCAAGACTTCACGCAACTGCAAGTTTGCTGAAACGCCACCGGCAATGATTAGCGTGTGCATTCCAGTTTGCTGCAATGCGCGGCCACATTTGATCGCGAGTGTCGCAACGACTGCCTCTTCAAACCCGCGAGCGATGTCAGCCCGCTGCCGCTCACTCAAGTCTCCGTTGGCGTCGCGAGCTTCAGCAATCGCCGTTCGCACGGCAGTCTTTAGTCCGCTAAAGCTAAAATCCAATCCAGGGCGGTTCGTCATCGGCCGCGGAAAAGTGAATTTCCCAGACTCCCCTTGTACTGCCAGTTTTGCTACATGAGGCCCACCGGGATAAGGCAGGCCCAACATCTTGCCAACCTTATCAAACGCCTCACCTGCAGCATCGTCCAGAGATTCGCCCAGCAGGGCATAACGACCTATGCCCTCAACTTCAACTAACTGGGTATGCCCGCCGGAAACTAATAGAGCTACAAAAGGGAACTTCGGCGGCTCATCTTCCAACATAGGCGCCAACAAATGCCCTTCCATGTGATGGACGCCGATTGTCGGCACATTCCATCCCATACCGAGAGAACGGCCAATAGAGGCGCCAACTAGCAGTGCACCAACCAACCCCGGTCCTGCTGTATACGCTACTCCGTCTATGTCGGATTGCTCGATACCCGCCTTGGCGATCACTTCTTTGATCAGCGGCAACGTCTTTCGTATGTGATCACGGGATGCCAACTCGGGAATTACGCCGCCATATTGTGCGTGTATTTCGATCTGGCTATACAGGCAATCGGCGAGCAAGCCGTGCTCACTGTCGTATAGCGCGACTCCCGTCTCGTCACACGATGTTTCAATACCTAGTACTATCAATGGGTTAACTCTCTCGCTATTGCTTTCACTATTACTCTCAATCTACTCTAAACTGCAATCGGGGTTGCTGGAAAAGTGGCAATCATGCCAAATATGGAGACATATCCCAAATTCCTTGTACGCTCCCTCTGTATTTTGTCCAATTTCCCAGCCGATAAGGGCTAATTCTTTTGCAATTAAGGCGTCAGGGCATTAATATTAGCGCCCCTTATATTCCGCGTCCCTATGATTCTTGGAATTTTCTTAATATTTGGGCCGGAAAGACAAGTAAACTAGCTTGTTTACACAAAATTAACAGTAAAACTATTAAGGTAGGTGTTTAGTTCAATGCCCCAGGTAAAACTTAAAGATAACGAACCTTTCGACGTGGCCCTTCGCCGCTTCAAGCGCTCTTGCGAAAAAGCAGGAGTCCTAGCTGAAGTGCGTCGTAGAGAATTCTACGAGAAGCCTACGTCTGTCCGTAAGCGTAAGGCTGCTGCTGCAGTTAAGCGTCACTTGAAGAAAGTGCAGCGCGAAAGCAAGAAAAGCCAACGTTTGTACTAGCCTTACCATCGGGCAAGCATACTCTTAAGTGCTTGCCCTCCTGCGCTCTGCAGGTATTCGGATAATCATGTCTGACAGTCCTCTCAAACAAGCCTTCACGGAAGCCATGAAAGATGCCATGCGGGCTAAAGATAAGCCGCGTCTAGGCACTATTCGTCTCGCGCTGTCTGAAATCAAGCGCGTCGAAGTTGACGAGCGTATTGATCCAGATGACGCACGGGTTATTGGCATCTTAGACAAGATGATTAAACAGCGCCGCGAATCCATTCGTCAGTATGAGTCTGCAGATCGCCCGGAGCTGGTTGCCCAAGAACAATTTGAGATCGAAGTCATCCAGGAATTCCTGCCTCAAGCATTGGAAGCTGACGAACTCGAGCAAATCATCAAATCGGCTGTGACTGAGTCAGGCGCCGCCTCGATGAAAGAAATGGGAAAGGTAATGAATATAGTTCGCCCTCAGGTCGTCGGTCGCGCCGACATGGCCGAGGTGAGCAAGCAAATCAAGTCGTTACTTGCCTAGACCGATACTAAAAGCAGCAAAGCCCTCTACACTGCTCATCTGAAATTCACCAAGCCATCCCGCAGCAACTGCATCCAGATTTGGATACAATGGCGTCTATCGACTGTGACCCAAATAACCTGCATTCGAAAATTCTGGATTCTTGAGCTATGGCTGGACTTATTCCACAGACATTCATCGATGACCTGCTCAGCCGGGCAGATATCGTCGAGGTTGTGGACAAACGCGTCACGCTAAAAAAGTCCGGCAAGAACTACTCTGCCTGTTGCCCGTTCCACAAGGAAAAGACCCCGTCATTCAGCGTGCAACCCGAGCGTCAGTTTTACTATTGCTTCGGCTGTGGTGCTGGCGGCAACGCCATCGGCTTCATCATGAACTTCGATCAAGTAGATTTTCCACAAGCTGTGGAGTCCCTCGCACGGGACAATGGCATGGAAGTTCCAAGGGAAGAAAGTGCCGCAGCAACCCGCAGGCAATCGGAGAACAGCAAACTATTCGCAGTCTTAGAAGAAGCGAACAAATTCTATTGTCAGCAACTGCGCCGCCACGAAAACCGTAAATCGGCAGTCGACTATTTGAAGGCCAGAGGCGTAAGTGGCGAAGTCGCTCGAGATTTCTGCATAGGCTATGCGCCGCCGGGCTGGGATAACCTATTGAAGGAGATCGCCGGTGATGCCAATGAAGAACTGTCTCTGCTCAAGGCTGGCATGGTTATCGAGAAAGAAGCTCGAAAAACCGAAGGAAGCGGTGCCCCCGCCAACACTAATGCCGTTCGTTACTACGATAGATTTCGTGATCGCATAATTTTCCCTATTCGCGATAGCCGCGGACGCACCATCGCCTTCGGCGGTCGAGTGCTTGGCGATGACAAGCCAAAATACCTGAACTCCCCAGAGACCCCTGTGTTTCACAAGGGTGCTGAGTTGTATGGCCTGTTCGAAGCAAAAAAAGCCAACAACAAACTCAAGCGCATCCTCATAGTTGAAGGCTATATGGATGTTATTGCACTGGCACAGATGGGTATTCGCAATTCAGTTGCCACACTGGGCACAGCTACCAGCGACCGACACCTGACTCGACTATTCCGCCTCGTGCCCGAGGTTGTGTTCTGCTTCGATGGCGATAACGCGGGCAGAACTGCTGCATGGCGAGCCTTAGAGGCAAGCTTATCGGAGATGCAAGATGGCCGTCAGGTGAAGTTTCTGTTTCTTCCCGAAGGTGAGGACCCCGACACCTTGGTTCGCAAGATCGGTGAGACTGAGTTCACCACGCTAATTGAAAATGCCACACCTTTAGAGCAGTTCTTCTTCGACAAGCTGTCGGAAGGACTCGACATCAAGACCATCGAAGGCAGGGCAAGATTAAGCAATGTGGCGAAACCTTTAATAGCCAAATTCCCTAAGGGGATATATGGCCAGCTGATGCTGGACAAGCTCTCGGAGATTCTCGGTGTTGCCAACGAATCACTGGATAAGCTAATAGACTCACAAGCGAAGCCAACGAGAGGCAGCTCGGCACCTGTGCCGCCCACACCTTCCTCGGACTACTCTTCACACATTCCCGATTCTGCTCCCTATGAACCTGATTTAGAACAATCATCACAAGCTCGAAGCCCTAGCCCAAAGTCCACAGGCTCGAATCTACATGTGTATCGCAAGCCCGCCGCGGTGAAGGCAATCGAGCTACTGATGCAGAATCCAGAGGTCGCGCTATCTATTACTGCTGACCTTGCGCCGCTACATTCTGCTGGAGATGAAGGTCGGCAATTGCTGCTATCCCTCATCGAGATGGTGAAGCGTGACCCCGAGACTGACACCCCTACCCTACTCGGTTATTGCAGCGGTTCTCCCTACGGGAATCAAATAACGCGACTGAATAGTGAGAACATCACCCCCATAGAAGGGCTTGAGCAGGAGTTTTTACAAATTGTTGACAAGATATTGTCAGATGTCCTCAAGAAGCTTGAATCCCAGAAGCGCCGAGAGGCCCTCTCGAAGATCACCGAGCCTAAACGCCCTCCACCACCAACTGACGAGCCATCGACAGATAGCGAAATACCGCCGGCTCCTCCAATGAATTAGCTTGAAAACCCCATCGATTGCCCCCATCTACTTAGACCTAATGGCGGCGTAATTTAGCCGCCGCAACGATATACAAGCCGGGCTTTAAGCCTATATAATGCTCGGCTCAGTTTTATTCACCCACTACCTGGCAAGCTGCTGGGGAGACGAGAGTTCATGGCCGACCTAATTGCACCACAATCCAGCCTTAAAGCATTAATCGCGAAAGGAAAGGAACAGGGCTATCTAACCTATTCCGAGGTCAACGACCACCTTCCGGAATCTATCTCTGACCCGGATCAGGTTGAAGATATTATCCAGATGATTAATGACATGGGCATCAAGGTGTTTGAAGCAGCGCCAGATGCAGATGCGCTATTGCTCAACGAAGAAAGCGATTCTGGCGCCGACGAAGTAGCCGCCGCCGAGGCTGCAGCAGCCCTCGCCGCCGTTGAGAACGAAGCTGGCCGCACCACCGACCCAGTACGTATGTATATGCGTGAGATGGGCACGGTTGAACTGCTAACTCGCGAAGGCGAGATCGTAATCGCCAAGCGCATCGAAGAAGGCCTGCGGGAACTGATGAACGCCATGGCCTACTTCCCGGGTACAGTCGAACATGTACTGAATGAATATGCATTGGTCGACATTGAAGAGAGACGACTCAACGAACTGATAACCGGTTACCTCGATATCAGTGATGAAGCAATTCCAGTTGGTCCCCCTGCGGTTAGCCAACAAACAGCCCAAGAAAAGCAAGACAAGAAAGATGCGGGCATTGAGGATGAAGACGAAACACCAGTTGGCCCTGATCCAGAAGAGGCCAAGATTCGCTTCACTGAATTACGCGTGCAATACGAGCTGGCCACTGCGGTAGTTGGCAAGCGCGGACGCACCCATGACAAGTCCAGAGAAGAGCTTGCGAAGCTAGGCGAACTGTTCAAGAGTTTCAAGCTAACTCCACGTCAGTTTGAGCCACTACTAAGCCATGTTCGCGCCGTACTAACTCGACTGCGTCGCCATGAACGCACCATCATGAGCCTGTGTATTCGCAGCGCAAAGATGCCTCGTAAAGTCTTTATTGCGAGCTTTCCGGGTAGCGAAGTAAATCCTAAATGGATCGACAAACACATCAAGGAAAAGGAAGCCTACTCGGAATTATTGGTTAACGTGAAAACCGAAGTATTGCGAGCTCAGAAGAAGATTCGCCTGATAGAAGAAGAAACAGGTTTGATGATCGCTGAGATCAAAGATATCAATCGAAAGATGTCGATCGGCGAAGCGAAGTCACGGCGCGCAAAGAAAGAAATGGTCGAGGCTAACCTGCGTTTGGTTATCTCCATCGCAAAGAAATACACGAACCGCGGCCTGCAGTTTCTGGATCTAATTCAGGAAGGCAACATCGGCCTGATGAAAGCAGTAGACAAGTTCGAATACCGTCGCGGCTACAAGTTCTCAACTTATGCTACATGGTGGATTCGACAAGCTATCACCCGTTCCATCGCTGACCAGGCTCGCACAATTCGCATCCCTGTTCACATGATCGAGACTATTAATAAGCTAAACCGCATCTCACGCCAGATGGTACATGAGAAAGGCCGCGAGCCAACTCCAGAGGAATTGGGCGAGCGCATGGACATGTCCGAAGACAAAGTCCGTCGCGTTTTGAAGATCGCGAAAGAGCCGATCTCCATGGAGACGCCGATTGGTGATGATGAAGATTCACACCTAGGTGATTTCATCGAGGATGCCACCGTAGACTCACCGGTAGATTCATCTATCGATGAAGGCCTGCGTGAAGCGACTAAGGATGTCCTAGGCAGCCTGACAGCAAGAGAAGCGAAGGTACTAAGAATGCGCTTCGGTATCGACATGAATACCGACCACACTCTAGAAGAAGTGGGCAAGCAATTCGACGTAACCCGTGAACGCATACGTCAGATTGAGGCGAAGGCGCTGCGTAAACTGCGCCACCCTACTCGCTCAGATCATCTTCGTAGCTTTCTCGACGAGTAATAGTACAAGCGGAAATTAGCGCCTATAATATCAAACACGAAGCGTGGCTAGTTAACCAGCCACGCTATTGAATAAATATCATCCAAGAGTTCGAATCAAAGCAAGCGCCACGGAGAAGCAAATGAACGGAGTTCCTGTAGAAGGTAAAGTAGTCTTGGTTACAGGCGCCAATCGTGGCATTGGAAAGGCCCTTGCCATAAGGGCATTGGAATTGGGCGCCAAGAAAGTTTACGCAACCGCCAGAGATGAATCGAAGCTCGCCGAAGTAAAGGCAATAGACAGCGCCCGTGTTGTTACTCTTACACTAGATGTCACCAACAGCGATCAAGTCAAAGCCGCTGCCGCAGCCGCCACTGATGTTGATATCGTCATCAACAACGCCGGTATGGGTACCGGCGCACAGCTGCTAGCCGATGACGTTGTAGAAAAATCAAAACTCGAAATGGATGCCAATTTCTATGGCCCCATGCGCATGGTCGTAGCATTTGCACCAATCCTTAAAGCCAATGGCGGCGGCGCCATAGCGAATGTGCTTTCCGTTGCCGGGCTGGTTAATTTCCCCTTCGCACCAACCTACTCTACTTCAAAAGCTGCAGGGCACTCACTGACCCAAGGTCAACGAACTGTTCTGGCTGGCCAAAATACTTTGGTGTGCGGCATTTACCCTGGACCAATCGACACTGATATGACTGCAGGCATGACGGTAGAAAAAGGCTCAACGGAAGAATTAGCAAGCTATGTGTTTGATGGTATTGCCAATGGCACTGAAGAGATCTACACCGATGCTATGGCTATACAGCTAGCTCAAGGGCTAAAAGCAGACGCCAAGGCAGTAGAGAAAAGCATCGCTGCACAATTTCAAAATGTACGAGATTAAACAATTTGCAAAACACATGGGCCTATAACTCAGCTGGCTAGAGTAGCGGACTCATAATAGCTTGTTTAAAAAAGAACAAGACAAAGAAAAATTGTTACAATACGGTCAATTATGTTGCTTCATGATTTTCAGCAATATCCCCATGTAAGAACATGGGCCTATAACTCAGCTGGTTAGAGTAGCGGACTCATAATCCGTTTGTCCGGGGTTCGAGTCCCTGTGGGCCCACCATTTTTCGTTAGATTTCATCGAGTTATGATTTGGAGCGACGGACTATAGATTTTCATGGTCCGTTGGCCCAGGCATAGTCCGCCGA
>CAJXRP010000025.1 GCA_913060495.1 uncultured Gammaproteobacteria bacterium | reverse complement strand
AGATTCAAAACTTGGTTGTTCAGATTCGCGTAGGCATCACGCTGCGTGCGCATAACCTGCTGAATTCGTTCATTTCCCCAGCGCGGCCAGTTATGAGAAGACACCAAGACTTCGGCATCCTGACCAAACCGGTATAGGGCCTCATTGATTTGCTTCGACCACTGCAATGCATCTCTAACTAATGCGCCACGCAGCGTATAAACATTGTGAACTGTGGCCGTAATATTTTCCGCAGCCCAGAACACCTTCTGATCTGGAAACCAGGTATTCATCTCTGCAGGCGCCTCGGTGCCAGGTGTATTCTGAAAGACCATGTTGACGCCATCGATGACATGTTCTTCATAGCTGTCTTCGATAACCAGACTTGGTGCAATCAATCCTGTCGTTCCCGCGGCGAGTGCCTTGCCAATCGCAGAGTCCACTTGTCCAAACGGCCCTGAAGGAATGCCGCGCCCATATTGCAAACCCGCGCGTCGTGACATTGCATTACCCGCATACACATTCTCTGCAATCGCCTCTTCCATAAAACCCGATGGGGCAATGACTTGCACCGCACCCGATCGAACGTCCTCTTCGTTAATCACTCCGCGAACACCACCAAAGTGATCGATATGAGAATGGGAATAGACAACCGCTCGCACTGGACGCTCGCCTAATTGTTCATTCGCAAGGCGTAGCGCAGCCGCCGCCGTTTCTGAGGTAAGTAATACATCAAACAGTATCCACCCCGAATCGCCTTTGATTAGAGTCATATTCGCCAGATCGAATCCGCGCACCTGATAAATGAAATCCGGTACTACCTCATACAGACCGAAGTTCATATTGAGCGTTGCTTGGCGCTGCAGAGAGGGGTGGATACTATCGAAGTCTGTGCTTTCAAGGAGAAAGTCGTAACGTGTCATATCCCACACGACACGACCATTGGCTGCAAGAATCTGCCTCGAGCCAGGCTCTGCTATAAAGCCTCGGCTAGACTCCTCGAAATCGCGTTGATCATCGAATGGCAAGCTAGTACGGAGCTCATCCTGTAATTGCGACGTAAAACGGCTTGGCTGCGCACCCTTTGCGTTGAAGTGTTCCTGTGCAGAGATGTTGCCAGCTGTTAACGCAAATCCAAGAATTGATATTGCAACGAGACGAGATCTATTTGAAACCGACATGAAACTTCCCCTAGCTACTTTGCTTTGTATTTTTTAGCCTATTACTAGCGTTTTCTATCTTAAGAATAAAAAAAGCCAAGAGAATTTACATCTCTTGGCTTTCTGTTCAACACGATTTGCATTGCTGTGTCCGAGTAATTGACAAATTTACCTCGGCAACTATAAAGCAATCGTTGCGCTTACAAACGTGAGCGCGTGATTTCAACATCAGCGTTACGGAAGAAAGACTGAAATTGTCTCTCGACTATGATCGCTTCCTGAGCTCTGCCTTGAGCTTCAATCGCTTGATAGAGACCAAACGTAGTCCAGGCATTCTGTTGATTCCACTCTAGATCTTTGCGATAAACTTCTTCAGCTTCAGCCGCACGGCCCGCCTCAAGAAGAACCGCACCTAGATAGAGGCGTATAGACTGCGACCAGTCCGGCGGCTCAGTGTAGTTTAATGAGTCTTGCAGCTGGATCGCCACATTGTAATGCATGATCGCCGCATCTAGATTGCCCTTCGCTTCTTCAATCTCTCCATTGAGAGCATGGGAAGCCAGATTCAATACATGTGATGCTGGAGTTGGGCTCACGCCTTGATCATCAACACCTTCAGCTGTTATCTGAGCCTGAAGATTTGCTAACTCTGCTTCTGCAGGACCCATGTGGCCTTTAGCGACATGAGCACTGCCCATTACATAACTCCACATACCTTTTAGATAGGGAGCCTCATACTGGCTGTTCACTGCATTGTCTGCGTGAATCTTGTCCCACTTACCAAATACCTTATCTGTAATCCAGGTATGGGCTATGTTCTTCAAGCCACTGGTAATATCAGGATCAGTGTTTCCGGCATTCTTTGCCGCCGCTGCAGACGACTCAGCGTAATTGCCCTGAAGCATGTTTGCGTAGCGCACGAAGTCCAGCGCATGCCCCTTGTGTATCTTGTGTGACAGTGGGTAAGTACCTATCAATGGGAAATTAGTATCTCCCCAGATTTCGGCAAACTGAGCATCCACAATTTGCGATCGCTCATTGATGTCGATTGCCTTCTCGTACTCACCAACTCGTAGATAGATATGCCCAGGCATATGCACCATGTGACCGGAGATGGGCACTGTCGCTTCAAGTTTCTGAGCGGCTGGCATAGCAAGTTCTGGCTGAGACGATGCCTCCATCAAATGAATGTAGAGATGGTTCGCACCCGGATGATCGTGCTCGGAGCGCATTGCAGACTCGAACGCCGCCTGTGCTTCTGCTGTACCTGGCTTGGCAGTACCATCTGCCTCCCAATAGTCCCAGCGCGTTGTATTCATATAAGACTCGCCGAAAATAGTGGCGATGTCAGCATCGTTTGGATACTTATCATGCAGGTTGCGCATGGCATCAACGAAGGCGAAGTCTCTTTCTCTCGTATCCGGAACAGCGTCCTTGTTATAAAGGACAAACAGCGCATTGATCATGTCGCGCTCGCGCTGGCTGCCATTATTGGCCAGGGCCAGGGCTCTGCGGATCGCTGCGAGGCCGGCTCCCTGAGGGTCGTCCGGAAGGCCCGCATAACGACTATTCGGGTTCGGGCCCGCCGCGTGTGCTAGACCGAAATGAGGCATTGGACTATCTGGATCCAGACGCGCAGCTTCCTGATAAGAGGCGATGGACTCTGGGAAATAGAAGCTCCATGCCATTCTGAGCCCCTGATCGAAGAATGCCTGAGCCTCTACCGAATCGGTGGTAATTGGACGGCTATAGACTCCGCCGCCCGGGACCATAATGGCCAGAGCTTCATCGCCCTGAGCCATCAAATTTAGTTGTGGCATTAGTAATACGGCTGCGGCTGCAACCGAGGTGACTAGTTTTCGCATAAACTTAAACCCCATTAACTTGCTGATTTTATTCTATTATTTAATGAATTCGATACTTCAGGCAGTAGTGGCTCGTTGCACTTTTCTACCCTCATAAAAGGGCAGAACGCAGCCTGATGCTGACTGGCAGTATAACCCATTGCCATTGTATTGGAGCCTCTCAGGGCACTTTTGAGGCAATAATCGATTTATTCACAGAGGTCCGAATAGCGGGCAAACCTAGAGCCTAATCACTCAGACTGGCTCTGCAACAGGTCTATAGTTTAGGGAGTTACCGGGCTAGCGGTAATTGTCTGTCCAGCGGCAGCAAGAGCAGCGGCGCCGGCCAGGTTCCAATTGCCCTGGGCATCGGCTGTGACGGTAGCCAGATCTCTGCCCCCTACACTAACCTGCACCGTTTGGCCCGCTTGAGCATGACCTGTCACGATCGACATCCCGTCGTTAGCATTTACACCGCTTAGAACTGAAAAATAGATGTAGTCTCTCTCACCACTGTTGGCGCCATTAGCTGCCTTCTGCATACGGCCCACACTGCCATCAGAGAAGACCACGATACCGCCATCCCAGGCGTTGCGCTCACTTGGGGCCAGTGCCTGAAGATTGGCTGCCATGGTAGGCATTAATTGGCCAAGAGCCCCGGAGCCGTTAAGGTACTGGTACCCAGCATCCGCCACAGCGGTGTAGGGCTGAGTGATTGTGGGTAGCTGACTCGCCGCCGCGCCTGCCAGCTGGTTAACGCTGCTACCAGCCATATACAGACCCACGACTTGCGTGCCAAGGGCCACGCCTCTCTGCTCACCGGAGTAGGCCGAAAGCGCTGTCGCTCCGGTGATTGATCTCATCAGGTTCACTGCCTCCACCGTTGGCACAATGCTAGGTGCTACTATCACCGCTGGGGTGGGCACCGCAGGTGTAGGAACAACCGCTTGAGAAGGCGCAATGGTTGGAGCCGCAGTCGGAACTGGGGCACGCGCACCACAAGCAGTTAGAGCTCCACCCACAGGGATTCGACACGCGGCGACATCGCCGCTGCTAAGTGGGACAGAAAAACTGATCATTGATTCAGAGAGCACGGCTCCAGGATTCACGGTGTTAGTCAACGAAAACTCATCATAGGCTGCTCTGGCGACCCTCACCCCCTGCTCGCCCTGAATATCGTGACTCGCGCAAACTAAGAAAACAGGTTTATAGCCTTGTAGATTTCCGCCGCTAACCGCGTCAAAACCCACAGACAATCTGGCGTAGTCATCGCCTAGGTTAGCCGCTACGCTAGCCGCAACTACCTCGGCGCAGTCGCTGACTTCTCCGCGAGAGAGATTAGTCTGCACTCCAGTGCGCACCGCGTCGTAGCGCAGCACAATTTCCGATGATTGCGCCCTCTCAATATAAGTGCGATACACAGGAACCGATATCGCGGCCAACAAGGCAAGAATTGTAATAACGGTCAACAACTCAAGTAGGGTGAACCCTTTAGTCTGCTTATTCATCTGCTTCCTATTCCTATAATTCTATAATTCTATAAAATATAGTTAATCTTCAATTGTTGCTATATGGACAGTTAAACTTTGAAATGAGCCACTGCCACTGAGCCAAATATTGTCTTACACATCTACTGAGTCTGCTCTTGGTTCCATACCCCATCTGAAATCGAGCTTTTCACTTATAGACTGTTGAATGATTTCAACAATATCGTCAGCCTCGACATCGCGACTCAGGAACCTTGAGGTAGAACCATGCTCTTTCAGTAACGCTTCCCAGTGTGGCTTGGTTACAGGAAGCCTTATCAGAGCAGGCAATCTAGCCCACGCCAAGTGACGACGATAATCAGCCACCGATACAACAATCTCCTCATCATTCAAACTCTCATCCAGCTCTAACACAACGAGATCGACATTCTCGTGTTCCCGAAGAATTTTTTCACAACCCTCGGATCCATCTGCCGTCAAAACTTCCAGCCAACTATTTTCGAGAACAACCTGCAATTGTTTGCTGGATTCATCTAGGTCTCCAGCGATAACTACCGCATTCCTTTCCTTCTTGCTCTCGCTGCCTGTGTCACTAAGCGCGCTTAAATCAGGAAGCTCACTGTCATACTCATCTACCAGCGCAAACCAGAATTGGTGGCCAATCACCCGCGATGCCTCCTCGGCTGTTGTAACTCCAGAAATAATAAGTCGCGATGCAGACATCGACATGGAATTAAAAGTGCCACGCATCGCCGCCTTAAACTTGGCGATGTCATTCTCACCTCCGAGCAACAATTCACGTTGCTCCTGATTAATTTCAACCAATTCGGCAATTACAGTACGGCCGTGATAACCGCTGAACTCACACTCCTGACACCCCACCGGTTCACAAGCTTGATCAACATGCGTCGCCACCTTAAAAGCCTTGGCCGCAGGGTCTGTTGATTTTGCATCACGCTTGCAATGACTACACAGTTTACGCAACAGACGCTGAGACATAATCCCAGCCAGTGATTCAGCGAGGATTACCGGATTAATACCGAGGTCGAGTAACCTGGGAATCGCACTAAGAGAATCGTTAGTATGCAGAGTCGAGAATACTAGGTGTCCGGTGAGTGCGGACTGCATGGCAATTTGTGCAGTCTCCTCATCACGAATCTCACCAATCAGAAGCACGTCTGGGTCTTGACGTAATATGGCGCGCAAGGCACGCGCAAAGGTCATACCCGCCTTGTCATTGACTTCCGTCTGACTCAAACCCTGCATCTGGTATTCCACTGGATTCTCAACCGTCATGATTGAAGTGGCTTCATCGTTGAGGGTGCTAAGAATCGAATAGAGCGTGGTGGTTTTACCCGAGCCAGTCGGGCCGCACACCAGAATTACTCCCGACGGTCTCGCCGACAATCGCTGCACTGTATGGATTTCATCGAGAGAGAACCCAATGTCTGTCAGCTTGTAAACTGATTGACGGTTTAGAAAACGGACCACCAATTTTTCCTTATGCCCCGCTACCGGCAAGGTTGAAATACGCAAATCGTATTCGCGGCCATCGACCTCTACCAACATGCGCCCGTCCTGAGGCACCATATTGCCAGTCGGGTCCATTCCTGATTTCGCCTTAAAGTGACGAATCATCGAATCGGCCACTTTATCGGGGAGCAATGTTAATCGCTTCAACATGCCGTCTACTCGAATACGCACCACGGAACCATTGAGGAACGGCTGTATATGCATGTCCGACGCACTCAAATTCACGGCCTTCAACATGAGCTGTCTTGCCAGAACAGGGGTCGCACGATTCTCGGCAGCCGAATCCCCCGAGTCAGTTAGACTGAGGCCTTTTGTTGTCGAGATGCTACCAATGGCGGCTTGCTGTACTGATTCAATTCCACGGGCAATAGCTTCCGGCGCAGCAACGACCAGACGGTAGTGGCTATCGAACATGAACACCAGCGCCTCAATCAATTCTGCATCCAAGGGATTCCCTGTTGCTATTACTGGCTCACCTTTTTCCATACCCACAACCGCAATATGAAAACGCGACAGGGTCTTCCTTGGAATCTTTTTGGCGAGCTGAGCGGGGGTCTGGATATCGCCACTATGAACGGGTAAGCCGGCAATCTCGGCAATTTGTTCGCAGAGCGTGAGCGAATCTACATTCGTTTCATGCTCAATTTTATTCCAGAACTGAATCACGCTGGAGTCGACTTCCAGAGGCTTCAAATTATTATCGGGATCGAATCGGTCACGATACAATTCATATAATTTCTGTAAGGAATTACCTTGAGTCTCAGCAAACATAGTACTAACCGTAGTCCTTGAAATAGCTACTTCTTAGTTGAATAAGTTCTATAAGAAAAATTATCAAACTTAACTCTGCCTAGTTGGCACCGGAGAGTGTGATTTCGCCGTTGTTATCCATCTCTGCACCCACACCGCGAGATTGTACGCTAAGGAAATACCCTCCTGAAAACCGGGTGTATCTAACGAATGCACCAAGGGCTGCATTGGGTAACACGGCTGGTAGGAGTCCATCAACGGTAGCTAGCTCGATCGATTCTCGAGCCTGATACAATAGATCGGTCAATTGAGCAGCAACAACGGTCGAGCTAGGTGCTTCTTGCTGCTGCCCCGCATAAATCACATACGCGAGTATCAATATAGCTAGCGGCATGAGCATCTGGTATTGATTCCAATTCTTGCGCTTAGGCTTCGACTTCTCCGCCTGCTCAATAGTGTATTCAACTTCAGCGTTAGCGTCATCGATCAACCGGCTTAGATCATCATTATTCGTCATTATTGCCTCTACCGCGATTGTAGTTATTGCTGACTAGGGCTATTGAAAAGCCTTAAATTAGCAGCATTATATATAAACGCCATGATAGTAGAAGCAGATCACACTTGAATATAGCTTGATGAGTGAAAGTTTGTTACAACATCGTTAGCTGTTTGAGGCATTTTCTCGTTAGGAGACAAAACATGCACGAAATTATCACCCTAGATGTATTTACCGATTACATCTGACCTTGGTGTTACCTCAGTACCGTGAGTATTGAAAAACTGCAGCAGAACTATCCTGTGAAGGCGCGTTGGATCCATTTTCCGCTGCACCCAGATACGCCGCAGGAGGGTAAATCTCTAGCAGAATTGTTCGCTGGTAGAGACATCGCTCCGATGCGCGAACGGATGAAGGCGCTGATGGCTGAGGCTGGATTGGAATACGGTGAGCGCACCCATACTTTCAATAGCCGACTTGCGCAGGAACTAGGCAAATGGGCGGACAGTCAATCTGGCGGCGACGCTATTCACGATGCACTGTATCGAGCCTACTTTGTAGACAACAAGAATATCGGCGATGTGGATGAATTGGTCACGATTGCCGAGGCTGTGGGTTTGGATGGAGTAGAGGCACGACGCATTATCGTTGAGCGCGAGTTTAAAGAAGCAGTCGATACAGACTGGCAGCGGTCTCGCGAGACAGGAGTCACCGGCGTACCCACGTTTTATGGCAATGACTTAGTGGTTGTTGGCTGCCAACCCTATGAGACATTAGAAAAGTTTGTGCTACACCTAATGGAAATGAATGCTAATCAAGATGAGATCGGATGATGTCGACTAGAACTGCCTTAGTAACTTGCTGCGACAGATACATGGGTAATGCGATCAAGGAGAAATTTGAAGAGCTTGATATCAATGTGATTGCCGGCCCATCATCGATGCGCAGCGAACAGGAAGTCAACGAACTAGTGGCCAACGCGGGTGACATTGACATCTTGGTTGCGAATCTTGCCGAGCCTCCGATGACAGGACCGGTACAGGATATCGACAACGGGAATTGGAACCTACTATTCGATTCTTTAGTGCATCCACTTATGTATCTAGTGCGCGCAGTCACTCCGCAGATGCTGGAAAGAAAACACGGGAAAATTATTGCGATAACTAGCGCGGCACCGCTACGCGGCATACCGAACAACACAGCCTACTGCGCGGCACGTGGCGCACAAAACGGTTTCATAAAAGCCGTTGGGCTAGAGTTGGCGCGCAGCAATATTCAGGTAAATGCGATCGCGCAAAATTACATCAACAATAACACCTACTATCCCGACGATATTCTCGAGAACGAAAAATTTCTAGAACACGTAAAGCGAAACGTGCCTACGAACAAAATAGGCGCGGCAAGCGAAACTGCACAACTTGCCGCCTACCTCGCACGGGAAGATAGCAGTCATATGGTAGGACAGATAATTCCATTAGCAGGTGGTTGGGCTACCTGAACAAGCTGGCTCTAAGTAGTTGGGCCAGCCACTACACCGTTATCGTGTAGCTTGCCAATCTCCCCGTCAGAAAGACCTAAGGTCAGACTAAGTATCTCATCGGTATGCTGTCCGAGCACAGGCGCAGGCGTTATAGGAACATTTCCTAAGCCTTCAAAATTGAGCGGGTTCGATGGCATTAGATACTCACCGATGCCTGGCTGTTCCACCTTCTCAAACAATGGATTGTCGACACTGCAGTCGCTATCGGATTGAACCAATTGTTGTATCGTTTGATAAGGCCCCCAGCATACCGACGCCTGATCGAGCGCCTCGTGCACACTGCGTGAATCTCGCTGATCGAACCACGGCTCGAAGAGCTCCTTTAGCTTTTCACGCGCCGTGAAACGATCTCCCTCGTTATCGAAATCGAGGTTCAAACGCGCTTCCAATTCAGCGACTTGAGTCTGCGTCTCAGTGACTCGCACTATGGCCTTCCATTGATTCGGACTAACGCCAACAATCATTACACGCTCACCATCCTTGCACTTGAAGTCATGACCGAAACTACCGAAGACGTGGTTGCCGACGGACTGCCTAGGCTCCTTGTTCACTTCAGCCTCCGCTAGATAACCAAGGTGCCCCATCGTTGCCAGCGCGACATCTGCAAGTGCGAGTCGTATAAACTGTCCTTCATCATGAATTCTTCTGTGCCGTTCGGCGGTAAGTAAACCGAGGGCTATGTGCTGACCCGCAATGACATCCCAGGCTGGAAAAGGGTTATTACTTGGAGTTTCACCGTCTCCGCTTAGGAAAGGTAAGCCAACTTTACTGTTAACCGTGTAATCCAATGCACTGCCGCCGTGACGGTCGCCAGTTAAGTTGAGATATATAAGATCCTTGCGCTGCGCGCGCAATGTCGAGTCGGCAAGCCATCCTTTTGCAGGAAAGTTAGTTAGAAAGATGCCAGCGTCTTCACCATCAGCGCAGATGAGCTGCGTGATGAGTTCCTTGCCTTCGGGTTTGCGAAAGTCCACGGCAAAGGAACGCTTGCCTTTATTCAGACTGTGCCAATAAAGGCTCTTGCCTTTATTGGTGACCGGCCAACGACGGTAGTCGATGCCACCGCCGATCTGATCGAAGCGAATAACATCTGCCCCGAGCTGCGCAAGAGTCATTCCACCGGAAGGAGCTGCTATGAAAGCACTCCCCTCAACTACACGCATTCCACTTAGTAAGGCTTGCAAGTGTTCTCCACTATCTAATCAATTAAAAGAAAACCGTTATTGATTACAACTTTATCCTGCTCCAACGACTTACAACGAAAAGCCATTTCGTTTCCATTTTCCCAAATCTCTGTGCGGATAGTTTCGCCGGGATAGACAGGCGAAGAAAAACGCAATCGCATACGCTTGAAGCGCAAAGTGTCATAGTCGCAGCAGCTCTTGACCAAGGCATGGGTCGCAACACCCATCGTGCATAGGCCGTGTAAAATCGGCGCCTTGAACCCTGCATTTCTCGCAACGGCTGGTGAGGCGTGCAGTGGATTGAAGTCGCCTGACAAACGATAGATAAGAGCCTGTTGCGGCAGTGTAGGCAAATCACAGATTATGTCCGGATCCCTTTTTGGGATAATGTCGGTCTTCGGAGTTGCTTTACGCTCCCCACCAAACCCACCGTGCCCTCTCGCCAAGATAGTTGTAACAAGCGTACAAATTTCTTCACCTGTAGCTGCATCACTAACCACTCTGTCCGAAACAATCAGCGCACCTATTCGCTCACCTTTATCCGTCACTCGAGTTATCCGAGTTTTCGCCTGAACTGTACCTTCACTAGGAAATGGCTTATGCATGATAATTTCTTGTCCGGCATGCAACACCTTTACCCAATCCAGCCCTGTGTCCTCTTCCTTTGCCCAAAAACCAGGATGCGCCATCATCACTGATTGGCTAGGCAACACTTTCAAATCATCTTCATAGACAAAGCGTAGACTCTCCTCATCCATTGGATCGATCCCCATGCCTACACCAAGAGCATATAACATGCAGTCTTTGGCTGTGTAGGTTTGTTGGACAGTAGGAAAATCTTTGTTCAATAGCTTCTCAGGATCGAATGTCATTACTCTACTTCTCCATTGATCTTGTGTGCCGGCTAAACCTAATCTTGACCAAAAGAGTCAGGAAGATTCTTCGATCAATTCCCTAGCGACAACTTTAATTGCCAAAACTTCTTCCGCACCCTCGAATATGGAGAGTACGCGAGCGTCAACGAAAAGGCGACTTACGGCCGACTCCTCTGCATAACCCATGCCTCCATGAATCTGCAATGCCTCTCTGCAAAGCATTTCAGCGGCACGACAACTAAACAGCTTCACAAGACTGGCCTCCATCTGACCGACTCCATCGTCCATTAATTCCGCCACTGCATAACTAAATTGCCGCGCTGCCGTAAGTGTCGCAAGTAGTCGAGCCAATTTGACCTGAGTAAGCTGAAAGCCCGCGATAGAGCTACCAAATACTTTTCTATCTTTTGCATAGGAGAGCGCACTCTCGAACGCCGCCTGCATCACGCCTGTTGCGCGAGCAGCGGTCTGAATTCTTCCGCCGGCGAAGCCCGCCATGGTGAAATAGAAGCCCTTCCCTTCTCCGGCTTCCTCACCAACAAGATTCTCTGCAGGAACGAAGTAATCCTCGAAGAATAGATCATAGGAATGCATGCCTCGATAGCCGATAGTTGCAATCGCCTTTCCAGTTATGGAACCACCATCCGCCTGCGCATGAGTAAAGTCATGGCCACTGAACGAAGGCTTTTCTACTAGAAAAAGACTAAGCCCTTTATAGCCCAATGACAAATCCTTGTTGCTACGCGCCAATACGACCAGCAACTCTGACTTACCGGCAAAGGTACACCAGGTCTTGCTACCATTGAGTAGCCACCCGTTCTCGGTTGGTGTTGCCTTAAGAGAGACCGCCGCAACATCGGAACCAGTATTCGGCTCGGTGATAGAAATGGCGCAGAGCAATTCCCCTGCCGCAAGTTGAGGAAGCCATTTCTGTTGTTGCCGCTCAGTTCCACCGCTTAGCAGTGCACGCGCAGCAATTTCTGGACGCGTAATCAAACTACCCGCAGCGCCTAGCGAACCACGAGATAGCTCTTCTGTTACAACGATCATGCTAAGACTATCTGGACGATCATCTGGCTGGAGCCCACCAAACCTTTCCGGTATGCAGGTGCCGAAGCAACCCAATTCTGCAGCACCTTGCAAAATCGAATCGGGAATATCTTCATCAAAGCGATGGATCTTTTCGGCAAGCGGCATTACCACATCGTTTGCAAAGCGGAAGAATGTTTCCCGCACTAGCTCCTTTTCTTCGCTTAGTAATGACGGCAACCGCTGAGTATTTTCCCCAACTATCTCAGCACCTAGGCTAGATAGAAATTCTGCGCTAGCGTAACCGTCTAACAGTTTTCTGAAATTTCTTCCGGCGTAAATGCCCAATAGCTTGGATCTATCTAGACCGACATCAGTTGCACGTGCAACTAAGCGATTCAGAACTGTCTGCAAGGTTTCTGCACAGAAACTCAGCGCAAGCTGCTGTGTGAATTTTTGGGCAGTTAATTTTGTTGCGTAATCATTGAATGCTGCAGCAGCAGAAAGCTCTGCCATACAGAAGGCAAGCTCATAACTGGGCAACTGCCAGTTATCCAATAGCTTTCCATCAAAGCTACCAGCACTAGAACATTCCCTTTTTATATAATAACAAGCTGCCGTCACCTGTTCTTTCAATACTGTCAGTTCGGCACTGGCTTCTTCGAGTTGTTCAGAGTGTGATGTCATTTCTATGGCTCAGGTATTCAGCTAAAGGAACTGATGTGGATTCATCTCTCGGCAGAAGTGAATGGCCGGAGGAGCGAAGATTTTATTCGATATCGCCTGTAATTGCGACGCATCAACTCCCTCAAGACAGCGCCGCTAAAGCTCGGTAGAATTGCATCCAATGATCGAAGACCCAACAACTCAGACGCTACGCTGCTTTGTCGCTATCGCCTCGCCTCTTACTGAGGCCGCAAGGCCCTTGATAGATGAACTGAAAAGCTTGTCACAAACAGAGCATTTCCGATTACGATTAGCGCCTCCTGAGAACCTACACATCACGATGAAATTTATTGGCAATGTAGATGTCAATCAAGTGGGATTACTGGATTCAATTCTACGCCATCAGAGCAACAAACAAACGGCGTTTCAAGTGAATTGCCAGGGCATCGGATTCTTCGAGAATACACTCTACATGGGCATTGCGGAAAATGACGTACTGCGGCAATTTGTCACCGAACTAAATCAGGCCTTCACGTTCCTCGGATATTCCATAGAGGACATAAGTTTCTTGCCGCATATTACCCTCGCACGATTCGCGACCGTTGTTAGGCCTGAGCTAATGGATCTACTAGAAGCGTATCGTTATCAAAAATGGGGAAGTATGAATATCGAGTCGGTGCAACTATTTCGTTCTGAGACCCTAGCTGAAGGGGCTAGATATACCGCAATCGGAAACTATCCGCTGCTAACTTAGCGCTAAGCATTCTTGTACTTGTAATGTAGGCCCGCCTTCAGAAGCATTAGCAGGGCTATCTTTAGCTTCGCGTATTTCTTCATTGCTATATCTAACTCAGCCCACATAGTTTTCATTAATCAACGAGTTCAAAACATGGTCTTCCCAATCACCATCTATTTGCAAAAATCGCTTCGCATAACCCTCCCGCTCGAAGCCCAGCCTTTTCAGAAGACCCTCGGAGCGCTTATTCGCAGGCATATGATTGGCAATTATTCTATGCAGCTTCAACTCAACGAATACGTACTCGATCGCATGTTCCGCAAGCTCCTTCATTCGCCCCTGCCCCTCGAAGCTTCTGTCTACCGAATAGCCCATATGACAGGACTGGAAAACTCCCCGTACGACATTACTAATCGAACAAGTGCCTATGACCTGAGATTCTGAATCATTGGTGCCAATAAAATGCACCGAGCTTCCATCCATATATTCTTCCTCACGCTCGATCAGCCGCAGCGTCCAACTTGCCACACTGTGATGAGTCCGCGGCATCAGCGGGCTCCATTTTTTGAGATGAGCTTCGTTTGCCTGATAATAGTTCGCCAGAATAATTTCGTGGCCAGGCTTGCTGCGCATAATTTTCATCTGTTTGCTCTATAGTTTTCGAAGCATGAGTAAGGCATGTTCATCCATATGAACAAATTCTGTTATTGGCTCCCATCCCAGCTTGGCGTACAGGCCTCCACTCAGGTTGATGGTCTGCAGGTAGAGATGGGGTAAATGCAATTGCTTCGCCATCTCTACGATGTGCAGACTCAACTGGGAAGCTACCTGCCCTTCACGTACCCCTTTTTCCACGAATACGCTACCTAGCCAATATTGGCGGTCAGGAAATACTTCCTTGAGTTCATGCTGCTTAAGCGCTGCTGTTCCTACAGGAATACCATCGAGCGTTGCTAGTATGTGGATGGGTAGTTCATTCTTACTCAGCGAACTGCGTAACTGATCCACCGCCACCTCTACATCACTGCCCATGCGGTCAGCCCAGACAGTTCGCCACCAATCGATGACCAGTGGCACGTCCCAAGGCCTATCGGCGAGATATTCGAATTCTACTTTTAACTCTGAATCCATTCACCCCTCTCAAAAAATTATTAAAATCACTATGCAAAGATACGCCGATAATGCCGCGCATTTCAATCTGTTGTAGCACTTTTCCTACAGCGCTCTAGGATATATTAGCTCTAGACCAATCTTTCCGATGGCGTGCTCCCGTGTCTCTGCACGCCAGAAGATCCGCAGCCTTACACTTGACGCAGCAATGGGCTTTTTTTACTTGAGCTTTACCCGCAAAGTATAGGAGACTCATGCAAGTTTGTAGGCATTGGGCACTTCCTCTGCTCCTGGAAATGGGCAGTTTTTTGGCCTCTTTCTTCTACCCTTACAGTTTTGATCTAACGGTGAGCTAATTGGTTACTAACAGCACAACAAACGCTTCAAACAAAACGGCTGTTGTGAACGACTGGCATAAGATAGAACCCAAAGAATTTCGGCGCGAACAAATCAAGATGTTGTGGAGCCACCTTCCGCTTATGTTCCTTGCCGATATCGCCACCAGCTCATTTTTACTTCTCTTCCTTGTAACGACAGCCTATAACCCTCTGTCGTTCTTTTGGTACGGCGCCTTAGTTATCGTCACGGCAATTCGCGCATTCCACACCTACCGTCACAACCAGAAACCTTCAACTTCACATAACTATAATGATGACTGGAAGTTTCTAATCGCAGGTGCTTTTGTATCAGGCACTATATGGGGCAGTTCAGCTTTTGTACTCCCCGAGAATCCTTCGTTCGTGACTGTGGGAATTATTAGCCTCTGGCTGGCCGGCCTATTAGCAGGCGCAGCAACCACCATGTCGGTCCTTCGGGAAGTCTTTTTCAGCTTTGCTATTCCCGCCACGGTGCTCTATCTCAGTTTCATCTTCCTAAACATCACAGAAAATCAAATTCCTCTTGCTGGCAGCTATCTCCTCTTTGTCGCGTTTATCACCCCCATCGCTATGCGTATTGCAGGTGATTTTCGACATAGCATTAGACTGACGCTACAGAACAGAAATCTTCAAGAGAAACTGAAAGCCGATGCGACTAACTTACTCGAAAAGGAAGAGGAATTAACAAAGCAGAGGAAGCGGCAAAGCGCCCTACAAACACAGAAAGCTCACGTAGATGAAAAACTAAAAGACGCCGATGAAGATCGCCTGCTACTTTTGGATGCAGTCCAGGAAGGCATTTTCGGAATCAGTAACGTCGGTTCGATTACTTTTATTAATAAGTCTGCGCTCGAACTATTAGAATTAGAAGAAGACGAAGTGCTTGGCATGAGCGCCACAAAGTTGATATGCCCAGTACAAGATTCTCCCGATAGCGCTACGCAATCCAATAAAGCCATACTCACTTCTTACCTCATCGGTCGTCCTGCCGAACTGCTCGATAGCGCTTTTACGAAGAAAGACGGAACTTTGGTGCCGGTGCGCTTCTCTAGTGAACCTATAGAGAAAGCAGGGAAAATTATTGGCGCGGTTGTTAGTTTTTCTGACACTACCAAGCAAAGAGAAATGGAGAACATGCTTATTCAATCGCAAAAGATGGAAGCGATTGGACGATTGACCGGAGGTGTTTCTCACGATTTTAATAATTTACTAACAGTTATTATGGGTAACTTGCAGTTCTTACAACATCAGCTTGTCGACAACGAAAAAGCAACCACTCTCTTAAACAAGATTATGAACGCCGCAAAGAACGGAGCAGAGCTAAATAGCCGACTACTTAGTTTCTCTAGAGAACAGGCGTTGATAACTACGCCAGTTGATATTGATGACATGCTCACAGAGATGCACGAATTTCTTGATCGTATTCTTGGCGAAGATATCGACCTGAGCCTGAATCTGGATGACTCTGATTGCGTCGCCATTACAGATCGCAACCAATTGGAAAACGGCATACTAAACCTTTGCGTGAACGCCAAGGACGCCATGCCGAATGGTGGCAAGCTAGCCATTACTGCGAAGTCCGTGCGGCTCACAGGTTCACATCTGGGGCGTGATGACAATAAGGATCTGCAAGACTACGTCGAGCTAACAGTTGCTGACAATGGAACTGGGATACACCCAGATATCCAAAAGAAGATATTCGAACCCTTCTTCACCACTAAAGAAAAGAATCAAGGTACCGGCTTAGGCCTGAGTACTACCTATGGCTTTCTGCGCCAATCCGGCGGCAACATAACCGTGGACAGCATCCTTGGCCAGGGCACCACCTTCCGCCTGTTTCTGCCGATTACAGGCGAGCAAAGTACCGCACCAGAGCCTGTTAAAATCGTTAAGAACGAGAAGGCGAGCTATGAGGGCAAGATCCTAGTAGTGGAAGATGATGAGAGTGTACGCGACGTCGCAAGTCATATGTTGCAAACTGTAGGCTTCGACGTGATCACTGCACACAATGGCAGCTCTGGACTCAGAGAATACAAGACGAATCCCGATATCGACCTAGTCTTCTCCGACGTCATCATGCCTGGCGGCATGACTGGCGTAGAGCTGGCCACTAAGATACTTGAGATCTCACCCGGGCTGCCCATTCTGTTAGCAACTGGCTACGCAGAAAAGGAATTAAAAGACCAAATTTCTGATTACAAGAATGTTGTTTTAGTTGCCAAGCCCTACGACACTAACGAACTACCCGATCTCATCAATTCACTAATGCTACAGAATTCTAAGACCGACTAAGGCCTTCATCGCTGCGATACCTGCCTGCGCTCTATAATCGCCTTGTCTACCATCTCGCTGAATATTTCACGAAACCCTCCGCCACTAGACGGTGAAACCTGAGCCATAATTACGATTACTGTGGATTCTTTTGGATCGATAAAGAAGCGCGTTGCAGCGGAACCATCCCACCAAATTGTTCCCTCAGAGACAGGGAAATCATATTCTTGAGGATGCATAACCAGATTAAAACCGCCTAGAGTCCAACCCGACCCTAGCCAATAACCCCGATCGCCAATGGGCATAGCCTGCTCGGGAACGCCATTTACATACATCAATGCCGCGGCCTCTTCACTGAGAATTGTTCTTCCCTTGAATTGTCCATTATCCAGAACCATTTGTGAAAAGTTTAGAAAATCTGGAACGCTAGATAAGAGTCCAACACCACCTTCGATCAATGCCGGTCGCGATGTCCACGGTACCGACTCGATCTTATAAGGCTGCAGTACGCCATCGGTAGGTCTATACAACTCTGCTAAACGGTCAGCATCATTGCCTTCTGCCCAGAACATTGTGCTGCTCATTTCCAGGGGATCTAGGATATTCTCTTGCAGATATTCTTCAAAGGGCTGGCCCGACCAGACTTCTACTAACTTTCCTAATATGGTGGCATGAATTCCATAACGAAATTCTGTGCCAGGATCCTGAAACAAAGGAATGCGAGCAGCATTAGATGTCATTTGATCTAATGAAATATTTTTGTCTCTAACGTTATTCTCTCTATATAGCGCGGAGCTACGACTACCCAAACCCGATGTGTGAGTAAGGAGATTGGCGACGGTGATATCACCAGTACGAGCTTTAGTTTGTGTTATATCAGTGCTGGATGAATCCAATAGTACACGCTGGTTCGCAAACTCAGGCAAGTACATCTTAATGGGGTCGTCTAGTTGAAATTTTCCTTCCTCATACAATTTTAAAACCGCAGCACTAGTGATCTCTCGAGCCATTGAATAGATTCGAAACAGCGCATCGTCTTGCATCGGCTTGCCACTTTCAAGACTTAGCTTTCCGAGTGACTCGAAATAGACTAGCTTGCCATCTCTGGCCACTGCCGCCACTACGCCAGCCAGCTCTCCATCATCAATATGTTTCTGCAAGCGCGTGGTAGCCATAGCTAATGCCGAAGAGGACATGCCAACCGATTCCGCTGGCACCACTTCCTGCGCACTACTAAGATACATTTGGCAAAACATTAAGCTAACGAGAGAAAATTTCATCCACGGTTTAATAGTCATACTAGCTTCCAACTCTTATCTGATTAATTTAACTCTGTTTGAACTTCTTCAATCCAACGATCTACTCTCGATTCCAGTAAAGGCATGGGCAATGCACCAGCGCCAAGCACTACATCATGGAATGCTCTGATATCAAAATTAGTTCCTAAGGCTGATTCCGAGTTGCGGCGCAGCTCCTGAAATTTCATCATGCCAATCTTATAGGCAGTAGCCTGCCCTGGACCAGTTATATAGCGCTGAATCTCAGAGCGTATGGCACCTTCAGCCTGAGCCGAGTTATCGATGAAATATTGTACAGCACGCTCTTCCCCCCACTGTTTAGCATGAATGCCGGTATCGACAACCAAGCGAATCGCTCTCCAGAGCTCACCGCTCAGGCGTCCAAAATCTGAATAAGAGTCTTCAAACGCACCCATCTCTTTGGCCAGCCATTCAGCATACAAACCCCAACCCTCGGTATAGGCGGTAGTACGATACTGCGTGCGGAATCTAGGCACGCCGGTTAATTCCTGCTGAATCGATATTTGCATATGATGCCCAGGGTTACCCTCGTGATAAGCCACGTCTTCCAACTGAAAAATAGGTAATGTGGACATATCGGACATATGTGAATAGAACACACCTGGACGAGAACCGTCTGGGGTACCAGACGCATAATGCTGAGCCGCTCCAGCCTGCTCCCGAAAAGCTTCCACGCGCCTCACTTCCAATTGCGCCTTCGGTAGACGACCAAAATAATCAGATAACTTTAGCGTGATTGAATCGAGATATTGATTATTAAGATCCAAATAATCCTGTCGACCTTCGTCGGTGTTTGGAAAATAGAATCGATCTTCTTCTCGCATAAAAACGAAAAAATCTTGAAGAGAGCCGCCAAAGTCAACAGCGGTCATTATCTCTTCCATTGCAAGATGCAGGCGTTCGACTTCTGCCAAACCTATTTCATGAATCTCATCCGCGGTAAATTCTAGGGTCGTCATCTGTGCGAGGCGATAGTTATAGTAGTTCTCTCCATCTGGGAGAGCCCACACTCCTTGTGACATGTCCGATGCGAACGCTTTGTCTTGTTCCAGCCAGGCAAGTATTTCTCGATAAGAAGACATGACTTCCCCCGCCAGTATCTCCTGTGCTTGAGCTATGTAATCTTGAGCCTGGTCGCCGCTGATCAATTCAGTTTCAAGCAGCGCCTCTATTTTCCCTTGGATATCTGTCCATATAGGTGAATTCGGCGAACTGTCATTCGTATTAAAAGGAACGCCAGAAGTAACTCTATCTATTTCAGTCATCGCAAAGTCATAGGCAAAGGCCGGCTGTCGAATCCCAGCCTCCGATGCAGCACGGGCTCGTTCGAGTAACTCAGCAAAGACACGATCGAGTTCACCCAAGCGGGACAAGTATGCTTCTATATCCGACGCATCATCGACGCGGTGATAGTTAATCAGGAAATTAGGCAGCGAGGCATGTGGACCTCCGCGCCCAAAAATATACCCGTGCTGCCTAAAAGGAACACCCGCTTCTGCACGATCTAGCGAATAGCTCCACATGTCGTAAGAAAGCTTGCCATCTTCGTTCAAAAGCTCGTAATCGAAATTTGTCTGCATCGTGGCAACGCTCTGTCTACGCCACTGTAGCTGCTCATCTAAACCTGCGACGCTGTAATCATTCAGACTACCGTAGTCGGATTTATCACCTAGGCGCGTCTTGGTCTGCGGACTAAAATCCAGTTGTTCGACATACTGTTCGTCAAACCATTCATTCAGACGTGCAGTCTCTGCGGCAACCGTGTCGACCGTATTGTTTTGCATTTCGACAACATCGGCATTAGCGGTCTGTGCAACTGCTTGCTGATTCGCTTCTTGCTCACCGCAAGCGGCAATCACCAGCAATAGAGGGAATAGGAATAGGCGCATAATTAATCTCATTAGAATAATTGGTTTGTTAATTGGAAGGAGTGTTATTGCTATGCTCCAGTCTTTCGCATGGCGGCCAATATAGAGCCCAAAGATATTACTTGTCCAGTAGCCTCTGCCAAGGATAATGTGGGTCCCCTAGCGCTATAAAATAGGGATTTAGCAACTCTGGCTTAGAATTATATCTGAGTGGCTGGAACTGTAGGTCTACGATTTCACCACCGGCTGCTGAGAGAATACCGTGGGCGGCAGCGGTATCCCATTCGCAGGTCGGAGCCATTCGTGGATAGATGTCCGCACTGCCCTCCGCCAGAAGACACATCTTTAATGAGCTGCCCATACTCACTAGCGTCGCATCACCGAAATGTTTCTTGATCTTCCCAATAAGGACTTCCAATTCTTCACCTAGGTGCCGACGACTAGCGACGATGCGCACGCCGGAGTCTTCCTGAATGGGCTGGCTGGAAATCGATTGCGCTTCGCTGCTCGACTGATCAGCAGCCTGCTTATAGGCTCCGAGTCCGGTGCCACCGAAATAGCTGATGCCGGTCACCGGAACATGCACGACCCCCGCTACTGATTGACCATTCTCGATCAATGCGATATTCACCGTGAACTCTCCATTGCGATTAATAAATTCCTTAGTGCCGTCTAGGGGGTCGATTAACCAGTAGCGCCCCCAAGATTTTCGTAAGGAGTAATCGATCGCATCCGACTCTTCAGACAAAAGCGGAATGTCAGGCGTAAGATTGCTCAATTGATCGACTATTAAGCAGTGAGCACGCCGGTCGGCATCGGTAAGAGGAGAATCATCCTGTTTTGTACTGACTTCGATTGCCAGATCGGAATTGTAGACATCGAGAATTTCACTACCCGCTGAGATTGCAATCTCATTCACAGCTTTGAGAAGTTGCAGATCTAGCATCTATAAACACATCCTTTAGCGAAGGTTAAATCTATTAACTAGCAGCAGCATGGCGCTGGTACTGCTTCATGTATCGGCTGTATCATGTTGCATGAGCCGCCAGTCCTTGCCAAGGCTTATTTTTGGGAGAAATCAATGCCACCGTGGTCAGACATCGACACCATCATGTTCGATATGGACGGCACCCTATTGGATTTACATTTCGACAATTATTTTTGGCGCCAACTAATTCCCAAATGCTATAGCGACAAACACGGCGTGAGTGAGGCAGCCGCACTTGAGATCATTCATAGCAAATATGCCGAAGTCAGCGGCACCTTAGATTGGTATTGCCTCGACTACTGGAAGCAAGAATTGGAACTGGATATAACTGGGTTAAAGACCTCCGTTAAACACAAAATAAATGTGCGCCCAAACGTTGAAGAATTGTTGCAAGGATTGAAGGGTGGCGAGAAGCGAGTCTTGCTGATCACAAATGCACACCCTTCCAGCTTGGAAATTAAGATGGAGCACACGGGCATCTCGCATTATTTCGATCAATGCATAAGCTCACACACCCTTAAGCTGGCGAAAGAGAACCACGGCTTCTGGAAATCATTACAAAGCTTGGAAGAATACGATCCCGAACGTACCGCACTCTTTGATGATTCTTTGCCCGTGCTCAGACAGGCGCGCCGAGAAGGCATTAGGCATCTGTTCGGAATTGAAAAACCCGATAGCAAAAAACCCGCTGTGCTGATGGATGAGTTTCCACAGGTTGATGACTTTTCGACGATCATGCCATCACAATCCCACAGCAACATCCTCTCGTAATTCGAATTTGAGTCCACAATGGCAAAGAGTACGAGCTTAGACAAAAATAACGAACTACGCCGACTACGCCTGGACAAGTGGCTCTGGGCGGCACGCTTCTATAAGACTCGCTCGCTAGCCAAGCAGGCAATTGATGGTGGCAAGGTTTACTGCGAAGGCAGTCGCTGTAAACCTGGCAAGGAAGTCGAAGTAGACATGAAAGTCCGCCTACGCCAAGGCTTTGACGAGAAGACAGTGACCATCAAGGCCCTGTCTGAGCAACGTCGCGGCGCTCCTGAGGCGCAACTGCTGTATGAGGAAACTGAAGAAAGCATCAAGGAACGCCTGGAATTGGCGGCCCAGCGCAAGGCTCAGCCCAGCCTCGGGCCCTCAGCTGGCAAGCCAAACAAGAAAGATCGACGCCTCATTCATCGATTTAAACAGATTTAGAGCGCTAACTGACGACTTTGAAACAGTTTCCAGACCACTAATTCCACTGCAAAGTCCCGTTAGCACTGGCTAATGATATTTGTCATAATGCCGCTCACCTGAAACGAGTCATCGCTCAAGTCGGGGCTAATGCATTATCAAGCCAATGTGCCGCATAGCAACTAAACGAGCCGCGAATAAACAGACCTTCCAGGAGATACCTTGAGCAAAGAATTCAACGAGTGCCTGCAACACTACAAGCTTCCCGAATTTGACGTGGCATGGGGGGAGATTCATCGAGGAATCGAGAAAGAGAGTCTGCGAGTATCCCCTGACGGCTATATTTCACTCACGAGCCATCCTCAAGCACTAGGCTCTAGCCTAACCAACCCCTTTATTACCACTGACTTCAGTGAATCTCTGCTCGAATTCATTACCCCCGCCTATAGCGATATTGATGAATGCCTGAAGACGATGGAAGACATACATCGCTTTACTCTGCAGAATCTAGAGAATGGCGAAATGCTGTGGGTGTCAAGTATGCCCTGCCCGCTGGGCTCCTCGGAAGATATTCCAATAGCACAATACGGTTCCTCCAATGTCGGCAAGCTAAAGACGCTCTACCGCCATGGATTGAGTAATCGCTATGGTCGGCTAATGCAAATCATCTCCGGCATTCACTACAACTTTTCTATGCCTGAATCGTTCTGGCAACCTTACGCGGAAATATGTGGATTCAAGGGCGAATTGAAAGATTTCAAAACAGAGAAGTATCTGCACTTAATTAGAAATTTTCATCGCTATTCTTGGCTGCTTATCTACCTATTTGGCGCATCCCCAGCAGCCTGTAAATGTTTCGTGCAAGGTCGCGAACATGGTCTGCAGCAATTAGATGACACTAGTCTCTATTTGCCAGATGCGACCTGTTTGCGCATGGGAAATTTGGGTTACAGCAGCGAGGCACAAAAGTCACTGTTCGTTTGTTACAACGAGTTAGACTCCTATGCAGATTGTCTACGTGATGCAATGAACACTCCTTATCCTGAATACGAAGCCTTAGGCCAGAGTAAAGATGACGAATATCTGCAACTCAACACAAACTTGCTACAACTCGAGAATGAATTCTATAGCACGATCAGGCCGAAGCGCGTGGTCAAGAGTGGTCAGCGTCCCTTAGAGGCATTGACCCAAGATGGCATCGAATATATCGAAGTTAGAGCGTTAGATCTGAACCCTTATCTTCCCTTCGGAATAGATTCAGAGCAGATTCATTTTCTAGACAGCTTCTTATTGCACTGCCTATTGGGTGAGAGTCCTGAGTGTCACAAGCAAGAGTTCTTCGAAGTGGCAGACAATATCGCCAAGGTAGTTGAACACGGCCGCAATCCAGAGCTCTCTCTCAACCTGGAAGGCAAACCCAAACAAATGACTGAATGGGCTGACGAGATCTTGGCAGAGGTCGGCAACGCCGCATCAATATTAGACAGTATTCATGAGAGCACGAACTATACCAGCAGCCTAGTTGCACAATCTGCCAAGGTGAAAGATCCCGACCTCACCCCCTCCGGTAGAATTCTGAAAGACATGAAGGCGGGCGGCATGTCATTCTTTGAATTCTCCATGCAACAGTCGGCCAAGCATCGCGACGACCTACAAAATAATGGCCTCAGTGAAGAAACTGCAAAAATGATGCGTGATACGGCCACACAATCGCTACAGAAGCAGATAGAAATAGAAAATTTGGATACCGTAGACTTCGACGAATATCTAAAGGACTGGAATAACGCGTAACGGTTCTGGGCGTAAAACGAGTATGCTAAACTGCTGCGCTATAACTTAGGCGTACACAGCCGCAATCACCGGAAAGACACAACAAAATAAAGTATTAGGAGCAGTCGATGGCCCTGGCAATTCCCGGCAATAGAATAATCAATATAGGCGTTTTTCTAGCCACTGTGACCACTATCGCTATTGCGCTGTATATGGAACACGTAATGCTCTTTTCGCCTTGCGGCCTGTGCATTACACAGCGCGTCTTCTTCATTCTCTGCGGGCTAGTGTGTCTGGCGTCTGCGATTCACAATCCCGGCGCCGATGGCCAGAAGATCTATGCCTTCGCAGCAGCTGCGATGTGCATCTTCGGCAGCTATTTTGCTGGAAGGCAAATTTGGTTACAGCACCTACCCGAAGATTTAGTGCCTGCATGCGGACCCGGATTCACCTATATTCGCGATAACTTCCCGTTCGTCCAACTGCTGGACTTCCTGCTAGTGGGTGACGGCAACTGTGCGGAAGTTCAGTTCCGATTCTTGGGCATTTTCTCAATTGCCGAGATGTCCATAATCGCCTTTGCTGGTCTATTTGCAGTATGTCTATTTACAGCATTCCGCCAACAGACAGTAGACTAATTACGCCGCCAGGCGAAAAACTTCTCTAAATACGGAAAGTACTTTACTGGAAGGCGCTCACTACGCCAGGCGTTGGCTGCAAATTTATTCGCCTCTAACAGAGTCGGATAGATATGCGTCACTGCCGAAATCTTTTTCAGGCCCATGCCGTGGGTCATAGCGAAAACAAACTCCCCAATTACCTCACCTGCGTGATGCCCAACAATAGTTACTCCGAGAATCTTATCCTTACCCGGCACTGTGAGAACCTTGATAAATCCATGAGCCTCTCCATCTGCTAGCGAACGGTCATGGTGATCCATTTCATAACGAGTAAGCTCATAAGCAATGTTTTGCGCTTTTGCTTCCGTCTCACTCAACCCAACTCTCGCGACTTCGGGATCGGTAAACGTTGCCCAAGGCACGACGTTGTAATTCACCTTAGAGCGCCAGAGCCCACCCAACATTGCATTCAATGAGGCGAACCAAGCCTGAAACGATGCCATATGAGTAAACTGGTAAGGACCAGCCACATCGCCGCAAGCAAAAATATTTGGCAAGCTTGTTTGTAGATATTCGTTGACCTCAACCGTGCCTTGCTTGGTCAGCGCCAGATCCAAGTTTTCCAGACCGAAACCTTCTACGTTCGCCTTACGACCAATCGCCAACAACACCTTATCGAATTCGACTCTAACGGTCTCACCGTTATTGTCCGCCTCCATATAATCTCCGTTATCGTCGGCACCAAACTTCAACAACTTATGACCAGTGAGAAGTTGAATGCCCTGCTCGCGAAAAGCTTTGGAAACTATCTCGGATACTTCTTCATCCTCACGCGGCATAATACGTTCTGCCATATCTACCTGTGTCACCTCTGCGCCGAGGTTGCTGAAAGCCTGCGCCAATTCACAACCGATCGGTCCACCACCTACCACTAGCAGCCGCTTCGGCAGCTCATCCAACGACCATACAGAATCAGAGGTGAGATATTCAATGTCATTCAAACCAGGAATCGGCGGCACGAAAGGTCGTGCTCCCGTGGCAAGAATTATCGAGCGCGTGGTGATTGTTCTGTCGTTTACCTTTACAGAATACGGTGATTCGATAACCGCATCGCCTAATTCAACCTCGACACCTAAAGATTCGAAACGCTCTACAGAGTCATGGGGTTCAATAGTTTTGATCACTCCTTGCACCCGTGCCATTACTGCTGAGAAATCTACTTTTCCCTCAGCAGCATCAATTCCGAATTCCTTCGCACGCCTTATATAAGACATGATGCGACCACTGCGGATTATTGCCTTGCTAGGAACGCAGCCAGTATTCAGACAGTCGCCTCCCATCTTGTGCTTCTCGATTAGAATCACTTTAGCTTTCGCCCCCGCCGTAATCAGCGAAGATACAAGGCCAGCCGACCCAGCCCCGATCACCACGACGTTGGCATCAAATCTCTTCGGCTTCTCGAATCGCTTTAGCGCCTTATTGCGCTGCACGCTGTTGAGAATCAATTTGGCGATCAATGGGAATACCCCCAACAACACGAGCGAAGACAAGACTGGCGCACTCACCAAACCCGAGAGTGAAGTAATCTGTGAAAGCTCGGAACCAGCATTCACGTAAACGACCGTACCGATTAACATGCCAGCCTGACTCGCAAGATAGAACGAGGTTGTGCGGATAGCAGTCAATCCCATCAGGAGGTTCACAACAAAGAAGGGAAATAGCGGGACCATGCGAATGCTGAAAAGATAGAAACTGCCGTCCTTCTCTATACCTTTATTCAGGGGTGCTAGGTAGTCACCAAATCGTCTTTCCACCCAGTCACGAAGTAACACGCGTGATACTAGAAAAGCCATGGTTGCACCAATGCTACTAGCAAAGGAAACCAACAACGTCCCCCAGAACACGCCAAATATGGCACCGCCTAGCAACGTGATAATAATAGCTCCGGGAATGGAGAGAGAAGTGGCTATCACATACCCGGTAAAGTAGAGGAGAGCTGTCTGCGCAAAATTCTCATTCTTGTAATCTTGAATACTAGAGAGTTGTGATTGCGCATATTCAAGGGTTAGATATTGCCCTAGATCCAAAGTGATATAGCCGAGTACGGCTATCGCTATTAGGGCGACTACGATAAATTTTGTCTTATTCACAGATTTTGCCTTCAATTCCATTTACAGGAAGATTATTTGCCATTGAGGGACGCAGCCCAGTTTCTGGCATATAATTCTGCCAACTAATATTTGCGAACACAGATCGGTATGCTATAACCGTTTGCGCACCATTAGCGAGAAAGATTTTGCTGCGTCAGCGAAGCAAGGTAGCGCATACCTCTGAAGCACTGCGCTTCAATAACACTACAAAGGTTCCTCAAATCGTGTCCAATTTTGACTTCAGTCGAAAATACCCAGCAAGCCGTATGCGCCGTATGCGCCGCGACGAATTTAGCCGCCGCCTCATGCGCGAGACTCGCTTGAGCACAGATGACCTGATATTTCCGGTTTTTATTGTCGAAGGGAAGAATCAGCGACAGGCTATCGAATCCATGCCCGGCATGTTTCGACTAAGCATCGATGAGCTCATCAAGGAGGCGGCCGAGCTCGTAGAATTAGATATTCCCGCCGTCACATTGTTTCCATCGATTGATGACTCGAGTAAGAGCCTCGATGGCAAAGAAGCCTATAACAGCGATGGCCTTGTACAGCAGGCTATACGGGCATTGAAGGAGAACTTCCCTCAACTTGGCGTAATTACTGACGTTGCACTAGATCCCTACACGACTCATGGCCAAGACGGCATCATCGATGACGATGGTTATGTACTTAATGACGAGACCGTCGAAGTACTCAAACAACAGGCACTTTCACACTCCTTGGCCGGCGCCGATATAGTCGCTCCCTCGGACATGATGGATGGACGCGTTGCTGCAATTCGCAGCATCCTCGAAGAAAATGAGCAAATCTATACCCGAATTCTGGCCTATTCCGCCAAATATGCTTCCAGCTACTACGGCCCGTTCCGCGATGCAGTGGGATCCAGTGGAAACCTAGGCGCAGGCAACAAATACAGCTATCAGATGGATATAGCTAACAGCGATGAAGCACTACAAGAGGTGGCATTAGACCTAGCGGAAGGTGCCGATATGGTGATGGTGAAGCCTGGCATGCCCTATCTGGACATCGTCAGCCGGGTGAAACGCGAGTTTGGCGCACCAACCTTCGTATATCAGGTCAGCGGAGAATACTCTATGCACATGGCTGCAGCCCAGAATGGCTGGTTAGACGAGGAAGCAGTCGCCATGGAATCCTTGATCGCCATCAAACGCGCAGGCGCCGACGCTATTCTTACCTATTTCGCGAAGACTGCGGCTCGCATACTAAAGGGCTGAACTATCTGACCAGTATTGGCTGCAAATTTGAGCTGCCACTTGAAACCTAAATTTTTGGCCTTATCATAGGCATCACACGAGCATGTAATCGAGTACTTCTTATCTAGCAGCTCCTCATTTACGACTCTTCACTCAAAATAGCTTACTACAAGGAAACCTCCTATGAGCGACAATATCGTTCACATATCTGACAGCAGTTTCGAAGCTGACGTACTTCAAGCCGAAGGCCCCGTCCTAGTTGATTTCTGGGCGGAGTGGTGTGGCCCCTGCAAGATGATTGCGCCCGTTCTCGAAGAGCTCGCTGGCGAATACGACGGCAAGCTGAAGATCTGTAAAATGGATGTCGATGCTAACGTCGAAACTGCACCGAAATATGGCGTGAGAGGCATTCCTACACTAATCGTTTTCAACAATGGTGACGTAGCCGGCACAAAAGTCGGTGCGTTGTCTAAATCACAACTTTCCGCTTTTATTGACAGCGTGATTTAAATTGCGTTTAATGTGGCATCTCGAAGATCTCGAGATGCCACAGGATGTGATCAAGTCGAATCAATTCAACACAGAAATTGATCGATCAAACTACCAAAACCTAATACTAAACACCAAATACCCTGATTCTTTATCACGACTCGCCGGATGCTAGTCCGATACCCTGAATCAAAATTAAACGAATTTAAAAGCCCACCTTGCTCTATCGACTAATATTTACAGGTGGACATAACTGAAAAGTAGGTCTATATTGCGGAAAAGTTGAAGCTGAAAATAATACGTTGACGATTTAATATTTACATAGATAGCCAAAGAGCTACAGTCAACAAACTAACTACCGATATAAAATGCAAGTGATGCAATCGATATCACCGCATACGAATAATCAGTCGTTAACGGCATAAAACAACAATCTCCGCCTTGCACACTATCCAAAACTTAAACCCAAATCCTTAACGAAGCCCCTAATTAATATTATTTTATCTATGACTCTTAGATGTGCGTGCCAATAACAATCTGGCAGCCCAACTACATCTGACAAAAAATCAATTAACCCAACCTAGACACTCCTAACCTCACAAGAAGATCCAAACACATGAACTTAACCGAATTAAAACAAAAGCCAATCGCCGAACTTCTAGCTACTGCCCACGAAATGGGATTGGACAATGTTTCGAGAACACGTAAGCAAGACATCATCTTCGTCTTACTCAAGAAGCATGCGAAGAGCGGTGAGGATATTTCTGGCGATGGGGTGTTGGAAATATTGCAGGACGGGTTTGGGTTTCTGCGTTCCGCAGACTCTTCATATTTGGCAGGGCCAGATGATATCTACGTTTCGCCTAGCCAGATAAGACGCTTTAACCTTCGCACCGGCGACACGGTCGCAGGAAAAATTAGACCGCCAAAAGACGGCGAGCGTTATTTTGCACTATTAAAGATTCACGAAATTAACTTCAGCAGCCCTGAAGAATCCAAGAACAAGATCCTTTTCGAAAACCTCACTCCTCTCTTTCCAGATGACAGACTTACTCTTGAAGTTGGCAACGGCAGCACTGAAGATCTCAGCGCCCGAGTCATCGACTTGGCTGCCCCGATCGGGAAAGGACAGCGCGGCCTCATCGTTTCACCACCAAAGGCAGGTAAGACTCTAATCCTGCAAAACATGGCGCAGTCGATTGCAAAGAATAATCCTGAATGCAGACTCATCGTTCTACTAATTGACGAGCGACCAGAAGAAGTAACAGAGATGCAGCGCTCTGTGCGTGGCGAAGTAGTTGCCAGCACATTCGATGAGCCACCTGCGCGGCACGTACAAGTAGCAGAGATGGTAATCGAGAAGGCGAAACGCCTGGTAGAACACAAGGAAGACGTAATCATCTTGCTAGACTCGATTACACGTCTTGCCAGAGCCTACAACACAATTATTCCTTCCTCCGGCAAGGTCTTAACCGGTGGTGTCGATGCACACGCGCTGGAACGTCCGAAGAGATTCTTCGGTGCGGCAAGAAATCTGGAAGAAGGTGGCAGCCTCACTATTATCGCTACAGCTCTGGTCGAGACTGGATCGAAGATGGACGAAGTAATCTACGAAGAATTTAAAGGCACGGGTAATATGGAATTGCATCTCGATCGAAAGATCGCAGAGAAGCGCGTCTACCCTGCTATTAACGTGCGCAAATCTGGCACGCGTCGGGAAGAATTGCTAACCTCCGAAGAAGAATTACAACGCATGTGGATTCTGCGCAAGCTGCTTACCTCGATGGAAGATGTGCAGGCGACCGAATTCATTATCGACAAACTAAAAGAAACAAAAACGAATGAAGAGTTCTTCAATTCTATGAAACGGAAGTAACTCGGTCTTGAGATATTTCCCTATCAACCTGCTAGCAACGTAAACGGTCAGCCATGTCATTTAGAGATTTGCGCGATTTTATAAAGCTTCTTGAAAAAGAAGGCGAACTCAAGCGAATCCAAACTGAGGTTGACCCTTATCTCGAAGTCACCGAGATAAGTGATCGCACGCTGCGCAGCAATGGTCCCGCACTACTCTTTGAAAACCCCAAGGGATCGAAGATCCCTATGCTTACCAACTTATTTGGTAACACTAGGCGCATAGCGCTGGCCATGGGACAAGAAGATATAGAAGGCCTTAGAGACGTAGGGAAATTGTTAGCCTTCCTGAAAGAGCCCGAACCGCCCAAGGGATGGAAGCATCTTTGGGAGTCTCTACCGAGCTACAAGAGCGTGCTGAATATGCCCGCCAATGTACGCAAGTCCGCACCTTGTCAGGAAGTAGTTATCGAAGGTGATGACATAGACCTAAATTTTCTACCCATCCAGACATGCTGGCCCGGTGATGTAGCACCTCTTGTTACTTGGCCTCTGGTTATAACTAGGGGCCCCGAAAAAGAACGACAGAACCTCGGTATCTACCGCATGCAGTTAGCGGGCCCAAATAAACTTATTATGCGTTGGCTGTCTCATCGTGGCGGTGCGCTGGATTTTCGTGAATGGCAACAAGCCCATCCGGGTGAAGCCTTCCCTATCTCTATCGCTATCGGTGCCGACCCCGCAACTATATTAGCTACTGTGACTCCTGTGCCCGACACTCTGTCTGAATATGCCTTCGCAGGATTACTGCGCGGCAGCAAGACCGATGTCGTCAAATCACGAACCAATGACTTACAGGTGCCCGCCAGTGCAGAGTTTGTCTTAGAAGGCGTCATCGAGCCTGGCGAGATGGCCGACGAAGGCCCTTATGGCGATCATACTGGCTACTACAATGAGGTGGAGAAGTTCCCCGTGTTCACGGTAACTTGTATTACCCACCGTAAAGATCCAATTTATCACAGCACCTACACGGGCCGGCCACCAGACGAACCGGCGATGCTCGGCGTCGCGCTGAATGAAGTATTCGTGCCGCTCCTACAGAAACAATTTCCAGAGATCGTCGACTTCTATCTTCCACCAGAAGGTTGCTCTTACCGCTTAGCGGTAGTCAGCATAAAGAAGCAGTATCCCGGTCATGCCAAACGAGTGATGATGGGAGTATGGTCTTTTCTGCGACAGTTCATGTATACGAAGTTTGTTATCGTAGTGGACGACGATGT
This sequence comes from uncultured Gammaproteobacteria bacterium, assembly GCA_913060495.1. Taxonomy (GTDB): domain Bacteria; phylum Pseudomonadota; class Gammaproteobacteria; order Pseudomonadales; family Pseudohongiellaceae; genus UBA9145. The sequence continues at coordinate 19,213 of CAJXRP010000025.1, read as the reverse complement.
AAATATTCGAAGCTGGGACGATGTGATCTGGGCGGTAACCACGCGCATGGATCCTATTCGCGATACCGTGCTCATTGACAACACTCCGATAGACTACCTAGATTTCGCTTCTCCCGTATCGGGCCTTGGCTCGAAAATGGGTATGGATGCAACAAACAAGATAGAAGGCGAAACAACCCGCAATTGGGGCGAAACTATCGCTATGAGCGATGAGGTGAAAGCGCGGGTCGATAAACTTTGGCAAGAGCTCGGCATCGAGAGCCGCGAAAAGCAAGACTCTGTGTAGAATATGTCCCTTACCCTAGGTGCAAACCTTCAGGAAGCCACAACCATGAAAACAACACTGTCACGACGCCTAGCCTTAGTCGCTCTATTAATGCTCGCTCTATCCTCAACTCAGTTCAGTCTCGCCCAACAAGAAGTCATAACTCTTGAAGGCACGAATTGGCAGCTGCAGAATATGAAAGTATTAGGCGGGTTTCTTTTCACGCCGAACGACCCCAGCTTGTACCGCCTGAACTTTCGATCTGAAAATAGACTCACCGGAAACTCAGATTGCAATACTATTACCGGCTCCTATTTTCAGGAAGGCACCGATTTTCGTTTTGACCCTTTCGTTTCCACCCGCAAACTCTGCTCGCCAGGCTCACTTCATAATAATCTAGTCTTGATTTTAAAGGATGTAAACGCGATCGAATTCCGCGACGGAAAGCTATACATGACGAATGGCTACGACGGAGTAGAATTGGAATTTGAGGAACGTGGTTTCTAATTCAAAAACAGCGTATAAATTTTTATATACTAGTTAGGCGTTGGAAGGCTGGGCAGTTCTGCATCAATCCCTTGTATAAATTTTTCTTGATGCTCACTAGCAAGCTTCTCTTCGCCGAGACTCCTTAATAATCTTGCGAGTTCTCCATGCACCTCTGCAGTAGGTGTGACATCAAGACTGGTTTCAAAATATTCCCTAGCCTTTCCCCAGAGTTCGTTACGCATTGCCAATCGTCCCAATGCAATCAACAAGCTCGCATTCCCCGGCCTATCCTGAATCCAACTTTCTGCTATTAAGAGCTGTCGATGAGGAGTACCAAAGTCCAACTCGCCGTAACGCTTGATGAGTTCATCACTCCAACTCTTATTCAAAGCTACTTCAATAGCCTTACCTGCCTGTTCCTTCTGGTCGAGACCAAAAAGTATTTCAGCATAGTGCTTAACAATTCTCTTATCGTGCTTATAAGAGGCGGGGCCTTTCTTCCAGGCTTTATCCAGCTGCGCGCCGATCTCCACATCACTAAAATCCACCCTCCGACTGCCTATCGCGTACAAATTCTCCATGAAGATCCGAACCCGAACCAGTTCGGCCTCTTCCGCATCAATTACATTATTCTTTTCAAGCGCCGGCAACAATTTTTCTAACTGCTCCCAATCATTGAGCTTCAAGTAAACTTCTTTCAGAAGCTGCAGCAGGGACGCATCATTTAGTGAACTCGTTTTCATCTGCTGTAATACAGCCACGCACTGTTCCAGTTGATTAGACTTGAAGAGGAGTTGTGCCTTCAGCGAATTAATAGTCGAACGTGCGGACGGATACTTTTTCTCTGCAGTCTCCAAACAGCTCATCCACGCTTCTTTATCCCCCTGCTGATGGGCAGCGTAAGCCGCGGCAAGATAGTTGACGACACTCGCGTCGGAATCCTTCATGCCTTTCTTAAGCAGATTGTAGCTAGACTCCCAACTCCCTCGGGTGAAATACAGCAGGCCTTCGATCGTCTTGCTTCGGCTCTTTGCTCGCAGATGCTCCTTATAATCTTTTCCGAAGCGAATTAGATGCCAAGGATTAATCCAGCGAAAAACAAGGAGGATGAGCCGAATAACCAGATAGAGAACGATTGCAGCAACGAGCAAAGCGAACAAACTGGTCTCAAAAGTAGTATTCCCGAATGCAATTAGGAGATAGCCGGGGTCTCCTGGAAACCCAAGATAGAGACTGACTAGAAGAGCCAGAACGATTGCAAGAAGACTAAAGAGGTATAACTTGACCATAGACTAATCTACCGCTCGCTTGCTGCGAGTTGATTGATCAGTGACAGCGACTGACTCAAGGCAGGCAACAAAGGATCGATATCAAGTGATCTAAGTTGATTAAGCTCTGTAGTTAACGCTTGTCCTTGAACTGAATCGGTAATCGCATAGCGCTGGAACCAAGCCTGACTCTTCGCCATGGCCTGTTGGTACAAGCTATTATCGCGCATCAACAGAGCGAGTTGCGCTTGTTCTAGCATCAGACGTAGATTCTGCTTAATGAGATCATCTTGTCCCGGGGCCAACATAGCTTCCGGCGTTTCTTCCCATTCGCGCCAGACGAAAATGGAGCCAAGAAACTCGAGACTCGAATCGAAGACGCTGTTCGCATCACTGCCTAGTTGTAGCGGCTGTGATTCAGTGTTGCGTCGATTTTCAAATTCCGTGCGCATACTATTGAGCAGATCAATATTCTCCATTTCCGCGAGCAGATTGTCCAAACGCAGATAGATGCCCTCGCGATCCAACACTTCAATGTTTCTTAGTTTTTGTAAGTCACTAGCAATAGCCTGCCTCACAGCAAACACACTCGAACTAGCAGAATCTACCAGTGCCTGATCTGCAATCTCTAATTGGGAGATTGCAGTGACAACATCACCTTCTAAAGTTAATTTCTGATTGGCTATACCTACTAGATATTGCGCCTCGAGAATCTTCCAGGCTCGATCTGTCGCGCTGTTAGTCGACATCTGCGTAGCTTGAATATCTGCCAGCTGCGCGGTGAGAATATCGATCTCCGCAGATAGTACCGATTCCAACTCTCGCATAGAAGAATCGTCAAATTCGATTGGTTCAGGCGCGATAAGCTGTGCCTGCTCGATCTGATCCAGTTGCGTGCTTTGCGTGGCTAAGCTTTGATTCAAGCGCTGATTTTCGAACTCAACTTCGGCTAGCTTCGATTGCAGAGAAATTTGCTGATAGGCAAGGAACAACACACCCGCGATAATCGGCAGCAGGATAATAGTAACTACTGCAATGCGCCGCCTTGCTGTCTGTTGCTTTCGCGTAGATCGGCTAGTGGCTTTAGATGCGTTGCTCTTGGACAATTCATCCAAAATTTTAGGTGTCTCTGACTTCTCTGTCACTGTACTGCCTTCTAAGTCGTAAACTCGTGTATAGCTTACTCTTGATTAATGCTTAGTTCATCCAGCGCGCTCACAAAACTTAACAGATCTGCGCCGCCGGCATTGTGCACTTGTTCATATCCAGCTCCCGCAGCCTGCTCACCTACTCTTTGCGAGGGAACTATTAGACTTAGCTGCTGCATCATCTCTCTATTATCGGCCAATAGATCTGTTAGTCTATCCAGAGATTCGCCACTGCTAACCGTAAGAACATTCACACCGGCTGACTGTAATTTTTGGCAGAAGGCTACTCTCTCGTAGTCTATGGGCGCACGGATATAGGCCTCAAAATAGTCGACAATGGCACCACGCTCACGGAGAGTGTCCGCCAACAATTCTCGACCTCCCTGACCGCGAACAATGCCTATCTTCTTTCTGCTGACATCATGCAGTTCAGATAGGCGCAGTATGTCTTCGCTGGTCATGCCACTGCTTGGTTGAATAACATCGCAGTCGAATCGCTCTCGGGCAGCCTTCGCGGTCGTAGGTCCAATTGCGATAACATCTACGCCAATGGGAAATTGTGGCCAATAGTTATTGATAACTTCGCCACCATAGCTCACCGCATTGTTACTCACGAAGATGAGAGCTTGATAGCTGTCTAACTGCAGAATTTTATCTTTTAGGTCTTGAGTGGCCCGCTCATTGTCTAGAGCTTTGATCTCAATAAGCGGAAGCGATAGAACTTCAGCGCCGGCGGATTCGATCGCCCGCTGCATACTATCGATCTGATTCGACGGTCGTGTAATTAGAACAGTGAGTCCAGATAGAGTTTTAGGATTCATTAATTTGAGCTGCTGTTAACCTTTTAACTATCTCTTAATATCTCTTAATCATTTCTTAGTCGCGCAAAGCGCTGAGTATTTCTTCCGCTCCCTGGGACAAAAGATCTTCGGCAACAGTAAGGCCTAATTGTTCCGCCTGATGACGGTCACCGCGAATCTCACTGCGGATTATTTGTGTTCCTTCCAAGTTTCCAACTAAGGCACGCAGATGTAATTCCTCTCCATAGAGTTCGGCGAAACTCGCGATTGGTACCTGACAGCCACCTTGCAGGCGTGCATTCACTGCTCGCTCGGCCACTACTCTGCATGCTGTATCTGCATCGTGAAGACAATCGAGTAACTGCGATGTTGCTATGTCCTGGGTACGGCATTCGATACCAACCGCTCCCTGACCGCCTGCGGGAAGGGAGTCTTCGAAAGATATACTCTCACGAATGCGTGCTTCCAACTCCAAACGCTTTAATCCAGCCGCCGCAAGAATAATGGCGTCATATCCGCCAGCATCCAGTTTCGACAGCCGCGTGCCTACATTGCCACGTAGGTCGGCGATCTTTAGATCGGGGCGTAGTTCTCGCAGTTGGCATTGCCGGCGGAAACTCGAAGTGCCCACCGTTGCGCCCTGAGGTAGGTCTGCCAATTTGGCGTAATTATTGGAGACAAAGGCATCGGCAGGATCTTCCCGTTCGCAAATGACCGCTAGGCCAAGACCTTCAGGAAATTCCATCGGCACGTCCTTCATCGAATGCACCGCAATATCCGCCCTATCTTCCAACATCGCATGTTCTAGCTCTTTAACGAACAGACCCTTGCCCCCTACCTTCGCCAGAGGCGTGTCCAGAATCTTATCGCCACGGGTACTCATGGCGAGCAACTCAACATTCAAGCCGTCGTGGGTCTTTTCCAATGCTGCCTTCACATAATGGGCCTGCCATAGGGCAAGCGGGCTTTTGCGAGTGGCAATTCGAAGAGTTTTAGCTGACATGGTGTACTGCTCTTTAGCTTCTATTTCATGATGGAGAATTGGAGCATTTTACGGCATATGTTGGGATTTGTCCGAATTTGCTGCCGTCACAGGGAGTTTCAACTGGGTTCCAGCCTTTACCGATCCTGCTATAATGCTGCCGCTATTTAGTCAGTTCAGTTATTTCAGCTCAGCTAAGAGCTCAATCACATCTGTTATAGGTCAGACCGAGGTATCCCATGAGTAGACAACTAATTTCCAGCGGTTCAGAATTTGAGAGTAAGATTGGCTACTCCCGAGCGGTAGTTGACGGTGATTTCGTGTTCGTATCCGGAACGACTGGGTACGACTACGAAACAATGACGATTTCCGAGAGCGTCGTCGAGCAAGCCGATCAATGCCTAAAAAATATTGAGCAGGTCCTGAAATCTGCAGGCAGCGATCTATCCGGAATAGTTCGCATACGCTACATACTGCCAAACAAAGCGGATTTCGAACCCTGCTGGCCGGTATTCCAAAAATACCTAAGTTCAGTCCTCCCAGCAGCAACAGTGTTTGAGGCAGGCTTACTTGATGAGAAGATGAAGATCGAGATAGAAGTAACAGCCAAGCTATCGGCGGCCGATTAGACTCAAGCAATTAGTGCAGTCTCTGCATTTCCCACAAACTTACAGCGTGAAACCAAGCTATGAGCAAGAATAAGGATCAAAACAAACTCTGGGGTGGCCGATTTACTGAAGCCACAGATGCCTTCGTACAACGATTTACTGCATCAGTAGATTTTGATCGTCGCTTGTTTCAACAAGATATCGACGGTTCAGTCGCCCACGCCAAGATGCTAGCCAAAGCGGGAATTTTGACAGCAGACGAAGTGTCGCAAATTCTCGACGGGCTAGAATCAATTCGTAAAGATATTGCTGATGACAATTTTGAATGGTCTGTCGCGCTAGAAGATGTTCACATGAATATCGAAGCAGCATTAACTTCGCGTATTGGTGACGTAGGCAAGAAACTGCATACAGGTCGATCACGCAATGATCAGGTTGCTACAGACATTCGACTGTATGTTCGCGACGAGATCGATCAGATTGCAGATTTGATTACAAAACTGCAGTCGGCGCTGATTGGCGTGGCGGAAAAAGAAGTCGCCACGATCATGCCCGGCTTCACCCACCTGCAGACAGCACAACCAGTTAGCTTCGGTCACCATATGATGGCCTGGTTTGAGATGCTGAATAGAGATTATGATCGACTGATCGATTGCCGAAAAAGAGTAAACCTGTCACCTTTAGGTGCCGCCGCCCTCGCGGGAACCACATTTCCAATCGATAGAAATTTTACCGCTGAGCAACTTGGTTTCGATGCCCCAACTCGAAATTCATTGGATTCAGTAAGTGACCGAGACTTCGCCATCGAGCTCGCATCGTTCGCCAGTATACTAATGATGCACCTCTCTCGCTTCTCCGAGGAGCTGGTACTATGGACTTCGGCACAATTTAATTTCATCGACTTGCCCGATAGATTCTGCACAGGCTCATCGATCATGCCGCAGAAGAAGAACCCCGATGTGCCAGAATTAGTTCGAGGCAAGACCGGCCGCGTCCACGGTCATCTGGTTTCACTGCTCACACTAATGAAGTCTCAGCCACTTGCCTATAACAAAGATAATCAGGAAGACAAGGAACCGTTGTTCGATCTGATCGATACGGTAAAGGACTGTCTGTTTGCCTATAGCGAGATGATGCCTGCGGTAAGTTGCAATAAAGAAGAGATGTACGCCGCAGCGAAACAGGGCTATGCAACTGCCACCGACTTAGCAGACTATCTTGTGAAGAGAGGAATGCCCTTTCGCGATGCCCATGAAGTTGTTGGAAAATCTGTAGCCTTCGGCATCGAACAAAAAAAGGACTTAGCAGAACTCACGCTGGCTGAACTACAGAGTTTCTCAGAGCTCATCAATGAAGACGTTTTCGAAGTCTTGACCCTAGAAGGGTCTATCGGTGCCCGCGATCATATCGGCGGCACCGCACCAACTCAGGTATTGGCGGCCGTAGCTATTGCAAAGGCTGACATTTCGAAACGCTAACGACTGCTAGGTGAAAGCAAACGAATATTGTATTCGTGAAATTGATTGTCACGCACTGTTTTGACATTCACTGTTTCGCCAGCGCTGTGCTGCTCTAGAACGTCGGCGTAATCGTCCTCATCATTGACGGCTTGTCCGTCTATTTCCACGATTACGTCGCCCAGTTGAATGCGGCCACGCTGAGTCCTCGTAAGGCCGCGCATACCTGCGCGCTCTGAATCAGTACCAGGAAACACATCCAACACAATGACTCCTTCGACTCCCCATTGCCTTCTATAGTAATCTGCCTGGGGTATCTGCCTGATGCCCAGCGCAGGAGTCTGCACCCTACCGTAGGCAATAAGCTCAGGAACAACTCGTTTAACTGTGTTTACCGGTATAGCGAACCCAATCCCCGAACTTGCTCCACTAGGACTATATATTGCGGTGTTCACACCAACTAACTGACCCAATGAGTTAAGCAATGGACCGCCGGAGTTCCCTGGGTTAATGGCTGCATCGGTCTGAATCACATCACGAATTTTGCGTCGACTCACAGAGTCTATTTCTCGGCCAAGCGCACTAACTACCCCAACAGTCATCGTGGTATCCAGCCCGAACGGGTTGCCGATGGCGATAACTTTCCGGCCAACTTCCAGCAACGAGGAATCTCCTGGATTGACCGCCACTAACTCGGTATCTGGCGCATCGATCTTCAGTACAGCCAGATCCTTGTCCGGATCCACCCCTACCGCCGTCGCCGCGTAGCTTGCCCCATCTTGCAGAGTGACGGTTACACGATCTGCCTGCTGAACGACGTGGTAGTTCGTTACTATATAGCCCTCCTCGTTCCACACAAAACCAGTACCACTGCCCTGAGGCACTTCCTGGGGATTGAATGCGTAGAAGGAGCGAACCAGACGAGAATTAGTAATATTGACTACGGAAGGGCTAACCGACTTGAAGATTTCGATATTGTTTTCTTCGTCGTTTGTCTTGAACTGACTATAGTCGGGGGTCTGCGCACTGCCTACGGTTGTAAGCAGCAATCCTACCAATAGCGTTAAAAGCGTTTTCATTGAACTAAGTATCCATCTTCTTTAGTCTGATCTAACTAAGATTGGATCGTTTTCCTCAGTTTCAAGTATTGAAAATTTTCTTCTTATTCGAAGCTCGCAATTTCTTCTTGAATCTCTAGCCACGCATCCTCTTGCTCTACTAATTGCGACTTGAGAGAACCTTGCTCCTGAATAAGTGCATTCAGAGTATTCTTTTTTTCCTCAAGGTACATGCTCTCATCTGCCAGTGAAGACTCAATCTTCAACAACTTCGCTTGAATCTTCTCGATCTCTTTTTCGAGTCGCCTCTCCATCTTGCTGAGCGGCGCCAATTTCTCGCGCCGATTCGCTGCCTGTTGACGCTTCTCCTTCTTGTCCAGCTTCTGCATCGGCTCTGCCTCTGCAGTCTCTGCGCTCTCCTCAATTTCAGAGAAAGTTTGCGTGCTCAGCCATTTTTCATAGTCCTTGAGATCGCCTTTGAATTCGGCGAAGACACCCTTATGTATCGAATAGAACTCGTCCACCGTATTAACTAGTAGGTGACGATCGTGGGAGACAACAACCATCGCACCTTGATACTGCTGCAGCGCCACAGTTAGCGCATGACACATTTCGAGATCCAAGTGGTTAGTCGGCTCATCCAGTAAAAGCAGATTAGGTTTCTGCCAAGCAACTTTTGCCAGTGCCAGACGCGCCTTCTCACCACCGGAAAAATTCTTAATCGTTTCACTCACGCGAGTTCCACGAAAATCAAACCCGCCGAGGTAGTCTCTTATTTGCTGCTCGGTGGCATAGCCCTCTTCCTTCTGAATAAGTTGTATCGGCGTAGCCTGTTGATCTAGCTCGTCAACCTGATGCTGCGCAAAATAGCCTATCTTCAACTTCTTCGATCGAATGATATCTCCACCGAGTGGATCCATCTGACCGGAAAGAATTTTTAGCAGAGTCGATTTACCACTTCCGTTGAACCCCAATAAGCCGAACCGGGACTCAGACCGAATGCTAAGTTCAATTTTGTCGACTAGAGGCTTGTCGAAGCCAATAGACAAGTCATCCATCTGTACAAGATAACTCGATGGCTCGTCTAGTTCTGGAAACTGAAACCGAAACGGCGAATCCACATGTGCCGGCGCAATATCTTCCATCCGATGCAGTTCTTTCAAACGACTCTGAGCTTGTTTCGCTTTCGTGGCCTTGGCGCTAAAGCGGCGCACGAAATCTTGAATTTCTGACTTTCTTCTTTGCTGCTTCACATATAGAGCTTGTTGCAACGCCATCTTTTCGGCGCGTTGCTTCTCATATGAGCTGTAGTTGCCTTTGTATGAATCCAGCCCGCCATTATCGAAGCTAATGACATTATTGATGACGGAATCCAAGAATGTTCTATCGTGAGAAATCAACAAGATCGTACCTTGATAGCTCTGCAGCCATTGCTCTAACCAGACCGTTGCTTCTAGGTCCAAATGGTTAGTTGGCTCATCAAGCATCAATAAATCTGACGGGCACATCAATGCGGCCGCCAAGTTTAGACGTACACGCCAGCCTCCAGAAAAATTACTAACCGGCTTCTCGAATTCATCAACAGCAAAGCCAAGGCCAGAAAGCAGCCTTTCGGCGCGATGCTTGATGTCGTAGCCATCGATCTCTTCCAATTTGCCAAATAATTCAGCCAACACCAAATTATTGCCATTCTCTTCGGCCTGGCTAATAGCTTCTTCTAATTGACGAAAATCAAGGTGTGCATCGAGCACAAAATCGAGCGCACTGCGGCTACTGCCGGGGGTCTCCTGCGCCATCGACGACCGACGCAGGCCGTTTGGCATCTCGATCTCACCCTCTTCCAGGGCAATATCCCCACTGAGGGCCCTAAACAAGCTGGTCTTCCCGCAGCCATTACGGCCAATAATCCCCGTTCGCTGCCCTTTATGAATAACCAAAGAGACATGACGCAACAGAATTTGACTGCCACGCATCAACATTATGTTGTTCAGAGAAATCATTGCGCCCTAGGCCCACGAAAATGCGAAGCGGCACATAATACACTAGTTTCGCTTTATTCTTGCGGCCTAGGGTGGCCTCAGCCTCGCCTAGATGACTGTATTGCACGAATCTGGCGAGTTTGAGCCAATTCGATTGAGCTGTAGACTTGATCGATGGTTCCCATATTCGTACTATTAAGGACTGCCTCTCTATCCCAGAGGGCAAATCAAGTCGGAAGCGGTAATGAAACAAATTTTAATCATTGATGACGACGAAAAATTAGGCCAGCTGCTCACCCAGTATCTAGAGAGATACGACATGCAGGCACACGTCGCAATGACACCGAGCAAGGGTTTTGAATTACTAAAGAAGATAAAACCCGACCTGCTAATACTCGATGTGATGCTTCCAGAGAAAGACGGCTTTGAAGTTTGTCGAGAAATTCGTGCCAAGTCTTCTATATTTGGGCAACTGCCGATTCTAATGCTAACCGCTCACGCTGAAGTGACTGATCGAATCGTCGGGCTTGAACTTGGAGCTGATGACTATCTACCGAAGCCATTTGAGCCACGCGAACTCGTCGCTCGAATTCACAATATCCTGCGCCGCAGTAGCGATGACAGTAATTTGCGCGATATAAAAAATATCAACGGTCTCGAGGTCGATTCTTCGCGCCGGGAAGTTAAACTTGACTCTGAAGTTCTTGATCTAACGACTATGGAATACGAACTGCTAATTCTCTTTATGCAGTTCCCCAACAAGACATTTACCCGTGACGAACTTATGAATCGATTACGCGGCATAGATGCCGAACTTTTTTCCCGAGCCGTAGACACCCTGGTGAGCCGCTTGCGGCACAAGTTAAATGACACGTCGAAAACTCCACGGTTTATTAAAACTGTGTGGGGTCGCGGTTATACTTTTGTCGGCGAGCAAATATGACCACACTGGTTCAAGTAGTCAGGCGATCGCTTTTTGTTCGCCTGCTCTTCATATTCGGTATTACCGTAATTCTATTCTTCGCTATCTTTTCTATATCTCTACGCACCGTCAATCAGAACAATAATACAATCGATGCCATTCCCGACTTTTTTACTCGCAACATTGAGTCGATCATCGAGGACATAGGTACACCTCCAAACCTCAATAATGCGATTCGCCTTGCTGATGAATTGGATTGGAGTATCGCGATCAACAATCCAATCATGCGCTGGAGCTCCGACAACGAATTCCGCCTTCCGGTTGAACAATCAGTCTTCAACCGAACCCTAACTGATGACGCCGAAGTTCGCTCCATTGATAGTGAAGACATTATTATGGTTCAACGTGGCGGCTATGATTTCTATCTATACCAACGGTCTCTCGACAACAACGAATCGAACTATGTGGTGCTCTACATTGGCGTCGCATTGGCCAGCATCGTATTATTCTTGAACTACTTCATGGTCAATAAGTTGTTGGACCCCGTACGCTTACTCAGAAGAGGAGCCGAACGTATTCGTCTTGGTGACTTGAGTTTTCGCGTGAAGAGCAATCGGCAAGATGAACTCGGTGAGTTGACCGACAGCATAAATCATATGGCGGACTCACTGCAGTCGATGTTAGAAGCAAAACGCCAGCTACTACTCGCAATTAGTCATGAGCTACGAACTCCAATAACCAAGGCTAAACTGCGACTAGAGTTCATGCCGGAAAGCGATGAGAAAGATCAACTGAAGGAAGATATTCAGGAGATCGAACTACTTATCACAGACCTCATCGAAGCAGAGCGCCTCAACGAAGATCATGCTGTGCTAACTGCTGAATCCACTCCGATTGCCGCCTTCGTCGAAGGCGTCTGCGAGCAGTTCGAGAGTTATCCAGGCGGCGTAGAATTAGAGTTACCCACCGAGGATCGCGAGATTGTTATCGACAATCTGCGTGTGCGTCTACTAATTACTAATCTAGTGAACAATGCCATACGCCATGGTGAGGGCAATCCGATTGTGGTGCGGGTTAACTTTGAAGACGATTTTGTCCATCTGGAAGTTGAAGACCACGGAGAGGGAATCGCAGAAGAGCACCTATCACAGATTAGTGAACCATTCTACCGCGCGGACAGTTCCAGACAGAGAAATACTGGCGGATTCGGATTAGGGCTCTATCTCTGCCGTCTCATCGCGAAGGCTCACGGTGGCGAATTAATCATTCAGAGTCAGCTGGGTGAAGGCACACACATCAAAGTAAAACTGCCGCCAAATCCACCACTCGAAGAACCGATGGGCCAGTAGCGCCGTTCTACGCCGCTACTCCCGGCACCCTATACCTCTCTACATACCAGCGAGCATTCAATTCTGTGCCTATGCACGTGCCGACTTGCGTCGCTGTGCTCGGAGATAACTCAACAAAAGAGCCAGCAGGCTCAAGAGCACAGGAATTAGTGCCGTGTTGACTAACTTCAAGTTCGCACCAAGCTGCTCGATGTCTTCAGTTAGCTGGTACTGCACATCGCGAAGACTGCGACGGGTTTCTAACATCAAACCATTAAAGCGATCTACTTCGGCTTGAATCTCTGGCGTTACCTGTCCAATTAGCTCGCCATTCTCATCTTGATTTAACTCAGCTAAAGCTGCTTCCGCTTCGGCCAGCCTATCGAGTAACTCGCCCTCTTCCACGCGTAGCCGATCATCTGCTTCTCGCTGCAACTGCATAACTCTGATGAAAGGTCGTGAATAAGTGCCGCGACTACGGATACTCGAGAGGTCGGCACCGCCGCTAAGATTGTCGAGAGCATTGATTACCATATCGCCATTGTTAGAAAATGGTCGCGGTATGCGCTGCCCCATAAACTGCCCGACCTGCACCCACATTCGATCGCCGAGCAGGTCAGTATCTGCGAAGACCAGGATATTCACTTCACCATTCGAGTTACTAAGATGCTCGGTGACTAATTCTTCCTCGGCCACTTCCGTATCACTACTTTCTTCTTCAGGCGTTGCGGCTTCTTCATCCGTAGCCTCTACTTCAATGACAGGTCTGCCATCGGGAAAAGCCGTCTCGACAACACCGCTAATTCTTGCTGCGATGGTGTGGTTTATGCCCTCGGAAACAAACTCATCGAACAGAATAGACGGATCAGTCACATCCTCTAGTAACGCTGCATCCATCAACATCGAATCAGTCGATGAAACCATCAACGGCTCAAAGCGAGTGCTCGCTCCCTCCGCCTGACGAATCACACCAGGAGACGACATATTAATAGTCTCAAGGCGACTGGTAACGATATCGTTCTGCGTCAGGAAATTTCTTTGCACGCCTAGCATACCCAAATGAGCAATCGGGCGTTGACCCTGCCCCATGGATACACGCAATGCTAGCTCATTGTCCGTAAGCACCTTGTCACTTGGAAAGTCTATTCCCCAAGACTCAAGCAATCTAGGAAGCTCTGAGCTCATGCCGGCAGGAATCAAATTGCCCTGCTGTGTGCGGCTCACCATAGAATCGGCATTCGGGTCTAGGAAGACCATAGTCTTGCCACCGCGCATCACAAACTGATCAATAGCATAAAGCATCTGCTCAGAAAGACCTTGTGGATGCACAATCATCAAGATATCAATCTCTTCATCAATTTCCGTCGCAGCAATGTCGACTCGCTGCACTGCATAGAGCTGGCGAATAATATCCATGATCATCCACTGCTGAGTTGCCTGCCCGGCAACCGGATCAAACCCGCCATCAATGTCCAATTCTGTAAGCAGGCCCACTACCTGTAGATCGGGATTATTGACCTTACTAATCAACTTCATGAATTCGTATTCTAGAAACTGTTCCTGATCGGGTCTGATCAATGGCATCGTCTCTGCTGCTCGACCTAGGGCCGGGTTTTGTATGGCACTCTCTTCCTGCGCCACTACTAAACCAAAATAGATGGCCTGGCCTCCTTGAGTCACGGGAACAGCCTGAATACCAAACTCTGTAGCAAGATCTTCATCTTCGGAGAAAGGCTCCGGGTCAATAACATTCAGTCTCAAGCGCCCGTTGCTAGCAAGGACGATCTCATTAAGCAGCTCTTGTACTCGAGTACCGTAAGTCCTGATCTGCGGTATGTCCTCTGTAGCACTCTCGGAATAGAAGAACATCAACTCAAGCGGTGCTTGCAGATTGGTAACGATACTGCGGGTGCCATCAGATAATGAATAGAGATTATCCTCGGTCAAATCAATACGCAGGCTTGGCAATGCACTGATGGCTGCCACAGCCAATACCGTAGCCACTGCGATGACTGCTAATCCTGCTTTCGAAAATAGGGCCTTTATATTCATCTTCATTCTCTCCCTAGTTCGCTTTTTTCATTTCGATAACCACTGCACTGGCAAACAGCCACGCGGCGATGAAGACACTAAAGAACAGGAAATCACGGATATCAAGAACTCCTTTAGCGATCGAATCGAAGTGTGTAAGAAAACCCATAGCGGAGAAGGCATCCACGAGAAATTGTGGAATCCACTCTGGGAAGGCGTTGAGCAATATAGGCGAACCCATAATGACGAAGATGAAACAGATGCTCACCGTCAAAATAAATGCGATAACCGTATTCTTGGTACAAGCCGACATGCATGAACCGATGGAAAGGAAGCCCCCCGCCATGAACCAACTACCCAAATAGGCGGCAAGGATCACTCCATTATCCGGATTCCCGAGATAGTTCACCGTTAGCCAGATAGGGAAAGTAAGCAACAATGCTATTCCAGTTAGCGCCCAGGCTGCCAAGAACTTTCCAAGCACAGCGTCGACAAGCCTAACGGGTAGCGTTAATAACAATTCGATGGTTCCTGTCTTACGTTCATCTGCCCATAGAGTCATTGCTATGGCTGGAATCATGAAGAGATACAACCAAGGATGAAAACTAAAAAATGGTAGAAGGTCGGCCTGCCCACGGGCATAGAAGCCTCCTAAGTCGAACGTAAATATTCCATTCGATATCAAAAAGATCACTATAAAAATGTAGGCGAGAGGCGTCGCAAAATAGCTTAGCAATTCGCGTTTAAAAATAATTGGAAGATTCCCCATTACTCTGCTCCCTTGGTCTGTTGCGTCACAGTCCTGAATACATCTTCAAGTTGTCCGCGACTCACATGAAACTCGGTAACCGGCCAATGCTTGGCCTGAGCTATCTCCGATACTTGAGAGAAAATCGGTTGGCCTGTCTTGGCAAGAATACGAAAAACCATGTCGTCCTCGCTATCCTTCTCGATCTCCTGAACATCAGCTAGGTCAGTTAGATCAGCTGCCAAATCGTAGCTCTCGCTGAGACGAACACTTACTGCTTGGTGATATTTCGACCTCGCTTCTAGATCAGCGGGAGTACCATCAGCAACAATTTTCCCCTGAGCGATTATAATCGCGCGACTACATACGGCTGTTACTTCTTCCAGTATATGGGTAGAGATAATAACAATCTTATCTCGTGCTAAGTTTTTTATCAGTTCGCGAACATGGTGCTTCTGATTAGGATCGAGACCATCGGTCGGCTCATCCAAGATCAAAACTTTGGGATCATGCATTATCGCCTGCGCTAGACCTACGCGCCGTTTAAAACCTTTAGATAAGGTTTCGATAGTCTGTTGACTGACCGAGTTTAGTTCCACCTCATCAAGCACATGCTGTACTCGCGTCGTAATCTCTTCTCCTCTATAGCCACGAACCTGGGCTACAAAATTTAGAAATTCAATAGTCGTCATATCACCGTAGGAGGGAGCCCCCTCCGGGAGATAACCCATGAGAGACTTCGCTTCGATTGGATTCTTGCTGATATCAAATCCATCGATGCTAACCGAGCCATGAGTGGCGGAAAGGAAACCGGTAATCAGCTTCATGGTCGTGGATTTACCAGCGCCATTTGGGCCGAGAAACCCGAGCACCTCACCCTCTTTCACGGTAAAGGAAAGGTCATCAATGGCGGTAAACTGGTCGAAGTTTTTAGTCAAATTGTTAATTTCAATCATCTACTTTCAGACCCTGACGGTTGTGTATCTAGTGAGTAATGTTAGCTGCAAATTGCGATGGGCAAATATAGGCACTTAGACCCCATATTTCAAGGCTGACAGACCAAACGGAACATTCCACAAGACAGGCTGCAAAATAGGCTGACCGGTAGCCGAGCTCAGCTGAGGGAACGGAATTTGGCCTGTGCTTCTATTTGCGCTGGCGTTATAATCGCGGCTTTCCGGCTATTCAGACACCAAGCTACGTCAAATGAAATTTCAGACCAACAGATTCTTTGCCCTTCTGGTGCTAGCAAGCCTTACGCTAAGCCTTAGCCATTGTGGGCAGAAAGGCGGTCTAACTCGTCCAGAGCCATCTGCGCTCGCTGCCTCGAATTTCATCTCAGGCAAATAGCTCATAGGGCCCCGTGGCCCATACATTGCGGACTTCAACTACGAATGGATTATTTTAATTACAAAGGCGATGCACTCTATGCAGAGGAATTAGCCGTCTCCGAGATCGCTGAACAGCATGGCACGCCCTGCTTCATCTATTCCCGCGCCACTCTCGAACGCCACTATAGGGCCTACGAAACGGCACTATCTGGACTGCCCAACATGATCTGCTATGCAGTAAAGGCGAATTCCAATCTGGCGGTCTTAAATGTCCTAGCTAGAATGGGCGCTGGGTTCGATATCGTGTCCGGCGGCGAGCTGAGTCGCGTCCTTCAAGCAGGGGGAGACCCCGCAAAGGTTATTTTTTCTGGCCTCGGCAAAACCGTAGCCGAAATTCAACAGGCGCTTCAGGCTGGTATTCACTGTTTCAATGTGGAATCTGAGGCGGAATTGACTCGTCTCAACGAAGTAGCTATGAAACTTGGCCTGCCGGCCTCGATATCTGTGCGCGTTAATCCCGATGTCGACGCAGGCACACACCCCTATATATCCACTGGTTTGAAAGAGAATAAATTTGGAATCTCCACCGACCGGGCTATAGAGGTCTATAGAACCGCGGCGACGATGGAAGGGATCAAAGTATTAGGCATCGACTGCCACATAGGCTCACAGCTAACATCCGTAGAGCCCTTCCTCGATGCGATCGATAGACTGCTCGCCATGGTAGACAGCCTGAGTGAGGAAGGCATTAATCTGAGTCACTTCGATATGGGTGGAGGACTAGGTGTTAGCTACGGCGCCGAGAACCCGCCATTACCTTCTGAACTTATCGAAGCCGTGAAGGGTCGTTTTGGCGATCGTGGCCTCACCCTGATGGTCGAACCTGGACGCTCGATTGCCGCAAACGCCGGCATTTTCGTCACTCGTGTCGAATATATAAAGAATACTGAACATAAGAACTTCGCTATCGTCG
Organism: uncultured Gammaproteobacteria bacterium; assembly: GCA_913060495.1. GTDB lineage: Bacteria > Pseudomonadota > Gammaproteobacteria > Pseudomonadales > Pseudohongiellaceae > UBA9145. The sequence continues at coordinate 1,826 of CAJXRP010000025.1, read as the reverse complement.
ATGGCGCAATGAATGATCTATTGAGGCCCGCGCTCTATAGCGCCTGGCAAGAGATCATTCCGGTCAACAAGAAAAGTGGCGATGCGCTCAACTACGATGTAGTTGGCCCAATATGCGAATCGGCCGATTTCCTTGGCAAGGACAGAGAATTGGTAGTAGCTGCAGATGACTTATTAGCCGTACGCTCCGCAGGTGCCTACGGCTTCGTTATGAGCTCGAACTACAACACCCGCCCTCGGGTTGCCGAAATTATGGTCGATGGAGACACCGCCCATGTCGTTAGACGTCGCGAAGTCCTAGCAGATTTACTCGATCTGGAATCTTGTTTACCAAGTTGATACGCAAAATGGATATTCACTTCACAAAGATGCACGGCCTCGGCAATGACTTTATTGTGCTCAATAATCTCCATAATGAGTATCAATTGAGCACTGAGCAGATTGCTGCGCTTGGTCATCGCAAGTTCGGAGTGGGGTTTGATCAATTATTATCTGTCGAGGCTGCATCAGAACCGGGCATCGATTTCAGCTACCGCATCTTCAATCATGACGGTCAAGAAGTTGAGCATTGTGGCAATGGCGCGCGCTGTTTTGCTAAGTACGTTCTCGATAAGGGTTTATTCGAGGGCGATACCCTAGTCGTCAAGACAGTCAATCGCCTGCTCACGCTCAAGGTTGCCGATGATGGCGCAATCACTGTGGACATGGAAGCACCAGTATTTGAAGCTTCGGAAATTCCATTCATCGCCCGCAGCGATTCAAAAATGCATTCGCGCCAACTTACCGTATTGGGCAAGCCAATTGAGGTTGAGTTTTGCGCGCTGTCCATGGGTAACCCTCATGCTGTAATTAGAGTTGAAGAGATCGGCAACACAGCCGTAAAAGAGATAGGGGAAGCACTAGGCGCACATGCGGATTTTCCCGAAGGCTGCAATGTAGGTTTCATGCAGTTGTTTGACAGAAATACCATTAAATTACGTGTGTATGAACGCGGAGCTGGCGAGACGCTAGCCTGCGGCACTGGGGCCTGCGCGGCGGTAGTTGCCGGTTGCTTACAAGGTCTGTTAGATGATACCGTCAGAGTGAAATTACACGGCGGGGAACTTAGTATTACATGGCTAGGAATCGACACTCCCGTCCTAATGACAGGACCCGCCACAACAGTTTTTGAGGGGAAAGTTCAGATATGAAGAACGATAATTCGGCGGCTGAAAAAATTGAGGCCCAGAGTAGCGGTGAGCTCTCTGCAGAAGAAGTAGCCAGCTACCTGAAAGCCAACCCCGAATTCTTCATCGAGCAAGAAGAATTACTAGCAGACCTTTCTCTACCACACGAAAGTGGCAAGGCTATCTCCTTATTAGAACGACAAGTTACTATATTGAGAGACAGAGGAGCTGACGCGCGACAGAAACTCAATAGCTTACTCGAGAATGCTCGCAGCAACGACCAACTCTTCGATACAACTCGCAATCTAGTTCTTGCTCTACTGCGCGCGAAAAATGCGACTGAAATTTCCGATGTGGCTCAGGATCAACTGTCGAATCAATCCAACATCGATTCCTGCGAGGTCATCCTCGTAGACAAGAAGGGCCTAGAGGCTGCTGACTCGGTGAGAACCGAATCGGAAGACATCCTCAAGAAACAATTCGCCGATGTGTTTCGCCTTAAGCGAACTCATTGCGGCCCTATAAGTGAAGAACAGATTCAATACCTCTTCCCTGCTCAGGGAAATAACATCAAGTCGACAGCTCTTTGCCCTGTCATAAGCAACGGCGATATATTGGCGCTGATTGCATTTGGAAATCAGTCGGACAACTACTTCAATGT
>CAJXRP010000024.1 GCA_913060495.1 uncultured Gammaproteobacteria bacterium | reverse complement strand
GAAATTTGAAAGCAACCTGTGAAGTAACATCTTCTTCGGAGGAGAACAGGCCCATTCGGCCCGGTCTTGAAACGATATCCTTGGAGAATCCACCGCTAAAACAGGAGTCCATAACTAGTAAAATTGTACCGGCGTTGCTGCCGTCCAGCAGGGCGGCTAATTCATCATCCAGCATAGGACCATCGTAGAATTCTATAGTTTCATCCATACCATCGGGGTCGGAACTATCTGGGCCTGCTGCCCGCGGCACTCTATTGCCGTGCCCCGAATAGAAAATCACCAGCGTGTCGTCGACCCCTATGTCTGCATTGATAGTGTTCAGGGCTGCCCGAAAATTTTCCCCAGTGGCATTGTCGTTAAGCAGCGTATAGGCATTGCTTGCATTCATTCCGGCGCCGGCAATCAGTGCATCGCGAGCTCGGATAGCGTCCTGATCAGTTAAATCGAGATCATTACCTGTGCCAGGATAGTCGGCGACTCCGGCAAAAATGCCATACACTTGCGATCCGGAAGTTGCGCTGCTGGAAACTGTACTGAGCGCATCAGCGGGGCGAACGGCAAGCTGATAGTCGCCTGTTTCCCCGCTGCTATAGGTTGATACGAGAATGCGATAGCGACCCGACTCTTGCAGAGTCAGCTGTATTTGGGACTGGTCCGTGCTGCCTTGATAATCATCATTCTCGAATAATTCGCCGGAAGGGGTCTGTAGGCTGAGTACGGTATCGAATTCACTGGCTGTCAGGTCTACTACTATCGTCTCGCCGCTATTGCCAGTAAAGAAATAGCTATCTTGAAATTCATCGTTCTCAGCAAGTTCGTCACCGTTGTCCAAGTCTCCAGATACGGAGTCCCCAAGGCTCAAGGTGCGCGTAGCTACTTGTGAATCGGCGCTTGTGGATTGAGCGGTTATTTCCGCAATGTTAAGCCGATATTCACCGGTTTCTCCCCCTGCGAAAGAGCTAACAACTACTTCATAGTTGCCCGCCTCCGGCAGGACAGCCTCGATACGACTATTCGATCCGTCCGTATCATCGTTTGCCAGAGCTTCACCATTTGGCTGTCTGAGAATCAAATAGGTGTCGAATTCATCCGAGCGTAGATCGAGTGTTACGGATTGGCCAGGCCTGCCTTCGAAATCATAGCTGTCATAGTATTCGCCATCGGTGAAGGTGCTGTCTTCGTCTATTAATACGCCACTAATCTGCTGATTAAGAGACTCCAGTGGTCTCTCGTCTCTAGTAATTTCGAGTGTGTAACCGCCGCTCTCGCCTTGTGCAAAACTCGACACAATTACTTCGTAGATACCTGTCTCTGTTCTAGGTATCGAAACTAACGATCGATCGAAGCTAGCCTCGTAGTCGTCGTTGCTGAGCTCTTCGCCATTGGGACCGCGGACTATTAGGAAGGTATCGAATTCGCCCGAACGCAAGTCGATAATTGTGGAATCGCCACGATCAGCGACGAAGGTGTAACTGTCGCTATAACTGCCATTAGCTCTAGTGTTGTCCCCGTCTCGGAGGTTGCCGCGTTCGAAGCGTCCGCCAAGTACCACATTGGAACCCGATAGTAGACGGATCGAGTCTTGCTCGAATAAATCGCGGCAGTCATCGGCATCGTGAAACATGTCCGTGTCTAACAGCGTTGCCGCCATGTTGCGCCCGGCGAAACGTGGGTCATCGCACTGCCCATCGAAGGCCCAAGTGCTGGCGTTGTCACCGAAATCTACGCCGTTATTGTTGTTGGCTGTGCTGTCACTAATGAGGCTGATGGAGCCGGACAGAAAGAGTGCGCTGCAGTCGCTAGCATCATGGGCTTGGTCGCTATCAATAAGTATCTCGGCCATGCCCCTGCCTTGAAAGCGGGGGTCGTCACACTGATCATTGTTTGCCCAGGTGCTGCTGTCGTCACCAAAGTCGATGCCGCCATCACTAGGACCTGAAACGCGTGCTACCGAAAAGATGGAGCCAGCTAAGAATAGTGCTCTGCAATCGCTAGCATCATGTAGGCGATCGGCATCGACTAAACTGGCTGCCATGCCCTCTCCTACGAAGCGAGGGTCATCGCATTCCTGGTCGTTCGCCCAAGCGCTCTCGTCATCGCCAAAATCAATCGATAAGACATCCGTCTGTGCAGGGCTGTTGGCAGCAAGACCGATGAGAAGAAACCCCATAGCGATTGTTAGCACCCGCTTACTGGTCACTTTAGCGTGATCTAGCGTTGTAGTTATCAATGCCATGCGGGGCTCCGTTCTAGTGTTTCTGACTAAGTGTTTTCTTAAGATATTGGCCAGTATAGGATTTTTTAACTTTCACTACATCTTCTGGTGTGCCCTCGGCAATGATATTGCCGCCACCGCTGCCTCCTTCAGGGCCCAAATCGATAACCCAATCTGCAGTCTTCACCACGTCCAGATTGTGTTCGATGACAACGATTGTGTTGCCTGCATCGCGAAGATGGTGAAGAACCTTGAGTAGTTGCCGGATGTCCTGGAAATGCAGTCCTGTCGTAGGTTCATCGAGGATATACAGAGTCTTTCCGGTGTCTCGCTTGGAGAGCTCTCGCGATAGTTTGACGCGCTGCGCCTCACCGCCGGAGAGAGTGGTCGCTGCCTGTCCCAGGCAGATATAGGAGAGACCTACTTCCATCAGAGTCTGAAGTTTGCGTGCTATAGCTGGAACGGCATCGAAAAACACCCGTGCATCTTCGATGGTCATATCCAAAACTTCGTTGATGTTTTTTCCCTTGTATTTTACTTCCAGAGTTTCGCGGTTGTAGCGTTTGCTGCGACAAACTTCGCAGGCGACATACACGTCCGGTAGAAAATGCATCTCAACCTTTACAACGCCGTCTCCCTGACAGGCTTCGCAACGACCGCCTTTAACATTGAAGCTGAAACGTCCCGGCTTGTAGCCACGTGTTCGCGCCTCTTGGGTGCCGGCAAAGAGTTCTCGCACTGGCGTAAAGATACCGGTATAGGTCGCAGGGTTTGATCGCGGCGTTCTGCCGATCGGGCTTTGATCTATGTCCACCACTTTGTCTAGCTGTTCCAACCCTACTATCTCATCGTAGGGTGATGGATTGAGAGTGGTAGCCTTGTTGAGTTTGGTCGCGGTGATCGGATAGAGAGTGTTATTGATCAGCGTAGATTTTCCCGATCCAGATACGCCGGTGACGCAGGTGAATAGCCCTAGGGGAATTGTTAGGTCTACTTTTTGTAGATTATTGCCTGTCGCCCCCTTTAGGGTGACTAGCTTCTTGTCGTCGTAGGGAGTGCGCACCTTCGGTATATCAATTTTTTCTACGCCGGAGAGGAATTTTCCGGTTAGCGACTTTTTCGACTTCTTGATGTCGGCAAGCGTGCCCTCGGCGACAATTTCACCGCCATGCACACCTGCACCAGGGCCGATGTCGATGATGTGGTCCGCGCTGGCGATCGCTTCCTCGTCATGCTCTACAACGATCACCGTATTGCCTAAGTCACGAAGATGAAACAGGGTGTTCAGGAGACGGCTATTGTCGCGTTGATGCAAGCCAATGGAGGGCTCGTCTAGGATATACATTACCCCAACCAAGCCGGCGCCAATCTGACTGGCTAGGCGAATGCGCTGCGCCTCTCCACCTGAGAGTGTATCTGCGCTGCGGTTGAGAGTGAGATAGTTTAGCCCCACATCGATCAAGAATTTCAGTCGATCCTGCAATTCTTTGAGAATCTTCTCCGCGATCTGAGCGCGGGTGCCGCTGAGCTTGAGCTTATTGAAATAGTCAGCCGATTGCGCGACGGTCATGCCGGTAATGCTGGGCAGGTTCAGACCTTTGATTAATACGTGCCGTGCATCTTTCCTGAGTCGAGTGCCGCCGCAGTCCGGGCAGGATTGCGAGCTAAGGTATTTGGCGAGTTCCTCGCGCACATGATTTGACTCGGTCTCGCGGTAGCGGCGTTCCATGTTGGGTAAGATGCCTTCGAAGGGGTAGCTGCGCGTGATCGTATCGCCACGATCGTTCACATAGTGAAAATCGATGACGTCTTTGCCGCTTCCCTTGAGGATGAAGTTCTGGTGCTTCTTTGAGAGCTTCTTGAAGGGTGTCTCCACTGTGAAGCCGTAATGATCTGCCAAGGAGGTGAGCATCTGAAAATAGTAGATGTTGCGACGGTCCCATCCACGAATCGCGCCTTCTGCGAGTGCCAGCGTCTCGTCGGTGATGATGCGGCTCTCGTCGAAAAACTGTTTTACACCTAATCCGTCACAAGTGGAGCAGGCGCCTGCGGGGTTGTTGAAGGAGAATAGTCTCGGCTCTAGTTCCGAGATGCTGTGTCCGCATTGTGGACAGGCGAATAGAGAAGAGAACACGAGATCATCCTGCTGTGCTTCGCCATCTTCACTGCTAACGCTGACTAGTGCTAAGCCGTCTGCTAATTGAATGGCTGTCTCGAAGCTCTCTGCGAGACGCTGCTCTAGACCCGGCTTGATCTTCAGCCGGTCGACTACTACATCAATGGAGTGCTTCTTATTCTTTTCCAGCTCCGGTGGGAATTCGATTTCACACACAAGCCCATCAACCCTGGCGCGGATGAAGCCGCTGCTGTTCAATTCGCTGAAGACGTGGAGGTGTTCTCCTTTACGCTCACGGATTATCGGTGCCAGCACCATGATGCGGCTGCCCTCGGGTAGCGCCATGACCTTGTCTACCATTTGGCTAACAGTCTGGGCCTCTAGCTTTATGTCGTGCTCTGGGCAATGCGGCTCTCCCACACGGGCGAATAGGAGTCGGAGATAGTCGTAAATTTCGGTAATCGTGCCTACGGTCGAACGTGGGTTGTGGGACGTGGACTTCTGCTCGATGGAAATCGCCGGTGACAGACCCTCGATATGATCGATATCTGGCTTTTCCATCATCGACAGGAATTGCCGTGCATAGGTCGAAAGCGACTCGACATAGCGGCGCTGGCCCTCTGCATAGAGGGTGTCGAATGCCAGTGATGACTTGCCAGAGCCCGATAGGCCAGTGATGACTACGAGCTTATCGCGTGGGATCGTGATGTTAATATTCTTGAGATTATGGGTGCGTGCACCCCTTACGATAATCGAATCCATGACTCACTCACTGCGGTAGGCGGAACCGACCATTATCGACAATTAGGAAGGCAGGAGTAAAGGACAGCTTACGCATTAAAGCAATGAAGTTTATTTCAGCGAAAATTTCTAATGAGTGCATGCTTGATATACACTTAGTGCGAAGTTCTGGATCGATATCAGGCTGCAATATAACAGCGATGCAACACCTATAGAGTTAGGTCCTAGTCTAGGCCCTAGCATAGGTACTAAATAGCAATACAACGGGTTTTAGTCGGGGAGACAGATAGTGGCAAGTCGAGGTGTTAATAAAGTTATTCTAGTTGGAAACGCAGGTAATGACCCAGAGTTCAGGGTTATGCCAAATGGTAATGGTGTGGCGAATGTCTCTCTCGCCACCAGCGAAACTTGGAAGGATAAGAATACCGGCGATCAGCAGGAAAAAACTGAATGGCACCGAGTGATTTTCTTCAATCGCCTAGCCGAGATCGTAGAGCAATACGTCAAGAAGGGCACCAAGCTCTATATAGAAGGTCGCCTGCAGACTCGTTCTTGGGAGCAAGACGGCGTTAAGCGCTACACCACAGAAATCGTTGCCTCAGAGATGCAAATGTTAGATTCCCGCGGTGGCGGAAATGCGGGTGACAATTCCTTCGGTCAGAGTCAGGGTCAGCCGGCTCAGGGTGGCGGTGCTGCGCCAGCGGCTAGATCTTCCTCTACGTCCGCAGCGCCACAGGCGGCTCCTGCAAATTTCGACAACTTCGACGACGACATACCCTTCTAGACGAATTCACTCTGGAATTAGTCAGGATATTCTTAAGCAAGCCCGCCGCACAGGCGGGCCGACTTAGCTCCTAAGGAGCTGCGCCGCATTTTTCTTACAATCATCCCGCAATCATCCGACAACAATGGGCTATAGCCCAGCTTCTGCTTGACTCCAGCCACGTTTGATCAGACTCTACACACCTAGATCTCTTAACTGCGGTCTCTAACTGTGATCTTTAGCTGCGATCGCTAACAACGCATTTTAGTAATGGAAGTCAGTCAGTAGTGAAGTTGTTCTTAGTAGGAGCGAATAGCCCAACAGGCCGCGGCCTGATCGAAATTTTGCGGAAAAACAAGATTCGTTTTCTCGCGCCTGCCGATAAGAACTTCGATCCTGATGACGCAGCATCTATCGCCAAGATGATTGACGATTTTGCCCCCACTCAGTTGGTTAATATGGCCGACTTCATCTCCAGGAATCACAGTGCACTGAAACGAGCAGAATCCTCTGAAGAGCGCTGTAAACGAATCAATGCTCTTTTGCCGGCCACATTGGCCGAGATTTGCAAGCGGCTAGATATACCCATGCTGCACCTGTCCAATAGCTATGTATTCGATGGTGAGAAAAAATTGGGCTATAACGAGAACGACGAACCTAATCCGCAGGGTGTCTATGGCCGCCATACACTGGCGGGAGAGCAGGCGGTACGAAACAGCCCTAAGCACATAATCATTCGCTCTGGCTGGCTCTTTGGTAAACACAAAAGTGGACTTATCAAATCTTGGATTCACTCCATCAAGAAGCGTAAGGGTGAGCTGACAGTGTCGCGTCGCCGGTTTAGCCCGACCGCAACGGCCGAGATTGCATCGGCAATCCTAGCAGTCACTCAGCAGGTGGACTGTGACGCGAATGCCTGGGGTACATATCACTACAGTGGATTAGAGATTAAGAAGGAAATCGAGTTCGCTAGACAGATTCTCAAGTACGCTGCCAATCATGATGAAGAAATCTATCAACTGCTAGATCACACTAAGATCCGCGAAAATTTACCGCGGCTGCCGGAACTTCCTAACTCAACACTATCCAGTAAAAAGATATTCGATACCTTTGGTATTAAGCAGAAGTCTTGGCACGGAGATTTGCAGGAGACCATCAAGTCGCTCTACATCGGTCGCCTTCGAAGTCAGCTCGACGAAGCGGAGAATGAAAGCGACCACCCTGAGAGTACAGAGTAGAACATGTCACTGACGCCAATCGACACAGCCCTCGAACAATTAGTCCCGCTGTTACCCGTAATAACTGAGAAGGAGAGCGTGCCCTTAAGGCAGGCGGCAGGAAGAGTCTTGGCTGATGATTGTGTGTCGCCAATTAATGTTCCAGGACATCGCAATAGCGCTATGGATGGTTATGCATTGAAAAGCGCCGATCTAGCATCGGGGAACACTCAATTAAAGATCACGCAGAGAATTGCGGCGGGTGAAGTTGGCGGGCAGCTAGAGTCAGGCGAGGCCGCGCGTATTTTTACAGGAGCCCCAGTTCCCGAGGGTGCAGATGCTGTGGTGATGCAGGAGAACTGCAAAGTCGGTGGCGATGTGCTCAGCGTGCTGCAACAGCATGTTCAATCGGGTGAAAACTTACGCCAGGTGGGCGACGATATACAAGCCGGCGCGTTAATACTCGCTAAGGGCCATCGACTAAAACCACAGGACATCGGCTTGCTTGCCTCTATCGGTTTGGAGTCAGTCAGCGTTACAAGAAGGTTGCGAGTGAGCCTGTTAACAACCGGGGATGAATTAGTGCAACCGGGCTCTAGATTAGCGGCTGGTCAGATTTACAACTCCAACTATTTTACCTTGCATGCTCTATTGGAGGGCTTGCAGGTAGACGTGCTGGATTGTGGAATAGTGGCGGACGATTTCGAGGGAACGCGACAAGCGCTTACAGCGGCCGCCGCACAGAGTGATTGTGTAATAACCACCGGAGGCGTTTCCGTCGGTGAGGAAGATCATGTGAAGGCCGTGGTTGAGCAAGAAGGGGAGCTGCAGTTGTGGAAGTTAGCCATAAAACCAGGCAAACCTCTGGCCTGTGGCAAGATCGCGACAACTCAATTCTTCGGCCTGCCTGGTAATCCCGTATCTGCTTTTGTCACCTTCGCGTTGGTTGTGCGGCCCTGTTTGCTACGAATGTTGGGGGGCAAGCAAACCGCGCCAAAGACGTTTCAAGTAGCATCTGGTTTTGCAGCTTCCGAGTCCGGAGAGCGGCAGGAATATTTGCGTTGTCAGCTAGCAGAAGATGAGGAGGGTGCGAGCTTTCTGCAGGCACTCCGTAATCAAAGCTCAGGAGTAGCTGCTTCGCTAAGCCAAGCTGACGGCTTGGGTATAGTGCCACCCTATACAGCGGTGGCAATCGGCGATAATCTTGAATTCATTCCCTTTTCAGAACTATTGAACTAATTCTGTGGCCTGAACCCTATGTCGATGCAAGCTCCTAGATTTCTATTTCTATTGTTGGGCACGCTGCTGTTAAGCAACTGCCAAGCACCTGCGCTCGAGCCGACGACTGGAGAGACTCGGTCGGAGAACGACGCCCTGGACATTCGAGTATTGTCCGATGCGGAGGTTTTTTCCGGATCAGCTGATGCCGATAGCAGAGACATGATTCCCGACATTTTGTATGCGGCATTGCAGGCGTTGGATGAAGATAGATTACTAACACCGGTCGATGATAATGCCCATGGACGGTTCAAGCGTGTGCTTGCTATGGATTCTAAGAATGAGCTTGCATTGCAGGGTCTGCAAGATATCGTGGCGAGGTATCTGCAGCTGGCAGAAGAATCGATGCGTCGTGGTATTTTTGATGAGGCAGAGACTATGTTGGGTAGGGCGCGCTTCGTAGACTCGACTCATCCAGGAATCGTTAGTACCACAGAGGCGCTTCGGCTAGAGATGAATTCAGACGATCTCTTCTTTAAGTTGGATTACCCTAGTTATTCAACACGTTCTGAGCTGGCGCAGGAAGAACTCGCTGATATCGCCAGGCAGACGCGAGAACACGAAGCCTTTTTTCTGATTACAGCACCCAATGATGACCTGGCGCGATGGATGGTGTCGGTGATGCGCGAGGCAGTATCGGGCTATCGACTGCGTGGCAATATAGAGCTCTCCAGCCGTCTTGGCATTCGTCTGCGGATACCAAGCGACGAATAGTTTGGCATCAGACTGCTTTCCCTGTTATTTTGCGGCCCGCGCGAAAATACACTAAGTTAACCCGAGGTGCTAAACTGCGCCTATGTTCTGGACTTCCATGAAAAATAGGCTGGTCTCAGCGTTCTCCTTCTCCGGTGATGGAAGCATGCCTAAGCGCATATTCCTGACAGTCTTCGCTATCGTAATCATCTTTGTGGTGCTGCTTGGCTTTTATTGGAGCAGCGAGCCTGCAGCTTTTTCTGTGGAGCAGAAAGCGCGGCAGAGACTCGAGTTATTAGGCAGTGACAATGTGGTGGGAAGCACTACAGCTGTTGCGCTGATAACCGTTGCAGAAACGCTCTTGGAAAAACCGGGGGGCTATCTTAGTAACGACGTTTCTCCCCCTGGTCTTTATCTCGACAATATTCCAAATTGGGAATTCGGCGTCTTGGTGCAAGTGCGTGATTTGGTTCGCGCCTTTCGCGAAAGCTTTAGTCGCTCTCAATCTCAATCGACGGAAGATCCTGATCTGATCATTAGTGAGCCCAACTTTCATTTCAATAACGACAGTTGGTTGTTCCCGGCAACGGAAAGTGAATACGGGGAGGCGATAGATCGCCTCGATTCCTATTTGACACGTATCACTGATCCTACGAATACGGATGCGCAGTTCTATGCCCGCGCCGATAATCTTGCTAATTGGCTGCTCGCGGTTGAATCGCGGCTTGGCAGTTTGTCGCAGCGTCTAAGTGCGAGCGTGACTCAGCAGCGGGTTAATACGGATACCGCAGGTGAGATGGGAGCATCTCAATCTACGCCGGTGCGTTCGGAGACTTCTGTTAAAACACCTTGGTTGCAAATCGATGACGTTTTTTATGAGGCGCGCGGAGCGACATGGGCATTAATGCATTTCCTGAAGGCCGTGGAAGTGGATTTTAAGGATGTATTGCAGGATAAGAATGCTGTCGCGAGCCTGAGTCAAATTATTCGCGAACTGGAAGCGAGTCAGCGGCCGATCTTCTTTCCGATTATTCTCAACGGTTCTGGATTCGGCATATTTGCAAATCATTCCCTTGCTATGGCGAATTACATATCACGAGCGAATGCCGCGATTATTGACTTGAGAAGTCTGCTTTCACAGGGATAGGTGGGGTAGGCGCAGTGTGCCATGCAGCGCGTAAGTGTGTTCCGACTAGAGAGCCATTCAGTCATGATTCTTTCGCTACTAAAAACCTATAGCCGGCTATTTATTTTTGCAGGTGGTTTACTGTTAGGTATTCAGGTTCCGAATTTCGTCGATCAATACGAGCGACGAATTGACGCGCATTACCTGGAAGTCAGCGCCAATATTAGCGGATTTCAATCCACGGCCGATTTGTTGTTCGCTGGTGATATGGAGGCACTGATTGCTTACTACGAAGGTAGTAATGATTCGGTGTTTGAAAGTGATGCACAGAGCATACGTAGCATTGTGGACAGGTATATTCGTATTTCCAATGAGCGAGAGGCTTTGTCTGGCAACATTCTTGCCGCAGCGATGCACGTGATATTGAATGCCGATGAAGAATTTGTCGATGAGACCTTCAATCAGTATGGCTACACAGTACCGCTGAACATGCTTGCTATTGAATGGGGTTTAGCTATCGCACTGCTCCTAACAATCGCCATAGACCTTGGGCTATTTGGGTGTGTAAAGTGCGCAGGGCTGATCGCTCGCAAGAAGAAGAACCAATTTAGAAGTCTCTAGCCATTTCGCTGAATTTTCGAAGTCGACAAAAATTATCCTAGATAGGCTGAGTAATTACTTGAGTAGAAAAATTTCAGTTTCACAGTACTTGCCCATTCTTCGATGGGGGAGAGACTACGATAAAGTAAAGTTGGTCGATGATTCTATGGCTGCGGTTATCGTGGCTATTATGCTAGTTCCACAAGCGCTGGCACTTGCTTTAGTAGCCGGCCTGCCAGCTCAAGCTGGTCTCTACGCAAGCATCTTTGGACTTTCTATCTACGCTCTGTGTGGAACCAGCAACACGCTTTCCGTCGGTCCAGTCGCCGTGCTTTCCTTGATGACAGCCGCCGCGCTGGGAAAATTAGGGCTCAGTAGTTCCGCTGAGCTTGTTGCCGCCGCTCTTACCCTGGCATTCCTCTCTGGTGTGTTTTTGCTGCTGTTGGGACTGATGCGACTCGGTTTCATGGCTAACTTTTTATCACATCCGGTCATCAGCGCGTTTATAACAGCCAGTGCGATTCTTATTGGTCTTAGCCAGATGCAACATCTGCTCGGCATCAGTTCCAGCGGACAGAATATAGTTGAATTGCTAACATCTCTGGCTGCCTCGATGAACGAGATCAGCTGGCTAACCTTGGGTCTTGGATTGGGATCCATAGCAATTATAATTTGGTGTCGAACCGGGCTGAATTCCTTGCTCACCAAGTTGGGTCTTGGCAGTAGGCTGGTAACTAGCATCTCTCGAAGCGGCCCAGTTATCGTTGCCTTGCTAACTGGCTTGCTTTGTTATGTGTTTCGTCTCGATCAGCAAGGGGTGCAGTTGCTTGGCGATGTGCCTGCTGGGCTTCCTGGCTTAACAGTCCCCGATTTCTCAGTGGATCTAATTCGTAATTTGTTTTGGTCTGCTATTTTGCTTTCTATTATTGGCTTTGTTGAATCGATATCAGTAGCGCAGACACTGGCGGCGAAACGGCGTGAGCAGATAGATCTCGATCAGGAGTTGGTGGGTCTGGGTGCAGCTAATATTGGCGCGTCGTTCTCAGGCGGGTTTCCAGTATGCGGAGGTTTCTCGCGCTCGGTGGTCAACTTTGATGCTGGAGCGGCAACACCAGCGGCGGGTCTATTGACGGCCATGCTCATTGCGATAGTCGCCCTGTTTTTAACCCCTCTGTTGTATTGGCTGCCAAAGGTGGCGCTGGCTTCGATAATTTTGGTGGCAGTCTATCCTCTCTTAGATTTTTCTGCCTTAGGTAAGTCTTGGGGTTACTCCAAAGCTGATTTTGCCGCGGTATCTATTACCTTGTTCCTGACATTGTTGGTGGGTGTTGAAATTGGAATTGCCTCTGGAGTGTTGGCTTCCATCTTGATGCATTTATACAAGACTTCTCAGCCACACGTCGCTGTTATTGGCAGGGTTCCTGGCACTGAGCATTTTAGAAACGAGCAGAGGCATGATGTTGAAACCTTCGATAATATATTGTCGATTCGCATTGATGAGAGTCTCTACTTTGCGAACACACGTTTTCTTGAAGAACTGATTTTTAGTCTGATGGCAAAAAAGCCGAAATTGGAGCATGTGATTTTAATGTGCACCGCCGTCAATGCGATCGATATGAGTGCTCTGCAGACCTTGGAAAAAATCAATCAGACACTGAGCGAAATCGGTATCAAGTTGCACCTGTCAGAAGTGAAGGGGCCGATAATGGATAAGCTTACAAAGACAACGCTGTTTGCCAATCTTTCTGGCTCAAACTATTTGAGTCATAACCAGGCTGTTGAAGATTTAAAGGATCATGAGTTACCACTTTCGGGGCTATGATGATTTTTAGTAGAATAATTGAACAGCGCTCCTGGGTAGCTCCATGACGATCTGGGTCGACGCTGATGCTTGTCCTAAGCCAATAAAAGCGATTCTGTTTCGAGCGGCACAGCGGACCGGTGTTTCTCTCTGCCTGATTGCGAATCAGCCTATGCAAACACCTCCCTTCAAGAACATCACTGCGATTCAGGTGAGTCAGGGATTTGATGTGGCTGATAATGAGATTGTGCGCAGGGTGCAGGAAGATGACTTGGTAATTACTAGCGATATTCCCTTGGCGGATGAATTGATTGCCAAGGGCGGGCAGGTCTTGAGTCCGCGTGGAGAGATGTTCTCGGCAAATAGCATAAAGGCGAAACTCAATATGCGCGACTTTATGGATACTATGCGCAGCAGTGGTATTCATACTGGTGGCCCCGCTCAAATGAGTGAGACCGATAAGAGAGAATTTGCCAACGCGCTTGACCGGTATCTAGCGCGCTATGGAAATGAACAAGTAGATCCTTAGATTTGCTTAGAGTTACCCTAGCTTTACAACCATCTTGCCGAAGTTCTCACCACTGAATAGACCAAGGAATGCGTCAACAGCATTGTCGATGCCTTCGAACACGGTTTCTCGACTCTTTACTTTTCCATCCTGTATCCACGGAATCATTTCGGACAAGAACTGATCGCGCATATCGGCGTGATCGGACACGATGAATC
Source organism: uncultured Gammaproteobacteria bacterium (assembly GCA_913060495.1). Classification (GTDB taxonomy): domain Bacteria; phylum Pseudomonadota; class Gammaproteobacteria; order Pseudomonadales; family Pseudohongiellaceae; genus UBA9145. The sequence goes on along the minus strand of CAJXRP010000024.1, from coordinate 44,248 downwards.
CATTAATACGAATCTTCTTGCCGACAATTAGCATCAGGTTATTTGGGCCCGGTGCGGGTTCGGCGTTGTTGTAGGATGCGATCATGCCGCAGGCGGCGATACGGCCGAAGGGGTTCATCACTTCAAGGGCAGCTTGAAGATGGTCGCCGCCGACATTCTCAAAGTAGACGTCCACGCCATCGGGTGCAGCCTCAGCGAGCGCCTTCGTCAGGTCGCCGCAAGTTTTGTAATTGATTACGGCGTCTACGCCGCATTCGTCTATCAGCCATTGTCCTTTAGCATCGCTGCCGACGCTGCCAATTACTCGGCAGCCCTTGAGCTTCGCGATTTGGCAAACGTTAGCACCAACGGCACCAGACGCGGCGGAAACGAAAACCGTCTCTCCTGCTTTAGGCTCTCCATATTTAAATAAACCCACATAGGCAGTTAAGCCGGGCATTCCTAGCGTGCCTAAGTAGAGTGAAAGCTGCTCGGGATCGAAAGGAACTACCTTGCTTACGGTGTTTGCTTTTGCAATGAACTTATCCTGCCAGGCGGCTCCATTGATAACGATGTCGCCAACTTGCAATGTAGGGTCAGCTGATTCAACGACTTCGCCTATAGCGCCGCCGTACATAACAGAACCGAGTGCGTAGGCCTCAGCATAGACCGCGTTCTCGCGCATGCGACCGCGCATGTAGGGGTCAACTGACATATACAGATTATTAACCAGTACTTCGCCGTCGCTTGGTGCAGGCAGTTCAACCTCAACGACTTTGAAATTGTCTTGGTTTGGCATGCCGTCTGGACGGCTGATGAGGTGTATTTGTTTGGCTGTGTGATTGCTCATTATTTACTCTTGCATTGGGTGGTGTGAGTTTTGGATATTTAACTAGTGATTTCGCGCTATTCTTTCACTAGGCCGCACTGATAGCTGCAGCCTTAATTGCTCGGTTCTGCATGAAAACAATGCCAAATAGAATCGCTGCGCCGATAATATGGTAGACGATAGGAAACGGCGTCCACATCAGGAGGGTTGCACTGACTAAAAGTAGCGCGGCGATTCCGGCATTAATCTTTGCCTCGAGGTGCCATTGTAAAATTCCGGCAAGAGCATACAGCCCCATGCAGGACCATATGAAGACCTCAATACGCTCCGGCCAGCTGCCGGATATTAGCGGCGAGTAGGCGAACAGTACCGGCACTAAGTAGAGACCCTTCGCAACCTTCCAGCTGGTGAGTCCTGTAGCCATGGGTGGTGTTCCCGCTATACCCGCAGCAGCAAACGAGGCCAGACACACAGGTGGCGTGACATTGCTGTCTTGCGATAGCCAGAAGATTACTAGGTGTGCACTCAATAACATGCCGGTGAGCATTTCTGGTTCCAGCATTTCCTGACGGATAAGCTGCTTCATCTCTAAAGGCATCTCTTGCAGTGCAATTAGTGGGTCACCTCCGAACAGACTGAGTGTGGCCGCCACATTTGAAGGAAGGTCGCCAGCCTGCAACGCAATCAGTAATTGTGACTGTGAGATCAGGTCGAATATAAGCGGTGCTGAGAGCGTAGCCAATACAATGTACGACGCTGTTACTGGCAGGCCCATGCCTAATACTAGTGAGGCTAGTGCGACTAGGACGAGTGTTATGAGAAGGCTGCCTTGTGCCCATTCTACGATCATAAGCGAGAAGGCGTTGCCCACACCGGTGGTTGTTACAACATTAATAATGATGCCAACCGCAACCAATAGTAGGGCCGTGGAGACCATGGTCTTTACACCTTCCACCGTCGCATCGAATATGTCTGCGAGATGCATCGGTGTTGAAGAAATCCAAGAGGCGCCGATGACGCTGATTATGGCGAACGCGGCAGAGGTCGTTGGCGTTCTCCCCGCTACGAGGAAGCCTACCAAGACAATCATAGGGATAATGAAATGCCAGCCTTCTTTCAAAACAGTGGAGACTTTCTCGGTATCCTCTATTGCAGTCAGTGTTAGGCCAAGACGTTTCGCTTCGATACGGACGAAATAGCACACCGTCAAAAAGTAGAGGATAGCGGGTAGGGTGGAAGCGGCGATGATCGTCAAATAGGGGATCTGTGTATAACTGGCTAATACGAAGGCGCCAGCTCCCATCACCGGCGGCATTAGCGCGCCACCTGTGGATGCTGCTGCGACAACGCCCGCTGAGAATTTTCCGGGGAAACCGGATTTCTTCATCATCGGTATGGTAATCACGCCGGTGGAAACGGTGTTGGCAACGGCAGACCCGGAGACCGAGCCCATCAAGCCGGAGCCAACTACGGCAACCAGACCCGCTCCGCCGGTGTAGCGACCGGCCAAGCACTGGGCTAGTCGAACGATAAAATCGCCGGCGCCAGAGCGAAGTAAAAACGATCCGAAAATAATAAACATGAAGACGAAGGTGGAGGATATCTGTGCGGTGAGTCCGAACATGCCTTCGCTCGTAAAGAAGCTACGGTACAGTACTGTCTCGAGGCTAAGTCCAGGGAAGGAAAAGACACCGCCGATGTAACGTCCTAGGAACAATATATATGACAGGCTAACCAGAATCAGTACTGGCATAAACCAGCCTGTGGTGCGCCGCGTAAATTCTATCGCTAGTCCGACTGCGATTAGCGAGAAGACGTAATCGCTAATGATATATTCGGTCTCTCGAGCATACAGTGCGTTCTCAAAGAGGATTAGATAGGAAGAAGTGGCTACCGCTGTAATAGCCAAGATGATATTGATCCAATAGGTGGCAGACTTAGGCTGCACCGTGGGGGATTCATTGCCTATTAGTGCGCAGAGCGCGCAGAAACCGCCAAAGTGAATCGCAGAGAGCCAGAGTTCCGAAATGCTAGCGAAAACGTTGCAGTAGATGTGAAACAGGGCGAAGAAGAATGCGGCCCAGCGCAGATAATTAGATTTCATGAGCTAGTCTACGCTCCCTGCTTGTTCTGTATTTGGTGTCGCTTCTTCGAGTATGAGGCGCTCGGGAATTTCTAGCCCGATCTCTCGATAGTAGCGAATGGCGCCGGGATGAAGAGGGGCGCCTAATCCGTCTATAGCGATCTCGAGGCGCATGTCTTTGGTTGCTCCATGAATTTCCTGCAGCGTCGCTAAATTTTCCCAAATAACTTTAGTTACGTTATAGACGACGTCATCGGGGATATCAGCACGTGTTACAAGGACGTTGGGTGAGCCTACTGTGCGTATATCTTCAGCTTGGTTGGGATAAGTGCCCGCAGGTAGCAGATACCAATCCCATAGCGGGTATCGGGCATTTACCTTGTCTAGGGACTCTTGGGTCCAATTGAGCACAGTCATGCGATCGCCTAGCAAGGCAAATGCCTGAGTGATCGAACTGACGGGTGCGCCGGCGGGGATATTCATGCCGACAATATTGCCATCTTGTATCGCGCTAGTAGTAGGACCATAGCCCATGTAGCCAAGACTCATTTTTTCTTCGTAGTCTATGCCAAGCGTATCCAGAATAAATCTACCGGTCTGTTCGGCTCCAGAATTTCTGCCGCCGAGCACATAGCGCTCTCCGTTTAGGGTATCCAGATCCATGATTTCACCGCTCGTGGTCAGTTCACTGAGCAGTACAAAATGTTCGACGTTTTGCCACAGAGCACTAACACTGCGCATATGGGCTTGCGGGGAGCTAACGGGCCCTTCGCCAGTCCATGACCAGGCGCCAAAAGGCCCCTGAAGAATGGCAAACTGAGCCTGATTGTCGCGTAGTAACTTAACGTTCTCGAGAGAACCAGCCGAACTAATCGCAGTGAGGGATATGCCTTGTGTATCCGCGAGTTGTGAATGAGCGATGGTGGCAAGGGCAACGCCTACGGGATAGAAGGCGCCGCCGGTGGTTGCAGTGGTGAGTACGTAGGGACGTGCACGATTTAATTCATCGCTGCAGGAAGTAAGTAGTACTAAAAATACGAGAGCTAGTGCGCTGTTTTTCATCTTCTTTTTGTCGCCAGCGTTCTTTCTAACTAATTGAAATGTAAGTTAAATATTTGAGTGTTATCAATTAGGGAACGGCATCCGATGAAACCATATTTCCTACTAAAGCACAACGTGGGGGAATGCTTATGACTTGCCATTTACTTGCGGGGCTGCCGGCTGAAAGCTGGCTGGAAAAGTTGCTTAAAGATCAGAGCTAGTTGGTAATCAGGGTCAATCTGCAGCTATGTAGTTTCAAGCTAATGGGAAAGGGCGACGAAAAAGACCCGTTAATAACGTCATTGCTAGTCCGGTTTTTTATCGGCACCGAGAGTGTTGCTTACATGCCCGGACAGGGGCTTCTCTCCTTCCAGTACGCCGACTAAAAGTATTGCACCGACAAACACTGCTGAGATGAGCGTGATACTGGTAACCAGGACGATACGGTAGAACATGGCTACATAGACGCCGCTGAAGTAGAACATGAGCTCGGCAGCTACGTTTACTAGTACTAATGAAGTTAGCAGTGTTATCCAGACTACGTGTTTCATATTCTCTGTCCAGAAAGTCTCGTTTAAAGGAGTGGGGTTAACCGATTTAATTTGAGAGTAACAGCAATCCCCGAATGTGACTACTATCGGTCTCGGTAAATATGATGACATCATCGTGTTCATCGGTGTTGAGGGAAACTGGAATAATATCTCCGCTCACAACCGCCTGACTCAAGTCTATTACAGAGTCCGGCGTTCTGTCGGCGATCGCATCTAAGTGGCGGTTGCCTCCTATGGCAATGTTTTCGATTACATCACGAATATTGAATTCGTAATTGTCGCGCTCACGAGAATAGCCCAGTGCGCCGAGAAATAAATCAGAATCGTTGTCGGGTACATCCTCTGGCTGAATGCTGTTCAGAAAGAATTGAATTCGATTGTTAACCATTAATATTAGATCTTGCTGATCGGTATAGTCGTCCAAGCTGGCGAGACTGCTAAAGGTTTCCTCGTCGGCGCGAGCGTCATCGAGTTCTCGCTCTATGTCTCTGAAGGTTGATGTCAGACTGATTACCGAAGGAAATTTTAGGTCTATGGTTACCTTGCGTGAGGGGCGGCGTGCGAATTTTTCTCCGTCGTTTGGATAGATGAATGCTTCTATGGCGATGCTGCCAGAGAGGGCGAGCCAGACGAATATGTCACCTACGGAGATGCTTTCAACGCGCCAGAGCCAAAGATCTTTCAATCCGTCTTCATTTTCATCCTGCAAGAAGGTGCCTAGTACGTTACCTCCAGAGCGCAGAACCTGACGAGGTTGCGCGAAATCCATGCCCTGAGTACTACCGCCAAAAAGCGAAACTTTTCCGCCTTCTCTAAGTAGTAGGTCGTCTATGCCGTCGCCGTCGACATCGTCGAGAATCTCTTCGTGGGTAAGGGACAGTAGCCCGGTGAGGTTAGAGAAATCCAAATTTTCGATATCAAATTCCCCCAATCTTTCCTCTATTTCTAGGATGTCTAGGGAATAACTTGCTTCAATTGGAAAATAGGCGGAAGCGCTGGCGTTAGCGATAAAAACTTTCAATTCTTCTTCTGTGCGAGAAACTAGATCATCGAAGCCATCGCTATTGACGTCTCGGAGTTCCATCATGGGAATACGAACTGACTGACCGGTACGTCGTTCCAAACTGCCTTCGTTCAAGTTGGTGCGCATACGTAATTCTGAGCGTACGCTGAGAGGTGCTTGATAGTCGTAAGTACCCGAGACATCGCGACCATTGCTGATATGAATATTGATTATGCCTGCGCCGGGAATCAGGAAGTCGTCAATAGCGTCGCCGTTTATGTCTCTTGAAAAATGCAGGCGGTTCACACCCTTGCTCAAGAAACCATTTAAGCCTGTTTTGATGGTCTGCGGCGCTAGCAGTGCTTGGTTTTCCACTGACCAGGCTAGGACTTCCCTGCCGTCGATCAGCGCGATGATAGCCGTACTGCCGACAGCGCCGTACTGCGTGCTTAGGTCCCAGCCAACAGATTGGCCCGGAAATTCGATGCTGTGGCTACTATCGAAATCGAAGCCGCTCTCGGTCTGAAAATAAATCTGCAAACCATTCTCGACTACCCCTAACAGTTCAAGCAGTCCGTCTCCATCCAGATCGGCGACGACGAGATTCTCTGTCTCCAGCGGCAACTGGAATTCTTGTTGCTTGAAATTTAGCTCGGCAGCTGGAGCTGTTACGCAGCTAAGCATCAGGCCGATAGTGGCTAGTGTTTGTGTAAGTGAGCCTGGACGAATCATGGTGCGGCTACCAGAAATGTGGTTGCGGTGCCGTGGCGCAGCAATAAGTCTGGCTTGTTATCCTGATTTAGCTGTAACACCTGGAATTCGAATACAGTATTTGCAGAGACATATTCCCAAAAAGGTTCGTCCGCTATATTCAGATCTTCATTGATTTTTTTGGCAGCAAGCGTGCCGTTTTCAGTAACGAATATCGCATCCTTGCGACCGTCACCATCGATGTCATATTGCAGAGACATCTGCTCCGATAGACCGCGTACATTCGCTGCCGAGAAACTCTCATCGAGTCTGGAATTAGGTCGTCGGTTAAAAAACTGATTCTCTCCTGCATCCTCGCTGCCAAATAACAGCTGTGAACGATTGATGCTCGCGTTGCGAATTGCATCGACAACGGGAATTGTATAGTAGCTAACATTTAGTAGTGGGGCAGAGTCTTGCTCTACTGGAATGATATTGAGTCGTACATCGTATCCAGAGAAGCGCATAACCTGATTCGGTTGCTCTAGATCGAAAGAGCCATTCTGATTGCGATAGAAATAGGCGCTACGATCATTTCCCTCTCCAGTTATGCGCAACAGATCGAGCAGTTTGTCATTGTCTACATCGACCAGTTGCATATTGCCACGTGTATCTATGCTACCGATCCAGTCTGGTTCGCTGTTAAAACCATTCTGCGCATCTTGGAAATGGAAATTTAATTGTCCGAGGCCATCCGCGCCCTGATTGATATAGGCGATGTCTGCAAGCGTGTCAGCATTCAGTTGTGCGATGATTGCAGTTGGCATCCAGCTCTCGGCACGTAGCAAATTGCGTGCAGCTTCCTCGTTAGCGTCCCACTGCTCAATGAAATCTTCGAAATAGGATTCGGATTCGACATTCAGCTCGATAACTATGCCTTCCTCGGCATTGATGCCGATTCGCGCATCCATGCCGCTGTTGTCTCGGCCTCTGCTTGCCGCTGATAGGGATTCATTGTCTGTGCTAAAGGTGGACACTAGCTCGAAGACTTCATTGCCTCTGCCTTTAAACAAGCCATAGACGCCGTCGCCGGGCAGCAGCAAGTCTAGCTCTCCATCGTTGTCGATATCTTGTAGGTCGGTAATAAACTGCACGCTTTCCAGATCGGGTACGGCGGCAATCAACTCCCACTCCAGCAGCTGCTTTATATTTCCTCCATAGCCTTCGAGTGCGGAGGACAGGCTAAACACACCTGAGTTTGAGAACAGCAGGAGTTCACTGCCGGGGTCAGTTCGGAGATCGGCAAAAGCGATCGCAATTATCTCGGTTTTAATTTCGATACGCTGCGCGGTTGTGGAGAAACTTCCGTCGGCTTGTTGGTGGAAGACATGCAATTCACGGCCTATACCGGCTTGATAATTAGCGTGGATGATGTCTTTGCGGCCATCACCGTTGAGATCCTCAAATGCAAGCTGTCGCTCCCAGTTGTTCTCGCGCTCTAGTTCAAAGGCGACATAATTGGATTGCGCAAATGCGGCGCTGGATAACAGTGCACAGACGACAAGGCCCGTAAGGGATAAATTCCTCTTGTCGCTAATTGACTGCTTTGCGGTGCTCATTCTGATTCAGCGTTCCTTAGTTTTCTTCTTCGATCAGTTCGCCCAGATCGCTGCTATAGTTTAGTAGACCAAGAATACTATGAGATCTTTCTTCATCTACCCGACTATAGCTGTATAAAGAGAATAGCCAAAGATCCAATATGGAGAGACTCTTCGATTCTGGAGCAAGCGACGATTGATAACGAAGTAGAGGGCCTAGAGATATTGCACTTACGCGCCTGCCTGGGTTCCAGAGGTCGAAGCGTTTTTCCAAAACAGATTCGCCGTCAAAGACGGTTACGTTTACCGTTTCTCCTAGTTTGAACTCAGAGTTAAATCGACTGACTAAATCCTGCGCGGAGTTAAGAGCTACGTTGTTTACCGCTAAAATCACATCGCCGGTTTCGATGGCTGCATCAAGTAGCGGGCTTAGTTTATAGACATCCACCACCCGTGCGGCGGCGATGGGAGGCTGCTGACGAATACTCACCATCTCCGTGCGGTAGGCGGCCCGACTGGCTATCGGATCAACTCGATACAATTCGCGCGGGGCGGCATTACTGCTGACGGTGCGAGGTATCACGGTAGCCTCGAACACCATGGTATTCCTGCGTACATTGAATATGGCATTCTCAATCGTTAGCGTCTGCTGCTGTAGAGCCTGAACAACGTCAGGATGATCAGTTAAGGTTCCATTGATGCTAAGAATAATGTCGCCTAGCTGAATTCCGGCTGAATCCGCAGGGCCATTGGCTGAGATGTCGCGTACGCGAACGCCAGGCAGTATCTCGATATTACTGAGGGAATCGCTTTCATTCAGGCCAACCTCCACGCCGAAATCGATTCTGGCATCTCTTGGACCTGCAGTATCGGCGAGTGTAATATCTTCCGCCGATAGGTTTAACGCTGGAACTAGAATGGCAGGCTCGTAGCTTACGCAGCCGGTTAACAGCAATAGCTGCAGGAGGGTAAATGCTGCGAGGCAAGGTTTTGTTCTACTTGTGCACATACTTATATCTTCCTTCGCTGCACGATCCATAGGCCAGCGGCAAAGAACAGCAAGAGTGCCGGAAAGGGCACCCACATATTCATTTGCAGCACGCTATCGTCAATTAATACATCGGAGTAGCCGCGAACTATTCGGCTAACGGATTGTAAGTAAGATTGATCGAGCAAGGATGGCTGAAAGCTCGCATACAGATAGTTAGCCATGTCACCGAGCAGTCCCTTAAAGATATCTATTGCCAGTGTAATACCCAGCGCGGTGGTAACTGCCTGAGTTGCCGATTGCGCCGAAACCGAAACTAATAATCCGAAGGCTATGGCCGCTGGCAAAGGCAGTAGTGCCAAACGAAGTCCTAGGGAGATCTCCCCGAGGATTTCCTGTTCACTGATAAGTTCAAAACCGTCTTCCACTATCGCGCCGTATTCCCACAGCATTCCGCTGAGTAGATAACTAGTAATGACTAGAAGTAGGGCTGATAGCACTGCAAGTAAGTGTAGGTGAATTAGTTTTGCTGTGAGCATGCTGGTGCGACTTACCCGCCTGATCAAGATGTGACGAATGCTGCCTATGTCACGCTCATAGCTGAAGCTGTAAGCACCCTGAGCTACTAGTAACAGTCCAAGCATTGTTAGGCCGGTACTCAATCCGTCTACAAAGAAGCCGTAGGCGTTGTTTGCAACAGATTGTTCGAAATTAGACCCTCCTAACAAATTGTCTCGCGCCTGTTGACCAGCCTCGGTGAGTTTTACGAGCATCAATTGTGCGGCGGCGACTAGGGCGGGTGCTGCTACGATGAGTTTGCTGGCAAAGCTGCGCAGCGCAACAAAAATTTCCGACTTGATGGCTACCAATAGGCCGTTCATCTCGCGTCCTCGCTGGTAATTTCGCGAAATAGCCCGGCGAGTGATGCGCGCTTCAGTATTAGTTCTGCTACGGGTATTTGATTTTCAACGAGCGCCTGATTGATAGCGATAGAGTCAGAATCTACAACATTAATATTCAGGTAACCGTCTGCATCGATATTGAGTAGTTCTACGCCAGGAATTTTTTCTAATACTTGTGTTGCCGCATCTATGTTCGGCGTCATGATCTGTAACGTAGTCTGCGCATTTCCTAACAAATTGTTGATGGTATCGCTGTGAGTAATTTTCCCTTGGTGCAAGATCGCAATATGGCTGCAAATTTGCTCTAGATAAGGAAGTTGGTGGCTCGATAGCAGAAAGGTTGTGTCATGCTCTCGATTCAGCATGCCGATCAGTTCGAGCACATCGTCCACGCCTTCGGCATCGAGCCCATTAAATGGCTCGTCTAATACTACAAATTCTGGATTTCCCAGCAGGGCTTGAGCAATTGATGCGCGACGCTTGTTGCCAAGAGAAAGATTTTTGATCTTGAAGTCGCTGAAACGACTAATCCCTAACAGTTTTTCTACTTCGTCAGCACTGCGAGCAGGTGTTTCGCAGAGTAGTAGCGCGTGTTGTAAGCACTGACGTACAGTTAGATTGGGGTGCAGGCTAGGGCTATCGAAGATGGCAACGAGCTTGCCTCTTGTTAGGTGTAGTTGCTTAGGTGATTGCCCAAGCGCAGTAATACTGCCTGAATTAAATGCCTGAAGGCCGAGTATGCACTCAATAGTCGTAGTCTTGCCGGAACCGTTCAGGCCAACCAAGCCATGTATCGATCCTTTGTCGATTTGTAGATTGAGGTCATCTAGTACCGCAAAGCTACCGTAATTTTTTTTCAGTCCTGTAACGGATAGGGCTTGCATACAGGAGGGTGCTCGCTGGTAACGCTAGGGGAATATTGAAATAAAGGATAGCTACAGCAGTAGTGCTGTCGCTATCCGAGACAATTTATTCTACGAATAAGTCTTCTACTTGGATTTCTTTGACCGTGCCGAACTGCCCAAGTTCCTCTTCATTGAGGATTGATAGGTCGCCGACGATTGAAATTAGTTTAGGTCTATCTTTGACATGTTCTTGCTGGAAACGCAGCAGATCATCCATGCTGGCTGTTTGTAATTTCTGATAGCTTTCTCTACGTGGGTCGCCCTCTATTCCGAGTCGTTCCCAGCCGCGTACAGCGCCGATAACCTCGCGGAAACTAATCTTCGAGGTGCGATAGCGGTTCATGAGAGATTCTACCGAGGTCTCGAAACGTTCGTCAGATTCCGGCATGTTGTCGATCAGGTCAATGAAGGCGCTTAATGCATCGGCAGTCTTGTCAGTCTGCGTGCCGATGGAACCGAGCATGATGTTTTGATCGTTCAGCCTGCCACCCTGTGCATAGCGAGCGCCGGCGGTATAGGCCAGAGCCCGTGCCTCGCGAAGCTCCTGAAAGACCACGCTGGACATGCCGCTACCAAAATAATTGGTATAGATTGAAGACACAAGACTGTCATCGCGATTGTAGACGCCGTCAGGGAATTCAATACGCACCTGAGCTTGTGCCGTCTGCTGGTCTACAACATAGATTTCTGTCTCATCTATATTTCGTGCCGTGCGGAAACGATAGTCTGGCGTGTCTGCCAGCTCGCTAGCTATCGGGTGTTGGCGCCTTAGTACTTCTACCAAGTCCTCTAAAGGCATGGAGCCTGTATAAGCGAGGGTATGTTTGAAGTTAAGTAATTCTGCTGGCAATGCAAGGAGTTCATCGACAGTCGAGGCCATGATTTCTTCGCGGGTAAGCGCTTCCAGCATAGGCGATTCTTCGCCATAGCGATTGTAGAGCGTCAATGCTCTGGAAATGGCTGGGGGAGAACTCTTCTGATCCTCTCTCGATTTCAGCAGGATGCCTTTCATCTGCTCTAGAGTTTGTGCGTCGGTGCTTGGGTTCTTTATCAGGTCCATAGCAAGAGCCAGTGAGGCTTCAAATTGTTCGTCGAGACCAGAGATAGAGATGCCCGATGAATTGCCTCCAGCGCCAAATCTGAAATCGGTACCCATCTGGTACCATTCCTTCTGTAGCTCTTCGTTAGTTTTGCTGTCAGTTCCAGCAACATCCATCAAAGCCGCAGCTAGATTTAATTTCTCATTTTCTTCGGTACCGACTTCTACGTTTATTGAAAAGGAGAACAAATCATTGAGGGGGTTTGGAGCATAGTAGAGTTGCACTCCATCGGCGAATTCGATGACACGGTAGTCTCGGTCGACCTCAACATAGGTTGGCTCTATTTCGTCATATTCCATCGTCAAGATGCGAGCGGCAAATTCAGATTGTTGTGATGAGTCAATACTAACGGGATCGATCTGCGGTTTTTCAACGGCAGGAATTTCGTTCTGCGCGTCGATTCGATAGACGGCCACATAGTCGTTGCCAAAATACTTATTGGCGACATCGACGACATCTTGCTTGGTCAGCTCACTCATTCGATCGAGTTCAGCCACATGGTAATCCCATTCGGAGCCCTGAATGAAAGAGTCGCGCATCATGCTGACTCTAGATTGATTGAATTCCAGGCTAGCTTTTTCACCTTTCTTGAAGTCATTGATGATTGCCGGAATTATCCATTCTTCGAAATCACCTGCTTTGATGATTTCAAGTTGGTCGAGAAGGAGTTGTTCAACTTCTGCGAGAGTCTGATCTTGCTTAGGTATGCCATACAGGTTTTGCGAACCGGCATCGTTTAAGAACAGTGGCGATGAACCTGCGCCGGAGACCAGCTGTTGTTGATTTAGATTCAGATTGATAAGTCCCGCCGTGCGGTTATCCAGAATCATGTCCACTAATATAAGGGCTTCCTTATCATCGCTACCGTTGCCTGCTGTGCGGAAGGCAAGTTGTACTTGCTCCTCGCCAGGGTATTGTACTGTTGTTCGCTCCGCCCCTTGCAAAGGCTCTTCTGCCCAGGGGCCGATTTCGGGGACCGGCTGGCGTTCCCAATGAGAAAATTTCTCACTTATTAGCTCGATAGTCTCCATAGGGTCGATATCGCCGCTAATGAAGATGGCCATGTTGTTAGGTACATAGTTGGTGTCGAAGTAGTTCTGAATGTACACCAGTGAAGGGTTCTTCAAATGCTCAACTGTGCCGATTGTAGGTTGCTGTCCGTAGGGGTGAACCTTGTAGAGGGTTTCGTTAACAGCGGTGGCTATGATTCGTCCCGCACTATCTAGTGAGCGATTCTTCTCTTCATACACCGTTTCTAATTCAGTGTGAAAGAGACGAAATACCGGATTGACGAATCTATCGGATTCGACTTCTGCCCATTGCCGAAGACGATTCGAAGGAAGACCGATCTTGTAGACAGTTTCCTCAAAGGAGGTGTGTGCATTCAATGCGCTGCCGCCCATACTGTTATAAAGCCTGTCTAATTCTCCGGGCACTGAAAATTGAGCCGCTAATTGTGCTTCACTGTTTATCTGAGCATAGATCTCAGCGCGACGATCTGTATCTGTCTCGTTATGGTGTTCTTCATACAGCTCGACGATGCGGTCAAGGTGTGGCTTCTCCTGTGCGTAGTCGAGACTGCCTAGATTCTGATTACCCTTGAACAGTAAGTGCTCAAGGTAATGAGCCAGACCGGTGCCGTCTGCGGGGTCGTGCTTGCTGCCCGCGCGTACTGCAATCTCCGCGTAGAATCTGGGTTCTTCGTGGTTTTCAGTTAGGTATACCCGTAGTCCGTTGTCTAGCTCGAATATCTGAGCGTCTAGAGGGTCGCTCTCATTTGGAGAATTAATTCTGCTGTAACCGCGGTCGGCCATGCTGGCTTGCTGCACATTGCTTTCAGCAGAATTAGTAGTTGCAGTATTTGTAGCGCTTCCATTGTCACTGCAGGCAACCAACGTCAGCAGGGATATAGCAAATAAGCTGCTTCGCTTCCAATCCCTAGCTGTTCGTAATTCAGACATATCTAGACTCCGTTGAATAAGATTATTGAGGGCCGCTTGTTTTAGGCCACAGCCCCCTAATGTATGGCATTCTGCCAAAAAATGTAAGTAAGCAGGGCTGTCTTGATGCTTTATTGGGGTAGATCCTCCAAGCCTAACTGAGTTAGCTCGGCTGGACACGACTAGGCATGAAGTTGGGAGTATTTTGCTGGATTGAAACACCTCGCGGAATCCAGTTATTGTCCAGATAATCGCTAGGGATCTAAATAGCTGGCTTCGAGATCTCTGCTATCCCCTTGATTGTTTGGAAAACCGAATGTAAATCAGATTGTTATCCCGCTCGCAGAAGACTCCACCGGTCGCTTAAATTAAACGGATTTTGCAGAATACAGCGTATAATTCTGTAGTTACTTCGATATTCATTGGAAATTCCGCGTCATGTTTTCTAAGTCTATGAAATTCATAGCTAAATTATCTATCGTGCTTCTGGCTGTGGGCGCGCTGCTGAGCTGTACGGCGAATTCCTACCGGCTAGACGCTGATGAAGAAACCTATGACGCCATAGCGGACAAGACTGATCTCGTTCCAGGAATGACGGAGAGAGTAGGGATCGATGAGCAAAAGAACGTAGATCTCAGTAGCCTCCCCACAAATGTCGATAGTTACGAATTTCTCGACAATGAGGCAGGCAGTGAGGTTGGCGCCCACATCCTGAGTCTGAATGTCGCCTTGGATCTAGCGTTCAAACATTCTCAGGTATACCAAACACAGAAGGAGGCGCTCTATCTCGAGGCGCTAGCTCTCACCTTCGATCGCTATCGCTATATCCCAGTATTTTCCGCTGCTGGTGGTGCCGATTATCAGTGGGACGAAGAAGATCAATTCGTTACCGACATGCAGGCATTGACCGGCATGAGCACTATTAGCACTAGCGAGAGGGTGGATGCGAGCACCAGCCTAGGGGCACGCTATTTACTGAAGGGCGGCGGGGCAATCGCCTTGAACCTTACCAATAACTTCACGCGATTCCTGACTGGTGATATCAGTGAGTTTGGGACCGGTGCATTGATCGGGTCTTTCACACAACCGCTGCTTCGAGACTTTGGTAGCGACATCGAAACCGAGAACTTGATGCAGGCAGAGCGTGACCTTCTCTATAGGCTGCGGGATTTTACGCGCTTTCGAAAGACCTTTGCCGTTCAAGTTGCCTCTGCTTATTACTCGGTCTTGCTTAACAGAGAGACTGCAAGAAATAACTATGCCGGTTTACTCGCTAACAACCTCTCGTTAGAGCGTGAGCAGGCATTTCAGGCAGAAGGCTTGCGAACATTGTTACAGGTGGGGCGCTTGGAGCAGTCCTCTCTACAACAAGATCTGCGATGGACTTCTTCTATCACGCGATACAAACGCAGTCTGGATGATTTCAAGATACTTCTCGGCCTGAAGGCAGAAGAGAATATAGCCCTCGATAGTAATGAGATGATTCTAATTACAGAAACTGGCATGGATAGTCCGGATCTTAGCCTAGAGCAGGCCATGGAACTTGCCGTGCAGACACGTCTAGATTTGTATAACGGCCTTGACCGGGTTCAGGATCGTGCGCGAAAGATAGAGGTCGCCGCCAATGCTTTGAAGCCTGGGTTAGACCTTAGTCTCGTCGCTAGAGTGCCAGATGCTAACGATGGTAATCTCGGTGAGTTGGATTTTGAGAATGCGCTATATACCGCCGGACTAGATTTCGAGTTGCCACTAGATACTAAGCTGGATCGCAATAGTTATCGCAGGGCACTCATCGACTATGAAGTTGCCACACGAAACTATTTGTTGGCGATGGATAATATTAAGTTGGATGTCGTCGACCTTTGGCGTCGTATGAATCAAGCCAGAAAGAATTATGAGATTAGTTTAACGAGCGTTCAGATCAACGAACGTCGTGTTGAAGAGGCCGAGTTACGCGCTGAATTAGGGCTGGGAGATATTCAAGACACAGTGGATTCACAGAACGATTTAACCGCTGCGCAAACGGATTTAATTAGCTCGATCGTAGACCACAATATATCTAAGTTGGAATTTTGGAGAGACTTGGGATTATTGTATGTCGACGATAGCGGGCAGTGGGAGGAAGGCGTCAATGAGTCAAGATAAGCCGAGTGCAGTAGAGAGTTCTGTTGTTGCTCAACTTTGGGGGAAAATTCCCGAGCCGGTCAGAGCTAAAGCGATCGAGTTGAAAGCTCGTTTCTTAGCCGCTAAAAAACCTACTCAGTACGCTATTGCTGGCTCGACGCTGGTTTTAATCGGCTTCCTGTTTTCTCTCGGTGGCAACTCGGGTGACACGATCACCGGCAGTATTACCTTTGAAGCCAGACGTGGAAACCTAGACATCACTGTATTGGAGGGTGGGTCTCTAGAGGCTTTGCAGTCCCAAGAGATCCGGTCTCGCGTTAAAGGCCGCGAAGGCGTCAAAATTCTCAGTATTGTTGAGGAAGGTTATCGTGTTACTCCAGAAGATGTAGCCGCCGGAAAGATATTGGTTGAGCTTGATACCGCGCAGCTAATCGACGAGCAACTCAATCAGGAGATCGCAGTAGAAACTGCAGAAGCCAGTTACATAGAACGTAAAGCCGAATACGAAATTCAATTGAATCAGAACATGACTGACTTGAACGACGCGCGTCAAGATATGCGTTTCGCAAAGTTGGATTTCGAGAAATTTCTGGGTGGAAATATTGTTAACGAAATCGTGCAGCAACTGGAGATTGAAGAACGTCTGGCTCGTGCCGAGCAGGCAGACTTCGATGCTGCGCAGTTAGCCGACTCTCTAGCCGATAATACAGCTGTCAGTAATGACTCTGCCTCCGGTACGCAAGCGCTGCCTTTTGATCTCGATGCCATGCCGCCACAGATGCAGGAGAGGATTCGTCAGGCCATGGCGGATAATGGCGGCACGCTGCCGGCCGAGATGTTGCAGCGCATGCAAAACTTTGGGCAGGGTGGGCCTAGTGGTCGTCGCGGACGACCTGGTGGTGATGCGCCACGGACATCGCCTACAGTAGAGACTGGCGCGCCTGCACCTAGCGAGCCGGAAACCTTGTCTATGCGGGCAGCTGCACCCACGCCGGGAAGCACTAGAACGCTGGATGCAGAGCCTAACTTACTCATGGATGACAGCTACATGGAGATTCGAAATGAGCTCGACTTCACTCAGTATGCCGACATCAATAAATTGGAAGATGGTGAGGCCAAGCAACAGCTGCGATCTCTACAAGATGATCTACAGGTTGCCCAAGAAGAATTGTTATTGGCGCAAGATAGGATAGCTGGGCAGCGGCGCTTGGAAGGGCGTGGCTTTATCACGCCAACAGAATTGGAGGCCGAAGAGCTAAATCTGAATAAGGCTAATAACAAGATGGAGCAAGAAGAGACGTCTTTGAAGTTGTATATTCAGTACACATTTCCGAAAGAGGCGGAGGAAAAATTGTCTGACTATGAGAACGCAATAATGGGTTATCAGCGTCAGGTAAAGGAAAATATTGCAGAGAAGGCGCAAGAGGCTGCGCGCTATAGCTCTGCTGAGCGAAAATACAATCTTGAGCGCGTAAAACTGGCAGATGTAAACGAACAGATCGAGCTGGCAACGATCAAGGCGCAACGACCGGGTCTAGTTGTCTACGGAGCATCCAATCAGAATTCTATGCGCTACCGTAGTAATAGTCAGGAAGCGATTCAGGAAGGCGCCACTGTTAGAGAAAGACAGTCTATATTGACCATTCCCGATATGCGTGAGATGGCGGTCAAAGTGAATATTCATGAGTCTGCGGTGCAGCGTGTCGCAGTGGGTCAGTCGGTTAAAGTGTCAGTTGACGCCTTTCCTGACGAACAGCTAACCGGCGTCGTAACCAAAGTGGCCGTCGTCGCCGACTCAGCTAATTCGTTCATGAATCCTGACCTCAAGGTTTATCCCACCACGATCAAGATCGATGGCACGCACGATTGGCTGCGCCCTGGAATGAGTGCTGAGATCGATATATTAGTGCGAAGCCTCGAAGATGTTATCTATGTGCCCATTCAGGCGGTTACCTATCACGACGACAAGCGGGTAGTTTATGTCTCTAGACGGGGTAGAGCGGAGCGTCGAGAAATTGAAGTAGGTACTTTCTCCGATTCATACATCGAGATTGTGTCTGGATTGGAAGAAGGGGAGGAGGTGCTGCTGCTTCCGCCTCAGCAGAGCCTTAACGATGCCTCCGGTGCCTAGGCTACATTGCTAGAAAGGTCATTCAACTCTGAGTCAAACTATGCTTGAAACCGAATCATCTCCAAGACCTGACAGTGATGCTGGTGTAATTAGCGGGCAAGAGCTGGTCGCAAGTCTGGATGACATTCGCAAGACCTATTATATGGGCGCGCTCTCCGTTGAGGTGTTGCATGGTATCAGTCTCGATTTTTATCAAGGCGATTACATTAGCATCATGGGACCTTCCGGTTGCGGTAAGTCGACGTTGATGAATATTCTCGGTTGCCTGGATCAGCCAACTGAAGGCAAGTATTTTTTAGGTGATCAGGATACTTCGAAGATGGAAGACGATGAGTTGTCCAGCATCCGCGGCGCTAGGCTTGGCTTCATCTTTCAGTCTTACAATCTCATTCAGCAATTAAACGTCTTAGAGAATATCGAGATGCCGCTGTTTTATCAGGGCTACTCCGCAGCAGATAGTCACGAGGTTGCCATGGGGCTGGCCGCACGGGTTGGCTTGGAAGACCGAGTCGACCATAAACCGTTTGAACTCTCCGGTGGTCAGCAGCAACGTGTGGCGATTGCGCGAGCATTGGCAGTCGATCCACTTATTATTTTAGCGGATGAGCCTACCGGAAACTTAGATTCTAAATCCGGTGCGGAAATATTGAATCTGTTCGATGAGCTTCATGACCAGGGTAAGACATTGATCATGGTGACGCACTCAGATGAATTGGCAGAAAGATCACAGCGCTGGGTTCGCCTGCGCGATGGATTGGTAGAGAGCGATGACCGACGCAACACTTAATCCAGTGAAGTCCAGTCCGCTGGCAAACAAGCGCCCCAGCCCGAGTGCTGCGTTTAACTTCGTTCGCTTCAAGAAAATCACCGAAGTGGGCATTAAGAGTATCTATTCACACGGTCTGAGATCTCTACTCACGGTGCTTGGCATCGTAATTGGCGTGGCGGCTGTAATCGCTATGTTAGCTGTGAGTGAGGGAGCGAGTTATGAGGCGCAGCAGCAATTTCGTGATTTGGGTGCGAGCAATATACTCGTGAAAAGCGTGAAGCCCGCTGAAGTAGAGGAGAGTAGTCGCAGCGGCTTCGGTCCGCCTCAGGCCATCGTCTACGGTCTAACCACAGCCGACATAACTACAATTCGCAATTCGATTCCCGGTATAAGCAATGTCATCGCCTCGCGCATCGTAAAAAAGAATGTGTGGAACGGTGGTCTAAACATAAACACGGATGTGGTCGGTACGTCTGTGGACTATCCTGTCTCTCGAAACTACAACCTGAGAGCTGGGCGTTTCTTCAGCGAATCAGAGGTGCGGGATCACGGTAATGTCGTCGTGCTTAGCGATGAAGTAGCTCAGGCGCTTTTCCCCATAGACAATCCGCTTGGCAAGACCATCCGAATAGATAGTGACTATTACAACATAGTGGGCATCATGGAGTCTGAGGGATTCTCAAACCTCGGTCAGAACCAAGCGGGTAGTTCCAACTCTGCACCGAGTAGAATATTTATTCCTTTTACATCGTCCAAGAGCCGCTTTGGTGAGACCACTACACGCCAGACTGCGGGTGGTGTTGAATCCGAGACGGTGGAATTACATGAAGCGATAATTCAGGTTGAAGGGCAGGATGGAGTTATCGAGGTGGGTGAGATCATCGATCAAATACTGCAGCGTCGACACAAGGATATAGATTACGCCATTGAGGTGCCGCTCGCTCTGTTACGACAGGCCGAGGAGAGTGCGCTTCGCGATCAGATTGTAGCGGGGGCTATCGCCGGTATCTCTCTCCTTGTCGGTGGTATAGGAATCATGAATATCATGCTCGCCAGTGTAACGGAGAGAACAAGAGAGATCGGCATTCGGCGCGCCTTAGGTGCGAAGCGTCGAGACATCATCATGCAGTTCCTGATTGAGGCTGTGATTCTCTCCGGTGTGGGTGGTCTCATTGGCGTCGTCTTGGGGATTGCCATTCCCTTTATCATCTCTGCGTTCTGGGGCATGACCACTATAGTTACGCCACTAGCGCCGATCTTGGCTTTCTCTATTTCGGCACTGATAGGTGTGATCTTCGGAATCTATCCCTCCATTCGGGCAGCCGATATGGATCCTGTTGAAGCGCTGCGGCACGAATAGTATCTGTCGGTATTGTTGTCGAGAGAATCACTGGCTAAGAATGTAATTGATCTATATGAGGATGTGTTTGCCATGCGACATAGCATTCGAAAAAGACTGAGTATCCAATTTTTGTTGTTCGTATCAATGTCTGCAGGGATCGCGAATGCTGCCGAAAATTCGTTGAATGTTTGGCAGCGCTATGACGAAACAACAGACCTGCAAGAATTAGCAGAGCATGAGAATCCGAGCATGCATTTCAAGCTGCTCAATTCCAAAGTCTTGGATAAAAATTCTCTGTGGGCACCTTTTCTTGATGAGCTTTCTGGGTTCTCCTCTGCCCGATATGAATCATTGAAGCCGTTAATACTCGAGAAGGATGTCGCGTCGATACAGCGCGCTGTCGCGAATGGAGAACTCACTTACGTTGAGCTAACGACCTTCTATATCTATAGAATTCGTGAAATAGAAACAGACGATAACCGCTTCATCAATGCCGTTATAGCGCTTAATCCGAGCGCGATCGAAAGGGCGCGCAGCCTCGATCAACAACGAGAACAGGGCAGAGTGATCGCCGAGAGTTCGATGTTCGGCATTCCTGTGTTACTTAAAGACAATATCGGATTCGATGGATTGCCCACTACGGCGGGGGCCTTGTTACTAGCCGAGAACCGGACTGCAAATGCATTTATCAGCAACCGGCTTATGGAGAATGGCGCAATCATTCTCGGCAAAGCTAACCTAAGCGAATGGGCCTATTTCTTTTGCAATGGTTGCCCGTCTGGTTACAGTGCGATGGGCGGGCAGACCTTGAACCCCTATGGCAGAAAATTATTCGGTACCGGCGGTTCCAGTTCCGGCAGTGGAGCGGCGATGGCGGCGAATCTCGCGACTGTGGCAATCGGTTCCGAAACTTCAGGCTCGATCTTATCGCCGGCCAGTGCAAATTCATCAGTGGGACTTAAACCAACAACGGGCAGTCTGAGTAGGACGGGTATCGTGCCTATTTCCGCAACTCTAGATACTGCGGGGCCGATTACCCGCAACGTGGCCGATGCCGTCACACTGTTTAACGCGATGGCAGGCTTCGATGAGGCTGACTCGGCTATGCCCCTCATTAGCGCAGACTTCGCGCTGATCTATCGTGAGGTGAGCTTGAATGGAAAGCGTTTAGGGATACTCGATAGCCTAGAGGATGACCGCTTCTATCAAGAAGCAGTTAGCCTGTTAACCACTAACGGTGCCGAAGCTGTTTCGATAAGCCTGAATGCTCAACGTAACCCGCGTTTCTCAGAATTACTTGGTGGCGAAATGGTTCGAGACCTCGCGCTGTATCTCGAGAATTTTGCCTCCCCCAACGTGAGCATCGCAAGCATAGCCGAGCTACAAGGTTTTAATCTCGCAGATAGCGCTTTACGCGCACCCTACGGGCAGGGCTTGGTAGATATGATGGCTGATCTAGAACTCAGTGCAGAAGCATTAGAGGCGTTGCGGGCCGAACTTCAAACGACTGCACAGGCGCAGCTCCAACAGATATTTATCGAGAATGACATAGATGTCCTGCTGTCTATTAATAATCGCAATGCAGGCTTAGCCGCCCTAGCTAACTATCCTGCCTTGACGATACCGATGGCTTATCAAGAAGACGGTCGCCCTATCGGTTTAACGTTGATAGCACCTTCGTTCGCGGAGCAGGAACTGGTGGATATTGGCGCCGTTTTTGAACGGCTTAGTGCGGCGAGAGTGCTGCCTAGAAATTATCGATAACGTCCCTCGTCAAAAGTAGATGCTCCTCACGCGTGATGTTGTGACTTGTACACCGCATTCTTCGTCTGTTACTCAGAAGCCATAAGATTTAGTCTTGCCAGGCATTACTGTGTGGTATACAGTAACAGTACTGTGCAGTACACAGTATCTAGAGAGAGGCCATATGAGTGCGAAATTAGAGTCCATGCGTCTGGAGCTGCGACGCGGTATTTTGATACTGGCAGTTCTGAATGCTCTGAAACAAGAGCAGTACGGCTATTCCCTACGCAAATCGTTGCAGGCTGTAGACATCGATATCGAAGAGGGAACCTTGTACCCATTGGTGCGGCGCCTCGAATCCTATGGCCTGTTGGATAGCCGCTGGAGTAGCGAAGAGGGCAGGAAGCGTCGCTATTACCAGACATCCCCCAAGGGGATTGAGACACTGCAGACACTGCAAACTGACTGGCAACAGCTGAACGAATCATTAGTTAAAATTTCGGAGGCGAACAAATGAATTTCTTAACGAAGAAGAGTCCGCTGGATCGATATATAGCCGACGTAAAAACTTATCTGCCGGCTAAAAACCGCGCAGACATTGTTGAAGAGTTACGTGCAAACTTGTCAGAGAAGCTTGCCGACCGCAGCGCCGATGCTGAGGGCGAAGTGAGTGAACAAGCCGAGATTGAGTTGCTGAGTGACTTTGGTCATCCGCTGCGTGTTGCTGCTGAATATCAGGGGGAGGCGCGATCGCTAGTTGGGCCGACCTTGTACCCGTTCTACAGGATGTCTGTGCTGGTATCGCTGGTGATATCTACCTGTGTTCTTGTAACGATAATCTTGGCAGAGATATTTTTTCGCGTGGATCTAGGGGATGTGTCGCGTCCGTGGATTTTCGTTAATACCTACATTTACATTATCGGGGTCATCACCGTGGGTTATGTGCTGGCAGAGCGCTTGATGGAGCGTCATAATTATTTGGATAGTTGGCAGCCGAATGCTCTAGACCAACCTGATAATGCGCTCGCCAGTGCCTGGGGAGCATTGGTCGCCTGTATCGTCGCTGTTACCTGGTTAGTGATGTTGAACTTGCTAAGCATTGAGCACACTTTCGAGACGCTGATCGGCCAGAATCAAAATCCAATCGATACCCTCGTCTTCTGGATGAAGATTGAGATGGTGATTTTAATTCCCCAATACTTCTATTTGGTGTTCAACCAGACTTGGTCGAGAAACAGGCTGCTGCTACGTATCGGGTCGGAACTAATTCTAAGTTTGGGCTGTGTGATTGTGCTGTTGAGCAATGCCGGAAACCTAGGAGTAAATTATCCCGATGTGCCGCAATCTCTAGCGTCTGTTTTCTATTATGTATTGTGGGGGATGATTGCTGCGACGGTGTTTTCCGCTTATAGCTACTGGCGTAAGCTGGGGCGATTGGGAAAAAGCGATTAGTTACCAGTAATTTTCGACGGTAACTTGGCCTGGGGTGCGGCGACGGTTCTTCTTGAAGCCGCGCTCCTTCAGGATCTCTACTGTGTCCTTTACCATGTCGGGATTGCCGCAGAGCATGATCTGCGAGTTTTCTGGCGAGAGTTCTAGGCCGCAAACTTCTTCCAGCTTTCCATCGGCAATAGCGGCGGGGATTCTGCCGTGATACGTGCCAGGTACCTCTTCTCGAGTCACGAAGGCTTTGAACAGAAGCTGCTCCGGTCGGTCGCGCTGAATGTTTTCGATAAGTTCTTGATAGCGCAGGTCGGCGTTGGCTCGAACACCGTGCACTAATATCACTCGCTCGAATCGCTCCCAGGGCTCTGCTGTTTTTAGTATAGAGAAGAAGGGGGCGATTCCTGTCCCCGTTCCAAACATCCAAAGATCTCTAGAGTCGGGGACTTCCGAGAGGGTGAAGAAACCATTCGCCTTCTTTTTAAGCCAGATCGGATCGCCGGCCTGCAGCTCTAACATGGCGTTTGAGAGAACGCCGCCTGTGGCAGTATAGAAGAAGAACTCCAGGGGATTTTGCCCCGGGGCGCTAAGAAAGGAATAGGGTCGCGCGATTCGCTCGCCGTCAATTTCCAGCGCCAGGCTGGTAAATTGACCCGCGACAAAGCTGTCTATGTCAGCATCGATCTTCAGTGAATAGAGGTTTTCTGTCCAATGAATATTGTCGGTTACTGTTCCTTGGATCCACTCTGCCATCTTTGCTGCTCTAGGGTGCGGGGTTTGGGGCTGGAACTATGGTATGAACTTCTATAGTCTCCTAGCAAGAAGTATTTAGATCTCACTCTCTTTAATGTAGCGACCACCAGTAGTGGCCCGCCAATAGAGAGGAGAACAGAAGACTAATAATTGGTGGAATAAAGATGGTCGCAACTTGGTTTGAAATAGCACTCTGGAAACGTATATTCGCGGCGCTTGTATTGGGAGTGATCGTGGGCATGATCTGGGGCCCAGGCTCTGAGAATATTGCCTGGGTTGGCACGCTATTCGTTAGGTTAATTCGGATGGTGGTTGTGCCCCTTGTGTTCGTAACATTGATTTCGGGTGTTGTGGCCATGGGCGATCCGAGCAAGCTGGGTTCGCTTGGTGTTAAGACACTGGCTATTTATATGGCAACTACCTTGGCGGCTATCACGATCGGGCTGATTCTTGCGGTTATTCTGCAGCCTGGTGTGGGTGTAGATTTTTCAGCGGCTGTTCCTGAGCAGGTCCAGGTAGCTATTCCACTATCGGAACGGCTAATGACCATCGTGCCATCAAACCCCATAGCGGCGCTGGCCGAGGGCAATATGCTGGCGATTATCTTCTTTGCCTTGTTAGCCGGTGTGAGTTTGTTAACGATTGGCGAAAAGGGTAAACCTGTCGCCGATTTGATGGAAGCCAGCAGCGAGATGATGCTGCGCATAACTCACTGGGTTATGGAAGTAGCGCCGTTTGGTGTGTTTGCCTTGATAGCCTCTGTGGCGGGGACTCAAGGCGTCTCAGCCTTGCTTGATGTTATTACCTTGGCGCTGGCGGTGGTAATAGGCTCTGCAGCCCATCTACTGATAGTTCATGGTCTGATCATTATAAAACTTACCTTAAATCTATCGCCGGTCATGTTCTTCCGCGGGGCACGCGACGCCATGCTAGTGGCTTTCTCTACTTCTTCAAGTTCGGCAACGCTGCCGGTGTCGATGTCTGTTGCCGAGGAGAATCTCGGTATCAAGCCCATAATTGCATCAACTGTTCTGCCTCTGGGGGCTACCATTAATATGGATGGCACGGCCCTGTATGTGGGTATCGTTTCTGTCTTCGCTGCCCAGGCTTTCGGTATCGACTTGGTGCTTGCGGACTATGTGCTAATTGCAGGGTCAACGACTTTGGTGTCCGTCGGCACCGCCGCCGTTCCCGGTGCTTCACTGTTTCTTATCGCTGCAGTCACGCAGACCATAGGAATGACGCCAGAACAAACGGCAATAGTTATTGGTTTTATTCTGCCCTTCGACCGACCTCTGGACATGTTGCGCACAGCGGTGAATATCGGTGGAGATCTCTCGGTTTCAACGGCGGTTGCTAACTGGGAAGATGAGTTCGATAAAGAGATATTCGACAGACCAATTAAATTCTAGCAGCAGTTGCAAAGCCCATTCACTCTGTGGGCTTTGCTGCGGTTTGCCCCGAAAATTGAACCCTATAGTGCTTCTTAGTGAGGAAATAGACTCCGGCAGCATCGCCTATATGATGGCCTTAGCTTTCTAGAAAGAGTAGGTAAGAGTCGCGGAGAGCCTTACGTCTTCGGCAAAGAAGAGTAAGGGAGATTCATCGTTTGAGCTAATATTGATTATCTGGCCACTGATAGCCCAGTTGTCATTCAGCGTGTAGTCGGCTCCGACGAGTGCTAGCAAGGAGTTTGCAGCTAGATCACCTTGTAGGGTCGATGAGATAACCAAGTCACTATTCATTAAGGTGTTGCTGTAGCGCACCAGCCAACTGCCAAATACCCCGTCATTAATCAGTGACTGCCCGGGTAACAAGCCCTCATCTTCGTCCAATAGTTTCTGAGCCTGAATGCCTAAGCTGACGCTCTGCTCATTGCTGATGGCATACTCGAAGCCCATGGATGTGCCGATCTGATCTTTCTTTAGGTTCACGGGCTTAGCGAGGCTTGCCGTACCGGGGAAACTGAAACTATCGGCGAGCACATCGTGACTGTAGGCCAGATCGAAATTCAACAGCAGTTTACCAATTGCGCGATTCGCACTGAATCCCAGCAGGAAGAAATCGTTGGTCTCGGCTACTGCGTCTCCTACTAGGGTTACAGGGTCTTCAAAGCGCAATTGATTCTCGTAGAGGTAGGCGGCCATGATGGATATGTCGCTGCCCCGAAACGACTTACGCCACTGCGTGCCAGCTTCCAACAGTAGGCTACTGTCGCGATCGTAATCGGTCAGGTTGAATTCTGGTTCGAAGAAGAAGGGGCTGCCACGCACCGCAGGTGGATTGAATTCGGGGTAGAGATTGACGAAGCTGGAGAAATTGGAATCCTCGCCAAAATAATCCCACACCAGCATCCATTGATTCAGGCGAGCATCTTCGATATCGATAATATTGAAATCGCGAAATTCAGTGGTGTTAATGACATCTAAAACCGAGTTGCCCGATGTTTCACCCCAGACCACGGTCTGCCGTCCAAGCTTAAGGCTATGTTGATCGAAGCTGCGCTGCAGGAAGAATTCATTGCCGCGAGATTCGATGTCGATCGAGCCGCCCTCGGCTCTATATTGATAGTCGTCATTCAAATAAATTCGAACCTGTGCGCTAGCCTGTAACAGCCAGCCGGGAGCAAAGGCATTCTGGTAGCGAATGTTGGCACCAAGTCGATTGGTTTCCAGCTCTGCCTTGCGCGGCAAAGAGAAGCCGGGAGCGAGGTCCACGCTGTGATTGTTTATCTGGCCGGAGAACTGTTGGCTGATCTTGATGGTGAAATCGTCTAGCCAGGAACTGTTCGATGCCGAACTATCCTCATCGAAGGCGGCGCTGAAGAAGTCATCGTCGAATCCGAAATCGGCATCTGCATCGAACTGTACGTCATCATCAAGCACAAGCACATCGTCTTGTGCGAGTGCCGTATTAAAGGCAGCAAGCAGGGCGCTCGCGGCAAAGCCAATGACTATGCTTGTTTTTCTCATCGCTGCTATGTCGACTAGTCTATTTGCGCGCGTAGCTTTTCTAATTCGGTTTCTCTGAAAGCCGCATCTGTGAGTGTTCGCTGAGTTAGAAATTCATCGTCTACTTCGATGCCAGTATGCATTTCAAGGAATGCCATATTGGACAGCCGATTTGTTACTAGATTCATAATGGTGGTCGATCTTGCAATCCATATGTCGTTCATCAGCTCGACTCTAGAGCCCAGCATGCGCTTTATTTCCTTGCCGTATTGGTCATACATTTCTACTTTAAGCGCAACGAAGCGTTCTTTGTCGATGTAATTCACAGTCCGGGAATAGCGGGACTTGCGAGCGCGCTCTTCGTTTGGAATCATCTCTATTTTCCAAACATCTCTGCCAGATTCTGTAGTTTCTTCAAGGACGTTAATCGTGTACTCATCGAGTTTTCCGGTGTCCTGATCTTCAGTCGTAAACTCTGAGCCGAACAATGATCCGGGCTCAGTCTCATCGTCGGAGCTTCCGCTTGCGATACGCTTAACTCGGCCAAGTGCAGAAAGATAAAGCCATGATTCGTTATCTCTTGCGCCATCATCATAGGAGAAGCTGAGCATTCCAATGCCGCGTTCTGCAGCGGGCTCTAGAAGAATAGCCACAGACTTCGTGTCTTTTAGATCAGGCCCATATCCTTTGCCTACAGATTCGAGAGATTTAACTCTAGGGCGTTCTGCGCAGGTTATCTTTCCTTCTCGCACGCCAAATTTACAGGTAGATATTTGCATGCGCGAGAGTGCAGAGTTTGAAGTTGCTCGTTGATTGTCCTCGAACTTCTCCATGATTTCCCTAGGGCTTAACTCCGCTGCTGCAGCTGATAATGGCAGCAGGATAAGTGCCGCAAATAGTGTGATCAACTTGTTACGAAATTTTTGGGTTTCCATTTTCTGACTCCAGTCTCTATTGCGCTAACGCTGCTTCTGAAAAATCGATATCGGTATTCGCATCTTTCACGCCAAAAGTGGGTTTGAAAGTTATGATCATCGCCGGTATTAGGAATAAGTCGCAAAGTAATGCAAAGAAGATAGCGAGGGATCCGAAGAAGCCCATCTTTGCCATTCCCATGTGACCTGAAAAACTCAATAGCGCGAAACTTAGCGCGATAACCATGGTGGTAAACATGACCGCCTGACCAACATCGCGAATAGTGCTGATCAATGCCTTGCTGATACTGCCGGTTCTTGCCAAATCGATACGGTAGTGGGTCATAAAGTGAATCGTATCATCCACCGCTATGCCGATAATGATTGGAGCGATTAGTAGCGTATCGGCATCAAGGGGAAGTCCTAAGAGCCCCATTAGACCGAAGCTGAGAACGGCGGGTATGAGGTTCGGGACCATTGCCAGCAGGCCGCCCTGAAACGAGCCCAGGGTGACGATCATGATGACGCTGATTATTCCCAGTGCCAGCAATAAGCTTGCGTATTGCGAGCGGGCTAAATCGTCTGCCATTCTCATCATCATCGCCATGCTGCCGGTAACAGTAACCTGTAATTCGGGAAACTCACTTTCTAAACCTGCAAAAGTCTCGGTAATTTCCTGTTCCATTTCGGTAAAGAAAACTTGGTACTGGTAAGAGCCAGCGTTGTAAGCACTAATTGATATATGTGATTTGCTATAGTCATCCGATACCAAAGCGCGGCGGTCTTCGGGGTTCGAGCTGTTGAATAGATACAACAGTTGAGAAACCATTAGCTCTGAATCGGGAATTCGGTCAAAGGCAGGGTCGTCATCGTTCATTACTTTGAATGTTTCTTTAACAATGTTTGCCAATGAATTTGTTCGCGATACTTCGTTCGGATAGCGTGCTTCGATACGTGTCTGAAGTTCATCCACGGCTTGCAGTAGTCGAGGGTTCATCATGCCATCAGTCACATTGGTGTTGATGACGATCTCCATGCTTTGTGAGCCAGCCATGTTTTCATCTACGATGTCGTAGGCGCGCTGCAGAGCGGAATCTTCTCGAGAGAGTTCCGCCATATTACTGTCTATGCGAATTTTGCTCATACCGTATAGACAAGTAAGAAAGATGCCCGCAAAGATAGTCATAATTAGATAGGGGTAGCGGGCAGTTATTCCCGGCACTGCATTGAGAATGGGTTTCATCCAGTTCACAACAACATAGGTGAGCAGTGTTACTAGAGAAACATAGGCTCCAATTGCCAGACCTAGGGTAGCGAAAACCGTTACAAAATAAACTGCTGCGATAATTATCTTGGTGTTTCTTGGCAGAGCATGCCAGCGTTTGCCCAGGTTGTCTGCGAAGCTAGCATCGGCATCTGGGTCGCCCGGGTGCCATATGTTCAATAGTATTGGCAATAAAACGATAGTGAAGAAAAATGCCAGGAACACGCCTAGGGCTGAGGTCCAGCCGAACACTTGAATCATTGCTAAGTCAGAAGTAGAGAGAGCCATCACGCCGCACATAGTTGTGATAGTTGTCACTAGGATCGCGAGTCCAGTTTTTTTGTAGGCGTGGGAGAGAGCTAAATAGTGTTCTTCACCTTCACGCCGAAAACTAAAATAGGCGCTCATGACATGAACGCAATCTGCAATGCCGACTGCGAATATAAGCATGATGGTAAGGGATATCATTGTGGTTAATGCCACGCCCGTCCAAGCTGGGATTCCCCATGCCCATGCAATGCTCAGCAATATTGTAACGAGAGGCCACAGCACTGCGCTGAAAGAACGGAACAGTATCCAAAGAAGCAGAGTGAAGATAAGTACTAGTACCACGCCGAGAACCTGCATCTCAGTCATTATTTCTAGCATGAATTCCATAAGAGGGGGAGTTCCAACAGGAAAGAATTCAAACTGATCTTCGTATTTTTGGTAGATCGTTTTAGACATCACGTGGAAGGCGGTATAGCCCAGCATGTCTACGGCTTCAAACTCCACTTCCTGTACTTCAACGCTTTCATCGAACTCTAGATCAAAACCCAGGTCATCACCCAAGTCATCACCAAAGGCGCCAAAACTATCGTCCAAGGAAATATCCGCAGCATCAACTGCTGAAACAAAACCCTCTACAGGTTTGGTGCCAAAATCAGTCTGGATAAGAATCGCGCCGTATTCCGTATTTTCGGAATAGAAGGCCAGCAGATAGTCTTCCAGTGATAAGGCTTTACCCCGGATTTGAGCTATCTCGTCATTTTCGCTGGGAAGCGCGCTAGGCACTAAGCGGCTGGATAGCAGGCTGTCGCCAACACTTTCTTGATAGCGAAGATTTGCAATGGATTGAACTCGTCGAATATGATTCAGCTCATTCCAATCTAGCGTTATGCCATTCATTGTTTCTGGGTATTCGCTGCGATCCAATGATTGCCAATTGCGTAAATCGTTAGTGAGAGCCTGGGCTGCCGCCAGGGATTCCCGAGAGAAGACGTTGCCGTCCTTGGCGCGATAGACGAGGAAAACAGATTCGTCGCTGCCAAATTGTTCGCGAAACTCGTCGAGTGCAATAGCTGCGGGATCCGCAGCGTCGAGAAAGCTATCAGTGGTCATATCCAATATGGTGCGGGTGTAGATACCGTATACCATGACGGAAGTGATGACTAATATACCGGCTAATACAAAGCTCTTGTATTTCAATACCTTATAAGGTGCTTGAGCGAATGCGTCGGTAAGAGAAAGTAGAAATTTTTCCATTGCTAGAACCCGAGTAAAACTGCGTTAGCGTAAGAATTCAGAGTGCGAATTCATTGTTGCCGAATGTAGCGACGGAACGACAAGTCCAATGAGAGGCGTTGAATAGGACATCAATCCCGACCATTGGCTAGGTCGTTCCAAAATCGAATATGGTTCAATGAGGGCGATAGGTTTTCGGCGCGTATTATCGCTTAATTCAAGCTTATTCACTAGCTGGCCTTTCATTTTTTAGATAGAACAGGAATGAGTAAATACTCGCAATGAGCAACCAGCCTAGGCCAAGACTGAGCGTAATGGCCAGTGAGGCCCAAAAGAAAATGGTTAGAAATAACACTAAACCGGACACGACCATCAGTTTGCCGGCCAAACGATGTGTGGCACGCCAGTTCTGTTCCGATGCGATTGTCCAAGGTAGGCGGATACCAGCGATGAAGTTTCTTTCTGTTTTGCCAATCACATTTCCCATGACAATCAGGAAGCAAGCGAATCCAACGGCGAAATATTGGTGAAAGATGACGCTGTCGCCCTGGCTTACCATGATGCCAAGATGTGAAGACAGTAATAGGATTCCAACACTAAAAACAATTATATCCATCGCTCGTTGGCTGTTTGGCATGGCAAACTTTTCAGGAGAGAAGTGGATCAAGAAGTTGACTACTGCGATTGTCACAGCGTAAGAGGCTGGCAGCATCCATATTACTGTCTGTTTAGGTAAGTAATTTCCAGCGATGCCATCGAGGTCGTATTGAGTAGGTAAACTCTCGGGCAGGCTGGCGTACATGAATACCCCCGCTGCAAACATTGCTACTAGACAGGAAAAGCTTAGGGCGTTGGCTTGAAGGAATTTCATTTCTTGGTTTCCTTTTTTTCTTGGAAAAAGCTGATGACGAACTGAGCTGCATCGTCGAACACGGATGTGTTGATGGAGTAGCGAATGGATTGACCTTGGCGAGTCGCTAGGACGAGGTCTGCCGCCTTCAGCTTACTGAGGTGATGGGACATCGAGGGTCCGCTAATATCGAAATGCTCGCCGAGTTCCCCAGCCGACATCTCGCCCTTCTTGAGTAGGTCGAGAATCTTGCGGCGTGTCGGATCTGATATGGCTTCGAGTACTAATTGCATGCTTGCTCCTTAGATATTTAGAAAAGTATCTAAATATCTAAGAAAGATCAAGAACTAATTTCGTGTGTGATCGGAGAGGCAGCCCTCAGAGGGAGGCTAGATTGCTTGGAGGGTAGAGTATGCGCTACCTAGCGCAGTTATAGACACCGTAGTCCTGTTGACCGTTATTGATCAAGGACTCGGGAACGACGGTATTTCCACCCATACGCCCAGCCTCGTTACGAGCTAAAGTGAGTAGTTCGGTCTGCAGGCGTTGGCCGCCACGCTCAACTGTCACAATGCTACCTAGGGTCTTTGCCGTGGCTCGGCCGATGCGTTCACAATTGCTGACTCCAGCGGCTGTTAGGATGCTGACATTCTCGCCTTCACCGGTAAGTTGTACCCATGTACAGCCGCTTAGCAGTGCGGTGCTGGCTATTAGCAATAGAAAATTCTTCATGATTCGACCTCTGTGATGACTCTGGCTGAATTAGGTCTTGGCTTAGCGGAGCACAAGAGTTGATAGTGATAGTCTATGAGGCTTAACCTTCTAGAGCTGATTCTAGCAGCATTACATCGAGCTGCCGAACCTATCTTAGAGGCGCGCTATTGGGCACGTTGCGAGTTGTGTGTGCTACTATTCATACCCGTTTCCGCCTGCTATTGAGAGAGGGTTATGGCTGCTAGCGCAAGTGAACAACTAATAGAATCTTTGAAGACGATCGTCGGCCCCGCTGGATTCCGCGAGGGCGCAGATATCGCATCCAAGAACTACCAAGATGCTATGGGTGCTAGATCGATACCTCCAGTTTTATTGCTGCGACCGGATTCCACCGAACAAGTATCTGCAATTCTAAAAGTTTGTCATGCAGCTGCTCAGCCTATAGCGCCGCAGGGTGGTATGACTGGGCTGGTTTCCGCTGCCGCACCACTTGAAGGTGAGATATCACTCAGTTTCGAGCGTATGAAGAAAGTAATAGAGGTAGACCCTTTTACCAGTTCTATGACGGTCGAGGCTGGAGTGGAACTACAGACGATTCAAGAACAGGCGGATGCACACGATTTGCTATTTCCATTGGATCTCGGTGCTAGAGGCAGTTGTACAATCGGTGGCAATCTTTCTACAAACGCCGGTGGTAATCGCGTTATACGCTACGGTATGACTCGCGAGTTAGTGGTAGGTCTGGAGGCGGTCTTAGCCGACGGCACTATCATCGACGGTTTACATAAACTGCGTAAGAACAATACCGGCTACGACCTAAAGCAGCTATTCATTGGCAGCGAAGGCACCCTGGGTGTCATCACCAAGGCAGTTCTCAAGTTATCACCAAAGCCTAGTAGTCAGGTTGTGGCGATGTGCGCAGTTAGCGATTTCGAAAAAGTTGCCAATCTATTAGTGCACGCGCAGGCAGGCCTTGGCGCAAATCTAAGTGCGTTCGAAGTTATCTGGAACAGTACCTACAAACTCATCGATCAGCACGTGCCACATGCCACTGTGCCAATGAAAGATCATTATGCCTTCTATGTGCTCATAGAGAGTATGGGATCCCATGCCGAAAAGGACAGCGACCTTTTTCTAGAGGTTTTATCGAAGGCGTCGGATGCGAACTTAATCGAGGAGGTCATCGTGGCCGACTCGGACACCAAGATAAAGAATCTATGGACGGTGCGAGATGCGGCGGCGGAGGTCTCTCCTGGTGTTGGCTATATGCATACCTACGATGTCAGTCTGAATGTAGACGACATGGGCTATTTCGGCGAAGAAGTTGAGCGCAGGTTACGCAAAGAATGGCCCGATGCGATACTGGGTTTGTTCGGCCACATCGGTGATGGCAATGTACATATCATTATTCATGTGGGGGAGCAGACACGAAGTCTTCACTTACAGATCGACGAGATCATCTATGGCCTAATACGAGAGCTTCACGGTGCTGTTTCAGCTGAGCACGGTATCGGCCTAATGAAGAAGCAGTTTCTGCCTTATAGCAAGAGCGAGTCTGAGATAGTATTGATGAAGGCGTTGAAGCGCACACTCGATCCCCAGGGGATTCTCAATCCTGGCAGGGTTTTCTAAACCCTTCTGGCGATAACACAAACTAATCGATTTATAGAATAACTAGCATAAGCATTGGAGAAGCAAGGAATGACAAATAACTTAACTGGCAAGAATGTAGTAATCATTGGTGGCACAGCAGGGATAGGTCTGGCGGCAGCGCAGGCAGCTGCGGCGGCGGGAGCGAAGGTTTGGGCAGCAGGACGCTCGGAAGGACACATCAATGCAGCCAAAGAAATTGCAAATGGTAGCTTTGAGGTGCGGCAGGCAGATACCCATGATGCTGCTAGCCTCGAGGCCATATTCAAAGAGGTAGGCACGATCGATCACCTGGTTTCAGCTGCAGTGGGAGGAGAGCGAACTCTTAAGCCTTTCCTCGAGCAAACTGAAGACCAATTCAAGGCTGCTTACGATAAGCTTTGGGGTTACGCCAAGGTTGTTAGAACCGGTGCTCGATATCTTGCTGCAGATGGCGCCATAACGCTCGTTAGTGGTTCGCCTGCTCGCAAGATTAAACCTGCCCAGTCTCCGCTAAGCTGCGTTGGTGCATCCGTTGAGAATTTGGTGCGCTGCCTTGCGGTAGAGATGGCGCCAGTACGTGTCAATGTGGTCTCGCCTGGTACGGTAGATACTGCGATGTTTGATTGGATGGGCGATGAGAAGCAAGGCAAGTTACAAGCGATGACTGCGTCTCACCTGATTAAACGCGCAGGAACATCCGAGGAAGTCGCGCAAGGTATTTTGTTTGTTATGCAAAATGGTTTTGTTACTGGTACTACTATCGACGTCGATGGTGGTCGGATACTGAGCTAAGTAAGCGAACTAGAAAGGCGCTACTAACAACGACCCGAGGCTGAGCGTGGTATTGATGTATGAAAAATGAGCACGAACAAGGCAAGACCAAGCTAGCAGACCCAGATATGGGTCTGATCGATTCGATCTATGCTAGGCACTCGGTGCGTGGCTACTTGGACAAGGACGTTCCACAGGAAGTGATGAATCGAATCTTCGAGATTGCACAGCAGTCACCTTCTAACTGCAATGTGCAGCCGTGGAAGGTCTATGTGGCTTCGGGTGAGTTAAAAGACCGTCTCAGGAAGCAGATGGTTGAGGCGACAGCCGCGGGAGTTACACCAAACCCCGATTATCCTTATCGAGGTGACTTCGCTGACGAGTATCGCACTAGGCAGGTTGAATGTGCTGTCGCGCTTTATTCTAAGATGGGCATAGGCAGAGGTGACAAGGAAGGGCGCATGCGCGCGGTGCTGCGTAATTTCGAATTTTTCGATGCGCCGCACATCGCCTTTCTAGGGATGCATCCGGACTTTGGAACGACTGTAGCGATTGATGTAGGGATGTTCGCACAGTCGCTTATGTTAAGCATGGTAGCCTTTGGGCTGCATAGTTGTCCTATGGGCACGATGCGCAACTATCCTGATATGGTGCGCGAGGCTTTCGAAATCGAAGATGGTACAAAGATTCTATTCGGTATAAGCTTTGGCTACGAAGATCCTTCCGTAGATGCGAACGAAACACGAACAACTCGCGATGATATCGCTACGAATATAGTGTTTCGGTCTGATTGAGCTGTAACGAATTAGACGCTAATAAAAACAACTAAATTACGGGTTAAGAATTAAAATCATGAGCCTCAAACCTGTCATTCTTCTATACGATCTAAACAATACCTTAGTCGATGAGGCCGCTGCGCTGATTGGGCATACAGGTCTGTACACTACGATCAATACCTACAATGAAACCAACGCTAGAGAGGCGATTCATCAGTACAATCGCTTGTTCGGTTTGGTTACTAATAAAATATCTTGCGTGGTTACCGGCTGGAATCCCTATAAGAAGCCGCGGGATCAGTTTATATTTCAATTGCGTAACGAAGAGAAGCGCAGCCCATTTCGCAGCCCTACTCCTGTGATTATTATTACTGAAGACCACCGCCGCGACCTAAAGACGCTAGCATTGGATCCAACCGACGGTGGCGTTGCAGCCTATATGCACATGGATGACTTTCAGGATTCCATCGCGGATACTTTGCACAAGGTAGTTTTTGGCAATCGTGCGCAAGAATTGAACTCGGTGGCTTATGCGCAGTTTTCCAGCCAGGAAGATTCTGACTAAACTCTATTAGCGAGTGCCTGTTTACTATGTCATTCCATTTATTGTTTCAGAAAGCAAAATTCCCAATTGTATTTTCAATTGTCTTTTTACTATTCGGCTGCCAATCAAGTGAGCCGCCTGAATTTGGTATGGTTGATTGGTATATAGCGAATGGGACAGGAAGTAGGATGACCTTGAACGTTTACGATAAGGTCTGTGGTCGTAATCATTACCGCGTACGTGTGGCCAGGTCTACTGAGACTAGCATTTCAACTTGTGCTAACGAGGCAGGAAAGGCTGAAATTAGATACAGTAGGGATGCTGGCTACAGTGTCTCGGAAAATCCTGTACTGCATGATGTTATAAGCGCTAATCAATCATTGCTTGTGGACAATTAAAAAGGCTCGAGAAGGTTTTTTTAGGCAATAGAGCCTCTGGTCAAATTAGTCATTTCTTCGTTTTATACGCTCCGTCTCTTTATCCAGGCCGTCATAACTCACTGATAATAATAGATTAAATATATGGCCCAAATCTTGCTGTTATGTTATTCACGAAGCTTTTAAGAGCATCGACTGTCTGTGTGTCCGGACAGTATGGAAGAAATTTTGCGCAAAGAAGGAGAAAGCTATGTCTGATGTTTTAGAGTTGTTCGGAGTAATGATGGCAATCATGCTCCCAGTAAGCTTGATCGTATTTATTACGGAATATTTTAAATATAAAAAAAGCACAGAGTCTGAACTCGGTAAACTCCGAAAGGAAATGGATCTTAATTCGACTAAGGAGCTCCAGGACGAAGTGGTTCTGCTACGTGAAAGAGTAGAGGTGTTGGAGAAAATTGTTACCGATAGTTCTTATGAAGTGGATAGAAAAATTCAAAGCCTCTAAAAAATAGGGCTGCAACCCAAACAGAGTGCAGCCCATAAAATAGCTACTGCCTACTTAGCCAAGCCTAGGAGCCTGGGCGTCTGTAGTTATTAGCAATTAGCAATTTCGGTGCTATTAAGTCATGCAGAAGAAGTTAAGCTTGTTACCATCGAGATCGCGAAAATAACCCGCATAGAAGTTATCGCTACGCGCACCTGGTGCGCCTTCATCTGTTCCGCCTAATTCAATTGCCTTTGCGTAGAGAGCATCCACTTTGTCAGTGCTGTCTACCGCGAGTGCTATCATTACACCGTTGCCGACAGTAGCTGGGCTGCCATCGAAAGGCTTGGTGATTGAGAAGCCGCAGGCGGCAGGATCGTTCGACCAAGCGATGAATGTTTCCATTTCCATGAAACGTTTCGCGCCTATTCCCGCAAGCAGTTCATCGTAGTACTTTGCTGATTTTTCCATGTCGTTAGTGCCGACAGTTACGTATCCGATCATTGTATTTTTCCTCTGAGTTTTTACTTTCGTTGCTGTGTAGTAGGTGTTTACTAATTCGTTCTAATTCCGCTACTTTTCTTTTTTGTATCTACTGCCAATTTTTTCAGTTCTTTGTAGCGGAAACAATTACCTGTGTGGTCATTGATTAGCCCCGCCGCTTGCATGAGTGCGTAACAGATCGTGCTACCGATGAATTTGAAGCCGCGCTTCTTGAGATCCTTCGACATTACATCGCTGATATCGGTTGTAGTAGGCACATCTGCGCGAGTCTTGCGCTTGCCGTCTAATACCTTGCCATTGGTAAAAGACCAGAAGTAGCTATCGAAGGTGCCGAATTCCTTCTGCACTTTTTTGAAGGCAAGCGCATTGCTACGAATAGAATACAGCTTCATGCGATTGCGAATAAGGCCTGTATCCAAGAGCAGCTTCTCAATAGTCTTGTCGGTCATTCTCGCGACTTTGTCTATCTCGAAATTCTTGAAACACTTGCGGTAATGATCGCGCTTTTTAAGCACTGTTATCCAGCTCAAGCCAGCTTGCTGGCCCTCGAGACAGAGAAATTCAAACAGGAGTCTCTCGTCATGCACAGGTACACCCCATTCCTCGTCATGATAGGCGACATACACCGGATCCTCACCTGGCCACGAGCAGCGTTTCTTCATGGGATTGCGTCCTTTGTATTCTCAATACTGTATATAAATACAGTAGTATATACAACTAAGATTTGCCTCATTATGGCAAAAAAATAGCCTCGACCACTGCTGTGATCGAGGCTATTTAGAGTTTACTGTCTGCTTTGTTTCGAGGCTAGGGCTAAGGTAGAGCCAAGGCAATCAGCTTAGCACCGTTCTGAAAGTCACTTACTGTCATGACGATGTACTGCTTGCCATCTACCATATAGGTCATGGGCATGCCGGTAGCCGATGCGGGTAGTTTGATTTCGGCGATAGTCTCGCCGCTGGCCTTGTCGACAGCATGAAGCAGTGGAGCACCGCCTGGACCTTCACCGAAGAACAACAACGACTTAGTCAATACCATCCCGGAACGTGTCGGCTTACCAGTCGCTGGAATATCAATGCCTTCTAGCAGTGGGTGGTTCTTGATGCTCTGGGGTGTGTCGCCATTGACGATCTTCCATACATGCTCGCCTGTGGTCAGATCGATAGCAGTAACGCTGCCATAGGGTGGTTTAACTAGGGGAATGCCCTCCACCGATGGTGTGCGTCCCCCACCTTGAATGTAGCGCATTGAGGACGCGTCTGGCTCATTGACTAGCGTTAATACGCTGGTCGCAGTGCGCGATGAGATATAGATGATCCCGGTTTCTGGATCGTAGGCAGAGCCTTCCCAATTTGATCCGCCAGTCGATGAAGGCAGATGTAAGGTGCCTAGCGTCCCATCTTTCGGATGTTGGTAGAGAGACGGTGGTGTATACAGTTCGCTGAAGCGATAGTCCGATGCTATTTTCGCGGCGCGGGCGGCGATCTCTGGCGTAAAATCCACCAGATCATCTTCTTGAAAGCCTTGCCGGTCATAGGGTGCGGGTAGGATAGGGTAGGGTTGTGTAGCTGATACCACTTCCCCCGGTGTGTCGCTGTCTGGAACTGCGCGTTCCTCGACCGGGAACAGTGGCTCGCCTGTCTCGGGATCGAACACGAACAGATGTGATTGTTTTAGTGTTTGCACAACAGCGGGTGTGCCATTCGGCAGATCGATCACTAAGGGAGCAGAGGGCGTATCCCAATCCCATATATCGTGATGAGTTGTCTGAAAGTGCCACTTGCGCTCACCAGTCTTGTAATCGAGTGCCACGGTTGAGCTGGAGAACAGGTTATTGCCGGGGCGGTTTGCACCGTAGCGATCGCCGGTTGCCGATTCGACCGGCAGATACACCACGCCGCGCTCTGGATCGGCAGACATCATCGACCAGACGCCGGCATTGCCGGTATAGGTAGTCGAATCATTCAGCCACGTCTCGTAACCGATCTCGCCGCGTTCAGGTATGGTTTTGAAGGTCCATAATAGTTCACCACTACGGGCATCGAAGCCGCGTATGTCACCCTTAACGTTGCTGGCAGAGGGCGGACGCATACCTACTTCATGGGCAGCGCCTGCTATAACGACATCGTCTACCACCAGTGGAGGAAACGAGATGCCAATGTCTAAGTCATCGCGGCCGGGGCCGAGGCGCAGTCCGCTTTGTAAATCTATATAACCCCCGGCACCGAACGTTGATATCGGATCACCTGTAAGCGCATTAAGAGCAACTAAATAATAGCCAGGCGTGATTGTGAAGATGACGTTCTGGCCGCCGGCATTGTAATAGGAGAGCCCCTTTCCCGAACCTTTGCGCGGGGCTGCGGCGAAACGTTGTCCTTCCTCAGGGCGCCATAGCCATAACATTTGGCCGGTCGTCGCGTCGAGTGCGATCACGTTACGGGTAGAGCCCACTGTTGCGAATATGCGTCCATTCACCATCAACGGTTGCGACACGCTGTAAGTTTCTGGGCTGGGACCGAACGGACTAGAGTCAAATGACCAAGCGATCTCTAAATCGTTCGCGTTGCTGGCATTGATCTGATTCAGATCTGCATAGCGCAATGATTTCTCTGTACCGTTGAGGTGAGTCCATGCTTGGTATTCGTCGTCTTGTGCGGCGATAGCTTCAGTTGGGTTAATGCTCAAACCATTTAGCTCAGTGACGCTGATCTGGCCGCCGTCAATGGCGACATTGCCAGACTGCAGTATGAAGGCTGTAAGGTCGTAGTATTCGCTGTTGTCGAGAGAGCCCGGTGTTTCGGCAGGCATAGTGGAGCGAATCTGTTGGTACAACTCTTCTCCGGAGCGGCCAAGCCAGCGTGCGCGTAGGCGTCCTTCCATCTCTTGAGGTATGTGACAACGTGAGCACTCGGCGGTAAAGAGTGCCTGACCTCGTTCGACGCTGGCATCTTGAGCGAGGGCTGGTGTTAGATGAAAAAGCCCGATGATGAGGGCGGGAAGTACTGCTGATAGCGGGAAGCTTGCTGCTTTGCGCACGCTAATTCTCCTGAGTAAATCGAATGATGGGTGATACAAATTCGCTGGCGATAGTAGCGCGTTAGTCAGTCTCATGAAAGAGTCTCGAGATTATTTTCAATGGCTATAACCAATTGTTTTATATAATAAAAAATTAGAATAGTTGTAATCGCTAACAATTAGTAGCAGGACTGCAAAGAGTGAAGGCATTTTGCCTCGCTAGCGTCGCTGCGTAATTTGTCACAGCCGTGAAAGTTTTTCCCTGTGTTGGATCAGTATTTTTTTAATTTACTGAAATAGAAATGCACTTTGCTCGATCTTAACTAGTACATGCGATTCGACGAATTGCTTGGATAGCGATATGAAACTGTTAAGGAACACTCATGATTGTAGAACAAAGCATGAAACTCAAACTTCTCTCGATGCTCGCCCTCGCTGGATTCTTATCCGCTTGCATGTCGACATCGCCACAACTTGGGCCCGATGCATCTGCCTGGTTAAACTATCTCTCTTGGTACAAGGTAACGCCCGAGGCAGAGACCGGTGATCCGACTGGTTTTCTAGGTAGTGTGCATGATGGAAGTAATGCCTTTCGACAGATCTATGTTAACTCTCTCGGTCAGGGCGTGAACCAGGGCACACAGAATTTGCCCTATCCTGAAGGCACGATTCTGGTGAAAGAGAGTTTCAATAATGAGGCGGCATTGGAAGCAAGACGCAGCCCTGACCTGACCCTGATGATCAAGTTGGCCAGTGGTCAATCACCGGCGACTGGCGATTGGGAATACGTGATGGGTGCGGATGGCACTAGACGCGGAACCGGCGACTCAGGCTTAGGCGCATTTTGCAGAGACTGCCACCTGTTTGCTGCGGCCCATGACTATAACTTCATCAATTCCGCTTTCTATGAAAAGAATAGATAACTAGCAATATTTTGGAAGAGATACAGGCGTCAGCAGTACTATAGTGCTGCTGACGCCTTTGTGATGAGATTTTAGAACAAAACTTTTGTTTGAACTGAGTAAGTCCTATACTGCGCCCACACTTTAGGAGCGCTAGTATTTCTTCCCCCTCTTTAGATTCGACCGTCGCCAAATCCAGCGCCTTCGCTGTATTCTCCATACCCCAATTTCGCTGGTTATTTCTTGGTAACGCGGCCTTCTTCTTTGCCATGCAAGGACAGATGCTCACCCGCACTATTATCGCCTGGGATCTCACTGGCGAGGCGACGTCGCTGGCCTATATTAATCTGGTGGTAGCGATACCGATGATCTTCGCGTCTCTGCTGGGTGGCGCCATTACCGATAGGGTAGAGCGCAGGCAACTAGTCATAATCGGCCAGTGTCTGATCATGGCTAACGAGATCTTTATCCTCACCATGCTGCTCACCGGGCGTCTGGAATTCTGGCATATGCTCTGTACTGCTTTCGTTGCGGGCTGTGCCTTTCCGTTCATCATGCCCGCGCGCATGGCAATCACGGCGACAGTGGTAGGGCCGGAAAAATTGCAGAGTGGCATGGCGTTCTCAAGCGGTGTCATGAATCTTAGCCGCGTCATTGGACCGGCAATCATGGGTGTGGTTGTAGCTCAATACTCTGCGACAGCTGCCTATATGCTTTCGGTAGTGCTGTATGCCACGGCAATCCTCTGCATGCTCGGTGTACAGCGCAGTCGATCAAATCCTTCTGATAAGCCGAAAGAGAAATTGCTAGCGGATGTTAGTGAAGGTTTTAGGTATATACGCAGTAACCGGCCAATTCTATTGTGTCTCATATTCGGTCTAGTGCCGATGCTACTTGCCATGCCTTTTCAGAGCATTCTAGTGATGTTGGCTGAACAGCAGTGGGGCGTTGGCGAGAGCGGTGTGGGCACCCTGATGGCGGTAGGCGGAGTGGGGGGCGTGCTGGGTTCGATTTGGATCTTACGCCGCGGCGACAATGCCTCGCGCCTCAAATTGATGATGGGCAGCACGGCAGCTTTCGGCGTGCTGCTGGCGATATTCGTCGAGATGAACAGCTTCTATCTGGCCCTTATTCCGCTATTGCTAGCGAACATGTGCGTTAGCGCGAGCCAGACAATAAACAATGCGGCAATACAAATACTCGTGGATGACAGCGTAAGAGGGCGCATGAGTAGTTTCATGATGCTGTCCTTCGCGCTCACCCCGATCGGCGTATTTCCGCTAGCTATAGCGGCGGACAATATTGGCGCTGCGAATGCGCTCTTCGGTGCGTGCATGATTTTAGTCGTGACGGTAGCGTGCTTCTATTTCTTCAGCCCGACACTGAGAAGCCTAGATAGTAATATAAAGACTGCTATGGCGAAGGCTATAGAGAAGAAGGCAGCAGCGGTAGAGAAAGTGGCCAGCTAAGGTCAGCTTCCGCTGCTCTTATCTTCGTCCAGAATTTCGGTGATGCCGTGACCGATGCTGCGAGTGGATATGCTCACTTCGATCAGAAATAAGATCAAGCCCATGATTAACAGAAACATGGCGCCGAGAAAAAACACCACGATCGCCGACGACATATTGAAGTGCGACAATTCGCTGAAGAATAGCGACACGATAACGAGACATACCACCAGCGCACCTGCCACAAACATGCGGATCGACCAGTTCGCTAAACGTATTCGACTCCAAAGTGCAGAGATCTCTGCTTGAA
Source organism: uncultured Gammaproteobacteria bacterium (assembly GCA_913060495.1). GTDB lineage: Bacteria > Pseudomonadota > Gammaproteobacteria > Pseudomonadales > Pseudohongiellaceae > UBA9145. Next base: position 1,372 of record CAJXRP010000024.1, on the reverse strand, counting down.
GTACTGTAATGTGATCCGAATGAGGTTCCTTGCCGAGGCGAGTCTCAACAACACGAACGCGATCTACAGCACGACCCAGTCGCACCGAGAGTACATTCAATAATCCGGCGATGCCGGCCAATAAAAACACCGGTGCAACCGCCAGTTGAATGACGTTAGCAATCGTTTCTATTTCGGTGAGTTCTTCCATAACGTGATGCGGGTTCCTTTCTTGTCTAACTAAACCCGGGCAGCCTTCGCGTCCATATCTTTCCAATGCCGCGCGCCATTGCCGGGAGTGCGGGTAACATTAATCCACAGCTCGGCTGCGGAAATATTTATCACACCCGCCATCCAAAACGTCGTGCCAAATAGCACGCCGATACCGATGTCCGTTGAAGACATTAATCCGGTTAGCATCAAGCGTTCGGTGGCGATAGCCAACATCAAGGCAAAGGCACGTATCATCCACTCTCGGTGCTGGCCAAAATTGCGTTGCTTGATACGCACAATAGCCATGACCAAAGAGAACAGGATAAAAAGAGAGAAGAAGGCAGTGGCCATGGACTCGTTAAAGCCCTGATCGCCAACCCCCATAAACGGGTCGAATACCCCGATAGCGATGCCGGAGAAGGCGCCGATCACGCCGCACAGCACGAAGATGCGCCCACTGATACGATGCAATTTGATGTGTTTCTTCCGTACGCCACGCATGAACTGCAGTGGCCCAAGCACCATCACAAAGAATCCAGGCCCCAGATGAAGGACAGTTGCCAGTGCATTGGTGTAATAGCGAATATCGAAGGCATTGAACACCTCCTCTGGATTCGCGATAGGCTCAGAGAACGCTCCAATCATAAAGCCTGTCCGACCAAAGATTGCCGATAAACCGGTAAGCACCAGAATTGCTACCAATACCCAACCAATAACCTCCAGCACTTTACGAATAGTTGGCATGGGCGCCGTCGAAAAGTCTGTGCCACTAAGCGTTTTACTAGAAGTCGCTTCACCTGCAGTTAGATCTGACATGCAATCCCCCGATTACTTTGGCAATGATCAATATACAGAAAGCATATAGGGGGAGGGGGCCAAAAGCTAGTTGTGCCGGACCTGAATCAAAGGGGCGAAGCACCACAGACAGACGAAGGCTGCCCCGAAGGGGTGAAGAATTTATCTAAGATAAATTCTGAATCACTCTCTCGAGCAGTCATGCAGTGACCCGCTCAAGCTAACCGTATATAATCGCCATTCCACGCGCCCATAGCTCAGCTGGATAGAGTAAAGGGTTTTCGAACCAGTTGGTCGGGAGTTCGAAAGGAGCGCAGCTCCGCAGACAGCCGAAGGCTGCCCCGAAGGGGTGAAGAATTTATCTAAGATAAATTCTGAATCACTC
>CAJXRP010000023.1 GCA_913060495.1 uncultured Gammaproteobacteria bacterium | reverse complement strand
GGCAACAACGGTAACGGCAACTCCAATGACGACGAGGACAGCGCATCCGGCAACAACGGTAACGGCAACTCCAATAACGACGAGGACAGCGCATCCGGCAACAACGGTAACGGCAATTCCGGCAACAACGGAAATGGCAACTCTGGCAACAACGGTAACGGCAACTCCAATGACGACGAGGACAGCGCATCCGGCAACAACGGTAACGGCAACGCCAATAACGACGAGGACAGCGCATCCGACAACAACGGAAATGGCAACTCCGGCAACAACGGAAATGGCAACTCTGGAAACTCTGGCAACAACGGTAACGACAACGCCAATAACGACGAGGACAGCGCATCCGACAACAACGGAAATGGCAACTCTGGCAACAACGGTAACAACGGTAACGGCAACTCCAATAACGACGAGGACAGCGCATCCGGCAACAATGGCAAAGGGAATTCTGGCAACAACGGTAAAGGCAATTCTGCTAGTAACAGTCAGACCCTGCTGAAACCCGAATTGACAGTCGACACCCAAGGCATAAGCTGGGGAAGATGGAATAATCCTGTCGACGAAAACTTCGTCGTGATCAACCAAGTAGATGACGAGCTCGTTTTGGTAGCTACCAGCGACTATCTAGCTCAAGTTAATCCCGCACCTATCGGAAGCTTAACTGGCCGTCACAGCTATGCCACCACAATCGCCTCTTCATTCCTAGGAAATGGGAGTGCAGGAGATATATCAAGCTTGCTTGCTAGTATGAGTGTCGATTTCGATACGGGGATTATCAATAAAGGTACTCTGGATATATTGGTTGCCGATCAAACGTGGTCAGTCGAATTTGATGGCTCTGTCAACAATGGTGTTGTCAATCTGAATGCCATGAGCGGGCAGTTATTGGAAGGTACAGACCTCATCAGTAATTCCATTGATGCAGATCTAGGTGGTGTTTTTAGCGGAGACACTGGTTCGTCATTCGTAGGGGGGTTTGACCTGATCGATGAAATCAACACTTACAATACTGTCAACGGCCTGTTCACAATAGAACGTTAGCTATCCACAGGTGGGGCAAACCGCCCCACCTGCATTCACTACCATCCTAGATACTTCCATTTCTAGCGCACCGGTCTCGCGTGTGCTGCACCTCTGAAAATCGCGTTCATCAGCATAACGTTAAGACCATCTAGATAGGCTCGCACCGTAGGGTCCTGAGTAAAGGCAATCACCTCACCCGCACCATAGGACTCAGACACAACGAATGGCTTATAAGCGAGCTGTCTGCGATTCTCATCCCAGATATAACCGCTTGCTAGCAAATCATCTGGACCCTGAAATCTTGCTACGTTAAAGCCATCGCTGAGGCGAACCGGTGTATACACATCGCTTCCTCTAACCAAGACGTTAAGCACCGGTGCGACACCCGCGCTTAACCAATGCTCTTGATCGACGTCAGCCCTCACTAGAACACCAGCAACAGCATCTGGAAAGTTCTCTAATGCATGAGTTTGGGTTTCGTATTGATCTAGAGAAGTTAGATACTGGCCATCTACAGAAGCATCCTCGGCCTTATCGGCATTTTCGGTATCCGCGACCTCCTCCTCGAGAACGGCACGTTCGCGACGAATGGAAAGTAGGTCTACATCCGGGTCTGCCAGAAATCGCGTCGCATTGCCGAGACTAATGACAACGCCACCCTGCCTCACCCAAGTCTTTAAATTTTCGATTCCCGCTTCGCCGAGCGCCGACTTGTAACCCGCGCCGCTCATCAATGGCAGTATGAGAACCTGATATCTATTAAGATTCGCCGAACGGAGATTATCGACCCGTATAGCTGTTACCGGAAAGTCGAATTGGCGCTCGATAACGAAACGCGTATTACCGGCACTGTAGGACGCCGTTGGTGTATCCCAAGCCATGGCGACTTTAGGCTCGTTGTGCCGAACAACGTTGGCACTACCAAAACTCGGACCGTCTGTTACCCAACTATCGCTAACGGCAATCACATTTGCACCGGTCTCTGCCGCCAAGCGACTAACTATTTCATGTACAGAAGCGGGGTTATCTACTATATCGAGAATGAGAGTTCCTGCAGGATATTCATTGCCGATATTCGTGAACGCTTTGTCATTGCTCTTTACTGCCAAGCCTTCCCGTAACGCCCGTGCCAGAAATTTGACCGCTGGTGCCGAGCCCCAAGGAACAAGATAAGAAACAGAAGCAAGCCCACCGGCTACACTACCCGGCTGTATCAGATCAGTGCCAACTAGCTGGAAATCACCACTTGGAATACGCCCACAGACATCTGTTTTGACATTCATCATTAGCGGCAACGACCAAGCCGTTACGTCATAGATTTCGTCCGGCAAGTTACGCTCTCGGCGTCGCTCCTGCTCGGCAAGAAAATCTTCTTCCATGCCAACTTCAATATCTAACAGCGTGCGTATAAAACGTTTCGATGGCTGATCGGTACGAATCAAATAAGAACCGGGCTCATAGGACTCACCACAGGCATTAAAAGAAGACACAGCGCGCTGTACTTCAATGTCTTGCCGACTCAGCAAGCCAGCGAGTTTATTTGCTGCAGCCTGATCCGCCTGTAGCGGCAATATATAGGCACGGACATCTTCATCCTCACCCTCTTCAATTGCGCTAGCACGGTATTCATAGAATTCTTGTAAGAATTTCTCTCTGTTTTCTGCAACCGTCTCGGCCGTGGCAAGCGAAGTGACGAAGTGATTCCTAACGGCATAGCGATAATGCAGATCGTTGCCGTCGTACTGTCTGACTACGAGCCCGCGGGAGGATGCCTGTTCGTAGGTCATCGCTATGCTGCCAAAATAAGAAGGCCAACTGGCACCATAGCCGGGATAGAAAGCGTCATACACCTCCCTAGTAAAATAATCGAAGCCGAACATATCGAAGTAACGCGCGTTATTGCGTCCAAACAACTGCAAGCTTGAACGTTGCGCCTCAGCCAGATGAGGGTTGTACGGTATCGCCTCTGGAGCAAAGAAATAGGTGCCATCCGAGCCCATCTCATGGGCATCTACATACGCGACTGGATACCATTCCAACATCGCCTTGGTACGGCCCTGGGTCTCCGGCTGCGTCTGTATAAACCAATCCCGATTCATGTCGAATAGATAATGATTCGTTCGACCACCGGGCCACGGTTCATCATGCTCTGCCGAAAGCCTGTCTGAGTCAGGAACCAGGCCCTCTGCAGTAACGAAATTGTGAATGAAACGATCGCGCCCGTCGGGATTTTGCATAGGATCAATCACCACGATCGTATTCTGCAGAATCAAATCGACACGGTCGTCGCCCCGTGACGCTAGCAGATGATAAGCAGTTAGCATGGATGCATCAGTCGAAGAAATTTCGTTACCGTGCACACCATATGACAGCCAAGTCACCGCCGGCTGCTCATCAATAATTTGCTCCGCCGTAGATTCGTCGGTAATACGCGGGTCGGCCAGAGCCTGCATATTGCTCTTCGCAACACTCAAGTTTGCCCTGTTCTCAGCGCTCGATATAACAGCGTAGATCAATTCTCGGTTTTGCCAACTACGCGCATATTCCACGAGCTCAACCCGGCCTGGAGCCGCTTCAGCCAAAGCCTGGAAATAGCGAATCGCATCACGGTGCCAGGTGATTCGATCACCCGGTTGATATCCCAACACCTCAAAGACAGTTGGAATGGCTGGGTCGTAGTTAGTATCGGGCCAGTACTCGAAATCATCTTGCGCCTGTAGCGGCAGACTGATACTAAAGACCATTAAAATCATTAGGGAAAGTGATCGAAGATGCATTGTATCTCTCTGAAATTTGAATTGAGTTCGAATTGTGAATCTGCTTCTATACTTCGCATCAGTAGACTAGCTTTTTTTCGCCCCCCCATCTACTGAATCTAGAGCTCAGCTCAAGCAACAGAAGTATTGTGTCACTCCGACGCAGCAGGTATAAACCAAGTCTAAGTAGAATGATCATCGATAGCGGAAAGATTATGACAGACAAAACTCTTAGTACGATCGAGCTGGCTTTCGAGGAGCTATCCGAGGCGGATATGAAAACCCGCGCACTGGATTTCAATGCCTTGATGCAGCGACGCAGAACCGTGCGCGACTTTTCCTCGAGAGAAGTCTCACGAGAGGTGATCGACGCCTGCCTTGCCACGGCTGGCAGCGCTCCTAGCGGAGCAAATAGACAACCCTGGCACTTTGCCTTGATAAGCGATGCAACCATCAAAAAGGCGATTCGCTCGGCAGCAGAAACAGAGGAAGAAGAGTTCTATAACAAGCGCGCACCGCAAGACTGGCTAGATGCACTAGCACCGCTGGGGACAGATTCAGAAAAACCGTTCCTAGAACATGCTCCTTTTCTGATCGTGGTTTTTGCACAAAAATTTGTAGTAGACGCTCAAGGAAACAAGCTGAAGAATTACTATGTTACTGAGTCAGCCAGTCTTGCGACCGGCCTCTTGATTGCGGCGCTACACAACGCGGGACTGGCAACACTGACTCACACACCCAGCCCGATGAAATTCCTGAACACGATTCTGGAAAGACCGAGCACCGAAAAACCCTTGATGGTTATTGTAACCGGCTATCCTAAAACTGGAGCTAAGGTTCCAGACATCCACCGCAAGGCACTAAACGAGTTTGTGAGCGTTCACGAAGCCTGATTCACTGACCTTCGCTAATTTTGCTACCTGAACCGCGGGAATAAGAACCGCGGCCACAAAAAAAGGCCTGCGATTTTAGTCGCAGGCCTTTTTTGATGATTGGCTCATCTACTGAGGTGGATTACCCCGAGGTGTGCCCGGCTTACGCCATTCACCGTACAGATATTCTTCAGCAAACTCGGCACACTTGAATTCGAGTAGCTGCATATTCTCGTCAACGTGGCGGTACAGAGGAAAACTGATTGTCCAAGGTGCTGTAAAAGTATTTGGATCAGTCATCGTAGCCTCGTACTGCACGTGGTTGGCACCTGTTGCTGTCCAACGCTCCTCAACTACCATTTCGTAGCTGTGGTGATTACCTGATCGGTCAAACCACGTGTCAGGCATCTGACCAGAAACTCTAACCACTAGCGTATCGCCTTCCCAATGTGCATTGGAATGTCCCATCCATGCATCAACCTGCGATTCTAGTTCTGGCTGATCGACATAGACGATGCGATTCGATTCGGCAAATTCATAGGCCATAAGAATGACGCCTTCAGATTGCACGATCTGAAAAGGGAAAGGCATATAGTTGGCACGAGGAACGCCTGGCATATAACACTTAGTCAGGGGATCGTTGTCTATTGCACCAGCCAGATTCTGATCACGAACGCGTCGCGCCTGCTCGTTGTATGGAATTCTACCGCCTTCTACAATCCCTAGTCCGGCGGGCGTTGCTGATAGCGCACCCATCAAACCTGGATGAGGACCTTCAGATGCAGCATGGGGCTCAATATCATAATGCGCAGATGTCATCGCCTGCCAAATACCACTGAGGTCTGGCTTGCCGCTAGGTGTGCGCGGAATCTCTCCACTTTGAGCTGCCGCCTGTGTGACCGAGAAAAGGCCCACCAAGGTTAAAAGTCCAAGCTTCGCTATTTGTTTTTCAATTAGAGTTTTCATTTACTGCCCTTAAATTGTTTTTGTCTTTTAGCTAATATTTAGGATTCAACAATCCAGCTCCTTACTCGACACCTTCTGCTTCGCGGCGCTCTTCCATACGTTTGCCACGCAGGATATTAAACATGCCGTAGTTGCCTTCATGGCAAGCATATTCGTATAGCTGTCCTGCCACCTTTGTCATTGGCACGATAGCAGTGATTTTGTCCGTGAACGTAGCTGGATCATCGATGGTGAATTCGTAATCAACAGTACCGAATGCAGTACGTGTGAATTTTTCCGTCAACACTAAGTCCATGGTATTACCAGTGCTCGAAAACGTCTGTCGCAGACCATTAAAATTCTTCGTCTCTACGACTAGTGAATCACCCTCATACCAACCGCGAGAATCCCCCGACCAAAGACGAATATCATCGGTTAATTCCGGCTTGTCTCCAAGACGAACGATACGCGCATCGTGAATCATCTCAGTCATGATGACCGCAGTATCCTTGTTCTGAAAAATCTGTACGTTGTTATTGTATAGGCTGGGCGTGAACGGAGGGCCAGAGTTAAAGCCAACTATGCAACGCTCTGATGTGCCCCGATCCTCGGGACCATCCTTAGCGATACCGCCAACGACGAAACGCACAGGTCGTGTGCTTGGAATATCGGGACCCAAGCCACCGTATTGTCGCTGCGCTCCTTCTACAGCAGGAGGAATTCGACCGTTTAGTGGGTACACGATATGCGAAGTTCGAACGGTGTCGCCAATATTCGCCATTTCCATCCAAAAATCATTGTAGCCGCCAGGGTTATCTGTTGCCGCTGGTGCTTCGGGATTAACGACTAGACGCGCCGCCGCCGCGTCGGCAGCAACCGCTTGTGCTTCTTGCCGCGAAATAGCTGCTTGAATCTGTTCCTGTGTCAGGAATTCCTGCTCACCGAATTGCGCGGGACGCTGCATAGGCGTACTCGAACTGAAGTTCCAAACACCCTGTAAATCAGGATAGCCATATTCCGTTCTAGGCACTTCATAGGCATCATCCTGAGCCATTGCAAAGCTACTGATAGTAGCTGAAAACGCCAAAATTAGCGGTAGTGAAGATTTCATTCGACCCCCCAAGGGTTAATCATGCTGATCCCGTAACTTAGAGGTTTAGTAGCTAAGAATCAATAGATATGCGGCTAATTCACAGAGTTGCGCGATTACCCGACTGAAGCTAAGTGGCGCTGCTGCTAAGGGGTATCTAACTATGGGAAGACAATTCCCCGAGGGCTGGAATCGCCACTCCAATAGGAGGGCGAATTCCTAAGGGAAAACTACTTTCGAGTAAAGCGCGCAAGCAAGCTAGAGGTATCCCAGCGCCCACCGTCCATCTCCTGTATCTCTGCATAGAAACTATCTACCAACTCGGCCACGGGCAAATCTGCCCCATTGTTCTTAGCCTCATTGATAGCTATACCAAGATCCTTACGCATCCAATCTACAGCAAAGCCAAACTCGTATTGATCCTCGAGCATCGTCTTGTAGCGGTTGTCCATCTGCCAAGACCCTGCCGCTCCTTTGGAAATTGTTTCTATCAACGCCTCACCATCAAGCCCCGCTTTCTTTGCGAAGTTTAGACCTTCGGCAAGGCCTTGAACGACACCTGCGATACACACCTGATTCACCATCTTTGCCAATTGCCCGCTGCCGGCTGGACCGAGCAATTTACTGAATTTAGAATAGCTTTCGAATACCGGCTTAGCGGTTTCATAGCTGGCATCTTCACCGCCAACCATTACTGTCAATGCCCCATTCTCGGCACCCGCCTGCCCACCAGACACCGGCGCATCCAAAAAACCAACACCCTTCTCTACAGCCGCCGAATTTATCTCTCGTGCCAGTGTTGCCGACGCAGTGGTGTGATCAATTAGCAATGTGCCCGCCTGCATTGCCGACAACGCGCCTTTATCACCGAGCAGAACCTGACGCACATCGTCATCATTACCTACGCAGCTCAACACAACATCGCAGCCACTCGCAGCGGCTGCTGGAGTCTGCGCCATGGTGCCCTTGTACTCTTCTACCCAACGCTGCGCTTTTTCCGTAGTACGATTGTAGACACAGACATCTATACCAGCATTCTTAAGATGACCGGCCATAGGATAGCCCATCACTCCAAGTCCAATAAACGCAGCCTTCATTTGTAACTCCTTATAAATTATTTTGCATCGATCACTTATTGTTTGTAGACAGATAGGCCTCTGGCAAAGGTTTCGACAATCGCAATGTCTGCCAATCCCAGCGGGTCTGCTGTTAGTGGATTCTGCTCGAGTATGACGAAGTCTGCACGCTTGCCCACTGTTATGGACCCTTTCTCGTCTTCCTCAAAATACTGATAGGCGGCCCCTTGTGTTACGGCATAAAGCGCCTCCAATACTGAGGCACGTTGATCAGGGCCTAATACATAACCGCTTCGGGTCAGACGATTCACCGTGATAGAAACCAGGCGCATGATATCCGGCGGCACCACCGGTGAGTCGTTATGAACCGTATAGGGAATGCCGAGATCGACAGTCGCCTTCACGGGACTGATGAAGCTTGCCCGCTCCTCACCGAAACTCAATCGATGCCAGTCACCCCAAAAATAAGGATGAACCGAATAGTAAGAAGGAACGATACCAAGCTCCTTAAACTGAATTAGCTGATCCGGTCTAGCCAACTGTGCATGAATAGCTACTGATCTGTGATCGGGAAGCACGCCTCCTGAAACGGCCTCGGCGATACCATCTATCATCAATTGAATCGCAGCATCTCCGTTCGCATGAGCTAAAACAGGCACACCTCTGGCCAATAAATCTGGCATGCGCGCCTTGTAGGCTTCGGGACTGTAACTGGGATAGGCGACATAGTCTGCACTCTGCCCAGGAGGCCCTTCAGTATAGGGCTGAGACATCCACGCAGTTCTACCCTGGGGCGAACCATCAAGGGTAAATTTAACTCCACCAACGCGGAAACCACCGGTGTAATTCTGATCATGGCTTACCTCCTGCAGCTCCTCATCGCTAAGTGGGTTGGCCATAATAAACGCAACGATATCCACCGCGTACGGTTCCACCTCGGCCTCTGCACGCAGCAGGTCTGCATAGGCAGTGCTGATATTTGCATCTTGTATTGTTGTGATCCCATAGCCCGCATAAATATCTATAGCCTCTCTTCTGAGGCGGCTCAACTTCTCCCTCCCCATATTGGCACTCGAACCTGGGAACGCTTCCATCGCTGTCTCTTCCATAACTCCGTCGGGCTCGTTACTTCCTTCCCTACGCCGAATGATTCCTCCCTCTGGGTTTTGCGTTGTGCCAGATATACCCGCCTGCTCCAGCGCCATCGTGTTGGCCGCTAACAAATGGCCTGATACATGCCTCACTACAATGGGATGGTTTGTTGAGGCGAGATCTAGATCATCGCGATTCGGGTGCCGGCCTTCTGCCAACAAGGAATCGTCATAGCCAAACCCAAACACGAGTTCGCCAGCGGGAATTCGCTGCTGCTCTATACGCAGACGAAGCGCATGCACAATGTCTTCTACGCTAGTGATTCCGCCGACAGGTGGTGAAGAGAGGTCAAGAAGATCGGCGTAGCGCGACACCCCTGAGAAATGGCCGTGGGCATCGATAAATCCTGGAAGCAAAGCCTGCTCACCTAATTCAATTACGCGAGTAGCTTCGCCCCTTAACTGAAAAACATCTGCTCGAGAGCCACTGGCAACAATGCGATCGCCGCGTACAGCAACCGCCGCCACATCGGACGCATCCATAGTAACTATGTTTTCACCCGCAAAGATGAGGTCGGCCTGTTGCGCACTTGAATTTATGCTGAATGCTGAGAGAAGTACTACAGCGCCGGCGGCGATTATTCTTGTTCGTTGTTTTAGCAACACATCAGTTCCCCGAGGATAAATGGATCAATTACTCAGCCTATTATTTTAATAGTAAGCAGCAAGCAGACCCAAAGTAGTGAGGAACAAATAGTGCAGCGTAATTGGGCAGAGTGCAATAAGGGTGCGAAGCCCTTTTAGAAATTGCGTCGCATTACAAACTCAGAGTCGACTGCCAGTCTTGATGCAATATAAGCAGCAGTTCGTCCACAGTCTGAAACCTATCTGCCGCGTCTTTCTGCAGACAGCGCATCGCAACTTTCTCCAGCAGAGGCGGCACATATTGCTTGGTGACCTCCGAGGGAGGCGGAGGTATATCGTTCAAAACACTTTCAACAATATGATGGATCTTCTCGCCCTTGGCAGGACACTTACCGGACAAAACCTCATACAACACCGCACCAAAACTATAGATATCTGTGCGCACATCGATATTCGGATCCTTATTAATCTGTTCGGGGGACATATAATGCACAGTGCCCTGCACTTTGCCCTGGCCGGTAATGGTGATGTCATCAGTCTTTGGTGAATCAACATCTACCTCTTCAACCGCAGTACCATCGGGGTGCCATACCTTGGCGAGGCCCCAATCGAGCACCAACACCTCTCCATACGGGCCTGCAAGTATGTTTTCTGGCTTGATATCCCGATGCGCCACTCCGTGGTTATGGGCATACTTCAGCGCATAAGCAACTTGAATAAGTAACTTCATCAGCTGAGTCAAATCATAGCGCTCACGATAATCTAGAATTTCTCTAAGCGTGTAGCCGTGCACCAACTTCATCGTGAAGTAGGGATTGCCTTTCGAATCACGACCAAGCTCGTAGGTTGGAACCGTATTTGGATGCTGCAACATTGCCGTTACACGCGCCTCTCGAATCAACCGCTGTTGCTCTATCTCATCCTTCGCAAATTCCGGCTTGAGTGTCTTGTAGCAGATGAATCGTGAGAGATGCAGATCCTTGCAGGACTTAATTAGAGACTTGCCGCCTGTCGCTATAGTGCTAAAAAACGCATAGCGAGTTCGCTGATCAATTTTCTCCGGCAAGGCCTTATCCGTTTCCTCCAGGAAAACTGAGCCATAACTTTTAGGAGGTTCCGGAAATTCCAGCATAGTTTAAAAAACCGTTTCGAGCTGCGCGTCAATGGACTGGCCAATAGATTGCCAGCGGACTATAGAGTACTAATATCACTAACGAAAATTAACAGATAATGCAGGCAAAACACAGCGACACCGGCTGTTTTTGGAAGACTGCCACATGCGCGCAAAGAAACAGCTGGGCGAATGCGCGAAGAGGCAGCGCTGACTTAGAATTAATCAATCCTGTTTTCAGACTATATAGTGGTGAGAATAGGCATCGCTCTGGTTATACTGACAACATAAATTAAGGATCGAGAGTGCATTATGTCGAATGAAAAAGAACCGCGTGTTATCGAATCGAGTTTTCATGTTCGGTATGCAGAAACCGACGCCATGAGTGTGGTTCACCATGCGGGCTATTTAGTCTACTTTGAAGAGGCGCGCAGTCATTATATGCGCGAGCTCGGCAGCGACTATGCGAACATCGAAGCCGATGGTTTTCGGCTGCCGGTGAGCGAGGTGGGTCTGCGTTATGTAGGCAGTCTACGCTATGGCGACATAGTAAAAGTTCGCACCTGGGTTGAAGAAAACAAAAGCAGGCGTATTCGCTTTTCTTATGAAGTCTATAAGGAAGGTGATGAATCGGTACTAGTATCCGGCTTTACTCAACATATCTGGACTGACCACAACGGCAGAGTTACCCGTGCACCCCAGCAGTGGGTAGACATGATGGCGAGCTGAGCATCTCCGCAGGATTGCTCTAGGTAAGCAAAACATTCTAGACCAAGTAATGCCCGCTGCAGCCACTATCCCACGCAATACAAGCGTCTCACAGACGTCAATCCGCAAACAATGTTTACCCCATGAAAGCCTTTCCTACAGGAATAATTGACTCAAAATGGGACTTTCTGGTTGATCTGCAGCTGCAAGCGAGGAAATTGCTGCGGCCCCACGGGCCAAGAACCGGCCATAAAGCTCCCTAAATGCCGCCAAAACCGGTCAACACCAGCGAATTAGCGGGATTCCGACCGCCTCAAGGGGCGCTGTTCCGCTGTACTGAGAGCCGTTATACCGCTAACATCGGTATCTAATTGGGATACCGCCCTTAATTTGGGCAAAGTAACGCCATGAAAGAAGTACTCGATAAAGTCAGGCTAGTTGCCGTGAGAACGCTCACGCGCCATGTCGTGACCGCCTTGGAAAACTCAACTTTGCAGATTGAGGCTCAAGCGATGCAGTTCACGAATGCAAAGCTGCCACCTATCCGCGAGGAATCCAGAGCGATTGCCGAGCGTTTCATGACCAACCTAAATGCTTACTTCGATGCCCTAACAAGCTTCACCGCTCAGCAAGAGAACAAAGAGGATGTCTCTGATTACGACAACCTATCCTTGGTTGACCACGACTATCTAGAAGCGATCATTGCAATGGAGGGAATGGTCAATCATGTTCGCAATAGTGATAGACCAGAATATGTAAGCTTCACAACTCGTCTAAAATCTCTGTTCCCCAATACCAATATTGATGAAACCAACAATCCCCTCGATCCCGAGCAAATTGGCGACTGCTTTAATGAAGCGATTCGCCCCCTCGGGCTGAAAGCTCACTACTTACTCACTATTTATCGCGAATTCAACAAAGTAGCTTTCAACAACATGGAAAGCTGCCTTGTCGAGGCGAACGAAGTCCTAATCGATCTTGGCGTCATGCCTAATCTCGATATGCGGGCGAGAAATAGAGAACTAGCAAAGCAGAAACGTGAAGCCGAGCGAGACGACATCGAAAGATCCGTAGAGGCTTCCCAAGCGAGAACACGCCCCAACCCCAGTAGTGGAAAGACCGAAATAACCCGCAAGATCCAAGAGACGGTTGAGAGCGCAAAATCAGAAAACGAAAATGCAGAGATGTTTTCGATGATGCAGACACTAGTCAGGGGCTTAGCAGACCAGCAGACAAATCAATCCGCATTGCCGGTTAACATGCCAGTAACTGCCAATACTCAATCTACAGACCTGCAAGCAGAAAACGAAAACCTGAAACAGCAACAAGCGCAACTAATGTCGGTTCTTAACAACCTTCAAAGTCGTCTGAATCTCGGCGACACAACGAACACGCTACCAGGCAGTAGTGCTAGCGGCGACAGCGGCATCGGAGAATCCATATCGCAAACGCTTGAAGAAAGCAGCAGTTCGGGAGACATTGGCACTATCGATGTACGCTCCTCCGATGTAATCAATCTCGTCACCTTGCTATACAAAGCTATATGGAACGATGATTCTTTGCCGGTAGTGATGAAGGAACTGATCGGCAGAACACAGATATCAATCATGAAGATAGCTTTGAACGATACTGAGTTCTTCGATGATGAACAACATCCTGGCAGAGTTATTCTTAACGAATTTGCTATGGCCGGTATCGCCTGGACCGAGACAGAAATGCTGTCAAGTGACCCCGTATACATCAAGGTTCACGAGCTAGTAGAGCGTCTGCTTGCAGAAGAAAATGCAGATAAGAATTTTGTGCAGGGTCTTATCAATGAGCTGCGAGAGATTAGGAATGATTTCAGCCCAATTGATGCTGATCTCGAACAACGAATTCGCGAAGCCCATGATCCCAGCGAACGCCTAGAAGATGTCCATGAGCTTGTAAGACAGAAGCTGAAGGAGCGGGTACTGCGTGACGACCTCGACCCTTCAATTCAGAGTCTACTAGACACCCACTTTCACAATGTCTTAGTAAAGTTGATCTTGAAAGAAGGCCCTGGCGGGAGCTCTTGGAAACCCATCATGAGCACTATAGATGTCTTATTATGGACAGTGAAGGCAGATAAACTTCCTGGTGATAGTGATCGCTTTGAGAAAATAAATCCACGCCTGCTGGATAATATCGAAAAGGCTCTGGAGATTGGCGGCGCTTCGCAGTCAAAGCGGAAAAAAATTCTGCGCCAACTAAAACAAGTGCAACAGTACAGTTTTCATATGGCGGAGATGAAAGGAGCGGACACTCTTCGTAGCGTCGGCGGTACAGCAGACAATGCAGAGCCACGCCGAGAACGCAATGAGCCACCCCCCCTACCGAGAGACGATCCCTATGTTCGTCGAATAGACAAGCTGCCGATTGGCACTTGGTTTGAATTTAAGGGAGCGGCTGGTGTGCCTGTTCGTTGTGCGCTCGCCTCGAAGATCGACAGCATCGACAAGCTATTCTTTGTAAACAGCAAAGGCGAAAAGGCTGTAGAGCTCACTCGAATGCGCCTCGCTAGAGAGCTGAAAGCTGGCTCTGTTAAAATACTTACCGAAGGCTCATTGGTCGGCAGAGCCATGGAGTCGGTCATCAATGATCTTCGCGACACCGCACAGAACCAAGAACCTGACGCAGCAGCGAGCTAACTAAAGCCTTAGTTCAGCTTTGGCACTGACCACGTAGTTAATTCTCTATCTTCCAGCTACAGCTGATCAATGATCTTGGAAAAGATTTCATTCACCGGATAAGCCCCGGCTGTCCAACCTAATCGCACAATAATTAAATCCAACGATGGGACTATCATCAAGTATTGCTGCCGATTACCTTGAGCCGAATAAGCATCGGCAGGGATATCGGCCCAGCGCAGCTCCTCGTTGCCTCGATTCAGCCACCATTGATAACCATAAGCTCGCTGATTCTCTGAGCCATTGGGTGTTGTTGCTCTGCTCACCCAATCTTCAGTCATAACCCTCTGCTCGTTAATGGTTCCACCACCTAGCATCAATTCCCCAACACGCGCCCAGTCCCGTGCCGATGCATACAGATAAGAACTACCCATAAACACACCACTAGCATCGACCTCGAAGATGGCATTCTGAAAAGCGAGTGTTTGGTGAATGTCAGCCATGTAGGCATCGTGATTGTCTTGATTGCCACCGGCCTTCTCGAAATAGATTCGAGCCAGCAGGTTCGCCGTACCCGAGCTGTAATTGAATTGGCTTCCCGGCACGTGCAGTGCAGCCTTTTCCATTACGAAAGCGGAAGACGAGGGTTCGGTGAATAACATGGCGGTCGCATCGTCGCCAGGATTGTACTCTTCGGAAAAGGCGAGCCCATCTGTCATCGTAAGCATGTCGCTGATACGAATCTGTGAACGCTCATCACCCTGCCAGGATTCAAACTCAGGAGGCGCATCCAAATCCAGCACTCCACGGTATTCTAAATTTGCCAGCATGATCGCCGTCAGGCTCTTGGCCATGGACCAACCGAGAAGTGGCGTATCTGCATCCGCGCCCTGGCCATAGGCTTCGCCGATAACTCTACCCCGGTACGCAACCAAATAGGCTCGCGAATTGAGGCCATTTTCGTTGTCTGTGGCGAGTAACTGCGCAAGCAAATCTTTCATACCCGAATCGGCAGCGCCTACCGTATCTCCTGCGGGCCATAACTCATCACTTGTAGGGGCTTGCTCTGTCTGCAAAGAAGCGCGCTGGTTAAATCCAGCGTAGTCGATCGCGCATCCAATGTGAGGGATATAGTTGGCAGTTTTTTCGCTCAAGCCAAATAGAGAAGTCGTTACGCTCTTCTGCGCCTCATCATACTCCACCGTTAGCTGCTGCAAGATTCCCGAGTATTGTACGAGATCATCAAAAGACTGCTCCTGAGAGAACCCAGAAACATAGCGTGAACTGCACAGCAATTTCGAACCAATTCCTGTAGCTACGCCCGGCGCAGCTATTAAGTAAGAGGGAGGAAATCCGGCAAAGGAAGCAGCACCTAATAAGAGCGCCAGGAAGGCGATTAACCCGAAAAGTATTTTTTTCATGATTTTGAAATCCAACAATTGGGCCTGGTTAAAATAATTCTGACTATGCCAGCCTCAGAGGGCTCTCAATCTGCCACCGCCAAGGAATAAGATCAAACCCAGCGCACCTGCAGACGCGGCTATCCAATAAGACAGACTGTAAAGATTTGCATTGGCGGCGAAGGCGAGCCCCAAGACTGCAGGACCTGCTGCTGTTCCCCAGGAGGACATGAGATTCGCCACCGCAAAAATTCTAGCGTACTCACGAATACCAAAGGCTTCCGCTATCAATAGCGGCTGCAGCATTAGCAGATTGCCTACAGTCGCACCGAACAAGGCGAGGCCAAGACAGAGGCTCACCACGTTCACACCTAAGGCGAGCACACTTAGAGAAACCGCCTGCAGAAACATCATGCCGATAGCGAATAAGCGAATCGACATTCTATCGACCAACCAGCCTCCTATTAGCCGACCAACAATACTCGCAATAGGCAATATCGCTACTGCCATAGCAGTCTGCGCTTCACTTAACAATTCTCTAGCTAAACCGTATTGGTGAGCAATGCCACCGACCTGCGCCATCATTAAAAATATGTAGGCGATGCTGATACCCCAGAAAAAACGCGTGCGCCGCGCCTGTTTAAAGGTGATGCCCTCCGATGCCAAAGCAACAGAATCGACAACTCCTTCGTTGCCCTGCCCATCCTGTTCTGCGCTAGCCGATTCCGATTTAGCAGGCGGCTCTGCATTATCCGGCAGCAGCCCCATCGACTCGGGACTCGCGCGCAACCAGATCCAGGTGACAGGAATTACACCGACTATGTAGAGCAATCCCATTAGCGGGGCAGCAAGCTCAAAGCCCAAAGACTCAACAAGTAACACGCACAGCGGTGTCAACACGACGCCGCCGAGAGACAAGCCCGTAGATGCTATCGACAATGCCATAGCTCTTTTCCTATGGAACCATCGGGTTACTAGTGTAGTAGCTGGGATCAGCGAGGAAGCAGAGAAACCAACACCGAAAATCATAAAGGCAAGATACAGCTGCCAGATCTCTTGAACGAAAGCCAAGGAGCTCAATGCAAAACAAGAAATGACCGCGCCAACACTAATACAAATTCTTGGATCATAATCCTGCACCCATTTCGCAACCCACAGACCGGTAACTCCACCAGAGAGAAAAAATAACGACACAGCGAAGGAGGCTGTCTGCACATCGAAACTGGGGTTGGCGGCCAATGCATTGAGGTAGATGGCATGATTATAAAAACTCAGCCCACTGGTAAACGTCAGCTGAGCCAATATCGCGAAGACGATCTTCCAGCCATAGAATAGGGGTTTTTTATCAGCTGCCATGAGTGTGCATATTTAACATCGTTGCAAAACTATGTGTTGCCGCAACTTAACGAAAAGCGACGGCAATCTATTCGTAGGCTCGATGCACAGCGCACAGAGCGATGGTTTGGAGAAACTTCTAAGCTGCTTGGGCCAGCCTTCTTACTAAATCACTGATTGTAGAACGTAAAGTAGCCAGTAAACATTTCTTCCCAGCTCTCTAAGCCGAAGGTGACCTCTTTGCTAGGGTCAGGATTTGACGGGTTTGATAGTGAGTTGTCGAATGCTCCTATTACCCGCAGCGTGCTTCCCGCCGCTACGGGCTCTGCCTCATCTAATAGATAATCGGGCTGCCATCCATAGTTATAGGCGGGCACACTAAACAGTTCTCGAATCTGCCCATCAGGATTCTCCACAACAAACTTCATACGCTTGCCGCGGAAATTCATTCTGGCGCGCACCCCAGTGACGACAATGTCTTGCTCGACTTGCTGCTCTGCCTGAAGCTCGAAATCGTTCTCATTCGGCGGTAACAGGAAGCGACTTGCGACTGCCTGAGTAAGTCTTTCTTTCAGGTTTGTCTCATCACTGAAATACAAACCAAATTGCGTTTCATCAACCGTAGACTGTCCGTTAGTCACATAATGAAACTGCATCGAAAGTCTATGCCCCTTCGGTACTAGCACACCAGTACCCTCATCGAACTCGATAGCATTGGTCTTCCCGGGGAGATAGCTGCCGACAAAGCGACGCGTAACTGACTCCTCCGTCCTCTCGTCTCCCCAGAAGTCTTCTTCCGGCGGTGTAACGAAGGTCACCAAGTGATGCAATACAGATTCATCGCCCGCAATGTATTGAATGGCGCGCAGCCATTTGTCCTCGGTAAAGGGCAGCTCGACATCATCGTAGACATAATCCATTACGCCAATCGAAGGAATCTCGTTCTCTGGCCCCATCACGATATAGTCTGGCTCGCCGAAGGCCCATTCGGTGCGATCCTTAGCAGCAAACAATTCCAAGGGATCTGCTTCACTGTCGCCACGCGGCGCACGATTGTTTATCCAATGCACAAGCGTCTGCAGATCGTCAGGGTCAAGATAGCGTGCCGATTCAGAGTGACCAATATAAGGGTCGACTTGCGTGGGGGGCATACGCTTATTCAGGAGCACTTCTTTAATCATCGGTGACCAACCTAGCACCATGATGTAACTATCCAAGGCAAAGGGCCCTACTCCACCCTGACGGTGACAGTCGGCACAATTTTCAATAATGATAGGCGCGATTTCGCTCGCATAATCTGCTGGCGACTCGCTGTGCATTTCTTTTAGTGGGTAGTCGATAGCGCATCCCGCTCCCGGCTGCCGAATCGTGTCGCTCATACCATCACCGTTTATCAAACCCAGGGTCGAGTGGAGTTCTTGTGAGGGTTGGCCCATATAGAAAAGCGAGAGACGCTCAGGGTTAAGCACCAACACGTCTCCAGCATTGGTAATGTTTAGCGTTTGGGAGATCAATTGACCATCGTCTTCGAGTATCGGTAACTCGACACCCAATTCACTGAGTTCGGGCCGATCCAAATTTTGAGAATCGATCAGCAGGAATTCGAAATCGTCGCCGGCATACTGATCCGCGATGACTTTATAGTTATCGAGGAGCGTGTCCATCGTGGCGCATCCATCAGAGTAAGCCATGAGTACCAGTGCCTTACGATGCTGATAGCGACTTAGCTGATGAAATGTACCTGTGTTGTCCAGTAGCGCAAAGTCGCCAACACGATCCAAAGCGGCAGGAGCGAGAGTCGAAATAGCACTAAGCAATAGCCCGCTAAAAACCTGTAGCGAATATCTCCAACACTTTCTACTTGGCTGAATCACATCATTGCGAGCCGATTGTTTACGCTTCAATTCCACTGCTGAGTTTCCTAGATTTAGGTGCTGCCCTATGGGATAGGCAAATGACTATTCAGATGGTTTTTAGGCAAGACCGTCAGATAGCTGATTATTACTAATTTTGATGCGCGAATCCTCTCATACTCGGGCCGATGCTGACAATTCCCCAGCTTGTTACATTTTGTTTAAAATAAGCCCTATAGCCCGTAGTTCCTCGGCGTATGCAAACTAGACTCTAACAACAATGCCGTTTATCCTAGCGCCCTGTTTGAATGGATACAGTAAATTAGCATAAGCTGCTGTCTTCACCCTGGCAGTTTTAATAAGAGTAAGACAGAAAAAAGAACTTATCAGACCCGATCTTTGAGGAGAGAACTTCGATGCGACAGTATCAAAAAATCTTTGCGCTAATAGCCTTTACGCTTACGGCAGTATTTAGCCTTCAGGTGCAAGCCCAATCAGCTGACAACGGCCGATTCCTTAGCCTTGCGCCACCTACTGGCCTACCAATCATCCCCGTAATGGAAGGATGGATTGCCAACCCAGACGGCACAACTAGCTTTTCCTTTGGCTACATAAACCGAAACGACGTGCCTGTTGATATTCCTGTAGGCACAGCGAACTACATCGAGCCCGCAAAGTACAACGGCATGCAGCCTACACATTTCCCGGCTGGTCGCTCAACGGGCATGTTCACAGTAACAGTGCCTGCTAGCGAAGCAGGCGACGACATCTGGTGGCACATCAAGACAGGCAGCGAAGAAGCCTTGAAAGTCCCGGGCCGCCGCGGTGTTGGCGCCTACGAACTAGACTTTATTCTTCCTCGTCCGCAGGGCGCGATGCAGCCTCACGTCGGCTTCGGTGAAGACGGCGAAAAATCTGCCGGTCTTTTCGCACAGGTTGGCGAATTTGAGGGCAACGTTAAAGCTGGTGAGTCAGTTGTTCTTACAGTAAACGTTGAAGATATCTCGGAACGAGACTCAACTGACCCACGCTTCGTAGAGCCGCTTCCCGTGGGCGTTCAGTTCACTAAGTATCAGGGTCCGGGCATGGTTGAGTTCGCACATCACGACAGCACAGTGATCCCCGAAAACCCTTATAAAGAAGGTGACCGCAGATTCCGTTTCTTCCGTCAGATCACTCCTGGTCAAGTGCAAGTCGAAGGCGGCAGCGGCATAGCTAAAGTTGTTGCAACTTTCTCCGAGCCCGGTGAATACATGATCCACACTAAGGTAGATAACTTCCGCGGCCCAGACAGCTCAAACGGCGACCAGTGCTGCTGGTCGAATATTGTTCAAAAAGTAACCGTAAACCCATAAGCTACTGGTTTTATTAGTTTTCTGGCCGACCTTCACGGTCGGCCAGAGAGCAAATAAGGGTGTTTCTTCGAGATTCCCTGCTAGAAGCGCGCTAGCTGCTTTACTCAGCCAAAACTTCCCCCCAAAAGTGTTTCAATTTGTTGCAATGATTCCTCGAAAATGGCCGTATTCAATGGACTTTTGGGGTGCAGACAATTAATATTTTAGTTAGGCACAAACACAAGAATTCAATCAATACTTTAATTTAGATCAATAACTCTCAATTTGAGGAGAAAGGCATGAAAACAGTACGCGTATTGACTGCTTCGGTAAGCGGCGTCTTCCTCGCATTTGGCCTACAGGCAAATGCACAGGACGACCAAGTTACCTACAACAGTCACGTTGCTCAGATTATCAACGAGAATTGCGTTGTATGTCACACAGAAGGCGGCATCGGCCCTATGCAACTCTCAAGCTACGATCAGGTCCGTCCTTGGGCGCCTTTGATCCAGCTTCGTGTTGCTAACCGTGAAATGCCTCCTTACGCATACGACCACGGCATCGGCGTTCAGGACCTGCAAGGTGACTGGCGTTTAGAGCAAGAAGAAATCGACACAATCGTCGCTTGGGTTAACCAAGGCTCACCAATGGGTGATGTGGACATCGTTGCACCAGTTGCAAACGTTAAAGACCCTAGCGAGTGGAACTTCGCTGCCGATTTCGGTCAGCCTGACCAAATCATTGCTTCTGTGCCTATCGATATTCCTGCAAACGGAAACGACCTTTGGCACAAGCACTATGTTGACACTGGCGTTACTCAGGATCGCTGCATTAAAGCGGTACAAGTTAAGCCACGCGGCGACGCAGCTGCAGTTGTTCACCACGCTAACTCATCCGTCGATGCACAGGACGAGAACGGCGAGTGGTCACAGTATGGTCAGCTTACTGAATACGCTATGGGCAAATGGGGCGAGCTAGTACCTGAAGGTGTTTGCCGTACGCTTCCTGCGAACTCACGCGTTTCTTGGGACATTCACATGTTCCCAGGCGGTGTTGGCGCAACTGCTCCAGGCACAATGATCAAAGACAACGTTGTTGAAATCGGCCTTTGGTTCCACGATGACGACTACATGACTGCATCAGCAAAAGCTCCTTACAAGCAGGACCTTAAGCTGTATCAACTACGCGAAGGCTATGAGAGCGGCGAGCTAATCGTACCTCCTCATGGTTACACGATGACTCAGGGTTTTCATTCTTTCGATCACCCAGTTCGCATCGATAGCTTCCAGCCACACGGTCACCTGCGCATGAATGCAGCCTCTCTGGAAGTTTTCTACCCAGAAACTGGTCGCACTGAGCAAGTTAGCCAAATCTCTAACTGGAGTGCTACATGGCACCACAGCCACCTGTATGAGGTAGATGCAGCTCCCCTACTTCCAGCAGGCGCGGTATTGGTAATCAAGCAGTGGTACGACAACACAGCTAACAACCCAAATAACCCTGATCCTGATCAGTGGGTTGTAGGCGGAAGCCGTACTGGTGATGAGATGTCTCATGCCTGGATTGCGGTTACTCACCTAGACGACGAAGGCTACGAGCAGATCGTTGCAGATCGTCGCGAGAAGGAAGAGCGTTCACTAGCCGGAAACGACTAGTACTCAGCAAAATTCTTCTAAGAAGTCAGAAAGGCCGGTTAATCTCGATTAACCGGCCTTTTTTATTACCACAATTTGTATCAATTTATGCGCTGTTTCTGCTTCTTACTGCCTCTGAAACGGGTTAGACTCGGGGCTGTTTGACCGAAATTGCAGGATCTATCCAACAATAGTGGAATACTCGATGATTTCCCCCATTCGAGACTTCCTACAAAAGCAGTATCAAGAGGAGAAATTTATGAGTATTTCTAAAGGCTGGTTAGGCCTCGCAGCGCTTGCCGCAGCAGGTTTTCAGGTCTCGGCTCTGGCTCAGTCAGCCGCTGATCATGACGTCACCTACAACGGTGCAGTCGGCAAGATCATCAATGAGAACTGCGTAGTGTGCCACCGCGAAGGCGGAATCGGCCCAATGCAGCTTACTAATTACGATCAGGTTCGCCCTTGGGCACCACTGATCCAGATGCGTGTCGCGAATCGCGAAATGCCTCCGTATGCCTATGATCACGGCATCGGCATTCAAGACCTCGAAGGCGACTGGCGTTTAGAGCAAGATGAGATCGACACTATCGTCGCTTGGGTAAACCAAGGCTCGCCAATGGGCGATGCGGATGTAGTCGTCGCTATGCCAGAAATGAATGACCCAAGCGAATGGAACTTCGTTTCGCAGTTCGGTCAGCCGGATACAATCATTCCTTCAATCTCTATCGACATACCTGCCAACGGCAACGACCTTTGGAGTAATCACTACGTACCGAGCGGCATGACAACAGATCGTTGCATCAAAGCCGTACAAGTTAAGCCTAGAGGCGATGCCAAGGCCGTAGTTCACCATGCGAATTCATCTGTTGTGTTAGAGCAGCCAGACGGCACTCTTGAGCGTCAGAGCATGCTAACTGAGTATGCCATGGGCAAATGGGGCGAAATCGTTCCTGAAGGCGTATGCCGTACACTTCCAAAAGACGCGATCGTAAGCTGGAGCATCCACATGTTCCCTGGTGGCGTTGGCGCAACTGCTCCTGGCACTATGATTAAGGACAACGTGGTTGAGATCGGCCTATGGTTACACCCAGAAGGCTACGAAGAACAAGCTCAATACAAGCAAGACTTGGCGCTGTATCAAATCAGCCCGCAGGAAGACATTGCTATCCCACCAAATGGTTATTCCATGACACAGGGATTTCATTCCTTCGATCACCCAGTTCGTCTTGACAGCTTTCAGCCTCATGGCCACCTACGCATGAACGCTGCTTCGCTAGAGATCTTCTATCCGGAAACTGGCCGTACTGAACAGGTAAGCCAAATTTCCAAGTGGAGTGCTACATGGCATCACAGCCACATCTACAACGAAGATGTAGCTCCTCTATTGCCAGCAGGCGCAGTATTGGTATTGAAGCAGTGGTACGACAACACAGCTGACAACCCCAACAACCCAGACCCAGATATGTGGGTAATGGGCGGCAGCCGTACTGGCGATGAGATGACTCACGCTTGGTTGGCGATTACTCACCTAGACGACGAAGGCTACGAGAAGTTGGTTGCCGAGCGTCAAGAGAAGCAGGAACGTTCACTAGCCGGTAACGACTAGAAACACCGCTTCAAAGAAAACAAAAAGGCCGAGAGTTTACGCTCTCGGCCTTTTTTATTGCTCGCGATTCTTGTCAGAAATATAGCTACTTATCCACGAAGTTGAAGTCTGCAGGACCACCGCGCCGCACCACAATCACCGCATCCTCTCCACCGGCTGGCACATCCCAGGAATGATTCAGCGTGCCGGGTATGACGATATAACTGCCAGTGCTCACAGCATGAATCTCCTCACCTAGAACGATCGTCACAGAGCCCTGAACCACCACTACGAACTCATCGTGAGTGTGCCAGTGCATATCGAAGTGGGAACCCGCCGGAAACTTCGCATAATAGGTAATACCCCCCGTGACTGGGTCGGTGCCCTGCCGTGCGGACTGCACACCCACCGGAAAGCCGTTGCCGCCGCCGGGCGCGCCCCACTGAATGTCTGCAAGTGGTATTGCTAACGGGGCATACTTGCTAGTTGAAGCTTCTTCAGCCTGCAGTATGGAGCCGGCAATGAATGTCGAACTCAAAGCGAGGGCCAAACAAATTCTCTTAGTCACGGTGTTAATCTCCAATCCTATTCAGTAGTAGGACATTAGATTTATTAGCAAATACTTGCAACGTTATCATGGTATCAATTTGTAGCTTTTACGCGCCCGAGCTAAGTTCAGTTCCTCGTCCAGCATGAAGCTGAGCCTGCAAAGCTTCCAATTGTCTTGAATGATGCCTATAGGATTCCATACCCTCCATCTCCAGTGCACGGCTAAGGCATAACTGACCATATTGAGAGTTTCCCGACTTCATCGCCAATTCTGCGAGCGCCATATTGGCCTCCCACTCACTGAACTGGGCTCCAGTATTTTTAGCTGTAGACACGGCTTCTTGAAGCTCTCCTCAACAAGACCCGCTCTAGTACCGTGAATCACAGCCCTGAATAGAGGTTCCAATTACGTCATAGATTTGGGATTTTCTATCGCGCTATGCTGCCAAAAATTGAATAGCATCTTATTGCCTCCTTCCAAAGAGCTGGATTTTCTCTACGAAAATTCTCGTTTAGAAAATCACGTATGAGAGGATGGCAATCAAGCATAGTGCTTCCATCACGTTTGGATGTGAATATTAATTTGGCGTCTACCAGTTTTTTGATCGCGTAGCTCCACTCGCTCTGTGATAAATCTGCCAACTCTTCAGTCAATCCGAGCACTGCCTCAGACGCCGCCAATGCTTGCACATCGCCAAGAGCAATTCCTCGATCAAATAATCCAAGCAGATTCAACAATGAAATTTCCAAGGAATTATCAAACCAACGCAGATAAGCCTGCACTATATTATTGGCATGCGTATTGAAAGATTGAATATCTAAGAGAGAATTCAAATCTTTGAAATGCGAAACATTGGAATCATGCACAACTGAAAGGTAGCCAGCCAACAACGATAGGCACAGCGGGTGTCCTGAATAGACTTCTACTGCCGAACACAATTCCTTTTCATCGCCATGGATACCCATCGCCGATAGCAACTGCACGCCTTGGCTAGTGCTCAGCCGCTCCAAGTGCATAGATTGAGTACGGCCATCATTGAAAGACGCAAACTCTGTAATTGATAAGCGCGAGGTGATTATGCACAAGCCGTTGTTATTGGCCGCCAGTTCTCTCAACAGTAGTGATACAGCGGGGTTTTCGATTTCACCCTGCTGCGGACCCGGCGGATATTGCAAAGGTTCGAGACCATCCAGGATAAGCAGTGTTCTCGACTCGCGAATTAGATCAGCTAAACGATTTGCCTTGGCCCAAGATGTCCCCCATTCCGGGCTCTTATCCCCAAACCATTCTAGAGCCTGTTCAATAAACAAATCACCAGAAGATATGACATCCGACCCTATTCCTTGCCAGTGGAACGACCAAGCGTAGACTCTACTGGCACCAGAGTAATCTCGCTTGTCCAATCGTGAAAGCCAGCTATTAACTAAACTACTCTTACCAATCCCTCCGAAGGCAACTATTTCCAAACAGTTGGTTTCTTGCCCATTCCAGGCTCGATCAAGTGCTTCGATTTCGGCGCTTCGGCCAAAAAGATTCAGGCCTGTGTTGGGCAGTGATGAAAGCGAAATCTTGTCTAAGCGAGTTGCCGGTGCGCTGGGCTCTAGTTTAGAGTCTATTTTTTCCTCAAACTCAATTAACCCTAGGCCGAACCAATAGGGCTCCATTCCAAACACTGCAGCAACTTCAATAATTTGGCTATGAGGTATATTGTTACCAGCGCTTGTTTCAGTGCCGTGAATCCACTTGCTGATTGCCTGCCGCGAGATACCAAGATGTTTGGCGAGGGCGGCGTTGTTGCTTACCGAAGGATTAATACACGAGACGTACAGCTTAGATAGCTTCTTTGCGAGGTGAGGGTGCTTCCCTGAACTCATACGTGCTCCCTTCAGGCCTTCATTGGATTATATTTGGCCGTGCTAGTTATTTACGCTGCTCACTGCTGAATAGGCGATACTTCCCTGAAAGAAATTTTTGTTGCAAGAAAGAATTCGAGATTAACCTACAAATATGACGGGTTCAAGAATTAGGGTGAATTTAATGCTGCGGAATAAAAACAAAACTGCCTGTAGGAAAAATATGAAGCTTTTGCACAGCCTCACCTTGCTATAGATCTTTTATCTCATTGTAATAATTACGTTTATTCAGGAATAATCTAGGGGATAAGAGTCAATTAGCTGAATGTCATGATCTCAAAGATTTGAATTAGGACACATATCCCCCACAATCTTGCGATACAATCGTTGCTCAGTTTGGAGTGGACACATGCCTAGAAAACAGCGTCAACAAGGCTTTACCTTAATCGAATTGATGATCGTCGTAGCGATTATTGGTATTCTAGCCTCAGTTGCTCTGCCTGCCTACACGCTGTATCAAAACAAGGCACGCTTCTCTGAAGCAATACTGGCCATCGGTTCTAACCGTTCTGCAATGGTTGTTGCTGCTTCTGCCGGTCGCGTGACAGCGCTCACAGACTTCGATTCCGGCACAAATGGCATTCCTGCCGCTCAAATTGCCGCGGCCGATACACACGGCATTGATGTCATCGACGGTGTTATTCGCGTTACCTGGCGTTCGGACGGAACAAGTCTCGCTGGCGTAACCTACACCCTAACTGCTCAAGGGTTTCTTCCCCCTCTACAATGGGTTTCTGGCGGCACCTGCATTACCAATGGCTACTGCTAGGAGTTCCTGCTCCATCCACTCCAATTTTACTCTGTTGTACCGCTGCCTCTGATTATTGCCTGCAACCTACCCAGTTTGACCCCATAAACCCATACAAAACAAAGCACTAGGCGTCTATAATTTGTACATCATGGTATGAATGAACTGACATGCAGAGTCCAATACGGAATCAAGGCTTCACGCTGCTCGAGCTAATGATGGTAACTAGCATCATTGGTGTACTTGCGTCGGTCGCAATTCCTGCCTATCAACAATACGGCAATCGTGCACGCTTCTCCGAAGCAATATTGGCAGTTACTCCCTATAAGACAGCTATCGAGCTGTCTATTTTCAGGGGGCTATCCACCTCTTTGAATGACCTACAATCTGGAACAAACGGCATTCCCAACTGGCAATGGATAGGCGCAGACACCCACTTCACCGGTGTGTTCGGTGGCACCATCTATGTATTCTGGAAATTCGATGGGACGCCACTTGCCGGAACAAGCTACAGCCTTACGCCACAGAACATAACTCCCCCGATACAATGGCTGGAGGGCGGCAACTGTATCCAAACTGGATATTGCTAACTGAGGCAGCTCAATAACCCGAAGCCAGTCGAAACCTATGTCAGATACTAAGTTCTGTAACAATCATCCCAGTGCGAAAGCAATAGCGAGTTGTAATCGCTGCGCAAAAGATCTCTGCGGTATGTGCGGGAATTTCGTCGATGCGATCGTCCTATGCGAACGGTGCAGCGAAATCCATGAAACGGAAAAATATGTCACTACACAATCAGAGAAACTTGAGCGTCCCGAATCAACGATGGTGGTGGAGGAACCGGCTAAGGAAGAGTTCATTCCTCCCACGCGCCGTAGGGGTAGTAGTAAGGTTATTCAATGGGCGGTAGTCGTAGTGGGTTTTTGCATCATCTCCTCGCAGCTGTATTTCTACAGCCGCCCTGCTGAAGTCCAACAAGACCCGAGCGCTCTCGCACGGGAGCAACAACTAAACTCGCTGGTGCAATGCATGTTGGTATTCAGGGAGATAGGCTTAACCTTGCAAGAAGGACGAATGCCGAGCAACAGCATGCTCTGCGCCGACTCAGCGGCTGCCAATATATTACGCAACGAGGAAGGCGGTATCCGTTTCTATCACCCGAACCCGCAATACTATGGCTATGCAGAAATCTCTGTAGGGGATGAGTCCGCTGAGCCCAAGCTTGTTCGAGCAGGGCAAAAGTAGTAGCCATATAGGATGTGATTGCAGGAGGGTTATACGGGCTTTGGGAGTTAACTTTTGTCAATACCGTATTTTTACTCTCGTATCTGACGCCTTTTATTAACCTGTTGGGATCACGTCAAATGCTAACACTATTCTATTTTCTTCTTGATTTTCTACTTCAAACGGTACCGTGTGATGCAACAGCGAAGAGGGGAAAAAACACAAATTGCCAGTCTCTAGATCGATGGAACTTTCCTGGCTATTCTCAGCACCCAGGACAGGTTCCTGATCACTCAAGCGCAAAACAAGGTTTCCACTATCTGCCGCAGATTTTGGGGGAATGTTGATATATACGCTGCCAGTAATCCAGCCGGTATCGTGTATATGAGCGGTTAGACTGCCCCCACTTTGCATACTGACAAGCCAACCCACAATAGTATAGGAAGCTGGCCAATTCCTAATAAACCCTTCTTCGCTATCCTTAAAACGAATGCGATATTTCTCAATTTCCGCCCGAATGATACTTTCAATTTTAGTTTGAGACACTTTCGCCAGAGCGAAAAAATTACCTGCTGTTTGGATTCCGTTAGACAAATGCACTTGATCCTTAAAGGATATTGAGCTGTCAGTCAAAATGTCCCTCGCAGTCTTAATGAATACATTCTCAAAATCATACTGTTCGTTCAAATCAGTCTTTACAATATACTTTAGTGCATCGCCGCAAAACGGATTCGGTTTTTTAATTCCAAACTTAATTTCTGAGCAGCAACTTAACAAGCCAACGACAGCATTGACCTCACCTTGATTAATCAAGGAATCTAATTTTTCACTAAAAACAGATTCCTCATTCTGATGATATGCGCATTGAATGGCATAGAATTTACTTTGAGGTATATCAGCCATTTCAAATTGTGCCGCAGCTTCATTGTATTGCTTACCCTCAAATAACAGCGTTCCCAAATTGAAACGAGCATCAACAAAGCCCGGCTGCAAAGCTATCGCTTGTCGGTAGTTTTCTTCAGCCTCTTCGTATCTGCCTAGATCTTTCAACGCAACGCCTAGGTTGCTATAGGCTATGGCAAAGCCAGGTTGCAATGCTATCGCCTGTCGATAGCTCAGCTCAGCATCCCTTAATCTGCCAAGTTCTCGCAGCACACTGCCTAAACTGGTATGGGCCCTAGCAAGGTCAGGTTTCAATGCTATAGCTTGCCTGTAGCTAGCTTCAGCCTCTTCTAATCTACCGAGCTCTCGCAACACTGTGCCCAAGTCGCAGTAGCCTAGGGCAAAGTCAGGTTCTAATTCGATAACTTTCCTACAGCACGTTTCTGCCTCTTCTAAGCCACCCAATTGACGCAGCGTACCAGCCAAGTTGCTATGGGCGTCAGTAAAATTAGAATTCAACGCTATCGCTTGCCTATAGCTCACCGCAGCCTCTTCGAATCTACCTAGCTGTTGCAGCATCATACCTAGGTCATTATGGGCTCCGGCAAATTCCGGATTCAATGCGATCGCTTGTTTACAGCTCGCTACAGCCTCTTCGAATCTACCCGCCTCTAGCAGCATATTGCTCAAGTTGCTGCGGGATTCGTGATCTTGTGGCGACAATTGCACGACTTTTTGCAGGGCGTTTAGAGCATCAGGTTTCCTACCTGTTTGCCCGAATATCGCAGCAAGAACCTTCCAGCCAAATGGATGAGCAGGAAATTTTTTGGTGAGGGATAATGCTGACGCCTCTGCGTCAGCGAATTGACCTTTTTGGAAGTACCCTAACAGGCTGTTGAGTTGTTGCTGAGACGGACTAACACTACCGGCGTTTTGGCTTTCTTGTGCTTTCTTGGAAAACGTAGGCGGTGCTGACTGCACTCTTTGCTTAAGCTCTGCTTCCATAGCATCAAACTTCTCCCCAGCCAATCCCATCTTCCTTCCTTGCTCAAGCACAGCATGCGCAGTATTCAATTGACGCTCTTTAATAAGTGCGTCAAGGTAGCTAATCCAATACTTTCCCACTCGAGGATTAGCCTCTAAAGCTGTTTTAAACAAAGGCAATGCCGCCTTAGTATTATTAACGGCGTCAGCTATAAGCCCTAAGTTATGATTGGCATCAGGGTGCGCTGGCTGGTATTGCAAAACAACGCGATATAGCCGTTCAGCTTCTTGCAAATCACCTTCTTTCTGTGCGGCAAGGCCCTGCTGTAGCGCTTGATCGATCGTTAATTCCATTAACACTCTCAATACGGGTTTTCATGTAATAGATAATTTTATTAAAATCGTAAGCATTTGTCCTAATTGTTCTTGGATTCAAGCAAAAAGTGAAATTTCCTTATACAGCCAGTAAGTCCAAACATTGCTTATTTAATAGCTCATTCGGAGACTTGCAACATACAGCTTTCCTTGTCAGATTAGTCAGTCTCTTCATCAATCAAAAAACGCCTTCCGAGGCGATAAGCGAAGGTTGATCCTCTATGCTGGAGCACCCTGCTGGAATGCCCGCACATTGAAGCTGATGCTTACACGGTCTTGGTCACTCTCATTGATCTCGACACCGTGCTCTATCCAGCCTGGAAATACATATATCCTGCCTTCCTCTGGACGCATCCGAACCTCCTCGGCGGTGAAATCAGTCTGTTGTGTAATAGGCGCCGTAAACATCCTAGAAGCCACCCGAGGGTCGCGAAAGAAGATGCTGCCGCACTCAGGCGCCTTGAGACTAATATAGTAGACGCCACTAAAATGGCAATTCGCGTGGTAGTGAATCTGATTAGACGCCCCCGGAGGGCTGATATTTACCCAGGCCTGATGCTGCAACACTACGTTTGGCATGAAATGCTGAGATTCAGCGATACGTTGGCATATCTGCAGTATCCGCAGGTTTATCTCCTCGAAGTCGCTCAAGGTCTGAAGATTATTGGGGCTCTGCCAACCTCGTATATTCGTGTTACTCACACCATTCGGATCATCTCTTCTCAGCTGGCTGGCAAGGGCCAATAATTTCGCGTTGAAGCTCACTCTGTCATCAAACAACGTAGTCCAAACTGGACTGGGGAATAGTGCTTGAGTTTCGATTTTCAATGAATTTTCCTCTGTGTGCTTAGTAGCAAGCGCCCTGCTTACAGCTACCTTGAGTAAGACTGCTGCCTTGACTGATTCGATGCTCTGAAATTATAAAGAAATTGCTCTGGATTAGCGATTTTGGTATTTGGCCGCGGCAACCTTAAAGAATAATTGTAAGGGCCGTTGCGGATCTCAACCCTCTTGGCGAACCGTGCTGGCAGTTCATTTCCAATCACAAGGCTATTGTGTTTTAGATGCACATAAAAAAAGGGGCTCTTAAAGAGCCCCTTTTTACTTCATCCAATCACCTTGGTGATCTTCAAAGTTGCCGCAGTAGTCAAACCTGCAGTTTCACGATTTCTAGAAATCGTATACGAATCGTGCATAGATGTTACGACCCATTGGATCCTGCAGACCACCGATTACACCGGCAAATTCCGGAGACGGCTGTGGATCCCTGTCTAACAAGTTACGCGAACCGACTGTAAACGCACCTTCGCCACCGAACATCTCGATGCCACGGTAGGTATAAGACGCATCTACTTGAGTCCATGCGTTAACTGTGTCCATGTTTTGAGGCCGGTTAAAGCCACCGAAGAAGTCCAAGAATGTAAACTGCGGACCGTCATACGGCATGGCATCGATATAACGCGTGATTGTGTTGATAGAGTGCTTACCCATTGACCAACCTATGTTCAGGTTAGCCTTCCACTCGGGAAGTTCTGGCGCCGCACTCGTTACATCGTTGTACCTTCCAGCACCATCTACGATCGGTGAAGATGCATCGCCTTGATAATAGAAATGATCGATAAAGGTCGCTTGCAGACCAAAACGGAAGTTACCGTAATCATTTGTGCTAATTGAGTAGTTAGCCGCGATATCGATGGCTTCTACTTCAACACTTTCTGCGTTAATCGTACTAGTGTTGTTCACCTGAAGAATCGTGAAGATATCACCCGGGTCACGAATGATGTCTTTGTTCGATCCAGGGCTAGCAACCCAGTCACGCAACTGCTGTTCACTTGGCTGATTACCAGGAAGTCCGTCACCTGCAAAGCCAGTCGCCGTCTTAAAGTTCTGGAAATCCAACTGCATGATATCCTGACCGTTGATGCCAACGATTCGGTTATCAAATTCAGTGTGGTTCCATGTAACGGACATGTCGAAATCACCAAGCGCGATATCGAAACCAAGCTGCGAAGAAGTTGATTCTTCGTTAGTCAGGTTTGGATTACCACCACCACAAGCCGTAGTAAAGGCAGAGAACGGTCCGAAACGGTCTGTTACTGTGGATAGACCACAGGAGATCGGATCAAACAAATCCTCTAGAGCTGGCGCAATAAACGCATCGCCCTGAGTAGCTCGCAATGTCAACCAATCAGTAGGCGCATACGTAACACCAAACTTCGGAGTTGTAGCTTCTTGTCCAGTATTGAACTCTTCGCGACGTACCGCGAGTTCTACTTCTAGATTCGATAGCACAGGAATCGACAGTTCTACGAAAAAGGCATCTGTTTCACGGCTACCGGAAGTGATTGCTTCCTTCGCTGTTCCACCGATCCAAGTATCACCAGATAGCTCAGTGGCCGATGGTGTGTTCGTGTACTTATCGTCACGGAACTGGTAACCGACAGCTGCGTTGATTGGTCCGCCTGGTAGTTCGAAACCACCTAGAGCTACTTCACCATTCAATACGATATCGATAACATTAAGTTCTCTTGACTGCCATTCCTTAAAGCGAGCCGCAACAGCGTCCATCACCTGTAGGGAATTGTTGTCAGCCTGATCTACAACGAAGAAAGGGTTGTAGCAAGCATCGCGGTCATTCGCCACGTCGCAGTTCAAACCTTGAATCATCGAAGAGATGCTGTAGTTCTGATTGGACATGAATTGGAAATCACGAACACTACGTGAGAAAGACGCCATGCCTTCCCAGCCATCGATGAAAGGCACAGTAAAATCTGCTTGTGCGCTCCAACGGCTGTTTATGTCAGTAGCATTACTCTTGTTATCTCTGTCTTCAGTATGACCGGAAGAACGAGTGTGAGTCTTGTTGATCGGACGAAGCGTACGAGGCTGTACGTCTTCACGCAACAACACACCGTTATTCATAGTGCCGGAAACGAGGTAGTCTGGCGTGCCATCGTTGTTCAAGTCGGCAGTTCCACGATCAGGAATGCCATCTCCATTTGCGTCCAAACCATAAAGCTGGTTGCCAGCTGAGTCTTGTGCGAAGAACGGGTTACCTGGAATCTCACCACGTACAGCTGGAAGCTCACCAATGCGAGAGTTTCCTGGGTTTGATGTAGAAGTAAACGTGTTAGTTCTTTGGTAAGTACGGAAACCTTGCAAGCTAAGAGTTAGATCCTCAGAAGCTTCCCAAGTCGCGTTACCATAGTATTGGTTTATCTGCTGTGGCTCGCGATAGCTACGGTTGTCACCGAAGTCGAAAAAGCAGCTATTACCCAATGACTGACCGTAAGGGTTGGCTACCTGATCAGGAGTGTAAGCAGTACGCTCAGACCCTGGTGCACAGTTCGGATCCATTCGTCGAATTCGCTCACCGCCTGTGTATTGACCGTTTGCATCGCGCGGTGGTACGTACCAGTTACCCGGAGCATTGGAAGATACAGTTAGACCGGCATTCGCCAAGTCACTGCGCTCGTCCCAACCTAGTCGTGTGTTTGTACGGTGTTGTGTGGCTACAACGACGTCGATGTCGCCTATTTGACCGCCCCACATTGCCTGTACAGATTGCTCGTCGTAGTCACCACGGCTATCTTGCTCAGCGTAAGTGTCGATCTTAAGACCGTCGTACGACTTATAAGGTACGAAGTTAACCACGCCTGCTACAGCCTCAGAACCGTAAAGAGCGGCAGCACCGTCAGCAACGATATCCATTCTTTGGAGAGCGATAGTAGGAATTAGCGCGTTCACGTTCTGGCTAGCCAGACGTTTGCCATCGAGAAGAGTTAGAGTCGAACTAGCACCCAAACCACGTAGGTCGATAGCAGACGTACGTGAACTCTGTCCCTGAATAGTGTTAGTAATAGCGGAAGCTGAACCGTTTACGAAAGCAAGGTTTTGAACAACCTCACCAATGTTAAGAGTACCTTGAGCTTCTAGGTCTTCAGCATTTAGCTGAACTACTGAAGATGCACCTGTAAAACCTTCGGAGCGTCTGATGTAGGAACCGGTTACGACTACTTCTTCTACTGTGTCCTGTTGAGCGATTGATTGGCTCGCCAGAGGCAGTAGTGAAAGTGAAATCGCCGCGCATAGCAAGCTGCGCTTATGTGGGATTCTTCGTTGCATATTTCTCTCCATATTTAAATTGTTTACTTTTTTATTAAAGCTTTAATTAGAGTAAAAACAATAAGTTAATCAATACGACTATTTTCCGGAATGAATCGAAAAACTTATTTAAGTAAGCAGTCAATTTTTATAAATTGATCTCTCACCCTGGCTGCCAAATAGTACGAAGCATTCAGCAACCGACTGAGTTTACCTACTTTAATAGTGCTTAAAAAGCCCTAATTTAAGCTATTACTTGCATCGCCCTTCTCTCGCCCACGAGACTTGTAGATAGCCTGCCAAGAATTGCACTCTTACAGCAGCGACTGCCTCGGAATCGGCACAAAAATCTTACGAGCATTATCAAATATTATCTTATATAACAAATGCTTAAGAACTATCTTAGGTGGCACGCAATAAATTAATAGAGCGATCGTTCGATATAAATATTTGATGTACAAATCAGTCTAGAAACTTTCTAAAAAATAGTTTTTTGCCTCATTTTCCGATGAAAGCTAGATAAACGGGATAATACGCCTGTATTAGACCTCCACAGACCGCTTAATCAGGCATATACTTATTTTATACATGCCCTTTTTGGGGGCACTAAAGGTTTAGAGGAATTTAAAATGCAGAAACTACGATTGACTCTTTTGTTGCCATTACTGACCAGCTTTTTGCTGAGCGGCCTGTCAATGTCGCTTCAGGCAGCAGAGGAACAGATTTTCATTGAAGACCTGACCCCTTCGCAGCTTCGTCGGGAAATTAAAAAAATTGAAACCGAGTTCTATCGCGTATTCAATGCCAGCATTGAAGATGAAAAGCTAATTATTAATTGCTACGACTACGTACCCACTGGATCAAACATTAAAGAGGAAGCATGCGAGCCGCAATTCCTCATTGATGCACGCGGAAAGAATGCAAACGATGTGCGCTTTAACGCCGACGTGTTATTGAGTCCGCAAGATCTACAAACACGAGTTGCTGTGGAATACGAAGCCTTAACTGCTGCCATGACAAAACTCTCCAAAGAGAACGAATACTTTAGAGAACTGAACAGTATTCTGGCTGCATTGCGAGATGAGCTAAGAAACCGCTAAAAAGTAGTGCTCAACAGGTTTGCAAAATAATAAGAGAACAAAAAAAAGGCCGCTAGGTTAAACCCAGCGGCCTTTTTATTCAGTACTTGTAAACTAGCGAACTGAGTACTTAGTAAATGCACCGCCAGCTTGGGAAAGGGAGTTAGGCCCTTCTGCCGCATACACATTGCCATCGGCATCGACTGCGATACCTTCACCTGCAGTGCCTTGATAAACGCGATCATCACGCTCGAAAGGCTGAATAAAACCAACGATGCGATCTTCATTCAGAGGCCCGATGCGCACACCGTTTCTCCAACCTACATGGTTAGTTGGCCCAGATTCAGAATCGATTGCGTAAACCATATCATCAGCTGTTATGAACAATCCGCTGATGCGGCCATACATATAGCGCGATTCTAAATAGTTACCTTCCTGATCGAAAAGCTCGATGCGATGATTGCCGCGATCGGCAACCCAGAGACGCCCTTGGGAATCAAACTCCATCGCGTGTGGCGTGCGAAATTCACCGTGTCTTACACCGATGCTTCCCCACTCCTTAATGCGCCTGCCTTCAGGTGAAAACTTAATAATTCTGGCCGTATTGCCTTCTGCACGACCCTCTTCCATAGCCTGGTTACTAGTCATGCCCTGGCCATTGTGTCCGTCGGAAACATAGATGCTGCCATCAGGCCCTACAATCACGTCGTTAGGCTGGTTGAATTGGTTAGGACCGCTTCCTGCAGAACCTGCCGTACCCAAACTCATGAGTAGTTCGCCCTCAGGGCTAAATTTGTGAACCTGCTGGCCCTTAGTACCATCGGAATTGGTGGCAAAATCAGTTACCCAGACACTGCCGTCAGCAGCGGCGTGAATGCCGTGAGGTGTCATCATGACGCCACCGCCGAAATTAGCTAAGACTGCGCCAGTGTTGCGATCGAATTTAAATATTGGGTCTACTGGGTTGGTGTCACAGTTGATGGGAGTACCACCACCGAATGTGCCTGCACCACAACGCTCGTAGGCCCAGATGTGCCCATCATTAGGATCGATATCGATACCGGCGGTTGAACCCCAGTTTCTTCCAGCGGGTAGGTCACCCCAATTTTGAGTGACGGTTGGTGCCGGATTGGGCAGGCCATCGCCCGAAATATGATTACCGGCACTTACGCAGCCGGTTAGCACCGCAGATACGCAGGCAAATAGCGTAAGTTTGGCAAATGGTGACGAGGACAATGAAGTCATGGATGCTCCTTGAATATTGTATTGTTTTGATAAGAAGTACTGCATCAGAGAATAAAAGCTATCCAGCCCTAAGTCCACTTGTAGCGCAGCTAGCGACGGACAAAACTACGGGAGCTGGAAAGAAAGAATTGCCAAATTCTGAGCCCATCAGCAAAGTTAGTAAGTGCTAACAAACTAAAGTACTAAACCTGCCTGTATCGCACCTTTTTAGTGCAACCATCCTTGTTGCGCGCCGGTTTTCGCATGATAAACCTCTCTGCTTAGCCGTTTTTAGCAGGCAGGAAGATACAAAGCAAAAAATTTTATCTATTATTTATCAATTAGTTAGGACATAGGTGCGCCTATTCTGGGCAAAATTCTCGGCGCGCATCCCAATCTTGGCGCACTTATTGAAAGCAAACAGAGAGACACTAAAGCTAATCAGCGAATAATCGGAAATTCATGGCACTTATTGTTTTCACAGACCTCGATGGAAGCCTCATGGAGCATGAAACTTACTCTATCGAACCCGCCAGAGAAGCACTCGAGGAGTTAACTGCTAGAAAGATCCCCTTGATACTGAACTCCAGCAAGACCGCCGCAGAAATGGCGGCAATTCAGGAGCGACTCGATCTACACACTGCTTTTATCTGTGAGAATGGTGCAGCACTGCATCTAGACACTGGTGAGATTATCGAATTCGGTGCCCGACGCGAGACTTGGCTAGATGAAGTTCATCAGCTACGTACGCAACACAATTATTCCTTCCACGGGTTCAACGACTGGTCACCCTCTGAGATTTCCGCCATCACGGGCCTCACTATCGCGCAGGCCGATCAGGCAAAAACCCGATTCTATAGCGAACCCATCCTCTGGCGAGACTCGGAGTCTGCCCTGCAGAGGTTTCAATACGAATTACAGGAAATGAATCTGCAACTCCTACAGGGCGGCAGGTTCCAGAGCATCCAGGGGGTTTATGACAAGAGCGATGGGATGCGCTCCATGGTAATTGACTACTCAAAACAGCAACAGACACGGTCTTTGACAACGGTGGCTCTCGGCGACAGTCCGAATGACACCGCCATGCTCGATGCCGCTGATGTTGCAGTGATAATTAAATCTGGTAAATCGAGCCTAATTCGCTGCCCTGCACCCCAGAGGTTGATCCATACAAAGATACCAGGCCCCGCTGGTTGGAATGATGCATTACTAGAAATACTGAAACTCTACGATTCTGACCAATTAATAAATTCAAAATCCAATCCAATCACAGGAAACTGACATGGGCGACTTCCACCAGAACGGCATCATTACAACATTACACAACTTAGGACAACGTCCTATCGAGTGCATGGAAAAGGAACTCGATTCATTCAAGAAGGATCGCCCCATGGGCCTCGTCCTACCGTCTCTGTATTCAGAGTTAGAGGGGCCGGCGCTTGGCAATATCGTGGACGAGTTAGTTTCAGTACCCTATCTCAATGAGATTGTCATCGGTCTGGATCGTGCTGACGAGAACGAGTACCGTCACGCCCTGAAATATTTCTCACGGCTGCCGCAACACCACCGCGTGCTGTGGAACGAGGGCCCGCGACTTCTTGCGATAGACAAACAGCTGAAAGACATCGGACTGGCACCTACACATCTCGGCAAGGGTAGAAACGTCTGGTATTGCTATGGCTACACCCTCGCCTCCAATCGAACTAAAGCGGTAGCACTGCATGACTGTGACATTCTTACTTACGATCGCAGTCTACTTGCCAGACTGATCTATCCCGTCGCAAATCCTAACTTTAGTTATGTGTTTTGCAAAGGCTACTACGCGAGAGTAGCGGGCAATCGAATCGGCGGCCGCGTTATGCGGCTGTTCGTCACTCCTTTGATTCGCACGCTGAAAAAAGTAAGTGAACAAGATGAATTCTTAGACTACTTAGATAGCTTCCGTTATCCACTGGCTGGAGAATTTTCATTGCGCTCGGACGTAATCAACGACTTAAGAATTCCTAGCGACTGGGGCCTCGAAGTCGGCGTACTTTCTGAGATGAAACGCAACTATGCTAACAACAGATTATGCCAAGCCGATATCGCCGATATCTACGATCACAAGCATCAAGACCTTTCCGCCGACGACGCCGAAAAGGGGCTCTCGAAGATGACCGTTGATATTGCCAAAGCCCTGTTTCGAAAACTCGCCACAAATGGTGATGTTTTCTCAGTAGAAAAGTTTCGTACGATCAAGGCAACCTACTATCGCATAGCGCTCGATTTTATCGACACCTATCACAACGATGCCATAATCAACGGATTGAAATATGACCGGCACCAAGAAGAACAATCGGTAGAGCTTTTCGCAAGCAACATCATGTCTGCCGGCGATCACTTCCTTGAGAATCCGATGGACAAACCCTTCATCCCTAGCTGGAATCGAGTGATCAGTGCAATTCCTGACATCCTTGAGCAGATCAAGGAAGCCGTCGAGCTAGACAATGAAGAATTTAAAAGCTAGAGACAGGCGTCAGATGGAAGCACAGCAAAAAGAATTGGCCCGACGTGTAGCAGACCATCTACGCTTCCTCTACCCTAATCAAGGCAACGAGGAACTGACCGAGCTACTCATAGCCGAGATGAGCCTCGGCAGAAACTTGCAGTCAGCCAATCCACACCAGAATAACTGGGACGAGACCGACACCATCCTCATCACCTATGGCAATAGCGTAATGAAAGAAGGCGAGCTGCCCCTGCACACGCTACACCGATTCCTGAACAAGCATCTTTCCCAGACTATCAAGGGCGTACACATTTTGCCCTTCTTTCCGTTCAGTTCCGACGATGGTTTCTCGGTGATGGATTTTTTACAGGTAAATCCCTCTCTGGGCGACTGGGAAGATATCGAGGCTATTGGCAAAGACTATAGGCTAATGTCCGATCTAGTGATCAATCACATGTCCAGCCGCAGCCGCTGGTTTGACAACTTTAAGAAGCGGCTTGACCCAGGCAAGGACTACTTTGTCGAGGGTAGTCCGCAAGACGATTACAGCCAAGTCGTGAGGCCAAGAAATTCTTCACTGTTAAACAGCGTCGAAACCGCCGATGGGGAGCGTCATGTCTGGTGTACTTTTAGCGCCGATCAGGTCGACTTGAATTTCAAAAACCCC
The DNA here is from genome assembly GCA_913060495.1 of uncultured Gammaproteobacteria bacterium. Taxonomy (GTDB): domain Bacteria; phylum Pseudomonadota; class Gammaproteobacteria; order Pseudomonadales; family Pseudohongiellaceae; genus UBA9145. The sequence continues at coordinate 20,042 of CAJXRP010000023.1, read as the reverse complement.
AAGGTACTCTTGGAGTTTGTGCGCATAATTCGCAAGTATTTAAACCATGGCGTCGCCATTTTCAGACTCGATGCGGTTGCCTTTCTGTGGAAGGAACCTGGCACACCCTGCATTCATCTGCAGCAGACACATGAACTAATAAAACTCTTACGAACACTGATTGAGCACTACTTCCCCGATGTGGTTTTGATCTGCGAATGTAACGTGCCCAACAGGGAAAACCTTACGTACTTTGGCAACGCCAACGAAGCACATATCATCTACAACTTCTCACTCCCCCCTCTGCTGCTGCATACCTTATTGAGTGGTGATTGCAGACATCTGAAAACTTGGATGATGAGCATGCCGCCGGCTCAGTCTGGCACGAGCTACTTGAACTTTATCGCCTCCCACGATGGCATCGGGCTGCGCCCACTAGATGGACTTCTAGCCGAAAGCGAGAGAGACCAACTCGTAGATACCATTCAAAAGTTTGGAGGCAAGGTAACCTACAGAAAAGCACGGGAAGGATTCGACAAGCCCTACGAGTTAAACGTAGCTCTTTATGATGCACTAAAGGGCACCATCCAATCAGGAGAAGACAGCTGGGCATACCAACGTTTCGTCTGTGCCCATGCGATCATGCTAGGTCTGGAAGGAATACCGGCAATTTACATCCAAAGCCTATTTGGGTCGAGAAACGACTACACGCGACTCGAACACACGGGAAGAAACCGTTCCATCAACAGACACATCTGGCAGGAAGCTGCTCTTGAGCAGGAACTTGAGAATGATGGCTCAATGCACGGAAGGATTTTCGCAGAACTGAATCGGCTGCTTACCATTCGGAAAAGACAGCCTGCTTTTCATCCCAACGCTACACAATTTACTCTGCACTTGGGTGAGAAAGTCTTCGCATTCTGGCGACAGAGTATCGATCGAAGTCAGAGTGTTTTCTGCCTAAGCAATATCAATATAAAGAAGCAAACCCTAAACCTTGCTGACATCAACCTAATTAGTACCGACGATTGGATAGATTTGATCAGTGATGCTGCAGTCTCTGATCTAGGCGGGCAGTTAGAGCTAGCTCCCTACCAGACGATGTGGATAACTAATTGCTCCTCAAGAAATAGGCCATAAGCAACAGACAATCTAAATCGGCGGGCTTGCCACCTCTATCAATATCTCATTGCGTCGCATGAACGGCGGAACGAACGGCGGATTGTAGAAAGCCGTCTCGGGAACCCCTAAAATTTCAATATTCGCCGCCGTCAACTTCGTCATTAATCTTGATTCATACTTATCAAAATTTCGCGTAGTCCAACGCCCCGAATAGCGAATCGCTGCCACTAGCTTTTCCGGCACTACACGCAATTCTATTCTATCGTCTTCGGGTACTGGCGCATCCACCATCGAATAACGGGACGGCAACATGAAGCCTACCCTCCACCCAGCACCATCTGCCAAGGCCTCGGCCTGACTAAATCGTAGCTCTTCCGCTTGCAGCTTGCTCTGTTGGACTGGCGCGGTCATCGCTATTTTCTGATCACCACTATTATCACCGGTTATGTAATCGAACAGTCGCCTAAACCCCTCGTTAGAAGCCTCCTTCCAACTTTCCGCACCCACGATATTTGTCTCTGCAACTATGAACGACTCATAGCGACGGTATTCAATGTCTCCATCAACCAAAATAACTTCGTACTCGGGCTTTTCGATCGCTAGCGCAAATGAGCTGAAGGTGATTCCCAATACTAATAGTGCTTGTGTAAGTACTGATTTCATTTCGTAGATTCCAAATGGCGTGTTTATTGCTGTTGCTAAACCATATTACGTGATTTCATATGATACAGTTCATTAATTCGGGAAACCCACTATTTACCTCCTACCTACGCAAATTTAGTCACTGCAATTTCGTACATATCTGGTTAGTATTCCGCAGAACCTCAGACGATGCTCGAACTGACACTTTAGGTTGATTAGCAATGGCTATACAGCAAACAGAAGAATCCTCCGTGTTAGATGAATTTCTAAAACTAGAGGCAGCTGGCGGCATCATCTTAATAGTCGCGGCACTCACCGCGTTGATTCTTGCGAACACGCCCCTGTCGGTATATTACGACTTGCTTCTCTCCACTCCCGTTGCGGTTCAGGTAGGCGCACTAGAGATAGCCAAGCCGCTGTTACTCTGGATTAACGACGGGCTTATGGCGATTTTTTTCTTCCTCATTGGCTTAGAGCTGAAGAGAGAGCTAGTAGAAGGAGAACTTTCGAAACCTGAGAATTTACTAATGCCGGCAATAGGAGCCATCGGCGGCATTCTAGTTCCAGGCCTGATCTATACTTGGCTTAACTGGGGAAACGATGCAGCGATGCAGGGCTGGGCCATTCCCACAGCGACCGATATAGCTTTTGCTCTTGGAATCCTGTCGTTGCTGGGCTCGAGAATCCCACTAAGCGTCAAAGTCTTCCTAACATCCCTAGCCATATTCGATGATGTAGCGGCCATCATAATAATTGCAATTTTCTATACCGAGAACATATCAACTCTAGCCCTCTACTTCGTTGTACTTTGCCTGCCCTTGTTATTGTTCCTCAATTTCCGCGGCACCAGCTCGAAGTTTCCTTTTATTTTTATAGGCACTCTCATGTGGATTGCGATGTTGAAGTCCGGCATTCACGCCACCCTCACCGGAGTGATAGTCGCATTATTTATACCTCTGAGATGCGCGAAAGGGTCTGATTATTCGATGCTTAAGAGCTTGGAACATGACTTACACGGAACGGTCGCATTTTTTGTTTTACCACTGTTTGCCTTCGCCAATGCTGGCATTAGCCTAACGAATGTGGGCGCCGAACAATTGCTTCATCCTGTTCCAATGGGAATAGCTCTGGGCTTGTTTCTCGGCAAACAGATCGGCATCTTTTCGCTTTGTTGGATTGCGATACGACTAGGAATCACCAAGCTGCCTGAGGGCATGACCTACGGATCGTTATATGGAACGGCAGCCTTGTGTGGAATCGGATTCACTATGAGCCTATTTATAGGCTCACTTGCATTCGAGGCAACAGGCGTCAACAGCCTATTCGACGAGCGCCTTGGAATAATCATCGGCTCAGTGGTATCGGGAATTGTCGGCTACCTTGTGTTGCGCGCTTGCTACAGCAAACCAATTGATTCTAAATAGCGATTTTATACTAATCAGTCTGTAACTGCAGCCAGGCCTTCATCATGTTCGTTACCTTTTCAGGCTTGTCATGGTGAGGCCAGTGGCCAGCACCGGGTATAGTAACCAGCGTCCAGTCTTGATCCAACTCTTCCCAAGTATTGTTAAGAGAATTCGCGAGTAGAGCCGTGTCCGCGAGACCATGAAACTGCAGTACCGGCATCTGAATCCTGTCCACCTCCAAAAATGCGCCGGATGTATACGGCTCTCTGGGAAAGTTTGCTCGATAGTAGTTCATCATCGCATCGGTACTAGAATTCTCGAAGGCATCTAGATAGATTGCATGTAAAGCTTCATCGCCACGGGAAAGAGAACTCGCGAGCCTCTCTGCACTGATATTTTCATGGGAAGTCAGACTCTGAAAATTACGCGCGTACTGCGAGTTGCGGTGCTGCTCCTCCATCTTGCCCAATTCTCGCGCCAAATTCTTAACGTGGGGAAGATTGATAACAATCAACTGCGATGTGAGATCCGGCCGCGCTGCTGCAAAACTCCAGGCGATTCCGCCACCCCAGTCGTGACCAATGATCACGGCGCTTTCACGCCCTTCATTCTCTATAATCGCCGCCACATCGCTTATCAAGAGCTCCATGTCGTAGTTCTCAACACCTACTGGCTGATCGCTCATGTTGTAGCCGCGGGTGTCCATAGCAGCAACGGTGAAATCGCTGGACAGCCCTTCCATCTGATGGCGCCAGGAATACCAGAAATCTGGGAAGCCATGTATGAAAACTGCCAATGGGCCAGAACCGGCTTTGGCATAGTGAATTGACACGCCCTCGTTGTCGGCAAATTTATGCTCCACTGTGTCTGCAAACTCAGCAGAAAAAACAGAGCCTGTATTTAGAAGACAGACAATGACTAAGAGTTTTCGAAAATATTCACTCATGATTAATCCAAACACTTTTAACGTTAATTGATATATTGCAGTAAAAATTACCGCACATACTTATAATTTAAAATTCATCTATCGCATAATAGCTACTTACGGACGTACCCGCACGTATTTCTCGAAGCGCTGACGACCCACCTGTCCTGCGTAAATATTCCCGTCGGCATCTGTTGCCAAAAACTCTATACCGCTACCATTCTGTATTTCGTAGTCGGGAATAAAGTCAGTAATCCAACTCGTCTTTGCGTCGCCAATACGAATGCCCCGTTGCCAGCCCGGATTCCATTGCTCACCCGACATGCCATCCGCGACATATATCTTATCGTTACTATCGATCCAGATGCCGCTAGGTCTACCGAACTGAGTCCATATCGACAGTAGCTCACCCTCTTGGTCGAATATCTGTATGCGATTGTTGCCGCGATCGGCAACGAAAAGCCTACCTTGCGAATCCAACTTCAAGTCATGAGGATCGTTAAACCTGCTAACTTCGCGACTGAGAGAGTCAATGCCTCCACCGAGTTGCAACAGCAACTCTCCGCCCGCAGAAAACTTAAGCACGCGATTGTTGCCACCGCGATGGCCGTCGGCGATCCATACATCACCATTGGGCGCAATCTGCACAGCCGAAGGCCCGTTAAAGTGCAATGCGTCATCGCCGGCAACACCTGCGACACCCAAACGCATCAACACCTCACCATCCTGATTTAGTTTTATTACCTGATGCCCCATGCCTAGCGCGGAACCTTCGGCACCTCTAGCATCGCCCTGTGGTGCGCCTTCGGTCACCCAGAGGTTTCCATCACTATCGAGATCGAAGCCATGGGGCCACGCGAACAATCCAGCCCCTATACTCTTTACCGCCCGACCTTCTCTGTCGAGTTTATGAATAGGAGGCAGATCGGAACCTGCGCACTGGTTCGCGCTGCAGCGCTCAACAATCCACAAATGTTCACCATCGGGATCGGGATGCACTCCGGTGACGACGCCCATTTCTCGCTCATTAGGCAATTCGCCCCAGTGAAAGATCACCTGAAAGGGATTCTCGGACACCGCTTGCGCTGACGTATAAACCGGGAATAGTAACGCTAGAATCGAAAAAGTTAAGACAGACTTTAACTCTAAGACTTCGCTACGAGGATTAGTTTTAAAGCGCATAGTTGAGTTCCTGGAAATTTGCAATGTTAATAGCAATTACGGATAGCCGTATAGCCTGAAGAATCTCCAATCGAATATAACGGAAAACACAGAAGGAATCACTGCAGGGTCTGTTGAGTATGACTCCTGCTAATTGAAGAACGGCTTAGCCACAGAGTCTACTGAGAAGTCGGGCCGATGTAGATCTCTTGCCAGTTGATGACGCGATCGTGTCCACGAAAGGAACCAAATTCGATGATAGCGCGGGGATTGTCGTTGTAATTTGTACCGTCCGGCTCTTCGTCAAACAAATCCCCGGCATAGTCGCCAACTCCCTCTCCTAAACCACCACGCCAATCGTATTCGAGGAAATGTAGAGAACTTGGTGAATCATCATCGCCTGGGTCCAAGTCTAGCTCGATCAGAACCCGGCCCGCTGAAGCTGGGTCTGGAGCGGTAGTGAAGAACGGCCGCTCAGAATCGTTCGTTAAATCATCATCCGAATCGGCAACAGGGTTACTCTGCCCCTCAAATACAGTGAGAGTAACATCCGTGATCGGAGCGAGTGGGGTGCCCTCGATCACCGTTACGCCATCCGCAAATGGAGCGAGCGGCGGAACAAAGTCGGCGCCTGCGTCCTCATAGGTGCCAGGCACGAATGCCAATTCCTCCGAGCCAGCCGTCTGTACGATCGCTGTACAGCTATCGGCAGTGTTAATTACGAAGTCATCACCATCGTAGTATTCTATGCGTATGCCAATATTCAGATCTTCAGATTCCGAGCCGAAAGCATTCTCCAAAGTCAGCCTGCCGTAGCGGAATTCGTGCTTGGCGATTTCGGCGAATTGAAATGGACCTGTCACTGGGTCTACATCAAATGGGTCTACATCAGGCGAGCCATCATCCAGATCTACGTTGAAAACATCTAGCAAGACATCATTCGTATCAATAAGGTCGTCTGCGTCACCATCATTGATGTTATTGTCTCTTGGACTAAAGGCAATTCTTACATTTTCCAAGGGTGCTTCTTCAACACCACTGGCTTGGCGAGTTATTCGCAAATCTCCTGACAGAAGTATTTGTCCAGCGCTCCAATCATCCATAGTGCTAACAGTCAGCGAACCGAATTCATCAGGAAAAGTACTTCGCTCAAGCCGCATATCAGCATCTAAATCAATATCTGCCACAACATCAACATCGATAATCGCGCGCATATCAAGCTCAACGAAACTGTTGAGCTTCGCAAATTCACCAAAGTAGTTCTGCAATGTAGTTGCCTGTAAATTCTTCGCTTCGAGCGTGACGTTAACGGTAAAGTCTTCACCCATATAAGTAAACGGAGAGGCCATAGCACAGACCATTTCCTGGTTTGAGCGAGGCCCGAAGCTCGAACTTACCAACTCGAAGTTATTCGGGTAGATGCGACCTACATTACGCGCTCCACCCGCCACACCTTCGACTGCTACATAATTGGTGAAATCGGAATCGAAATAATTAATTGCTCTTCTGTTTATATTGTCATCTACAAGTTCGGCGGCGAGATCGAAGATGCCAACCTCATCGATGGCTATCTGCTGAGGCCCGCTCACACCACTGCTAAATGCTTGAAATATGTCACTGGACCCGTCTACGGTGACCATAGTGCCCGTTTCTCCTGTTGGCACTCCAGGGTTGGCTGCGCCGCCATTTGTTGGATCAGTTGTAATTACACTGATCTCGACAGTATTGTTATCAGCTATCTCATCGCCGAAATTTGTCGCGACTATATTGTCAGATAAATCGGCTTCGAAATCCGGTATGCCATCATTTCCTGCAGTACCATCCGTCAGCTGAACATCATCGCCTTGCTCCCAGAGGACTGCCGAGACAGTAGCATTGAATCCGACACCAGCCCGAGCGAAGGCAGGTCCGTTCGCATCTGTTGCCAGAGACAGGCCGCCGAGATTTTCTCTGTCGCTGCCAAAATCAATATCGAAGCCGAATGGCCTGACTATAAAAGGCAAACTCGCGCCGTTGATAGTATCGCCGGAAGCAACCCCCAAGGCCGTGCTGTCGTCATTAAATGGAATATCGTATTCGGCATGCAGGGAAATTTTCCCGGCGTTCCGATAGGTGAAATTAATAGGTGCGCCGATATTTTCCTCGCCGAAAATCGGTGACCCCAGATCGGAAAACTCTACTGTAAGGGCCAGACCACTGGCTTCTGGATTAGCGGTCGGCGAACTAAATACAGGCACTGTAGTCTGAGCTACATCGGCGGCATCAACGACAGTCATGGTGTTACTGGACACATCACAACCCATCGGATCCACACAGAGTCCAGCAATCTTGATGGTGACAATATCGCCATCATCTACCAGTGACTCGCAGACCGAGGCGGCGTTCTCCCCACCCTGTGCCACGCTACGCACAATCTGCAGGGTCACATTGCCCGATGCGGGTGCTGTCAGAGATGGCTTGCCAGCAATCTGAAACGGCAGTGAAGTAAAATTCGAACCCGCCGCCTGATCATAGAACAGCAGACCCACTTCGTCGAAATCAGCATCAGGATCATGGCTATCATCGAAGGGAACCAGTGTCTTCTTAATCTCGGTAATGCTGCCGTCAGTTACATTGATATTAACCACCGATGTATCGCCGACCGGGTCAGTGTAATTAAAGGCTAGCTCTATAGTTGTCTCATCCGTAGTAAAAGTATAGGTTCCTTGGCCGTCGGTATTGTTGCCAGCACCAATATCCACCAAGTTACCTGTTCCTGAAATCACACTCGCCCAAGTTCCAGCACCGGTACTTGTTGAGAGCTGCAACACCGTACCTATACCCGGCGATACAGGATTATGCTGAAAGTCATGTCCTTCAATTTGTACAGTTGAGGCGACGCAGGCAAGACCTGTTGCGGGAATAGCAATGTGGTAGTGATTAAAACCTGCTGTGTTACAGGAGGTAGTACCGGAGGACACTTCAAAGTCATCCACTGTAAACGTTCCCGTCACATAGCCTGCGGTTATTACCCAGCGCACATAGAGGTTCGGGCTCAAGGCGTCGATATCAGCCAGCACAGCATCGATAGCTGCAGACAGACCATCGAGGGTTATATCCTCGAGCACGTCCGAGCCACTGCTAGTGTCCAGTGTGCTATAGCTTTGTACTACGGCGGAATTGCCGTTAGGCAGCCCGCCATCGTCAGCGAAGTCATCACTGGATATCTGCAGCTCGATTGTATCAACGCCGTTGGCGACAGACTGATAACCGTAGGCAAATTTGATCGACACTGGTTCTGATCTGGTAAACAGACCCAAACCAACCGAGCGGGTCATGCTCGGGTCAATAGCCCCTGAATTTGTATTTAAATTCGATGAAAGTGACAGCTTACCGCCGGTCATCTGAATATTGCCAGTGGCTAAGCCCGCACCTGATCCTGCACTTGCACCATCAAAGGCATCAACTTCGTCCCAATTAATTGACCAGCCAGCGGTGCCGTCGTTATTGTCATAGGCCGCCAACTCGAATTCGTCTTTGTAAATCACATCTGTTGTTGCCAGATTAAACTCGAAGGGATTGTCATCGTTGTCTTCATCGACCACAAAGCCATTGGTCACGCTGACGACAACAGAATCTATCACTTCAGGATCCTGCACTACGTTCAAGGTGAGAGTTACTTCACCGCTGTCACCCGGAACGAAGGTATAGAGCGCCTGTCCATTGTCGGAATCGCCACCGTAACTATTATCCAAAACCCCTGCGCCGGTATCGATAGCCCAGACCCCATCTACTGTGTCTGTCGATATAAGAATGGCGCCGGTGTAACTGATATCCGTTGTGTGACTATTGACCCCCACCGTATGGTGTTTGCGAATCCTTATGGTAGCCGGGGTGCAGGCATTACCTTGGACTACTTCCGAAAGTTCGAAATGACCCATATAGGCGGGCTCGATAAGATGCAGAGCATTCAGCTTGAGATTGGGCTCCACACTATTGAAAACACCGAGGGGAATATTGCCATTGAACAGCAGCGTTGAAGTCGTGGTATCGGCGTCCGGCAGCGTGCCCGTGTCGATAGTTATTTCTGCAACATCATCCTGACCCAGCGTGACATTGTCTTCGCCTAACAACGCGTTCTGCACCTCCGATGACATCACGAAGCTATCCAGCACAGCCGATGAGCTGGCCGTCGAATTATCAGGATCCACGCGCAAATACAGCGCATCTACCTGGGCATCTACTACACTGCCGAATACTTCGTCGTCTTCGGCATTCAAGTAGATCGAGAACGTCATCAGTGTGGTGTTGTAAAGCACCAGATCTGAATCACTCCAACTCACTACGCCGCCATCACTGGCCGCGCCGGTTGTGGAAAAGATGAAACTACCGTCACCAAGCACTGGATCATCCAGCACATACACGGAATCAATATTGACCTCGGTAATGGTGTCACCCACGCCCTCATCAACATCAACGAGAACGGACCCATCGAAAAACAATGACGCGGTATTTTGCAACTTGTCATACAGCACTAGGTCGTGTTTATCGAAGGCCTGGTTATTGGTGCCGATGGTGTTCGAATCGGCATTTGCCGACATGACAACCTGACCGTTCGGCAACAGATGAATGGCGTTGGGATCCGTCACGGAATAACTTGGTGTTGTGGCACTGTCGATAAATAGCGTTGCCGCATCAAGGCCTGGATCGTAGAGCACAATATCATCATCAGTGAAATCGGCAAGCTCACCAGCTCCTGAGCCTAAGTCCGTCAGGTTGGCGAGTGAAGAGACCGAAAGTAAAAACTTGTCGGTGACCACCGCCGGAGGCGCGGTAATGTTAGCAATCGCCTGTGCGGTGTTGTTACCGGACACCTGATCAAAGTTATACAAGCCGGAAGAAACCTGCACAGTATTCGTTACCGAAGTAGGACTGGTTCCAGTCACATCGCCGATGATAGTAATTACAGTGCTCTCACCAACTTCCAATGGGTCATCTGACACAAAATTATTAAAATCACAGGTCAACTGGTCAGGATCGAGCACGACATTAACCGTACAGCTCCAGTCGGTACCGCTGGCGCTATCAAAATTAATACCGACAGGCTCGTTATCGGTAATGCTAATGGTCGGTTGGGCCAGACCACCAACTATGTCATCAGGACCATTATTGGTTACAGTAATTGTGTAGAGTATCGAATCTGCGCTTCCTTCTTCCAACACCGTGTCAACCGCTTTAACAACCGAGAGATCCGTTTCAATACCTTGGACATTGGTAGTGATGCTATCGACGTTGTTGTTGCTGCCGGTCTTGTCATCGATGTTATTTATATCGAGTGCGCCACCTTGCAGGTCATTCACATTATCAAATTCGGGAGGCTCGCAACTGCTGCTAGGAGTTGGCAGGATACCGGTACTGCCTCCTGCACAACTGCCATCGGTATGTTGAACCCTCACGATCACTTTCGCATCGTTGTTCAAACTGGAGAAGTTACTCGGCGGGCCATCTATGGTAACTGTGGCTGACACAGTGGGCAGGCTGGCGTCACCTAGTCCGTTTAGATCGTCTATGTCATAGGTACAAGTAAACGCCGAGGCGGAAAAATCGGTGCAGTCCCAGGGAGCCGCTCCTGTGATAGGTGTTCCACCCGTGAATGTCATTCCAGTCGGCAGCTCACCTACCAATTCAATAAATCCTGTTGCTGTTCCAAAAACCGCAGCGCCACTGCCGTTGTTTTTGACTTCGATGTTGTAGAAGCGGTCGTTAGTATTTACCTTGTAATCTGCGCTGCCCTCGGTAATGGTCACTTCGATATCGGCGATATCATCGTTCGTCACACTGATGATTTCTGCAACCAGCATCACCAAATCCTGGTCTGCCGAATAGCGCGTGGTTATTTCCTCCGCCAGGTCCAGCGGGTCTGCAAATTCATACAGAAAGTCATTAACCTCATCGCCGTCTATGAAATGGGTGTCGATATCCACGCCGTAACTTAAGGCAAACGTCGTTCCATTCGAGGGAGGTACAACGGGAGGTATTACAGGCGAATAAGGAAAGACCGCCGGATTCGGGAAATCGAGCTCGTAGCCGTTAGCCGGATTGCCGGAGCCATCTGAGGCTGAGGAATTATCGAAAATATAGGCATACTCGGTGGGATCATTAGGATCTGCATCAACAGCTGAGACTATATCTGTCAGCGCATAAACCGGACGAGTAATAGTGCCGTTAAACTCCTCTTCCGGAGGATTAAAATCCGTCGTCAATGAATTGAAGTCGAGCGGATCAAAATCGCCCGGCGTTTCTTGCAGAGTAAGTTCTTCATCTGCTCCGGCATTGCCAACATCTCCCTCAACGGTGATGTGGGTAATCTGTCCATTAGGTTCGTTGCGCTCGACATTTCTGTCCGCTATGCGGAAGTTTCGCGGCACCAGTGTGAAGGATGAATTCTGGAAAGGTTGAAATCCCTGAAACAGATTGATAACACGCAATTGCTCGTAGGGATTCTCATATACCACCACTATTGCGAAGCCACCAGCGCAGGAACCACGACCGTACCAAGGCTGGTCATTGTCCGGTGCATCACCAGCTATCTCCACGCCCGTTACGGTATAGTCACCATTCGGAATCTCATCCAAGTGACCCATCACCCCAACCACCAATTCGTTATCAGTGCCCGGCATCAGGGCTGTGATATCTGCGTAACCAGCATAAAAGTCGGCATTGTTGTTGCCACCTACGTTTTCGATCTGGAATACGTCGTCCGCGATTATCGGCACGATATTCGATCCACCCACTCCATCTGGCAATTCAAGTGTCACATTATCGAAATCGTCGGGATTTAGATTGTTTGCGAACCCCCCGATACCGTCAAGGTTCGGCAGATCATGGGAGCCCGAGGCGAACCAATATAAATAGGCAGCGCGAACATCCGAATCAAATTCGTCCGTCTCGCTGAATGGATCCCCGTTACCTGCCGTTGGAGCACCATTCGCCACATCCGGCAGTGTTAAGGTAGCCGTTGCCGTATTGGTTGCAGTACACACACTCCCGCCATTAGGCGACGTTATAAATGACGCTCCAATAGCACGGTAGCTGACATTGCCGGAATAGGTCTGAAACAACAGAACCGGCTCATAGCCCGAGGCAACAGGCGGCCCAGATATGAACGGGTTAAAAGCAGCAACGATATGTGAATGTCTGTTGGGATTGGCGCTCGCCGTCTCGTTAATAGTTATGGCTGCGGCAGATGAGGCATTGCCCGAGCTGGTGGCAAAAACACCGTTCTCTGGGTTTGGCCCCTGGGTCAACCGAGTAATGGGTGGGCTGGGCGAGACGGCGCTGAAAGTACCCGAGAGTCCGCTGCTCACAATACTCATAATCAGCGCATTGTTTTGTGTGGTAGTAACCGTGGTAGAGGTTGGGTTATCTGCACCAGCCGAGCCGGTGGCATTTAACTGCCCATCGGCTTCATTGGGATTAGCTACTTCCGCCGGGAACACTTGTTCCACATCGGTAACATAGAATGCACAGGCCGCGACATCGTTATCACCATGGGTTACGGTGAATGGATAATCACCGCCCGCATCCGGCATCGCCACATCTTTCATCGCCCACAACGTAGTGTTGCTGTCGAAGTTGCCTTCATCGATCTGTATAGCTCTTAATAACTGTGCATCACTTGGGGTGGTGAACGCGGTTCCGGCAAATGACACCCCGGTTACCGTCGCATTGCCCTCGTGTGAGGTGGCGATCAACACCATCCTACTGCGCTGTAGCGGGTCGCTATTTTCATCACCGATGGTCAGGTCAGCTCCAAACCCGCTACCACCGGTGGCGCACACGGACGCTGCCACAGTAGGAATACAAGAACCAATCTCGAGGCTTGGATCGGCAGCCCCTTCTTCTACCATCACACCATCCAGGCCGAGGGCGATGACTTCATCCACTACATCAAAGTTCACGGTCTCGGCATTTAGATTGGTGAAATCCAGGATCACTACGCCATCGTCATCATCGCCAATGCCGTCATCATTAAAGGTATAAGAGACTGACCCACCATCGACTACGATGTTAGATAGCGCACCATTGCCATTGCCGGCTAGTAGAGTCTTTCCCCAGTTGCCATTATTTGTAGTGGTCGTAATATTGATCTGACCGGTATAGTCGGTAGCGAGACTGCCTGTGCTGTCGAACACTTCGATGGTTACCTGCTGCACCTCACAGGCGGTCATGGTGGCATCATCATGGGTTGAAAGCAGACCGCCGCCATCGAAGCTAACCTGGAAGGTACACAGGTCTATACTCAGATTAGGGTCATCGGTAGTGCCGGGTGCGCCGGGGTCGCTGGTAATAGAATCACTTACATTGATGTTCAATGCCGCCACATCATCCGCAGTGTGAGTGAAGTTAAGAATTACAACGCCATCATCATCGCCTGGATCCGTGCCAGCAACGAGATCGACGAAGGTATAACTCGCAGAACCGTCTTCGCCAAAGGGATCTAACAAAGAACCATTCGCCGAGACATCGGCAGCCCAGGAACCAAATCCTGTGCTGGTACTGAGATTAATGGTGCCGGTATAGTCCGTTACCGGATCGCCATCGAAATCAACTAGATCGATACGCACCTGCTTAATCGAACAGACATCCGTCTCGAAGGGTGCGGTATCGGATGGGAAGCTGATATTAAAAACGCAGTCTCTATATCTGAGGGTTCCGTCGGTGTTAACTAGAGCCACGTTGCTGATAGTGGCAGTCAGGGTAACGTCGCCCAAACCCGCCGGTGCGGCGAGAACGCTATAGTCGACCGTGAACACTCCGTTGTCATCCGCATCAAATTCGTAGGTGGCAAAACCATTGTTGCCACCGGGGCCGATAAGGTTGCCAGCACCACCTGTAAGCGCATAGTTACCAGCGGAAGTTGAGGTCTGCAGAAATGCCTTGCCCTCATAGCCGGTAGCCTGTCCACCATCGCGATCTGTCAGAGTGTAAACCACCTCCTCATTCGCTCTACAAACGTCGGACAGATTGTTTACCGTGGCATTGGTGGTAGTAATAGTCAGCGTACACTGGGCGATATCGGTGATTTCCGGCACCGTCCCGCCCTGAGGCAAGGCTATACCGTCATCGGTCACTCCCGTCGCGGTGAAACCAAAATTACTGGCGGTTACTTGATTACGGAAATCGAAGATAACGATGCCGCCTTCGCTGCCATTGAAGTCGTAACTGGCGGTGCCGTCGCCGGCATCACCACCGGTCAATGAACCGGCATAAGGTTGCGCGGCTACATTTTCAAACCAAAGACCCTGTCCTGCCACAGTTGCCAGACTTAGCACGCCGCTGAAATTTGTAACAGGAGAACCACCTGCCTCGACGGTAAATCTAACTCGGGTCATGGTGCAGACATCGCGGGTTAGATCACCATCGATAAGATCAACAATGATTTCGCAAGAAGTTACGCTCAGGCTGGTTATGCTAGAAACTGGGAAGTTATATACCGAGTCTTCAGTAATGACAAAATCGACATCGTTTAGATCCGCACTACCATGAATGTAATCGAGCACCAATACATTGGAACCGGCAGACGGCGTGAGCGCAAATTGATAGGTGGCCTTGCCGTCATCGGTAATGGCGTCTAGGAAAGTGCCTGCACCCGTATGGGCTGCGGCGAGCACATAGTTGCCGAAGCTGTCTCCTGAACCATTGTCTATACTAAGAGTGTTCGAATAGAAGTTGGCGGGATCTCCGGCGGTGTCTTGCAGCGTGATAGTGACTGCCTCCATGGAGCAGGTTTCCACTGCATCGTCCGCATTGCTCACAACGAATTCGCAATCGCGAATAGTCAGACTTGGATCACCATAAGTCGCACTTTCCGAATAGGTTCCCGTGCTATCCGAGGCTGTAAACTCAACTACTGTATCTCCACCAATTGGGTTGTAGTATTGAAAAGTTGCTGCGCCGCCCTCGGAGCCATCGAATGTATAAGAGAAGCTTCCTCCGGTTACAGGAGCTACTGGTGAAAAGAAGCCTGTAAGACCTTCAGAATTAGTCCACACAGCGTTAACACTATTTGTCGCAGAAATATTAACGGTGCCTGTGTACCATGGAAGTACGGTTCCATCTCGCGCCGTTGCCTGCAGCGTTATTAATTCCACCGCACAAACACTCGCACTTCCGTCTAAGTTGTCTCCCTCTTCTGTTACGAAGCGAAATTCCACATAGGGCTGAATAGAGAGAGTTCGAGTGTGGTATCCCTCGGTGGCGGTGAGATCGAAACTTGGCGTGCCTGTGTCTCCGGCTAGGGCCTGATAGGCACCAGCTGCACCGCCTGTAACTCCTCCTCCGCCGCCACCGGTTCTATTCATCGTGATGGTTTCGTTGCCGGCCATACCGGCGTCGCCGATAGTAATATCGTTGTGGTCGGCGCTGAGAGTTCGCAGAATAAGGCTATTATTGACGGCCGGAAAACCGGCGCTCGGATTTAGGTTTGGTGTAGGGGCAGGATTCCCAGCCGCACTGGAATTGCCAGTAGCTTCACTAATGGCCTGAGGATCGAAATCCAATGAACCACGAAAGTGCAACACAATTGCGTTGGACCGCTCATTGTTGCCAGTCCAGTCAAATGTCGTGACCGTTCCTGCTTCACCGGGCGCCACCACAAATCTTGAATAGATGGCAGAATCAAAATTGCCTAAACCCAGATTGCCTAAACCCAGATAATTGCCTTGTTGCGTCCAATAGGCGGTTGTTTCAAAAAAGGTGTCGTTGTTGTTTGCGTCATCAATCTGCAAGACCGTTATTAGCAGGTCATTCGCCTGCACACCCACGGGCACCGTGATGTTAATGATGCTTGAATTTCCCGGTATGTATTGCTGACAATTCACCAACTCAAATCCAACTAATGAGGTAAAACTGCCGTTACAGGCCACCTGCGCCTGAGCCTCCTCTGTAGGGACAAGGCTAGCAAAGACGACAAAGATGAGCATAGCCACCAGCTTTTGCAGGCGGCGTTGCTTAAGATTGCTGTTTATAGATTGAAATACCATGGATTTTGATCGATTTGATTCTTATTCATGTACAAGGCAGTGGTTCAAAAATTTACCGATTCTCACATTGCACTAATTTGTGCGGCAATATTCACCGAAATTTCCCTATAAAGCCTAATAATTTTAATTACTTAGGGAAAATATCGACCTGTAACGCCAAATGTTGATTGACGAATTTAGAACAGGGAGCACTCTTATACTTAATAAGCTAAAGAGCTATCTCAATCTTAAATTTTCCAGACCTGAACATACTCATAAACTACTGACTTTTCGAGAGAAATAGCGGGTCGAATTGGGGCAGACGTGTCATGCGTCACAGAATTATGGCGCCTACTCTACCTGCTATCTGTTACTTTGCGAAAGGCTCAATAGGTGCAGAACATCGAGTTGGTCCATGTAAGGCATAGCTCCCAAGTGGAGAATAGAGCCTTTGTACCTGTTTTTATTGCAGTTTTCTATTCTATAATGCGCCGATAACTTCTCTTCTCTGACTGCGGACACTCAAATACCCATGAGCGGAAAAAATAAGCTTATCACTGCCATTTTGATACTGGCTTCACTCCTTTCTATTGCCATTCTAGGCAGAGGTATATTGCGTCAACAGCAATTTGACGGCAGCAGCCAGGAATTTGCCATCTCCGCGGCACTAAGCATCCTGAGCAGCGACACGGAGGTGGATGAATCGAATGAAGACTCTGATACAGCTCAACCAGGCAGCAATCCAGAGTTTCTGCGAGATTACGCTCACCCCTCTTTACTGAATCAGGAAACACTGCTTAGCGACTACATAAACTCGCTGTACTTTGCCACCCGTTATTTAGGCGAATTGGAAGTTGTCGAGAGCATAAGTGGCGGCAGCGATGTTTCAATTCTCGCGACCGACGCGAATCCCAGTGCAGCCTACGAACTCGAGGCAAGATATAGTGGGGGCGCTGCCACGATCAGAATCGAGCTGCTGCGTCATGAAGACAATTGGCTTATCAGTGAATTTCTTGTCGGGTCAGAACAATTGTCGGACTAGCGACGCTTGACCCCGTTAAGAAAGTGAGCTGTTACTGCCGTGGTTAGAGAACGGCAGCGTCTACATCTATCTTACCGTCACTAGCCATTTCTCTTAGATTTACGAATAAGAAAAGTAGCGCCCCAAACATTTCCAAACCTTCCTCAAGAGCTACGGCTAGCGCATAATCCCAGCTATCACTATCCATGTCCTCGCTAAGCAATTCGGTAACAAGTGCGCCTGAAATATATAAGGCACCCGCTAGAATAAAAAGAGCAGCCAATCGGCCACGCAATGAAAGTAAGAAAGGCACATAGGCAGCTGTTAGGAATAATACGAGTATCGCACCGGGTATGGCCCAGTTGATCTCGATGGAAGAATTGAAGGTCTCGTGCAATCCAGCAACCTCATCGATCGCCAGGATAAAAAATCCTAGGGCGATAAAACGCCAATGTCCGGGCTTCTTTAGATCAGGCGCCTTGCTGGCAACGAAAACGAAAAACGCGACATTCAGTAGAACGAAGCTGGAGAACCAAGTGGGTAGATTGTTTTCCTCATCCAAATCAAATAGCTGTAACAGCAGCCACGGTAATTCTTCAACTCTGTAGTTATAGAAATACAGACCAAGATGCACACTGATAAAGACTACCGCTAGCGCACAGAGCGATGCAGTGTACTCTGTAGCAGAAATTTCGAAGTGATGGGGTGATTTATTCATGCGACTAAACCATCGTAAGCAATTAGTCAGAATATTATACGGCGACCAATACTATGTATATCAAATAAAAAACGCAGCGATTGCTGCGTTCTTTATTTGACGTTGGGTTAGATGATTCTAATCCGAGTTCGGAACTGAAGAAGTTGAACATACCATTGCGACGTCGAGATCATAAGGAGGAAGCTCTTCCTCTGTATTTGGCAATACACCCGTTTCCTCATCGAGCACACAGTCTGTAAATGGTGCGCCCTGTGGATGGAAAACAGTTTCAGCAATTTCGGCAACATCCGTTACGTCGCAGGCTGTTCCGGTGATTTCCCCGGCTACAGCGAGGAGACCTGAAGCATCGTAGAATGTTACGTCGAAGCCCCAATCGGACTTGCAAGACTCCTCTTTATCACTCTTGCCAGACTTTTCAGATTTATCGCTTTTCCCGGACTTATCACTGTTCTTGCCTTTTTTGCCTCTTTTGCCTTTGCCCTTCTTACTCTTATCGCTCTTCTCGCTGTGTTTAGCGCTCTTGTCACTCTTATCGCTCTTGTCACTCTTACCAGCCATAGCGGTGCTGACAGAGAACGCGAGACTCACGGCAATCATGAAGGTGATAAATCTCTTGATAATCATGGGTTTTCCTTATTTCTTATGTTGGTTCGGCGGTATTCTAAAGTGTAGGTAATTTCGCACAAATATGCGTTCTTGTCAGCAGGAAACTGGGGAGAGATAGGGATAAAATCCCTAGCAGAATGCAGAGCTTGAGTAGAGCTGACGAAAATTCGGTAAAGCTACTGCCAATCCAATCCTCACAAGCTAGCGTATGATTGTCAACTCACCCACACCAACCGAAATAGTCCCATGAAATCCATAGCCATCATCGGTGCTGGCATTGCCGGCATCACCCTCGCGAGGCAGCTGCAAGACAGTGCTGAGGTTCGCGTGTTTGAGAAGTCCCGCGGCTTCGGTGGGCGGATGGCCACGCGCCGTTCTGGTTCCTTCCACTTCGATCACGGCGCGCAATTCTTTACGGCGCGCTCGAAGCAATTTCAGAAACTTATAAATGACTGCGTCGCCGAGAATCAAATAACGGCCTGGCAACCCCGAGTCCTTACCTTAGATCCTGAGGAGAAGCCGTTCAAACGAGAATGGTTCGAGCCCCACTACGTAGCCGTGCCCGGCATGAACACCTTGTGCAAGGTTCTCGCCCAAGAACTTAAGGTCTCTCTTGATACTCAAGTCGCAAGCATCGAAGCAGAGGAACAGGGCTGGATGCTTAAGGACTACGTAGGGAACCGACTCGGCCAGTTCGACTGGGTGATTTCCACAGCGCCCGCTCCTCAGACAGATGAACTGCTACCAGAGTGCTTCGCACATAAAGCAGCGCTAAACGAAGTCGATTTCTCTCCCTGCTTCAGCCTGATGCTGGGCTTTGAGACTGCGCCTAAGCTTAATTTCGATGCCGCCGTGGTCAGGAATTCTGCGCTTGGCTGGATCGCATCGAACTGCCGCAAGCAAAATCGTCCTGACTCTTCCTCATTACTGGTACATAGCGACAATGAGTGGGCCCGTACCCAGTTCGAATGCAGTACCGATGTTGTGCGCGATCGCATGCTGGCTGCATGTGCTGAACTACTAGGTGACCAAATGCCCCCACCAGAACATATCGCCATTCACCGATGGAAATACGCTAAGGCAGAAACGAGCCTGGAAGATGATTTCTTGCTCGATGAACCGAACAGGCTTGCTGCCTGTGGCGACTGGTGTGGCGGGAGTCGAGTCGAGGATGCCTTTGTCAGCGCTTTAAAGCTCGGCGAACGCTTGAAAACCATCTGTTGCCGCGAAGCTTAACCCCCTAGCGAGTCGCCCTGCTCCTTGAAGAACGAGAACACTTGCTTTAGATCTACTGGATACTCATTCTCATCTAACACCCGCTTGATGGTTCGAGCGGAATCACTACCTCCCTCGGACGAGGTGTCGATAATTAGCGGTGAACAGCTATGCTTCTCTTCATCGAGAACGATGCTGACCCTAGGGTTAAGTCGACTATTCTTATTCGAATCGATGACAACTG
>CAJXRP010000022.1 GCA_913060495.1 uncultured Gammaproteobacteria bacterium | reverse complement strand
GAGATGCTCAGGAGTCTCGTGGGCTCGGAGATGTGTATAAGAGACAGGATTTCTACTTCCACTAGTACTGATTTCTGGTCAGATTTAGAGACTGCAATCACTAATCTGATTGGAGTGCAAAGTAACGGTAGCGGCAGCGGTGGCGGTGGAGCGGCAGGAGGCGTTGGTGGCTTCGGTGGCTTTAGTACGGCTGGTAGCAGAAATCAATCGACCGTAACTGATGAGGGTAAGAGTGTGTTGGTTCAGCCATTAACGGGAATTGTAATTGTAACTGCATTCCCTCATGAGTTGGATCGCGTTGAGGAATTTATCGAAGCGGCGCAAGAATCCCTGAGAAGAGAAGTAGTAATTCAAATTCAGTTCTTGGAAGTGATTCTTAACAAAGGATTTCAATACGCGTTGGATTTCAATACATTCGGTAACGGTCCTAGCAATCCATTAGAAGACCCGCCTCTATTCGCAGATAGTGACAACGACCAAGCTGCCGAGTTTCTGGGTGGAGATATAGGTCTTGATGGCATCTCCAATGCGTTGCAGTTTAGTACAAATTTTAGCGATTTCGATGCTGTGTTTCAGCTGTTGCAAACTCGCGGCACTACACAGGTGGTATCTAGTCCTCAGTTGCGTGTATTGAATAATCAGAAGGCGGTATTTCAGGATGGCGGGCAAGAGTTCTTCCAAACTCAAGCCGACACTACTACTGTCGCCTCTGCCAACAATACGACGACAAACGCTAACAACAATCTACAGCAATTTTTCTCTGGTATATCTATGGATATAACACCACAGATTAGCGCAAATGGTGAAATCACTTTGCATGTGCATCCCATTATTAGTGCTGTTGACGAGCAGACAAAAAGTATAGCGGGGCAGACTGTACCTCTGGCATTAACGACTACTCGTGAAATTGACAGTGTTATTAAGGCTGAGAATGGGAAAATAGTGGTTCTCGGTGGCTTGGCATTTGAGCGCAATATAAATGAAACAGCAGGAATACCCGGAGTGAGTCGCGTGCCGCTGCTTGGCGATGCCTTAGAGCAGAGGCAAACTCAATCTGTAAAGAGTGAATTCATAATCTTGCTTAAACCAATAATGGTTAGCGAGGCTAGCGATAAGGTTTTACTTCAGGATAGCAATGATAGATTTCGAGATATCAATCGTGCAATTGATCCGTTCGCGAATAATTAGATTAGGATAAAGAGTCATGTATTTACAGCATTTTGGTCTGCGGGAATTGCCTTTCTCGTTAACGCCGAACACACACTTTTTCTTGAATATGGCCAGCTATCATAAGGCATATAATATGCTGATGGTCTCTTTGGCTAATGCTGAAGGATTCATAAAAATCGTCGGAGAAGTTGGCACAGGCAAGACTATGTTGTGTCGGAAAGTCCTCAATACTCTAGAGGAAGACAAGGAAAACTATGTAACGGCGTATATTCCAAACCCAGTGCTTAGTCCTAAAGGATTGTTTCTCGCCTTTGCCGAAGAGCTGAATATCGAGATCGATCAGGATGTGGGTCATCATCGCCTGTTGAAGGCGATTACGGAAAAGTTGGTTGAATTCTCGGGTGATAATAAACAGGTAGTGCTATTTATTGATGAAGCTCATGCGATGCCGGAACAGACGCTTGAGGCATTGCGATTGTTGACGAACATAGAGACAGAGCAGGTCAAATTGTTCCAAGTTGTTCTGTTTGCGCAGCCCGAGTTAGATGTGTTGCTGAGTCAGCCGTCACTCAGGCAGCTACGGCAGCGAATTACTTTTTCATTCGAGATAGAGGCTCTAGATAGAGATGGTGTCGAGCGCTACGTTGTCCATCGATTGGCTACGGCAGGCTACAACGGACCCTTCCTGTTTTCAAAGCGGGCATTGGATTTCCTCTACCGAACGAGCGACGGAATTCCTAGGGTTATTAATATCCTTTGCCACAAAGCGTTGATGGTGGCATTCGGTAAGGGAGAACGAACGGTACAAATTGATCATGTGAAAAATGCAGCAGATGATACGGAGGGTGTGAGTTTGCCTAGCGCCAACTACATGCCTGCCATGATTGCGGTTGGCTGCCTATTTGTCGGAGCGGCATTGATTTATTACCTAGGCGGCATGTACCTATGAGTCTTGTAAATAATATGCTGCGTGATCTTGATCAGCGCAGAAAAGAATCCGATAGCTCAGGTGGGGCAGTTCGTCTAATGCCGGCGAGAGAGTATTCCCCAGAGGCCAAGAGAAAACTGCTGCCTATTATCTTGATTCCCTTGCTTCTGGTTCTAATAGCGCTGATGTATTTTTGGGACAAGTCTCTGGACTCAAACGTTGAGCAGCGTTTGGATATTCAGGTGGCTGATTCGAAGCGAGTTGTTCAGAAATTAGAAGAATCCATAGCTGTAGCAGAAGAGCTTGAAACTGCCCAGAGAGAAATCATAGTAGAGTCTGTAGAAAGCCCGGCGATTGTAGTACAAGCTAACCCGCAAGAAGTGGTGATAAGTACGCAGCCTGATAGCACTAATTTCCTTCGTGGAAATAGTGGTCGAGCGGAAACTGTTGCTCCTTCGATTGCTTCGACATCAGATCAGCAATCAATAGTAGAGAGAAGTGAGTTTCCAGAAGAGGTGGACATCGAACCTTTAGCTGATGAGCCAGTTGCTTCGATGAAAGAAGAGCCTCGTTATTCGAATGAACAATTGGATACTATCGCTGTTCAAAATGCGCTTCGATTGATATCTAGCGGACAGACCGATGCGGCTTTTACAACATTGGAGACATACATTATTGAAAATCGCAGCGCGCATCAGTCACGTGAGACCTATGCAAAGCTGCTAATGAACAAAGGAAATGTTGCGGATGCTCTAGCATTGATCGATGTTGGGCTGGAAATGGTACCTAATCACGCTGGGTTTAAGAAAGTGAAGGCGCGCCTATTGATGAGCGTTGGAAATCTCTCGGAGGCTGCAGCTATATTGCTCTCACGAGCTCCTGATATTGTTGACGATACTGAATATCACGATCTTCTTGCATCTGCACAACTGTCTAGTAGGGATTTTGCAGGCGCCGTCATTTCCTACCGCGGCCTTGTCGGATATGATCAAACACAGGGCAAGTGGTGGTATGGATATGCGGCAGCTAATGACCAGCTTGGCAATTCGACGCTTGCTAGGCAGGCTTATGTGCGAGCAATGGAATATTCCAACCTAAGCGCCAACTTGCGCGGTCGCAGTCAACAAAGAGTTGCTGCACTGAATCCTTAACATGGCCATCACAAAACAAAAAATTAAGATCGGTGATCTGCTGGTCAAGAACAACGTAATTTCTGCGCAGCAGTTGCTGGACGCTATTGATCGCCAGAAGCAAACTGGCCAGCGGCTGGGGCAAGTATTGATTGAGCTTGGGCTGATCAAAGAAGAGCAGCTCTTAAGTTATCTCAGTCAGCAATTGCAAATCCCTTTTGTCGACCTGCGCCGCTACAATTTTGATGTCAGTCTGATTCACCGTCTGCGTGAATCATATGCGCGTCGTTACAGAGCTATTATATTGGCGGACCAAGGTGCGCAATTGTTGGTAGGCATGGCTGACCCAATGGATATATTTGCCTCTGATGAGCTAGAGCGAATCCTAGAGCAGCCAATTCAACCCGCAGTTGTAAAAGAATCGGAATTGCTTAGCACGCTCGATCTCGTTTATCGCCGAACTGAAGAGATTGCGAACTTTGCTGAAGAGCTGGATGAAGAGCTCACGGAGGGTCAGTTTGATCTAGAAGCCCTAAGCTTGGATGCAGATGATAGCGAAGCGCCGGTAGTTAAGTTACTGCAGTCCATCTTTGAGGACGCTGTTCAGGTCCGCGCTTCCGACATTCACATCGAGCCAGATGAAAATGTACTGCGTATCCGCCAGCGTGTAGATGGCGTGTTGCAGGAACAGGTAATGAAAGAAAGACGGATTGCTCCGGCATTGGTACTGCGGCTGAAATTGCTTTCTGGCTTAGACATATCAGAAAAGAGACTTCCCCAAGATGGTCGGTTTAGCCTTAGAGTTAAGGGGCGAAATATTGATGTGCGTTTATCGACAATGCCCATAGAGAACGGCGAATCGGTAGTAATGCGCCTGCTCGATCAAACCGACGGGGCTTCCGATCTTAATGAGGTTGGAATGCCGGAGGAGATGCTTGAAAAATTTAGAAAGCTAATTCATATGCCCCATGGGTTGATACTTGTAACTGGTCCAACCGGTAGTGGTAAGACCACGACACTCTATGGAGCGTTGCAAGAATTAAATGAAGTCGGCAAGAAAATAATCACGGTCGAAGATCCTGTCGAGTATCGCCTGCATAGAGTTAATCAGGTGCAGATAAATCCGAAGATAGAGCTTACCTTTGCCAAGGTACTGAGGTCCGCTTTGCGGCAGGATCCCGACATATTGCTGGTAGGAGAGATTCGAGACCAGGAAACTGCTGAGATTGCGCTACGAGCGGCGATGACGGGTCACCTAGTTCTATCCACATTACATACCAACGATGCAGTATCCAGTGCGATGCGGCTGGTTGATATGGGAGCCGAGGGCTTTTTGGCCGCTACGGCATTGCGTGCCGTCGTGGCTCAGCGCTTAGTGCGCCGCTTATGCGATAACTGCTTTGAAGATCATAATCCTGACACTAAAGACCTGGCTTGGATCAAAGGCCTTATTGGCGAGAGGGCCGGTCGCATGAATCTGAAGAAGGCTGTCGGATGCCATCGTTGTAATAATTCAGGCTATCGAGGTCGGATAGGCGTATTCGAGATTCTAATAATGAATGAGCCATTGGCCGACGCTTTGAGGCGCTCTAATTCAGCTGATTTTGTAAGGATCGCAAAGAAGACGCCGGGCTATCAGCCTTTAGTAGTGAGTGCGCTTGAATATGCGGCACAAGGCGTAACAAGCTTGGATGAAGTATTGAGAGTCGCCGAACAGGTTGATGAGTCTAGCGATTTTATGGATGTAGCTTAATTCTTTGTCTACGTAATTGATGAGCTCAGCAAATAATAGGAGAGACCATGCCTCAGTTTGAATACAGCGGTCGTGATTACAGTGGTTCTTTGGTGTCCGGTTATGTGGATGCTGGAACCGCGGCTGACGTTGCAGAAAAGCTGTTTGGTGATCAGGTCACACCGATTGAAATAAAGGAAGCGAGCGGGAAACCTGAGAAAAAGGCGAAGGCCGCAGCTCGTTCAAGAATGGATATTGGCCCCGATGCCACTGTTATAGATAAGGCAAATGCTTTCTTTGGCTTAGACAAAATTGAAATCGATGAGCTCATCATGTTTTCAAGGCAGATGTACAGCCTGACTAAAGCTGGATTACCACTTGATCGCGCGATCAAGGGCTTGGAAGCCTCGATGAGCAATCGAAACTTTCGTCGTATTCTGAGAGATGTGATAGCTGGGCTAGAGAATGGTAATACATTAGCAACGGCGCTAGGCCAGCACCCTAAAGTTTTTTCCCAATTGTTCTTGAGCCTAGTGCATGTAGGGGAAAACACTGGTCGATTAGACCGAGCTTTCATTGAAGTGTCGAAATATCTTGAGTTGGAAAAATCTACCAGGAAGCAAATTAAGAGTGCTACTCGTTACCCAATTTTTGTCCTAGTTGCTATGGCGGTAGCATTGGGAGTGATCACGGTGTTCGTCATCCCAATCTTCTCTGATACATTTGAGCGGCTAGGTGCCGATTTACCCTGGCAAACTGTTTGGTTGATAAATACATCGAACTTCGTGTTGAATTATTGGCCGCATCTGCTCATCACGATAGGAGGATCTATTTCCGGTTTTCGCTATTGGTTGGGTACAGAGCGGGGTTTATTGAGTTGGGATAGGCGTAAAATCACCCTCCCTTTAGCAGGCCCGGTTTTTGAGAAAATCGCATTGGCTAGATTTGCGCGCACGTTTTCTATGGTTATGGCCTCTGGACTTCCTATCGTCCAAGGTTTGACGGTTGTGGCAGGCGCTGTGGGAAACGCTTTCGTTGCCTATAATGTTCACAAGATGCGCGAAGGAGTTGAGAGGGGTGAGTCACTGCACAGAACTGCGGTAGCGGCTGGTATGTTTTCACCCCTAGTATTGCAAATGATCGCCGTCGGTGAAGAGACTGGAAACGTCGATGACCTTTTGGAAGAAGTCGCGGATTTCTACACAGTGGAGGTCAATTACGACATAAAACAGTTAAGTGATTCTATAGAACCCGTATTGATTTCATTTATCGCAGTTCTGGTTCTGATTCTAGCTCTTGGTGTGTTTCTGCCGATTTGGGATCTCAATTCAGCTGCGCAAGGCTAGCCGGCGAAAGTGGTTGCGTTCCTATGACGCCTAGCTTAATCACTATTATTGCAGACAAGGGTTTCGTAAGAGTCGAGTATCGAATTGAAGATCATAGACAAACAGAGAGCGAGGCGGCTTAAGACTCCGGGGTTCAACAAGAATCGTGGGTTTTCTTTATTTGAGCTTGTGGCATTCATTATTTCGGTAGCTATTATCTATGCCTATGCAGCGAACCGTTTTGCTGAATTTCCAGCACAAGCGGAGCGTGCGAGTTTTATTGCAGTGATTACGCAGTTACAGACGGGTATTAATTTAGAGCTGATAAGCGCGGTAACCGGGGGTAATGCAGGCGCTGCCGCTCTGTTAGAGGATATAAACCCCATGGACCTCATGTTGCTGCCCCCTAGCAATTATTTGGGTGCATTTAGTGGGCCGCCTAGTGCAGGTTTACCCCGTAGGTCTTGGTATTTTGACAATAGCCGCATGGAATTGGTGTATTTGGTGAGTGATAGTACAGGAGTCTTCCTGGCGTTCGATGAGCAGCTGGTGCCCGTTAGCGAAATTCGCTTTAGCGTCACAACAGACTACGGAGAGGTAGATATACAGTCCGGATTGGATGTCAGAATAGCTTCGAGAGCGGGAGAGATTCCTCAAGAGAATCGCCGAAGCCGTCTGAATGGCGTGGTTTTGAAGCCAGTTACCCCGTTCTATTGGCAGGAACTCCGAGAGGATCAGATGTTGAATGAAGTGTTAGCAGGCAGCGGGGGCTAAAAGTGTGAAAGGCAGCACAAAATTGGTCTTTTTAGCAGAATTTGCGAATTCTAGGTTGCTAGTATATGGGAACAAAGAGGGGTAAAAACCATTTGTTACTCTATACAGCTCGCTCGATATAGCGAACAATACCTCATACCAGTGTTTCTTAAAGAATTTGGATTCAAAAAAGTCATTAAGTTACTAATAAATGAGCCGTTATTAGGTATACAAGTTTTCTCACGAGTAGAGGTAGATCTGGTGTTTTGCCAGGGTTGATGACTCCCAGCGAATTGAGAGCGAGATAAACTAGACTAGTGCGATGCTGACATTGGCGCACGCTAGAATGTTATTGATTTAGAAGCTAATTTTATTAATTTAGATTGAAAAGGGTGATAAGTATGAAATCGTTAAATATTCAAGATCAACGTAGGGCCAGTCAATCTGGTTTTACGATTATTGAGTTGGTGGTAGTTATTTTGCTTTTAGGTATTCTGGCTGCTACCGCGCTACCACGTTTTATTGACGTAACAGATGAAGCGCATAGCGCGGTAGTTGACGCATTGGAAGGTGGTCTAGGTACCGCCAACGCGCTATACCATGCTGAGTTCATAGCTCAAGGTGCAAATAACACAACTATTGCGGGCTATCCGAGTGTTACAGCAAGTGCTGTAACGGGCTATCCGAATCTAAATAACAATACAGATTGCAAAAATGCATTAGATAATATGCTGCAAGCTGGGCACCCCAATGTTGTCGCTGCCTCACAAGTCGTGGCTACTTCGGCAGCTCTTCTCGCCGTACAACTGAACAGCGCTTCACAAGGCACGGGGTTTGCCAATACTCCTGAAGTCAGCGCGTTCTTCTTAGACACTCCGAAAGCATGTGCGTTTGTCTATACTGCAGACAGAGTACTTGATGCCTCTTCACAGGTAGGATCAGGCGCGAAGGTAATTTTTATGGACCGTCAAGGCGAAGTAACTCGAAATACACTGTAGTAGTTTAGTGTTCAGGCAGTTTGTATTTTTGATTCATTAAACGTCGAAGGATTATGCTAAAGAAGTCGGTAAATTAATTGAATCGACTACTAGAACAGATGACTCAAGGCTCCGGCAAATATGCCTACTGGGCCTTGAGTTTTCTTTTTTTGGGAGGCATGCACTATTTTCAATTGCACCCCCCGGGCAATGCTCTCACGATTTCCTTCAACGCCTCAGTCTGGACGTTTCTAAGTTTCGCCATCGGCTTCGGGCTATTCAAAATAGTCTCTAGTTCACAATGGGCTTACACGGAATTGACCGTTGGGCTGATCGCTGCAATCGCACTGCTCCTCTTACCCGCACTCTATCCTGCATCTATAGATCCGCTTAGTATCGGGCGAATGTACGGCCTCTTGGCTGGCCTCCTGCTGTTTATAGTCTTGCAGCAGTTAGACCTGAGGGGCAGTCAGAAAGAGTTGTTATTTTTTATAGTATTGTGTGCGGTCTGGATTGAGGGGCTGCTGGGTTGGAGCCAGGAATACATTGCGTCGTCGCGTAATTTTATGGGCCATGTAGAGGGCTATCCTCCATTTGGTGTTTTTTTTCAGCGCAATGTCATGGCCAGTTTCATGGCCACAGGACTGGTTCTATCCGGTTACCTGCTCTCCAAATTTCAGGGCTCTGCCAGAAAATCCTTTTTTCAGTCCGTATGCTTACTTACTCCACTCGTGACGGTGCCGCTTATTCTGCTGCTGAATTCCAGGACAGGATGGATTGGTGCCTCAGTGGGTTCGCTGCTGATGCTGCTCTATCTCTTTTTGAATGTCGGCATTCGAAAAAGCGCGGGATGGTTGCTAATGATCGGCCTGGGTTTTTTTGTCGGCTACCTGTTGTTGAACCTTGGAGATAGCAATGGATTAGCGGCGGCACTTTCTAAAGTGCAATCAGACCCAATCCGAGAGAGGATGTACTATCAAGCTTTACTCTTGGTTTTAGAAAATCCGCTGTTTGGTGTGGGCCTGGGTAACTTTGAGGCTGAATTTAATAGTTTTGTTGCTGCCTTGTATGCGGCGGGAATTTCTACACCTAATGGGCAGCCAAATTTAAGTCACCCACACAATGAAATGTTATTTTGGGCGATAGAGGGAGGTATTATTTCCTTGTTGGGTATGTTGCTCGCAGTTTTTGTGGTCTTGAGATCTATTTGGCGTCTAGATATTGCAACGCGCTTTGCGATGCTAGGTCTCTTGTTTCCGATCGTTCTTCATACGCAGACAGAATTTCCGTTTTACCATTCCAGTGTGCATTGGATAGTTTTCATTATGATAATCTATCTTATAGACTCGTTGGCCAATAAAGCAAAAACACGCCAGTTGGCGTCAACGCTTCTGATTGGAGTTTCGGGCATTACAATTCCTCTTTTTACTACGTTTTTTATGGTGACGACGCTTCAAGCTGGCGCTATTCTTACTCGCTACGAGCTCGATCCCAATACCCCTGTCGAGACGCTATTAGCTATTAGAAATCCGCTCGTTTGGCAAGAACGAATCCAATTGAAAATACGAACAGATTTAATGAACCAGGGTTTGGCCAGAAACGATCTGAGTCAGGTTCAGCCCTATATCGACCTCGTAAATGAAATAGTAGAATCGAAGCCACGTTGGCAATACTTTCAGAACCTGATCTTTTCTCATGATTTTATCGGGCAATCGGAGCTTGCCAAGCAGCGTGCAGAGGAGGCGAGCTATCGATTCCCGGAGCAAGTTTTTTACAGACTAGGAAGTAGTACTCTTGAGCTGTTAAGTGTTGATACGGATATCGGTTTGGAGCGAGAATGAGTGGTAGATTACTACTTGGTCTAATTGGAGATGTAGCGTTTTAGCGCGAAATTACAGTCTATGGCAAAACAACTAACCCAATACAAGTCTGTCGGCTTCACGATTGTGGAGATTGTTATTGTGATCTTAGTGCTCACCATAATTTCGGTTACGGTGATGTCGCGATTCTCCGATGAGAATGCGTTTGTGGGATTGGTCGTTCGCGATCAGCTTATTTCGCAGGCGCGACGTGCTCAGCAGGGGGCTTTTGGTCGCTCCGATATGTCGATGGTGTTCACACCTAATGAAGATGGCACTGAGGCGACAATAGAAGTCTTAGAGGCATCGGCATCTGTAAGTAGAGTCACTGTATCCATAAGCTCACTGACTATTACCGCTGACAAAGACGTGACTGATAGTTGTGCCAGCATAGCCGGATCGAATGTTTCTGATTCTAGTCCGTTCACTCTTACATTTGGAGAGCTAGGTAATTTGGTTGCGAGTAGCGGAGTAGCGAGCGCTGCAAGTTATGCGGTGGCTCCTACATCGGCGGTTAGATTTTGTGTCAATGAAGACATAAACTATTCGGTATGTATTTCTCCATCAGGGTTTGCCTATGTGGGTGACTGCGATGTTTAGTGGCTTTAAAGAGAGGTATCAGCTTGGGGTTTCTCTCATTGAAATGATCTTTGTTATCATTATTCTTTCTGTAGCGCTTGCTGGGATTGCGGCTTCGATTTCCGGGGGTACAGCAAGGAGTTCAGATACCTTGGTGAATATACAATCTATCGCTCTGGCGCAGGCCTACCTCGATGAAATTGTGGGCAAACGTTTTGATGAGGGAAATAGAGCTTCGGGCATACCTCCTTGCAGAGGAACGTTGGCTCCAGCTGCAGCAAGACGTTGTTCGGAGGAGCCCGAAGTAATTGTAACTGATGAGAGATTGTTTGGTGCCGACGGTGAAGATCGTGCGACTTATGACGATGTGGACGACTACGATAACTTGCAGGAAGGGCTTAAGTACGGGGTGCCTCTGAGAGATGCAAACAATGAAGAGCGAGACGGCTATGATAATTTTTCAGTCTTGGTCGAAGTGAATTACTACGTCTCCGGAAGTTCGGCCGTAACCTACGCGCCAACGACCCCGATCGGTCAAGAGCTAGATGATAACTATGACGCCAAGTTGATTACCGTGACTGTTTTTTTTGGTGCCGAAACAGAAGGCCTAGTGTTAAGCGCTTATAAATCGAATTTTTAGATTAGTACCCACTATGAAAATGAATGACTTAAAGAGATCGCAAGGTTTCACCATTATTGAAGTAGTCGTGACGATTAGTGTCGCTGCCATTATCAGTATTGGTTTGGTGTCTTATATATCGGATTCGGCGGACAGCCTCTACGATTCTTCCAGAAGAAGCAAAATGGCATCGGCAGGTCGGACGGCTATCGATAGAATGGCGCTGGAACTTCACAATGCATTGCCGAGAAGTATTCGTGTAACTCCAACAACGGGGCTAAATCCATCCGGCGATCAGTGCATAGAATTTATCCCCGTACGTGCTGCGACGAACTATATTAACCCTTCTTTTTCTGGTAGCGGCACTATGTCCTTCGATGTCATCGAATTCTTTCCAACCTTGGAAGATACAGTAGCGAGTGATGCCTACGCCGCCATCTTTCCAACTAATAATACGGCGATACTCTACGATGGAGATAATCCAGACGGTGACTATACGCAGTGGCCGAATTTCCCGGCGCGTCGGCCGATTCAAAAGATAGCGACCATCAGTGATACAGACCCATCAGATATGAACATAAGTGTTGTAAATCTGGTAACGAGTCACCGTTTCAGAAGGCGCTCTCCGACGAAACGTTTCTTCGTTGTGGATCAACCGGTTAGTTTTTGTGTGGTTGAAGATAAGCTGTATCGTTACAGTAACTACGGTTTCTTCGCTGATCAGGTGCAGAGGGAAGAAGGAACTGGCTCCCCCTCATGTTCGGTTGCGGCAGCGCATCCAGACAATAGATGTTTGCCGGATTATTCGGCAATAGCCGAAGGCCGTATAAAAACACTAATTACAGACAGCATAGATAACAAAGACATTATTGCCTTCGGTATTGGTACGCAGTCATTAACACGAAACTCTTTGGTTAAGATCGAATTGAATTTCAGCTCCGAGGGCGATTCGCTGCGCCTAAACCATGAAGTGCTTACGCGAAGTGTTCCTTAAGGAGCGGAGTAGCTATGCTAAGTAAACAATTCTCATTGCGAGTGACGCAGCAAGGAATAGGCTTGCCTGCAGCCATTTTTATTATCACAACGATGGCGGTTATCGCGGTAGCGATAAATGAGCTGGTGCAGGAAAACGCGGAAACTTTCGTGGAAGAAGTGAATTTAGCACGAGCATTCTATGCGGCCGAATCCGGCGCGGGGTTCGTGATGAATAGAACCTTTCCGCCGGAAGAATATCCAGCCTATGCAGGCTCAAATTGTGCGGCTCGAACTTATACATTCGACGCACTTGGTGGCGCAGTTGGTTTGGCGGGGTGCACGGCGGTCGTAAGCTGTTCAACTATTCTGGAAGCTGGTGTCGAGTACCACACTATCGAGAGCACAGGTTCATGCGAAGATGTGGAAAGAACGATTCAGGTGCGGGCAGTTAAGTAGGTCTGCCGCGGCTCAATAGGTTTGAGCCGCCTATGTTGCGGCAAATCAGCTAGTCCAGATTGCGAAATACAAGATAACCGAGACTATTCCTAGTGTAAGCAAAGCTGTACCAACATAGGTGACAACAGAGCTAACCCCTACAGAAGAGCGATAGGCGTCAAAATCGAGATTCTTATCGTTCTCGCGATTTGAGATTTCCCGCTGTAGCTTCATCTTGTAGTTGTCTTCTTTCCACAACAGCTGCCAGCCAGCTTTGGCTTCAGCCTCGAGCACTTCTTGCATTTTTTTGCTGTCGGCAAATAGTGGCGTTTGTGCCTGAACGGTTTTGTATTCTAAATCCATGAAAGCTCCAATAATCTTACTCATCAGCTGAAAAATCCGCATTTGGGCCTGAAGGTAATAAAAACTTTCAGGAAATCAGCATCAATCCAAGATAAGCGGTTATTTTGTTGCCTATGAAATTGATTTGCAACGGTTTTGTCTAGGGTTGGGGAGAAATGTTCGTCTTTTATTCGAATCACTCCTAATAGCCCATTGTTTAGAATGGCCGTGGGGCAATTGTGGATAATGCAGTCGTACTCAACTGGCAGAGAGCCGCAACGGGGTGGCGTCTTAAGACCGCACAGCTAAGCAGATAGTGTGTACTTTTTGGCTGAGACTGGACTAATTCGTAGTAGTCTCAACCTTTTCTTCATCGGTTCCCAGCTCCTTAATCTTTCTAGTTAAGGTATTTCTTCCCCAGCCTAATAAATTTGCCGCATCTCTCCTGCGCCCGGCAGTATGTTTAAGGGCGATGTCGATCATGGTACGTTCGAACATAGGTGTGGCGTCATTCAGGATGCCGACATTGCCTAGATTCAATTGCTGATCCGCCCATTGATGCAGCCCTTGGGTCCAATCGCCGTTCTGATTGATGACTGTTTCCTGGGTAGCAAATTCCGGAGGCAAATCGGCAAGATAGACCTCGCGGCTCGATGCCATGACGGTAATCCAGCGACAGAAGTTTTCTAGCTGACGGACGTTGCCAGGCCAGCTGAGTCCCATGAGATATTCTTCAGTCTCTGGCCGCAGTGTCTTCGGTTCTACATCTAATTCCTTAGCGGCGGAGTGCAGAAAGAAGCTCGCGAGTTTGGGTATGTCCTCGCTGCGATCACTGAGGCGTGGTATGTGAATACGAATTACGTTCAGTCGATGAAAGAGATCCTCGCGGAACTGGTGTTGCTCAACGAGCTTCTCTAGATTCTGATGGGTGGCCGCGATGATGCGCACGTCCACCTTGATGGAGGTGTGTCCGCCTACGCGATAAAACTCGCCATCGGAAAGCACGCGCAGCAATCTTGTCTGTGTTTCGGCCGGCATGTCGCCGATCTCATCTAAAAATAGCGTGCCGCCATCGGCCTGTTCGAAGCGACCGGTACGCTGCGAGGTTGCACCGGTGAACGCGCCTTTCTCGTGGCCGAACAGTTCAGATTCTATGAGTTCTTTAGGAATAGCCGCGACGTTAAGCGGCACGAAGGTCTTGTTGCTGCGCGGGCTGTGCTGATGCAGGGCGCGGGCTACTAACTCTTTGCCGGTTCCCGATTCGCCGTTGATCAGCACCGATATATTCGACTGCGAGAGTCTGCCGATGGCACGGAATACTTCCTGCATCGCAGGTGCTTCACCGATGATCTCTTGGCTCTTAACAACTTCAGTGTCGTTACTCTCTTCGCTTTGTTCGCGCACGTGTTCCAGCGCACGATTCGTCATCGCTATCGCATCTTCGATGTCGAAAGGCTTAGGCAAATATTCGAAGGCTCCGCGGCTATAGGATGAGACTGCGCTATCGAGATCCGAATGTGCCGTCATGATGATGACTGGAAGTTGCGGGTGTTGTTCCTGAATTGTAGACAGCAGGTCCAGCCCGCTGATTCCCGGCATGCGGATGTCGCTGATAATCGCATCGGGCAATTCCTGCTCGAGGCGGTGCAGCAAGTCGTTGCCGTTTTCGAACGACTCGGTATTGAGACCAGTCTTGCCTAGGGATTTTTCCAGTACCCAGCGAATGGATCGGTCGTCATCCAGTATCCAGACAGAATTACTTGAGTTCATAAATCACACACCCTTGTGAAACATTGGGCTTACGCCCGAAATTAGATTAACTGTTAATCGCCTATTTGCGCTGGCTTACTAGCTGCCAGCTGGAGCAAGTGGCAGCAACACCGTGAAACAGGTTGCGCCAGGCCGGCTCTCACACTCTATGACTCCTTCATGTTGATTGATAATAGAGTGTGTAATTGAAAGTCCGAGGCCTGTTCCCTCGGCGCGTCCACTAATCATCGGATAGAAAATGGAGTCCATAATCTCTGGCTTGATTCCCGGCCCGTTGTCGATAATTTTTATGCTCGCGGCTAATCTGTGAAACTTGGCGCCTATCGTTGCGTTGCGAACGATCCGGGTGCGCAGATAGATGCGGCCTAGATTGTGCTCTACCTTCGGGCTAAACAGCGCCTGCATTGCATTACGCACGATATTCAACATCGCCTGAATGAGTTGCGACGAGTCCGCTAGCACCGGCGGTATACTAGGGTCGTAGTCCCTAATCAGCTCGATGCTATTGCCGCTTATTTCGGCCTGCACCAGTGATCGCACTCTTTCCAAAACTTCGTGCACGTTGATCGGTTGCATCTTTAATGGCTGTCTGGAATCAACTAGTCGGTCTACCAATTTGTGGAGGCGATCAGCCTCTTCGATAATCACGTTGGTGTAGTCTGCTAGGTCTTCACTATTAAGCTCTGCCGCTAATAATTGTGCCGCTCCGCGAATTCCCCCTAGTGGATTCTTAATCTCATGGGCAAGGCCTCTCACTAATTCTCTAGTGGTAGCGTGGGTGCTATTCAGGGATTCCTCGCGATTTATCCTGTAGGAGTGTTCTAGAGAGGTAATCTCTAGCAGCGCGAGTTGCTCGCCGTCTTCCTCGAACGGTGTAATCGTATAGTCGACATCCACAGTCTTGCCATGCATCAGCTGCAGTTGTGCCTGTCGCTTGGTAAAGCTATTGCTGTTGGTTAGGGCTGTTTGCATCTCACCTATGTCTTCTGCCGCGTTGATTAGCACGTCGCCAATAAAGAGCTTGTTGGCCTTACGGACACTGATTTCCAGCAGATTCTCAGCTGCCACGTTTAGATAGAGTAGACGTAGATTCTTATCCATCATCACAACTGCAGTCTTCTGATTATCCAGCAGTCGCTTGTGTATGTTGTTCAGAGTCACGGTAACTATTTCTCTACTGATGTTTTAGCCGATGATTTGGCGCCGAATAGCAAACGCTTCTCCTATCCTTGCTATGCAATAACCAAACCAAAAGAGCCAATGCCGAGTAGATCACTGTTTATGGGGCTTGTGCACAGCTTTGGGTGGTTGCTCGCTTTATTGCGGGGTATTGATGCACCATAATAGTGCAGAGTATGGTTGGCTGCAATATTTGAGGACATAAAAAAGCCCGGTCTAATGACCGGGCTTTTTGTAAAGCGAGGCTGTAGCTTACGCTAGGCCTTCCTTCGTAGTCTTGATGATCGCTGCGGCAACCTTATACGGGTCCGCATTGGAGGCAGTACGTCTGTCTTCTAGACGTCCCTTCCAGCCATCTTCAACAGTGCCAATCGGAATACGAATTGACGCGCCACGGTCAGATACGCCGTAGCTGAACTCATCGATAGACTGAGTCTCGTGCAGGCCAGTCAATCGATGATCGTTGTTTGCGCCATAGACGCTGATGTGACGATCGATATTCTTGCCGAAGGCTTCGCATATTCTGGTGAATACAGATTCATCACCGTCTTCTCGCATAGGGCCGTTAGAGAAGTTAGCGTGCATGCCTGAGCCATTCCAGTCTAGTTCTTTGCCTAGAGGCTTGGGCTCGTAGTTGATTGCCAGACCGTAGCGCTCAGCTGTGCGCTCCAAGAGGTATCTTGCGATCCAGGTTTGGTCGCCAGCTTTCTTCGCGCCCTTTGCAAAAATTTGAAACTCCCACTGACCGGCAGCAACTTCGGCGTTGATGCCTTCGAAGTTGAGTCCAGCTTCAAGACACAGGTCCATGTGGTCTTCGATTACTTCGCGACCGAAGGCATTTTGGGCGCCGACAGAGCAGTAATAAGGGCCTTGAGGGCCGGGGTAGCCGCCTGAGGGGAAGCCAGGAGGAAGATTAGTCTTTAGATCCCACAAGAAATACTCTTGCTCGAAACCGAACCAGAAATCTTCATCATCATCATCGATTGTAGCGCGGCCATTTGATGGGTGTGGTGTGCCATCGGCGTTCATGACTTCAGTCATTACTAAATAGGCATTCGCGCGGTCTGGGTCTGGATAGACAGCTACTGGCTTCAGTAAGCAGTCGGAATCGTTGCCTTCGGCTTGGCGGGTGGAGCTGCCGTCGAATGACCACACGGGGCATGCTTCAAGCGTGCCGTCAAAATTGTCGCGTACTTGCGTCTTGCTGCGCAGGGTTTGCGTTGGCTTATAGCCGTCAAGCCAGATGTATTCTAATTTAGATTTCATTTTCTATCCTTTTCTCCTAATCGATATCGACTACTTGATAATGTATGACGTGTGCTCGGTTTTCTTGCTCTTCGGTATAGTGCTTACAACCTATACCTACTCGGCGAAGCTGAGAGAGCCTATCAGCTTTTGCTGCCACTTTGCCAAGGGGCTGCCTGTTTAAGTTATCCGATGAATAATCGATTATACTTCCGCGGCTTGCCTTGTGTGGTATGGAAGGAGCAAAATATATGCCATTACTGGCATCGCTGCAAAGCCCTATTTTACTGAGGGGCAAAGATTGCAGATATTTTTAATGCACTATATGGGTGCGTTCACATATATAACGCACCATAATAATGCAAATAGCGGCTATGGAAGCACGCTGATGCACTCGCAGCGGTCAGCAGTCGCAAGAAATGTTGGGCTGGATGCCCCTAATTATCGCCACCCCGAATAGGGTCGGCCACAGAATTTACAGAGATAAGATAGAGACAAGATGTTATTCCTCGTTAAGCTTTTTCCTGAAATCACCATAAAGAGCCGTCCAGTGCGCAGACGCTTTATTCGTCAGCTGCGTAAAAATATCAGATCGGTTGTTTCCGAATTTGATCCTGAGGTATCTGTTGTTGGGGAGTGGGACAATCTAGAGGTCGAAACCTCGACAGAAGACCCTGAGGTGATAGCCCAAATCAGCAAAAGGCTGGCTTGTACGCCTGGTATCGCGAAGTTTCTAGAGGTGGAGAAGCATCCCCGAATGGACTTGGATGGCATGTTAGATCTGGCGCTTGATTACTATCGAGATAAATTAGCGGGTAAGACCTTCGCCGTGCGCTGCAGGCGTAATGGTAAGCATGGCTTCAAATCAACCGATGTTGAGCGTCATGTGGGTGCAGGACTTAACAGCCAGACCGAAGCTGCGGGCGTGCGGCTGAAGAACCCAGATGTAACAGTCATGATAGAAGTCCGTGATGATTCTGTTTTCATGGTGCGGGATCAGAAGCAAGGCATGGGAGGCTTTCCGCTTGGGTGTCAGGATGCGGTACTGTCTTTGATCTCCGGGGGTTTCGATTCGTCTGTTTCTAGCTATCTGTGTATTAAGCGCGGCTTACAAACCCATTACTGTTTTTTTAACCTTGGTGGCAGGGCACATGAGCTCGCCGTTAAAGAGGTGGCTCTGTTCTTGTGGATGAAGTATCACTCCTCCCATCGAGTAAAATTCATCTCAGTACCCTTTGAGGGTGTAGTTGAGGAGATACTTGATAAGGTAGATAACTCCCAGATGGGTGTCATCTTAAAGCGGATGATGCTGCGCGCTGCCGAGAAAATTGCGGCGGGCCTGCACATAGAGGCGCTAGTGACAGGGGAGAGCGTTGCACAGGTTTCTAGCCAGACCTTGGCTAACCTAGCGGTTATCGATACCGTTACTGATGCTCTGGTGCTACGGCCATTGGTGACAGCCAACAAGCAGCAGATTATCGATATTGCCAGAGAGATTGGCACTGAGGAATTTTCCAAAGACATACCTGAATACTGTGCGGTTATCTCTAATAAACCAACCACGCGCGCAAAGCCCTATCGCATTGAACGAGAAGAGAGTCTATTCGATTTTACTATCCTGGATGCAGCCATAGGCAGCGCCAAACATCAGCTCATCACCGAGTTAGTGGCGGATCTAGAGGGTGAGGCCGCCGAGGTCAAAGTCGTCGAGGTGATTGATAGCGATAGCACTGTTATCGATATTCGCCATCCCGATGAAGTAGAGCTCAAGCCATTGATACTGGATGGGGAATTGCTGAACATACCTTTTTACCAGCTACGCAGCGGCTTCGCGGTTTTGGATAAGAACAAGAATTATCTCCTGTATTGCGGAAAGGGCATGATGAGCCGCCTGCATGCCGCCAACCTAATCGACGAGGGCTTTGCCAATGTCGCCGTTCTGGAACTGGCAAAGTCGTAAAAGCACTAGAAATACAAGCCTAAAAGCCAAATAAATCCCCTAGATTACTAATCATTCGGCCCCTTCTCGTGTATACTCGCCGCCTTTTGTGCAGCCGCTCTCTATCCAGAGCTCGCAGCTGCAACCTACTCCCCACAGGGGGTTGTAGGCACAATATTTAGGTGGAACCACTGTGATTGAGAAGATTCGAAATATTGCGATTATCGCGCACGTTGACCATGGTAAGACTACGTTGGTTGATAAGCTGCTGCATCAATCGGGAACCATTGAGTCACGCGGCGAGAACGTCGAGCGAATGATGGATTCTAATGATCAAGAGCGCGAGCGTGGTATTACAATTCTTGCGAAGAATACGGCTATTAATTGGAACGGCTACCACATCAATATCGTGGACACGCCGGGCCACGCCGATTTCGGTGGTGAGGTAGAGCGGGTGCTATCGATGGTCGACAGTGTGCTGCTGCTTGTAGACGCCGTCGATGGTCCAATGCCACAGACTCGTTTTGTTACACAGAAAGCTTTCGCTCAGGGTCTCAATCCGATCGTGGTAATAAACAAGATCGATCGCGATGGCGCAAGACCAGATTGGGTAGTCAACGAAGTGTTTGACCTATTCGATAAGCTGGGCGCGACCGACGAGCAGCTGGACTTTCCAATCATCTATGCCTCAGCGTTAGAGGGTTTCGCTGGCCATGAGATGGAAGAGATGAAGGACAACATGGAGCCACTGTTTGAAACAGTGATCGAGAAAGTTCCTCCACCAGATGTAATTGTCGATGGACCATTCCAGATGCAGATCAGTGCATTGGACTACAACAGCTACGTTGGTGTTATCGGTGTAGGCCGCGTTACTCGCGGAACAGTGAAGCGAAACCAACAAGTAGTCATAGTCGATCGCGAAGGAAACTCTCGCAAAGGCAAGATCCTTCAAGTTAAAAGCCATCTAGGCCTCGAGAGAATCGATGTTGATGAGGCGCAGGCAGGAGAGATTGTTTGTATCTCTGGTGTCGATAAGCTAAATATTTCTGACACACTATGTGATCCAGATCATCCAGAAGCGATGCCGCCTCTGTCTGTGGATGAGCCGACGATCAGCATGACATTTCAGGTGAACGACTCACCATTTGCAGGACGCGAAGGTAAGTACATTACTACGCGTCAGATTAGAGACCGGCTCGAGAGAGAGTTGCTTTATAACGTTGCATTGCGCGTTGAACAAGGCGAGACACCGGATAAATATAAGGTTTCAGGTCGTGGCGAATTACATCTTTCGGTATTGATAGAGAGCATGCGCCGGGAAGGATTTGAGCTCGCGGTGTCACGACCGGAAGTTATTCTTCATGAAGAAGACGGTGTATTGAAAGAGCCTGTCGAATCATTAGTCGTGGATTGCGATGAGCAACACCAAGGTTCGGTTATGGAAGAGCTGGGCCAGCGTCGTGCAGACTTGCAAGACATGTTGCCAGACGGAAAGGGCCGTGTACGTCTACAGTTCTTGATTCCTACCCGCGGATTGATTGGTTTTCGTTCTATGTTCTTAAGCATGACGTCAGGCTCTGGCTTGATGACTCACGTATTCGATCATTATGGCGACTACAAAGATTTGGACCTAGCTGCACGCTCGCGAGGCGTTCTAGTGTCCATGGTGAAGGGCAAGGTGCTGGGTTTCTCGCTGTTCAATCTACAGGAGCGAGGCAAATTATTCGTTGGGCCAAACGTAGAGACTTACGAAGGCATGATCATCGGCTTACACAGTCGCGAGAACGACTTAGCTGTTAACCCCATCAAGGGCAAGCAGCTGACGAACGTTCGTGCCTCAGGAACCGATGAGAATATCGTCCTAACACCTCCAACCACCCATACCCTCGAACAGGCTATGGAATTCATTGCCGACGATGAATTGGTTGAAGTAACGCCTGAGAATATCCGTCTACGCAAGAAGTTGCTTACCGAGAATGAGCGCAAGCGTCATGGACGTGGCGCTGCCGCACGCTAGCGTCTCGCCTCGCACTGTCCTAACATAGGGAAAAGCGCTCTGCATAAGGGCGCGACAACTCTTGAGCTGGATTAGGCCTTCGCTATGCAGATTCTCTATCCCGAACTAAAACCCTATAAGCGCCACCAGTTACCCGTCGCAGGCAATCATGAGCTGTATGTCGACGAGGCGGGTAATGTTGACGGCATACCTGTCCTGTTCGTACACGGTGGTCCTGGTGGAGCTTGTGATGCGAGCTCGCGCCGTTTCTATGATCCTGCTGTCTATCGCATTATCACCTTCGATCAGCGCGGCTGTGGCCGCTCGACTCCCCATGGGGAGCTTGAGAACAATACTACCCAAGATTTAATCGCGGACATGGAAGTGATACGCGAGTACCTCGGCGTGCAGAAGTGGGTGCTATTCGGTGGCTCATGGGGTTCAACTCTTAGCCTTCTCTATGCGCAGGCATTTCCAGCCAGAGTGCTCGCGCTTATCTTGCGCGGCATATTCCTCTGCAGGCAGTGTGATTTTGATTGGCTGTACAAGGATGGGGCTAGGAGAGTCTTTCCAGATTATTGGGAAGAGTTTGTTGGCCATATTCCCCAGGCGGAGCGTGGCGATCTAATGAAA
This sequence comes from uncultured Gammaproteobacteria bacterium, assembly GCA_913060495.1. GTDB lineage: Bacteria > Pseudomonadota > Gammaproteobacteria > Pseudomonadales > Pseudohongiellaceae > UBA9145. The sequence goes on along the minus strand of CAJXRP010000022.1, from coordinate 45,880 downwards.
GCTTATTACGAAAGGCTAACTGGCGATGATGAGCTCGCGCGGATGGCGGCAGCGAAACATTGGTCGGCTTGGGAAGGCAGCTGTTCCAAGTTGCGACCGAGCCCAGAGGCTTTGGCAGGCTTTACTAAACCCCACAATGCCCTCGCGCTTGCGCGTTTAGAGATTCACTATTTCAAGAATAAGGGCTTTATTGACGAGAATCACATTTTGGACAATATGCATCTTATTCGAGAGATCCCCGGTCGAATAGTTCACGGCCGCTATGATATGGTTTGCCCCCTCGACAACGCACTAGCATTGCATAAGCAGTGGCCGGAAGCGGAGCTTCACATAGTCCGTGAATCAGGTCACTCCGCGTCAGAACCTGGCACCGTGGATGCTTTGATACGTGCAACGAAAGACATCGCCAAGAAGCTCGAAGATCTAGACTAGCTCGACCTTCTTGATGGCGAGTAAGGGAGGGGTTGTGTGATTGCACTTATTCAGCGCGTCAACTGGGCGCAAGTTCATATTGAGAGTACGCTACATGCCGACATCGGTCAGGGCTTGCTTGCGTTGATTGGCATTGAGAAAGACGACGACGACAAGCTTGCACAGAAGTTGCTCGACAAGATCCTCGCTTACAGAATATTCGCCGACTCTGACGAAAAAATGAATCTCGATCTGAAAGATATAGGCGGCGACCTGATGCTGGTATCACAATTCACTCTTGCCGCCGAGACACAGAAAGGACTTCGCCCTGGGTTCTCCACCGCCAAGCCGCCAGCAGAGGCGGAGATAATTTACGACAAGTTAGTGCAAGCCGCGCAAGAGCAGCATGAGTTTGTACGGTCGGGAAAATTCGGCGCAGACATGCAGGTGAGTCTGGAAAACGATGGGCCGGTTACGTTTATTCTTAGGGTCTAACGTCGATCCTATTCTGTACCTTCAGTCTCGTCTTTAACTTGGCGTTTCTTCACCATGCGTCCAGCAATTATCCCCACTTCGAATAACAACCACATAGGTATTGCCAGCATCGACTGCGTGAATGGGTCGGAGGGTGTTAGTAGCATGCCTACGATAAAGCAGCCGACGATTACATACGGGCGTTTCTCCGCTAGGGAGTCTGGTTCGGCGATGCCGGTCCAGATCAGTATGAAAACAGCGATTGGAACTTCGAAGGCGATACCGAACGCTAAGAATATGGTGAGTGCAAAGCTAAGCACGCTATTGATGTCAGGCGATACCGAAATGCCTTCAGGCGCTACCGAGATAAAAAAGGCGAAGGCGAAGGGAAATAGAACGTAACGTGCGAACGCGATGCCTCCGTAGAAGAGCAGAACGCTGGAGATAAAAAGCGGTATGGCCACGCTTTTCTCATTCTTGTACAGCCCGGGAGCTATAAACGACCACAGTTGATAGAGCACATAGGGCGCAGCTAGAAGAAACGAAACGTAGAAGGTAAGTTTGAACGGTGCAAAAAAGGGTGACGTGGGATCGATCGCTATCATCGTAGACCCCTCAGGCAAGGCCTGAATCAATGGATCAACAACGTAGGTGTAGATGTCATTGGAGAAGGAAAACAGAATCAAGAAGAAGAGTATTATGGCTATAACACTTCTAAGAATTCGATCCCTGAGCTCGACCAGGTGATCGATGAGGGTTAACTCTTTCTGTTCTTCAGCTGTTGCCATTTTCTGTCTTAGTATCTGTGGTGTCTGTGGTGTCTGTGGTGTCTGTGGAATTGTCAGAGCTGGCTAGCTTAGGGTTCTTGCCGCCACTGTAGATTTGCTTGGTTACTTCTTCCACCTGATTGCTCATGTCTTTTAATTCGCCGCTAAGGGATTTGTCGTTCTTAGCAAGAGATTCGATGGCTTCGCTTTCCTCGGCGCTGTTCTTCTTGGCGGCATCTGCTGTGGCCTGAGAGGCGCCTGGATCGAAGTTCGCAGAATTGACGATGCTGTTAACAGAGTTCTCTGTGTCTTTGGCCATGCCTTCGATGCTTGATTTCGCATCTTCTATCTCAGCCATAACAGTTTCATTATGGAGTTGACGACGAATTTCATCGGCGTTCAATTCTCTCTCGATTTCGTTCTTCACTTTATAGAAGCTGCGGCGAAATCTGCCGATCCATAATCCAGTGGTGCGCACGGCGCCAGGCAATCGCTCTGGACCAAGCACAAGTAGTGCGATAATGAATATCAGCAGGACTTCAAATGAGCCGATGTTAAACATAGTGCGTAACCGGAATCACAGGGCTAGCCTGTGAGTAGAGAAGTGATGCTTAGGCATCGGGAAACAGCGGGTCGACTAATTACTTGGTTTCAACTTTCTCGGCAGTGCCGTCTATGGTCTCGCCAGTGATACCGTCGTCGACTTCAGGGGCCTGCTCTTCTTCGTCTTCCTTGATGGCTGTCTTAAAACCTTTCAAGGCGCCGCCAAGGTCTGTGCCCAAATTCTTGAGTCGCTTTGTGCCAAACAACATTACTACGATTAACAAAATAATCAGTAACTGCCAAATTCCAATTCCACCCATGATAAACCTCCAAATCTGATACGAAGCGCTATGCGTATCGGTAATTAATTTTGTCGCGACGCCTTTTCTGCAAGGCCGGACATGTTAAAGCGTTTTTCCAGTTCATCCAACACCTGTTGTGGTGTCAGATCGAGATGGCTAAGCATCACCATCGTGTGAAACCATAAATCTGCAGTTTCACCAATAACTGCCTGTTGATTCTTTTCTGATTGATCGATGCAATCTTTAGCGGCCAAAATCGTTTCGGTCGCTTCTTCACCAACCTTTTCTAAGATCTTATTAAGACCCTTCTCGTGCAAGCTGGCAACATAGGAATCACTGCCCGAAGCTTTCTTGCGCTGTTCCAAAATTGCAGCTAATTCTGTTAGTACATCACTCATGTTTTTGTCTTGTATAGCTGTTCAGGTTCAACCAATACGGGGTCAATAGTTTCCCAGATTTCGTTGCTTAGCTTCTTGTAGAAGCAGCTTTCCCGCCCAGTATGACAGGCGATTCCGCCTACTTGTTCAACACGGTAGCACAGTGAGTCATTGTCGCAATCGAGCAGAACTTCCACAAGTTTCTGCACCATGCCGGATTCTTCACCCTTTCTCCACAGCTTTGAGCGAGAACGTGACCAATATACAGCACGCTCCTCTGAAACAGCGGTTTCTAATGCCTCTCGATTGATCCAAGCCTGCGTGAGAACTCGCCCAGAACCTGCGTCCTGAGTGATTACGGGCGCTAAGCCCTGTTCATTCCATTGAATTTGATCGAGATAGGAAGGCATGGCTTAAGTATGCAGGCTCACCGTCTAAAACACAAAAGGTAAACACCCGCTAAAGCTAGGAATACCGTGGCTAGAGGCAGCTTTGTCATGGTCTCATTGATGCTTGGTATGAGACTGGAGGCAGAGGCTAGTAACAGGGCGGTGCCGAGGAAGCGGAATTTACGATCCTGGCGTTCAGTGTTCTCCCTGATTTGTTTCTGTTGTGACTGTAGCGACTGATTGATCTCGCCAAGTTGCTTGCTCTCTGTGGCTGCGTCGATAAACAGCTGTGGAAGCTGCGGTAGTTGGTCGATCCAGTTCGGAATATTTTCCTGAATCCTGCCTAGCAGCGTGAATGGATTGAGTCGCCGCTTGTTCCAGTTCTCGAGATAGGGAAGGGCGGTGCTCCAAAGGTCGAGGTCGGGGTAGAGTTGCCGGCCCAAGCCTTCAACATTCAGCAATGTCTTTTGCAGTAGAACCAGCGAAGGTTGCACCTCCATATCGAAGCGACTGGCGGTTCTGAAAAGCTGTACTAATAAATTGGCGAATGAAATTTCTTTCAAAGGTTTTTCAAAGATCGGCTCGCATACGCTGCGTATTGCCGATTCGAATTCATGTATCTTGGTGTCTCTAGGAACCCACCCGCAGGCAACATGAAGCTCGGCAACTTTTCTGTATTCACGTTTGAAGATCGCGAGTAAATTTTTCGCCAGGTATTCTTGATCGTCTGTGCTTAAGCTGCCAATTATCGCGCAATCGATAGCAATGTATTTAGGATTTTCCGGCGTTTCGTAAGAAACGAAAATATTGCCCGGGTGCATGTCAGCATGGAAAAAATTGTGATCGAAGACCTGTGTGAAAAAGATGTCGACGCCTGTCTCGGCGAGTTTCTTTAGGTCGGTATTTTGTGCATTCAGAGCATCTACGTCGGCAACTGGAATGCCGTGTATGCGTTCCATTACCATGAGTTGCTTGCTGCAGTAGTCCCAATGTACTTTTGGTACATACAGGACAGGAGAATTGGAGAAGTTGCGCTTTAGCTGTGAGGTGTTTGCTGCTTCAGAAAGCAGATCGAGTTCATCGTGAATGATCTGCTCATAGTCGTTTACTATTTCTACCGGATGAAGTTTTTTACCGATTTCGGTTCGCGTCTCGATGATGTTCGCGATCCATTTCAATAACTTTATATCGGCGCTCACCACTTCTTCGATGCCTGGTCGAGTTACCTTGATCACTACCTCTTCGCCAGTCTGAAGAGTCGCCCTGTGAACTTGTGCTATCGATGCGGAGGCGAAAGGCTCGTCATCTAGGCTGCTGAAAATTGACTCAGCGGTAACGCCTAATGATTCTTTGATAAGCTGATGAATCGAAGGAGATGCGAAGGGTGGCACATTGTCCTGCAGAGACTGCAGTTCATCGGCAAGCTCGATGTCGAGAAAATCCCTGCGGGTAGAAAGTAGTTGGCCAAACTTAATGTAGATTGGGCCGAGTTCTTCCATCGCCTTACGGAGTCGAACGTTCTTGTGAGCCGAGGCTCCTGAACTGAGCATCCAGACAAGTCGATAGGGCAGAAGCAGCAGGCTTATCCTGCGAGCGCCCGGCTGACCCTGCATGAATTCATCGAGACGGTATTTCGCGATGACATTGAGCACTCTGTTAAGTCGGGGAAGATAGGACACGGCTGTTGGAAAATGCTCTGCTTGATCTGAGGGCTTGCAAAGATACCACTGCCGGCCAGCGCTAACAAGCGAGAGTGCTTGTTAAGCGATTGTTTTTAGTGAGTTATTTTGACTCGGCGAGCAGGGAATAGCGGCGCTTCAGTAATTCTGTTTTAGCGGCAACTCGGTCGGTGCTTAGGCGCAGTTGATCTAGCCGGTTGGAGAAGCTATCGACTTCTAGCTCGCTAGGCACAAGGCGCGCTTCCTCGCTTAGGTAGTCGCGAACACTTCTCTGCAGGGTAGTGCCTGCGGACTTGCTCCAGGTTCGGGCGCTCTGTTCAGCCTCGCCGAGCTCATTGCTTAGTACATCGCCGAGTATCGGAGCTAGATAGTCTTGCCAGTCAATATCCAATGACTCGATAGTCATCTGCAGATCGTGAACGAGTGCGGCATCGCCAGATATGTCTAGGCTAGCGTCGGCCATTGCTCTTTGATCCGGCTTCTTGACGAGTAGGCTCAGTAAATTTTCTGCGGTGCCGGAGATGGTTGCGTCGGCAACTATGCCTAAGGTTTGGCTATCGATGGCGCTGAGTTTGATGGTTGCATCTTCGAAGCGGATGCTAAGCGAAAGCTTCGGCCTAGAGCTTATAATCTCGATACATTTCGAATCGAATGCTGAGAACTTTTTTGCAATATGCTCATCGCGCGCGACAATTGCATTCAGTATTTTTTCGACTGGCAGTAGGGCGAGACTTCCAAGAAACTGATTCAATTGTGTTCCAGTGGTTTCGTTCTTCTAACTAAGCTAAAGCCAGGCTGATGTAGCCTAGATTGACTTGAAGCCAATATGGATGGCACAAACGCCACCCATCACATTATGGTATTTGCAGTTGCTGAGGCCGGCGTCTTGCATCATCTGTAACAACGACTCTTGATCGGGGTGCATGCGAATCGATTCGACTAGATAGCGGTAGCTCTCGGCATCTCCGGTGATTGCCTTGCCAGCGATAGGCCACAATTTGGAGTACACATCATAGGCCTTGCTAACCAGATCGTTAGTGGGTTTGGAAAACTCGAGGACCAGCACGCGGCCGCCTGGCTTGAGCACTCGTTCCATGGATGCGAGAGCAGCTGCCTTATTGGTGACGTTACGCAGTCCATAGGCAATACAGATGCAGTCGAATGTGTTGTCCGCGAAGGGCAAATGCTCTGCGTTAACTTGGGCGATATCGACGTTGGAGGAAAGCCCTTTGTCTATGATTCTGTCGCGGCCAACCTGAAGCATGGCTTCATTGATATCGGCGAGCACGACCTGCCCAGTCTCTCCGACAATTTTCGAGAAACGAATACTGAAGTCGCCAGTTCCTCCAGCGAGGTCCAAGACTTTATGACCTTTGCGCAAAGCACTTAGTTCGATCGTAAAGCGCTTGATGAGCCTGTGGGAGCCAAGCGACATGACATCGTTCATTACGTCGTACTGATTCGCAACCGAACGGAATACCTGGCCCACGCGCTGCTCTTTTTCCGCTACGGGAACCTCTTCGTAGCCGAAATGAGTGGTCTCTTCGGTGTCTGTCGTATTACTCATGGGTGATCGCTGTAGTGGCTGTCAAAATTCTAGTGGCTATCAAGATTGTTGCCGCTGCCCAAAAGTTGGGCCTCGATTGCTTAATCTTTTGCTGAAGGCATGATGTTAATCACTTGCGTACCCTGTGGCAATGCTTCCCGACTCGCTTTCGCCGTATCCAGCTTCGTTAGATAGTCATTCCAGAGGGCTTCTTGGTCTTCTGCTAGCTCCTGTAGATAGGTCCAAGAGTAGATGCCGGTATCGTGGCCGTCACTGAAGCTGAGCTTGATGGCATAGTTGCCGACAGACTCAAGGTTGACGATTCTAACGTGGCGTTTGCCGGTTTGTAGAATTTCCTGCCCTTTGCCATGTCCGCGCACTTCAGCGGATGGGGAGTGGACGCGCAGAAATTCTGCGCTAAAGGTATTGTGAGCGCCATCGGTATACACAAGTTCCAGGGTCGCGGACTTCTTATGCAGTTTAATGTCTGTTGGTGCGTTTGTGGCCATGTGAAGTTCCGACGATTAAGTTCTCTGGTGGAGAAATCTACAGGATGTAACGACTCAGATCTTCATCTTTAGCCAGTTCATCCAATTGCTTCTCAACGTAAGCTTTGTCGATTACCAGTTCACTGTTGTCACCGATGGCCATGTCAGAAGCAGAGAAAGAGACCTCTTCTAACAGTCTTTCCATTACCGTATGCAGACGTCTGGCGCCGATGTTCTCGGTGCGTTCGTTTACCTGCCAAGCAGTCTCGGCAATTTTTTCTATGCCGTCTTCGGAAAATGTTATCTGCAGGTCTTCGGTGGCAAGTAGCGCCTGATACTGTTCGGTAAGAGAGGCATCTGGTTCTACGAGTATTCGCTTGAAGTCATCCGCGGTAAGCGCGTCCAGCTCGACGCGAATAGGAAGTCGTCCCTGAAGCTCAGGAATAAGATCCGAAGGTTTGCTGAGGTGGAAGGCGCCGGAAGCGATGAAAAGTATATGGTCTGTCTTTATGCTGCCATGTTTAGTGGTGACTGTGGACCCTTCGATCAATGGCAACAGATCTCTCTGCACGCCTTCTCTTGATACGCCTGCGCCACCTTGGTCGTGTTTGTTGGTTACCTTGTCGATCTCGTCCAGGAAGACAATGCCAGTCTGTTCAGTCGCTTCCACCGCACGATTGCGAATCTCGTCTTCATTTACTAGCTTGGCTGCTTCTTCATCTTTCACGACCTTCAGCGCTGCCTTAACGGTCAGTCGCCGCGAAGTCTTCTTGCCGCTATTCATGTTGGAGAACATGCTCTTTAGCTGGCTGGTCATATCTTCCATGCCGGGAGGAGCCATGATTTCCACTCCAGCGGGTGTCTCGCTGACTTTGATTTCGATCTCTTTGTCATCGAGTTCGCCTTCGCGTAGCTTCTTTCTAAAGAGCTGGCGTGCGGCTGAATTCGAGTCTGTGGCATTGTTCTCATCGGAATCTGAGGATTGCTCTGTGCGCGCCTGAGGCAGGAGTACATCGAGGATACGCTCCTCGGCTTTGTCTTCTGCCAGACTTTGCACCTTGTTCATCTCAGTTTCTCTGATCATCTTGATCGCCACGTCTACTAAGTCGCGAATGATCGATTCGACATCTCTACCGACATAGCCAACCTCGGTGAACTTTGTCGCTTCGATCTTGATGAAGGGAGCTTGGGCAAGTTTCGCCAGACGTCGTGCTATCTCGGTTTTACCGACGCCGGTAGGCCCGATCATGAGAATGTTTTTTGGTGTGACCTCTTCACGTAGTTCAGCGTCGAGTTTCATGCGACGCCATCGATTGCGCAAAGCAATAGCTACTGCACGCTTAGCGGAAGCCTGACCTACTATGTGTTTGTCGAGCTCAGAGGTGATCTCGCGGGGAGTCATTGTGGACATGCGTTAATACCTGTATTCGTTTGGACTAGCATTGGTTTTGTTATTTGGTTTCGTAGTAGTGCGCAGCTACTCTGCAATAGTTAACTCTTCAACTGTGTGATTGTGGTTTGTATAGACGCAAATTTCTGCGGCGATAGTTAAGCTCTTCTCGACTATTTCACGGGCATCGAGATCGCTGTTTTGCAGCAGGGCTTTGGCTGCAGATTGCGCGTAGGGGCCGCCTGAACCAATCGCCATGATTGAATCTTCTGGCTCGATAACATCTCCGTTGCCAGTGATGATTAGCGAGGATTCTTGGTCAGCTACAACCAGCAATGCCTCGAGTCTTCTGAGAGAGCGTTCCGTTCGCCATAGCTTGGCCAGTTCAACCGCAGCGCGAACTAGCTTGCCGTGATGTTTCTCCAGTTGCTCTTCGAAACGCTCGAAGAGAGTGAAGGCGTCGGCGGTGCCTCCTGCAAAACCGGCTATAACTTGATCCTTATAGAGGCGTCTAACTTTGCGGGCATTGCCCTTCATGACGGTGTTGCCCTGAGAGACTTGTCCGTCACCTCCGATCACGACTTTATTGCCGCGGCGAACCGACACGATAGTTGTGCCTCTGTATTGATCCATAGCAGATATCCTGTTTCTTGTAGTGCTTCTGTGAGCAGATTGTGGAGCAAATTCATTAAACGACTGCTGCTCTAATAGAGCGAGAGAATGGCACGGCGGTTAGAAATGCCTCTGCTTCTCGATCAGGCTATAACAGGCCATGGATCATCGTTCGCTGGAATCTGATGCGCGAGTTTAGGATATGGGGTGAGACCTTGGGAATTCAAGCGGTAACTGCTGTTGGAATGTTGCTGAGAGTTGTTTGCTAATTACTGAATGGTCATGCGCAGGCTGGGGATATTATTGGCTCGTAATAGCTGCTCGGCCTCATTCAATATGCTGCTGCTGGTATAGGGTCCAGATTGAACTAGATAGAGGGTTCGACCAAGCAATTCCTGCTGCTTAACATTTACATCCAGACCCAACAGTCTCTGTCGTTCATTCTCGGTGCGGGCAGATTCGGGTTGCTGGAAAGCCCCAGATTGCAGGATGAATCCGGGGTTGAAGGTTTCATCGGTTGTCGCAGGCGCAGCGGCTGTTGTCTGTGCCTCTACTGCCACTGTCTGTGCGGCTGAGCTGTTATTGGCTGCCTCGGCGACACCCGCCTGTTGCTCTGTCAGCTCTACTGGATTGGCATCTACGGACACTTCGTAGGCAGGTAGTTCGGTATAGAATTCGAGTTGTAGCTCTTCCTCTACGGGCTCTTCGGCAGCTAGCACAGTAGCTGGCTGAATTGCGGGGGGAGGCGTGTTGCTAGCCGGCTGATTAATATTCAGCGGTGGGACGTTTCCTGAGAGATAGAATAAGAAACAGCCAAATACGCCTAGGGCCAGCCCGACAATTACGCCTGTGAACATCAGAGACCATGCCGGTGGTGTGGCGACGGTTTTTCGCTCTAAGAGCGGTTCCGGCTTAATTTTGGCAAAATCTTGTGTCATGACTCTAGTAAGACGTCCATAGGCCGTGGCCTAATTTAAGTTATTGTTTTAAATGGCAATAATAGCTAGAAAACTTTGCACCACCCCAATTATCGGTTGCCAGACGGTAAGCTATAGCCGAATCAAGAGACTTTTCATCAATTCAGCAATAACTAAAGGCGACCTAGACTAGATCTTGCGGATCCACATCGATGCTGAATCTGACCGATCTTGGTAGTTTCATGCCTTCAAGCTCCGCACACAGAGCAGAAAGCAGTGCCTGCAGCTTACTCCGTTTATCTGTTTTCAGCAGCAGCTGCACCCGGTACTTGCCTGCTCTTTTTTCCATCGGTGCAGGAAGCGGGCCCAACTGTTCTATAGGCAGGGAGTTATGTTCACAAAACCTTTGGCAAAACTGCGCTATCCCATCGAGAAATTGCAGGGCCGGTTGCATCTCATTCGCCTCTGCCCGCAGTAAGCACAGATGAGAGAAGGGTGGTAACTGTGCAGTCATCCTTTCCTCAAGCTGTGTGTCTGAAAATTCAGCGTAGGTTTTATTGGCTAGGCTTTGCAGTGTCTCATGGGAGGCATGGCGTGACTGGATTAGCACTTCACCGGGGCGATCGGCTCGACCGGCTCTGCCCGCGACTTGCACGATGGTTTGCCCCATGTGTTCTTGGCCGCGGAAGTCTGCGCTGAATAAGCCAGAGTCGGCATCGAGAATGGCTACCAGTGTAATGTTGGGGAAGTGATGCCCTTTCGCGAGCATCTGCGTACCCAATAAGATGCAGGGATCACCCTTGTTAATTTCCTCCAGCATTCTTTCCAGGCTGTGCTTGCGGCGCGTCGAATCACGATCGATTCGAATTACTGGCGTGTCTGGAAATTGGTTTTTTAGGAATGACTCGATGCGTTGCGTACCGATACCCATAGTGTTCAGGTCTTTCGACTTGCAGTTGGGGCATGAGCGAGGCAGTCTAGCTGCCGCTCCACAATGGTGGCAGCGAATGCTGGGTGGGTTCGCGTGAACTGTAAACTGCGCGATGCAGTTTTCACATTCACAAATCCAGCCGCAGCTTTGGCAATTCAGTATCGGAGCGAATCCCCGGCGGTTGATAAAAACCAGCACCTGATTGCGCTGCTGGATGTGTTTGCGAATTCTGTAGAGCAGCTGTTCTGAGAAACCTTCGATCATCGCTTCGTTCGAAACATCGATGACCTCCATCGAGGAAGATTGATCGATGCCTGTGCGTTGGGTGAGATGCAGGTGAGTGAACTTATTGCTGCGCGCATTGTGCAAACTTTCTAGACTTGGTGTTCCCGACCCAAGAACGACACATATGTTTTCTTGCCGTGCTCTGCTTACTGCGAGGTCTCGCGCTGAGTAGCGAAATCCATCTTGCTGTTTAAAGGAAGAGTCGTGTTCCTCGTCGATGACAATCAAGCCTGGCTTTGCCAGCGGTGTAAAAATGGCAGAGCGTGTGCCAATCACGATGCCGGCACTTCCATCTCTGGCCTGTGACCAAGCTGTCATTCTTTCGGTCTCGTTCAAACCAGAGTGCAGGCTTACTACAGGGCAGTTGAAGCGTTGCTTAAATCGCGTAATGGTCTGTGGCGTTAGGCCGATCTCCGGCACTAGAATCAGGCACTGCAGCCCCTTGGAGAGTTGTTCCTGCATGATGCGCATATACACTTCGGTTTTGCCGGAGCCGGTGATGCCATCGAGCAGGAAACACCTGTATTCATCTAAGGTTTTACTGACCGCAGTTACCGCTACGAGCTGTTCTTGGTTTAGCTCGATGTCAAAATTTTCAGCCGGCTCAAGTGGTTCGAAACAGGCTGCTGGTGCATCCGTCCGAGAATGTTCTTGAATCAGTTGCTTTTGCAGTAGCTGCGATAGCAGTTGCTTGCTGAATCCAGCCTCTCGCATTTGGGATTCGCTGGTTTCTCCTTCTGTGCGGATAAAGCTAAGCAGGTCTTTCTGTTTGGCTGCGCGACCTAGCAGATCAGCCTCTTCAGCTGAGGGCTTGCCGGCAGTCCAGAATTTACTGTTTTCTCGGAGTGGGATGCCGTTGCGTAGTTTGGCAGGTAGTGCGGCGGCAAAGACCTCACCTATGGGATGTTGATAATAGTTTGATGCCCATAGAAGAATTTTAAAAACCGCATCGCTCAGGAGCGGTTCGCTATCTAAACAGGCGAGAATGGGCTTGAGTTTTTTCTTCTCCAGGGTAGAGCTATCGGTGACCGCTACCACGATACCAATTAGCTGCTGCCGACCGAATGAAACCTTGACTCGAACTCCTACGCGAGGCTTCGACAATGCTTGCTGCTTTGGCAGCGGAAGATAATCGAAGACTCTGCGCAGGGGCGAGGGTACGGCGACTTGTAGGACCTTGCCTCGATATTTTGCTTTAGCTTCGGCTGACATTCGTGGTGACACTATAAAGTGGCTAGATTGGAATCGCATAGTAAGTTCAAAAGGTTTAGCAAACAACACGCGCTTGGGATTCGACGGTTTGTCTGTTGAACAACGCAGTCACAGGGAGAAGCCTGTGAACCCTTCGATACCTTGCGCCGTTATCCCGATAGTTTATACTTCAGCGGGTTTCCGTCCTGCTAAGAGCGCGATGGCTAAAGAACCGTTGCAAGGATAAGAAAATGACATCGCAATCCCCACCAGCAGAATTACTCGCGGCGAGAGAACAGATCGATGCTATCGACCGAGAGTTGCTTGCGTTGCTTGGGAAGCGCTTCGAGTCTACGCATCAGGTTGGTCTATTGAAGGCAAGCCAGGCGCTTGAGCCTGTCGACGCTACTCGCGAGGCAGAGAAGCTAGCTGAATTAAGTGCGCTCTGCGAGAAGTACGACCTAAACCCCGAGTTGGTTACGGAGCTGTTTAGCAAGATAATGGCAGAAGCCGTGAAGAACCACCGTCAGCTGCGCGAATAAACCCTCTCAGGCAGCCCTTTTAAAGCAGATATCCCTGTCCCTAGGCTTCTCTTAGGCGGGCTACTTGCGTCTTTTTCCTTCTCTGTTAGAATGCACGCCCCCAGATGGATATGCCGTACATAATTGGCGAATCTGGGTGAAAAGCAGATGTGGTGCAGCAGCGAACAAACGACTGCCGTGGCGACATTAACTGAGAGGAAATAGCATGAAACCCGGAATTCACCCAAAATACGAAGCCATGAAAGCTACTTGTAGTTGTGGCAATGTGATCGAGACTAAGTCCACTTTAGGCAAAGACATTCTTATTGAAGTATGTTCTGAGTGCCACCCGTTCTATACGGGCAAGCAGAAGATATTGGACAGCGGTGGTCGAGTAGATCGATTTAAGAAGCGATTTGGTGGTAGACGCGTTTAAGCTAATTGAGCTTAAGCTGGTCTAGAAGATCGTTTCCGTAGAAAGCTCTTCGTTTTCTTCGCCCGCAGGATCAATAGTAGGTAATAACGCGCCGTCAGCTGTCGGCGCGTTTTCCGTTCTGAAATACTCAAATATCGTATCAGGTTCCCCCGGTGTGGCAGGTGCTCCTGTTGTCTTGTTGATGAGGCGATCTTCGATCCCATCGGGGCGCTTCATAATATTCTCAGGCATGCCTTGCAGGGCGGTCTTCATAAAGTCGATCCAAATAGGCACGGCGATTGTTGCGCCTTGTTCTCTCTCTCCTAGTGGCTCTGGCTGATCGAAGCCGACAAATACCGTAGTCGCGATATCTCTGTTGAATCCGGAGAACCAGAGTTCCTGGGGTCCATTGGTGGTTCCAGTCTTGCCCATTAAATCTGAACGGCCTATATCTCTATTGACCCTCGCGCCACTGCCTTCTTCGATGACGGAGCGCAGCATAGAGTTGAGGATAAACGCGACCTGTGGATCTATGATCCGCGGTGCAGGGATAATTTCCGGTGCTATATCATTTGTTGAGGTTTGACAGTTTTCGCAAACAGTTATCGGTGTTGCTTTATAGATGCTTCCATCAGCTAGGTTGGAAATTTCCTTGATGAACCAAGGCTCGACCTTGTGACCACCGTTCGCAATGGCGGAGTAGGCAGTAACGATTTCGAGTGGCTGAACGTCCTGACTGCCAAGTGCAACAGTTAGGTCATTGCGTGGAAAATTTTGCGTTTGAAAACCAAACTTAGCCGCGAACGCGAGTACTTTGTCATCGCCGACCTGATCGTATAATCGCACTGCAGGCACATTTCGAGATTCTTTTAGAGCGTAGCGCAGGGTGATCGGACCCAGGAAATTGTTCTCGTAGTTGTTCGGTCGATAACCGCCGCGAGAAATGGGTGCATCGTTAATTGTCGTCGCAGCCGAATAACCTTGCTCGAGGGCAGTGCCATAGAGGAACGGCTTAAAATTTGAGCCGGGAGGCCTGGGAGTGATGACGCGGTTTACTTGGCTGCGCCTGAAATCGTAGCCGCCAACTAAGGCGATGATTTCACCATTGCTAGGCGACATAGATACGAGTGCGCCCTGAATGTCTGGTACTTGCCCGAGTTGCCATTCGCCCTCTACATTCTTAAGGCGAATCAAATCTCCCGTCTGCACCACATCAGAGGCTTTCTGCGGCGGAGGCCAAGCGTCGTTTCTGGAATTGAATTTATAGGCCCAGCTAATACCATCCCATTCGACCTTCGCGATGTCCCCTGATTTTAGTACAGCCTCAAAACTCAGTTCATCTAACGAGGTTACGATTGCGGGGTGCTGGTTGCCGAGTACCGATACTTGCTGCAGCTCGGCGATCCAGGCTGGCTTGGCGTCGCCGTCGGGGGTCGCATAGAGTTCTTGGGGATAGTTTGCGGTAGGGCCGCGATATCCATGGCGTTTGTCGTAGTAGTTCTCTAAGCCATCCACCAATGCTTTATTTGCTAGAAGTTGCTTGTCGCCATCTATCGTCGTTACTACCTCGAAGCCTTGGCTGTAAGCTTCTTCGCTATACTCGTCATAGAGCTGTTGACGAACCATCTCTGCGATATAGGGTGCTGAAACTGCGATGTCCCGATTGCGGCGTTGAGCGCTGATTGGCGAGCGATCAGCAGCATCGAATTCGGGCTGATTGATCATTCCCTGCCTGAGCATGTTCGCGAGACGAACTCGGCGCCGTTCGATAGCGCGTGTTGGATTGCTTAGTGGGTTGCAGGCAGAGGGGCAGGGCAGTAATGAAACCATCATTGCCGCCTCAGCTAAGGAGAGCTCGTTTACTTCCTTGCCGTAATAGACGTAGGCGGCCGCACCGATGCCATCCGCGCCGGCACCGAAGTAGGCGGTGTTGAGATACAGTGTTAAGACTTCTTCTTTCGTGAGTTCGCTTTCAATCTGTAGGGCAAAGGGAATCGATTTGATTTTTCGCAAATAGACATTGTCGCTATCGAAGGAGAGGTTGTTGGTAAGCTGCATGGTAATGGTGCTGCCACCACCGAGGTTAACCCCGCGAATGATGCCGTAAAACCCGCGCACTAGGCTTTGTAAGTCGACACCACGATGGGAATAGAAGCGCACGTCTTCCGTTGCTATGAGCGCATCCGTAAGTAGAGGGGGTATATCTTCATAGTTTACTGGATCCCGGCGATTGCCAATTTCGTCGATAAGGCGTCTGTCGGAGGTGTAGATCCGCAGAGGTGTTTCCAGCTGAACGTCTCGATAGGTTTCAGCGGCAGGAAGCAATGGTGCCAGATAGAGATAGGCTGCAGAGGCAACCATAACCGCGCCAGCCATCCCAGCCGCTGCTAATGTGATTAGCCATTTAAGAATTTTTTGAGTTTTTATCTGCACTGGTAGCTTGAGTCTCGAAGATTAGCCGCCGCCGATGGCGAGGCCTTGCCGATTAATTAGGGGAGAGAAACGAGTACTGCACCACACTATCAGCCCCAGCCGCTTGATATGGAGCTCTAAGCGAACTAATTATTATACACTCGGCATCTAAAAATGCCTTGTTATTCTGGGGCGTGATGTCTTTGTTCAGTAAATTGGGGCCAGCAGCATGATAGATAGGGGCTCTGATTAAAAATATTTTGAGAAATTATAGGCGGCCAACTTGCTCAATAATTGATCATTTTCAGGGCCGGCTGAGCAATTGCCTTGAAAATTGTCCAATATCGCCAGAAGCCCCAGCTAATCTGCGATTCGGATGATTAGTCAGGGGTGCAAACGTGACCTGATTCAAAGAATTACGTGCCGGCTTGCTTCATTATTTAATGGTAAAGTTGTTTGTTCTGAAAGTCTGATAATCAATTGATAACTATAAAAAATTTATTGTCGGCCGATACTGAAATCTGCAACATGTAAATTTGCAGATGGTTTCGCTAAGTTTTTGTTATCATTAGCTATATCTTGCAGACCTAGGGTTGAGCTGGTTCATTGATTCGCAGTATCAGGAGTCGGGGCAGGCAGTTATTCTAGGTAAGTCAGTCGAAATTAGATGGTTTTAGGGGTTCTTAAGTGCTTGAAAAGCTACAAAATATTAGCGCACTAAGCAATTTTGGCAAGAAAGCCAGCACGATGCTGGGGGTCGACATTAGTACGACCGCGGTCAAAATTTTGCAGCTAAGCCCAAGTGGCAATAGTTACAAGGTGGATAATTATATTATCCGACCTCTGCCGGCTAATTCTGTCGTTGAGAAGAATATCAGCGATATCGATGCTGTGGGCGACTGTATCGCTCAGGCCGTCAGCATATTGAAGCCCTCGCTTAAAGATGCCGCCGTTGCAGTGGCGGGTTCTGCAGTAATTACTAAGACTATTGAAATGAATGCTTCTCTTTCCGATTCGGAGATGGAGAATCAGATTGTTGTGGAAGCGGATCAATACATTCCGTATCCGCTAGATGAGGTTTCTATCGACTTCGAGCGGCAGAAATTGTCCGAGCGTAGTCCGGACATGGTTGAAGTCTTATTGGCTGCCTGCCGCCGAGAGAACGTAGATGCACGAGTCACTGTGTTGGAGCTTGGTGGCTTGACGGCAAAGGTAGTCGATATCGAAGCCTATGCGATAGAGCGCGCTTATACATTGTTGGCAGAACAAATCGGTTCCGAAGACGAGCAAACCGTTGCAATCATCGATATCGGTTCGATGATGACCACGTTAAATGTAATCCTCGCGGGCAAAACCATCTATACCAGAGAGCAAATGTTTGGCGGCAATCAATTATCGGAAGAAGTACAGCGACGATTCGGTTTAAGTGCGGTTGAGGCAGAGAACGCTATGAAGCGCGGCGGCTTGCCGGAAGAATACGAATTCGAAATTCTCGCTCCTTTTAAGGAAGCGGTTACGCAACAGGTCAGTCAGACGCTGCAATTCTTTTTCTCCTCTAGTCATTACAATGAAGTAGATCATGTTCTATTGGCCGGCGGAGTTGCTGCGATCGAAGGGCTAGCCGACCTAGTGCAGGAAAGCTTATCGACTCCAGTCAGAGTGGCAAACCCATTTGAGAATCTTACTATTGGTTCGAAGATAAACAAGACGATGTTGAAGAATGATGCCCCTTCACTTTTGATAGCCTGTGGCTTAGCCATGAGGGGTGAATACTAGTGGCTCATATTAATTTACTGCCATGGCGTGAACGATTACGCGAAGAGCGAAAGCGAGAGTTTTTCACCATTCTTATTGGTGTCGTGATTATCTCCGCAGGTGTTCTGTTTTTGGTGGATCGCTACTTCAATAACCAAATCGATATGCAGAATGCCCGTAATGATTATATTCGTGGGGAAGTCGCGGTTCTGGATGAGCGAGTAGCAGAGATTAATGAGCTGCGGCAGCAGAAAGAAGATATTCGTTCGCGCATGAACGTAATTACCGATCTGCAGGGTACGCGTCCAGTTATCGTCCGAATTTTTGATGAATTGGTTAACACTCTGCCTGATGGTGTGTATTACGAGAGTCTCATTCGGGTAGACAATACGATCTCGATCGAAGGCATCGCTGAATCTTATGCAAAAATCACTGAATTGTTGAGAAGGCTTGATGATTCTGACTGGTTTCAAGAATCTGACCTAGATGATATTTCCGCTGTCGATACAGACAATAACTCTTTAAGTGAGGCGTTTACTTTTACGCTTAGCCTTTCTCTACAATTGTCTTCGCAGCAGGATGAGGTGTAAATCAGATGTCGCTGATCAAAAATATAGCAAACGATTTACGTAACTTTGATTGGAATGACCTTCAAGATGTTGACACGATTGGCATCTGGCCTGCGCCGGTAAAGGCCATCATAACCTTGATCATCGTAGTGGGTTGTTTGGCAGGTGGCTATTTTTTTCATATCCAGAATCTTCAGGCGGAGCTCCAGGGAGTTGTCAGAGAGGAAGGAACTTTGCGAGTCGAATTCGAGCAGAAGGCATTTCTCGCCGCAAATCTTGAAGAGTATCGGGCGCAGACGGTACAGATGGAAGAATCGTTTACCGAGCTACTTCGTCAATTGCCTTCCGTCACTGAGGTTCCTGGACTCGTCGATGATGTGACGCAAACCGGTGTAGGTAGCGGATTGGAATTTTCAAAACTGGATTTGCCCCCAGAAGAGATTCAAGAATTCTATATAGAAATACCGATGAACTTAGAT
This sequence comes from uncultured Gammaproteobacteria bacterium, assembly GCA_913060495.1. GTDB lineage: Bacteria > Pseudomonadota > Gammaproteobacteria > Pseudomonadales > Pseudohongiellaceae > UBA9145. The sequence goes on along the minus strand of CAJXRP010000022.1, from coordinate 27,427 downwards.
GTTGTGGGAGATTTCCATGACTTCGGAACTTTCGTTAGTGGTGTTGCTAGCTTGGACAGAATCGTAACTTTGCATGATTTTGCTATAGCGGCACGCAATGATTCATTTCTCGACATGAGTATCGTCGCTAGAACATATCGCTATAAAGATGTGGATGAGGTCGTGCAGTAGATGAATTTGTTTGATCGACAGTCTCGGAATATTTTTGGCGCATGCGTGAGTTTATTAGTCGCAGCTTGTTCTCCTGTAACCAATTATTCTGATTTAGAGGCGTTTGTGAACGAAGTGAACGCACGCCCGAGTGCGCCCGTTGAGCCTGTGCCGGAATTCGTACCCTATGAGGGTTTTATTTACGGTGCGGCATCTTCTCGAAGCCCTTTTGACATTCCGATAGTTATCGACACTACCAGCGGTGCGGTGTTGAATCAGGATGTGGAGCCTGATCTAGAGCGTATTCCAGAGCTTTTGGAGAACCAATCACTCAGTGAGTTGAAAATGGTTGGTCGAATTACTATTACCGGTGGCGTTTACGAAGCGCTCATCGAAGACGGTTTTGGTGAAGTGCATCGAGTTGGTGTCGGAGATCATATGGGTCGTAACTATGGCCGCATTGACCAAATATCTGACAGGCAAATGAATATGATTGAAATAGTTCCTAGCGGAAGCGGTGGCTGGGTAGAAAGACCACAAACCCTCACGTTGCAGTAGATTCGTGAGCTGAGGTTATTAGTATGTTTAACAAAAATGGAATACTAAAAAATCATTTGCCCCTAGGCAAAATGGGAAGATATAGCATGGCGAAATTGGTAAGCCGCTGCGTGCTTAGCTTGTTGGCATTGATCCTGTCGGCAGCTTCTCTGGCGCAAGATTCGGTGACTTTAGACAGTATTGGCTTCGTCAATCTGCCCGGGGATAGCATAGAAATTCAACTGACGTTTGATTCAGCTCCGCCAGAGCCGTCTGGGTTTGTTCTCGATAATCCTGCGCGTATTTCTTTGGATTTGTTAGGTGTAAGTAGCGGTTTGTCTCAGCAGCGTTTTAATATCGATTCGAACAATGCTCAGAGTGTCATGGTGCTGGACGATGGAGCTAGAACACGACTGGTAGTAAATCTGGATCAGCTAGTCAGTTATGAGACGCAGCTAGTTGGCAATCAACTAACAATTCAGGTGGGCAACGATGCACAGGCAGGCGGTGTTACTGCGGCTGGGCGAGTGACCGCTGGAATCACCGGAACTATTGATAATGCGATCACCGATGTTTCGTTTAGGCGCGGTGATGATGAAGAAGGGCAGGTCGTTATCGATCTTTCCAGCGACCAGGTTATAGGAAGCGTCGAGCAAGTAGGCGCTCGAGTGTATGTGGAATTCAGCGATACCTCAGTGCCTGACGACTTGAACAGGCGCCTCGATGTAAGCGACTTTGCTACGGTGGTTTCTACTGTAGATGTACTGGGTCAGGCTAGTCGAGCAACCATCGTCATCGATGTAGATGGCGCCTATGAATATGTGGCCTTCCAGAGTGGTAGCCAATATACGGTGAGCGTGAGACCGCCGGTTGTCGATATTACTAGCGGCGGTGCTGCATCGGCCTATACTGGCGAGATAAGCAGTTTGTCTTTCCAAGATATTTCTATTCGATCCGTGCTGCAGATACTAGCCGATGTCTACGATTTTAGTCTTGTCGCGGGAGATGCTGTCTCTGGAAACATCACTATCGTTCTTGATAATGTGCCCTGGGATCAGGCGCTTGAATTAGTACTGCGAACACAAAATTTGGGTAGCCGTCTAGAAGGTAATGTGTTGTATGTGGCGCCTGCTAACGAGATCGCAGCCCAGGAGCAGTTGGAACTCGAGGCGACGCAACAAGCGCAAGCTTTAGCTCCATTATTTACCGAATTCATGCAAGTTAACTATGCTGATGCTGGCGATGTAATGGCGTTGCTTACTGGAGAAAATTCCGGTTCAACAGATGCGGCCTCCGCAGGTGGCGCAGATGGAATTGCTGCCATGCCTTCGGGTGGAATTTTGTCTTCGCGAGGAACGGCTACGGTCGATGCGCGTACAAATATAATCATCGTGCGGGACATCGAAGAGAAATTGGAAGAAGTGCGGGCTATGATGGCTAGGCTCGATGTGCCTGTCCGACAGGTATTGATCGAAGCACGTATCGTCAATGTATCAACTACCTTTGGTCGTGACCTCGGTATTCGCTGGGGTGGTGCTGGTAGCTTAACTGGTGCCGGAGATAATTTTCGCTATGGTGGTTCGCAATTGGGAACTACAGAGCAAGGCAGCGGCAGAATTGCGCAGGAAGTGGCGTTGCAAAATGCGTTGATCGCAGGCGAGACGGCGAGGCTGCAGGCAGTACAAGACGGTTCCGATCCGAGCCTGATTCAATCACTTGTTAGTCAGGCGATCGCAGGTGTGCCTATCCCTTCTATATCTACCACTTTCCCTGATGCCCTGGCCGTAGATTTGGGTGTTGTGTCTGAAGAGGCAACTTCGTTTTCAATTGGCTACACTGGCAACAGTGCGCTCATCGAGCTTGAATTGTCGGCTCTGGAGAGCAGTGGTAACGGTGAGGTTATTGCCCGACCGAAGGTTACTACTCAAGATAAGGTAGAAGCAATAATTCAATCCGGTGTAAGGATTCCCTATCAATCACAAGCTGGCGGAACTGCAGGCGGATCCACTACGGAATTCGAAGAAGCGGTGTTGTCCTTGACTGTGACGCCGCAGATCACTCCCGATGGACGCATAAACATGGAGTTGGATATTCGACAAGATTCCGTGGCGGCAGGTTCTGGTGCTGTGCCAGCTATTAATACTAACCAAGTTACCACGAGTGCGTTGGTGAGCAACGGCGAGACCATTGTGTTGGGCGGCGTTTTTAGAGAAGAGTCAACGACTACAGAAACGAAGACTCCTATCCTTGGCGACCTACCGTATATTGGTCGAATGTTTAAACGCACGGCGAATGCGAACCGTCGAACTGAACTACTGATCTTTATAACACCGAAGATCATCTCAGAGATTAATGTAAGATAAGAGCGCCTTTCTCGGCCGACCTTGGATTGCCAAGTCGGTCGAAAGCCTCTGACAGTTCCTGCCTAGATCAATCGTAATTATTCGACGTTTACTGTGTATCGGCGATTCAGTCTCGGTAGTTCCCGTGTTATCAAATTAGCCAAGTGCTGAGCAAGCTGTTGCCTGAGTATGTAATGTATGAGCTATTCTGGAAATATATTCCTCGTTGGACCAATGGGTGTTGGTAAGACCACCATCGGGCGGGTGCTTGCCGATTCACTTGGTCTCGAGTTCTTCGACTCCGACCGTGAAATTGAAACATCCACTGGCGCCGATATACCTTGGATTTTCGATGTAGAAGGTGAGAGCGGATTTCGGGTTCGTGAAACGCGGATGATCGAGTTGCTCACTCAGAACAAGAATATTGTTTTGGCGACTGGCGGCGGCGCTGTCATTTCCGCCGAGAATCGTGAATGGTTGAAGGCTAGGGGTGTCGTGGTTTATCTGCGCGCACCTATCAGTCAGCAAGTCGAAAGAACGAGCCGTGATAAGACCAGGCCATTGCTACAAACGCCTAACCCCGAAGAGAAAATCCGTGAGTTGATGGAGATTCGCGAACCACTCTATCAAGAAGTTGCGGACATGGTGGTGGATACCTATCGAAGAAATCCGAAGACTGTTAGTCAGGAAATTTGTAAGCAGTTAAAAGTTGAATTGGGCGGTTCACAAGCAGAATAATTTCTGTGTAAAGCCGTTGCTTAAAATTTGGAATAGAAAAATGATTACCGTAGACGTTGAACTAGGTGAAAGATCCTATCCAATCTTTATTGGCCAGGGTTTGCTTAACAAGGCAGAGCTTGTAGCGCCGTACCTAGGAAAGGGTAGGGTAGTCATCGTTAGCAATGATGTTGTCGCACCTCTGTATATGGATAGGGTGAAACAGTTATTTCCCGGGCAGGATGTTACAGACATCGTGCTTGCAGACGGTGAGGCACATAAGGACCTCGATGCTATAAGCCATATTTACGATGTATTGCTTGCTGGAAAATACGATCGCAATACTCTGCTAGTCGCTTTGGGGGGCGGTGTTGTGGGTGACATCACTGGGTTTGCGGCTGCGACTTTTCTGCGAGGAATAAGCTTCATACAGATTCCTACCACGCTGTTGGCGCAGGTGGATTCTTCTGTTGGGGGAAAGACCGGAGTGAATCATCCTCTGGGGAAAAATATGATAGGTGCGTTCTATCAGCCCCGCTGTGTTTTAGCAGACACCGACGTATTGAGTACTCTGCCACAACGTGAAGTAAAGGCGGGTCTGGCGGAGGTGCTCAAATATGGGCTCGTCTACGACGCTGAATTTTTTGACTGGCTTGCGGCAAATAGCCAGGGCATTGGTGAATCTGATTCAGCACTGTTGTCACAGACAATCAGAACCTGTTGTGAGATTAAAGCTGAGGTGGTCGCGGCGGACGAAAAGGAGTCAGGTGTTCGTGCGCTTCTTAATCTTGGTCATACTTTTGGTCATGCGATTGAGACAGCTAGCGGCTATGGTAATTGGTTGCACGGTGAGACCGTGGCAATGGGCATGGTTATGGCGGCAGACCTGTCCTGCAGGCTAGGTTGGATAGACCTGCAGGTAGCACAGAGGATTCGTGCAGTCTTAGAAGAAAATTTTGGTATGCCTGTGCTTCCTCCTGCCGATATATCAGTAGAGCAATATTTGGATTTAATGTTGTCAGATAAGAAGGCGGAATCGGGCAAAATCAGGTTTGTATTACTGAAAGCCATAGGTGAAGGCGTAGTCGATGGAAATATTGAGCCATCACTACTTCAGAGCACCTTAACCGCTGGAGACAACCTCTGTAGGTAAGCGGATAAGCAGCGTAGATGACTATGAATACATATACCCGATGGCTAAACCTCGACTTCGACCCGTTCGCACCGAATTCAGTAAGTCGTGATTTTTACTGCAGTGGTCACCGTCAAAATTTACTTGACCAGATTGTTGAGTTCTCGCTTTATAGCAACGCCATGATTGCCGTTACCGGTCCCCTGGGTGCAGGCAAGACTACCCTCGCTGCAAACTTCTGCGATCGTTTTTCTGACGAAGCAGTGTGTGTAAAGGTGGCTGCTACCTTGTTCATGAATCAGGCTCAATTTCTTGAGACCTTACAAGATGCCCTAGGTTTTAAGCCTACGGATAGCTCGGACACGAGTTCCTCAATCGATCAGATCTGCCGTTATGCAGCGGAGCTCGATCTAGAAGCCCGTTCGTTGATATTGATAATCGATGATGCCCATGAACTGAGCGCCGAGGTATTGCAGTTGCTCACTCTGCTATTAGAGAGCTGTGTCGATTCGAGTATCCATGCATTATTATTTGGAGAGAATCAGCTCGATAGTCTGCTGCAGAGCACGCTCTCTGCCCAGGCGCGGGAGCGTCTGGCGATTTTCCCGTTGGATGGATTTGCCAGTGACGAGACCCACGAATATATCCGATTCAAGTTGGCGACAGCTAAATTCACAAAAGAATTGCCGATAGACGGCGGCACCATTGGCGCTATTCATAACTCATCAGAGGGCATGCCCGGTGCAATCAATGCGTTGGTGGTTGGCGCTCTTAACTCAGCAGCGCCAGCGAGCGAGCCCGACGAGTTTGCAGACGTTGTCCCAATGTTTAGTGGCGATCGAATTGAACAATTTGATGAAGACGACGAAATTGAAGCACGACAGGATTATCGCCGAGATGGGCGGGAAGTTTCGGAGCAGGCTTGGATGGCTAGTATTCAGCCCAGGTATTGGGCTGCCGCTGCCACGCTGGTTGTGTTACTAACAGGCACTCTGCTTTTTTGGGATACAGATCCGGGCGAGACAGTGTCGACAGCAATTACAGTAGCGGTAGCTCCCAGTGCAACACCAGCTATTGAGCTTGAGCCGATGGTTGCCGTGACTGCGCAATCAACTGAAGATCAAGTAGTGCTTGCTCAGGTAAATGTATCGCAGGCTAGTGCAGCGGTGGAACTGGATGATGCAGATTTGGCAGCTGCCGTTCCAGAAGAAGCGGCGATTGTAGCGGAAACAGTTACTGCGGCGAGCAATAGCGCTGAGGAATTGGCATCTCAAATAGCTGCTCCCATTGCGGTGGTAGAGCCGGTAGTTGAAGTTGCAGTAGCTGAGCAAACAGCAGTGATAGCAAAAGCATCGCCATTTGTGGAGCGGCTACTGCAAGCATCCCCCGGTAATTATGCCGTACAACTTTTAGCTTCTCACTCGGAAGCGAATATCAGCGAATTTGTTACGCAATTGGCTGGGGATTATCCTGCTGGTTATTTTGAGACGCGCTACCAAGGCAAGCCGTGGTTCGTGGCTGTACTGGGGGCCTTTGATGATAGGGGCCAGGCTACTCAAGCAATCTCTTCTCTTCCGGCAAAGCTGCGCTCCAACGAGCCATGGGTTCGATCTGTGGCTGGAATTCAAACTGATATCCGCGAGCTGCTCGATTCCAAGCTCGTTTCGGTAAAATAGCGAATACGCTAACTCCCTTCTGAGTTACTTATGAGGCCCGGGTGCAGTCTGACTCGGTGTCTCGATTGTGTATAGTTGAGGCTCGTGTAAAATTGTCCCCCTTTTTCAGGCCCGAACAATCCAATGCTGTTTCCAATCCAGCTGCTGAATTGCCGATGCCCTTACCTTGTTGAGTAAAGTGAGTAAGCTGTGACTTTAAAGAATGACCGATTATTAAAGGCCCTATTAGGTGAGCCTGTAGATGTTACTCCCGTATGGATGATGCGTCAGGCAGGCCGCTATCTGCCGGAATACCGTGCTACGCGCAAACAGGCAGGTGATTTTCTGGCGCTATGCAAATCGCCGGAGTTGGCATGTGAAGTCACCATGCAACCGCTGCGACGCTACGCTTTCGATGCCGCCATCTTGTTTTCAGACATACTGACGATTCCTGATGCGCTAGGACAGGGTTTGTATTTCGCCGAAGGCGAGGGGCCGAAGTTTCGCAAAGTGATTAGATCGGCGGCAGATGTCGAGCAATTACCCGAAGTGAATATTGCAGACGAGCTATCCTATGTGACAGATGCCGTGTCGGTAATTCGTAGAGAGTTGAACGGAGCAGTACCACTGATCGGCTTTTCTGGTAGTCCTTGGACCTTGGCAACCTACATGATCGAAGGTGGGGGAAGTAAGGACTTCCGCATGGCTAAGCAGTTCATGTATGACAATCCTGAGGCCATGCACTTATTGCTAGAAAAATTGGCAGACTGTGTTACAGATTACTTAAATGCGCAGATCCGCGCTGGCGCGCAAGCCGTGCAGATATTTGATACCTGGGGTGGAATCTTAAGCGGCAATGCTTATCGAGAATTCTCCCTTAAGTACATGACGAGGATCGTCGCTAATCTGCAGAAAGAAAATGAAGGGCGGCGCGTCCCCGTTATTTTGTTCACTAAGAACGGTGGACAGTGGCTTGAGTCGATTGCTGACTCGGGTTGCGATGCAATCGGTTTAGACTGGACGACAGAGATCGGTGATGCGCGATCTAGGGTCGGAGATAGAGTTGCTCTGCAGGGTAATATGGATCCCACTATTCTTTACGCTTCTCCGGCGGTCATTCGTGAAGAAGTGGCAACTATTCTGAAAAGCTTTGGTCCGGGTGAGGGGCATGTATTCAATCTTGGTCACGGAATCACTCCGGAGGTAAATCCGGATCATGTCTCCCATTTCGTTGAGGCAGTCCATGAGCACTCCGAGCAATACCACCGATAGTGATTCAGTCTGGGTGGCTGTCAGCCTAGGCTCGAATCTGCCCTATTTGAACCGCTCTCCCAGAGAGTTGGTGCTTGCTGCAATGGAAAGCCTGCGGTGTCTTAGTCTCGAATCCCATGCCTCCTCTGTATACCTCAGCGAGCCGATTGACTGCCCTCCCGATGCCGAAGACTTCATCAACGCAGCAATGCTCCTTCGTGTGTCTGCGAAGACCTCTGCGCGGGAGTTTTTGATGGTTTTGCAGGGTATTGAGGCTGACTATGGTCGTCAACGTGGCAGCCTGCAGAATCAGGCTCGCTCGCTGGATATCGACATTATTTCTTATGGTAATCAAGAGCTTGAAAGCCCTGACTTGGTATTGCCGCATCCACGTGCTACGCAGAGGAGGTTTGTGTTGATGCCGCTGGCGGAGATCGACCCTGAAATGGTTCTTCCAGGCCAAGCGGCGAATCTTGGCCAGCTTCTGGCAGGACTACCCCTCATCGAGAATGTGCAAATCGACGCTTAAAAACTTATAAGCTACTGATATATATGCTAAAAACTGAATAAAGCAAGGCGTGCAGATGCTGGTATTGAGCAGAAATACCCACCAATTTTGCGTTACAAATCAATATTCTTTGCCCTGTGATGGTGCTAACATTCCAGAGTTGCTTTAGGAATATGTTTGTTCGTGGCGAATGCCCGAGTGGCTCCACACTAAGTTTTTGAAAACAGATTGAGAATAATGAAAATTAATCATCCACAAAATGCGCCGGCGATGATCTCGCTACTGCTCGGAATAGCCTGTATGGGCTCGTCTGCTATGGCTCAGGATGGTTATTCTCTAATAGACGAGCCTACAAGTAATCAAGCAGCTAGTGCCATCTTCCGTATCGCGCCCAGTTCTATCCTAAATGAGCAGGCGCCACTTTTGAGCATAGCCAGAAGTGTCGAGCAGAAAGATTTTCAAGGCGCTGTTGTTGATGATGCCTTGAGTTTCAACCTCGGTATGCAGCTTGAGCCGATCACGGGCCTAAGCGTCAGCGCAGATGCTTGGAAGATGCAGATTGATGAGGCGCCGGCGGCTGCTACTAATAGCAGCTGGCAGGGCGGTTTAAGCAGTCTTTACATTGACGATTCGGCAATCACTGAATTCAATATCGATAGCCCTCTTTTGGGGACCAATGTCGAATCGAACGGATTCGATCTAGGCGCTTCCTACGTTTGGGATACTAATCGTTTTGGCCAGTTCACCCTCCGCTCCACGACTACCTATGTTGATGAGTTCGAGAACAATGGTGCGCTTTTAGACTTCGCGACTTCCGATATCGCCGAAATAGATGAAAGACTAATTAGTCCGGAATTGCAGAGCAGTCTAATGCTCTCGTGGCAATTTGGAAATCACACCGCCAGTGCTATTACGAATTATTTCGATTCATTTAAAGATATCAGTGAATTGAATATGGATGAAATCAACGAGCTAGTTGATAACATCACTACCTTCGATCTTGAGTATGGCTATAGTGTAAAGACGGGCTTACATGATCGCGCAATAATTTCATTTGGTATTCGCAATATCTTTGATGAGAAGACTGCGCAGATTCTAAATTCAACCACCCGCATTCTGGATCAGAATGGTCGAGTGGCTTATGGCTCTATCAAGTACCAGTTCTGAGTCCTGCCTTTTTTAGTTACCTCCTTAGTTGCCCATTAAGTTACAGCTTATTTTTTTCCAAAAAAAACCCCGAAAAAAATTCGGGGTTAAATCTGCTCTAAAAAATAAAAACTCGGAATGTTCAGTGCCAACTCAGGCCACTGAGGAGAGTCATACCGTATGGGGCTAATTATAGGTTCTGCTGAGGATGTGAGTGTGCTGCTAATCACAATTCGAGCCTATAGACGGCTAAGTTCTTACTTTTGTCTGTGTAGGATGCTTCCTTTGCTGTCAATATCCCTAGGCTAGGCTCAAGCTTAGCTAGAGAACTCTCCCTATAAAAAACGACCTAAAGCCTCGTTCGCGCAAGACACCACACATCAATCCTACAATCTTGTTGCTCTCGCAGCATTCTCGAGATGGTTTGAGTTGTAGCCATCGACGTCACTACATCATCGATTAGTGCGATATGTGTCACGCCGGAAAGCTCGGCCATTCCACTTACAGTAAAAGCCTTGCGTAAATTTTTCGCTCTAGCTGCGACCGAGTTCATTGAGCTTTGGGGCTCGGTATTTCGAACCTTGCTTAGTGTGCTGTGGGAGAGGGGCACTGCGCAGTACTTAGCAAGGACCTTGCCTATCTCATTCGCCTGATTAAATCCTCGTGAGCGTAGTCGGCTCTCGTGCAAGGGAACTGGCAGTAGCAGCTCAGGTTTGTCCATTCCAGTGTAGTAGGCATTGAACGCACTCGCCAAGGTCCTTGATAGTGAGTAGCCGATGTCAAAGCGAGCGGAGAACTTGAAATCGGCAATCAATTTATTGATAGGTGAGACATAGGGAAATGCGGCAGTACAGGAATCGAAGCTTGGAGGGGAGAGTTGGCAGCTGGCGCAGCATCTATCATGGCTTAGCCGGCCGTTTAGTTCGATGCCACAGCGTTGGCAGCAATCACTGAGTTTGGGTAGCTCGCTTCCACAGTCATTGCAGATACTGTGGTCTGTCTCTGCAACTTGCCCGCAAACGATGCAGCTAGTTGGTAGTGCGCAGCGAATCGCCCGCAGAAATTGATAAAACATAGACTAAATCTCACACCTGCACTTTGAGTTGTTAGCTAAAGTATAGCTAGAGCTGGGTGAACCCCTGAATTTTCGGCCAATTACAGAGTACCTGTTGTGGCTAGCATCCCCTATAATCACGCCTCGATATAAAATTTTTGTTGGGGAACAAAGAAATGGCTACTTACAGAGCACCGCTGAGAGATATTCAGTTTCTACTAAACAATGTTTTCAATGTAGAGCAGTTATTCGCTGGCATGCCGGATACGGCAGAAGTCACTGAAGACTTGATTACCGCTATCGTTGAAGAGGCGGGAAAGATTGCGGAGGGGCTGCTCTCCCCAATCAACCAGAGTGGTGATGCTGAAGCCTGTCAGTTTGAAAAGGGTGAAGTAACCACCCCAAAGGGCTTTAAGGAGGCCTATAAAGCCTTTGCCGAAGGTGGGTGGTCGAGCTTAACTGGCGATGTGAACTACGGTGGTCAGGGCATGCCTAAGATGCTTTCTGCCGTAATTGAAGAAATGTCATTCGCTGCAAATTCCTCTTTCGCGCTATATACGATTCTTAATACGGGCGCGACACTCACCCTGAGCCAACACGGCAGCGATGAGTTGAAACAGCGTTATCTGCCACAGATGTACTCCGGTAATTGGTCCGGCACGATGTGTCTAACCGAGTCTCACGCTGGAACCGATCTTGGCATGATTAAGACTAAAGCAGAGCCGCAGTCAGATGGCAGCTATCTCCTCAGCGGCACTAAAATATTTATTACAGCTGGCGAGCATGATCTTACAGAGAATATTATTCACCTGGTTCTAGCAAAATTACCCGATGCACCTGCAGGCCCGCGAGGGATCTCGCTGTTTCTTGTTCCCAAGTTTTTGGTGGATGAGTCGGGTGCGTTAACGGGTGAGCGCAACACCGTGGCTTGTGGCTCTATTGAGCACAAGATGGGTATCAAGGCATCGGCAACTTGTGTAATGAATTTCGATTCGGCAGTGGGTTACTTGGTCGGTGAAGAAAATCAGGGCCTCTCTCATATGTTCACTATGATGAATTACGAGCGCTTGTCGATGGGACTGCAGGGGAATGGCTTAGCCGACGCCTCCTATCAAATCGCCTCTGAGTATGCGAAGGATAGAATACAGGGTAGAGCCGCGGCGGGAGCGTTGCAGCCGGAACAAAATGCAGACCCAATCATTGTGCATCCCGATGTGCGAAGAATGCTGCTGACGATGCGGGCTAATGTTTTAGCCGGGCGCGCCCTGTCTTTGTACGCGGCGAGTCAGTTGGATATATCTCGTTTCCATTCAGATGACGCCGCTCGCAAGAAGGCAGGGCAGCTGGTGGCGCTGCTAATTCCTGTGCAGAAAGCCTATTGCACTGATCGCGGCTTTGAAGCCTGCGTGCTGGGCCAGCAAGTGCTGGGCGGGCATGGTTATGTGGCTGAGTGGGGGCTAGAGCAGAATGTACGTGATGCAAGAATCGCACAGATCTACGAAGGCGCGAATGGCGTTCAGGCGCTCGATCTTATGGGGCGCAAGACCGTCCGCAGTAACGGTGAGTTGCTCGAAGTTCTCTCACGTGAGATGGATGAGTTCGTGGCTAGTCAGAAAGATGTAGTGGCGATGCAGCCTTATCTGCTTGCTTTCCAGAAATGTCGAAGCTGTTTGCAAGAGGCGACTTCATCGGTATTGGCGAGAAGCGGTGACGATCCCAACATCGTTGGTGCCGCCTCATATAGTTATATGGAGTTGATGGGCTTAGTGTTGTATTGCTACATGTGGCAGAGGATTTTGGCGGCGGCCCTTGTAGATCAAGGTTCAGAGTCAGCGGATGCGCAATACACGGATTCCCTTGTGAAAACTGGGCAATTTTTCATGCAGAGATTGCTGCCCCGAACGGAATCATTGTTGGTTGAAATAACCAGTGGCGCCGAGTCGCTCATGGCAATGAGTGCTGAGCAGTTCTAATTCTGGTTGATGCTATGCGGGTGCTAGATTACCCACTCGACGTTCTCTGAAAACATAGAAGCGTACTGGTTCAGGTCTTCGTTCTTCTCGCCCACGAGGATCATGTTTCCCTGCTCCATGGGGAGGACGATACCGTTGAACCGATCGTCGTGAATGCTGAATTCGACATCAACCGGGCTGTTGTTAATAACGATTACGCTAACAGCGCCCTGACTACCTTCTAGCACGAGGTGCGCGCTCTGGTAGGCTGGAAGAATTTCGCAGGGCTTGGCAGATCTCACATCGAAGCCTTGCGCTGGGTTGTAGCTTACCAACCGTGTTCCCGCATTCGCCATCGAGGTGTTGACCTCGTCTAAGTCCAGCACCGCGTAAGTCTCACCATTAGTGATATCGTCGATCTCTTCGATGTCATGGTGCAGATGGGCGAGTAGTTCATTGCCGAATACAACGTCGGCAGGCGAAGGTCCGCCATTGACGCTGAGAGAGAATACGATGCTTACGGCAAGGATTAGGCTTGCGGCTATGGCGTAGTATTGAAAGAAGCTCTGCTTCGTCCCGCGAATGGGAATTACCTTAGAGCTAGCCGGTGCGGCTTCAATTTCATCGGCTTCTGGAAGCGATAGCAGTTGCTCCATCAGGCCTTCTGGCGTTTCGGATCCCTCGATTAGTGAGCCGAGAGAATCTTCGAATGCTAGGGTTTCATCCACAATCTTTTGATAATCAGGATTGGCGCGAGCAGCCTCTAGGATCTCGTCATCGAGATCTCTTGGGTTCGCGTAAACGCGCTTGCGAAATTCTAATTCATCCATTTTTAAGCCTCGTAGGCATCAATTTGTGGTAGTAATCTACTTTTTATTATCGTTGAAATTTGATCCGAGCTCATGTGACTCTCAGCTCTTCTCGTCTATCTCAGTCTTCGTCTATTTCGGTGCTTAGGCCGAATTCTGTTTTGAGCTTGCTGCGTGCTCGAAACAATCTAGTCATGACTGTGTTGTTGTTGAGATCTAGTATCTCGGCTATCTCTTTGCCGCTAAAGCCGCCTATGACTTGCAGGAGCAAAGGTTCGCGATATTCACTTTCGAGCCGTTTTATCGCATTGTGCAACAGCTCTCGATCCATCTTACTGTCGGGTTCGTTGCTGTCGCTCTCCGCAATGCTTTGGTCATCTATGTCGACTAGTTCAGGACGATAGCGCTCATATTGCCTCGCGTTCTCTCTCCTGAGAATGGTAAACAGCCATGCTTTGGCGGCTTTGTCGTTCTGCAGGCTCTCAAGAGACCGCCAAGCGCGCAAAAAAGTTTCCTGAACGAGATCTTCCGCCATCGGCTTGTTTTTGCAGATCCATAAGGCGTAACGAAATACGTCCTGATACAGCGCCGCCACAAGGGACTCGTAGCGCTGTTTCTTCGTATTCCCCTTTAAGACCGGAATTTCGCTCATTATTTTTCGCTGAATTGAGTAATTTTAATTTTGGCCTGATTTGCCGCGAATCTTTGTCGCTTCAGCAGGGTCGTAGGCCAATGACTTGGCCGGTCCAGCTGGCGTATTCGTTTTCACCGGCAGGGGTTGCTGTGCGCAGAGAGTGTGCCTAAGTTGGCACTCTTCCTCAAGTGTTTTGCTCTGTGGTCGGCTTTGAACTGGACCGAGGAGGGGCGGCGGTCCAGTGACTTATCGAGGTTTAGCTTGTGCGGGAGCCACTGTATACTGCACTCCATTCAAAATATCTGGACTGAACTATGATAAAAGTCGCTATCGTTGGTGCTGCCGGCCGTATGGGTCAAACCCTTGTTGAGGCAGTCAGCCAGAACAGCAATGCAATGTGTGTCTCAGTGGCCACGGTGCTTGCTGACGATCCTGCGCTGGGTGTGGATATTGGCTTATTAGCAGTCGGTGCTGCGATTGGCGTAGAAACAGTGGCTGAGTTAGGTGCGGGACAATCGGACTTCGACGTGCTCATCGATTTCACCTCACCCGAGGCGACCATGAGTCACCTTGCCTACTGCCAGGCGAACAACAAGGCTATGGTAATCGGAACAACTGGCCTATCTGGCGAGCAGCAGCAAGCCATCGAAACAGCCGCGGAAAATATCCCTATTCTGGTTGCTCCTAACATGAGCGTAGGGGTCAATCTCTGTCTTAAATTATTGGAGCAAGCAGCACGAGTGCTTGGTGATGAGGTTGATATAGAGATTACCGAGGCTCACCACCGCTACAAGAAGGATGCGCCTTCTGGGACGGCTCTGAAGATGGGAGCGGTTATTGCTGACACACTCGATAGAGATCTTGAAGAGTGTGCAGTTTACGGCAGAGAAGGCATCAGCGAGGAAAGAGATCGCAGCACTATCGGCTTCACTACAATAAGAGCCGGTGACATTGTAGGTGATCACACGGTGACTTTTGCGGGGCTGGGTGAGCGGGTTGAGATAACACACAAGGCCAGCAGTCGTATGACTTTCGCTAGCGGTGCCGTCCGCGCTGCGAAGTGGATAGCTGAGAAAGAGAGTGGCCTGTATTCGATGCAGGATGTGTTGGAGCTGTAACTGAAGCTGTAAAAGCAGCCCGCTTTGTCGCTAAGGAAGGCGACGCCAATTCAATAGGCTCACAGAGATTAGGGCTAATTAAGTTGTAACTGTTTGGCATGAAGATCGGATGCATATTTTTTACTTCTAACTAACTTTTTCGCCAGTTCGCCGTAGACAAGATGGGGCATGTATCTATAGAATACTCGCTCAGTATGACAATGCTGAAAACAGAACAAATTGATTAAAAAGCGGAGTGAGGAGATTCTTCATTCCGCTTTTTTTCGCCCGAAATTAATACAACGTTGAAGAGTATTTAGGAGAAAAAGTGGCTGGGTTAGCGGTACTTGCATTAGAAGACGGTAGCGTATTTCATGGTGTTGCAATTGGGGCAGAGGGAAGCTCCAGTGGCGAAGTGGTTTTTAATACTTCTATGACGGGTTATCAGGAAATTCTCACTGACCCTTCATATGCGAAACAGATCGTCACTCTCACCTATCCCCACATCGGCAATACTGGTACCAATGCAGAAGACAATGAGTCCAGTCAGGTTTGGGCTTCTGGTCTTGTTATTCGTGACCTGCCTTTGCTGGCAAGCAACTGGCGTAATGAACAGTCCCTCGATGAATTTCTAAAAGAGAGAAACGTTGTTGCTATCGCCGAGATCGATACGCGCCGGCTCACCCGTTTACTTCGCGACAAAGGTGCGCTGAATGGCTGCATCCTTTCTGGGGCAGCACTTGAAGCAGGCGGTGAGGCAGAGGCGTCGAAGCTCGCTAATGAATTCCCAGGATTAAAAGGTATGGATCTCGCTAAAGAGGTCAGCGTTAAAGAAAGCTTCGATTGGAAGGGTGGCGTTTGGGAGCTCGAGTCTGGATACAAAGTAGACTCCGACAATCGTTTCAAGATCGTTGCCTACGACTTCGGCGTTAAGAACAATATTCTCCGTATGTTGGTCGATCGCGATTGCGAAGTGGTCGTTGTGCCTGCACAGACACCAGCGAGCGAAGTGCTGGCTATGAAGCCCCATGGTATTTTCCTCTCGAACGGTCCGGGAGACCCCGAGCCATGTGATTATGCCATCGCGGCGATAGCGGAGATTCTAGAGCAGGGCATCCCACTATTCGGCATCTGCCTAGGCTGCCAGTTGCTGGCGCTAGCCTGTGGTGCCAGCACGGTGAAGATGACTTTGGGTCATCATGGCGCGAACCATCCGGTGCAAGACCTGAAAGATGGCACGGTAATGATTACCAGCCAAAACCACGGCTTCGCTGTCGACGAGAAAACGCTTCCCGACAATTTGGTTGCCACACATAAGTCTCTATTTGATGGCTCCTTGCAGGGGATAGAGCGCACAGATAAGCCAGCATTTGGCTTCCAGGGGCATCCGGAAGCAAGCCCAGGCCCACACGATGTGGCGCCGTTGTTCGATCATTTTATCGAGTTGATGGCCAATCAAAGCTAGCAACTAACAGTTTCACCATTTCGACAAAACGTTTTAACCAGTGACTGCAAAGCAGGACTAACTACAAGGTACAGACAACGCGACTATGCCACGAAGAACTGAAATAAAGAGTGTATTAATCCTAGGTGCCGGCCCCATCGTAATCGGGCAAGCATGTGAATTCGACTACTCAGGTGCGCAGGCTTGCCAGGCACTTAAGGAAGAAGGCCTGCGAGTCATTCTAGTTAACTCGAATCCTGCCACTATCATGACCGATCCCGTAATGGCTGATGCTACCTACATTGAGCCCATAAATTGGCGCATGGTCGAGAAGATAATCGAGAAGGAGAAGCCCGACGCTATCCTCCCTACCATGGGTGGGCAGACTGCACTTAACTGTGCATTGGATCTAAACCGACACGGCATTTTGGACAAGTACAATGTCGAGCTTATTGGCGCGAACTGCGAAGCAATCGACAAGGCTGAAGACCGGGAGCTTTTCGACCAAGCCATGCAGAAGATTGGATTGGAAACGCCTCAGCACGGTATTGCCTGCAACATGGAGCAGGCGCATGAGGCACTCGAGAAAGTGGGCTTCCCCTGCATCATCCGACCGTCTTTCACCATGGGTGGAACTGGCGGTGGAATCGCCTATAACAAAGAAGAGTTCGATGAAATCTGCCAGCGCGGCATGGAGCTTTCGCCTACCAATGAACTACTCATTGATGAGTCGCTAATCGGCTGGAAAGAATACGAGCTAGAGGTGGTGCGTGATACTAATGATAATTGCATCATTGTTTGTTCCATCGAGAATTTCGATGCGATGGGTGTGCACACGGGGGATTCGATTACTGTCGCCCCTGCGCAGACGCTGACCGACAAGGAATATCAAATCCTTCGAAATGCCTCTCTCGCCGTTTTGCGAGAGATCGGTGTAGAGACAGGCGGCTCTAATGTTCAGTTTGGTATTAATCCTGCGGATGGTCGTCTAGTTATTATCGAAATGAACCCTAGAGTGTCACGTTCTTCAGCACTCGCTTCTAAGGCTACTGGTTTTCCCATTGCTAGAGTCGCTGCGAAGCTTGCCATTGGCTTTACGCTTGATGAGCTGCGTAACGAAATTACCGGCGGAGCAACACCAGCATCTTTCGAGCCGTCAATCGACTATGTTGTGACCAAGATTCCTCGCTTTACCTTCGAAAAATTCCCAGAAGCGAATGATCGACTGACAACTCAGATGAAGTCAGTTGGTGAAGTTATGGCTATCGGGCGAACCTTCCAAGAGTCTCTGCACAAGGCACTGCGCGGGCTTGAGGTCGGGATGTGTGGTTTTGATCCAGTGCTCAATCTTAAGTTAAGTGATGCCAAAGCGATCCTAACTAGAGAGCTCACCGAACCGGGTGCGGAGCGTATCTGGTACATCGCAGATGCCTTCCGGGCAGGTTGGCCTCTCGATACAGTTCACGACCTGACGGGGGTTGATCGCTGGTTCCTCGTGCAGATTGAAGACCTAATCAATGATGAGAGAAAGCTCGCAGAGATGTCTCTCGAAGAAATCGATTATGACCTTATGCGTAAGCTGAAGAGAAAAGGTTTCTCAGATAAGCGCATGAGCCAGGTGTTGGAAATTCCCGAGCTGGCAGTGCAATCGAGACGACATGATTTGGGAGTTCGCCCCGTGTACAAGCGGGTAGACACCTGTGCAGCAGAATTTGTTTCTTCGACAGCCTATATGTATTCAACCTACGAAGAAGAATGTGAGGCCGAGCCTTCCGACAGAGATAAGATTATGGTGCTAGGCGGCGGGCCGAATCGTATTGGTCAGGGAATCGAATTCGACTATTGCTGCGTGCATGCTGCGTTAGCTATGCGCGAAGACGGCTACGAGACCATTATGGTCAACTGCAATCCTGAAACCGTATCTACTGACTACAACATTTCAGATCGACTGTTCTTCGAGCCACTGACTTTTGAAGATGTAATCGAAGTGGTTCAGTTGGAGAAGCCTAAGGGTGTGATCGTTCAGTTCGGTGGACAGACACCGCTGAACCTTGTGAAGCGCTTGGAAGATGCTGGAGTGCCGGTCATCGGTACAAGCCCCGATGCTATCGACCGCGCCGAGGACAGAGAAAGATTCCAGCAGTTGATCGAGAAGGTAGGCCTGAAGCAGCCACCTAATAGCACTGTGCGCAGCGTTGAAGAAAGCATCGAGGCAGCAAATAAAATCGGCTATCCATTAGTGGTGCGACCTTCCTATGTGCTGGGCGGACGTGCCATGGAAATCGTCTACAACGAAGAAGAACTCGATCGTTACATGCATGATGCGGTTAAGGTGTCTAACGATAGCCCTGTCTTGCTGGACTATTTTTTGAGTGCGGCGATTGAGATAGATGTCGATCTGGTTTGCGACGGCGAGCAAGTAGTCGTAGGTGCAATCATGCAACATATCGAGCAGGCAGGCATTCACTCTGGTGACTCGGCTTGCTCTTTGCCTCCCTATAATCTGCCTATGGATGTACAGAACAAGATTCGCGAACAGGTTAGTGCACTTGCATTAGAGTTGGGGGTTGTAGGCTTGATGAATACCCAGCTCGCCTATCAGGATGGCGAGATTTATATTATCGAAGTAAATCCTCGGGCCTCACGTACAGTACCGTTCGTTTCAAAATGTATCGGTCTCTCCTTAGCCAAAGTTGCCGCGCGGTGCATGGTCGGTCAAACGTTGAAGGAGCAGGGCTTTACAAAAGAAATAATCCCGAAGACTTTTGCTGTAAAAGAGGCGATATTCCCGTTCAATAAGTTTCCTGGTGTCGACCCGATACTCGGACCAGAGATGAAGTCCACGGGTGAGGTGATGGGTGTTGGTAAAACATTCGCAGAAGCCTACGCTAAGGCGCAAATGGGTGCTGGTGAATTCTTTGAGAAAAAAGGTAATGCCTTCTTGAGTGTACGCGATGCAGACAAGCCGTATATTGCGGAGGTGGCGAAGAAGTTGCTGGAGTTGGGTTATTCGATAGCCGCCACACATGGCACGGCGGCTGTTATTGAAGAAGCTGGACTCGAAGTGATGGGTGTCAATAAAGTTGCCGAAGGTAGACCGCATATAGTCGATATGTTAAAAAATGACGAGATACAATTGATCGTCAATACCACTGAAGGCAAGCAGGCGATATTGGACTCTTCCATCATTAGGCGCACTGCCCTAAGACACAGAGTGTTCTGTACGACAACGGTAGCTGGCGCACTCGCGGTTTGCGAAGCACTATCCTTCAGTGGCAATATGTCGGTATACACAATTCAAGACCTTCACGCTGCTCTGAATTAGATTGGCCCCAAAGTTGTGGCACGGCAGTTTTCATACTGCCGTGCTATCTATTCTCGTTAGTTCTATTTTATTAGCTCTAATAGCTTATAACGCAGTGAAATAAAAACGGAAAAATTATGTCCAGAGTACCAATGACAGTCGAAGGTTCTGAGCGATTACGCGAGGAACTGAGCGAGCTGAAATCAGAAACACGCCCGAAGATCATCAAGGCCATCGCTGAGGCGAGAGAGCATGGCGATCTTAAGGAAAACGCTGAGTATCATGCGGCGCGAGAGCAGCAGAGTTTCTGCGAGGGGCGTATTGGAGAAATTGAAGGTAAATTGGCTGAGGCGCAGGTGATTGATGTCACCAAGATAGATGCAACCGGCCGAGTAATCTTTGGCACGACGGTGACGCTTATAAACATCGAAACCGATGCCACCGTGATCTATCAGATTGTTGGTGAAGACGAGGCTGATGTGCCGAAGGGAAAGATATCAGTAAGCTCGCCAATTGCTCGAGCGATCATGGGTAAACATGAGGGTGATGAGATTGTTGTGAATGCGCCCGCCGGTGATATCGAATACGAGATCGATAAGGTTCAGCATATATAAGTTTTTGGTGCTAGACGGACTTTCGCTTAATGTTGGACAACCGTCCATCATGCTTCTTGGCTTTTCTGTACAATAACGCCGTGTGTCCGATGCTTTGTACGCACTCAGATTTAAATTCCTGACAGATAGTAGCTACAAGTTCTTTCTTGGAGTCGCGGTCGGCCGCTACGAGCTTAATCTTGATGAGCTCATGATCGGTAAGGGCGCGTTCAAGTTCCAATCGAATGTTTTCGCTCAAGCCTTTTTGCGCAATCGTAATGATTGGGTTCAAATTGTGACCGATGGCTCGATACTGTTTCTTGGCCGTGTTACTTAATGTCATGATAGTTCCATGTGAGACCCGAGTTGGGTTCGCGGCGTCTTTCTAGTAGGGAAGCGGATTCTAGCGGAACTCAAGTGATTAATAAACGCAGAAATAGCAATGAAAGCTAATGATAGGGATTTAGTGGGTTCAGGTTAATGGGGCGATCAAAGACCAGCAAGCAGTGGCTAAAAGAGCATTTCGACGATGTCTATGTGCGTCGCGCGAAGGAAGAGGGCTACCGTTCGAGGGCTAGCTTCAAGCTACTTGAGATTCAGGAGCAAGACAAGCTGATCAAAAGAGGGATGACCGTTGTTGATCTCGGCGCAGCACCCGGCGGTTGGTCTCAGGTGGCCGCGAACCTCGTAGGCGAGAAGGGGCAAGTGATAGCCAGTGATATCCTGCCTATCGACTCTCTGCCGGGAGTCGAATTCCTACAAGGTGATTTTACTGAGGACGCAGTCTTGGAGCGTTTACTAGAGTTGCTCAAAGACCAGCAGGCAGACCTTGTAATATCGGACATGGCACCCAATATGAGTGGTATGAAAGACATTGATCTCCCTCGGGTGATGTATCTAGCTGAACTGGCTCTAGACCTCGCCACAACTGTTTTAAAGCCTGAAGGGGGTTTTTTAGCTAAAGTTTTCCATGGTGAAGGTTGCGAAGATCTACAAAAGCAGCTTAAGCGTAGCTTTAGTAGTGTGAAGGTCAGGAAGCCTAAGGCCTCCAGGGCTAGATCGAGTGAAATCTATCTATTGGCCACCGGTTTTCGGGGCTTAGACTGAATTCACGTGCAATAATCTCTATGTTCATTAGAATTGGGCCCTTATATGAGCTCTCTTCGCCGACCGCCTACTGGCGCTCTACTAACAAAATTCTATAACCACTGGGGGATAAACCCTTGAATGATATGGCAAAAAACCTGATTCTTTGGATGATTATTGCCGGAGTCCTGCTCACGGTATTCCAGAACATTAATCAGGAACCTCGAGAAGACAGCATCAATTACTCCGAATTTATCCGGGAAGTTCGCTCGGGTCGAGTACAACGGGTCGAGCTCGCAGGTATAAATATTACGGGCGTGCGCAGCGATAGCACGCAGTTTCGTTCGGTCATGCCGCTAATTGGTGACGATCAGCTGTTGAATGACTTGTTTGAGAATGATGTCGAGGTAACGGCTAACGAGCCGGAGCAACGTAGCATTTGGACAGATTTACTGCTCTCCATATTCCCGATTTTAATTATTGTCGCGCTTTTCCTCTTCTTCATGAGGCAGATGCAAGGTGGCGGTGCTGGAGGTAAGGGTGGCCCGATGTCCTTCGGTAAGAGCAAAGCGAAGCTCTTGGGCGAAGATCAGATTAAAGTAACGTTTGCAGATGTGGCCGGAGTCGATGAGGCGAAAGAAGATGTTCAGGAGCTGGTTGAGTTCTTGCGCGAGCCAGATAAGTTCCAACGGCTAGGCGGTAAAATTCCTCGCGGCATTCTGATGGTCGGTCAGCCGGGCACGGGTAAAACTTTGTTGGCTAAAGCTATTGCCGGTGAAGCCAAAGTGCCTTTCTTCTCCATTTCAGGTTCTGATTTTGTTGAGATGTTTGTGGGCGTAGGTGCGTCTCGTGTGCGCGATATGTTCGAGCAAGCGAAGAAGCAGGCACCTTGTATTATTTTCATCGACGAGATCGATGCTGTTGGTCGTCATCGTGGCGCTGGTTTAGGCGGCGGGCACGACGAACGCGAGCAGACACTGAATCAACTGTTGGTTGAGATGGATGGCTTTGAAGTTAACGACGGCGTGATCGTTGTTGCCGCAACAAACAGGCCTGATGTATTGGACCCGGCACTTTTGCGCCCAGGTAGATTCGATCGGCAGGTGGTAGTTGGGTTGCCAGATATTCGCGGTCGCGAGCAAATCCTCAAAGTACATATGCGTAAAGTCCCTATTGATGACAATGTTAAGGCCGGCGTTATCGCGCGCGGCACACCGGGATTCTCCGGAGCTGATCTCGCCAACTTGGTGAATGAGGCGGCGCTTTTTTCCGCCAGAGCGGCTAAGCGTCTCGTTACTATGGAAGAGTTCGAGAAAGCGAAAGACAAAATCATGATGGGCGCAGAACGCAAATCGATGGTGATGTCAGATAAAGAAAGAATGAATACGGCTTATCATGAGTCGGGTCATGCGATCGTTGGGCGATTGGTGCCGGATCATGATCCTGTCTACAAGGTCAGCATTATTCCTCGCGGTCGCGCATTGGGCGTTACAATGTTTCTACCCGAGGAAGATCGTTACAGTATAAGTCGGCGGACTATCTTGAGTCAGATCTGCAGTCTTTACGGCGGACGAATCGCAGAAGAAATAACATTGGGAAAGGACGGTGTAACTACTGGAGCTTCCAATGATATTCAGCGAGCGACAGAGATGGCGCGGAATATGGTCACTAAGTGGGGCTTGTCGGAAGAGTTGGGTCCGCTGCTTTACTCCGAAGATGAGGGTGAGGTTTTCCTAGGTCGTTCGGCCGCTTCACAATCGCAGTCTTTTTCTGGCAATACGGCAATAGCGATCGATGTGGAAGTACGTAAGATCGTCGATGAATGTTATGGCCGGGCAGAAAAAATACTAGAAGATCATAGAGAGCAATTGGAATTGATGAAAGACGCCTTGATGGAGTATGAGACTATCGATGCTGATCAAATCGATGACATCATGAAAGGCGAAAAGCCAAGACCTCCAGCGGATTGGTCAGATACCGATTCCAGTAATTCAGACAGCGGTGGTTCAAGCGCGGCTGAAGTTAAAGAGGAAGATGTTGATAATTCCGGCACGATCGGTGGTCCGGCTAGCGAACACTAGTCTCGACTGCTACTCCCGTCTTGATTGAAAACCTTACAGCAGGAGAACGACAGATTGATCTGTCTTCTCCTGTCTGCATGGGTATTATAAACGCTACACCTGACTCCTTCTCAGATGGTGCCGAATTACAGAAGCTAGGCACTGACTCCTTCCAGCTCGATATCGATAAGGCTCTTTCCCGCGCCGAGGCTATGGTTGGCGAGGGTGCTGTATTCATTGATGTGGGTGGGGAGTCAACGCGGCCAGGCGCCGCTTTGGTGTCGGAACAGGAAGAGCTGGATAGGGTAATTCCCATCATTGAGGCGATTCGCGCAAGGTTGGATGTTTGCATCTCGGCCGATACGAGCTCGGCAACTGTGATGCGCGAGGCGATTAGTAGTGGTGCTGAGCTCATCAATGATGTGCGCGCTCTCTCGACTCCCGGCGCAATAGAGGCGGTAAGCGCGAGCAAGGCGGCGGTCTGCTTAATGCACATGCAGGGGAAGCCAAGCACGATGCAGAACAATTTGTCCCAAGCTAGTTATGAAAGTGTAGTGGAGGAGGTATTCGAGTTTCTCAGGGGGCGAGTAGAGAGCTGTTCAGCTCAGGGCATACCACGCAGCCGATTGCTTATCGATCCGGGTTTCGGTTTTGGCAAGACGGTTGAGCATAACTATCTTCTGCTAAAAAAACTTACCCATTTTTCAGGGCTAGAGCTTCCAATGCTTGTCGGTGTCTCGCGTAAATCCATGATTGGCGCAGTAACTGGGCGCGCTGTCGATAAACGTTTGGCAGGCTCCATCGCGGCAACGACCTTCGCGTTGATCTCTGGCGCAAAGGTTATACGCACTCACGATGTTGCTGCCACCATGGATGCAATTAGAGTAAACTCAGCCTATTCAAGCGCCGAGTAAGATCGATATGACAAAAAGAGAAAAACAATATTTTGGTACCGACGGCATTCGCGGTGCTGTAGGAACTTCACCGATAACTCCCGATTTCATGCTCAAGCTCGGCTGGGCTGCAGGAACCGTATTTGCAAAGAAGGGCGGGGCGCGAAACAAGATTCTTATCGGGAAAGACACACGCATCTCCGGCTACATGTTCGAAGCGGCGCTGGAGGCAGGAGTGACTGCGGCAGGCGTCGATATCAACCTACTTGGTCCCATGCCCACTCCCGCGATTGCCTACTTGACGCGGACCTTGCGTGCCCAGGCGGGCATTGTCATAAGCGCCTCGCATAATTCTTTTCAGGACAACGGGATCAAATTTTTTGCGGGCGATGGTAGTAAGTTGGCCGATGATGTTGAATTTGCGATAGAAGAACAGCTGTCGAAAACCATCTCAACTGTTCCTCCGCAGTCCCTAGGCAAAGCCTCCCGCGTCACCGATGCTGCGGGCAGGTATATCGAATTCTGTAAGAGCCGAATTAATACAGACATGAAATTCACTGGGCTGAAGATCGTGCTCGATTGTGCGCATGGCTCTACCTATCACATTGCGCCTAGTGTTTTCGAAGAGCTCGGTGCCACGGTTACAGCGATAGGTGTCAGTCCAGACGGATTGAACATTAATGAGAACAGAGGTTCCACGTCCCCGGAGTTGCTAGCCGAAACTGTGCTTAAAGAAGAAGCAGATATCGGTATTGCATTCGATGGTGATGGTGATCGCGTGGCTATGGTTGATCACCTCGGCAATATCGTCGATGGCGATGAGATACTGTATGTCATCGCGCGCGACAGGCGCCGTCAGAATATTGATTTTGGTGGAGTTGTTGGTACGTTGATGAGTAATTTAGGTCTTGAGCAGGCTCTGGATTCCCTCGATATACCCTTTGCCAGAAGCGCAGTTGGAGATCGCTACGTGATGCGAGAGCTATTAAAGCGTGGTTGGAGCCTTGGCGGTGAATCATCAGGACATATTATTTGTTTGGATAAGACGACGACGGGCGATGGCATAGTTTCAGCCTTACAAGCCCTGTCTGCAATTTCAAGCAGCCAGAGTTCATTGGCCGAATTAATCAGTAAGTTGAACAAGTATCCTCAATCCATGGTGAATGTGAGAATCGCGGACTCCGCAGATCTAGCAGGCAGCGATAGGGTGCAAAAGGCAGTCGCCGATGTGGAGTCAAAGTTAGGTTCTAAGGGGCGAGTCCTACTACGACCTTCTGGTACAGAGCCCGTTGTAAGGGTAATGGTAGAGGGAGAGGATGCGGCAGAAGTCCGGACGCTGGCTGAAGAGTTGGCGGAAGTTGTTGAAAAAGAAGTTGGAGCCGCAGCCTGAGACAGCGTTGCCGTGTTGCAAGACCCCTGTATCTTAGTTAGTATTGGCGCCCGTTTTGGCGGGCAGTTCTAGAATGTTCAATTGTTCGCTTTTCTGGATTTGTAAGCATGCGTCAGAAATTGGTTGTTGGAAATTGGAAGATGCATGGTTCCCGTACTCAGGTACGGCAGCTGATAGAGGGTGTAGCCGCCGGTAGTGCAGGCTTGGCGCAGGTCGAGATAGCGATTGGACCGACGCTGCTACACATAGGCCTTGCCGCTGAACTATGCGCTAGTAAAGGTGCTAATCACCTGAAACTGGCTGCACAGAACCTATTTGCAGAGCCTGAAGGTGCTTTCACCGGTGAGGTTTCAGCGCCCATGCTGGCTGAATATGGAGTTAACTACGTTATAGTAGGTCACTCTGAGCGGCGTGAACTTTTTGCAGAAACAGATCAAGCAGTTGCTGCCAAATTTAAGGCGGCCCAAGCAAGCGGATTGATTCCCATATTGTGTGTGGGTGAGTCATTGGCGCAGCGAGAGCAAGGAGCTAGCGCCGACGTTGTGCTGGCACAGCTAGATGCAGTTATAGAGGCGGCGGGAATAGAGGCACTACAATCCGCGGTTCTAGCCTATGAGCCTATTTGGGCAATCGGCACAGGAAAGACGGCTAGTAAAGAGCAGGCACAGGAAATTCATCGGGTGCTGCGGGAACACATGGCGAAGTCGAATGCGACTGTCGCGCAAGGTATAAGAATTATATATGGCGGCAGTGTTAAGGCAGCCAATGCAACAGAGTTGTTTAGTCAGGCCGACATTGATGGTGGTCTGGTAGGTGGGGCCTCACTGAAGGCTGAAGAATTTGTATCCATTTGTAAAAGCGCGGATTAAGAATCATGGAAACCATAGTAGTTGTAGTTCATGTAATAGCAGCCATCGGGATAGTAGGCCTGGTTCTCTTGCAACAAGGCAAGGGTGCTGACGCAGGTGCCTCTTTCGGCGCAGGCGCTTCACAGACGGTGTTTGGCGCTTCTGGCTCTGGCAATTTTCTGGTACGAGCCACAACCGTTGGTGCTACAGTATTTTTCATAACTAGCCTGTCCTTGGCCGTTATTGCGAAGAATCAGTCAGCCCTCGGTGGGGCAGTGAATTCGCCATTGGCGAACGATGCCTTGTTGCAGGACTTGCCTGCTCCGATAGTTTCAGACGTGCCTCAGCTGGATTCGGCACCGGCGACACCCTCCGATGGAGATGATGTTCCTAACCTACCTGGCAGCGATAACTAGGATCATTGATAGAATTAGCCGAAGTGGTGAAATTGGTAGACACGCTACCTTGAGGGGGTAGTGACCTCTGGTCGTGCCGGTTCAAGTCCGGCCTTCGGCACCAAACCTTCAAAATCGGGCCCTCAAGCCGATTTTGGCCCTCAATCGCGGGAATTGCCTAATTCCCGCGAAAGCCGCGTAAAACCTTGACCTTAGCCCCAACTAGTCCTTATAATTCGCTCCCCTTGTGAAATAGGCCTGTGGCTTTGTTGCCTCAGTAAAATATCTTTTAAAAACAAGGGTTTGTTGGAAGAGTGATTTATCATTCTAACTAAAGCCAGGTATAAGATTTGTTGCGGGGTGGAGCAGTCTGGCAGCTCGTCGGGCTCATAACCCGAAGGTCGTAGGTTCAAATCCTGCCCCCGCTACC
>CAJXRP010000021.1 GCA_913060495.1 uncultured Gammaproteobacteria bacterium | reverse complement strand
GTGGGCTGGGAGATGTGTATAAGAGACAGTATGGGGGGGGGAGCGTACCGTCGCCTCCTATGAGGCTGACAAGTTGACCCCCAATTTGCCAGTATTTAGCTCATGACTCAACCAAAACTTTACAAACGTCACCGGTTTCCACCTGAAATCATTAAATATGCCGTATGGCTCTCCCCTAGCAATTAATACTAATAGCGTTTGCTATACTCTGAAAGCGGACTGTCCAACACTAATTGCACCCTACTGTGGCATTGCAATTGGTTTAAGACCAAATGCAGCCTTTCAACCCGTCTCAAATAACCATCACCCCTTTAGGTAGGGCTAGGACAGGTAATGCGGAAAAATCCCTAGATATTTATATTTCCCCTTAGGAATTAGCCGATTTTTAATCAACTTGATGAAGATAGGTGTAGAAACCAAACTAAGAGAGTGGATATAAAGTCGTGAGAAATACGGCGCTCACAGTGTCTGCTTTGGGTCGACAGCGGTCATTACGGCCTATATACCCCAAGTTCCAATATTATGGCCGCTTTGGTCTAGAAGCAGTCATTTGGACAGTTTTGAAGAAATCAGTCAAAATCGCTAATGGCGGCTTTTAGAGTGAAGCAGACCTTTCGGTTTAGATGTGCCCCCATGGAATGAGAGCATGGGCTTATGACCGCTGTCGACCCAAAGCGGACATTACCGAAATAGAGCATTTTCCTCTTAGCTTCGCTAGACTAGTCCTTCAAAAGGACTTGGGGGATTACATCTCCCATCTGCTGAATTGGCGCACTGGAATTTATTAAGAGGCGTGTTTGCATATGCCATACTGAGCTGGCTTCCAATTCAGGTTGTAACCTTCGCTTTACTCATCTTTGGTACACCCTAGGGAGCAAGAGCATGGAATCTAACTGTTGCATTACTAACAAAAACTATAAATGCAAAAATTCGGCCACAAAATCACTAAACATGGTTTTCGCCTCTTTGTGTATTTTGTTACTTCAAGCAGCACTAATAGAGCCAGTAAGTGCTGACAGCAAGTTTATCTACACCCCTCTCGAAGTCCAATATACCTGGCAAAGATTCCCCGCCTTACCAACTCAGGATAGTTTTAATACATTCACAACTGATCTCAATGGTGATGGGGCTACAGACCTAGTTATCACCGGAGGCACTTTCCCTGGCGATCATGAAGGGTCTAGAGGCCCTCAACCTGGACTAATTTTGTTTAATAATGGCGATAATACATTCTCGCCAGCTGACGGGGATGTAGCTGGCTCAGAGAATGCCAGTAATATATTGGTTGAGGACTACAATAATGACGGCATTCTTGATATTTATATAACTGACAATGGCTATGATGGCCCTCCCTTTCCGGGATTCAATGATCAGCTGCTATTAGGAACAGGGCTTGGTTTCACTGATGTTTCAGAGCGATTGCCCGACATTGCAGCTTTTACTCATGGAGGAGCTTCCGGAGATATCGATGGTGATGGTGATGTAGATGTCATTTCCCTAAATACTAATTCTGAAGCAGATAAACTTTCATATTTTTTGATCAATGATGGTGACGCAAATTTCACAATGGATAGGCAGCGGCTGCCAGAAAGTCTTAACAGTACTGATCAGGAAATCTTGAAGCAAAGTTTTAGTGCGGCGCTTGCTGACCTTAGCGGTAACGGATTTGCAGATCTGATTATCGGGCGGGAAATTGACGGACGTACAAGAATTCATTGGAATGATGGCGCAGGTTTCTTTTCCGATATCGATGTGACCTATCTCGACGAAGTAGATGTTTGGGGGGTAGGGGAAGAAAATATTGCGGTTGTTAAAATTAAAGCGGTAGATATTAATGGCGACAATCGCTTAGATTTATTGCTGACGCCGGTTGATCAGGGCACTTTCGTAGGTGTAGGTATGCAATTATACATTAATTATGGAGGTCGAGAGTTTAAAGATGAAACAGTCGCTCGACTCAGCAATGCAGTTCGTGATCCAAGTTATCAAGGATCCTATTTAACGCAATTTACCGATGTGAATGGGGATGGAATTATCGACATCCTACCACTGAATCCGCAATCATCCGCTGATACCACATTGCTTTTTGAGGGTGATGGAGAAGGTTGCTTCACTCGCATATCAATGGATGAAGTTAGCAATGATCAAGACCTCCGATATCGTCTAAGCCTTCATCCTGTAATCTCACCTGCGGGCATTGGATATGTCGAAGTCACCGGAGATTTTGGGACCGATGAGGATGTGATTCAGATTAATTCTTATGCTCCAATAGATATCCAGCCGAATGCCCCGATAGCAAATTTGTTTAATACTTGTCGTGGCAAGCTGGAAACGAACATAGAAGTCGATGGTGAGAGCCTGTACTTTCTAGAGTTTACAATTTTTTCCAGCACGCCAGATATCGTAATACAGGCAGATGCAGCTAGCGCTCAGGAACTTACAGAAAGTATGGAAAATTTGGCATCCTTCAGTTCAGCTGAAGGAGAGCTTGTTCTACCTGAACTGGTAGTAGATGGTGAAGTGGCGGTTCGAAACTTGGTGTTTAAATTGATGGACGCGGGACAGTTGTTGTTTAGGCTGGATTCTTTCGAGTAGACAAGTTTAGGTCAGATACAGATGTTGTCTGCAAGGCAAACTAATTGAATTGCCGGGTGTCCGCTCCTGGCCGAGAGCTGCCACCTGGGAAAAATATGGAACTAAAATGACGGTATTTTTTAAGAACGCTAAAATTCCGTTTCTTCGATGGGCTGGCGAGTTCATCGTCGTATTGCTTGGTGTTCTTGGTGCTCTAGCAGTAGATAATTACCGAGAAAATCGTAATGAACGCGCCTTGGAGCGAAGTTATCTGGAATCGCTTTACGAAGACACAATTGAAGCCTCTGAAAGAGCAAAATTCGTTAGAGAAAGGAATGTTCCAACAATCGATGCGGCAATCCAGCTCATTAATTGGATGGAAGGCGAGGGTTCGCCCAGTAATATTGAAGATCTTAGGTTTGCTATTAGTAGGGCAACTTCGGGAGGAGGTGTTACAGGAGAATCTGTAACATGGCAGGAAATAGTGAGTAATGGCCATGTTAGACTAATCCGCAATAGTGAACTACGTCGAAAACTGATTACTCATGCTGAAACTAGGTCGGGACTTGGCAACATGGTTCGTGTTACCGCGGACGACGGTATCCGTGAATTCCGTAATGGCGGGATTTATCATGTTCTACCAATAGAATTCTACGCTGGCACTCTAACATTGTCTGATAATTTACTTCCTGACGCGCTATTGGCCCTTAGATCGAACCCAGCACTCTTAATGAGCGCCAAAGAATCGGTAGTCCATCGGTCAAGACAACAAAATTTCCTAAGTAGATTGCAGGATGAATTAGATAATATGGCGCCGCTAATACAGGCTGAATTACTTCAATACGAGTAGTAACATAGGTTAACTTAATGACCGCTTCTGGCCGGAAGCCGCCGTTAAGAGATACTGGGACCTCTTCGAATTTTCGATAAACAGGGACGTAGCGTAACCGGCTTTTGAACAAACTACTTTGGTGAAACCAAATTATACAATCTAAAGGAGGCAGATATAGAATTTCTTACTATCTACACTGAAATTTGCTTAGGTACGGTTGCCTTTATGGCGATTGTCGCGACTCTTCGGCAAACTCTCGGCGACGCTCTAACTCCATATCAGTATTTGATAACCAGATATTTTATCGACGTCGGGTTAATGCAAGTAATGGTCTCTTTGTCTGGAATAGCACTTATTTCGTACTTAGGTGACGAAGCATTGTCCTGGTTTTTAATGTCATGGATGCTGCTGATAACCATTGGTTTATACTTCCCTTATTACCTTTCAAGACGCACGCGAATCAATGCTCCTTGGTCACTAACGCCGGTGGTGGTAACAATAGGGACATTGGTGATATATATCAATTTAGTGTTGTCACTCACAGCTATGACTCAGGTATCACTCCGATCGGCTGTCGTGATCTTTTTAATGTGGGCGTTTTTTTCAATGGTTTTCATCTTCCTTACCTTTATAGGGACTTTCATGAAAATCGAAAATTTAGAACCATGAGGAAGGCAATATCTTCTATAAAGGGACGAGGATAAGAAAACGGATTCACTGCAGTTACTCTTAGGAGGAGAATCATTGTAGCGTCGGCTTCTGGCCGGAAGCTGCCATAAGAAAGCCTGATTATCTGAGGTAACTTAGGGTCCGCTTCTACCTAAAAGCTGGCATCAGGGAAATAGTGTTTTTAAGTTGGGTCAGCCACCTTTCTTACAATCCCACAATCACCCTTTAGTGCTAATCAGCGGGTATATACCCCAGGCTCTTAACAATTAATTTGGCTGTTTGCTTACCAGGTGCTTACCCAACAAAAAAGCACCTAGAGAAAAATCTCTAAGTGCTTGATTTAATGGTAGCAATGGGTGGACTTGAACCACCGACCCCAGCATTATGAATGCTGTGCTCTAACCAGCTGAGCTACATTGCCATTTTTCTACTGCGGCTTCCTTGCGCACGTAAGCTGAAAATTTAATCTGGGATTTCATGCTCGATGTATAAGTATACACCTGCGCGTGAAATCCTAAATTAAATCTCCAGCTTACGCACGCTAGAAACCCTCGCTACGGAAAAACCAGTTCGTTCTTCGTAACTACAAAATTCTTGCTTCCGAAAGGCCGCGAATTTTCGGCATTTCGGGGGTGTTTGTCAAGTTAGACGTTAAATCTAAAATGGACGACGTCGCCGTCTTGGACGATATATTCTTTGCCTTCAAGGCGCCATTTGCCGGCGTCTTTGGCGCCATTCTCGCCGTTATTGTCCACGAAGTCCTGATAAGCCACGACTTCTGCTCTTATAAAGCCCTTCTCGAAGTCGGTGTGGATGACTGCAGCGGCCTGCGGGGCCGTGGCGCCTTGCTTTACTGTCCAGGCTCTGACTTCCTTCACGCCTGCTGTGAAATAGGTCTGCAGACCTAAGAGGGTGTATCCGGCGCGGATTACGCGGTCTAGGCCGGGCTCTTCCATGCCTAGGTCGTCTAGGAACTCTAGGCGTTCATCATCTTCTAGTTCAGCGATCTCAGCTTCTAGCTTATTGCAGATTGCTACTACTACAGCGCCTTCTTCAGCTGCGATAGCTTTCACTGTGTCTAGGTGAGGATTATTCTCGAATCCTTCTTCATCGACATTGGCGATGTACATGACCGGCTTAACTGTTAGTAGGTGTAGGCTGTAGAGGTCGGCGAGTTCTTCTTCAGTTAGATCTAGTGAGCGAACTTGCTTCGCCTCATCTAGGTGTGTCTTTACCTTCTCTAATACAACTACTTGACGCTGCGCGTCTTTGTCGCCGCTTCTCGCTACTTTGGATGCCCTATCGAGAGCTTTATCCACACTCTCAAGATCAGATAGTGCGAGTTCGGTGTTGATGGTCTCAATATCCGAGGCTGGGTCTATCTTGTCTGATACGTGGGTTACGTTGCTGTCTTCGAAGCAGCGCACTACGTGTGAGATTGCATCGCATTCGCGGATGTTCGCAAGGAATTGATTGCCTAGACCTTCACCCTTGGATGCGCCTGCAACCAAGCCGGCGATGTCGGTGAATTCCATCGTGGTCGGTATGGTTTTCTGCGGATCGACGATGTCAGCTAATTTGTTCAGCCTAGTGTCGGGGATGGAGACGATGCCGGAGTTAGGCTCGATAGTGCAGAACGGAAAATTTTCCGCAGCGATGCCTGCCTTGGTTAGCGCGTTAAATAGTGTGGACTTGCCCACGTTGGGTAGTCCGACGATTCCACATTTTACTGCCATGACTTGTCTCTATATTATTCTGTTAAGTGTGCAACAGACGCATGGCTTCTTCCCATTCGCCTTTAACCGCCTTCGGAGTTACCCGAATCGCATCTTCTATATTCGACATGATGACATCGGCTTCCGATCTGGAAGGATTGCCAAGTACATAGTTCGCGACCATGGACTTGTCCCCCGGATGTCCCACTCCTATGCGCAGTCGGTAGAAATCTCGTTGATTTCCGAGTGCGCTAATGATGTCGCGGATGCCGTTGTGACCGCCGTGACCACCACCCATTTTGAAGCGTGTGACGCCCACGTCGAAATCGATCTCGTCGTAAGCGACCAATATATTCTCCGGCTCAATCTTAAAGAATTTACACACGGCAGCTACAGACTTGCCGCTGTTATTCATGAACGTAGTCGGGAATAGGAGTTTGATGTCGTCGCCAGCAATATTGATACTGCCGAATTCGCCGAAAAACTTACTCTCTCCACGCAGACTGCCCGAATAACTCTTGGCGAGGTGGTGGAGAAAGATGACGCCGGCGTTGTGCCGGTTAGAGTCATACTGCGAGCCTGGATTACCCAGGCCCACAATAAGTTTCAAGGAATTACCTGTCATAAGATTTTAGGGCTAGCCTAAAAACAGGACTAGTCTTCCTTCTCTTCGGAATCATCGCCGCCAGTTTCTGACTCAGGCGCAGCAGGTGCGTCTGGAGCATCGGCTTCGACTTCGACTTCGGCTCTAGGTGCTTGCACTGTTGCAACACTTAGATCGTTACCGGCAGTAATAGCTACACTCGCTACGCCTTCAGGCAGTGCGATGTCTGATAGGTGGACAGCTTCGCCGATTTCCAGCAGTAACATATCGACTTC
Source organism: uncultured Gammaproteobacteria bacterium (assembly GCA_913060495.1). GTDB lineage: Bacteria > Pseudomonadota > Gammaproteobacteria > Pseudomonadales > Pseudohongiellaceae > UBA9145. Next base: position 64,792 of record CAJXRP010000021.1, on the reverse strand, counting down.
GATAAATTCTGGTAGATCCTTCGGAAGACAGACGATCTCGATCTCGTTCAATGTCTTGATGATGCTTCCGCCGCCAGTCTTAACGCCCGCACACTTGTCTTCGTTGAGGAAGTGAATCGGTACGTTAACTGTAATCGCTACCTTATCGCTCACGCGCTGGAAGTCAGCATGCATGAGGATGTCTTTAGCAGGGTGACGCTGAAGCGCCTTGATTACAGCTTTCTGCTTCTTCTTCGCAATGTTCAACGTAATGATATGTGCGAAAAAAGCTTCATTCTCTGTAGCCTTCTTGATGTCCTTATGGGCGATCGTTAAGGAAACGGGGTCTTCATCGCCACCATAAAGTACAGCGGGGATGTCATCATTCAAACGGCGTAGGCGGCGGCTCGCACCTTTCCCTAGATCCGTACGAACTGTGCAGTTCAACTCAAATTCTTCAGCAGACATAAGTCTCTCCTAAGAAGTGCTGTAGCTAGCTTGCGACCGGCTAATTACAGTATTTAAAAAGATCAGGAGACGATACTAAAAGTATCTCTGATCATCGGTTATCCGCTCAATCTCGATAGAGCTCAGGACGCAGTCCTAAGTATTATCGAACATCGCGCTTATGGATTCTTCATTGCTCACACGACGAATTGATTCGGCTAGTAATTTAGCCATGGACAGTTGTCGTATGCGCTTACAATTTTTAGCGGCATCGCTCAATGGGATAGTATCGGTTACTACCAGTGAGTCGAGGCTGGAATTCTCTATGTTTTCGATCGCCGGGCCGGATAATACCGGGTGCGTACAATAGGCCATTACCTTCGCAGCGCCGTGTTCTTTAAGTGCGTCTGCGGCCTTGCAGAGCGTGCCGGCTGTGTCGACCATGTCGTCGACGATAAGGCAGCTACGTCCCTCTACATCACCGATGATGTGCATGACCTGGGCAACATTCGCCGACGGTCTGCGTTTGTCGATAATGGCCAGATCCGTGTTCAGTTGCTTCGCAACGGCCCGTGCTCTAACTACGCCGCCGATATCGGGCGAGACAACCAATAGATTCTCGTACTTTTGCCGCTCGATATCGTCGGTCAGTACCGGTGAGCCGTAGACGTTGTCTACCGGGATATTGAAAAAGCCCTGTATCTGTTCCGCGTGTAAATCCACCGTCAATACGCGATTCACGCCGACTGTGCCAATCATGTCGGCAACGACCTTTGCACTAATGGCAACACGCGCCGATCGAACGCGGCGATCTTGCCTCGCATAACCGAAGTAGGGGATTACCGCTGTAATTCTATTTGCCGATGCGCGGTGCAGTGCGTCGGCCATCAACAACAATTCCATGATGCTGTCGTTGGTTGGTGCGCAGGTAGGTTGAATCAGGAATACATCCTTGCCGCGAACGTTCTCATTGAGCTCTACAGAAATTTCACCGTCGCTGAACTTGCTAATGCTCGCATAGCCTAGGGGAATACCGATATGCTTAGCGATATTGTCTGCCAATTCTGGGTTGGCATTGCCAGTAAAGACCATCAAATTATTTGGCACGGTGAGTTCCTATAAGTGTTGGTATGAGCAGCTCGGGATGAATCGTTCTATTTGGTATGGATAATTTTTTAAAAGACAGTTACTTTATCTAGCTCTTACTAAACTCGTGATTCATTCTGTAACTGTCTTAGAAAATGGCTGGGGTGGCTGGATTCGAACCAACGCATGCAAGGATCAAAACCTTGTGCCTTACCACTTGGCGACACCCCAATAAATCGTCTTCTAGCTGTACTTCTGTTCTAGAGAATCGATGCCCTTGGCAACGAAACCCGGTAGATCGTCTGGTAGTGCATTCAATACCTTCTTGGCAGCTGCTTCACTTTCGAAGCTAGCAAAAAGGCTTGAGCCTGTTCCAGTCATCCTAAAATCGGCGAATTGAGCCAAAGTTTTGAATGCCTGATCTACCTCTGGATACAGTTTTCGAGTGACTGATTCGCAGTCATTTCGGGCGCTGCCTGCCAGAAAGTCGGCCATTTTGATTGCTTGGGAGTTCCGTGTCAAATGTTCATGACAAAAAATCTCTGCAGTCGAGACTGAACACTTCGGCGATACCACCAGATACCAGCTATCACCCAATTCTACAGGGCTGAGCTGCTCACCGATTCCTTCGGCCCAAGCGGATTTTTCGCGGATGAATACCGGCACATCGGCCCCTAATTTGACGCCGATCTCGCAGAGCTTATCTGTGCTCAAATTTAGCTTCCAGAGTCGGTTTAAGGCGAGCAGGCAGGTGGCGGCATTCGAGCTGCCTCCGCCGAGACCAGCTCCGCTTGGTAGTCGCTTATACAGGCTAATGCTGGCTCCAAGCCGCGGATTACCTGCTTCTAGCCTCAGTAGCGTCGCGGCGTTAGTCACCAGGTTGTTATCCAAAGGGGTGTCAGTTGCGACGTTCTCGCTTGAGGATAGGTGCAGGCTGAGTATGCCGTTGTCATTCGCCTCAAAGGCCATCTGATCGCCAAAATCTAATAGCTGGAACACCGTCTGTAGCTCATGATAGCCATCTTCACGACGGCCAAGGATATGCAGGAACAGGTTCAGCTTGGCGGGGGCCAAGAATTGGCTTGATTGCTTAGTAGTCATACTATCTATTCTTCGGCCAATTCGTCGGCAGTCCAGTTGAGTCCGATAAAGCGTAGACGAATATCGTTGCGCGGCCGGGTTAACTCTACGCGTCGCGGGAGGCTGATTGGTCCGTATTGGCGCATGTCACTCAAGTTGATGGTCCAATCTGCCTGCTCGATAGTGGTGAGTTGGTTGAGTTCGTTGAAGCGCAGCTGCGGCTCAGAATCGGGAGAGGGTAGGCCCTTAATCCAGTAGTTCAGTTGTGAGATGGGAAGTTCATAGCCCAATTGCTGCAGAATGAGTTCTTCTGGGCTATTCGCTGTAAGTGTCTCACCATCGTTTTCTAGAGTAACGTAGCCGGGGCGACCGACGATCTGTGTGTTGCCGGCGTTAAAGGTTCCCCATAGGCTTATGTGATACTCGACGTTCTGTTGCAGCCAATTGATGCGCGGCGTATGGGATTCATTGTCGTAGCGCACATTTACGCGACCGCGCAGTTCCCAGGAATCCAGATTTTGTAATTGGTCACGCTGGCGCGCCCAATCGCTGTTCTCCTCAGCAGGGGGTGCGATAGTGCTGCAGGCTGATAGCAGTCCTGCGGCGAGAAGTGGGCCTGCCACCACTCGAGCAATGGCCTTAAGTGAATTGTCCTGCACTAGTAGGGTATTCATTCTGCGACTTGCAGTCTTTCCATTGCCTCGGCAATAAGCGGGCTCTCGGGGTCCGTCTCGAGTGCGTCTTGCCAGACGCGCATAGCCTCGTCGAAACGCTCCAGCGCCCAAAGTACTTCACCAAGATGGGATGCTACTTCGTCATCAGGGAAGGCGGCGAAGGCGCGGCGCATCTGCACCAGAGATTCCTCATAGCGGCCAACCTTATACAGAGCCCAACCGAGACTGTCGATGATGGCGGGGTCATCTGGAGAAATGGCGATCGCGCGTTCGATCAACTCCAGCGCCTCTTCATGGCGTGTTGTCTGATCGGCGAGCATATAGCCGAGATGATTCAATGCGCGGGAATCTTCGGGCAGCATGAGAATGATTTGCCTTAGATCGCGCTCGGATCCCTCTTTATCGCTTTGCGAGTCGTAATAGAGGACGCGTGCAAACAGTAGGTCCGTTTCATTCGGGAATTTGTTCAAGGCAGTGTTGAGAAGCTGCTCCGCCGCATCGGGATGTTCTTCCTGAATAAGGAGTGTGGACTCGATCGTTGTAAAGAGGACTTCTAGTCGGGGCTGACCGCGAGAGAGTTGGCTCAGCCAGTCATGAGCATCCTCAAGGCGTCCGCTTTGAATCGAGAGTCGCGTCGCCTGTTGTTGGGCCGCGAGAAAGTTATTCGTGCCAATGCGCACCTGCCGAAAGTTTTCGATCGACTTGTCTAGATTACCCTGCTCTTGATAGATGAGGCCCAAGTTGTAGTGACTGTCATCTGCGTTTTGGTTTACGCCAATTAACTTGGTGTAGGCGGCGATGGCTTGGTCGAAGTTTTGGAGTTGGGTATCCAGTAGCGCTACAGAATAGAGTGTTTCCCAGTCCTGTGGGTCTTGCTCCACGAGAATCTGAAATTGCTTCTGAGCTTGTTCATATTCTTCATTCTGAATAAGCATGCGTGCATAACTTAGGCGCAGTGCCTTGTCCGTATCGAACTTGGCGATGCCGCTGCGCATGACACGCATTGCACGCTCGGATCGGTCCATGTTCTGCAAAATCTGCGCCTCAAGCATAACCGTGTTCGGTGTAGGCTCAGTATCTTCTTTCAGTAAATTCAGTTCTGTTAGCGCTTCTTGAAAATCCCCATTCTGTGCTAACAGCTGCACTAGGGTTAGATGGATAGAGTCCTGATTGCTGAATTCGCCTTTTAAACCTCGCAGATTTTCGATCAACACCGCTCTAACCTTAGGGTCGAGGCGACTTGTACGGGAGGACAGCACTGCGAAATCCATGTTGCCACCCAACTCCAGTACTCTGGACATATGGGAGATAGCTTGCTCGAAGGCGCCGCTTTCTAGGAATTGAATGCTGAGTAATAGTTGTGGCTGTGGATTTGTCGGTTCGAGTTGCGCCCAGAGCATACCGAGCTGCAATAGGGCGTTGATGTCGCTATTGACCGAGGCGAACTGGATGGCACGCTGGATTATGGTGATATCGCGGGTAGACACGGCCAGATCGAAATAGCTCTCGCCAGCTTCGGCGACTTGGCCGCGTTGGGCGCTCAGTTCGCTGATAATGGCTTCATAGAGTTGGTCTTCGGTAAAGCTGCCGTACTCGATTTCGGCTGTGGGTTCTTGCAGTACCAGTGTGGGCATGGCTCTCGCAGCTGCTCCATCGGTCTCGCTTGGTGGTACGGAGGTGGCACATCCGGCAAGGGCTGCGCAGGCTAGCATGATGGATAACTTTTTGATATTTATCATATTTTACAATTTTGGTGCACAAAGGTGTTGTGTTTATTTAGGTCTGCATTGTAGCAGTTACTCTGCCTGCCTTCAGTCTAGTTTTTGTCCAGAATGAGTGATCAGTCTCTAATGGGAACTGGAGTCGATATTTAGTACCATAGCGGCCCCTTTATATTGGCAAACTAATCCGCGGCGATAGTCGCGATTTCACTACGATCCGCTTTAACGGTTAATCCATGGCATTGGTACTAGTAGGTATAAACCACAACACGGCGAATATCGAAATGCGCGAGAAGGTGGCTTTCCCTCCGGAGATCGTGGAGTCGGCCCTTGCCGAGATTCATGCATTGCCAGTGATTGAGGAGGTAGTTCTCGTCTCTACCTGCAATCGAACAGAGATCTACTTGGATTTTGTTGAGGGTGATGCCGAGGCTTCGGACGGCGATGAGCTTGGCCAGAATCGGCAGTTGCTTGATCGTCAGGCAGAAGTAGTGGCATGGCTGTCCAAGTTTCATGACTTAGAAGTACGGGAGTTAGAAGAGTGTAGTTACTCCTACGGCGGTGAAGACGTAATTCGACACTTGATGAAGGTCTCCTGTGGCTTGGACTCGATGGTGTTGGGTGAACCACAGATATTAGGTCAGATTAAATCGGCATACGCCGTATCGAAAGATCAAGAAGTTGTCGGGCAGTCCTTGAGTCGCGCATTTGAAGAGGCTTTCTCGATTGCGAAACAGGTGCGCACCGACACCGCCATCGGTGAGAATCCAGTTTCCGTTGCCTATGCAGCAGTGACACTGGCGGAGCGCATCTTCTCAGACTTGCCTAGCCTTAGTGTCTTGCTTATCGGTGCCGGTCGCACTATTGAGTTAGTAGTTAAGCATCTCGTGGACAAGGGCGTGAATAAAATAGTGGTGGCAAACAGAACCCTGGACAATGCCTTGGAGATAGCTAATCGCTTCGATGCGCACGGCGTATTGCTTTCCGAAATACCCGAGCAGTTGATCCAGGCGGATATCGTCGTCTCATCGACGAATAGCCAACTACCTTTATTAGGTAAGGGAGCTGTCGAACGTGCGCTGAAACAGCGTAAGCACAAACCTATGTTATTGGTAGACCTCGCGGTGCCGCGGGATATCGAAGCGGAAGTCTCTGAGATCGCCGATGCCTACTTATATAGTATCGATGACATCAGCGAAGTAATCGAAGATGGAGTGAAGAGTCGAGCCGAAGCGGCGGCGCAGGCCGAGTCGATTATCGAGCGTGGCGTGGAAGATTATCGCAAGGCGCTACGATCTTTGAATGCGGTAAGCACGCTGCGTGCATTTCGAGACAAGGCCGACGCTATTCGAGAGCGGGAATTAGAGCGTGCGTTGAAGGGCTTAGAGAAGGGTGAGTCGGCAGATGCTGTTCTCAGCAGTCTTGCTCGATCGCTTACGCAGAAACTTATTCATTCACCCAGTGTGCAGATGAAAAAGGCTAGTGCGGAAGGTCGCGATGAGTTATTGGAATTAACAGCAGAGCTCTTTGAGTTAAGCCCAGAAGCTAAAACTAAAACTACAGCCGGTGAAGCAACGGACAAAAAGAAGTAAGCCATGAAAGACTCGATACGGAATAAGTTAGATAACCTAAAGGATCGCTTCGATGAGTTGGAGGCATTGCTGAGCGATGCGGAGATCATCTCCAATCAGAATCGCTTTCGTGACTTGTCTAAGGAGTACGCGGAGATCGAAGAGTTGGTGAAGAACTATGACCGCTTCGCTCAGGTTGAAGAAGAGCTCGAACAGACAAAGGAGATGCAGAAGGATGCAGATCCAGATATTCGCGAGATGGCGGATGAGGAATTTCGCAGCAACACAGCAGAATTGGAAGAGTTAGAGTTAAGTCTGCAGACCCTGCTGCTGCCGAAAGATAACAAAGACAGACTTAATGTATTCGTGGAGATCCGTGCGGGTACCGGCGGCGATGAGGCGGCAATATTCTCAGGTGATTTGCTGCGTATGTATTCCCGTTATGCAGAGCTGCAAGGCTGGAAGCTGGAGATTATCAGCGAGCGACATGGCGAGCATGGTGGTTACAAAGAAGTCGTGACTCGTATTGAAGGTAAGAACGTCTTCGAGAAGCTTAAGTTTGAATCCGGAGCGCATCGCGTTCAACGCGTGCCTGAAACCGAGACACAGGGACGCATTCACACCTCTGCCTGCACCGTCGCGATCATGCCTGAAATGGATGAGATAGATGATATCGAGATCAATAAGGGCGATCTGCGTGTTGACACGTTTCGCGCCAGTGGTGCGGGCGGGCAGCACGTTAATAAGACTGACTCGGCTATTCGATTAACGCATATACCCTCGGGTATCGTTGTCGAATGTCAGGACGAGCGGTCACAGCACAAGAACAAGGCGCGGGCGATGTCGTTGCTGTCAGCGAAGCTTATGGACGAGGCCCAGCAGGCACAGCATCAGGAAGAGTCGGATAATAGGCGCAAGCTAGTGGGTAGCGGAGATCGCTCGGAAAAAATTCGCACCTATAATTACCCCCAGGGTCGCGTTACCGATCACCGTATTAAGTTAACTCTCTATAACTTAGCGGAGATTATGTCCGGAGATCTCGGCGCCGTGATTCAGCCTCTGATCAATGAGTATCAGGCAGACTTGCTAGCAGGCTTGGCTGAAGACGAATAGGCACAAATCTCTAGATGGCAACGATTAAGCAAGCGCTAGGGCAGGCAAAGACACTCCAGCAAGTTAGCGACAGCTGGAAGCTCGATGCCGACCTACTTCTTGCAGACTCTATTGAGAAACCCAGAGAATATTTATTTACCTGGCCAGACCTGAAGTTAACCGAGTCGCAACTCGAGAAGTTTGATAACTATTGTTGCAGGCGCCTGACTGGTGAACCTGTCGCTTATATCTTGGGTAGGCAGGCGTTCTGGGATTTTGAGTTGATTGTAAACCCTTCGGTTCTTATCCCGCGTCCCGAGACAGAGCTCTTGGTGGAAACAGCGTTAACTCTCCTCGATAATTCCGCTAGCGCCACAATTCTTGATCTTGGCACCGGTAGCGGTGCTATTGCCTTAGCATTGGCGGATGCCAATAAACACTGGGCTGTCACCGCTGTTGATAGCAGCGAAGCCGCTCTGGGGGTTGCCCAGGAAAATGCGAGGTTGCTGCAGCTTTCGAATATTGAGTTTATTCAAACATCGTGGTGTGATGAGCTACCTGCTGATCACTTCGATCTCATTGCGGCGAATCCTCCTTATGTGGAAGCCGGGGATAAGCATTTGAGTGAAGGCAGTCTGCCTTTCGAGCCTATCGCCGCTCTGGTTGCTGAAGAGAATGGTCTCGCAGATATTCGCACCATCGCGGAACAGAGCCGGCACTGTCTGAAGCAGGGTTCATGGTTATTGATCGAGCATGGCTTTCAGCAGAAAGAGGCAGTTGAAAGAATATTGCTCGATACTGGCTATAAGAATATTGAATGTGTAAAAGATCTAGCTAATTTGGATAGATTGACGAAGGCGCAGTACGTTAAATAAGTGTTTCTAGAACGCAAAAGCAGACAGCAATGAAAGACGAACAGTTACTCAGATACAGTCGCCAAATAATGCTACCGGAGATGGATGTTGCCGGGCAGCAAAAGCTGATCGATGCGACCGTGCTTATCGTCGGCATGGGCGGCTTGGGATGCCCTGCAGCTATGTACCTCGCAGCAGCGGGCGTAGGCCATCTTATTATCGCCGATGATGATGTGGTCGAGCTGACCAATCTGCAAAGGCAGATCGCTCACAATCAATCCATGATCGGCGAGCCCAAGGTGGTATCTGCTCAACAAGCCTTATTGGGTCTCAATCCGGATCTAAAAATCACGGCACTGCAGAAGCGCTTGGATGGAGCGAATTTAGGTGAAGTGGTCAGTCAGGCCGATCTCGTCGTCGATGCCTGCGACAATTTCAAGTCTCGTTTCGCGATCAATTCTGCTTGCATCGAGCATGGTAAGCCCCTTGTCTCCGGTGCCGCCATTCGTATGGAAGGGCAAGTGGCTGTTTTCGACAGCAGGAGCCCGACCAGCCCTTGCTATCAATGCCTATATTCACCAGGGGATGACGAAGATACGAGCTGCTCCGAGAACGGTGTGATGGCGCCGCTGGTAGGCATAATCGGCGCAGTACAGGCAATGGAGGCCATAAAAGTGCTTGCCGGCATAGGCAATCCACTTACCGGCCGGCTACTCTTGCTCGACGCTAGCACCCTGCAATGGCGTGAGATGCGCCTCCCTCGCGATACTAGCTGCGGGGCCTGCGGCGGTTAGCAGTGGCGATTTCAGCGCAGCTTTTCAAGCCAGTATCTCCTAATTTCCCGCTAAATTAGCCAGCACAAAGTTTGAAGTGTCCAGCGCATAGGGCTATGATGCTGGCGCTTCAGTGGCTAGCCTCTTCTATTCCATTGAAAGCCTTTAACCCTTTTTTACTTGAATTGCCGCCCCTATGGAATCACAGCCCGAACAGTTAGAAACGCTAGAGCAGCCAGATAAGCCTGAGCAGGTAAAACTGCCCTTTAGTACATTCGATCTGCAGAAGCCCCTCGCTGATGCGATTAAGAAGATGGGTTTCGAGTACTGCACGCCGATCCAGGCGCAGTCTCTGGTACATACGCTTGCCGGCCATGATGTAACCGGCAAGGCACAGACAGGTACCGGTAAGACGGCAGCGTTTCTGATTACTATTATTAACGATCTTCTTTCGAATCCTATCGAAGAGGAGCGTTATATCGCCGAGCCAAGAGCGCTAGTAGTTGCGCCTACAAGAGAGCTCGCTCAACAGATCGCCAGCGATGCGCAGCTATTAACACATGATTGCGGCATGAGTGTGGTAACTCTGGTTGGCGGTGAAGATTACCAAAAACAGAATCGTGCTCTGGATGCGAAGCCGGTAGATATCGTAGTGGCGACGCCTGGTCGATTATTGGATTTCGTGCAGAATGGCAATCTCCATCTCGGTGGAATTGAAGTCCTCGTCTTAGATGAAGCGGACCGTATGCTCGACATGGGTTTTATCCCGCAGGTTCGATCAGTGGTTTCGCGCACGCCCAAGAAGGAATGCCGTCAGACCCTGCTATTTAGTGCCACGTTTACACCTGCGATTATAGAGCTCGCACAGCGCTGGGCAGTCGATCCGATCATGGTCGAAATAGAACCTTTGCAGGTGGCAGCGGACGCTGTCGACCAAGTGGTATATCTCGTTACTACTGCGGATAAATACAATCTGCTATTCAATCTGATTTCCGAACCCGAAGCAGAGAAGATTATTGTGTTTAGTAATCGTCGCGATCAGGTTAGAAGGCTCGCAGACAATCTCTACAGAAATGGGATCGAATGCGGCATGTTATCCGGTGAGGTTGCACAGAACCAAAGAGTGCGCACGTTGGATAATTTTAAAACCGGCAAACTGAAAGTATTAGTTGCGACGGATGTGGCCGGACGTGGATTGCACATCGACGATGTTACACACGTGGTTAATTATACGTTGCCGGAAGAGGCTGAGGACTATGTGCATCGCATAGGACGAACCGGCAGGGCTGGAGCGATTGGAACTTCGATTAGTTTCGCCTGCGAGGAAGATTCGTTCCTGCTGCCTGATATCGAAGAGAAGCTAGGTGCGAAATTGGATTGCATTCATCCAGAAGATGCGATGTTGGTTAAAGCGCCGGCATTCGAAAGAGCTTCTAAATTTAAGGCTAAACCCACTAGCCGAACTGCTGGGAAACCAGGTGGTGGAGGAGGCGGTAGACGTCCTCCGCGCTCGCGCTAGCTAGCCTTCCCGCTAGCGCCAGCCTGCTTCAGTATTTCCCCGTATTCACTCGATTTCCTATGTCGCGACACCAGATCTAGAAATGTGCTGCCATCTTCTAGGCTGACATTTATGTCGTGACCTGCATCCGTGTAGAACACAATGAACCTAGCGAACAGTTCAGCGGTCATACCGCGATAGGCACGTAGCAAAATATTATAATCAATGGGCATGCCTTCAGGCGGAAGTACATCGAGGCCAGCCTTTAGGCGCTCGTCAGACCATTCCTCATTTCGCGTTGCCTGCTGCGTTCTTTGGGCTCCGACCTTCTTTTCTTCTTTCATTGCATTTTTTCTCTAAGCAACTCGTTAACCTGTCCAGGATTAGCCTTGCCTTTCGATAGCTGCATACACTGGCCGACTAGAAAACCGATTACTTGTTCCTTGCCGTCCTTGTACTGTTGTACCTGCGCTGGATTATTTTCGATAACCTCTAACACCAGTTTTTCGATTTCGCCGGAGTCGGTAACCTGCTTTAAACCCTTAGCCTCGATGATCGCATCGACGTCGGAAGCTTCGGTGATCATGGCTTCGAACACGGTCTTGGCTATCTTGCCGGAAATGGTGCTGTCCTTGATGCGCGCAATCAGAGTTGCTAGGCGTTCAGCCTGAATAGGAGAGTCCGTAATTTCCAGATTATTTTTGTTAAGCATGCCCAAGAGGTCCTGACTTACCCAATTCGCTGCGAGTTTCGAATCGCCGCTCTTGCTAGCGACAATTTCATAATACTCCGCCATTTCTCGGCTGCTAACTAGGACGCCGGCATCGTAATTGCTTAGTGCATATTCATCCATGAAGCGTGCCTTCCTTGCGTCTGGAAGTTCCGGAAGCTGAGCCTTGACGGCGGCGATGTACTCGTCATCAATCACAACGGGTAGTAGATCCGGTTCGGGAAAGTAGCGGTAGTCATTGGCTACTTCCTTGCTGCGCATCGAAGTCGTTATGTCTTTGTCGGCGTTGTAGCGCCGGGTTTCCTGAATGATCCTGCCGCCGTCCTCGAGGATTTCCTGTTGGCGCTCTACTTCGGAGTAGATCGCCTTTTCCACAAAGCGGAATGAGTTGATGTTCTTGATCTCTGTCCTAGTGCCAAGTTCGGTCTCACCCTTAGGGCGTATCGAGACGTTAACATCGCAACGCATGGAGCCTTGCGCCATGATCGCATCGGAGATATCTAGATAACGAATGATGGTGTGTAGCTTTTTCAGGTAGGCAACGGCTTCTTCAGCGCTGGTGATTTCCGGTTCGGAGACGATTTCTAATAGTGGTTCTCCTGCACGGTTCAAGTCGATTCCAGACATGCCATGGAATTCTTCATGGAGAGATTTGCCCGCATTCTCTTCGATGTGTGCGCGTGTTACACCGATAACCTTTTCGCTGCCGTCGGCGAGAGTAACGGTCAGTGCTCCCTTGCCCACAGTAGGAAAATCCAGCTGGGTCACTTGGTAGCCTTTAGGTAGATCGGGATAAAAATAGTTCTTACGATCAAAAACCGATCGTTTGCCGATTTCGGCGCCTATCGCAACGCCAAAACGAACTGCCATTCTTAGCGCTTCTTCATTGAATACCGGCAGCGTGCCGGGCAGGGCGCAATCGAAAATATTTGCCTGGGTGTTAGGCTCTGCGCCGAATTCGGTGGAGCTACCGGAGAATAACTTCGACTTTGTGGACAGAGAGACGTGAACTTCTAAGCCAATAACTGTTTCCCATTCCATGATTATGCCTCCCCGTTAGCAGCTGCTATTGCTGATGATTTCTGCTTATGCCAATCGGTGTGCTGTTGGAACTGATGAGCTACATTGAGAATCTTCGCTTCATCAAAGTATTTGCCGATGATCTGCATGCCCATGGGCATGCCATTGGCCACGCCGACCGGAATAGACGCGGCAGGCAGCCCTGCTAGATTGACCGCGATGGTATAGATGTCTTCGAGATACATCGAAACCGGGTCGCTCTTCGATCCAAGCTTGAATGCGGTGTGGGGTGACGTTGGTCCAATGATTACGTCTACTTCTTCAAAGGCTCTATCGAAATCGTCTTTGATCAGGCGGCGAATCTTCTGCGCCTTGCGGTAATAGGCATCATAGAAACCTGCAGATAGCGCATAGGTGCCGATCATGATGCGCCGTTTCACTTCTTCGCCAAAGCCTTCGCTGCGTGTTCTCTTGTACATGTCTTCGAGGTCGACCGGGTCCTCGCAGCGGTAGCCATAACGCACGCCATCGAAACGCGAGAGGTTGGCCGACGCTTCTGCTGGGGCGACAACGTAGTAAGCGGAGACAGAGAGATGGCTATTGGTTAGATCCACCTCCTTGATTATTGCACCAAGCTTCTCGTATTCAGCGAGTGCGTCACGAACTGCTTGTTCTACCTCCGCGCTGAGGCCTTCCGCGAAATGTTGTTTCGGAACGCCGATGCGTAGACCTTTTAAAGGCTGGTTGAGAGAGGCAGTGAAATCTTCCACTGGCCTGTCGATGCTAGTGGAGTCTTTCTTATCCAAACCGGACATAACATTTAGCATTAGAGCAGCGTCTTCGGCGCTCTTCGTTATTGGGCCGGCCTGATCCAGGCTCGAGGCGAAGGCGATCATTCCCCAGCGAGACACTCTGCCATAGCTAGGTTTGAAGCCTGTTACGCCGCAGAATGCTGCGGGTTGACGGATAGATCCGCCGGTATCAGTGCCAGTCGCCATGGCACAGAGGTCGGCAGCAACTGCTGCTGCCGATCCACCTGAAGAGCCACCTGGCACACATTCAGTGTTCCACGGGTTCTTCACGTCACCAAAGTAACTGGTTTCGTTGGATGAACCCATCGCGAACTCATCCATGTTGGTCTTACCTAGTAATACGGTGCCGGCGCTGTTAAACAGTTCTACGACGGTTGCATTATAAGGCGAGACAAAGTTGTGCAGCATGCGCGAGCCGCAAGTGGTGAGCACGTCCTTGGTACAAAAGATGTCTTTATGCGCCAATGGGATTCCGAGTAAGGGGCTGTCGTCGCCATTCGCGCGCGCGTCGTCTGCAGCTTTTGCCTGTTGCAGAGCAGAATCTTCACACACAGTAATAAATGCATTGAGATCGCCGTTAAGGGCAGCGATGCGATCCAAGTAAGCCTGCGTAATTTCAACACTGGAGATGTCGCCCGCTGCGAGAGCGGCGGAAATTTCGGCGACAGTACTATTAATCATTTGCGAATTCCATTTAGGGTAAGTTAGTTGCGTAGGTGTTTGTGTCGATAGTTACTCTGTGGATTAATCGAGTACTTTCGGTACCAGATATAAACCATCTTCACTTGCGGGGGCGAGTTGCTGGAGAGTATCGCGCTGATTCTCTTCGGTAACCTCGTCGACGCGTAGTCTCTGAACTACATCCAGAGGGTGAGCCAATGGCTCGACAGCCTCAGTATCTACCGATTGCATCTGATCGATAAGCGTCAGAATATCGGTGATTCGAGTGGTCACCTCTTCGGCTTCAGATTCGCTAATGTGTAATCGCGCCAAATGGGCAATTTTTTCTACTTCTGTCTTGTCCAAAGCCATCAAGATTCTCCGGGTTTTTTAGAGTCGGGAGTGAATTACTTGCAGTATTTGCGGTGGCTCAAATATTTGTATCCTGCCGCTTGCTCAAAGCCCTAGCCATTGCTAGAGTGCCTGCTATTCGCGCAAGAGGCGAGATTATACTTGAATTTTGCCGATGTTCCCAAAAAGAGAAATCGGTCAATCACTTTAGGAGATTCCCGCCAGTGTCCCATCTCAGCCCCAAATAGGGCGAGAAGAGCTGCTGGTTCACATTAATTCGTTCCGAGCATGAAATAAAAGCGATCAATCGCTAAATCATTAGGCGCAAATGCCGCTTAAATAAGAATGCATGCCAGAAATGGAATCTTTAAATTGAGGTCAAAGAAAATACATGTTCAAAAAAATTAGGGGAATGTTCTCCAATGACCTGTCTATTGATTTAGGCACGGCCAATACACTGATTTACGTGCGCGAAGAGGGTATCGTTTTGAACGAGCCTTCCGTAGTTGCTATCCGCACTCACAATGGTCAGAAGACCGTTACTGCTGTGGGTTCCGATGCCAAGCGTATGTTGGGACGAACACCTGGCAACATCACCGCCATCCGGCCCTTGAAGGACGGCGTTATCGCTGACTTCCAGGTAACTGAGAAGATGCTGCAGCACTTTATTAATAAGGTGCATGAGAATAGCTTCTTCCCACCTAGCCCGAGAGTTCTGGTCTGTGTTCCTTGTAAATCTACGCAGGTTGAGCGCCGCGCCATTCGTGAATCTGTCGCTAGTGCCGGTGCGCGTGACGTCCGTTTGATCGAAGAGCCCATGGCAGCTGCTATTGGAGCAGGTCTGCCGGTAGAGCAAGCGAGTGGCTCCATGGTCGTGGATATCGGTGGTGGTACTACCGAAATCGCCATTATTTCCTTGAATGGTGTGGTTTACTCGGAATCGGTACGTGTCGGTGGCGATCGCTTCGATGAGGCTATAACTACCCATGTACGCCGTAACTACGGCAGCCTTATCGGTGAAGCCACGGCGGAACGTATTAAGAAAGAGATAGGCTGTGCCTATGTGGGTACCTCCACAGAGATTCGTGAGATCGACGTTCGCGGTCGTAATCTAGCTGAAGGTGTGCCGCGAAGCTTTACGCTTAACAGCGATGAGATACTCGAAGCTCTGCAGGAGCCTCTATCGGCGATAGTACAGGCCGTAAAGAGTGCGCTGGAACAGTCTCCTCCAGAATTGGCTTCAGATATTGCCGAAAGCGGCCTCGTCCTAACGGGCGGCGGTGCTCTGCTTAGGGATCTGGATAAATTGCTTTCCGAAGAGACCGGCCTACCGGTTATTGTCGCAGACGATCCGCTATCTTGTGTGGCGCGCGGCGGTGGTAAGGCAATGGAATTGATGGATACTCACGATATCGACCTGCTGACTCTGGAGTAGACCTCTCGTCGGTTGCCTCGTGTACGCCTTGCGGGGCTGATATACTCTAGGTTTTCCCGTGTCGGGTCTAAAGAGGAGTCTTGAAGCTAGCCTTCGAATCAGACTTCGCTTAGGTCTAAGGTTCCAGTATGAGGTTCAGCAGCCATCGATAAGACTCTGTTTATAAAAGGTGTCGCTCTCGAGTACCGGGCGCTCACCTTTATATTCTTCTCCGTTTGTATCATGGTTGCAGATGCGCGCTTTGGCTATCTGGAACGAATTCGCTATGGTCTCGGTTATGCCACCTCGCCTGTCTATTGGGTCGCGGATATACCCACGCGCGTCTCTTTCTGGATCGATGACGTTTTTGTTTCGCGCACCGATCTACTAGAAGAAAATGATGACCTCCGTGCCGATCTATTGATTGCGCAGCGCGAGCTGCAGTTGCTTGAGAGTCTAGCTAGCGAGAATAACCGACTACTCGCATTGAACCAGGCCACTAGAGGAATCAATGGCGACGTATTGGCCGCAGAAATTATAAATATATCTCCCGATCCCTATTCGAAGAGGGTCTTAATCAATAAAGGTGCTCGTGAAGGAGTATTTGTCGGGCAGGCTTTGCTCGACGCGAACGGTTTGATGGGTCAGGTGGACGAAGTGCTTCCCTTTACCTCCTGGGTATTGCTGATTACTGATTCTCATCACGTGACGCCTGTGGAGGTGAACCGCAACGGCGAGCGCGCTTTGGCTAGAGGCAGTCGCACGACTGCTACCGAGTTGGAGTTGGAGTTTGTAACCCAGACTCAAGATATGAAGGCCGGAGATAGATTGGTTAGTTCCGGCATGGGTCAGGTCTATCCAAAGAATTATCCGGTTGCTGAAATTGTTAGCGTGTTCGCTGACCCTGGTCAGGACTTCGCTACGATCAAAGCGAGACCACTGGCGCAGCTCGATAGCACGCGCCATGTGATGTTGGTATTTAATAGTGAAGAGGCGCAAACGAGCGTGCGCGGAGCTGGAGATATTGTGGAGCTGGAACTGCCTGGCGCCGAAGTTGGCGAAGCAGCTATTTTGGAAAGTGTCGAGGAATCGACTACTGCCGATCAAAACCCTCCAGCCGCTCCTGAAGCGGCAGTGCAATAGGCAGAGCGATGCAAAATAGAGCACACTCAATCTGGGTTATTTTTCTAAGTTTCTTTATAGCCTATCTGTTGGCGATTGTTCCCTTTCCCGAATGGGCGATGAACTACCGTCCTGAATGGGTGCCCATGGTATTGATCTATTGGACTATGGCCTTGCCCTATCGGGTTGGTATTGGTTCAGCCTGGGCCGCGGGGATGGTCTTAGATGTTCTGGAAGGCTCGACACTGGGTGTGAATGCGTTGGCACTTGTGGTTGTCGCGTATGTAGCCCTTAGCCTACACCAACGCATGCGGATGTTTTCTACGGTACAGCAGAGTGGCTTGGTGCTCGCCCTGGTGGGACTGAATCTGATGTTATGCAATTGGCTGCAAATCATGACTGGTCAGAGTGTATCTTCTAACCTCATGTTCCTTATGGCAGCGCTGACCAGTGCTGTGATTTGGCCTGCTTTCTTTCAACTGCTTCGACAGGTTCGTCGCAGCTTCGATGTGCGTTAGGCGGGTTTAGGATGGAGTCGATCATACTCGCTTCGGCTTCTGCCAGACGGCAAGAGCTAC
The DNA here is from genome assembly GCA_913060495.1 of uncultured Gammaproteobacteria bacterium. Taxonomy (GTDB): domain Bacteria; phylum Pseudomonadota; class Gammaproteobacteria; order Pseudomonadales; family Pseudohongiellaceae; genus UBA9145. The sequence goes on along the minus strand of CAJXRP010000021.1, from coordinate 47,330 downwards.
TTAGCCAGATTGGTGTTCGTTTTACTGTTCGAAGTCAGGACATCGACGAATCGATTCGAATTGGTGAGCCTGCGAATGACTATGTTACCCGTATGGCGCAGGAGAAGGCCGACTCAGCGCTCATCGCATTGCGTGCCAATAAAGATCCAAACGAAACAGTAGTGCTTGCAGCCGACACCAGTGTTGTCTGCGATGCCGATGTGCTCGGCAAACCGTTAGATGAGGCAAATGCCGTCGACATGCTGCGAACTCTTTCTGGCCGCGAGCACCGAGTACTTTCCGCAGTAACCCTGGCTACGCTAGATAAGCAGCGCACTGTGTTGTCCGAGTCGCGAGTTAGGTTTCGTGAGATCAGCGTTGCAGAGGCGCAGCAGTACTACAGAAGCGGCGAACCTCAAGGCAAGGCAGGAGCCTATGCTATACAGGGTTATGGCGCGGTATTCGTGGAGCAATTACTCGGTAGCTACAGTGGTGTGATGGGCTTGCCTCTTTTCGAGACGGCGCAGCTGCTCACTGAGTTTTCTGTACCCATGCAATCAACTAATTCAGTGGTCATGAAGTAGGCTATGAGCGAAGAAATTCTCATCAATGTAACGGCGATGGAAACTCGAGTGGCGCTTATCGAGAATGGCCTGTTGCAAGAAATTTTTATCGAGCGTCACAATCATCGCGGTCACGTAGGCGATATCTTCTATGGCAAGGTTATCCGCGTGATGCCGGGAATGGAGGCTGCCTTCATCGATATTGGTTTAGAGAAGGCTGCATTTATCCATGCATCCGATATAGCGCCTATCGGTGCTGATGGCTTCGAGACTAGAGATGAACAGCCAAAATCGATACAGCAGCTTTTACGTGAAGGGCAATTTATTGTCGTACAAGTTGCCAAGGATGCGATCAGTACAAAGGGGGCACGTCTAACTACTAAGTTGACCTTGCCCTCTCGTAATTTGGTCTACCTACCGCGAAGCAAGCACATGGGCATCTCTCAGCGCATCGAGTCGGAGGGTGAGCGGCAGCGACTACTTGATCAGCTCGAACACTGCCTTGGGCAAGAATCTTGGGATGAGCATGGAGGTTTCATAGTGCGCACAGCTGCTGAAGGAGGTAGCGCGCAGGAGCTCTGCGAAGACGTACGTTATCTGCGTCGGCTGTGGAGAAAGGTAAAGCAGCGGATAGAAAGAGCCAATAAGATTAGTACTGTATACGGTGAAGTGCCGCTTTATATCCGAACCACGCGTGACCTTATCACAGCGCAGGTCGAAAAAATTCGTGTAGACAATGAACAATCACTTGGAGAGATCCGGCAATTTCTAGAGGACTTTATTCCCGAGTCGGCTGCGAAGCTGGAAGCTTATAGTGGTGATCGTCCGCTATTCGATTTATTTGGCATCGAAGATGAGATAAACAAGGCGCTCGGTAGGCAGGTGATGCTGAAGTCCGGTGGCGATCTGATTATCGATCAGACTGAGGCAATGACGACTATCGATGTAAATACCGGTAGCTTTCTTGGTAGTAAGAATCACGCCGAGACGGTCTTGAAAACGAATCTTGAGGCGGCAAACTCGATTTCTAGACAGCTTCGTATTCGAAACCTTGGCGGGATAATTATTCTCGACTTCATCGATATGCTGGATGAGGAGCATCAGCGACAGGTCCATCGCGCATTAGGGAAGGCTCTCGAAAGAGACCCAGCACGTACTTCGATTACTGGCATATCGGAACTCGGCCTTGTGGAGATGACACGTAAGCGGACCAGGGAGAGCTTGGGCCAGATTTTGAACAGCCCCTGCCCAGTTTGTGAAGGTCGCGGTACGCAAAAATCTGCGGAAACGGTTTGCTATGAAATCTTCCGTGAGATCTTGCGAGTGGTGCGTGCCTATGAAAACGATGTGCTGTTGGTAATGGCCTCTCAGGTGGTGGTTGATCGATTACTTGACGAGGAGTCCGATACCTTGGCTGAGCTACAAGAATTAGTGGAGAAGACGGTCAAATTTGAGGTAGAACCCATGTATACTCAAGAGCAGTTCGACGTTGTTCTCTCTGGCTGAAGGCCCCATGCCTGTAGAGTTTCCGTTAGCTCACTTTCAGTTACGGTTCAGCAAGCCTGCGCTATACCGTGTAGGAAGCACAGAAGTCCGAAGGCCTATTTCTAGATGTGGCAGTAGGGCATCTACTGAGAATCGTATCAAGATCCGAGCATGCTAAGTTCAATTCTTAAAAAAGTTCGCCAACAGTTAATACTAATGACGGCAGTTGCATTGGTGCTGGTAGCTGCGTACGTTAGTGCAGGTCGTCAATTTATGCCGGCCGTTTCCGGTTATGTCTCATTCTTCGAAGAGCAAGTCTTAGCCCGCAGTGGTATCCCCATAACTGTTGATTCATTGGTTGGTGACTTCGAGGGCTTCAATCCCATCCTGCATGTGAATGGTATGACGCTTCTCGTCGCAGATGATGCCGCAGTGGCGGGAGAAGCCCCACTGTTTCTGCAAAGTGCTACCGTGATAGTCGACATCCCGCAAAGCATCCGGCAGCGCACTTGGGTGCTGGAAGATTTCGTCGTCGAATCGCTAGAGATAAACTTTGATCAAGTAGAGTCTGGTGCCTGGCTGCTGCGTGGACTGTCAGTGGGTGACGCAGGTCCAGTTGATATGGATAGTCTGTACCGATCCCTGCAGCAAATTCCTCAACTTAGCATGCGCAACGTGGCTATAAATCTGCACACCTTTGATGGTGAGATACTCAGTTTCCGCAACGGCTTAGCTACCATCGCGAATCGCGGAGACACTCATTATCTGCACGCTAATCTCAGTTTGGCTGGTTCACAAGACGAGATGGCGCTCTCGTTTGAGGTTACTGGCAATGAGCTAGCCGAAATGGATGGGCAGATGCACATTAAGCTTCCCTCTGCCGACTACAGCGAGTTGTTCAATCGTCAAACATTGGAAGAGCTAAGTGTTGATGAGTTATTTGGCGGCGGCAGTTTTTGGCTGACCTTCGCACAAGGTGAGCTCACAGACTTCACCTCCGAATTCGAATTGGATACTCTCGCCTTGCTCAGCAGCGCCTCTGATTCTCTATCGCTGCGCGATCTGTCGGGAAAGGCCGGTCTGCTTAGAAAGCCCTCGGGCGAAGGCTGGGAGTTGTCGTTGTCAGACATGGGCCTGTCCTGGAAGGAGCTGCGCTGGTCTCCCTTTAATGTCTATGCGTCACTGAATTCCGGAACGAATGTGGCTGTGCGCGCAGACAGTATTGACGTCTCTCTTATTGCGCAGTTCGCTGAGAGCAGTGGGCTGCTAAGTGAGAGTGCTCGGGAGCAGCTTGAACAGTACGCACCGAGAGGTCAGTTCGAAAATTTTAGCCTTCAGCTTCCCCTCGAAGAAAATTCACAAGAGCATCTGCTCATTAAGACCAATCTTAATAATATAGATGTTGGTTCGGTGCGTGGTTCTCCGCAAATGTGGGGCCTTGATGGTTATGCTGAAATCGACTATGACGGAGCCAGTAGCCGTGCTGGTGGTTTCGCCGAGGTAGAGTCTGAGCGATTCCGTATAAACATACCCAATTTGTTTGTCAGCACCTGGGATCATAACTATGTCAACGGCAGTATTGGTTTCAGCCTGGATCTAAACGAAGGCATGCATCTTCGCTTGAAGAGTAACGTTGTGGTTGCCGAGACAGATGCTGTACAAGGGCGCGTGCAATTCACTTCAATAATCGATCGGCCGAATGAGGGAGAACCGAGGGCCGAGTTCGAGCTGCTTGTTGGGGCGCTGAGTTTCGATGCCAGCGGCCGAGCCGCCTATTTGCCCGATGGACCGAAGGTGAATCAGGGTTTGGCGGACACCATGCAGTGGCTCAACGGAGCGATTCTCGATGGCATGCTGGTGAACAGCGGCGCGATATATCGTGGCTCTACATTACCTGACGCAGCGGCGCCGACGAAGACTTTTCAGGGCTTCTATGTGCTGGGTGACGGCGAACTTAATTTCAGCGACGAGTGGCCGAATTTGAGCGACGTTAACGCATTCGCGATATCCGATGACAACAATATTGATATTGAGGTGCAGCGAGCGACTAGTCTCGATGTTGTTGCGACGTCAGTGAATGGTTTGATTAGGGAGAACGCCGAAGGCGAGAACTGGTTGTCAATTCAGGGCAAGGCCGATGGTGCTACAGCCGACGGCTTAAATTATTTACAGAATGCTGCGGTCGGCGAAAGCCTAAAGGCTGCCTTCGCTAATTGGCAGACAGAGGGCGACTTTAGTGCGCAAATCGGTGTGGAAGTACCGCTGAATCGTCCGCAGCTGCAGACTGAAGTTCGCCTAGATATGAGTTTGCAGGATAACAATCTTCTAATTCCAGATTACGCTATACAAATAAATGAGCTTACTGGCCCTGTTGTCTTCGATACTCGCAGCGGTGTCGAAGAGACTGTTCTGTCGGGGCGCTTGTTCGAGCAGATAGCAAATATCCAGCTGAGCTCTAATTTGGTAGAGGGAAATCTCGAATCGATTGGTGTTAGTGCTGCCGGTCTAGTGACCCCTGAGCAGCTTATAGCTTGGCCAATGCAAAGCCAATTCGTGAAAGACATTTTGGCTAGCATGCAGGGGCAGCTGGCTTACCAGGCAAACTTGAGCATCGATCAGACCGGCATTGCTGATGTGCCCAATCGGCTAGTCATAGATTCTTCTCTACTAGGTGCCTCGTTGGAATTGCCTCATCCTTTTACCAAGTCGGTAGAAGTCGAGCTGCCTCTTAAGCTTGATATGGCATTCTCCGATGATGAGCAAATGATTGTTGGCTCGCTTGGATCTACCCTGAGTTTCGAGTTGGAAGTAGAGCAGGGTGATATTCGCGATGGTTTGGTATTCGTCGGTGAGGCTCAGGGCAACTTCGAAAGCCTGCGGGACAATGTATCAGAAGGTCTGGTGGTGCTCGGTAATATGGATCGATTCCAGCTAGAGCAGTGGAGTGATTTTCTTGCCGAGTTTAATAGTGATGAATCGGTGTCCGAGGGCATGGGCAGCACCATTGAGTTTGTGGATATACAGATAGAGAATTTTCGGTTCTATGGCGAGCAACTAAGTGATGTGAATATGCGTATTGTTCCGCAGCTTGCGCAGCAGAATTGGGAGATTGCACTACAGAGCAGTTCCATTGCAGGACAGGTTAGGCTCCCCTTCGATGTTGAAGATTATTTAAGTCTCGATTTGCAGTACTTGCGGTTGCCGGGAGAGGAGAGTGATCGAATTGGTCCCTTGTCAGAAACGGATATCGAACTTCTGTTGATCGAAGACGAAGACCCTGTTGATGTTTTGGCTGATATCGATCCTCGAGAGTTGCCGCGTATGCATTTCTCCACGAACGAGTTTCGTATCGGAGATCGACCTTATGGAAGTTGGAGCTTTACCCTCAACCCTAATTCAGAGGGTGCAGAAATAGATGATCTAGCCTTCGATTTTCGTGGACTGCGGTTAGGATTAGATACGGCGCCGATAGAGCAGGTGGAGAATGACTCAGCGGATAGCGAGGCAGGTGAGCCGCAGCTGATTCCGCATTTTAGCTGGCGCTTCGATGGTGATACACACGTGAGCGCGCTAACCGGCGTGCTAACGGCTGACAATATGGCTGATGTATTAACGGCAAACGGATATGCCCCGAGCTTGGAGAGTAGTGCCGCTGAATTTATCGCGGATTTGAGTTGGCCTGGTAGTCCTGCATTTTTTACGGCGGCAAATCTCAGCGGGGATATCGGGATAGACATTGAGGATGGGCGATTTTTGCAGCGTGCAGGTGCCGCGGGTGCGCTTAAATTAATCAGCATTCTAAACTTTGATGCGATTATGCGTCGACTGCGCTTTAGTGATGACCTGCTGCGAAGCGGCCTGGCCTACGACGAAATCACGGGTCAGATGTCGATGTTGGATGGACAGGTGCACATTGAAGATAGATTGGTCATCTCTGGACCTTCCAGTCTCTATCAGATTACAGGCGACCTAAATCTTAAAGAAGAAAGCATCGTGGGTGAGATGTATTTGACGCTGCCGGTGAGTGAAAACATTCCCTGGATTGGTTTATTAACTGCGAATATTCCTTTGGCCGTGGGGGCCTATTTGTTTGACCGAATTTTCGGCAGTCAGGTAAATAGTTTGACCAGCGCAGTCTATACACTCGAGGGCCCATGGGAAAATTTGGAGCCTGAGTTTAAGCAGGCTTTCGGTTCTCCCGATAGGGCTAGGCAAGCGGGCGATGTCTCTCAATAGTGGTGCTAATAAATTCTAGGGTGTAATAATGACTGCTAAAAAATCATTGAAGCTGTTTCTCATTCTACTGTTGTCTTATGCCTTGCTCGTTATCTTATTTGAATCATCTCTCGGATACTTTCAGCCCGAAAATACCAGTACTCTGCAGATTAGCACCTTGGACGATCAGGGCAATCTCAGCCCACGTATTGTGGTTCGTATCGAAAGCGCAGATAAGCTTTATGTCGCTGCTAATCACTGGCCAAGAGCTTGGTATAGTGAAGCATTGGCCAATCCTTCTGTTCAAGTCTTGTCGGAGCTTGAGGAGGGTCGCTATCTGGCAGTGCCCGTTGAAGGCGCAGAGCACGAACGCGTAGATGCAGAAAATTCACTGGGTTTGATGTTTAGAATTCTGACGGGCTTTCCACCGCGCTATTTTCTGCGTCTTGAGTCGGTAGATTAGATTCCTTCCGAACGCGCTCCGCGCAATATATTCCTCAATGCGTAGTTGCCAGCATGGCAAGCATATTCGAATAGTCGTTCATCGACTCGGGTCATGGGCATTAGGATCACTATTCGATCTTGGAATGTGTCTGGATCGTCTATAGTGACTTCGTAATCTAGAGATCCTTCTGCAGTCGGTGTGAAGCGCTCGATAAGCAATCTATTCTTTGCGCTGCCATAGGCAACCTGCCTCATGCCAATGCTAGCAATGGCGTCAGTAAAATTTCTAGATTCAACGACTAGGGTATTGCCCTCAAAATAGCCTCTAGAATCTCCGGACCAGAGTGTTATGGCAGGATCGACATGCTCCGTTTTCTCAAGTGGCACGATGCGCGCATCGAAACCCATCTCGGTCAAGATAACGACGTGGTCGCGGTTCTGAAATATCTGCAAATTATTATTGTAGGGACCGCTGAACATAGGTGGGCCGGAATTGAAGACCATGCAGCGCTCGGATAGGCCGCGATCCTCGGGGCCGTCGCGACTGATGCCTCCGTGGGTAAAGCGTACAGGGCGATCTCCAGGTATCTCGGTAACGCCGTTTGCATCGCTGCGTTGTATTAGTGTTCCTGGAACTACATCCGGGAATCGGCCGTTTCTTGGATAAATCACCAACGAAGTCCTGCCATTTTCCCCAAGGGCGTCGCCCTCGAACCAGAAATTATTTACAGCTTCTACCGAACGAGCGTTCTCTGTATTCAGGATGCGCTCCGATGTGGCAGCCTCTCTCGCCGCAGTCGTTGCTACTCGTTCCACTCTAGACTGCAATATGCTCCCTAGCTCTTCCTCGGTTAAAAACTCTTGATCGCCAAAGCGCTCAGGTCGCTCCAGGGGTGTCTTGTTGGAGAAATTCCACACACCACGAAGATCAGGTTGGCCATACTCTGTAAGTTGCGGATTAAATTCTTGTGCGCTGCTGGAGGAAGATGCCGCAATCAGCATGCTATAGAGTAGTGGGTATGCAAGTTTTTTTATAATTTTCATGTAGTTATGTTTGTTCTGAGATGTCGACTTCCCATCATATTATAAATTCAGCTAGGTCGATAGTTTGTCCGGTTGCATCTAATCAACGTTGTTCGTTCATCTATATACAGAAGTATTCTGTAACTTTTTATCTGGTTTTGAGTCTTACTGGTATATGTAAGCACATAGCAATGGCTATTGGGGATTAAGCAATGATTCGATTGAAGGACTTAAGCAAGATGTACCGAACTGCCTACATGGAAACGGTGGCTCTGGATAGTATTAATATTCATATCCGTAAGGGGGAATTTGTGGCGGTTATGGGGCCGTCCGGTTGCGGTAAATCAACCTTGCTAAACATTGTCGGCATGATCGACAGCCCAAACTCTGGCGAGTATTACTTCGATGGTGAGGAGATAGCTAGTCGCTCCGAGAATGAGTTGGTGAGTCTACGCAAGCAGAACATTGGTTTCATCTTCCAGAATTTCAATCTAATCGACGATTTAAGTGTGCAAGAAAACGTCGACTTGCCTCTTCTCTATCTAGGCTTAGGTAAGAAAGAAAGGAGAGAAAAAGTGGCGCAGGCGCTTGAACTCGTCGGGCTGGAAGGGCGGGCCAAGCACATGCCTCAAGAACTTTCTGGCGGACAACAGCAGCGTGTAGCTGTAGCGCGTTCTGTAGTTGGCGATCCGAAGTTAATATTAGCCGATGAGCCTACGGGAAATCTCGATACTAAGAATGGTGATGACGTGATGAATATGTTGGCGCTGCTTAAAGATAAGGGCGCTACGATTCTTATGGTTACCCATTCACCCGAACATGGCGCGAAGGCAGATCGCATCATCTCTATGCTAGACGGCAAGGTGGTTGGTGCAGAAGACGAGAGTCTAGATCAGCCGATATCGAATGTTACCGTAATGAAGCGCAACTAGAGCAGAAATTGGGAGTAGCATCATGATCGCGCATTTTTCCAAGATGGCAATGAAGGCCCTGCTAAGATTCAAGCTGCATTCTACTATCAGCATGCTAAGCCTAGTGTTTGGTTTCCTCTGTTTTATTTCTGCAGTTCTGCTGTCTAATTATACGCAAAGCTTCGATCAGCATTTCCCGAATGCTGACAAGATCTACAATGTCATCATGCGCAATAGTGGTGGTGTAGGCGGCCCCGACAAATTCCCGATAATTAACGAGCCAGCCGCTCGATACTTGCGTACTTATTTCCCGGAAATACCGAACATTACAAGGGCTGGAGCCGGTGGCGGAAGTGGTGATGTGATAGTGGACGGTCAGGCGCTTACGCTCTTCGTGCGTTATGTAGGGCCAAGCTTCTTCGATATTTTCCCTATACCTACGCAGCATGGATTAGCGACCGGCGGGGAACTTCCGCCAAACTCTGCCTTGATAACAGAAGAAGCGGCGATTCGAGTTTTCGGACGAACCGACGTAGTCGGTGAGCGCATGTTATTAAACAATCGTTCGGATATTGTTATTGCAGGTGTTGCAGCAAAACAGCAGAGCCCCTCCCACCTGCAATCTTCGATACCCCTTTTTCAGACGGACATTTTTGTACCCATTGAAGTGTCAGACAGCATCAGGCGAGAGCGACGGGCAGCCGCTGGCGCCGATCCCAATGCAGATCAATGGGGCAATCAATCTGACTACGTTTATATAGAATTTCCGGAGGATATGGAGCTTGATGTAGCAGACTTCAATGAGCGCCTCGATGAATTTGTTCAGGCGACTTTGCCGGAAGAACGTTCTGAATTCATGACTTATGAGTTACAACCCATTAATCAATTGGTTACCTCACAAATCGCCTTCGTTACTGGCGGCTTCGATATTACCGATATTCTCGTGGTTGCGGGGGCGTTGGTACTGTTGATCGGCTGTCTAAATTATTCCAATCTAGTAATTGCCCAACTATCACTGCGTAGTCAGGAAATCGGGGTGCAGAAAATTCTCGGTGCTAAGCGGAGTTTGCTAATAGCGCAGTATTGCTTCGAGAGTCTGCTTTTTGTCATGGCAGCTCTGTTGATCACCCTAGCTCTTTTTTTAATTCTGTTGTTGCAGTTGCAGGGTACCGGCGCAGTCGGTGTATCGGTTTCCATGTTATTTGATGCTCAGCTCTGGTTGGCGCTGCTCGTAGTGATCACGGTCATTGTCCTAGTTGCGGGTGGTTATCCTGCGATTCGCACGGCAATGGTTCCTTTGGTGTCGTTAATGCGTCCCAAGGGATCAAGCGGCTATTCGAGCCGACTCCGCTCTTTGATGGTGGGGGTGCAATTCTTTATCTCCGGTACCTTGATGATTCTTGCCGTTATCATGTTCTCGCAGAACTCGGCTATGACAGGGCAGTTGGACGGGGAGGTTGCAGATCCAAAGATCGTTGTTTCAACTCCGGTCGACACCTATACCGTTGATCCAGAATTGCTCATAACTCAGCTCAAGCAAAATCCTGGGGTACTTTCTGTCACTCAGGTAGGCATCCCGCCGTGGGAAATCAGCATGTCGACGGATAGCATGGCTAGAACTGCGGATCTCAACGAAGTAACTGTGGAGCTGAGCAATCAGAATGTCGGTTACGAATTTACCGAGACAATGGATATGCCTCTATTGAGTGGGCGTGATTTCTCCCGTGATCGTTCTCGCGATACTTTTCCCTCCAATTCTGAGCTTACGACGACCAGTGGACCTTATGGTCTGCTAATAAACGATGCTGCTGCCCAGACTCTGGGTTGGGAGAATGCCGCCGAGGCGGTAGGTCAATCGGTGTTTAAACACCTAGAGCCGCCGTCTGTTCAGACTCCTATAGCGGTGGAGATGACAATAATCGGCAGCGTCGGTGATCAAAAATTTAGGTTTATAAATTTCGAGAGCTTTGGAGTAAGCGGGAGCATGTATACGCTAAAGCCAAACAGTGCAAACTATCTGGTCATTAAAGTGGCAAAAGACAATGTAAGCGAATCATTGCGTCACATTGATGAGACCTGGAATAGGCTGATGCCTACCGTTGCCTTAAAAAGGGAATTTGCAGATAACCTTTTTTATGAAGCCTACAATTTGTTCTTGGGGATAAGTGCTTCAATCGGCGCCTTATCGATGTTCGGATTCTTTATTGCCAGCATAGGTTTGCTCGGAAATGCTACGTTCATAACTAATATCAGACGCAAGGAAGTTGGCATTCGCAAGGTGATGGGAGCGAGTAGTGGTACATTACTTCGCATGTTGCTGTTAGATTTTGCAAAACCAGTCATGATCGCTAACGCCTTCGCTTGGCCTGTGGGTTATTTTATCGGCAACGTCTACACGAGCTTATTTGCCGCACAATCGGAACTTACTTTACTGCCTTTCCTAGTCAGCTTTTTCCTTTCTGTGCTAATTGCTGTGGGGGCGGTTATCTCTCAGTCTTGGAAAAGCGCACACGTTCGCCCAGCAATGGTGCTGCGCTACGAGTAGATTTTTTTTGCAAACTGTAAACCGATAACAACTCACCAAGATAGGGTTATAATCTAATACTATGGCTATGGATCGCGTTATAGAACGACAGAAAATGCCTGCGTGGAAGTGGGGATTGGTCGGTGCCGTATTGTTGATCGGCTGCTGGTTTGCTTATCGAATGCTGATAGATGCCTCTATACGGACCTATCGGGTTTCGATTGATCAGCTGGTTATCTCGGAGGTCGAGTTTGGTGACTTCGAGGATGCAGTTCCCATACGCGGCTCTGTTCAACCCCTTAATAGTGTCTTCCTAGATGCTGTGAATGGCGGAGCGGTTGAAGAGGTCTTTGTAGAGGAGGGGAGCTTCGTCGAGGCGGGGCAACCTCTACTGCAGCTGAGTAACACCAATCTTCGGCTGAGTGCTGCGCAGAATGATACGAATATCACCGAGCAGTTGAATCTGCTGAACAATATCACCGATGGCTTCGAGACGACGAAGCTGAGTACTGAGCGCCAGATCATCGATACTGAATACCGGCTTATTGTTCTAGAGCGGCAGAAGGCACGGCATGAGCAGCTAGTAGAAGATGGTTTGGTTTCTATCGAGCAATACGATGCCATTGTCGATGAGCTTGCCTATCAGTCGAAGGTCTTGGCGAACCATCAGGCACGGCAACGACTCGAGAATAGAATTCGAGAGACGCGACTGGTCCAGATCGAGACGCAGGTAGAGAAGCTGGAAGAGAATTTGTTGGTTTCGCAGAGCAGTTTCGAGAGCTTGTTAGTGCGGGCGCCTATCGCGGGGCAATTGACGTCTCTACCTGTAGAGATAGGGGAGAGTAAACAGGCCGGACAGCGACTCGGGCAGATCGATGTTATCGATCAGTTTAAGGTTGTTGCTCAGATTGATGAATTCTACGTTTCTCGTGTATTCGCAGGTCAGACTTCCTCGTTTACTTTGGCAGGTGCGGAATATACGACGCGTCTACTAAAAGTCTATCCCGAGATCACCGAGGGGACCTTCGAGGTCGATCTTGTGTTCGATGGTTTAACACCAAGCGATATTAGGCGGGGACAGAGTCTGCAGATGGAGCTCACTCTCGGTAATCCGGTAGAGTCACTGCTGCTGCCTATCGGAGGTTTCGTGCAAGATACTGGTGGCAATTGGGTGTTCGTAGTTGATGCACAGGGCAGCTACGCTATACGCCGCGATATTCGCGTTGGTCGACGTAATAACCGCTATATCGAAGTGATCGATGGTCTGCAGCAAGGCGATAGGGTGATCACCTCTAGCTACAGACAAATGGACGATATGGAACGAGTTCAGCTTGCCCAGTAGTTAATGACGTTTGCTGACGCATTTGGTCCAGTAGTTATTGCATTCCTACGAAGCTATCTCCACAGAACTGCGGCTCCGACTTGCCCCATCCATTGATGATCTATTAAGATGCGCCGGTGTCTTCAAGTCTCATCGATAAGTCTCCAAGAGGTCTACCATCAATAAAAGTATCCTCAGCAATCTCATTGCAGCGGCACTAGTCGCAGTCGGCCTGCTCGTAGAATGGCCTTATCAGGCCTATGTGCTTAATACTGGCCTGTTTGCGCTCTCAGGAGGCATTACCAATTGGTTAGCTGTACATATGCTGTTCGAGCGTGTTCCAGGGATCTATGGCTCTGGAGTAATTCCTCTGCGCTTCGAGGAATTCAAAGTTGGTATTCGACAATTGATCATGGAGCAGTTCTTCCACAAAGCCGATCTAGAGGAGTTTTTTCACGGTGCTGGCGATATTTCGGAGAAGATGACCGGTCACTTGCAGAAGGCTATCGATGAATTGGATCTCGATGCAGCATTCGAGTCGCTGCTGGACGTCATCATGAGTTCTTCGTTCGGCAGTATGGTCGGTATGTTGGGTGGTAGAGATGCGCTGGGCGCATTAAAAATACCGTTTGTGGACAAGATGCGCGAGTTCTTTGCCGAGCAATTGACTGATGGAAGCTTTCAGGGACACATTCAGGATGCCTTAAGTTCTGCTATGGATGATGAGGTGATACGTAGCAAGCTAGAGTTCATGATCGATGATCGGCTGAATCAAATGACGCCGAAAATGGTTAAAGAAATCATTCAGCAGATGATTCATAAACATCTGGGTTGGCTTGTGGTTTGGGGCTGCGTATTTGGTGGTTTGATCGGACTAGCCGTCACGGTATTTACTGCCCTCTAGGGCGCAGGTCATTTTTAGACCGGCTTCTCTTATTTGAATCTCCATTCAAACTATCGTTTACCTTCCAAAAATATTTTGGTGTCGAGGTTAACCTACACCATAGTCCGCTAGAGCGTGATGTGGATCACATTGACGCCCTCATTTCGTGCATTTATTTTCCTACTGCACATTCCAAATTAATTTTCGGGTAAAAGCGGGAAATTATCATGCGCATTGGGTGTAAAAAAAGAGTCGCTATACTACAATTGGCGCGCTTCGAAAATATGCGAAAGATCACGCGCGAAAAGCAGGTCTATTATTTGCGAAAGCGACTTTTTACCCCATTAACTTTAAAGCACGGATTGAGTAAAAGAATATGGCACGACCAGTTGAATTTGATGAAAACAAAGTTTTAACCAACGCGATGGAACAGTTCTGGCGTGAAGGCTATGAGGCAAGTTCCGTTCAAAAATTGCTAGATTGCACGGGTATCAACAGAGGAACTCTCTATAACTCTTTCGGTGACAAGGATACATTTTTCAAATCTTGTGTTGATCAATACAACAAAGTTGTAGACAAGCAGATTGCTGCTACTCTGAAGAATTCTAAGTTAGGTCCCTGGGAAGCAATCGAAGCCTATTTCGATGAAACTGTTCTCAATGTGACAAACAAGCACCGTGGAATGGGTTGTCTACTGGTGAATTCAGTGTGTGAGAGCATTAACTACGATAAGGAAATGCGTAAGGTTGTCCGAGGCTCACTTGCCACTATTCGCAAGGATTTATTATCTCGCCTGAAGGAAGCCCATAAGAGTCGTAAGGTGAAGAAGGGCATAAGCGCAGAATTTGCCGCCGAAGCGCTGATGAACAGCCTTCATGGGATCCGAGTAAATAGCCGTGATGGCAAGACGCCAAAGCAGTTGAAAGAGCTCATCAAGTTCAGCGTTTCCTCACTGCAGAAGTAACAGAAAATCTTGTAGAGATCGTTTTGCAATTAAGTCCTTGTTAATCAGATAGTTAGGTTTTTATTTCTGTGTATTGAAGGTCGTGAAGACAAAAAAGGGAGGCTGTAGCCTCCCTTTTTTATTGGCTGCAATAAAGGCATCTAAGAAGCACTGAAATCCGGCTTTTAATTCAGTCGAAAGGATTGCTATACTCCAAGGCTCGATTCCCTCACTTGTGGAATCAACCCAGACTTTATGCACCGTTCCGAGGCGTTGGAGCTTAAGTAGTTAGAACCGATATGGTTCGGACAAAGTAGTTAGGACAAAACAATGAAAAAAATAGCCGGCAAGAAGAAGAGTGATGATACTAAGATTGACCTTACCCCGATGTTGGACGTGGTCTTTATCTTATTGATTTTCTTCGTAGTAACAGCAACATTTCTCTCCGAGACTTCGGTAAGTGCCGCAAGTAGCGACAACAACAACAGTGAGCCACCACCGCCGGAAGATGATGATAAGAAGAACATTCTTTTCGAAATCGGTTCCAACAACGAGATTATTCTCAACGGTAACCCGCGCCCGATTCTGCCAAACTTTATTCGCTCGAATATCGACCAGCTTAAAGCTGAAAATCCAGCGGCCTCGGTAATTATTCAACCGGATAATGCATCTGATGTATCGGCCTTGGTGATGATTATGGATGCGGCGCGACAAGCAGGCATGGCAAATATCTCTATTGTCGAGCCAAACTAGCTTAGAACTTGTTGCAGCAAATAGCTGCGATAAATCAGATCAGTTGTAAAGAAAACGCACTATCGCTTCCGATGGTGCGTTTTTCGTTTAGGGTCACAGTCTCTTAACCGCTAACAGAGTTACCTTACATCATGAAAAACCGTTGGATAGAATCCGAAGCTGCAGTGTGTGAAAACAAAGACGTTGATCTTGGTCTGCGTGTCTACACTTCACAATTGTTGGGCGCGGACGCCGATCTCGTGCTCCATGGGGGCGGTAATACTTCCGTGAAGGGAGAGTTACAGAACGTATTTGGCGAAACGGAGTCTGTTCTGTTCGTGAAAGGCTCCGGATGGGATTTGCGCACGATAGAAGGGGCCGGTTTTCCAGCTGTGAAGATGGATTATCTGCTGCGTCTGGGGGAGCTCGATAGCCTCAGTGATAGCGAGATGATGCGTCATCTTCGCCTTGCGCTGCTCGACCCAACTGCACCGACGCCCTCTGTTGAAGCAATCTTGCACGCACTGATCCCCCACAAGTATGTAGATCACAGTCATGCGGATGCAGTAGTTGCGATAAGCAATAGTCCTGATGGCGAGTCTATGCTGCAGGAAATCTATGGCGATGAGGTATTGATACTGCCCTATACGATGCCGGGATTTATCCTGGCTAAGCAGGTGGCAGAGGCGACAGCCTCGGTTGAGTGGTCATCGCTGAGGGGCATAATTTTGCTACACCATGGCATTTTTACCTTCGATGAAGATGCCGAGACTAGTTACGGCACGATGATCGAGCTGGTTAGCAAGGCAGAAGACTATCTGCAGCAAAAGATGGATGTTGCAGGTTTGGCCGCTGCTGCCTACACAGCGGATGCGGAAGATTGTCTGCAACTGAGCCGGCTGCGCCGATCTGCGGCAGATGTTGTGGGTGGTCCAGTTTTACTTCGGCTAGAGACCTCAGCTGAGGCTGCCGGATTCGCGAGCCTCGAGAATTGTCATGACCTAGCAACACGCGGCCCGTTGACCCCTGATCATACGATACACGCAAAAGCTTTCGCTGCTAGTTTTGCAGATGATCCTGTGCCGGGACTGAAGCAGTTCCAGGCGGATTACCGTGAGTATTTTGAGAAACATAGCGATGAATCTCATCAATGCCTGGATAGTATGCCGCGCTATGGTGTTTGGCGTGACAAGGGCATAGTTTATCTAGCCCCTAACCAGAAGCGTTTGGGAATAGTGCAGGATATCTCGCAGCATACGATTAAGTCGATTCAGCAGGCAGAGTGCCTGGGAGGCTGGCAGGCATTGCCAAGTCAGGATCTATTCGATGTTGAGTACTGGGAGTTGGAGCAGGCGAAACTAAAGTCTTCGGTCAAGGCTCCAGAGTTCGAAGGCAAGATCGTTGTAGTGAGCGGCGCAGCCTCCGGCATAGGAAGAGCCTGTGTAGAAGAATTCGTGGAGAAGGGCGCGGTAGTGCTGGCACTCGATATCGCAGAAGGTTTCGAGGCAAGATTCGAAAGTGCTGCTGTATTGCCGGTTCACTGCGATGTTACCGATTCTGTAGCAATTGATTCTGCGTTACGTCAGATGGTCGTCGAATTCGGTGGCATCGATATTGTGGTTAGCAATGCGGGTAGTTTTCCCGAGAGTCAAATGCTGGAAGAGATGTCTGATAGCAATTGGGAGTCATCGCAGCGTTTGAATCTGGACTCGCACATGAAGCTGTTGCGGTCCGCGGTGCCTTTCCTGAAGAATGGCATCGACCCTGCGGTGGTTATCGTTGCATCCAAGAATGTGCCTGCACCAGGGCCGGGCGCTGGGGCTTATTCGGTAGCAAAGGCGGGCCTTACGCAGATGGCCCGAGTCGCCGCACTGGAGTTGGGCAGCACCGGTATAAGGGTCAACGTGCTGCACCCAAATGCCGTGTATGATACTGCTATATGGACAGACGAAGTGTTAGCCAGCCGAGCCAAGCACTACGGCCTTAGCGTTGAAGAGTACAAGACTTCGAATGTGCTGCGCAGGGAAGTTACATCAGTAGACGTGGCGAAGGCTGCTCTGCTATTCGCAGGCCAATCCCTCGCTAAGACCACCGGGGCACAATTAGCAATCGACGGCGGCAACGAACGGGTGATTTAACTTCACTGTCATTTAAAAATTACTACTCTCTAGATTGACTGCTATCTAGACCTACTACGGGGCGAAACGATTTTGAACGTGAATGGCCAGCATTTCCAAAGTATCTGGTTCGATGAGTCGGACAATAGCGTCCATATTATCGATCAGACTTGTCTGCCTCATCGTTTCGAAACCCTCACACTCGAGACTTTAGCCGATGCCTGTCATGCGATCGAAGCAATGCAGGTTCGTGGCGCACCCTTGATCGGGGTGACTGCCGTTTATGGTGTGTATTTGGCGCTGCTCGAAGACCCTAATCAGCTAGCGGTTGCGGTGGATAGGTTGGCTGCCACACGGCCTACCGCGGTAAATTTGCAGTGGGCTCTCGATAGAATGAATGCAGCACTGCGTAACACTTTAGTCGATCAACGAGTCGCCGTTGCCTTGCAGCAGGCTAGAGCTATGGAGGCGGAGGACAGTGCGATCTGCGCTGAAATTGGTGTCCAGGGAGCGAAACTGCTGCAAGAGATATGGGATGCTAAGCCTGATAAGAGTGAGCCGCTAAATGTCCTCACCCACTGCAACGCGGGTGCTTTAGCAACCGTCGATTGGGGTACCGCGCTCTCTGTAATATACAAGGCCGCCGAGGCAGGCGTTGAACTTCATGTTTGGGTGGATGAGACTCGGCCGCGCAATCAGGGAGCATCGCTCACCTGTTGGGAGCTGGGCCACCAAGACATAGCGCATACGTTGATCGTTGATAATGCTGGTGGTCATCTCATGCAGCAGGGCTTAGTAGATTGCTGTGTCGTCGGCAGCGATAGAACGACGATTACCGGTGATGTCTGCAATAAGATCGGCACCTATCTAAAGGCCTTGGCGGCCTTCGATAATGACGTGCCATTTTTTGTTGCTCTGCCGGTGTCGAGCATCGACTTTACATTGTCAGACGGCATCAAAGAGATTCCAATCGAGGAGCGGGACACTGAGGAAGTTAGTCACCTTAGCGGCATTGATGCGAATGGCTTAGTAAGCAAAATTAGACTCTGTCCTGAAGGCGTAGCGGTGAGCAACTTCGGCTTCGATGTTACGCCCGCCCGTCTAGTGACAAAGATTATTACCGAAAGGGGCGTGTTTGATGCCGAGCAGTCGCAGCTAGCACGACTGCGTAGTTAGTCTTATTGTCTATCCTAATATTAGGCTTTCCAGTGCTAGCCGGGAGGCCAGCTAAGCGCGCGACCACCGAGAATGTGCAGATGCAGGTGGAACACTGTCTGCCCGCCATCGCGACCAGTATTAATAACGTAGCGAAAACCATCTTCATTGAGGCCTAAGTCTGCTGCGATCTGGTTGGCTTTCAATAACAGTTTACCCAGTAGTGCCTGATCCCCTTCGTCTGCGGAATTCACGCAGGTCAGATGTTTCTTGGGGATTATAAGGATATGCGTAGGTGCCGCGGGGTTGATGTCATGAAAGGCATATACGTCATCATCGGAATAAACCTTGTTAGAGGGTATTTCCCCTGCGATAATTTTGCAAAACAGACAATCATCCGCCATACAGTGCTCCAATCATTCAGCTGTGATTAATGCGTTCGGGCTACACTATAACATGGGATATCAGGGGAATAGTTTTGCGTATCATCCTTAAACGATCAGGGTTATTGCTGTTCTTGTTAGCTTGCTTCATGTCGCCTCTGTCGCAGGCACAGGAGCAAGTGGCTCGTTATGGCTACAGCATCTTGAATACCTATCCGCACAACATTAATTCATTTACTCAGGGTTTGGTCTATCGCGAGGGGTATTTGTTCGAGGGGACTGGTAAGAACGGCCAATCAAGCTTGAGTAAGATAAATCTCGAGGATGGCGAAGTGCTGATGAGTAAGAGCATGTCGCAGCGCTACTTTGGCGAAGGGATCGAAATAGTCGACGATAAAATATATCAGTTAACCTGGCAGTCACATCTAGTGTTCGTACACGACAAGGCAACATTCGAGTCGATTGGATCACATTACAACGCAGTCGAGGGCTGGGGGCTTGCCTACGATGGCAGCCATCTCATCTTGAGCGACGGAACCGCGACACTGCAATTCATGGACCCAGAGACATTCGCGCCGGTGCGTAAGGTCGAAGTCAAACTGGCGGGCAATGCCATAAATCAGCTGAATGAGCTGGAATATATTAATGGTGAGGTATGGGCGAATGTCTGGCAAACAGATTTCATTCTGCGCATCGACCCGCAAAGTGGTGAAGTAAACTCCATCGTAGATTTGACCGGCTTGTCAGAGCGAACCCAACTAGGTAGCTCCGAGGCAGTGCTTAATGGCATCGCTTGGGACGCCGAAGCCGAACGTCTTTTTGTTACAGGAAAACACTGGGCGCATTTATTCGAGATCGAATTGGTTGGCCTATAGATTATGTGGCAACAAAAGTCGATCAAGCTTCGAGCAAAATCACGGGGTTTTCACCTAGTTAGTGATGAGATTCTGGAGGCCTTGCCGGAACTTTCGGCTATCAACGTTGGCTTGCTCCATTTGTTTCTGCAGCACACCTCTGCTTCACTAAGCATCAACGAAAATGCCGACAGTTCGGTGCGGCGCGATATGGAATCGCATTTTAATCAACTCGCCCCGGAAGATGCTCCTTACTTTGAGCACACCTACGAAGGGCCGGATGATATGCCTGCTCATATCAAGTCTGGTCTGCTCGGCTGTGAGATAAGCTTGCCCATAGCGCAAGGGCGTTTGCAGTTGGGCACCTGGCAGGGTATTTATCTTGGCGAGCATCGCAATAGCGCGAGTTCACGAACTCTGATCGCGACGCTTGCGGGAGAATAACGGGTGCACAATCTTCGCAGACTTTTGAAATCGAATGGAGTGAAGGCAGCTCTCCTTGTGCTGCTTTCTTTCGTGCTTGTTTCCTGTGAGACCGTTGGCTATTACTCGCAGGCGGCGCGAGGGCAGCTAACAATCGTATTCGGGCGTGAAGATATTCAGCGGCTAATAGAGCGGCAAGACCTGCCGGATGAGTTGCTAGAAAAGTTTGCGCAAGTCATGGATATTCGCGAATTTGCCGAGCATGAGTTGGGCCTACCGGTGGCCAAGAACTACTCCAGTTATGTCGATGTAGAACGAGAGCATGTAGTCTGGAATGTGTTTGCGGCAGCTGAGTTTTCCATTGATCCGGTGAATTGGTGTTACCCGGTAGCGGGCTGTGTTGCCTACCGGGGCTATTTCTCAGAGCAGTCCGCCCTGCGCTACGCTGCAAAACTGGAGGAAGACGGTTTCGATGTTTATACCGGTGGAGTCGATGCGTATTCGACACTCGGCTGGTTCGAAGACTCGCTGCTCAGTACGGTTCTGAATCGTGCAGACTATCAGCTCGCCGGTTTAATCTTTCATGAGCTCGCTCACCAACTTGTCTACTTGCCGGGCGACACAACTTTTAATGAGAGTTTTGCTACGGCAGTAGAACGGGAAGGGGTGCGACGCTGGCTCACCCAGAGTAATGCGGCATCCAACATCGATGCTGCCTTGCTGGATTATGAGCGACAGCAGCAGTTTGTTGTTTTGGTTACCGACTATCGAGATCGTTTTGAGGCGCTCTACCAGCTAGACCTGGAAGAGTCTTCGATGCGCAGTCAGAAACTGCAACTGCAGCAGACACTGCGCGAAGAATATGGCTTGCTGAAGCAGCAGTGGCAAGGCTATGCCGGTTACGATGGCTGGTTCTCGAGATCGCTAAACAATGCGCAACTTTCAACAGTCGCTTCTTACAACGATCTATTGCCATTCTTCGCGGCAATTTTCGAACAATCGAATCAGGATTTTTCCACTTTCTATGCCGAGGTCGGTCGTATAGCGGAACTGCCAGTTCGGGAGCGAGATGAGCTAATCGCTGCTACCGAAGACCTTAGATCGCTGTAAATGCTACAAGCGACTGCGCGTCGATTCCACAAGGTTTGAATAGAAATCCGAATCAGGATTTTTCGCGGCGGCAGATTCATAGGCTTGCAGCGCGTCCTCGATTCGATTCTCCTGTTCCAGTATGCGCCCAAGACTTCGATCGAAGAAGGCGTTGCCTGGCATCACTTCAACAGCCTTTTGATAGACCGCAATGGCCTTGTCGGCCTCACCTGCGTTGTTATAGGTGTTTGCCATGATGTGTACTTGCGAGTCGTTGTCGGAATCCAGTTCAATCGCACGCAGGTCATAGGCAATCGATGCGGTATAGTTACCATCGCTGCGTTCCAGTTCGCCTAAAGTCGTTACCGCGGCAATTAATGCGGCGGAGGTGGTTGTTTGCAGCTGGATGAAACGTGCAAGCAAGGGCTTTGCTTCATCAAAGCGTTCGAGATAGTAATAGGTGTTAGCTAGATTGCGAATGGCGTCCGCAAGATTTGGATCGGCACTGACTGCCTTTCTGTATTCGTCGATAGCCTCTTCGAAGCGCTCCAAATTACTGTAGGTATTGCCGCGGCGAAGATACTTCTGCCCAAGTTCGGCATCTATAGTCGGGCCGGTGCGTTCTATATCGAGATTACCGTAGCGCTGTATGACCGATGCGGCACCGTCATCCTGGGCAAAGCTAGCGGTGCTTAAAACGAGGATGGCCAGCGATGCGGCAGTGATGCATGTACGATAAGCGGAGCGGAATAACTTCATGGTATAACCCTGCTAGGCAGTATAAATTCTGCAAAGGACTATAACCCAGCTGACATTCTTCTTCCAGCGAGCTCCGATCCACTGTGGGATGGGCTTAACAGAAGTCTGCGATCTAGGATTGTTACAAAGGATAATGGGAGTTGTTAAATCGTAATGATTAAGCCAAAACTAATAGATCACATAGTGTTACGAACCGATCGCTATCGGGAGCTCATCAATTTTTACTGCGATGTGTTGGGCTGTGTGTTGGAGCGTGAAACTTCAGATGAGGTGGGTCTAACACAGCTTCGTGCGGGGGATTCGCTAATTGATATCTTGGATGTGCAAGGTGAGCTAGGCAAGGTTGGCGGTGCGGCTCCAGATTCACAGGGCAATAACGTCGATCACTTCTGTCTGCAGATTGAGCCAGTTGCAGAGGCGGATCTAAAGGCCTATTTACTAGATTGCGGTGTCGAGGTTGAGGGCTTTCAGGAAAGATATGGCGCACAGGGAATGGGCCGCTCTGTATATTTAAAAGATATCGTGGGCAACACCGTTGAATTGCGTAATATGACGTGATTCGCGAGTGAGGGCGATAGAAATCGGTGGTCTAGCTAATGCCATGATTTGCAGTGCTAAGTATTACTTCAAGATCAAAGCCGGTAACTGGCCAGCTGTTTTAGCTACTCGCCCAATCGCCTTAGCATGAGGGTATCCGGATTCACGAAGTTGCTTGATGCACTCTTCGGCCTGCGCCTCCGGCACGCTTGCTAACAAACCACCTGCAGTCTGCGGGTCGAAGAGTAAATCGTAGCGTGGATTATCACGAAACCCTTCACTATTGAAGATATCGCGGCTGACGAGGGAATTGTCGGCGTGAAGTGAGCTTTGAATTCCTTGCTGCAATGTCTCCAGTGCGCCATCAAGTGCGGGCAAATCCGCCAGGCTCAGTTCTAATTCCACGTTGTTTGGGGTAAGCATTTCAAATAGATGGCCGGCGAGTCCGAAGCCGGTAATATCCGTACAAGCGGTAGCTTTGTATTGGATAAAACACTGTGCCGCTTTCCTGTTTGATATTAGCATCTGCGCTAGAGCTGCTTCCATCCAACGGTGCCTCGCCTTGAAGCGCATGTCTGCTGCCAAGAGGGTGCCAGTCCCGAGTGGCTTGCTAAGAATAACTATGTCGCCGGTCTGCATGCCGTCCTTGCTGAGGAGGGCGTCGCGCTCTGCGAATCCGTTTACGCAGAGGCCGAATTGCAGGTCTTTTGATTCGGCGGAATGGCCGCCTATTAAGGTGCAGTCATTTTCCTGAAGCGCTTCGCTGCAGCCATGCATGATTTCGCGAAGCTGTCCTTTGCTAATTTTTTTGCTAGCAGCGGGCACGCCGACAACGGCGAGAGCGGAATGAGGCATACACCCCATCGCATAGATATCACTCATGCAATGGTTGCTAGCGATCTTGGCAAACAGCCAAGGGTCGCTAATGAAGGCGCTTAGCTGGTCCACGCTCTGTAGCAAGACGCGGCCATCATCTAGTTGAATTATCGCCGCATCTTCGGTCGCGGATCCAGATGAGAGAACGTCTTCGTTCTCGTGATGAGGTAATTCTTGTAGAACCTCTTGCAGCGCGTCGCCAGCGATCTTAGCGCCACAGCCGGCGCAACGCATCGCATGCTTGCGAAGTTGTTGCTCCGTCGCATCATCGACCAAGCCCTTAGCTATATCGAAGCTGTCGGGCATCTCCGGGAACTGGCTGTATTTACGTATGAAAGCAGTATCGATAGAGTGTTTTAGTGACCAGACCGAACGTCCTTGAAAGAATAGCTTGTTGCGCGATGCGATCGCCTTTTTGTTGCCGAGATTGATCAGCGCTAAGGCATGTTTCTGTGGGGAATAGGGTTTTAAATTTTTCCCTGTGGCGAAGCGCTGTAAGTTTTCTGCCAGCGGCTTTCCTTGGCGTACCGCATACACACCAGACTTGGGTCTGGGTTCGCCTTTAATGGTGGCGGCATCGCCTGCAGCGAAGACGAAATCATGGCTGGTGGATTGCAGGAAATCGTTTACTTCGATGAAGCCATCGCCACCAATAGCTAGCCCGCATTCTTTCGGCCAGGATGCAATGCTGGCTCCTGTTGCATACACCATAGAATCGCCTTCTAGCGTGTGGTCGTTGTTGCAGAGAATCTTTCCTGCGCGAAATTCGATGACCTTGTGCTCCAGCAATACCTCGATACCGCGAGTTGCGAGCGTGCTTTTAACGAAAGTGCGAACCTTGTTGTTATGGAACTTTAGAAGTTCTTTGTCT
This sequence comes from uncultured Gammaproteobacteria bacterium, assembly GCA_913060495.1. GTDB lineage: Bacteria > Pseudomonadota > Gammaproteobacteria > Pseudomonadales > Pseudohongiellaceae > UBA9145. The sequence continues at coordinate 23,243 of CAJXRP010000021.1, read as the reverse complement.
GCTGTGACGATGCCAATTTGAAGAGGCGAATTTTCGTAGTTTTTTATCGACAGTTCACGGTGGATGCGTTGTTGCACGGCGAAGGCAAGTTCAACACTAGCAGGGCCTCCACCTACAATTAGGAATCGGTAAGGTTTCTTTTTGGAGCCGATGACATCGAGCATATCGCTATAGATTTTCTGCCAATGCACAAGGAACTGATCGATTGGCTTTATACCAATTGCAAACTGCGCGGCTCCGGGAATTTTTATCGCATTTGGCTTTGAGCCAATATTCAGCGAGATGAGATCGAACTCGATTGTTGGTCTGCCTTCGCAGTGGATGATTTTCTGCTCGAAATCGATTCGAGTGATTTCGCTCTGGATCAATCGCGCGCCAGCGAATTGGGCTAGCGGTCGGAGGTCTATATGGATATCGTCGCGCTCATAGATGCCGCTGATATGGCCGGGCAGGGAGCCGGAATAGGGTGTTTCTATATCTCGGCTGATCAGCGTCAGGCTAAGCCCAGGGACTGGATTCATGGCAAAATGCTTCAGCACCGCTAAGTGACTGTGGCCGCCACCGACTAAAACCAATTGCTTTACTATGGGGCTGTTAGTGTTTGATTTCATGCCTGACTGTATATTGCCTAGATCGTATGGAAATGCCGGTAAACCTTCAATGAGAGGAATCGGCGATTGAATTGTAGGGCTAGCTCTTCACTAACCTTCTAGAGAAGTCGATTCTAACTGCTAGAGTACAGCGCTCAAAGCGGTATTGCGTATAGTGTGATTACAGTATGACCGCGAAATCGGAAAATTCTTCAACTTTGATAGTCACTTGTCAGTATTTTGCAGTAAGCTAGGCAAGTTTTACGGTTGATCTGCGTAGGTGCTAAGCTAACGTATTAACGACTGGTCATCCCAATCGCGTTTGGGTCAAGATATTAATAGGAGTGTAAGAATGATCTCGAAATCACTACAGGCTAAGCTCGCAGCTCTATCGGTTGCAGTTTTATTTACGGGCATAGCACAGGCTCATTGGGAGCTAGACAACGATAACTCAACTCTCAGCTTTGTTACCGTGAAGGCAGAGCACGTAGCGGAGGTGCATACCTTCGATATGCTGTCAGGCATCATTGACGATGTTGGCGATGTGGAAATTACCATCGAGTTGGCTAGCGTCAACACCATGATTCCCATTCGAAACGAACGCATGCAGGAAATGTTATTCGAGACGAATATGTTTCCGGAAGCTACAGTCACAGGCAAGATAAATTTGGATCTGCTCACGGGATTGGACGCAGGCACGTCCTACGCTAGGCAGATAAATTTTCAGCTATCGCTCCATGGGGAGGCGGTAGATATGGCTGCTGATGTGCAGATTACTCGAACAGAGCATGGGGCTGTTTTTTCAACCCTAAAGCCTATTGTGGTAATGTCCGACTCCTTCGCTCTCACCGCCGGTGTCGAAAAACTGCGTGAAGTTGCAGGGTTGCCAAGTATTAGCCGCGCCGTTCCTGTGAGTTTTACGGTTGTGTTCGAACAGAGCCACTAACAATTTATAGGGATTATGAAAAAAGCCCGTCAGCGTTGTTGGCGGGCTTTTTTCATGTCTGCTGTTCTAGAAGCGATACTTCAAGAGCAGCCTGATATGGCGTGGGTTGGAGGGGTGGAAATGAATGTCTTCTACACCAGTCGTCTCGCCAGCAAGTTGTGACTCGAAGTAGTAAGCGATGTCGTCGTCTTCCGAATCCAGCAGGTTTAGAACGTCGACTCCGATCTCCCAGTTATCGAATTCATAGGATACTCCTGCGTGAACAAGCGTTGAGCCGTCCTTTTGCACAGATTCGTCTTCGGTTAGTGCAGCATCACTAAAGTGGCGGACGCGCAGGCTAGCGGTCAGTCCATTGTGGCCTACATGGGTTAGTCCCGCTGCAATTACTTCCTCGTGGGCATCGGTAATGCTGTCTGCATTCGAGGGCAGTCCGCGGAAGTAGCCGCTGGTTTTCGCCGCGCTAAAATCGAATACCCAATTCTCGCTAATTTCCCAGAAGGAATTGACCTCGACGCCACTTCGGCTGGTTGGGTCGCTAGGCTCGGTGGTTCCAGCATCGCCAACGAACACCAGTTCTGAGTCTGTGCGTAATTCGAAGGCGGCGATAGCGATATTGAATCCATTTAATGTGTCGTAACGAAAGCCGATCTCGCTACCCTTGCCTTCGACTAAGACATCCTGTGCCTCGGTGGGAGTCCCGGTGACAGGGTCTATGGTATTAACTGCGGCGCGAACATCATTGGAATGAAAGCCATGGCCGTAGTTTAGGTAGAGTTCCAGATTTTCGCTAACGCGATAGGCGAGTCCTATGTTCGGTTGCCAGAGCGAGTCTCTATCGCTTCCAGAATTGCCCGGGCGCAGGGCGTCAACTTCGAAATCATAGTAATCCACTCGTACGCCGAGTGTGGCGCGTAGTTTCTCTGTTAGGGAAATCTGTGATTCTGCGAACAGCCCGGCGCTGAACTCTTCTGCCTCGTCTTCTCGTATGCTGCTAACGCGACGTTTGCTGATTGTGTTGAATAGATTCAGCTCGTTCACATCATCGTAGCGAATGTCGATGCCGACCGTCTGTGTCGTAGGCATGCCGAATAACTCCGATTCACTAATCTTGCGTAGCGATCCACCGAACAGGCGTCGTTCATCTTCTTGCTCAAATTGGTCCCCATCCACTGGGTTGTTAAGAAAGTAAGTCGGATTGTTAATCAGGCTCATATAGTAGGAGCTTGCATACAGATTAAGATCCCAGCTATTGATCTCGAAATTGCCGGTCAGAGAGTATCTGTGGGACTCGCCACCGAGATCGGGATCAATAAACCCAAAGCGGGAGATAAGTCCATTGTCTACCGCTCGCTGTGGTACCTGATTCGTTGAGACCCACTGGGAGTCATAGGCGGAGAAGGTTATGCGGCTGGGTATGTCGGCGATGGTTCCGGTGTATTTGAGTAGGCCGTTAAATTTGCGCACATCCTGATCTAAGTCGAAATGGCCATCTGAGCGATGATGCTCGAAGGCGGCGAGCAGGCTGCCGTTGTCCAGTTCAAAGGAATTTGCCGTCACTAGGCGAATTTCGTCTTCTGAACCGAAGGTGATCTCCGTGAAGTTTTCGGCAAGCGAGTCATAGGTTTTCATAGAGTTGGAGCCGGCTAGCGAGAAGTCTCCGGTGTCTGCAAAGTAGGGGCCCTTCTGGAAATCTATTCTTTCGATGATCTCTGGAATGATGAAATTCAGGTCCATGTAGCCTTGCGCATGTGCGTGGGTACGAAAGTTAACCGGCATGCCATCGAAGTAGGTAGAAAAGTCGGAGCCATGGTCCAGGTTGATACCGCGAAGAAAATATTGATTCGCCTTGCCGGGGCCGCTGTGCTGGGTGGCAATCATGCCAGGCACGACCTCGACCAGTTCCGCGACTCGCGATAGTGGTCGAGTCGAGAAGTCGCTATAGCCAACAACGCCCTGGGAGGCAGAATCGGAATTGCCTAGCAGTTGCAGAGAGCGTCCCCAGACGATGACTTCTTCGATACGGTTGGGCTCTTGTGAATAAGCCAATTGGCTGCCTAGGCAGCAAGCGAGGGTAGTGCAGAGGGTGGAGATTCTAATGCGCTGGGTCACGGGGCTCTGGTTTTCCTTGGGCGGTATGATTTGCGTAGCTTGGCAAAGCCCCAATGCTGCAGAGCTACCTAGTTGGAATCGAAAGATACGGCAAAAAATCACTCAGAATAAGTGAAGTAACGTTATTTAACGTTAAGGAAGGCGAAAATCAGCTTATGCAGGCGGTGTGCTGGCCAATCGAGTCTCCGCCTGAGGTCGCGGATGGTCTGGTATGAGCTGCGATAGGACTAAAGAGGCACAGGCAATACCAGCACCTATCAGGAATACGGCACTGTGATTGATTACCCACACTAGCCCCAGTATTGCTGGCAGGACTACGGCTGCTATGTGATTGATGGTGAAGCTAATGCTAGAGGTGGCGGCTATATCTGCCGGGTCAGCGATCTTCTGGAAATAGGTCTTGATGGCAATGGCCATGGCAAAAAACATATGGTCGAGTAGATAAAGTGCGATTGCGAACTCGATAGTGTCCACAAAGGCATAGCTGACGAAGATGACTATTAGGCCAATGTATTCAAGCGTCAGTGCTCGTCTCTCACCGATGTAGCTGATCAATCGCCCAATCTTGGGTGCTAGATAGAAGGTAAGTGCAGCATTAACCAAGGTCAGCATCACCACGTCTTCGATTGGGAAGTCGAACTTCTCTACGAGCAGAAAGCCAGCGAACACGACGAATATCTGACGTCTGGCTCCGGCGAAGAAGGTCAGTAAATAGTACAGCCAGTATTTCTTCCGCAGAAACAAAGTTTTCTTCTGTACGACGCTGTCTTCGAAATGTGGGAATGCGAGCCAGCAGAAAATACCGATAGCGGCTGCGGTGGATCCAGCAAGCATGTAAATGACATTGTAATTGGCTGCGAAGAACAGGAGATAGATGTAGAGCGTGCCCAGAATTGCAAAATTGCACAGGGCGCGAACACTCAGTATCTTTCCGAGTACCTGTGGCGCTTCGTCTTTGTTCAGCCATTGCAGACTTAGGGAATTGTGCAGAGTTTCTAAATAGTGAAAGCCTATAGACATGATAACAGTCGCGAAATACAGCCAGAGGGCGGTTGGATAGAAGGCTGTTATAGCGGTGCCTATGCCTAGCGTAAGCAGGGCAAGTATGGCGAAGGTCTGTTGCCGAATGTATATCATCACCAGAATAGCGGTGAAAGCGAGAAATCCAGGCACTTCGCGCAGGCTTTGCAGTATGCCGATTTCTTCGCCGGTAAAGGCGGCCTGCTCTACGGCAAAATTGTTAAGCATGACCTGCCATGTGGCAAAGGCGATGGTATTGCCTATCGCTAACAAATAGAGGAGTGTCTTTCGCTCGATGGGTGGTTTGCTAAGCATGGGTGAAATTTCAAGGCTTGGTGAGTTAGTTTTGTCTATGCTACGAATGATGGCTATAGCCTGAGAGCGCTAGCGATTATATCATTAGCGTCTGATGTCATCTCTTACTATTTATGCCGGTTCTAACGCTTTGCAGCGTCTTCGTAGCGAAGGACTCAATGCCGATCAGTTTAAAGTCATGCTCGGTGCCTCGGGCGGGCCTAAGTGGTTTGTGTTGTTTGGCCTCGATCGTTATATATTTGGGGAATTCTTTGCGAATAGAGAGCGGGAGTTGATAACACTTGGATCTTCCGCAGGCGCCTGGAGAATGTGCTGTCTCGCTTCCGCCGACCCGGTCGCAGCTATCGAGCGCCTCGCGAAACGCTACAGCGAGGAGCAGTATTCCGAACAACCAACTACCGACGAAATTACTGATCAAGCGCGAGAGATGCTTGAGGAAACTCTTGGGCCGAATGGCGTCAAAGCGATTGTTGAGAACAAGATTTTCAGGACCCATATCGTTGCCGACCGCGCACGGGGGTTCGGTTCGTCACGGGTTAAACAGTTGCGCATGCTCCAGTTGTTAAGCAGTGCGGTGCTGAATACTGCCAGCAGGAAGACGCTCTCTCTTTTCTTTGAGCGTAATATTTTTTCTAACATGGGACAGCTATCTCCCTTTAGGAATGCTAGCGATCTCAAGACTGCCCACGTAGCAATAAACGAAGAAAATTTGATGGATGTTATGATGGCGAGTGGCTCCATTCCCTTCGTATTAAATGGAGTGCGTGATATAGCGAAGGCCAAGCCTGGTATGTATTGGGATGGTGGTATCACTGATTATCATTTCGACTTTCCTTTTCATGCAGGCGACGATCTAGTCCTGTATCCGCATTTCTCATCTACGGTTATACCCGGTTGGTTTGACAAGCGAGTTCCCTGGCGCCGGGTGAGTCTTAAGAATTTTGAGAATGTGGTATTGGTGGTTCCCTCAAAGGAATTTGTTGCCGAATTACCTTACGGGAAAATTCCAGATCGAACCGATTTCGAGACCCTCGACTATCCCAGTCGCGTTGCTTATTGGTCTACTGTTCTTGAGAAGAGTAAACGCTTGGCGGATGACTTCGCGGCGCTGGTGGACAGTGGCACTGGAATTGATGATGTTCAGCCTTTTACAGGCGAGCGTTAATTAGGTGGGCCAGCAAATGATGAGGAAGAGATGATAGAGAGGACAATACGTGCCGCTATTTCTTCCGACGCCCCGGCGATCGCAGCAATCTACAACTGGTATATAACCCAGAGCGTCTGCACCTTTGAGGAGGCGCGGCTGAGTGATGAGCAGATGCGACAGAGAATCGCCTCGGCAGATGCAAATAAGCCCTGGGTGGTGCTAGAGGAAGATGGTGTCCTACTGGGTTATGCCTACGCCACTATCTGGAAGGCTCGAACTGCCTACAACCAGACCCGGGAGGTAACCGTTTATCTGCATCGGGACGCTAGTGGGAATGGCCGTGGCAGACAGTTGTATCAACATCTTATTGATGAATTACGTAACGAGCCGATACATAGTCTAATCGCAAGTATCGCTCTTCCCAATGCGAGTAGTGTTGCATTGCACGAGAGTCTCGGGTTTGCAAAGACAGGTCAGTTCTCCGAGGTCGGGTACAAATTTGGAAAGTTCGTGGATGTAGGCTGCTGGCAACTAATCTTATGAAATATTTTACTGCTCAATTCAGAAAATTCAGGTCAATCGTGATGGTTGTAATTTGTCTGCTGTTGGTTTCCTGTGTGGGTGCCGTAGTCGGTGCTGCGGTAGATACAACGATTGAGGTAGTAAAAATTCCCTTTAAAGTGGTCGGGGCTGCTGTTGATCTAGCGGTGCCAGACGATGATGACGATTAGCGTAGAGAATAACAAATGAGTATTAAGCCCGAAGATTACCAGATAGATTCAAACTATCGTCATTGGGAAGGTGACAAGGCAGAAGATTATATTGGCCCTTTCTTCTTTGCTATGGATGGGGATAACACGCGAACCGCTTTTCGGGTGCAGGAACATCACTGTAATGCGCACGATACTTTGCACGGCGGTGTAATGATGGCGTTGGCAGACTACACTCTTTGTATCTGCGCTAACGGTGGCGAAACTGAGAGTGTTGTCACGGTAAGCTGTAACAGTGAATTTATTGCGCCGGCCTACAAGGGGGATTTGGTTGAGGGCAGGGGAGAGTTGATTCGACGCACCGGCTCGATGGTGTTCTCACGCTGCGAACTCTTTGTCGGCGATACTGTTGTATTAACTAGTAGCGCCGTGATTAAACGACTAAGAAAGAAGTAGTCCTTACTGGTTGCTAGTGATAATGGCAGCGCTTAAATGAGCGGGGGATTCGGCTATAAACGTGGGTTCTTCGTCGGTCAATTCTTCTAGACTCCCATAGCCCCAAAGCACACCGGCAGAGCGCAAGCCTGTCTTGTGAGCAGAGGTCAGGTCGATATAGCGATCGCCTATCATTAGAGAGCTATCGAGAACAGTCTTCACATCTATTAGCCCCCGCAATTGATCCGACTTCGCTGTTCCGTAAGCGCCACTGCCGCTTACAAAGGTGAAGTACTTATCGAGCTTAAATTCTTCTAGTACCTTGATCGCATATATTTCGAACTTGGAGGTGCATACTCCCATTCGGAAACCTCGTTCTTGGAGAGTGTCTAGCAGTTCGTAGATACCCTCGTAGACGGTATTCTCTTTGTAGCCTAACTCCCCATAGCGCTCCCTGTAGGTGGCTACTAATTCTTTGATATGTGTTTCGTCGGTGCTTCCCGAAAGTTCGCCCAATGCGATTTCCAGAGGGGGGCCGATATAGGGTTTAATCTCCTGCTCGGATTTCACCTGGTGATCATGACTGCTCAAGGCGTAGTTCATACAGCGCACAATGCCAGTGAGTGGATCTGTTAAGGTTCCGTCCAAATCGAATATCAAGCTGTGGTAAGGCATATCTAGTCCTGCAGGCTGTAGACCTTTTCTGCGGTGCCATAGAACATGGCGTGTTTCTCTTCGGCGCTAAAATCGGCAACCATTTTCTTGTAGGCATTAAACAAGACATGATAGTTAATTGATAGTCGATCGACAGGGAAGTTGCTCTCAAACATACAGCGCTCGGGGCCGAAACATTCGATGGCGTGCATGTAATACTTCTGTTGTGCCTCGATGAATTCATCGGAGCTTGGTGGTCGACTCTGCAGGTGCCAGCCAAAACCATTGTCGGGCATTGCTAATCCTCCTAGCTTCGCATAGACATTGGGGCATTTGGCTATCTCGCGGATCTCTTGCTTCCATTCCTGAAAAATCTCGTCTCTACAATGCTTATAGATGCCTACACCAAGTGGCGTGCCGAAGTGATCGAGGATCATAGTGCATTCTGGTACCGCGCGTGCGAGGTCCAAGAAATCTAGGTTCTGATGATGGTAGTGCCAAGTATCATAAGTTAGGCCTTGTTCCGCGATGATGCGAAGGCCTTTGCGGAACGGTTCTTTGCCGTGCAAGTAAGGCGGGGCAGAGCTTACTATGAATAAGTCTTCTGGCCGTTTGTCGCGCGCGGCAGAGTGTCGAATGCCACGTAGCAGGCCGTTGCTCGCGACGCGATGTTGTTCTAGTGCCTCTAGCAATTTTTCTTCTGACTCTCCGGCCAGAGTGAGGTCGCTATGCGCGACTATGCCGGCGATGGATGCTTTATTCGCTTCGTTCGCCAGGCTCTCACAGGCTAGGGCGGCAATAGTTTCCGTTTCACCAACGGACTTCAGGTGCTCCTCACCTTCGCGGCGATAGAATGCCCGACATTCCATAAAAACCGTTTTCACAACGTTATGCCCTGAGCCTGTATCGTTCCATAGTTCAGGTAAGAGGTAGTCGCGATTGAAGCGTTTCTTCCAAAGGTGATGATGGGGGTCAATAATTTCGCGGTCTGGATCGAGGATTTCTTCCTCCACTTGAGCCAGCCATTGGTCGGAACCCGGTTCTAATTCTGACATAATTTTTCCTGTAGATGCTTCGTGTGCTTAGGCAATCACGTTAGCATCACCTTAGGTTTGTGGGAATAGCGGCAGGAGTTTGCCGCCTTTCTGTTGCCTTACAATTGCCATCGTGTAGTATGCATTAGCATTATAAAAGTAGGTTGATGTATGTCAGGTCGGTCGGAGTCGGACGCACCTGCTGTCTATCAGCAGTTTGTAGAGTAACCAGAATTAGAGTTGGAGTTGTACATGGATTTGACTGCTTATGTGATCCTCGGGTATTTGCTGTTCTTCATCGCCGTGGGGATCTATATCAGTAGCGGCAATAAGAGCTCTGCTGATTGGGCTATCGGTGGTGGCACGCTGGGCGTAGGCATGCTGGCAGCCGGTGTTGCAGGAACTCGTATTGGCGGTGCTGGCACCTATGGCGTGGCAGGCGATGTAATTACGGAGGGTATCGGTCATCTTTGGTACGGCGTCAATTCCTTCGCGGCATTGTTTATGGTCGGTTTGTTCTTCGCCATTCCCTATCGTAAGTTAAAACTTACTAGCGTAGGTGAGGTCTTCGATAGGCGTTTCGGGTCTAGCCGTTGTCAGTCTTTGACCAGCCTCTGTGTGCAGGCTGAGTATCTCGTGGTGAATATTATTGAGCCTTACGTAATCGCGACTATCGTCAGCGGCGTAACCGGATGGCCATTCGGGCTCTGCATCATAATCGGCGCGGTAGTGATTGTACTGTTCACCGTTACCGGTGGCCTGAAGGGCACGGCAATAACGAATATCGTTCACTGCACAGTCATCATCGTAGGCTTGTCTGCGGTTGGTTATATCGCGATGCAGAATCTAGGTGGATGGGACTCGGTGGTCGCGCAATCGGAGATCAGACTAGCCGAAGCCGGCAAAGATATTCCATCGTGGTGGAGTTTTACCGGCATCGGCTGGGCAACGATTATAGCGCTGTTTATTTCAGCAACAATTCATACGCCTGCCGCGTCTGTGTATGCGAATTATGCAAGCTCTGCAGCGAAACAAGAATATCTCATACCTGGTTTTTTCTTGGCAGGGGTGATCGCGGCGATGATGCCTATGGTTGCCGGATTCATCGGTATTTTAACCATGGTGAGCTATGGCTCAGAATCTGGGCTATCGGGTTATTTGAACATTGCGCAGCTCGCGATGGATACCGGTCCGCTACTCGGAGGGATCGCCCTGGCTGCGGTTCTAGCCGCAGTAATCTCTTCTGGCGCACCTATTCTCTTGGCTAGTGCGACAATGCTAGTGAGTGATTGGATACCGGGCTCGAAGAACTTCAGCAGCGATAAGAAGCTCCGCCTGTACAAGTTGGTAACGGTGATCTATGGCTCCGCAGCGGCATTCTGTGCCTGGTATTTTAACTTTGGCTCGGTGCTGCAATTCCTACTACTCGGTTTTGCGATGGTAGTTCCGCCAGCTATTGCAGTGACGTATGTGTTCTATTGGAAGAAGACGACCGAGAAGGCTGCGTTCTGGGGAATGTTGATTGGCTTTGTTAGTGGCTTGCTAATGTGGTTGCTTAACAACTGGTACTCGGGCGCTGAGAATGCCGATGTAGGTGGATTTGCGCAGACTTGGTATGAGCTTTGTCAGTATCTTGGAGAATGGCGTGATCCATCGTTTCTAACGTTATTGCTACCAGTATTCACTATTCCGATCTTCACGTTGATGTTTCCTGCAGAGGATAGTGAAGCAGAGACAGAGATGTCTGCCACTTTCTACAAGGACTTGGGAAGGATTCAACGTAATCTTGATTGGGTTTAGAAAGAGCTAATCTTTAGCAAAAAAAAGAGGGCTAATTATTAGCCCTCTTTTTTTTCGTCATTTTCCTGGTTCTCTCAGCTATCTACGTAGATCACCATTGGCTTGAATCACGAAGGGGCCGGGTGTCTCATAACTCTTTTCCAGTAAGGCGCAAAGCTCCTCCGCCGTATCGGCAGTGGCGCCTGGAACTCCGAATCCCTTAGCCATATCAACCCAGTTGAGTGCCGGATTACCAATGTCGAATAGGCTTGCGGCAATATCTCCAACTTCGGTGACGCCCAGTCGAGCGTATTCAACATTGAGGATATTGTATGAGCGATTCGCGAAAATCACTGTCGTCACATTCAGGCCTTCTCTGGCCTGAGTCCAGAAACTCTGATTCGTGTAAGCAGCGCCGCCATCGCCAAGCATGGCTAGTACAGGTCTGTCTGGGCAGGCAAGTGCTGCACCAGTAGCACAGGGGCCGCCTTGACCAATGGCGCCACCGGTAAGGCTAAGCCAGGTATTTGGCGCAGAGTTTTGGCAGTAAGGATATGCAGCATTGCCGCCGCCGGAATCAGTAGCAACGATTACATTTTCTGGCATGGTTGCGGCGACAGACTGGATGATAGATTTCGTATCGAGTTCGCCGTTTGGCTTTCCAATTTCAACTTTCTCAAAGGTCTTGATAGCTTCATTTTCGGCACCAAGCCGTTCAGTTAGGCGTTGCAGTGCATCGATCGAATCTTCTTCTATTTGGCTAAGGCGGCTAACTTTGCAACCTTTTGGAATGAGTTGGCCCGGTAGACCTTGGTAGGCAAAGAAGCTAGCGGGAATTTGGCCGCCAACTATGATGAGGTTTTCAATGCCTTCTAAGGTTTGCAGAACTTGTTCAGGGAAGTAGGGCAGGCGTTCTACTGCAACTGCTCCGGGGCCGCCATCTACGCGTCCAGGAAAGGTGCCAGTCATCAGCCGGCAGCCGGTCTTGCTTGCTATCTTGCTTGCGGCAGCGAGTGCGGCAGGGTCAGTAGCATGATGCTCAAGAAGCATCATAGATTGACCACCTTTTTCTAGTAGTGGGGCAATTTTTGCGATCGTTTGTTCATCTATCTTGCTGCGCTGTGGTAATGCGTTCGGCATCGCGGGTCCAGAGCTCTCGCCCCAGGCCGCATCGGCACCCATAATAAGTGTGGCGATCTGTCCATCAGAGCCTCCGGTTTGCCGCATTGTCGCGGTGTAGGCGTCTGCGCCGTCCTGCGCAAGCGTTGCATTGGTGCTACAAGACTTGATCCAGGAAGAATAATTCTTTGCGAGTGTTTCAATGTCTGAGGTGAGTGGCGCATCGAAACCAATATGGTAGTTTGGATGGTTGCCGACGATATTGATCATCGGTGAATTCGCTCGGCGTGCGTTATGTAGGTTTGCTATGCCGTTCGCTAGGCCTGGGCCTAGATGCAATAATGTGGCCGCAGGTTTACCAGTCATGCGTGCGTAGCCATCGGCGGCACCAGTGCACACGCCTTCGAAAAGTGCGAGTACTGATTTCATTTGTGGAACGCTGTCGAGAGCCTGTACGAGATGCATTTCGGAGGTGCCGGGATTTGCAATGCAAAGCTCGACTCCGCAGTCTGCCAATGTTTCAATTAATGCGGTTGCACCGTTCATGTTGTAGCTCTCCCTTGATCTAGTGACCGCAAATATGGCTGCGGAAAAGTTAGTTATCATAGCATCAAAGATTGAACCCGTAAGTATGAGATCGCTTGCACGATATTGAGAGCATCAGAGGACTCAGAAATTGGCTATAAGTAATGAACAGCGTGAATACGTTGCGCACATCGTTGACCTTTTGCAATTTATCGGGCCAGTTGAATCGAAGTCTATGTTTGGAGGGTTTGGTATATTCCTTGAAGGCTTGATGTTCGGTCTCGTTGCCAGCAATGAGCTCTACCTAAAAGCCGATGCAGAAAATCGGCAGGATTATGAGGGTCTGGGCTTGGAAGCCTTCAGTTATGCGAAGAACGGCAAAGAGTTCAAGATGAGTTACTACCAGGCACCTGAGGAGGCTATGGAAAATGCCGAACTGCTGAGTGCTTGGGCATCCAGCGCCTGCGGTGCGGCTATGCGAGCTGCAGCGATTAAAGGTGGTAAGCGTTCGAGGCGGGTGCAAACTTAACGGCTATTGCTTGCAGCTGCGTATTGCGACGTCCCGTTGGTGACATCAGGCAATAGATGCTATTGGTCAATTAGTTTACACTCTGTGCTTCCTAATTTGCTTGTCTAGGGGGCATTGCATGAAAACTCGACTTCTTACTCTCGGTGCAGTTACCACTGCTGTCCTGAGTCTTTGTGTGACTACAGCGCAGGCGCAGGATAGCGACTACGTGGCACCGCGAACCGAATACGGTCAGCCGGATCTAAACGGTGTGTGGAATTTTAGTTCCTTCGTTCCTATGCAGCGGCCTACTCAATTTGCCGACAAAGAATTTCTGACACCAGAGGATATCGCAGCGATTGCGAATCAGACCGAGGCGGGTTTGCAGGCCTTGAACAATATCGGTGTCGGTGGCTACAACACATTTTGGGTTGAGAACGCAGGCAGGGGCGACAATACGCGTACTTCTCTGATTACCTATCCTCGCAATGGCCGAATACCGGAAATGGTGGAAGGCGTGACTGTTCAGATCGGTGGGCTTGGGCCAGATGAGCCAGGCATGCGACCCGTGCGTATGCCGGTAGGTGGCATTGCGAAAGACGGTCCAGAAGACAGAGGCACTTCCGAACGATGTATCCAGGGTTTCAACTCAGGACCGCCCTTTACACCGAACTTGTACAACAACAATGTGCAGCTGATTTTGGGTAAAGATACTGCCGTGATTATGACCGAGATGATTCACGATGCACGTATCGTGCCTCTAGACGGTCGCGACCACGTCGATGACAATATTCGGCAATGGTCTGGTGACTCACGGGGTTATTGGGAAGGCGATACTCTGGTAGTCGAGACTAGAAACTTCAATGACCTGACTCAGAGCTTCAGTGTCTTTGGTAGTTCTCTCGATAAGGTGCTTACGGAAAAATTTACCCGTGTCGGTGAATTCACAGTTGACTATGAGTTCACAGTCGACGATCCAAGCACATTCAAAGACAAGATCACCGTACTGATACCGATGGCGAAGCTTGATGGTTTAATGTACGAGTATGCCTGCCACGAGGGTAATTATGGCATGGTCAACATACTCCGCGGCGAACGCATGGAAGAACAGCGCGCCAGTGAGAACGGTCAATAGGCTATGACTGAGGAAGCGAATTCCGGTTCGCTTCCTCTCCTCGGTTTAGGTCGAAATAGTTTAGGTCGAAATAGTTCAGGTCGAAATAGTTCAGTAAATAATAGTTCACGTAAGAGCAGTTGAGTTTTACGATTCCTCAGGATCCAGCGAGATCATATGTGATTTTGCATAGCGATCGCCGCATACCGAATCTCCACTAAATACCTCTCCAACTCTAGCCAGCTCCGAGACGCTGATCTCCAGCTCGACCGCCTGCGCGTTCTCCTCGACATACTTAACGTGTTTGGTGCCCGGGATCGGCACGAAGTTTGGATCTTGCGCTAGCACCCATGCCAAGGCTAGTTGTGCCATGGTGCAGGAGTGAGATGCTGCGATCTCCCGCAGTGTAGTTAGCTGTTTAAGGTTCTGCTCGAAATTATCACCAAGAAATCTTGGCATGGTCTGTCGCATATCATCATCGCCCAAAGCTGACATGTCGGTGATTACGCCAGCTAGAAAGGCTCTGCCCAAGGGGCTAAAGGGCACGAAGCCTACGCCTAATTCCCTGCAGCAATCGAACACCTTATCTTCGGGCTCGCGGCTCCATAGAGAATATTCTGACTGTACGGCACAGATCGGGTGTTCTTTGTGGGCTTTTCTTATGGTCGTCGAGGAGCACTCCGAGAGACCGATGTAGCGAATCTTGCCATCACTGACACAATCGGCGAGCGCACCTACACTTTCTTCTATGGGCACATTGAAGTCACGGCGATGCAGGTAATAGAGGTCTATGACATCGGTGTTCAGTCGGCGAAGGCTTTCTTCACAGGTCTTCTTGACGTTTTCGGGGGTGCAATCGACGGCTCGCTTGCCCTCTCTATCCACGATGCCGCACTTACTAGCAAGAATGAATTCACTGCGACGGGTCGGCAGAACCTCGCCAAGCAAGGTCTCATTGTGGCCCATGCCATATAGGCTAGCGGTGTCTAGGAAGGTATAGCCGATATCTAACGCTGTGTTTAGGGCTCGTTCCGACTCCTCTCGATTTGCTGCTCCGTAGGACTGTGACATGCTCATGCAACCTAGACCTAGGGCGGAAACCTGCAATTCTCCGAGTTTACGTGTCTTCATGGTTTGTTCCTTTCCATACTTTAGTGCCCGTTAAATCGGTAGAGATTCTATCATGTTAGTTCTCATTCAGATTCTGTTCAGACTCACCCGCGTACTCTTAAATCCTTCGCGGAGAAGAGCTAGCGACAGGCAACCTCGCAATACCCCGACTAATTAGCCTGTTTGCTGGTAGCACGGTCTGCCGCAAATCCTCACTCAACTAATGGCGGTTAGGGAGTGGGGATTTTTTATGCCTATCGGTCTGTGCATCGAGTATCCGCTATCGTCGATAAACCGGGTCTGAAAGCCTATGTTTTTGTTTGTTTGATCAATAGTATATCTTTGATAAGATTACAAAATTCCCGCAATCACAAAAACAAGACAGTGGTCCTTAAAGTCCGCATGATTTCACTTCCTCAAGCAGGCCAATATGCACCTCGCTGGCTATTAACGCCTGTCTGCGCGGCATGGCTGTTATTTCTCGCGCTCACAATACTTCCACACTCTAGCGCTTCGGCACTGGAGGCCATCGAGTCGCCAGATGAGTACTCCTTGCCTGCGGATATGAGCAGCGTCCACTTTTACCTAATTACCGTCGATGTGGGTGACATGGTGTACGACAATTTTGGCCATACTGCGCTAAGGGTCATTGACGAAAATGCCAATACTGACGTGGTCTTTAACTGGGGTGTATTTCGAATAAACGGCGGCCCAGCTTCATTCTCCTACAATTTTTTCAAAGGAATAATGAACTACGAATTGGGTACTCAATCACCCAATCAGGAATTTGCCATGTATCGCTCTCAGGAGCGCAGTGTTTGGCAAGACAAAATCAACTTAAGCAATCCGCAGAAAGAAATTCTTTACCGTCGTCTGCTTTGGAATCTGCAAGCAGAGAATATAGTGTATCCGTATCAGTATTTTTTCGATAACTGCACAACACGGGTGCGTGATTATCTAGACGAGGCCTTGTCTGGCCGAATCGCAGGCGCGAATGATGGTGTTACTGATAGTACATTTCGTGATCAAGTTAAGACGCACTATGAGTCGGTGGCGGTGATTGGGTTTTCTCTCGATGTGTTGATGAACAGTAATATCGATCGACCAATGAGCGAATGGGAGGAGATGTTTCTGCCGCTTAAACTTCGAGAGAGTCTGTATCTTGTTGAATCCGATGTTGCGGAGAATGGGGTTCGCAATAAGCTGTTGTCTGACTCACAAGAGATAATGTTGTTTGCTCCGCCAACTGTAGAGACAGACCCCTATCAGGTGGCCTCGGTCGGCCTCTTGGCTCCTGTGTTGCTGTTGTTATTGATGTTAAAGAAAATCCCCATGTCGTATTTCGCGACTCATTCTAGAATCGGCTTAAAGCTTCCGGGAATTAATTTTCGCCTGCTGGGCTTGCTGGGTATCGTGACGGCTTTGTTTAGCGGTATTTACGGCATACTCATGTTGGGAAGTTGGTTCGTGTCCGAGCATCTGGATTTACACCACAATATTAACCTCTTGTTATTCTGGCCTACGGATCTCTTAGGCATACTCGTGGCAATGCGTTGGCTGCTGTTTTGTAAACCTTGGCCCATGACCCATAACAGCACACCATTTTTGAACTACTACATGATGGCGCATCTGCTTGGAATGATCGCCTACGCGACGGTGACCTTCATGCAATTGGTCGATCAATCTACTATGGAAATCGGCGTGCATGTTCTACCTGGCTTTGCTCTATTTACATTATTAATTTGGTTGGTGGGTTTTGAGCCCGCTAAGCCGAAAAATAAATTCTTCTGATAAATCGCGGTCAGCCGCGGTAGCGACTCCTCTATGACAGAATTAATTAGCTCGGTAGCTGAGCGTGCCGATGAGCTGCATCCGATGGCTGCGAAGGTGGCTAGAGCCTCATCACGCCAGAAGCAGCTCTGCGAATGCACAGCTGAGGAGGCGCGCGCCATGCGTGAGTCGCTAGGCAATCCCTTCGCCCCTCCAAATTGTGATGAGCAAAATATTACGGACCATTGGCTGCCGAGTAGCGGCAGCCATCAACTGAGGGCCAGGCGCTATCAACCTAAGTCTCTCTCTAATGAGCCGCAGCCGGCACTGCTGTTCTTCCATGGTGGTGGTCATGTTCTGGGTACGCTGGATGGTTACGACACTCTCGCTCAACAGCTGGCGCAGCTGGGGAATTGTGTGGTGTTTTCGGCCGAATACCGTTTAGCGCCGGAAACGAAATCTGCAGGAATCTATCAGGATGGCCTCGATTTCTATACTTGGCTACTGAGCTCAGGAGACGAGTTAGGTATCGATACCAGCCGAATCGCTATCGGTGGCGATAGTGCCGGAGGCAATATTTCGATAGCGGTTATGCTGCTGTGCAAGCAGCATAAGATTAGGCAGCCCTTTTATCAGGTTCAGATATACCCCGGAATCGATTACCAATTTGGATTCCCCTCAATTGAGGAGTTTGCGGAGGGCTATTTTCTCACCAAAGCCGATAAGCAGTGGTTTCGAAGTCATTTCCTGGAATCAGAAGAGCGGGCGGTTGATCCTCTTGTCTCATCGCTGCTGGCAAATCTTTCAGATCTCCCGCCAGCCATGGTGATTACTGCCGGTTTCGATCCGCTACGAGATGAAGGAGAGGCATTCGCAAAACGTCTGGCGGAATATGGCGTCGAAGTTGAGCACGTGTGTTACACCGACATGATCCACGCGTTCGTGTCTTTCGCGGGCGGAATACCTGCGGGAATGGCAGCGCTGGCAAAGATTGGTGCGCAGCTACGACGGGTGTTCCCTAGTTAGCAGGCAATGCCATTTTTGTGTTGGCAAAAAAAAGGCCGAACACAAGGTTCGGCCTAACTTCCAAACTGAAAAATTCAGTTGATACTCTTTAATGCGTTACTCGATCCTGGTGTAGTAATAAACTACTAAGGAGTAACGATTTGTACTCGTCGATTCTGCTGATAGGCGCGGTCATTTGTGCCACGATCTGCAGGGCGTTCCTCGCCATAGCTAACAATCTCTATCTGGTTGCGTGAAGCGCCATTAACGATGAGATAGTTCTGTATTCCCTCTGCACGGCGTTCGCCCAATGCAAGGTTGTATTCTCTTGTGCCGCGCTCATCTGCGTGACCTTCTAGACGAATTCGCTTGTTTGAATTAGCGGCTAGGTCTCGAGCGTGAAAAGTTAGTACATCACGGTCTGCAGGGCGGAATTCAGACACGTCGAAGTCGAAGTAGAAGGTGTCTGTGTTGAGTGCTGCTTGTGCTATCCGTGCTTCGGCTGCTGCGGCGCGGGCTGCTGCTTCGGCTGCTAGCTCTTGCGTGCGCCTAGTAGTCGCGTCAATGCCGGATTCGGTCTCAGCTGCTGCTTCGTTAACGGCTTCTTCGCCAGTTGAGCTACAAGCGGCAAGGCTGAATAGGGCAACGAAAAGCAGTGCAAATTTAGTTGATTGAGAGAATTTCATGTCATCTCCTAAGGAGTATCTAGTGGAAGTCTGTGCTTTTGCTGTTTTTCCGATTTTTGCTTGGAATTACAGCGTCTTAAAATGAGGGCGAAGGATACCGTAATTGAGGATTTAAATCCAACGTGAGATTCCCATTTGATGTTAAATAATTCGAGAAAACTGCGCCATATCAACCCGATTTATGGGGTCTGTGAAATTCCGAGCAATCGCTCGATTATTGCTTATCAAGAAGTGGGAATAATGGTAATCTTTGCTCACTTTCAGTTTAGACACGCAAATTCTAGATAAATGCATTATTCGTCGCGATTAGCCCTCAAGTGGGATGATCAGGGCCGTTATAGCCCAGAACAACAGGAGATTTACATTGAACGCTGACTTTACCGCTGAAGAACTTCAATTCGAAACCGAGGTTCGAGAGTTTCTACAGAACGATTTTCCGGCCGAATACCGGGCAAAGATAGACGCCGGCATTCGTTTGAGCAAAGAGGAATTAGTTGACTGGCAGAAGATTCTATATAGGAAGGGTTGGGCTGCGCCCAACTGGCCCGCTGAACACGGTGGAACTGGCTGGACTGCAACTCAGAAGCATATTTTCGCGACTGAGATGGGTTTGATCGGTGCGCCAGAACCCGTCCCCTTTGGGATGAAGATGGTCGCTCCCGTCATCATGGCCTATGGTTCTGATGAGCAGAAGCAGCGGTTCTTACCGGACATTCTAGAGAGCAATGTGTGGTGGTGTCAGGGATACTCTGAGCCGAATTCGGGGTCAGATCTGGCTTCTTTGAAGACGTCTGCAGTGAGAGATGGCGATGACTATGTTGTCAACGGTAGCAAGACTTGGAATACCTATGGACAATATGCGGATTGGATTTTTTGCCTAGTTCGTACCGACACCAGCGTTAAGAAGCAGGAAGGAATTAGTTTCTTGCTGATCGACATGAAGACTCCAGGCATCACACTTAAACCGATCGTGTTATTAGATGGTCACGCGGAGGTTAACGAAGTATTCTTCGATGACGTTCGAGTGCCGGCAAGCAATTTAATTGGCGAAGAGAACAAGGGTTGGACCTACGCCAAAGTATTGCTTACCCATGAGCGCACAAATATTTCGGGAGTTCCTCGTGGTAAGCGTCGTCTTGCCGCATTGAAACGACTAGCCGGCAATACTGACGATGGTTTCGGTGGCACGATGCTAGAGAATTCCGCTTTCAAGACGAAGCTCGCCCAAGTTGATATAGAGCTTCAAGCCTTAGAATATTCTGAGCTGCGAACCTTGGCAGCATTGAGCGTAGGCAAGGCACCTGGCCCTGAATCTTCGATCCTAAAAATTGTAGGAACAGAACTTGCCCAAGAGATGGATGAAATGTTCGTCGATTTGGCTGGTTACAATTGTCTACCCTTTGTGCCTGAGCAGTTTGAAGACGGCTTTCAGGGTGAAGCAGTTGGCCCCGGAAGTTCCGCGGCTGCAGCATTGACCTATTTTAATAACAGGAAGCTATCGATATTCGGTGGCTCGAATGAAATTCAACGCAACATTATCAGCAAGGCCGTATTGGGTCTTTAAGTAAATCGACGTAGATTTTAAGCTGAAATTGTAGACAGATTTAAAGAGGAATTATTGTGGATTTTTCGAACACTGAAGAACAACAAATGCTGCAAGAGAGTGTGCAGAAATTTGTTTATAAAAGTTATGACTTTGATACACGTAACCAGATTATTGCTAGCGAGCAAGGGTTTAGTCAGGAAAACTGGGATCTTTTTGCCGAGCTAGGTTGGCTGACCGTTCCTTTTAAGGAAGAGGATGGAGGCTTCGGCGGTGCTGCCGTAGACCTTGCGGTGATGATGGAAGAATTCGGTAAGGCGATGTTAGTTGAGCCCTTCATTGCGAATGCTGTGCTTTCAGGTGGAGTGATCAGCGAACAGGGCAGTGCAGAGCAAAAGGCCGAGCTACTGCCTAAGATTATGGAAGGTAAATTGCAACTAGCCTGCGCCTATGCAGAGCCTGGTAGTCGCTTTAATCTCGCCAATATTAAGACTTCTGCAGTCACTGATGGCGACACTGTCGTGCTGAATGGCAGCAAGACGGCAGTCTTGAATGGATCGAACGCCGAGACCTTGTTGGTTGTGGCTCGTGAGTCCGGTGCAGCAACGGACAGTGAGGGTGTTTCGGTATTTATGGTAGATGCATCGAGTGCTGGTGTATCGATTCAAGCGTTTGCGAATGTAGACGGGAAGAAGTCTGCAGAAATCAGCTTAAAAGACGTTAGCGTTCCAGCTTCACAAAGACTAGGAGCCTCTGGCTCTGCTTTGCAGGCATTGCAAAACAGTGTCGATCGCGCCACGCTTGCGGTGAGTGCCGAAGCAGTTGGAGCGATGGAATCGTTGTTACACAAGACTGTAGAGTACAGTAAGACGCGCAAGCAGTTCGGCACGGCTATCGGTACGTTCCAGGCATTGCAACACCGTATGGCAGATATGTTTATCGAATGCCAATTGGCGCGTTCAATTGTGATCATGGCGGCGATGAAGCTAGACGGCGGTGAAGATGCGCTAGAGAAAACTAAGGCGGTTTCTGCGGCAAAGAGTCGTATCGGTAAGGCGATACAGAAAGTTGGTCAGGAGGCTATTCAGATTCATGGCGGTATCGGCATGACTGAAGAGTTGGACGTTGGCCATCTTTTCAAGTCTGTCACCGCTGCTGAAATCATGTTTGGTAATACTGATTACCATACCGAGCGATTCGCGTCGCTCTAAGAGAAGTTTTCATGACTCTCTCTAACAATCCCAATAGTTGGATATCTACTCCGTGAGCGAACTAATATTAGTTCGCCACGGGCAGGCGTCATTCGGCAAAGCATCTTACGACAAACTAAGCGAGAAGGGTGTCGAGCAAGTTAAGATTCTTTCCCGGCATTGGCAGGACTTGGGCGAGCAGTTCGATCATGTCTATAGCGGCACGCTGCTGCGGCAGAAAGAGACGGCCCACGAGTTGCTGCCCTTGGTCAAAGGTGCGCCCACCGCTTCTATCGAAAACCCCGCCTTCAATGAATACAACGGCGATCCCTTGATGCGCGTGTATCTGCGCGACCATGCCGCAAACGAGGGCTTTGATACGCCTTTTCCTTGGCCCATTAAAGATGAGCGTCTATTCCAGACTGTGTTTGAGGCTGCCTGTGCGAAATGGATTCGCGGTGAGCTGAAGCCTGCTGCGGAAGACGGCAACTTCGAATACTGGCAAGATTTCCAGAGCCGTGTTTATGCGGCGATCGATGAGATCATGGCAAAGCATAACAGCGGTTCGCGCGTCTTGATCTCAACCTCTGGTGGAGTTATAGCTATGGTGCTGCAAAGGGTATTACAATTTCCCGATCAGGCAGTTATCACCACAAACTGGATGGTGCGCAATAGTTCCGTGAGCCGTGTTAAATATGGGCAAGGAAAGGTATCCTTGACCCAGTTCAATAGCTTGCCCCATCTTGAACGATCGGACTTGCTAGAAATGATCACCTACAGATAAAGCAAAGGAATTCGCTTTGACGAACAACGAATTAGTCGATCAAGCCGGCACTATACGTGAGGGCGAAGAGTTGGATCTCAATATTCTGCGTCAGTACCTTGAGCCGGTACTCGGTAGCGCGGCGGCAAGCCTAGAGGTTAAGCAGTTCCCCGGAGGATTCTCCAATCTTACCTATCTGTTGACTAGCGGCAATGAAAAATGGGTGCTGCGTAGACCACCTTTTGGAAGCACAGTAAAGTCGGCCCATGACATGTCTAGGGAATTTAAGATTCTATCGGCGCTAGAAAAAGTCTATTCCTATGGGCCAGTACCGGTTCACTTTTGCGAGGATCACGAAATTTTCGGCTGCGATTTTTACTTGATGACCTATATAGAAGGTTTGGTTATCCGTAGAGAGTATCCGCAAAGTTTGAATCTTAGTCCTGATGAAATTAGACAGCAGCTCTTCAATTTTTTCGATGTGTTAAGTGAGCTTCATTCGGTTGATCTCGTTGAAGCGGGACTCGACACCTTCGGCCGACCCGAAGGCTACGTTAAGCGTCAGGTTGAGGGTTGGTGCAAGCGCTGGGGCGATGCGGTAACTCCAGACACGATTAACTGCGATGCAACTATGCAATGGTTGAATGACAATATGCCGGCAGAGAGTGGCAAGGCTAGTGTTATTCATAATGACTACAAGATGGATAATGTGATTTTCTCCATCGATAACCCGCTGAATGTGATTGGGGTTCTAGATTGGGAGATGGCTACCGTTGGTGATCCATTAATGGACCTAGGATGCACCCTTGGTTATTGGGTTGAAACAGGAGATCCCGATTTCTTCCGAGAATATAGAACCATGCCAAGTGATATCGATGGTGCGCCCACTCGTGCTGAGATCGTCGCGCGCTTCCAAGAGAAGACGGGCATTGCTGTAGACAACTTCCCGTTCTACTTTGTGTTCGGCTTGTTTAGGCTCGCGGTAATTGGTCAGCAGATTTACTATCGCTATTATCAGGGTCTCACGAAGGATAAGCGCTTTGCGATGATGGTTAAGAAGACGCATATCTTGCAACAGATGTGCGAGCTGATTATTGCTGGAAAGATACGCTCATAAGAAACTCCCCATCTCGTCGTTTCTGGGATGGAATTTATTTGCACGTAGCTAGAA
>CAJXRP010000020.1 GCA_913060495.1 uncultured Gammaproteobacteria bacterium | reverse complement strand
AGCTCGTCGGGCTCATAACCCGAAGGTCGTAGGTTCAAATCCTGCCCCCGCTACCAATATTTGCAGTACCGAGTAGTTCTCGGCGACCCGAAGGTCGTAGGTTCAAATATGAACCCCGAGACTCATTTGATTGATGTGGGTTAGGAAGGATTAGGTTTTCTTTTGAAGATCGAATCCCCGAGACTCATTCAATTTATGTGAATGAGTTAAGATTCGTTCTTTTATGTAGATCGGATCCCACCGCTACCAATATTTGTGTATGGCGGTCCTAATTGGACTAGCAAACACCAAGCTTCTCGCTTGCTCAGATTGAGCCGGCGAAGAAGATTTTAGAGTGGGCCTTTGGCCCATTTTTTGTATCTAGGGGATACGTCCCGGACGCTGGGTAAAAAGCACTGTGAATAGTAGCGTAACTCTAGTAACAGAATTGATCGATACCACGATTCAAGCGTTAGGTTTGGATCTGTGGGGAGTCGAACTGCTTCAGCAAGGGAAATATTCTCTGTTGAGGATTTATATCGAGCGTGAAGAAGGTGTCACGATCGAAGATTGCGAAAAAGTCAGTCGACAGGTCAGTGCTTTATTAGATGTCGAAGATCCAATAGCTGGTGAGTATACCTTAGAGGTGTCGTCTCCGGGTATGGATAGGCCTCTGTTCTCGATCGAGCATTATTCGCAGTATGTTGGCAGCGAAGTGGATTTAAAATTACGATTACCATTAGATGGTAGGCGTAAATTTAAAGGACAAATAATAAAAGTTTCGGGAGACATTGTTGGCTTGGCAGTTGAGGGTTCTGAGTATGACTTAGAATTTTCTGATATTGAGAAAGCCAGTATCGTTTTCTAGATTATTTTTACTCCATGCTCTGGACTAATATCCGGATCTAAGCTTTGAGTAAGGTGACATTGTTATGATGAGTAAAGAAATTTTAATGGTTGCAGATGCCGTCTCAAATGAGAAGGGTGTTTCGCGTGAAGTGATTTTTGAGGCGATTGAATCAGCGCTAGCTACGGCTACGAAGAAACTCAATGATCAAGATGAGATTGACTGTCGAGTTGCTGTTGATCGAGAGACTGGCGAGTACCAATCCTTCAGGGTTTGGACCGTGGTTGCAGACGACGAATACATGATAGAGGGTACTCAGTTTACCGTCGATCTTGCACAAGAAAAGAAGGAAGGTCTCGTTGTTGGAGATACTTACGAAGAGAAGATCGATAACGTAGAGTTCGGTCGAATTGCAGCGCAAACTGCAAAGCAAGTTATCGTACAAAAAGTACGTGAAGCAGAAAGAGAAATCATAATTGGCGATTATAAAGATCGCATCGGCGAGCTTGTTGCCGGAACAGTCAAGAAAGTAACTCGCGACAATATTATTATCGATCTGGGCAGCAATGCCGAGGCGTTGCTAACTCGAGATCAGATGATTCCGAGAGAGACCTTCCGCATGGGAGATCGAATGCGCGCCCTTCTGATTGATGTGCGCTCCGAACAACGTGGCCCGCAGCTATTCCTAAGCCGTACAGCTCCCGCCATGCTGATCGAATTATTTAAGATCGAAGTGCCGGAAATATCTGAAGAAATTATCGAGATCAAGGCGGCAGCGAGAGACCCTGGCTCGAGAGCTAAGATCGTGGTGAGCACGAATGACGGTCGAATCGATCCTGTAGGCGCTTGTGTTGGTATGCGTGGTTCGCGCGTGCAAGTAGTCTCGAACGAATTGGCAAATGAGCGTATCGACATCATCCTTTGGGATGATAACCCTGCACAGTTAGTCATTAATTCAATGTCTCCTGCAGAAGTAGCTTCGATTATCGTTGATGAAGATAGCAACACGATGGACATCGCCGTTGAAGAAGACAATCTTGCACAAGCTATCGGTAGAAACGGTCAGAACGTACGTCTTTCCAGTGAGTTAACTGGTTGGACTATTAACGTGATGAGTGAAGAAGACGCGGCAGACAAGCAGCAGCAGGAAGCGAGTAGCTTCATCGATATGTTTGTTGAGAAGCTCGACGTCGACGAAGAGTCTGCAGAGGTTCTGGTGGCCGAAGGTTTTACTTCTCTCGAAGAAATTGCCTATGTGCCGCTTGATGAAATACTGGCTATCGACGGTTTCGATGAAGAGATCGCGAATGAATTGAGGAATCGAGCTAAAGATGCATTGCTGACTTTAGCTATCGCTTCCGAAGAAGATCTATCCTCTGCAAATATTGCTGACGATCTTCTGAATATGGAAGGCATGGACGGAAAACTGGCATTGGAACTCGCTAAGAAAGGAATTCTCAATATGGAAGAATTGGCCGAGCAGTCTATCGATGAATTGATAGACATTGAAGGCATGGATGAAGACCGCGCAGGCAAGCTAATTATGACCGCGCGTGCACCATGGTTTGAGTAACAGCAATTCTGAAAATTGTTGAATGGGAGTAGTTGAATGGCAGATGCAAAAATAAGTGAGCTCGCCGAAGTTGTCGGAGTCTCGGTAGATAAGCTGTTGTCTCAAATAAAAGAGGCAGGCCTGTCGCATACTAAAGCTGACGATTCGATTTCGAACGACGACAAAAACACTTTATTGCAGTTTCTGCGCCGTAGCCACGGAGATTCTGAGGCCAGCGTCTCTGCGCCTAAGAAAATTACACTCAAACGAAAGACGGTTGGCACACTCAAGGCGGCGTCCACACACGGACGAGGCAAGACTGTTAACGTCGAGGTGCGCAAGAAGCGTACTTATGTTAAACGCAGCGCTGTCGCCGAAGATGCGCCAGAAGAATTAGAAGATGAAGCAGTAGCAGCAGCGGCAGCAGCGGAGGCCGAAAGTGCCGAAGAAGCTGCGGCAGAAGCGAATGTTGAGGCTACAGATGCTACTAGCGCTGAGTCTGCAGAGACGGCGACAACAGAGGCGTCAGAAAAAGCCGGTGATGATAAGGCTCCTTCCAACGAGAAGGCCGCACCAGATGTGCCTGCCGAAGAGGCTGCCACAGCTAGAGATGACAAGCCCGGCGCCAAGCGCAAGGGACAAGGTAAGAAAGAATCAGAAGAACCTGGTGAGAAGAAAAAAACTCATCAAAAGAGTAAGGGTAAGCCACCCAAGCGGCAGGCCAAGAATATCCATGTTAATGACGACTTCGTTCTAGAAGGCGGCGATGTAGATGACATGGGCGGGCGTGGTCGAAGAGGAGGCAGGAAAGGGAAGGCGCGTCTATCTGCCACCCAGCATGCTTTCGAGAAGCCAAAAGATTTCATCAAGCGTGAAATCAAGATTGGCGAAACCAATACATTGCCAGATCTAGCACAGCAGATGTCTATCAAGACGGCGGCGCTAGTCAAAACCTTATTCAACATGGGCGTTATGGCAACGATTAACCAAATTTTAGATCAGGATACTGCGTCATTATTGATTGAAGAAATGGGTCATACGCCGAAGTTCGTGTCGGAAGATGCGATTGAAGAACAGTTGGCTGAATCGATTATCGCGGACACGGGCAAGGAAGAAATCACTCGTGCACCGGTTGTTACGGTTATGGGCCACGTTGATCACGGCAAAACATCACTCTTGGACTATATACGTAAGTCCACAGTCGCCTCGCACGAGGCTGGCGGTATCACGCAGCACATCGGTGCTTATCACGTGAATACCGACCACGGCATGATTAGTTTTCTCGACACACCAGGACACGCGGCATTTACCGCTATGCGCTCACGTGGAGCGAAGGCAACGGACGTAGTTGTTCTAGTGGTTGCAGCTGACGATGGTGTTAAGCCACAAACCGAAGAGGCGGTTCAACACGCGAAAGCTTCTGGTGTGGCGTTAGTCGTAGCAGTTAACAAGATGGACAAAGAAGGCGTCGATGTAGATCGCGTAAAAAACGAACTAGCCGCCATGGAAGTTATCCCAGAGGACTGGGGTGGCGAGACGCAATTTATAGAAGTATCAGCGATTACCGGTCAGGGTGTCGATCAGTTGCTAGAAGCGATTCTTCTACAGGCTGAGCTTTTGGAATTAACCGCATATACAGATGTACCTGGTAAGGGCGTAGTGATTGAGTCCAGGCTAGATAAAGGACGCGGGCCAGTTGCCTCAGTTCTAGTGCTGAACGGTACGCTAAAAGCCGGCGACACAGTATTGGCCGGTCATGAATACGGTCGTGTCCGTGCTCTCGTAGATGAGACGGGTAAGAATGTTAAAACTGCGGGCCCTTCCATTCCCGTTGAGATTCTTGGCCTCAATGGCGTGCCTGAAGCGGGTGATGAATTTGTTGTAGTGGCGGATGAGAAGAAGGCCCGAGAGATCGCGGAATTCAGACGTACGCGCCAAAAAGATTCATTACAGGCATCGCAGCAGTCGAACTTGGTTGAGAATATGTTCGCCGGCATTGGTAAAGAAAACCTCAGTGTCTTCAATATCATCATCAAGACTGATGTGCGCGGTTCCCTCGAGGCTATAGTGGGTTCACTGCAGAAGCTTAATACCGAAGAGGTTGAAGTGAATGTCGTTGCCTCAGGTGTGGGCGGGATCTCTGAGACCGATGTGCATTTAGCAGCAACATCGAAGGCAATGATTATTGGCTTCAACGTGCGAGCCGATAAGTCGTCTCGCGATATCGTTGAGAATGAAGGCCTACAACTGCGTTACTACAATGTTATTTACGATGTGATCGATGACGTTAAAGCGATTATGGGCGGGATGCTCTCTCCAGAGATTCGTGAAGAGATTGTCGGCGTGGCAGAAGTTCGCGATGTGTTCAACTCGCCGAAGTTTGGTCAGATCGCCGGAAGCATGGTCATCGAAGGTACTGTGTATCGTAGCAAGCCAATACGTGTTCTGCGGGATAACGTAGTGATCTATGAGGGCGAGCTAGAATCGCTTCGAAGATTTAAAGACGATGCCAATGAAGTTCGCAACGGCATGGAGTGTGGTATCGGCGTCCGTAACTACACTGACGTAAAAGTTGGCGACAAGATCGAAGTGTACGAGACAACTGAAGTGGCCAGGAGTCTTTGAGAATAAATTCTCGGACAGGTAACTAATCGTGGCAGATATGTCTCCAAGAGTGCAAAGAGTAGCTGATCAGATTCAGCGCGAACTTGCATCGCTAATCCAGATGGAGGTGAGCGATCCTCGGGTAGGCATGGTTTCAGTTACAGGTGTAGAGGTGAGCAGAGATTTAGCTCATGCGAAGGTGTTCGTGACTGTATTGAATACCCTCACTGATGATTCGGAAATAAATAAATCGACACTCTCCGAGCCTGGTGATCTGGACAAGCTAGAGATAAAAGAGAATATAGATGCGCTGAACAAGGCCGCGGGTTTTTTACGGTCCTTACTGGCGAAACGATTGAGTACACGGTCGGTGCCTAAATTGCGTTTTCATTACGATTCAAGCATAGAGCGTGGACAGCAGCTCTCTAGCTTGATAGATAGCGCGTTAGCAGCCGATCAAGATTCGCATTCTTGAGCCTGGCGTCATTACAGTTGTTGGGGATGCAGATTGGCTAAGCGCAAGAAAGGCAGAAGCATCGATGGCATCGTCATTTTGGACAAAGCCATAGGCATCAGTTCAAACAGAGCTCTACAAGAAGTAAAAAGAATTTACGATGCCCAGAAAGCAGGGCACACGGGCAGCCTAGACCCATTAGCGACTGGAGTATTACCTCTGTGTTTAGGTGAGGCGACCAAAGTGTCGCAGTTCTTGTTAGATTCGGACAAGAAATATAGAACTAGAATAAAGCTGGGCGTTAGAACCGATAGCGGCGATTGCGAAGGAAACGTACTCGAAAGCTGTGCCGATTTTCAGATCTCGCAACTACAAGTTGAAGAGGCGCTGGCACCTTTTAGAGGCGAGATTGAGCAAGTGCCACCAATGTACTCCGCATTGAAGGTAAATGGAGTGCCGCTGTATAAGATGGCGCGCAAAGGACAAACCATAGAGCGCGAAGCTAGGCAGATCACTGTATACAGTATCGAGCTTACTGCCTTCGAAGGCGACGAGTTAGAATTGGAGATCGCCTGCAGCAAGGGTACCTATATAAGAACCATCGCCGATGATCTTGGTCAGGCCTTGGGATGTGGGGCACACATCATTGCCTTAAGACGAACACAGGCAGGTGCATTCACAGAGGCGGATTGCGTAACAACGGAGCAGTTGAAAGAAGAGAGTGAGAGTGGTGGCTTGAGTGTCATTGATGGGCATCTCATTCCGATGGACAAGGCTATAGCGGACTTGCCAGAAGTTATACTACCTAGCATTACCGCCAGCTTTATCAAAAATGGCCAGCCGGTTCTAGTTAGGCACTTGCCAGAAGAAGGATTGGTAAGATTGTACGAAGAGGAGCGGTTTATCGGCATCGGTTGTATCGATGACGATGGGAAGGTGGCTCCGAGAAGACTGATCGTCGCGCAATAAGCTTTAGAGATTGCGGTGAGTGATAGTTTAAGAATTCAACAGGGAAAGTATCAGGTAACTACTAATATGCGTGGTTATTCTGAATTTAAAAGGAAGTTGTAGTCGCGCTTTTTCAGCGACCTTATTAATTGCATATTAGGAGATAGGAAATGGCTTTATCAGCTGAACAGAAAGACACAATCATTAAAGACTACGCGCAGAGCGAAGGTGATACAGGTTCACCCGAAGTGCAAGTGGCTTTGCTGACATCCAACATAAACGAACTGCAGTCGCACTTCAAAGAACACATTCACGATCATCACTCCCGTCGTGGACTGATCCGAATGGTGAACAGCCGCAGAAAATTGCTTGACTACCTAAAGCGCAAAAATCTAGAACGTTATGCGACTTTGATCAAGCGACTTGGCTTACGTCGATAAGCGTATCGATAAAAATCAATCAAAAATATCTGCGTAGGGCCTGATGAGTTGGCTCTGCGCCTAATTAAATAATTAGGAAAATATTATGTTCAACCCAGTAACGAAGACGTTTCAATTCGGTGGCCAGACGGTTACCTTGGAAACCGGTAAGGTAGCGAGACAGGCAACAGGTTCTGTTGTAGTCACAGTTGGAAATACCACTGTACTAGCGACTGTAGTTGGTCGAAAGAAAGCCAACCCTGGCGCCGCATTTTTCCCGTTGACAGTTAACTACCAGGAAAAAACCTACGCTGTAGGCAAAATACCTGGAGGATTCTTTAAGCGTGAAGGTAGACCAACTGAGAACGAAACTTTAACATCGCGTCTTATCGATAGACCGATTCGTCCTTTGTTTCCAAAGGGCTTCATGAATGAAGTACAGGTTATTTGTACGGTAATTTCTGCAGACAAAGATGAGCAGGCTGATATTGCGGGTTTGATAGGCGCGTCAGCGGCATTGTCTATTTCAGGCATTCCTTTTGCTGAGCCTATCGGTGCAGCTCGCGTTGGTTATGATGCTGAAACTGGCTATATGTTGAACCCAACGAATACGCAGCTCGAAACCTCTCTGCTAGACATGGTAGTTGCTGGTACAAAGTCAGCTGTATTGATGGTTGAATCTGAAGCGAAAGAGTTGAGCGAAGATCAAATGCTTGGTGGTGTTCTCTTTGCTCACCAAGAAATGCAGGTCGTGATCGACACGATTGCAGAGTTGAAGGCTGAAGTTGGCAAGCCAGCATGGGATTGGGTCGCTGAGCCTGTTAATGAAGAGCTAACTGCAGCTGTTGCAGGTCAAGTGGGTGCTGGCGTTACTGAGGCCTATCAAATTTCTGACAAGATGGCTCGCCAAGATGCTCTTGGAGCATTAAAGACAGAAGCGGTTGAGAAATTAGCTAACGAAGAAACCGGCATTAGCTCAGACGATGTAAAAGATGTTTTTGCTAAGCTTGAGAAGAGCACTGTACGTAACCGTGTACTAGACGGTAATCCACGTATCGATGGTCGTGACACAACAACTGTACGTGCTATCGAAGTTGAAACTGGCGTCCTACCTAAGGCCCACGGTTCAGCATTGTTCACACGTGGTGAAACACAGGCCTTGGTTGTAACTACACTAGGTGCACTACGTGATTCCCAGCTTATCGAAGACCTTCAGGGTTCTAGAAAAGATCCTTTCATGCTGCATTACAACTTCCCTCCTTACTCAGTAGGCGAAACGGGCTTTATGAGCGGACCGAAGCGACGTGAGATTGGCCACGGTCGTCTTGCTCGACGTGGTGTTGCTGCTGTTATGCCTCCGGAAGAAGTATTTCCTTACGCCATTCGCGTAGTTTCGGAAATCACTGAATCCAACGGTTCAAGCTCTATGGCGAGTGTCTGCGGAAGCAGCCTGGCAATGATGGACGCGGGTGTTCCTATCTCTGCTCCAGTTGCTGGAATTGCAATGGGTCTTATTAAGGAAGGTGAGCGCTTCGCAGTCCTAACAGATATCCTTGGTGATGAAGATCATCTTGGCGACATGGATTTCAAGGTTGCTGGAACAGCAGCTGGTGTAACTGCTCTGCAAATGGATATTAAGATTCAGGGCATTACTGAAGAGATCATGGAGCAGGCTCTAGAGCAGGCTCATACAGCTAGAAACCATATCCTAGACGAGATGAACAAAGTTATCTCAACAGCTAGAGAGACAGTTTCTGACAACGCGCCTGCAATGGCGATGATCAAGATCGATACAGACAAGATTCGCGACGTAATTGGTAAGGGCGGTGCAGTTATCCGTGGCATTACTGAAGAAACTGGCGCATCGGTTGATATCGATGATGACGGTAATGTTCGCATCTACGGCGAAGACGCAGACTCTCGAGATGCTGCACTAGAAATGGTTAATGCCATTACTGCAGAAGCCGAAGTAGGCAAGATCTACAACGGTAAGGTAGCGAGAATCGTCGACTTCGGTGCGTTCGTTACTATCTTGCCAGGTAAGGATGGCTTGGTTCACATCTCTCAAATCTCTCAAGAGCGTGTTGAGAATGTAAACGAGCACCTGGAAGAGGGTCAAGACGTTCTAGTGAAGGTTCTAGACACTGACGCTAGAGGTCGTATCAAGCTGAGCATCAAGGAAATCAGCGAAGAGGAAAGAGCTGATCACGTAGCTTAATCCTCTCGAAGTACCAAAAAAGCCCGGGCATTGCTCGGGCTTTTTTGTTTTCGGCATACTGGTAATCCGAGCTGCTACTCCCTCTTAGAATTAGCCAAGAGCAGCATGAGGCGATACAGGGGTAGGGGACTGGCATACATCTAGGTCGCTAGTAGAGAAAGTTGCGGGGTCGAGCCTAGGTCTTCTCAGCTACTCGTTAAGTTGAAGTCATGCTGAGATGAAAGGCTTTGGGGTAAAAATACGTTAAAAGTGGTTAAAATGCGTCTAAATCTGGCTAAACCTCGCAAAAGTGCAATCAAGTTGCTAAATAAGGCTGCCATTAGCCTCAATAACCCATAATCCGCGAAGAATAGTGCAGAATTAACAAGACAGCCCAAGCAATTTTTGGTTCAATTCCCCTGTTAACTGAATGGTTTCTAAGACTGTTCTGAAAAAAATGAGATTTACCCCCGAGTCAGGTAGGGTAGACAAAAATACTAACAAAATGGAGGGTCCGCTGGTGTTAACTACAAGCAATCGATCAGTGATTAGCTACATCGTAAAACTATCCCAAGTATTAGCAGCTCTAGCTGTTGTGGCATTGCCTACAATGGCAAGTGCGCAATCGGATGAAGTTACATTTCACAAAGATATCGAGCCTATCTTGCAGCGTAGCTGTCAGAACTGTCACCGTCCTGAGGGTGTTGCTCCAATGTCTTTGGTTACGTTTGACGAAGTTGCTCCCTTTGCAGGATTGATTGAATACAAGACCGGCCTACGCGATAGAGCGGGGGCCATGCCGCCTTGGTACATGGAAAAGAACATCGGTATTCAGGACTATAAATTCGATCCATCACTGACCGATGAAGAGTTGGCTGCTATCTCTACCTGGGCACGCAGCGGCACACCTCAGGGTGATCCCGCGGATGCGCCAGAGCCATTAGCATTTAGTGACGATCTAAAGTGGACTGCCGGTCAGCCGGATCTTATCGTCAATACGAACGATGTTACAAAGCTAGCGGGCACGCCTGACTGGTGGGGCGAGATAGATAGAATTGCGATTCCCATAGTAGAAGATCGCTATGTGAAGTCTGTAGAAATCGTTGAAGTAAATGATGTGAGCTCGACAGGATCTGGTCGTGACACAGTAGGCGGAAGATTCATCTTCCACCACATGATTTGGTCGACGGCAGAGATAGACGAGAATGGTCAGCGTGTCGACGGCACTGCAACTAGTTGGCCAGTGCATGAAGTAGGACGCAACCCAGACATCTTCGACGAGGATGGTGGGCGCTTACTTAAGGCTGGAACATTCCTCGTATCCGATTCTGTTCATATGCACTCGAACGGTAAGGACACAACAGCTCATTTGGAAGTTGGTTTTCGTTTTCACCCGGTTGGCTACGAGCCCAAGTACGAGCGAGCAACTCTAGGCCTAGGCAACGGCGTAGACATTAGTATCGCCGGCAACGAAGACGCTCAGGAATTGCATGCCTATACCGTGCTCCAGGACCATCTCAAAATAATCTCATTCGAGCCGCATTTGCACGCACCTGGTGAGCGTATGTGTCTTGAAGCGATATGGGGCTATACAGTTGAGACGCTCTCTTGTGTCGGTTACGACCACAACTGGGTTCGCGGATATGCCTACGACAATGATGCACAGCCTTTGCTGCCTAAGGGCACTATTCTGCATATCGTCGGTTATATGAACAATACCGAAACCAATCCTAACGTACCTGATCCAAGAAATTGGCAGGGGTCTGGAAATCGATCCGTGACGAATATGTTCATCG
Organism: uncultured Gammaproteobacteria bacterium; assembly: GCA_913060495.1. Lineage (GTDB taxonomy): Bacteria > Pseudomonadota > Gammaproteobacteria > Pseudomonadales > Pseudohongiellaceae > UBA9145. The sequence continues at coordinate 61,677 of CAJXRP010000020.1, read as the reverse complement.
ACCTGGGCATGCGCGTAAAAATGGATGACGAGCAGTTTTTCGAAGAAATGGAAAATCGTCGTCAGACACTAAATCTTGGACCAAACGATCATGTGATCGGATGTCCACTATGTTTGGCGCCGCTAGTTTCGCCAGTTAATTCCTCAGAAGAAATAAGTAATGAAGTTGCATTGCAGGAGACAAATTAGATATGCAAAGTTTAAATATTGAAAGCGCGAGTAAGGCTTTTAGGTTTTTCGTGATCGCGCTTGGTGCTGTGGTTTTATCACCGTTGGTATCAGCAGATACGTATCGTAGCGGGCAGCATATTGAACCGGCATTTGAAGGTTGGCGGCCAAACGAAGATGGCACCTTCAACATGATGTTCGGTTACATGAATGAGAACTGGGAAGAAGAGCCATTCGTAGCTGTTGGCGAAAACAATATGTTTTCACCGGGCGAAGCTGATCGTGGTCAACCTACACGCTTTCTTCCTCGTCGTAATCGCTTTACCTTCGAAGTTCAAGTTCCTTCCGATTTTGGAGATCGCGAACTGGTATGGACGCTAAACGTAAATGGGGTTGAGCGTAAGGCCTACGGCACGCTGGTTCCTGATTATCTTGTTGATAATATGGTGATCGCATCTGAGACAGGTTCTCTTGGTGCTGGAACTAGTAGTCCAGAGTCCCGTGCAAACATCGCTCCGGTAATTACGGTTCAGGGTGATGACATCCGTACCGTAAGGGTAGGCCAGCCTATGACTTTGCGGACTAGTGTTGTCGACGATGGCCTTCCGACTCCTAGTGACCCTGTAGAGCAGGCTAGAAGCTTTGCTGAATTTGTTGGTGGTCCCTTGGCTGCGGCTTTGGTCAATGAGGATAATGTTCGGCAGCGCTTGTTGATGACACCACCGATAAAGGTGACCGTTGATAAGATTAATGGTCTGTTCCTTTCGTGGAATGTTTATCGCGGTGAAGGCGAAGCGACATTTAACCCACAGCAACCGAAGCCTTGGGAAGACACGCGCGCTGGATCGAATTCTCCTTGGGGATCACTCTGGACACCTCCGGTTGCTCCAGAAGATGGAATGTATGAAGTGGAAGTTACATTTGATGAGCCTGGAACCTACGTTCTGTGGGGCCGTGCTGATGACGGTGGTCTGTATCACGATGACTACATAACAGTGAACGTAACTGAGTAGTATTAGCTCGATTTACGAATCGAAGTTGAATTAGAAGGGCGGTTTACCGCCCTTTTTTTTGAGTAGGATTTCTAGTGTGGTGTTCGTTTTTATTTTTCTAGCCATTGAGATTCTTGCCTAGGCGTAGCTAAGGCCTACATATTTCTGCGGTACTTCCCTCCAACTTCGAAGAAGGTATCTGTTATTTGTCCTAGACTGCAATAGCGTACCGCATCCATCAGTTCTTCAAAGACGTTCTCGTTGTTAATGGCGGCTCGACGCAGTCGTGCTAAGGCTTGGTCAGCGTGATCGACGTTCCTGGCTTTGAATGTCGCCAAACGCTCTATCTGGCTTTGTTTCTCGGTTTCGGTCGAGCGTGCCAATTCTATTTCAACACCCGACTCTGGTTCGGGGTTTAGGAATGTGTTGACGCCAACTAGAGGCAGGCTGCCGTCGTGTTTGCGGTGCTCGTAGTACATGGACTCATCTTGAATCTTGCCGCGTTGATAGCCCGTCTCCATCGCTCCTAGTACCCCGCCGCGTTCGGAGATGCGTTCGAATTCCTGCAACACAGCCTCTTCTACAAGAGCCGTTAGTTCTTCGATGATGAAGGAGCCTTGGCTAGAGTTTTCGTTGACGGCTAAACCCCATTCTTTGTTAATAATAAGTTGTATGGCCATCGCCCTGCGCACCGACTCTTCAGTCGGGGTGGTTACCGCCTCGTCATAGGCATTGGTATGCAGGCTGTTGCAGTTATCATAGACGGCGATCAATGCTTGCAGCGTGGTGCGGATGTCATTAAATGACATCTCTTGTGCGTGCAATGACCTGCCTGAAGTCTGTATGTGGTATTTGAGTTTCTGGCTGCGTTCGCTGGCGCCGTATTTGAAGCGCATTGCCGTAGCCCAGATGCGACGAGCTACCCGGCCCAATACCGTGTACTCCGGATCCATGCCATTCGAGAAGAAGAAAGACAAATTATGGGCGAAGTCGTCCACTTTCATGCCGCGAGCGACATAGGCTTCTACGAAAGTAAAGCCATTAGACAGCGTGAAAGCGAGTTGTGATATGGGGTTCGCGCCAGCCTCGGCGATGTGATATCCCGAGATGGATACAGAATAAAAATTACGAATCTTATTAGCTGTAAAATATTCCTGAATGTCACCCATCAATTTGAGACTGAATTCCGTGGAGAATATGCAAGTATTCTGCCCCTGATCTTCTTTCAATATGTCTGCCTGCACAGTGCCGCGGACATTCTCAAGGGCCTGAGCCTTAATCGCTTCGTATTCCGCTGTAGTCGGTGGTGCGCCGTTATCGCTGGAAAATTTCTCTAACTGTTGGTCGATGGCGGCATTCATATACATCGCCAATATCGTTGGCGCAGGGCCATTAATCGTCATCGATACGGATGTGGTGGGGCTGCACAGGTCAAAGCCGCTGTAGAGCTCTTTCATGTCATCGAGAGTGGCGATGGAGACGCCGGAGTTGCCTACTTTTCCATAGATGTCTGGTTGTACCGCTGGATCGAAACCATACAATGTTACTGAATCGAATGCGGTTGAGAGCCTCTTTGCCTCCGAGTGCTCAGAGAGTTGTTTGAAGCGCCGGTTAGTTCTAAAAGCATCTCCTTCGCCCGCAAACATACGTGTTGGATCTTCCGACTCACGCTTGAATTGAAATACGCCGGCAGTAAAAGGAAATCGGCCGGGTACATTTTCCAAGAGCAGCCACTCTAATAATTCACCATGGTCTTTATAGTTGGGCAAAGCTACCCGAGAAATTTTCGTGCCAGAGAGCGAGGTGCGTGTCAGTTCGGTGCGGATCTCTTTGTCTCTAACTTTTACTACATACTCTTCACCCGAATAGTCTTCTTTTAGTTGCGGCCAGGCATCTAGCAAGCGCTTCGCCTTGCCATCCATAGCGCTGTCTTTAAGCGCTATGAGTTCATCGAGGCCTGAACTATCTTTCGAAGCAGTATCTAGCATGGCTTTGCTGGCTACGAGCTGTTGTCTCTCGCGAGCGAGTTGCGATTGAGTCTGCACCTGGTCATGGTAGTCGCGCACCACCTCAGCAATCTCGGCTAGGTAACGCTGTTGTGCGGAGGGAATAATCAGCGTGGTTTGTGTAGACTTTTTTGTATCTAACGCCTGGATGGACTGGTGATACTCAGGCAAACCCTTTTCGCGTAATAAGGGGACTAACGCTTGATACAGTGCAGTAATGCCGTCGTCATTGAACTTGGAGGCGATGGTGCCAAATACGGGCATCTGATCGGGCATCTTATCGAAGGCTTCGCGATTGCGCTGCACTTGTTTGCAGACGTCGCGCAGTGCGTCCTCGCTGCCCTTGCGGTCGAATTTGTTAATAGCAAAAACATCGGCATAATCCAACATGTCGATTTTTTCGAGCTGGCTGGCCGCTCCGAATTCGGGAGTCATAACATAGAGGGAGGTATCAACGAAGGGGACGATGCCAGCATCGCCCTGACCTATACCGGGGGTTTCTACAATGATCAGATCGAAGCCCGAGAGTTTTATGGCGGCTATAATCTCATGCAACCTTTGTGGAATCTCTACGGTTGCATCTCGCGTGGCTATCGAACGCATGAATATATTCGGATGACCGATCGCATTCATGCGAATTCTATCGCCCAATAAGGCGCCACCTGTCTTTTTTCTAGTAGGGTCGATAGCGAGCACTGCTATCTTTAGCGAGTCTGCGCTGTCTTGTCTGAATCGCCTTATCACCTCGTCGGTAGATGATGATTTTCCAGCGCCACCAGTTCCGGTAATGCCTAGAACGGGTGTAGCCTCGACTAAGCGCGCCTTGTCCCTGAGGGTTTCTAATTCTTGTTCGCTGTACTCATCATTCTCAATGCCGGTAATCGTGCGTGTCAGTATGATTCTATTGCGTGTGTCGAGTTCCGCTAGATCTGGAGCGGCGGGACGAGTTTCTCCCTCGTGGCAGCGGCGCAGCATGTCGTCGATCATGCCTTGCAAGCCGATGGTCTGGCCATCGCCAGGAGAGTAGATGCGGCTCACGCCGTAGTTATGCAGTTCCTCAATCTCAGCGGGAATAATTACACCGCCTCCGCCACCGAAGATTTTGATGTGCGATGCGTCTAGTTCTCGGAGTCGATCCACGAGGTATTTGAAGTATTCGATATGGCCGCCCTGGTAAGAGCTGATAGCGATAGCATCGACATCTTCTTGGATAGCGGCATCTACGATCTCTTGGACCGAGCGATTGTGAGCGAGGTGAATGACCTCTGCGCCACTGGATTGCAGAATGCGGCGCATGATATTGATGGCAGCATCGTGGCCATCGAATAGGCTGGCGGCAGTGACGAAGCGAAGCCATTTGCGTTCTGGCTTTGCTGTTGAAGGATTATTTTCTGGTTTTTGAGATGATACGACTGACAAATCTAGGCCCCTTATTTATACCTCACTACATTGCGATCTACTTCCCTTAAATCACAATCCAGAGCCAGTTTAGCGCACTCTAGTTTACTGCGCTCTGTTTTAGGCTGCTATAGGGGTCAATTCGGCGGTGTTATAGGGTATTTAACGAGAAACGAGAGAATAGCGTCAGCGGTTTCTTGGGGCTTTTCTAGCCCCATGGCATGTCCAGCTCCCTGCAAATTGACCAGCGTGATGCGTTCGCCAAACTCGATTTTCATTCGACGACCGTTCTCCGGTGGGGCAGTCTTATCATCCATGCCCTGAACGATCAGCATGGGTCCGGTTCCACCGGCCCACCACTGCTCTAGCGCTGTATTCCTATTTGCTTGCCTCTGTGAGTTTCGGGCTGCAGGCCAATACTTCAAATCCCGGGCATACTCGCGAACCATTGCGTCATCTGTCTCTGGAGAAAATAAGGTTCTCCTCGCTAGTTGCACCTTCTCTTCTTCGGGTATGCCTGATTCTCCTAGCAATCTTCCCAGTTCCCCTGGTTCGGTTAGTGGTCTAACGAGGCCTCCAGCCGCGATAAGAGAGATGCTGGCCACCTTTTCTGGAAAGTCAGTAGCCACAACCCGTGACGTTCGGTTGCCTAAGGCCCATCCAAGTAAATGCACTTTTTGTAGCTCGAGCACATCGATTATCGCCGCCACGTCTGCTGCGTAGTCATGGAGAGTTAGGCCTTCTAGCTCACCTGTACTGCCCTTGATTCCTCTTTGATTTACGGCAATAACACGGTAACCGGCATCGGCCAGAAGTGGCGCAAGGTATTTGTATCTGCTCACATCGCCACCGGAACCGGGCAGGGCGATAATAGTTTCTGAATCCTCAGTATTAGATTCCCATACTTCGACATTGAGCTGCGCGTGTCGGATATCGATCCTGCTTAGGGATCGCTCTGCCGCTAAGGTGAGGCTCGAAGAAAGTATTAGAGTTGAAATAAGGACAGTGCTGCGGCGTAAGAGGTGGCTGGTGTGATGACGCATATCATCTCCCTTTTATTAATTGTAGTTTTACAAAAGAGTGCGGTTGCCTTGAATGATTCTAGCACGCTGTCGCAATACCCCAAGTCTTAGTTTGCATATCAGTTGCCTACTAGCTGCCTACTAGCTGCCTACGCTATCTGTTCACTCAACAATATTGCTCAGGTTTTCTTGCCATGTTCTGTATAGTGCCCGCATGGACGCTTGGATACTATTTACTCTACTAGCAGTGACGATGCAGTCAGTGCGCACGGCTGCTCAGAAGCAGATAGCGCAGAGCCTGTCCGCGTCCACGACGACATTGATACGGTACCTTTTTGGGTTGCCGTTCGCGCTCGCTTATTACTTCGTTCTTCGCTACACCTATCAAGAAGAAGCTGTCGTTGGAAATGCCGTATTCTACCGTGCAGCAAGCTCGGCAGCGATTGCGCAAATATTTGCCACCGTACTTCTCATCAAAGCGCTTTCGCTGCGCAATTTTGCCGTTGGTACCGCGCTTGTAAAAACCGAAGCTCTTCTCACGGCAATCATCGGTGCGCTATTTTTCTCGGCGATACTAAGTCCTATAGCGTATCTCTCGGTTGTCATCGGTGTTATTGGCGTGCTCATAGCAAGTAACTGGAAGGTGAGTTTTTCAGATCTCTTTCAAAATGAGAGTATCAAGTTTGGAGTCGGTGCGGGATTGGGGTTCGCGCTCGCATCACTTTGGATACGAGAGGCTTCTCTGTCTCTAGAGTTGCCTCGTCTTTTAAGTGCAGCGGCAGTGTTGCTCTACATGGTGCTTATTCAGACCGTGATGTGCTTGTTGTTCGTACTGATTAGAGAGAGCAGTCAGCTGTCTCTTATGTTGGCTCGTTGGCGCAGCTGTGTCTTCATTGGTTTTAGTAGTTTGGCAGGGTCGATCGGTTGGTTCACTGCTATGAGCCTGCAGGATGCGGCAGTAGTGAAAACCTTAGGTCAGACTGAGTTTGTTATTACTTTGCTGATAACTTATTTCTATTTCGGTGAAAGGATAACAGCGAAAGAGTGTGTGGGGATCATGCTGGTTGCTCTGAGTGTCATATTATTGATAACTGCAACCTAACTCCTTTCAAGAATTTTTTATTCTTTTAATAATTCGGCGTCGAAACCCAGCTCTTTTAGTCTGGCAAGTATTTCCAAGTTTTGAGTGGCGTCGCGAGTTTCTACCGTGAGATACAGCTCAGCTTTCTTGATAGGAACGCTTGCGAACATTCGTTGATGGGATACATCTAAAATATTCCCGCCAAATTCCCCGATGGCTTCGGATACGTCTGACAACGTTCCCGGCGAGTCATCTATCTCTACGAGGAAGCGTACAATCCGTCCTTTGCTCACCAGTCGTCGCATTAACACTGATGCGAGTATGCGTGAGTCGATATTAGCTCCGCTCAAAATTAGAGCCGTTTTCATGCCTCGAAAAATGTCAGGGTTCGAGAGTACAGCGGCGAGTGTTGCGGCGCCGGCACCTTCGGTGACGGTTTTTTCTATGCTGAGGAGAAGGTTAATTGCTTCTTCTATGGATTCTTCACTGACAAGAACTATGTCATCTACCAAGCGCCGAATGACTTCTAAATTAAGATCGCCCGGCTGCTTTACTGCTATGCCTTCAGCGATCGTAGCGCCGCCCTTGTTCGATTTAATTCCATTGAGGGTATTGTGAACGCTGGGGTAGGCGTCGACTTCGACGCCGATGATTTTTATCTGGGGATTGATGGCCTTCGCCGCCGTCGCAACACCAGCCACTAGGCCGCCGCCTCCTATAGGCACAACTATGCAGTCCAAGTCGGGTTGCACCTCTAACATTTCCAGTGCGACTGTGCCCTGGCCAGCTATGATGTCCAAGTCGTTGTAAGGATGCACGAACACGAGGCTTTCTTCTTCTGCAATGTGCCTTGCATGGCTGGCTGCTTCATCGAGTGTAGCGCCACTCAGAACGACTCTTGCCCCAAAGCTTTTGGTATCTTCAACTTTTACATTCGGTGTGTTTATAGGCATGACAATAGTTGCAGGTATGCCAAGGCGCTGCGCATGGTAGGCCACGGCTTTGGCATGATTCCCCGCAGACATTGCTATTACACCTTTAACCTCGCCTTGTTGTTGCAGGAGTAAGAGTTTATTCAGAGCTCCTCTATCCTTGAAGGAGGCTGTGAATTGAAAATTCTCGAACTTTAGATAGAGCTCACTTTCGGTCATGCCTGACAAGGTTCGCGATTTTTCGAATCGCGTGTTGATGGAGGCCGAGGCAATCCTAGCAGCTGCTGCTTCGATGTCTTTGAGTGTCAGTGTCAGTGTCATGGGGCGCAATGGTAGGGCATAAATGTCAGTTAGTGTAGGTAATTATTAGTAGATTGGTCGCTTAAATTTAGTTTTGTGCAATAAAAAAGCCCAGCGTTTTGGCGCTGGGCTTTCTATTCCTTGCGGAAGTTTACATCTGCGTCATCTTAGAACTCATAGTTAACGCGGGCATAGATCATGCGCCCGAATGGGTTCTGAATCTGCGAGATAGCACCTGCAATCATGCCAGTCTTCTGCGCTTCACGATCGAACAGATTACGTGCACCAAGGCTCAGTGTAGCGTTGCCGCCGTACACTTCCAAGTTATTGTAGGCGTAGAACATGTCTGTCTGAGTCCATGCGCGCACTACGTCGGTTGAAGTCCATAGGTTTTGAGGACGTAGGAAGCGCTGAAAGCTAAACTCGTTAGCATCAAACTGAACCTCGTCAACATAGCGAACTGTCGTACTGACGCTATGATTACCAAGACTCCATCCTAAGGTCAGGTTGGCGCGCCATTCTGGTATAACCGGTACAGCACCAAAGGAGTTATTCTGATTGCCCTTCGCTTCCCGCACTGGCGTGAGAATAGACTCCTGCCATGTGTAGGTATCTACATAAGTCGCATTCAAGCCGGTGCGAAAATCACCCAAGTTACCTAAACCAAAGGCATCGAGATTAAAGCGATAATTCGCCTGTATATCCCAAGCCTGAACCAGCATAGTCGAAGCATTGGTTTCACTACGATTGATTCGCGTAGTGGTTTCAATGTCATTAGGATCGCGCTGAATGCGTGGATCCGACAATGGGCTATTAACCCAATCGGTTAGCTGCTGAATCGATGGCAAGGGATTGGCATCAGTGGCCGCGAAACCAGTGGCCTGCTGAAAGTTTGCAAAGTCCGCTCTCACGATATCTTGCGTAGTGGTATCTACAATACGATCTACGAAGTCAGTTTCACTGTAGGTTAGATGTATATCTAAGCCATCCATCGGCGTTAAATCGATACCAACCGATATGCTGTCCGAAGTCTCCGATACCAAGGCTGAGTTACCGGTTCTACAGGAAGTGATGAACCCTGAGAATGTAGTGAATAGATCATCCACGTTACTGAGTGCGCAAGAATCTGGCGCATTCAACTGATTCAGAGTTGGCACAATGAAGGCTTCGCCTTGAGTGGCACGCAACGTTACCCAGTCTGCAGGGCTGTACGTGATACCAAACTTAGAAACCACGTCTCCTTGGCCGGAACTAAACTGCTCGTCACGTACAGAGGCGCTGATCTCAACATTAGAAAGTATCGGAAACGAGAACTCAGCAAAGTAGGAGTCACTAGTGCGACTAAACTTTGTTGGAAACGCCGCGATGCTATTTAAGCGATCGTTTCGCTGCTGGTGAAACGTAGGGACGTTCTCATCGGTTTCATCACGACGCTGATAACCAAATGCTGCACCGATTGTGCCGCCGGGGAGTTCAAATCCACCCGGAGCGATAGTACCGTTGATAACAAGATCAAAGGTCTGCAGGGTATCTTTGTCGTCCACACGGTCTCGCGTATAGATTGCATCTGCCACCGCCTGCGGAGTACGCATTGGCGAATCGTCAGCTGCTCCGAACGGATTGAAACAGGCACCTGCGTCGTTGACTTGATCACAATTGAGACCTTGTTCAACGGCGCTAAAGCTAAAGTGCTGCGTCTGTGCGCTCACTACATTGCGTTGACCATACACATAGTCAGCTGTTCCTTCCCAGCCGTCGAGAAAGGGCACGGTGAAGTCGGCGCCAAAACTAATGCGCATATCCCGTTCGTCATTCTCTTTGCGACTGATTTGGTCGCTACCAGGCCCACCAAATATTGCTGGGTTTGTGTTAGCTAGGCCAAACGGAAGCCAGGCACTACTAAAAGGCACGTCCTCGTTGAAAGGTACGCCACCGGTAGGATCGTTCGCAATATTTGCAAACTGGTTAGCTGCCAACATCACGGAGCCGTCGGGCCCGCGCATTGGTTGCTGATTTCCATAAGGATCGGCAAGTATCATGCCGTTGCCGTCCAACAATGGCTGCGCAAATAGCTCACGCCCGTCGCCAGCCACAGCTCGGAAAGGGTTGCCTGGCAACTCGCCACGAACTGTCGGTAGATCGCCAAAGCGAGTACCTGGATTGCCCTGGTTCTGACGGCCGTGACCCTGCCATCTTCCCCAAAGAAGCTGTCCGCTCAATGATAGGTCTTCATTCACTTCCCAATTAATGTTGGAGAAGACTGAAGCCTGTGTCTTCTGCTCTAAGAAGTCTCGTGTGTCGGCGAAAGGAAACCAGCAACGCCCTAGGGCGAGGGTTCCGAATTTGTTGCCGCCCTGAACCAATGGATCTGTAACCGGGTCAGTGCCGCAAATTGGGTCTGGTGTGCTTGCTGTAGTGCCTAAAAGTGCACCATTGTCGTCTCGCTGTGGCACGTTCCAGTTTGCAGGATTGGCTCCACTATTGTCGGTGAGACCCGCCAGTGCAAGTTTAGGTCGATCAGTCCACTCTAAGGTGCCGTTGTGGCGAAAAGAGCCTGCGACCACTAGGTCAACATCGTTACCCAAGGCTTTACCCCACAGGAATGAGGTTGTTTGATCTCTCATGTCCCCGCGCGAGTCTTGCTCATTGAAATGCTCTATCTTTAGGCCTTCGTAGGTTGTATAGGGCAGAACGTTGACCACGCCCGCCACTGCGTCTGTGCCGTATAGCGCCGCGGCACCGTCAGTTACAATGTCCAGTCGCTGAATTGCTATTGCAGGCAGCAACCATTGCACATTGGGGTTGGTGACACGTTTGCCGTCAATCAATTGTAGTGTGGCTCGTGTGCCTAGCCCGCGAAGGTTGAAGGCTGCACTATTACTCGAGGCGCCACTGGCCTGAATCGAGTTAGTTACACCTGAGCCATTGTTGAACGTCATGTTCTGAACAATCTGGGCCATATTCAATGTGCCCTGATCGGTAATGTCATCAGCGCTGAGTGAGGTTATAGGCGAAGCGGCGATGATGCCTTCGTCGCGACGGATGAAGGAGCCGGTAACAACAACTTCTTCAATTGATGGGTCTTGCTGGGCTGATGCGTAAAACGGCGTGCTTAACAAGCCGAGTGCGATGCTTGTATAGAGGGATTTGCGTCTAAAATTTCTACTCTTGAAGTGGGATTTCATTCTACTTACTCCATTGATTTTTTATTTTGGTAAGGTGGAACCACATATCTACACACTTTATTCCTTTTGATTTTTTTTTCTCCCCTAATAAAGCGATTAAAGATGTATATCATACTAATAATTGGTCTACCAACTTTTCAGGAACGGCCATTCAGCTTGCGCAATAATGTATCCAAATTACACAAATAATGTTACCAAAACACCCATTTTTTGAGGGTATTGGAATAGATGTTTTCGGTGATATATGACTTAGTATTGGGCCTGGCACGAGGCTATGAATTGACCCCGGAGGCGACTATTCTTGCTTACATGAGGCTAATTAGGAGGAGAAGCATGTGCTAATAAAATTCGAGAGTAAAAAGGCGGCCCCTTTCATCATGCAGAGCCAAATAGCTGAGCAGATTCTAGCGATGGCGGGGCAGGGTGGGCAAACAGAGGGGGCGATTAACGGCAGCGCCATTTCGGATGCGATTGTGAGCCTCGAAAAGGCGCTTGCGGAGCAGTCTAAGATGCCCGACGAGCTTCTCGATGAGGAGGCTGAGCAGGAAAATATCAGCCTCGATGCCCGCGCGGCACCTCTGCTGGAGATGTTGCGACATGCTCTACAGATCGACAGTTATGTAATGTGGCGGCCAGAATAACTCAGTAGGTCACCACCAGTATTCACGGCAAAGAGTAAGGCGAATGGCGCTCAGTTGTGTTTGCGACCATACTTCCCAGACGAGAATGAATTTGACCGAGGTTGTTATGTTTAAAGGTATTTTATTTGTTGCTTCAATGGTTCTTAGTACAGCGCTATTCGCACAGGGCTTCGATGAATGGAAAATTATTCATGCTGGCACGCTGCTGGCGGATGCGCGTGAAGACGTCTTAACTGAACAGAGTATCATTGTTAGGAATAATGAAATTATCGAAGTGCGCCCCGGCTATGTCACGCCCGGGCAGGTGAGTGGCACTGCTAACGCCAGAGTGATTGACCTGAGCAATCAGTTTGTGATGGCTGGCCTCATCGATTCTCATACGCATATCCTAAGTCAGCAGGAACCAAATGGTCGTGAGATTCGAGTGACTCGCTCGTCGCAACTTAGCACCCTGATGGGCGTCGAGTTTGGCATGCGCACATTGCGTGCTGGGTTCACAACTATTCGAAATGTAGGTGCTGACCGGAATGCCATCTTCGCTTTACGCGATGCAATCAATCAGGGCATCGTAATGGGCCCGCGCATAAAAGCTGCTGGACAAGGGCTGACACCGACGGGTGGTCATGGGGATGGTGGCGGATTTCGCGATGATGTATTTCCTCATCCGCACTCCGGTGTTTGCGATGGAGTGGCCGAATGTCGTAAAGCAGTGCGTACACAGATTAAATATGGAGCGGACCATATAAAGTACGTAGCTACCGGCGGCGTGCTTAGTCAAACCGCTACTGGCACTGGTCAACAATTTACCAATGAAGAGCAGATCGCGCTGGTGCAAGCTGCGCATGCCATGGGTCGGAAGGTGGCTGCCCATGCGCACGGTAAGATCGGCTTGGAAGCCGCGTTGCGAGCTGGTGTCGATTCCATCGAGCATGGTTCCTACCTCGATGCACAGACGGCAGACTTATTTGTGGCAACCGGCGCCTATTTGGTTCCAACTCTAATCGCAGGTCACACTGTCGAACGAATCGCTACGGAGCAGCCCGACTTCTTCGTTCCAGCGGTTCGACAGAAGGCTCTCGAAGTAGGTCCGGTTATGAAGAATGCACTGCGACTCGCCTATGAGAGAGGTGTGAAGATTGCCTTCGGCACAGATGCCGGAGTGAACGATCACGGTACCAATGCCTACGAGATGGTGCTAATGAACGAGGCGGGCATGCCCGAGCGAGCTATCCTGATCTCCGCGACAGTAAACGCCGCTGACCTTATGGACCTGACCGACATTACCGGGACTATAGAAGCCGGCAAAGATGCAGATATTGTCGCTACCGCCGGCAATCCGCTCGAAAATATTTCTTCACTGATGCGGCCAACTTTCGTTATGGCCCGTGGAAATGAGGTAAACCTCGACGTGCCACCGGTTGATTTGTTTCCTTGGCCAAACAATTTCTGAAATTAGCTCTGCGCGCATAGCTGATTACTAAAAGCAAAAGTACTTTATTTGTTTTCCCAATGGGTTCGTCCTGACCTCTTGAGAGAATCGGGAAAAATCCAAAGCAATACAACTACAAAAAGTATGGACTTTAAGTAGACGAATTCGCTGCTAAGTTATGAGTATTCCTAGCGCCCTCTAAAGGACGATAGGTATAATGCGGCTCATATAAACTTTGAAGAATTATAAGGCAGTAGGCTTTTGCGTATTGGAATTATCGGAGGCGGCCAACTAGCTGCCATGTTGGTCCGAGTCGACGGGGAGCGGCTTCATCACTTCCTGATACTAGATCCCGATCCAGAATGTCCTGCAGTGCAGGCTGGTGGTCAGCACGTACCCGGCAACCCCGTAAATGGGGAAGGCTTCGCGCGCTTGGCGGAGTTATCCGATGTTGTCACCATAGATCTGGAAAACGTCTGTATCGACGAGCTTTCGCGCTTGGCTAGCGAGGGAAGCTTCGTCCTGCCGCAAACCGAGCTGTTAGCGAAGATAGTCAATAAATTTGAACAGAAGAAATTGCTTCAGCAGTTGGGTATTCCAACGGCGGATTTCGTTGCTTGCGATGGAACGCTGCCCATAGAGGAAAGCCCATTTGGTTTTCCAGTGGTGCAGAAAGCCGCTCGAGGCGGCTATGATGGCCGCGGTGTTCAAGTGCTGAAGAGTCTGGATGACAGTGCAAACCGGCTGCAGGTGCCAGGATATTTAGAGCGTTATATCGAGCGCAAGATGGAGCTCTCTGTCATCGTGGCAGCAAATACAGACGGTGACGTTCGCGCCTACCAGCCTGTGGAGATGCAGTTTCATGAAGCAGGGAATGTATTGGATTTTTTGATTGCGCCAGCAAGGATTAACAAGGAATTGGCTCGTAGCGCTGAACAACTAGCGATATCCACTCTATCTGCAATGCATGGGGCAGGTATTTTCGGGGTGGAGATGTTTCTAACCCAGGACGATCAGCTGCTTATTAATGAAATTTCACCGCGTACTCACAACAGTGGTCACTTCACCACCGAAGCCTGTGAAACTTCACAATTTGCACAGCAATTGCGAATTCTAACTGGGCAGCCTCTCGGGGATGTCGCACAGAGAGAAGCTGCGGTAATGTTCAATATATTGGGCGAGGATGGCTTCGAAGGAGCAACGCTGGTTGAACAAGCTGATGAGCTTAGTAACTATGAGGGGGTGACTATTCATCTCTATGACAAGGTCAAATGTTTCCCAGGCAGAAAGATGGGTCACGTAACGGTGCTCAATGCTGATATCGATGTGGCCTTAACTATCGCAGCAGAAATTAACGGGAAAATTATCGTGAGAGGAGAAGATCCAATTGAAAACTGAAGGCAAAGCGAAGGTCGGGATCATCATGGGCAGCGACTCTGACCTGCATATCATGCAGGACGCCGCGGATATTCTGGATTCATTAAAAATTCCTTACGAGATGACAATTGTTTCTGCACACCGTACTCCGGATCGTATGTTTGAGTACGGAAGACAGGCAGAAGGTAGGGGGCTCTCGGCTATTATCGCAGGGGCTGGCGGCGCCGCTCATCTTCCAGGGATGGTGGCAGCCTTGTCAGTGCTCCCAGTGATTGGTGTGCCAATAGCTGCAACTAAACTGCAAGGAGAGGATTCATTGCTGTCTATCGTGCAGATGCCCAGAGGTATTCCTGTTGCCACGGTGGCAATCGACAACGCAACTAATGCTGGGTTATTGGCAGCGCAGATAATTGGCGCTGCTGATAAGGAGGTACGGGAGAGATTACATGCCCATCGCAACAACCTCACGGCAAGCGTAATGGATAAAGTTGCGGCGATGGAATCTAGTCAGTAATTAGGCATTAGCAATGGCTACGATGCTAGATGATTTCTAATCAATGCTCATCCCGTGTTTTAGTTCTTCAGTACCTCTTAGACAATAGGTAGGGTCATACCAATGTCGCAATAGTTCGTTACACTATCTGGTTTTGACGATCTGCCAGCATGCTCATAGCTCCTACTCAAATGAGCATTAGCCTCTACACTGGATATCGTGCACAATCCAGCAGCTAATTTGGAAGGGAGAGTTCGAGGCACAATGAAATTACTACATATCTCAGATATGCACTTTGGTCCTCGTCACTGGCAAGGAAACAACGAGCTGCTACTAGAAAAGCTGAACAGCTACTCGGCTGATATTGTTATCAACACAGGGGACAGTACTACAGACGCCCTCGAAAGCGAATTTGAGGCGGCAGGTAAATTTCTTAAGTCGATAGATTGTCAGCACATCGTTTCGATCCCAGGTAATCATGACAAGCGGAATATGCGCAGTGCGGAATATTTTCGTAGTTATATCGACGACGTAGAAGTCATCCGACCGCTAGAGCGTGACAATTGTAGAAAGAAGGGCATTTTTCTCGACAGTAGTGTTAACGGCATAAAAGATCATTTTACGGATATCAATTTTCTCAAGAAAGTTAGTATTGATGGAAAGTCTGTTCTGGTGGTTTGTCTCGATTCCAGTGAGCTCTATGAAGACAATGGATTGATCGATGGAGAAATGTTGCAAACAGTTTCTCGTGCAATCAATGAGCAGAGTTACGATCAGATAATTCTACTAAATCACCACCCCATCCTCGATACGGATTCAGATCCTCTTTTTAATTCCAGGATTGTTATCCAGTTCGTTATCGAGCACAGCATAGAGCATTTTTTCTGCGGCCATTCTCATCAGCTATCAATGATGAAATCCACTGATCTGTATCACAAGCACTCTTTCACTCAATACAAGAATGGATCGCTCTCAAGTATTAATACACCCTATGACACCAATATGTTTTTGTACTATGAGAACTTTGGCTCAAAGGATATGGCCATTCATGTAGTTAGAGCCATTGTTGACGGCGAAAGTCTGAAGTTTGAGGAAGAAATCATTAATCCCAACTAGAGAAATAAATATGGACAGCCTAGGCACGTCGAATATCCGTTGGGAAATGAGAACCGTCATCAGTATGTGCTTAGGCTATGGCATGCTGATGCTATGTCGAACCGTTGTTGGTGTCGCTGGACCCGCAATGCTGGCGGACCCTGTACTCACCCTTGATACCGCAACTTTTGGAGCTATCTTGGGTTGGGGTACAGCTGGAAATTTAACCGGCAAACTTACAACCGGAATTCTCGCCGACAAACTTGGTGGTAGTAGGGTATTCATCTGGGCCGTTGGGCTAGCGGCCATCGCTACATTTATCTTTGGTACCCTCTCTAGCAATATCGCCTTCTTCGCGTTGTATTTTCTCACGGTATTTGCCAAATCTGCCGGTTGGCCATCGATGGCGAATATTATTCGCGTAGGGTTTTCTCAGGCCAAGCATGGTCGAGTGTGGGGCTTTATCGCCACCAGCTCGCGAATAAGCTCCGTTGTTACTACTTTGCTGGTCAGCAGTTTGCTCCTGATAATGTCCTGGCGGGGATTGTTCTATATGGCTGGCGCCCTCGCGCTGTTGAGTGCCATCATTTTGCCTCGGTACTTGAAGAATTCCTGGCAGGGCTCAACACAATTGGCCGCTGGGGAAGAAGACTCAACGGAGTCCATCTCAAGCGAGTCAAAAGATCATCCGCTTAGTAAAACCGAAACACGAGCCGCGATCCGCATTTTCATAAGCAACCCTAGGTTCTGGTTAATTTGTCTTGGTGTTTCTTCTCTGGCAGTTCTCTTCGAATTTCAGGTTTTTCTACCCATTTACCTTAGTGAGACATTTTCTTTGATGCCGGCCCAGGCTGGTATGGCATCTTCGGCATTTCCACTTGGCTGTCTCGTTGCGGTTTTCAGTGGCGGTTTCATCTACGACAGGCTCTCTAAGAAGGATATCGTGTATACGATGAGTGCCACTTTGACTGTCGCTGTTCTAAGCCTACTCAGTTTGAGGCTCCTCGGTGTCTACGATTTCGGTGCCGGACTAGAGTTGACGCTGACTATTATTTTGGTATTTGTGTTTGGTTTCGCGATCTCCCCCGCCTATTACATTCCAATGAGCGTTTTTTCGATCGGCTTTGGCGGCAAGCATTGTGGCTTACTGGTTGGCCTAATTGATGCGTTTGCTTACTTTGGCGCAATGATGTTCGACTTCATTGGTGGGGCGGTGGCTAACAAAGAAGGGGGCTGGGAAGATTTCATCTTGATTTTGATTGTAACTTCTATGTTGGCGACAATTATCATGACAACTTTTTTGTATTTAGACTACCGAGACTCAGAGCGCGACCTTGATGTGGCTTTGCCTACATAAAAATAGATCGGAGGCTCTTTTGTATGTTGGCGATCCTTGATTAAAGTCGATATTCGATTTTTTCGAACCTCGATGGCTTGCCTAAGCCTATGCCAATTGAGTTAGAATGTATTCTATGAAATTTCTATTGCTAGTTTTCTTGGCCATCATTGTTTCTTCTTGCAGTAGCAATAAGCCTTCGTTCACCAGTATGAGTGAGTTGGAGCTAGCCGAATACAATCGTGGGCTGCCTCCGGAGAAGCAGGTCTTTTGCCTGCAGGAGGCCGATTCGTCGACCTATATTCGTAGGCGCAGCTGTCAAAGTTTTGAAGATTGGGTACAGCAGAACGAGAGAGCTGCTATGACTTTAGATGTGCTGAATTCGCGCCCAAGTTTCAGCCTACCTAGTTCGATCCAAGACGGGCCTGCTCGCAATTGAGTTGCTAAGTTTGTCTATCAAGAATCATTGTTCCCACCTCGGCTGTTAGAAGGCTTACTGAATCTGATCAGCATCCAATTGTTTGTCTCTGTCAGCTTTGCTCTTGATGTGGAACAAGGATATTTTCTGCCGTAGCTCTATCTTTGTATAAACTTACAATCGAGAATCTACGAGGCATTCAATGCACGCCGCCGCATACAAGAAAATGGCTGGTACCGCCGCAGTATTCCTTTCATCCGAATTTGATAAGGCTTCGCCAGTCGAACGGGATGGAATGGTTTGGACCGCAGAAGAGTTGCATCTTGATAAGCTGCCAGTGCAGCACCATCGCAAACCCATGATGCAAACTGTTCTGGCTTTGGAAGGCTTGGAGGAATATGACAGACCAGAAGATGGAGACCTACGTCGTGTAGACTCTGTGGGAAGCGATTTCGTCTATTTCCAACTAATCAGTGGTTGGGTTCAGCAAAATTAGCAAAGCAGTATTCGTCGCTAAATTAGCTGTCTCCAAGTAATTATTCCATTCTGGGTCCGATAAGTCATTCTATTGAATTCCGCTTAATGCTTAGCTTCTAGCATCATCTCCCTCTTTGCCATCATCTCAGTAGAATTAACTCTTCCTCTTTATTTAGGGGTAGGGAAATCAGGCGATTGAATGCTTGTTCTATATCAATGTTTCAGTGGATATCGACATATCCACTGCTGTTTATCCGTTATTAGAAAGATCCCTGTCATCAAAATGATTAAACTCGACTCAGCTATTACAACATCTTGGCATTTACTCCGATTGACCGAAATCGGCATAAATTCCATATCAAATGAGGGGATAGACATGCGAGTTTCGTCAATCATCAACAAGGGTTTACTGCTGACATTATTTGGAATGATAATTTCGTCAGCGACTCTAGCTCAGGAAATCACGTTCCATAAAGACATCGAGCCAATTTTGCAGCGTAGCTGTCAGAACTGTCATCGTCCCGCCGGAGTGGCGCCTATGCCGCTGGTCGAATATGACCAGGTAGCACCTTATGCCGGGCTCATAGAGTACAAGACAGGTCTGCGTGACCGTGCTGGCGCTATGCCGCCTTGGTACGTAGAGAAGGACGTGGGTATTCAGCACTTCAAGAGCGACCCATCTCTTAGTGACGCTGAGATCGCTGCGATTTCAACCTGGGCCAGAAATGGCACACCAAAGGGTGATGTGAGCGATGCGCCGGACCCCTTGGTTTTCGATGACACGGTAAAATGGAGTCTA
Source organism: uncultured Gammaproteobacteria bacterium (assembly GCA_913060495.1). Lineage (GTDB taxonomy): Bacteria > Pseudomonadota > Gammaproteobacteria > Pseudomonadales > Pseudohongiellaceae > UBA9145. Next base: position 42,529 of record CAJXRP010000020.1, on the reverse strand, counting down.
GGCGAGCCTGACTTGATCGTAGATACCGAAGATTTTTTCATGGCTGGTGGTCGACCGGATTGGTGGGGTGAGATTCCTAGGGTTTCAACAGGCCTCACGGAAGACCGCTATGTGAAGTCTGTAGAAATTGTAGAAGTAAATGATGTGGGTGTTGGAGCTGAAGCATCCGATACCGTGGGTGGTTTGTATATTTTCCATCACATGATCTGGCGTACCGAAGTATTGGATGAAGATGGCCGAATTGTCGAAGGCGAAGCTGTTAACTGGCCGGTGCACGAAGTAGGCCGTAATGGAGATATCTTCGACCCAGATGCGGGCCCCTTACTTAAAGCCGGTTCTGCATTCTTCACCGATTCCGTGCATATGCACTCAAACGGCCGTGATACTACAGGTCGTCTGCAAATAGGTTTTACCTTCCATCCGGAAGATTATGAGCCCAAGTACAAGACCGGAATTAGCATCATGGGCAATGGTGTTGATATCAGCGTCGAGGGTAATGGTAAGGATCAAGAATTACATGCCTATCAAGTGCTCACAGAAAACACCAAAGTCATCACTTTTGAGCCTCATCTTCATGCTCCGGGCGAGCGTATGTGCCTAGAGGCGATCTGGGGCTACGCGGTTGAGACGTTATCCTGTGTAGGTTATGACCACAACTGGGTAAGAGGATACCCCTTTGATGATAACCATACGCCGTTATTGCCTAAGGGCACTATTCTTCACATCACCGGTTACTTCGACAACACAAGCGACAATGCCAATGTGCCAGATGCACGTAACTGGCAGGGGTCTGGTAACCGGTCGGTAACCAATATGTTTATTGACCTGGGAAGTAGGGTGAACATGACCGATGAGCAATTTATGGAAGAGATGGAGAAGCGACGTACCGTTCTGAACCTTGGTCCTAATGATCACGTTATTGGTTGTCCGTTGTGTCTAGCACCCTTGGTGTGGCCGATCGAAGAATCTGCCGGCGGCAATGACTAACGGATAGTTGACGCGCTGGCATTGCAGGAAACAAAGCTGTTTCTGAAAATGACCAGCCGCACTACTTAAAGATAGTGAAACTTTTACAGACGGAGGTCTTTCTTAATAGGAAAGAATCTAGATATGAAATTACATTCAAATAATTTAATTAAGCCCGTGCTCATGCTTTTTGCTGGCAGCTTAGCTGTCATGTCCACTATGGCAGCGGCAGAGCAGGACTACGAGTACACCAAGCATAGTTACGTCAGCGGCCAACACACCGAGGTAGCTTACGAGGGTTGGCGAGTAGATGATGAAGGCGTTCTTAAGCTCACGTTTGGTTACTTTAACCACAACTGGGAAGAAGAGCTGGATATCCCGATAGGTGAGAATAACCGCTTCACAACCGGCAATCCGGATCGGGGTCAGCCTACTCATTTCCTGCCGCGCCGTAATCGATTTACTTTCGATGTGGTGGCTCCGGAAGGCTTCGAGGGAGACGATGAATTGGTGTGGGAAGTGACTTCTCCTAACGGTGTAACTCGAGCCGCCTATGCGACTCTCAGGGAAGATTACAAGATAGAAAACATCACGATTATGTCGGAAACCGGAGCGCTGGGAGCCGGCTCCTCCGATGCAATAATCAGGGCGAATATTCCACCAAGTTCGGAATTAGTCGGAGACAATATTCGCACCGTAAGTGTGGGTCAGCCGCTGACGTTTCAAACTCGAGTGAGCGATGATGGTGTGCCAGAGCCCTTCGATCCTATGCGGCGTGTGAGGCGCCTAGGCGGTGCTGCGTCGGCTTTTGCAACGGAGGAAATGATTCGCCAGAGGATGATGATGATGCCTCCGCCGAAGCCTACTGTGGCTAAGAACAATGGCTTGTATCTATCCTGGAATGTTTACCGTGCTCCAGACTCTGTGAAGGCAGCGCAAGAAGTAGTACATTTCGATCCGCCGCAGGTTAAGGCTTGGGAAGATACACGTCCTACGGCTAATTCGCCTTGGAGCTGGCTGTGGATACCACCAGAGCTGCCTGAAGACGGAATCCATGAAGTATCTGTTACATTCGATGAGCCGGGCACATACTTGCTCTGGGGTCGTGCCGATGATGGCGGACTGTATCAGGATCAATACCTTACAGTTAATGTTAGCCGCTAGTATTTTCAAAGCTTACTAGGTATTGGTGCTTTGCTGACAAATCTAGAAAACTAAGTAATAAGCAGAACCAGAGGAGGAACTACTTCCTCTGGTTTTTTTACGATTGATGAGCCAGGAGATTGATGTGGGTGTGTTTAGAAATGCAAAAGATCACGGTTTGGAAAGCCAATCTCGAAAGTCTCTATCGGGCTTGTTGTCGTCTGTGAGTCTTCTGGTCGCCTTATTATGCTGTTCAATGGCGCTGGGCCAGCATGCTATGCCTGGAATGTCTGGCTCAGGCGGGCTTCAACTTTCTACTATGCCTGCTGATGATGAGGTCATGGCTAAGGCACCTAAGTTGATCATGCTGAATTTTGAGTCTGAAGTGCGGCTGGTGAAGCTGGCGCTTAAAGAAACGAAGCAGGGCGAAGTGCTGATAGATTTTCGTTACAGCCCAGCGGCAGGAATGCATTTCACGCAAGCACTTCCAGCGCTGGTGGCGGCGGACTACTACAAGATAGAGTGGGCGGCGCTAGATACTAGCGGTGAGCTAGTTAGGGGCAGTTTTTACTTTTCATTTGGAGATGACGCTAAGCCGCCATCAACATATATGAAAGGAATGGATCATAATATGCAAATCATCTCGCCCGATTACAGGCTGCTTTAGAGCGTGGTTCTTAACATTCTATAGCGTGGAGATGTACCACCAAAGAAGGCCTAGGATAGGTACGAGTACTACAGTCATGAGGACCGTGATGGCGATCATTTTATTTGCCCACAATCTTTTCATTCGTAATTCTCTATGCCCATATTCCTTTTAATAGGAACTTCGACTAGATGTGTTCTATTTAGTTCGGGCGCTGCATGATAGGGTTTAAGGCTAATTTGTAAGTAGCTCAACCACTCTTGGACTTACCAGGTTAGATCATCAGGAATTTTAAAATCCGCATAGGGATCATCTTCCTCCGCAACAGTACTTTGTTGCGCCTTAAAAGCGACGACCTGCGCATCACGCTGTTCAATTTTATCTGCGACGCCCATGGGTACTAGTACATGATTTTGCTTCTGGCCGATCTTTTGTGTAACGATTGCCAGAGTGCCGCGACTGAGTTGATCAATCTGGGTTTGGCTGACGTAGATATGTCTTATTAGTTTGGCATCCGTAAAACTGAATTTTTGATCGCCGTCTTTGGCGACTATGTTCATTTCGATGAGTTGTTTTACCTGAGCCGCTAACGCACGTTTTTCGGCTTGCTTATTCTTCTCCAGATTTAACTGCCTATCCTTAGCGATCTTTTCGGCTTTGGCCCGATCTAGCTCTAGTTTCTTCTGATCTGTGCCAGGGTTCTTGGTCTTGCGCGCAAGTTTTTCTTGTTTGTTCTTGGCGCGCTTGAGCTGTTTGGCTTTCTTGTCATCTATCAGACCAGAGTTTTTGAGTTGATCTTGTAGGGAAATAGACATAAATAAATAGTTACTTGGATTGTTGGTAGTTAGAAAGCTCGAGGTAGGCCGCGAGAAATATAATCTTAACATGGACTATTAGGAAAATGAGAGTTAAAACCTTGGAGTGAGAATGTATTGGTTTTCTGTAATAGTTGGCTAGGTCGATTGGGATGATTACTTAAGTCTTACCAGCACCGCTCCGGCGTTAAAGGGTTCGGCTTCAAAATCGATTATGTCGCCGCGAAACTCTAGATCACGCAGCACTAACATCACTTCGTCACGAATTAGTCCAGAGCCGACAACTAGACGAATACGTTTGGAGACGCCTTTTCGTGCCAAATTAATCTCGCTTTGCATCTTTGCTAGCGCTTCGTTGACCCGCTCACCCTGATGCGCTATGTCGACAGTGATCGTGGAGCCGTCGTGTTGAAGATCCAGCGAGTTGTCACATTTTGGGCAATAACGCATATCCTCATTAAAACTCATGCCGCAATTCAGGCAGGTCTGCTGCATTACTTGTACTCAGGCATAGGAAGGAAGTGTCAGGCTATCTCTAAACCCGAACCTTGTCCAGATTCATGGTGCTCCACGGGAACCAACGCGCGCGCATAATCTAGTGGCTTAAGTTGGTGGTTTCACACTATTCAGTATCTGTAGAATTCAATCCGGCATGCTGCTAGATTAGAATTACATTTTCAGAATGCTGCAGTGTCCGCGCAAAATTAATTATGACTATAGCTAGCTCTCCATCCAAGCTCAGTTTGCCGCAGATCAATCCCGGTGTAACGACAGTTCTAGAATATCTTGTCATCAAGTTTCCCGAAATAACAAGTGATGTGTGGAAGCAACGCATGGCTGATGGCAAGGTGCACTGGCATGATGGTGATTTGATTAACTCTAGCTCTCCTTTTGCTGCCCAGCAGCGTGTCTATTACTATCGTGAAGTCGATAATGAGCCTGTAGTTCCTTTTGAAGAGAAGATAATTTTTCAGGATGAATTGATCGTGGTGGCGTACAAGCCACATTTTCTACCGGTCACTCCAGGGGGAGGGTATGTAGAGGAATGTCTGCAGAATCGATTGCGCAATAAGACGGGCAATCATCAACTACAAGCCATGCACCGCATCGACAAGGCTACTGCGGGCTTAGTGTTGTTTTCCGTTAATCCCGATTCGCGGCAGCATTACCACCATCTATTTTCGTCACATCAAGTCAAAAAGACCTATAAAGCCATTGCCAACACCCACGACAATCCTCCGACGAATAACCAGCAATGGGAAATCAAGAATCGTTTGGAGAAAACTGGAACTAGGTTTCTGATGCATATAGTAGAAGGGCCGGCTAACAGTCATTCCCTTATACGTTGCCTGCAGTGTTCCGCCGACAAAGCCTTGTTTGAGCTAAACCCCATAACAGGCAAGACTCACCAGCTGCGCTTGCACATGCAAAGCCTCGGCTGGCCCATATTGCATGACAGTTACTATCCTGAGTTACTAGAGCGGGCAAAGCCAGATGACTTCAGCAAGCCTTTGCAACTCTTGGCACAACAACTGCAATTTATTGATCCCATAACTGAGCAAGTAAGAAGCTTTTCAAGCGGCACCGAACTTACTCTGAGCTAGACAGCGTTGCCTAGTGCAAACTATCCCTTATACTCAAGCTTCGTCTATTTCTACGGTAGTGACTATGTCCCATTTTTCGCCATTCGCAAGCAGTGCCGCCAAGTTGTTGGTTGAGCATAATCATTCCGTATCGGTGGCAGAATCATCTACAGGAGGTTTGATATCTGCAAGTCTACTTTCCGTGCCAGGGGCTTCACGCTATTTTGTGGGTGGCACAGTTATCTATACCATCAAGTCACGCCTAGCGTTCCTAGATTTGGATAGGGAGCGTACAAAGAAACTCAAGCCATTAACGGAAGAAATGGCACTTGAATTCGCAAGAGCAGCACGAGCCAAATTAGAAACTACCTGGGGAATCGCAGAATTGGGAGTGGCTGGGCCAGGCGGGACGCCCTATAGCGATGGCGCAGGGATTAGTGTGATTGGCATATCTGGGCCGGTTAATGCCTCGGTAACAGTTAGAACGGGGTCGGATGATCGTGAGGAAAATATGAATGTTTTTGCGGAGAGAGCTTTACAACTTCTAGAGCAGACGCTTTCAGCAATTTGAGCGAGTAATTATTGTTGGGGTAGATGAAGCTTTGATCCAGTTGCACTTGAGTTGGGGCCGAGTTGCTATGATTCCCGAATCAGCTCGCTACAGTAATTCGCTCTGGAAAAACTCTTCGACATGTGTGACGGGCAGAGACTTCCCGAACAAACTGCCCGTGGCAGTTGTACATCCGCAGCCTTGGAGATAGGTGAACGCTTCAGCGGTTTTAACACCAACGGCACAAGTCTTGATGTTTCGCTTTTCTGCCAGCGAGATCAGAGTGCTCACGTTAAATTCGATTTCCATGTTTTTGCCTAGCTGATTGACGAGGACTCTCTTAAGTCTGAGTTCGCTAAAGGGGATCTGCAGCAGTTCATCGAGTTCCTCAATGTCAGAACCCATGGTGTCGAGAGCAATATTAATTCCATTTATTCGAAGTCGCGTTAGCGCGCTGAGCGCTAAGCCAGATCTATCTTTCATCGCATGCTGCTCAATGGCGATAGTGATGAGGTGATGGGGTACGTTCCATTTGTCGGCAATGTCGATCACGCGGTCAGGCCAACTTGAGTCTGCCAAGTTCGACTCGTGCATACAAATTGTAATGCCCAGGTTCAAATCTGTTTTTAACCATTCACAATAGGATTCCAATGCTTTGTCCATCAACAGGTAGTTGAATTCCGGCATTAGCTTGTTCTCAAGCATCGAAGGTAAATTTTGCGAGAGCCAACCTATGGAGCCCCGCTTAGTTTCCCAATGAGGGCGTACTTCAACTCCTATGACTGGTGTATCTCTGTCTGTAGCAACTACGATAATAGGGTGGTATTGAATTACAAACTCACCGGGCCCCAGTGCCGCTTGCAGGTTATCTGAAGTAAATCGCGATCGTTTGTCTGCTTCTGATGCTAACCGTTCCTCGATGCTGGTGATATCGAGAGGCTTTTTCCAGAATCCACCCATGTCGAGACCTAGTTGAAGGCCTACTCGGTAGGCCGAATCTAGAATGGTTTCATCTATGGCTCCAAATATATAGACTCTACTTTTGCAGCGCTTCCTCGATAATAGTGCCAACACCTCTACACCATCGCGCCGCCCAAAGTGAAGATCGAGGAAGAGGATGTCAGGTTTATGTTGATCAATTGCGGATTCGACAGAATTGTAGTCATTGCAGGTGCTGACTTCGAATCCGATCTTCGAAGCAACAGCGCATAGCTGACTGGAAACATCTTCTTCATCGCCTAGGACTAGGAATAGGGCGTGTTGCAGATCTGACGATAGGTTCATTAGCTCTCTAGCTTTCCTGATTCTGCGATCTGCGGCAGTACATATGTACTGCAATTCCAATGGCCTCTAAGCCAGAAGAAGGGAGATTGTTATATGAAATAGTTTTAGCAAATATGCGAAGTTAACTGCTAGCCCATATAGGTTGTCGTAACTTTTGTCACTATGCTTAGCAATAAATGGGTCTTGATGAGTCTAAAATCATACTGCGGCGGTTCAGTGAAAACGCCAATCAAAGGCATGTGACACCGAGGTCAAATTAGGGAGGCTGCGTGCGAGCAAAAAATTGCGCTATCAGCACTGTTTAGTGTATTGATTTGTATGGTGAGCTCACAGGGGCTCGAACCCCAGGCAAGCGGATTATGCTAGTGTTTCAGCGAAGCTTGTCTAGACAGAATGCGAGCACAGAGGATAGATTTAGTCTCTGAGTTGTTGCGATGATCTAGACTTCTTTCTACTCGCTCTCTCGAGCGTGTGCTTTGGTACTTGCTAGTGCTAGAAAAGAATCTTGAGTAGGGTAATTATGACCAGCCCGCTTAGAACTACAGGCCAATAGGCAAGCTTAGGAATAAGGTTGTCATTGTCATGAATTATATCTAGCCAGCTTCCGTTCTCCGCAGATTTTACCGAAAATAGATAAGTGTTTGCTGTGGCAAGCACAAGAATGCCGTACATCAAAATATAGAAATACTCTATATAGATGATATTTGATCCACCTACCTCTTGTCTCAATTGTATATGAGCTAACATTACAACAAAGAAGAGGGCGGATGCACCCCCTATGAAATCCGATGTGTTGAAGCCGTGACGGGCTAGGGTGTCTTGTTCTTCAGAGACGGTCAGCAGCGCAGAGAACAGCAGGATCGACACCAAAAATAGCGGCAATAAATAGACGATAAATGCGCTTTCAAATTGTCGCTTGATAACAAAATTATAGCGTAAATCTGGAAAAGCATTTCTACCGACGTAGTCATGAATTCCGAAGTTAGTAGAATAACTTGCTAGGTGATAATCGAAAAACGTGTCTTCTCGCTTCCATGTGCCCAGCACAATATCGTTCTCTATTCCAAAAATATCATCTAAGCCTGTAGCATCATAAGAACTAAAATCTGGGGTGAGTACGATGTTATGAGAAAAATCATTTGCCCACATGCGTATCCATACCGTTTTATGATCAAATGGGTAATCGTCGTAATTAAAAGGTTGTCGTAGTGTGGCTTCGAAATACCAGCCAATTAATTCTTCATCCCAGGCCTGATTTTCAGGGCATCCCATAACAACGTTATCGCACACTTCGATTCCTTGGAGAAATCGCTTTCTATAGGCTTCGCTTGGTTCTGTTTGATCAACCTGCTCTGGCAGGGTGAACCCCGCTTTACTCGTGCCAATTGCTTCTTTGATTTCTATATGGGTGGGTTTGTTCTCATATTTTTGCCATATATATCCGGTTAGATGCACTTGGCTAGAATTTAGGAAATCCAGCGATTGGATAAATATGCCGGTTCTAATTTCTATCAAGGGAGTGGCATCTTCACCCAAATTTTGGCTGCCCCAATTGTCGGCAAGGAATCTTTCGACTTCTAGCTCGTTAATAAGCTGATTCTCTGGCTGATATCGATTCATCAAGACCCAAAGAAATATCAAAAAAGCGACTAGTAATAGGCTCAACAACGTAGATCTTTTCCACCACAGTGCTTGATTCATCTATTTCCCTTGATTGAAGGCCGGCCAGAAAGAGAGCGTTCTACTCATGCAATATAGAGCAATAGGATGATAGAGTGAACAGGTCTCTGCGGGGTTCTATTGTTTTTGAATTGTTACATAATGGCCGAAGATCATAGGGTAATGGAGCACAGTTTTGCAATGCAAAAAACAAAGAGGTAGATCTATTGTTGGAGCTAGCTCTACCTCCCTCGCGAGTTCACAGATTCAAATGGCGGGGCCAATAAGACGTTGGGATACCCTTTGCAAGTGGGGAAATGACAATTGAATAAATTCCTGCAGTATTAATTCTCCCTATCCGGGTATAATTCGTACCGCAGATATTATCACTATAAACAAATAGCAAAGGCTCGGTCTGGGCACAGGAATAGGTACATTGGACGTTATAAATTGGGATGCAGTTGGCGCGGTTGGCGATTTTTTGGGCTCTATTGGAGTCTTTATCTCACTTGCGTACTTGGCGATGCAGCTTAAGCACCAAGCGGCTGAGACTAGAGACGCGAGTATTCATTCCGTTATGGAGCTGGCAATTCAATTTAGAGCCGAATCTTATTCGGGAGATCTGGCTGAGATTCGATTGAAAGCGGCCAAAAATATCGATTTAGAGCCCCTTGAAACGCTTAAATTCGAAGGCTACCTTTCGGCGCTCTTCGAGTTGAATGAGCTGGTATTTGTACAATATCAAAAGAAGAAGCTGGACCCTGAATATTTCGAAGCTTGGGGTCGCCGAACTGAGGCTGCAATTTCTGTTCCTCGGATTCAGCAATTCTGGAAGAAAACCAGAACTGGGTACCGCAGCAGCTTCGTCGAGTATATAGATAACATGATTAGCTTGAGTAAGGCTGCCTGAAGTGGCGCGCTAAACAAAGACCAATAGAGATTTGGCTTCTTCCTTGGCATCGTCAAGACTGGTCGTTTGGGATGACAGCAAATTTTCAAGAAAGCGCTTGCTGAGATAGTTCTGAATGTGAATTTTGATACGGGCTTTCACAATTGGCGGGCTTATGGGTTTGCTAATGTAATCCACTGCTCCAGCGTCAAGGCCGCGTTCTTCGTTGGCAGTGTCGCTCATGCTCGTTACAAATATCACCGGTATATCTTTAGTGGACTCATCTGACTTCAGTGCTTGGCAAACTTCAATGCCGTCCATCTCGGGCATAATCATATCCAGCAAAACGATATCGGGTAATTGCACTCGAGCGATTTCTAATGCTTGTTTGCCGTTTGTGGCGACACTCATTGAATACTCTCCCGCTAATATATTGGAGAGAATTTTAATATTGCCTGGTTCGTCATCGACAATAAGGACTCGATTCTTGTCATTTGGTGATGTGTCCATCAAATATAATCAGCCTTGAATATTCCGAATAATATAGAGCTGGGTATGATAACTTTCTATTGCGCAACGCGCTAACATTTTAGTAAGAGGTTTAGGGAAATGAACGTACAGGCACCATCGATAAGTGAGACGGCTAGGCAATTCTCCCCCATTGCCTTAGTGACAATAGCATTGCTACTAGTAACAGATGGAGTAGCAGGCTCGTTGGCCATTGGCTTCGGCAGTCCTGTGGCAGGAGCTATCACCGTAGCCGTCACCACTTTCCTTTTGCCAGTGTCGATTGGGGCGTATTTAGCCGCTAGGCGAGACAGAATTAGACTGTCCGTTTCCCTTATAGTGGCAATCTGGTATGGCTTGGTGCTGGTAACTATTCTAGTAGGATCTAGGCTGTTCTCTATCATGCTGGTGTGTTCGATTATGCCTGTGATTATGGCAATGCCGTTCGTCCTCCCAAGTATGCTACAGAAAATCATTGTGATCTCCCTGACACTTATTCTCACGGGCAGTATCGCCGCCATGTTCCCGCCGCTCATCACCCCCACAGTACCTGATGATTTGATGTTCTATGTGGATGCGAGTTTGAGTTTTCTTCTTGTCTCCCTGGTAATGCTGTCGATGTGGCAGACCGGAGGGAAGCTTGCTGCCGCTGCTGATGGCATGCGTAAGGCGATTGCTGAACTGAAAGAATCTGAGCGCTTATTAGAAAGCAAGGTAGAAGAGCGCACCGCTGAACTTAACCATGCATTCAAGGAAATCACTGATATTAATCAGATTGCTAGTGTGGTGAATTCAACTTTGGATGTTGATAAGGTTATAAACATAATTTATGAAGACCTTAAGAACTCTTTTAGCTTCGATCAAATGGGTGTTTTCCTCATCAACGCCGATGGCGATAGGCTTCATATGACGCTGGACGCGGGGATGGGTTTCGAACCTGCGGTACAAAAAATATTGAGAGACGATGGGCTACCGTTGGATGCGGCAGATTCTTTTATCGCGTCCTCGGTTGTCAATCAAAAGACTATCTATATTAGAGCTGTTACTGCGGAAGCGGTGAAAGCTGCCGGTGCTAGTGACCAGCATATCTACAAACACCACCAGATGAAGTCCTTCCTACTTTGCCCACTTGCAGTTGAAGGAAAATCCATTGGTTCTATTTTCTTTAACTCTTCCACCGAAGGCTTCGACCTTGGTGAATCGAAGATAGTATCGATAGAGCGCTATGTGACTCAACTGGGAACAGCTATTCGTAATGCTCAACTTTTTCAAATGGCAGAAGAGTCTCGCCACGAGGCAGAAGATGCGAACCAAACCAAGGGTGCATTTTTAGCCAACATGAGTCACGAAATTCGCACACCCATGAATGCGATAATTGGATTGACAGGTTTGTGTTTGGATACAGACTTGAACAGTAAGCAGAACGATTACTTGACCAAAGTGAGTGGGGCGGCTAATTCCCTGCGTACTGTCATCGACGACATTCTGGATTTTTCTAAGTTAGAAGCAGGGAAAATGGAAATTGAAAACATCCCGTTTTCCTTGAACGATGTTCTCGATAACCTAGCGACGATCTGCATGGTGCGTTGCCAAGATAAAGAGTTGGAGTTGGTCTTCGATCGAGATCCTAATTTGTCTGACTCCTTGATGGGAGACCCGTCACGTTTGGGACAGATCCTGATTAATCTTGCCGGCAATGCCATAAAGTTTACTGAACATGGTTGTATCGTAGTGGCAGTGCGTCAAATACATCAGATGGGCGATACGGTCGCTGTGCGTTTTGATGTTCGTGATGATGGGATTGGAATGACCCAGGAGCAAGTAGGCCGTCTATTCCAATCATTCTCCCAGGCCGATAATACTATTAGCCGGCAGTATGGAGGCACGGGGCTTGGCTTGGCTATCTCTCAGCAGTTGACGGAAACCATGGGCGGTTCCATCGAGGTCAGCAGTGAAATAGATGTGGGCAGCAGTTTTCACTTCACTTTGGAGTTTGCGGTCTCGGAGATCGATGTTCATCAAATTGAGGTAGCTCAGGCGCCTAACAGTCTTAATGTCTTAGTGGTTGATGACAATGAGCCCACTCGAATTATCTTGAAAGAGTATCTAGCTTCATTCGGCTACAGCGTAACGCTGGCAGAAAGCGGCGAACAAGCGCTGGAACTAGTAGATTCACAGCCTGATTTCGATTTGGTCCTATTGGATTGGATGATGCCTGGTATGACAGGTATAGATGTTTCACTTGCTCTACGTCAATTGCAGGTTCAACCCAAAATTATTCTTTTGTCGTCTTGGACTCTGCCTAGTATTGAGCACAAAGACCAAGTTGACGCTTTTCTGGCCAAGCCAATAAAACCTTCCGCGTTGATGGATACCATCATGGAGGTTTACGGTCTGCAGATATCTCGTCGCATTCGCCGTGACGACGCTAGTACAAAGCCAAGCGATCTGTCAGCTATACGAGGTGCGCGAGTATTAGTGGTTGATGATTCAGAAATTAATTTGCAAATAGCCTGTGAGCTTCTGAACAAGATACCGCTAACTTTGGAGACAGCGAGTGACGGCGAAGAAGCCATAGAGAAAATCAAGAGCCAAAAATTCGAAGCGGTTTTGATGGATATCCAAATGCCAGGTATGGATGGATACGCAGCCACGAGAATAATCCGTCAGGATTCTGTTTTCGATCAATTGCCAATCATTGCGATGACCGCGAATGTTATGAGCGAAGACAAGACCCGAGCAACTGAAGCGGGTATGAATGGTCATGTAGCTAAGCCCGTTGATCCAGCAGATCTCTATAGCCAGCTGGCAAGTGCAATTCCTGTTGCGGATTACACCGCTTATCTTCCCGCGATAGATGCGGCTGACGAACAGTTGGTACAGGAGTCAGTAAAAGGAAAAGCAGGCGTTAACTATCCAGGTCTTGCTATGGAGCAGGGTCTTAAGAGATTGGCGGGGAATGAAAAGCTCTATGGCGAGCTACTTAATAATTTGGTTACTGAGTATCGGAATGTCGCCTCTGTATTGACTGCCTTATTAGCGGACGGCAAAGTTGATGAGGCGCGCGAAAGTGCTCATAAAGTCCGCGGCATCGCCAATAATCTCGGCGCTACAAGAATTGGAGAGACAGCGGAAGAGATCGAATTGCTATTAACCGCTGAGCAAGCTGTTAGCCATGAAAACATCGATGCTCTTAGGCTAGCGATTGAAGAAGTGGAGGGGTCAGTCATTCGACTTCAAGTGGATCAGTCACCTATAGGGGGCTTGAATGATATAGAGGTGTTCAATTCTGAAGCGATCTTGATCGAATTGAGAAAAGCGGTCTCAGAATCTGACCCAGGAGCTGTCGATCTTATTGATCAATTGGCCACAGGTCATAAGGACGATATTGAGGTGTTGAAACTTTTGAGCGCCTCAAGAGAGGCATTGGATAATTTTGATTTTGCTGTTGCAGTGCCCTTGCTCGCAAAGCTTGAAGAAGCCCTGGCGGTTTAGTTATGGATAAGATGGTAAAGCTACTGCTTACACTGGTGTTTCAATTGTTGCTATTGACACCTGCGTCGGCAGCGCCTCAAGCCATAGATTCTCTAAATGAGCCAGTATCAATTGCGGGCCAGTGGAAGTTTAGCCCTGGTGATGATCTGGATTGGGCAGGAGCTGATTTTGATGACAGCCAGTGGCAAGAGGTCACTGTACCGTCCAGCTACCCTGAAGGATATCCAGGATATAGCGGTCTAGGTTGGTATCGACTAACGGTTCAGTTTGAATCTGGCAGTAGTTCGCTGTCAAATCAGCTTAGCAGGCTTTCCGTTATGTTGGGCTCAGTGGAGAGTGCTTATGAGCTTTTCGCTAACGGTGTCAATTTGGGAGGCGTAGGTGAGCTGCCCCCTCAACCGAGTCCCCGTTACAATCAGCATAAGGTATATCAAATTCCGGCTGCTGCATTGAATCAAGACGGACGACTGGTGCTCGCTTTGCGTGTCTGGCGCTATCCGGATGCTGGCGCGAGAACTTCCAGTGGGCCTTACGAAGGGCCGTTTCTTATCGGTAATGATGGCGATCTGAATCGTTTAGCTGCAAGCCGGAGTTTGATGCCCAATATTCTAATGGCGACTCTCTATCTTGCTATTGGTCTCTACCATCTCTTTATTGCTCGCCGAAACCCATCAATGAGCGAGTTTTTATGGTTTGGCTGTTTCGCTGTCGCCTTGTCTGTTTATTCTCTCGAAACAAGCCAGTGGCGATTCAACATTGATATCCCTTTTCTATGGCACCTAAAGCTTGAATTCGTCTCGCTGTTCTTAGTTCCATTCTTGGCAATCGAGGTGGTGTCGCGAATCACCAAGATCCCCATTAACTTGGCGATGAATTGTTTTAAATATGTGTTCTTGATGTACGCCGCAGTGGTTGCAGTAGTACCAACAATAAGAATTCATTATCTGACGCTGCCTTCTTTTCAAATTTTGATAGCACTCTGGGCTCTTTTCTACGCGAGCTTGCTAGGCTGGCATGCTTTCAGAGGAAATAGAACTGCGGGTATGTTAACCGCTATGTTGATACTGGCGCTTGTCTCAGTGGTCAATGATATTTTTCTTAATGGTGCACTTCTGGGCACCACAAGTTCTGTGAATGTGCTTTTTGCGCTGACGGTGCTTCTCATGGCAGTGCTTATGGCAAATCACTATACCGATACGCTAGATAAGCTCGAACACTCGGTAGAGGAGCGCACAGCGGATTTGCTGAACAGCAATTCAAAGCTGCATGAAGCGAATGCGATCAAGGAACAGTTTCTGGCCAACATGAGTCACGAACTGCGCACTCCCATGAATGGCATTATTGGGCTTACACACCTCGGGCTGAAAACAGAACTTAGCGATCAGCAGCGAGACTATTTAAGTAAAGTTGATGCCTCCGCTGCGAACCTTCTTGGGATTATTGATAGCGTATTGGATTTCTCCAAGCTTCAAGCGAATGAATTAGAAACCCTCAATGAGCCTTTTAACCTTAAGCGCTTAGTGAGTGACTTAGAAGTTGCCACTAGAGAGCAAATTGCGGATCACAAAGATTTGAAGATTAATTTTCAGTGTGATCCAAAGATCCCTGAGGTGTTACAAGGTGATGCAAATAAGCTTGCCACTGTACTGCGTAATTTATTGGGCAACGCGATTAAATTTACTCCATCAGGGCAAGTCGATTTAGTCATAGAGGTTCTTAAGAAAAGCGATGCTGCAGTCACCGTGAGGTTTAAGCTGACAGACACGGGCATCGGTATTTCTGAAGACAAAAAGGAAGTGCTGTTTGAACTTTTCTCTCAGTCCGATGGGGATTTCAGTAGAGCCTATGGCGGCATAGGGCTCGGCTTAGCTACTGCCCAGGGTTTGAGTCAATTGATGGGGGGTGAGATAACAGTAGAGAGCAGAGAAGGGGTAGGCAGCACTTTTAGCTTTATTCTCGATTTCGAAGAAGCTGATGGTGAGGCCTCTGTGCCAAGTCCAAGCGCCGAAACCCTACCAGTAGATCTAGATTTGTCTAAAGTACGAGGGGCTCGTGTTCTGGTGGTTGATGACTCCGAAATCAATCTTCAGGTTGCCAGCGAAATTCTTGTCAACGCGGGGTTCAGAACCGATACGGCGTTGAATGGAGAACTAGCTGTTGCAATGATTGAGACGGGCGCCTATGACTGCGTTCTCATGGATTTACAAATGCCGGTGATGGATGGATATCTGGCGACAATCACCATTCGTAAGAATCCAGATTTTAAAGATTTACCAATTCTCGCGATGACTGCTAATTTTTCTGCGGAAGATCGCGCCAAAGCTCAAGAGTCCGGAATGAATGCTCATATTCCGAAGCCTATCGATCCTGACTATCTACTCCAGCAGTTGCAGGAATGGATTGCAGACGGAGATAGAGTGGCGCCAGAAATCCCGGTAGCTGAATCAGAACCCGTTGAACAGCAGTGGCCTGAGAAGCTGGAAGGTCTGCATGTGGCAGAAGGCCTGAATAGGGTAGGTGGTAACGCTAGTCTGTATCTTAAGCTCCTCCAGGATATGGAAAGGGACTATATGGGTACCGCTCAACAAATCACCGATTTGCTGGTTGATAAGCAGCATCAGCAAGCGTTGCAGTTGGCACATAAGCTGCGTGGTATTGCGAATAACCTTGGTGCAGCAGAAGTCGGTCAATCCGCCGAAAATATTGAACAAAAACTGAAGTTAGAGCTAGAGCTTGAAGAGCTCGATATTTCTGTTCTTAAAGCCAATCTTGATAATTTGCAAATAGCTATCGACAATTTAGTGCGGTTAAGTAACTTCGAAGAGTCGACTGCACAACTGGGCAGCCTAGAGGTGAGCGCTCTGTTTGCTCGCTTAGCTACAGAGGTGGCAGACAATAACCCCAATGCTATCGATACGACAGCTGAGCTTTTGTCAGGATTGGGTGAGGACAGTGCGGGCAGAAGTGAACTTGCTCTTATTCGAGACGCTCTTGATATCTACGATTTCGGTACAGCTCAGTCCCATCTGGAAGCGGCGCGTGGTTTGATAGCTGTCTAGGTTAGGAGGCGGATTGCTCTTTGACTATTCCTGGTAAGGTGGCGGAAATGAGAAAACTGCTTAATAACGTAGTCAGTACTTTGTTAGCCGATCGTACATAGGTTTCTAAACTGGACAAACGCTGTATGTGAAGGTACCTTTTCTCGTAAATCCAAATTGAGAATTTATAATGAAGCGAAGTCCCCAAGGTTTTACCCTTATCGAGGTGCTGATTGCGCTGGCTATTGTAGCCGTTTTGGCCGCCGTGGCACTGCCAAACTACCAAAACTATGTCAAACGCGCTGAATTCGCTCAGGTGATTGAGGACTGGGATGCCCTGAAACTCGCCATCGAGCTGTGCTGGGAACTAGAGGGCGATCTTCGAAAGTGTGACAAATCATATGGCGAGATTGGCGCTGCAGTGAATGGCCTTCCGGGTGTAGATGTTCGCTTTTTCGGCAACTCTCAGTACGCGAAGCAAGTGCGCCTGTATAGCATGACGGTAAATATGTCCGATGGCACTGATGCGGGCATTCAGTATGGCGGAAGAGCTGCAAGTGGTGGCAGAGTGACCTGGTCTATTACTGAAAATTCCTCGAATTGCCTGCAGGAAGGCATCTGTAGTCTGTGAAAAGGCTCTGACAAGTTAGTCGATACTTTTAGTAAGGGAGTTTACTTTAAAAATAGACAGGGGCTTTTGTAACCTCCAATTATCGATCAAGCTACTCTTGACTCCTTTGAGTAAAAAAACTTTCTAGGGAAGAGTTATTATCCATTCGACAATGGGAGTTGTTAGTTCGAGACGGTTAATATCGTGATCGAAAACCGTGCAATCGATGGAAAATATTTTGTCATTATCAGCGGCAGTCAATGATGGCTTAATTCGATATTGATTATTACCATCCAGGCTGCCGACCACTTCGAGCAATTCCAGCGGGTCATAGAAATCACATTGGATTTCTAGTATTCCGGCTTGGTGCACATTAAGACCTAACAGCATCCTGCGTAGGGCTTCATCAACCAAATCGTTTTCGTAAACGAATTCTTTTGGGTAGGGAGCAATACCCGCACGCGTGGCAAAAATCTCACCTTCATAGAATGGTCGTATATAGAGGCGATCTTCAACAGTGACAGCTGTAAAATTGATAGGGCCGTCTGACGGAATAGTGGCTTGCAGCTCGATGCTATAAAAACGGTTGGTATTCTCCGCAGCGATGCTATCCAGCTCTGCAGATTCGGTTGAGTAGACGGCGATGTTGCCATCGACCACTAAGGTATCGAGGCAGATCTCGGGGATCTCTTCGAATGCCTGAATGGGCTCAATCAATCTTAATTCATTGTCTACGAGCTGCAAATTCAATGCGAATGCAGGAGCAAAGCCGGGAATGGCCATGCCTGTACCATCTTGTAGAGCTGCGCAAGGAATGCGCAGTGTGGCCGCTGCAATATCAAATGTTGTTCGAGCTAAACCGTCCCAGACACCAGATTGTGCGAAGGCAGAGGAGGTGGAAAATGTCACCAAAAGAGCGGCGAGCAATCCTGTCGTTCTATTCATATATCACGTCTTCTCGCTGAGATTATTTTAACATTATGCTATAAATCTAGCCCTTCTTGATAGGGGCAGCTGTCAGCTTATACGACGATCGACGCCATTCCCGTTCCTATATTGAGCAAAAGCCACCACTCATTCGCAGGTAGAGTTGAGGCGCGTGCCTGTAGAAATTTCAAATCATTCTGACACTTTTCATTCGAATTAATCAATTTGGTAGTGCTCCTGATTACTTCAAAGAGATTCAAGGTTGGTCAGCAAGCTGTCACCTTTAGCAATAATATTTGCCTGTTCCTGTGATGAATACTTGCGCCATGTGCTGTAAGGAAACGCCATTCGCGGGTTGCCAGAAAAACGCTCTTTGTTCCTATCAATAAAGTGCCAATACAATGCATTAAAAGGACAGGCATCTTCTGTGGTTCGTTCTTTAACGTTGTACACACAGCCTTTGCAGTAGTCGCTCATTTTGTTGATGTAGTTACCGCTGGCAGCATAAGGTTTGGATGCAATTAAACCCCCATCGGCAAACAGCGCCATGCCCCGGGTGTTGGGAAGTTCAACCCATTCGATTGCGTCAACGTAAACACCCAAATACCACTCGTCAACTTCATTGGGTGACAAGCCGGCTAGTAGAGAAAAATTGCCAGTGACCATCAAGCGTTGTATATGGTGTGCGTAACTGTAAGTCATGGTCTGTTGGATGCTTTTCTTAAGGCAATTCATTTTTGTGTTGCCGCTCCAGAACCAACTAGGTAGAGGTCTGTTTGCATCGAGCGAATTTGCTGTTGAATAATTTGGCATATTCGACCAGTACATGCCGCGCACGTACTCGCGCCACCCTAGGATCTGGCGAATGAAACCTTCGACTTGTGCGAGGTTAATCTCTCCTTTCGAATTCTCGAAAGCTTGAATTGCAGTTTGAATTACCTGCATTGGGTGTAATATTTTCGTGTTCAGTGAGAAGCTTAATCTTGAATGGTACAAACTCCATTGATATTCGCTATTTTCAGTCATCGCATCTTGATATAAGCCAAATCTTGACAGGCCAAATTCACAAAAATACTCAAGTAACTGTAGCGATTGAGTTTTATCTATAGGCCATAGCAAGCTGTCATCAGCTACCCCTACAGTCTTTATCTTATGCTTTTCTATGCGAGCTATTACCGCTCGAGCATCATTTTTGAAGATGAGCGGTTCTGGAATTTCAGAGAGTGATTTTTTTGAAAAAGATTTTCGGTTCTCTTTGTCGAAATTCCAGCGCTCGCCTAAAGGGCCGTCATTGGTCATTAGAATGTTAAAGCGCTTGCGCATTTTGCGATAGAACATCTCCATGCGTACGCTAGTGTTTGGTTTAAAATAGCTGGGCAGTTCTTCAAAAGGCAGCAAAAAGTGTTCGCTATCTACTTCTTTCACAGTAATGTTAACTTGACTGGTCAACTCTTGTAATTGGCCAAGCAAGCGATGCTCATCTGGTCGCTGATACTCGAAGCTGGAGCAGCCAGTTCTAGTTATGATTACCTTTACAAGCTGTTGCAGCGATTCAAATTCTATAGAGTCATCAAGTGTCAGGTGCAGAACTTTATGGCCGCGGCTTTGGAGTGATTCGGAGAATGCTTCCATAGCCAGAAAAAAAGCACACACTTTTTGTGCATGATGGCTTACATAATTAGTTTCTTGGGGTAATTCAGCAATTACATAGAGAGTGTCGTCGCATTTATCTGCATACCATGAGTGATTAGCATTAAGTTGGTCGCCGAATATCCATCGAACGTTTCTTATCTTGGGCAGTTGATCTAAATTCATAGTTGTAGCAGTAGGGGCGGCTTTTCCTTAGTGACTGTTAGTAAATGTTCATATTTCTATGTATTTTTTCTACGGGAGCGGTTGTTTGTGATCACTTTTTTTCATAGTCACGAGATTCTCTCCATCACTACCTTTTCTTATTCTGTCGAATCTTGTATTGAGTCTTACAATAGCCGCGCAATATATTGGGGTCTCGCAATGCAGTATGTTTAGTCGCCCGCCCGCGAACGCGTAGACGCCAATTCCTAAAAGATGCCAGCTTCAACTGGTGCTGCATTATTTGGATAACCTCTTTTTCTCCGAATCCAAATTGCAGTTCAATCGCTTCGAAAGGGGTTCTATCTTCCCAGGCCATCTCAATAATTCGAGACTGTTCATGGAGTGGCAATCGACTAAAAGTGTCTATAATCATGTTGAAGTACCTGCAAAGGATAAGACATGTCTGTAATTAGCTCGCTTATGGCGTGATCCTCGATAGATCTCAGGATTGTGCAATCCTTCTTTTTCTTACTAACTTCCCCACTTCTACGCCAAACTTCAAAGAGCAGATTACTTGTTGTTTGGTGGGGACAAAGTAGGGCGCTTATAATTTAACAACCTAAAGCCCTAGTCCACGCTAACTTGTTTAGATGTACGCGTCTCTCGTTGCGATTAGTAGTTGCTGAATGCCAGAAGATTATCCCTTGTCGAGAGCATAACTCGATGAAAGGTAGGGGATAGTGCTAGGCCACAGGGGCTCGAAGTCCGCGCAAACGGAATATGAGGGAGAGGAACGGAGGCTTTGAGTTACAAGTAAGTCGAAGAACTCCAGCGAGTTTAGGTTTGTGGCATGGACCAATCCCGTCTTGGGGTTTAGTCTCTTCTTAAGTTACTCACTCTTCTCTGCAGACGCTATGCGTTCCTCCATGCGTGCGCCAGCCAGAACTCCACTCATAGAATAGTTTCCTTCATGGCAGGCAAATTCATAGATAGGCTCGCTTGCGGGGCGGCGTTGAATGATTCTCTCGACAGTAAACGATTGCGAGAGGGCTTGTGGATCGTTTAGCTCCACCGAATACAGTATTTCTGTGGAGTTCAAAGGGGTAAATCGCTCCGTAGTCTGAAGATCTTCAGACATGCGTAACAAGAAGGCAGAGTGCTCTGGTCTAAAATTGATCGTATGTACGACTAGGGTATCCTCATCCCAGTACCCAATAGAGTCGCCCATCCAGGTGTTTTGATCTTGTTTAGCGTGTTCCTTATTTAACTTCACGATACGCGCGTCGTGAATCATCTCCGTTAACAGGACAATATAGTGCTCGTTCTGAACGATCTGGAGGTTCGCATTCCAGGGCATTGGATACAGCGAGGGTATCGGCAGTCCGCCGACAAGGCAGCGCTCGCTGGCATCCTGAGCTTCGGGTCCGTCGTAGTTATCGATACCCATCGCTTTGCGCTTTGCATGGAAGTCTTTAAAGTCTTCCCTCGCCGGGATCTGTCCATTTGGTGGATCAACGATGAGGGAAGTTCGGTACTCACCATTCACAGGAGTCAGCTTGTTGCGTTTGTTAGCAAAATTGAAATCTGCCTCGAAACCAATATAGACCCCGGCCTCCGGAGCAGACCTATCTGGGTCTAACGCTGCGTCGGCCGCAATATTTTGTTGCTGCTTCTCGTTTTCTATAGCTCGCACCTTTTCACGGTCATAGGTTGCGGTCTCGCCAAGGTCGCTCGGTCGCTGAAATGGTGTTTCCGAGCCGAAGTACCAAACGCCCTGTAAGTCGGGATGTCCGTGCTCTGTCAGAGGGGATGTCCATTCGGCCGCTATGACCCGTGTGCAGAAAACTAGTGAGCTTATCAAAGCTGTGAAGGCGACTGATTGTATGGTTGGTCGAGACACTGAGTAGGGCATTAGTTGTTCCTGGAGTTTGAAATTTCTGCCTGGCGAATTAATCATGGGTACTAAAGAAGTGACCCTGCACATCGCGTGAATAGTATAGAGCGGGAATAGACAAACAAGGACTTTTCTCCGCTCTGTCTTATAACAGACGTAATAGCATCAAAATTGTTACTGTCAGGCTTGAGTAATGAAAAGTGAACGTTCTCGCTTTGATACTAGTGTTAGGAATTCAGTAAATTTGTAGAAGCATCACTGATTCGCAACTGAAGTTAGCCAGTATGCTGTATGGTCGTCCAGAGAAAGGATGGAAGGGCGATAAGGAGGAGGATGCGTAGGTTTAAGTCGATACATAAGGCACAGCGCTTTTTGGATGCTCACGCCGCCGTTTACAAGCTGTTTAGCCTGGGGCGGTATTTGGTATCGGCAGAGAACTATCGATTTTTCGGGTAGCGAGCTTTTGCGTCTTGGGAAAAGTCTGTAGCACTATAAGTCGGATTGGTGGTAGTTTTTACCGAATTGAACGCATAATTTGTCAATATCTTTTAATGAGGTTTCTCGATGCGCCATGGTGGAAAAATTCTAGTTGATCAATTGAAGATCCAAGGGGTTGAGCGGGTATTTTGTGTTCCCGGCGAAAGTTATCTCGCGGCACTTGATGGGCTTTATGAAAGTGGGATAGAGACAATTGTTGGGCGTCAGGAAGGTGGTGTTGCGATGATGGCTGAGGCGCATGGCAAGCTGACTGGAACGCCGGGAGTCGCATTTGTAACGCGGGGGCCGGGGGCTACTAATGCTTCTGCAGGAGTTCATGTCGCCTTTCAAGACAGTACGCCAATGATCCTTTTTGTCGGGCAAGTGGCAAGCGATCAGCGTGATAGGGAGGCTTTCCAAGAAGTTGACTATCGGCAAATGTATGCACCACTAGCTAAATGGGCGGCTGAAATTGATCGCATTGATCGCATCCCCGAATATGTCTCACGCGCATTTCATGTCGCTGTGTCGGGGCGTCCAGGGCCAGTGGTTTTGTCGCTTCCCGAAGATATGCTATCGGCGACGGCAGATGTGCTAGATGCCCTCCCGGCCAATCCGGCCCGGCAAATGGTCTGTGATGAAGTGGTCGGTGAAGTTATTGATCGTCTTAAAAGCGCTCAGCGCCCCTTTGTAATTGTCGGAGGCAGCCCCTGGAGCGCTGAGGCGGCGCACAACCTTGGTGACTTTGCAGCAGCACTCGGCTTGCCCGTCGGGACATCTTTTAGATGTCAGGACTACCTGGATAACAGGCATCCAAACTATGTTGGCGATGTTGCAATCGCGCCTAACCCAACACTTACAGAGCAAGTGCGAAACTCTGACTGCCTTTTGGTTTTGGGCGCTCGTTTGGGCGAGATGACGTCGAGCGGTTATAGCCTTTTTGACGTACCAAATCCGAAGCAGGGCCTAATCCATATTCACACGGATGCAGATGAAATAGGTCGTGTCTATCGACCTGAGTTGGGGCTTGCCTGTCGTGCGGCTGATTTTCTGGCCCGCGCCGTTGGCCTGACAGAGGGCATGACTCAGCAATCGCCCACTGTCGCGCGAAAGAGTTATGAGGCTTGGCAAGAGCCGTCACCGACTCCAGGTGCAGTGAAGATGGAGCAGGTCATTCGTCATCTCTCCGAAGTTCTAGCTGAAGATGCAATTGTCACCAATGGTGCTGGAAATTACGCGGCTTGGTTGCATCGTTATTTTTCTTACAAATCCTACCGAACCCAACTTGCGCCAACCTCCGGGTCCATGGGCTATGGCCTTCCTGCGGCCATTGCCGCCAAATTAAATCACCCAGATAGAGAGGTGATCTGCCTTGCTGGGGATGGCTGCTTTCAGATGACGATGCAGGAATTTGGTACAGCGTTTCAATACGGTGCAAAAATAATTGTCATCGTCGTCAACAATGGCGTCTACGGAACAATTCGCATGCATCAGCAGCGTGACTATCCCGATCGCCCGTCAGCCACGACAATGGTCAATCCCGATTTTGCGAGCTTTGCAACTTGCTATGGTTGCAATGGAGAAGTGGTCACCGAGACGAAAGATTTTGAGGCTGCATTTGCCCGTGCGCAATCCTCTGAAACATCCACAATCATAGAACTTAGGACGGACCCGGCGGCTGTGTCTCCGCGCACACCGATTGCCTAATTGGGCTTAGAGCAAGTAGTGATAAGTTAAAGATCATTTTGAGAAAGGGCGGAAGGGCGGTAAACAAATATTCAAAATTCTAGGCAAATGGGCCGCGAAAATGCATAGTCCGTAACGCCAAATCATAATGCGAAAAAAGTTGAGGAAAGATGAAGAAAGATGGTGGGCCCACTGGGACTCGAGCCCCGAAAAACGGATTATGAGGCAGTGGAACAGGCCAGGAATTCGCTGAGTAAGAGGAAGAGGCGTAGTCAACAATGTGCAAGCAGTGCTTGCACATTGTTCGTGGTTTAAGGGTTAACGGATACGGGGAAGTAAGCGTTAGACCAACAACATACGTTATCAAATTGGCTATCTGGTGCCGCGAAATTGTCCACCCTCAGGCGCATCACGTATTCCCCAGGCTCCGAGAAAGTCACCTGAGTCGAAACTTCAGTCCATTCGGCCCTATTTAGATCGCCAGCGTAGTCTACTGCGCGCTCTCTACCGGTAATCTCTGCAGCTTCTATTTCC
Source organism: uncultured Gammaproteobacteria bacterium (assembly GCA_913060495.1). Classification (GTDB taxonomy): domain Bacteria; phylum Pseudomonadota; class Gammaproteobacteria; order Pseudomonadales; family Pseudohongiellaceae; genus UBA9145. The sequence goes on along the minus strand of CAJXRP010000020.1, from coordinate 18,032 downwards.
GGCTTGGCAGGGCCCTGATGCATGGCCCAAAAGGTCCCGAGGGGGACATATAAGCTGTCATTGCCTGCATATAGATCCCGCACTCCTCGGTCCTGCATAAGAGCCGAGAGGGTGAGTGCTTGGCCCACCGTGACAACTTTAGGCTCTGCGTAAATGCCTACAGGATCAACAGACTCCGGTCCATCCATGTTGAATCGAATGGCTGGCTTCAGGGAGCCTGAGGCCATTTCGGCGGCACTCATCTCGTAGGCAGCTGACGTTGCACGGCCTGGTACAGACCAAGTGTTGCCGCCCGATGTCAGCGTCCAGATAACTTCGGTGTCCGCCATTTCTGGAGGTACGGTGACTGCAAAGGCGCCCCGTTCTTGGATGCCTACGAATCCGCGCCTCTTGTAAACGGGGAAGTGAGTGGGCTGAGCGCCTTGAAACTGAGCCGGTTCTAGCTTGTTGTTTGGCCCTAGTGGAACATCTATGGTCGCGGTTCTGTTTCGGTTGCCGAAGCCAAAGATCATGGTTACTGATTTGTCTTCGTTTCGAATCCAGCCATTAAACATGGGGGCCACAAACTCTCCGGTCTCCCCGAGTGTTCCAAGGGGATAGTTCTGGAAACGTTCGGGCAGCTGAGCGTGAAGCGGGGCTGCAAGCAACCCCATCAGAATTGGCAACAACAGTTTGGAGGTTTTAAACAAGCTCATCAATCCGATCCACCCGAGCCGGCAACACTGCTGTTGTCTCGCTCTTCGCGTTCAGCAAGAAGCTCTTCAAAAGCTTCGTCATCGAGGTGGGAAACAGCAATCCAGGCATGAGACATCTCGTCGGTGGTGCGCTGACCGGAGCCAACCCACTGATCGGGATCGGGATTCATGGGATTGTTTTTAGTGTTGTCATACCATGCGGTCAAGATAATCGTCGCGCCTGCAGGAATAAGTGGCTGGTAGCCATCTTGATATGTGTGGCTATGGTTCCAGGCGGACGTCCAATTGGAAGTCTGGCTCAACACTTCTATTCTTCCCGTTTCCGGATCAAGCATTTCCATCTTCATTGCGACGCCGCGCAGATGCATGTGAGGTTGCCAGCTGTCGATGCGAACCGGGTGGTCCCAAGACCTGAATCCCTGCGTCATAAGCGTGCCATGAGGAGCGATCATATAGTCGGTTCCGCCAGAGAGTAAATAGGCGCTCAAGTTTTGAGGATAGCTTTCCTCTTCAACAAAGTTGTCTTCCTCATCGTGGTACCAGATGCCTATAGTAACCTGGTCATTAGGGACGGCATTGCCATCGGGAAAATAGTGAATCTCCCATTCAACCATTGAATTTTCGGGTACTTTTCGACATGCTCCTTTAGGTACTTTTTCTCCGAGTTTGCCGATCGCAAATTCAGACAGGCGGTCGCCATTGACCCACTCTCCATTCTCATCCAATACCCTGAAGTGCGAGTTGGCATGGTGGGTTGAGCCTATGGCTGCTGCGGATGGACGGGTCTCTACTGCTTTAATGCAACGACTTTCGTCAATGCCAGAATCTACAACAGGCTTCCACCACAGATCCTGGCCCTCAGCGGGAACATCCCAGGCTGTAGATTTAATGGTGTGGTCGGGCTGTCCAAGTTCATCAGCCAAACGCCAGTCGTCCATAGCGGGGAATTGTTTTGGTTGTGGCAAATCTTCTGGATTGCCTAGCGGCGAGCCTGCATCGACCCATGCTACGACGGTGTCGATGTCTTCTTGCGACAAGCGCCAGTCATTCTCAAGATGCTGTATGCCGGCATCACTATCATACTGATAGGGAGGCATTTCACGGGCTGCAACCCTAAGCTGAATGAGTGGTGCCCAAGGTCGTACTTCTTCATAACTGGTGAAGGACATGGGGCCGATATTTCCAGGTTGGTGGCATATCTGGCAATTCTCTTGAATAATCCGCGACACCTCTTTGGCATAGGTTGGGTGTTGATCGGATTCTTGAGCACTGCTTAGTGCTGGAAACAATGCTGAAACTAGAATTGCACTTAGGACTTTCTTATACGCCATCTTTCCTTCTCCTCTATATGGGCATACCGTTTTGAGGCACTGACTGATGTCTCAAAAATGACTCTATGAGTCTGTATTACAGCCGCTTATAGTGCTTAATTAGACGCCAATCTACAAGTAAGTAATTGTTACAAATTGACGATCAGACGTGATGATTCAAGCAATTATTTGAGTTGCTACGAAGTTGGAAGCTCCTGAGAGTAGGGCGTTCGGTATAAAACGTACCAGAACCTAGCATTAGTAGGCTGGGGAGTCTTATTTCTTTTAATACGTCTAGCAAACGATGCTTGGTTCCAATAAGGCCGACTGCACCGCTAGATCGGCTTCGCCCTGATATTTATTCCTGCTTTAAACAAGGTTAATGTGTTGTCCGCTAGGGGCTTCGTGCTCTCGCGTTCGTTGCAAACCGCTAGCGCAATTGGCAGAACCTTCGACACGAGTGTTTTCAGCAGACTATGCGACTGATCCTTCAACTAGATCAATTAGATAAAACATCGAATTTCTAGAAAACTACTGCTAAAACTTCCCAGAGAGTAGCATTGGTATCGCTGCTCATGCATGGCCATTGAGAGTTAAGAAGTGACACAAAACCCGAATGTCACCGAGGAAGCGATAATGCGGCTCAAGACTCTAAGTTTAAAGCTGCCCCCATGTGTCCCATTATCCGCAATTTGCAATAGACCTGTGGTAAGCGCACTATGACAATCACCAGACTGTCAGACTCTATAGAGGCCTCCTACTGTGTTAAAAAAATTATCGGCATTGCTGATCGCATTCTTGTTTACCCTGGCCAGCGCCACCACTCTCGCCCAAAGCGCAAATCCCTTCTTAGGCACCTGGGACATTGACATCAGACAATCTAACTTCGGCAGTGCCATCGTACCGGCTAACTTATCCCGTACCTATTTCGATCACAGTGATGAAACCTACACCTATATGGTGATCACTACTGCACAGGATGGTTCTCTGAGTGGCACCACCGCTCGTTATTCATATAGTGGTGAGCAATACTCCATTGCCAGCTTCAACCAAGATCAACGTGCGAAAATTTCATACCGGAAGATCGCTCCGACGACAGTGGAATACCAAGTCTATTTGGATGGTGAAGTACAGCAAATAGGGGCTAAGGTTGTTGCTCCAAACTATCAGCAACTCAGGATTATAATTCAGTTTCCAAACTCTGATCAGGAAGACCAGATTCTGGTATTCAACAAGCGCGACTGATAGCGCTGCGCGTAACGCATGAAATAATAAATGGGGTCAGAGTAAATATACAGTTTTTGGAGCGTTGCGATTTGGCGCTAAGCCATATGAACAGAAAAGCCCGCCCACTTACTAGTGATCGGGCTTTTTATTTGGTGGGCCCACAGGGACTCGAACCTCGGACAAACGGATTATGAGGCAGTTAACTTGTCAATACCTGCATGACGAATACGCAACAAGGTGCAGTGACGTTTAGATCAATTAGTCATTAATATTTTGGAAGAAGTGACGGTGGAACTTTCTGGTTTGTTAGTCTTTGGTTCAAAGAAAGGTCATAATTGGTCGTACTTCTTAGCTATGCCCTTGGCCTTCCCTACTGGATACTTCTCGGCATTCTTGCTGACTTTGTCCACTACAACGCTTGATATGTCTATGCCTGTTGCATTCGCAAAGTTCAGGCAGTAGGCGACTATATCTGCTAGCTCCTCTTCCACGCTTTTTTTAAAGCGTTCGTCAGTAGTTAGTTTCTTCATTACAGTTTTGCTGTCTTGCCATAGAAACAGTTCTTGAAGTTCTGCAGCTTCAATTGAAATAGCCTCGGCTAGATTTTTCGCATCGTGGAATTGCTTCCAATCCCTTTCATCCCTGAACTTTTGAAGAAGGTCTTTAAGGTCTGCGATAGTTGAGATTTTGTCAGTCATAGTTGAATAGTGATTCTGATCGAAGGTTTCCCTTTAATCACCCCACGTTGCTGGAGTGGTCGCAATATCGGGCTTCCAAGCAGCCAGTAGGATGCTCTCAGAGGCCTCTGACAAGTTATTATTCACTGTGCAATGATTCTCAGCATAAACGGTTGTGAGGACTGCTTAGTGCTTGGAAAAGCAGAGTAGGGTTATTTCTGTTAGTAGTTGGTTCATGATTATGCCTTAGTACAGGTTCCGACAAACGCCAATACATCCAAGCCGTAATCGAGATATACGAGAGTAAAATTTGAGCCATCGGGATGGATCGCAAAAGTCGCCTCCCCAAAAGCTATACTGCGCACACTACAAACGGTATAGCCTTTATTCACTTCGCATACCCCTTCATAGTGAGGGTTATCTGTACGCCGCCAGCCCTTATCAGTATCAATCAGCCAGTTATGTGAGATGAAATTATCGCTATCATTATTCAAAGCTTCAAAATCAAACCTGTCTATTGAAACTCCCATAGTATCTTCACAATAATAAATATCCGCACTAGCACCTGCGGTGAGGGAAAATAAAATTACTGTTGTTAGTAGTTTTTTCATGATTAAGCCTTTGCGCAGGTTCTTGACGAAAATACGCATTACTCGGTCGCAGAGCGCTCATGCATATGACTAGGTTTCTAGTTGATCCATTGTTACCGTGTGCATTAATCGGTGGCTTCCTAAAGAGCAGGTAAACCACCTACCCTTGAGATCGCGATATAATACAAACTCATAATTGATTTAAGTAACCATCTAAACGGTCCTGAGCCATCATAAAAGCTGCTTTCTTGTCTGTCGCGGCAGCTTTTATAGCTTCTAGATTCGGTCCAGAACCGACCTTGATAACCCCTACCATAGCCATCATAAGATGGGGAGCGCATTGGTACACGTAAACACCGTCCTGATCGAAAGTCACGGTAACGTCTTGACCCATACCTCCTTTCCACCCTTCCGCACCTTCTGGCATCATTCCTTGCATAGACTCTGAATTATGACCAGGATTCGTTGCTTTAAACGTAACAGAATCTCCAGGATTTATACTTAAAACTGCCGGCTCAAAAACCATTACACCATCTGCGCCTGTATTGAGCATTTGCACTTCGTAGCTTTCTGCGAGCGCCGACCCAGAAAGTATTACTAAAGAACCGACAAGCATCGTGTTTAGAAATTTCATTGTTCATCCTTTTTACTTGAATTTAAGTGCTTAAATTCTTAAGAAGCGAGCACTAATAAACACTTCTAATATTGATACGTAACAATTCGCTAAATGGGTCATTTCTGATCGATCACAAACCAATAAAAGTATCAGGAGCAGTGATTTTTGAATGTGCATAGAGCCGGATGTAACTTATTTAGTCTGGGCAGGCATTAGTGTGATAGAAATCTATCGATATTTCCGCGGACTTGCCTTTGCGTCGTCGGGAAAGGCGGTTGCCGCGTAGAAGTGGTTTTACAGGGTTGTTGTGGATTTAGAGAGTTAATTTATCAACACTGTTTACTACAATAAGAATAGTGCTTGGCCCTCCCGAGTCAGAGGGGCATATTAATTTCAAGTTATTGAGATGACACATCAATCCTTCGCTTCTCTGCGCTTTCGCGCCCATTGGTAATAAGTGAGCCAAGTTTGGTAGGCCAGTTCAGCTATCCAGCGAAACATGGGGTGGAGCAACAAATTCGTCGCCTTGCTGTAACGTGTATGTCGCCAGGCGCGCACGTTTGCCTCCAATCCTTTTAGCCATTTGCCATCCTCGGTTCTAAGGTGCAGCTCCGTGCGCAGCGCGGCCTGGTGTTCCACTGGCAGCATGGAAATGGGCGTAAGCTCTAGACCATTGTCATGATGCTTCGCTAGCTTTTCCATTTCTGCTGAACAAATTGGACAGGCATCGTCGTAGAATAATGTATCTTTATCCATGGTTAATATACGTGCCGTTACGGCATTTGGATTTCTAATTTTTTATAGGAATATTCCTGTGCCATTGCCGAACTGGCGAGTCGGCCGCTACTCAACCTTTGCTAAAAGCGCCTCTCGCTTTGAATCATCTAACCAGAGTCGACCTACTGGCACGCGCTCTTTTAGTATTTTGCCAGTAACAATGTCAAACACATCACCATTGCTTCCAGTCAACTGTGTTGGTACGCCACATGACTTTGCTATATCTGCATTGCATTGCATATGCAAAGCTTCGCCATGAACAGGTATTGCAATTTTAGGCTTTATCCAATCATACATTTGTTGTAATTCGTCCCGACAAGGGTGCCCCGATGCATGAATAGGCCGCGAACTGGTCTCTGAAAGCGTCACCTCAACACCTTTGCTCTCAAGGGCAGCCACCAATCGACCCACTTCGATCTCGTTGCCAGGAATAGTTTTGGCGCTGAAGATCACGTGATCCCCCGCAGCTAAGGTAATGTCCGGATGGGTATCCATCGCCAGTCGCTGCAAAGCAGCTCGCGACTCTCCCTGACTCCCCGTCGCCACAACCAATACCTCATTAGGCAGAAGATAGCCTAGGTTAAAAGAATCGACTAGGTTGAAATGTTCGTTTAAGTAACCCGCCATTCTAGCATTCGTCACCATGGCCTCTATCGATCGGCCAATCACTCCTATATAGCGCCCTGACACTTCCGCCACATGACCAAGGGTTTGCAGGCGCGCAATATTGCTAGAAAAACAAGCAACTACTACCCGCCCCGTGGAGGATTTAACGGCTGCTAACAGTCCTTCAAACAATTCTGACTCAGAAGTAGAATGGCCAGCTTGATTGGCGTTGGTTGAGTCACACACTATAGCGTCGATCCCATCATCGCCTAGCCGTCGATAAACATCCGGTTCAAACGCTCGGCCAACAATAGGCGCTGAATCAATTTTCCAATCTGCTGTATGCAACGCCCGCCCAGCTGAGGTTTCTATAAGCAGCGCATTGGTTTCTACAGTCGAATGGGTAATGGGAAGCCAAGTAACCCTAAAACCCCCAAGAGTGATAGTCTCGCCCTCTTGAACGGTCACAATAGGTGCATCAATTCCCCTTTGCCTTAGTTTTCGAAGCAATACATTCCGTGTAAACGGCGTCGTGTAAATAGGACATCTTAATTGGGGCCATAGATGAGCGATTGCTCCTATGTGGTCTTCGTGTGCATGAGTCGCGATCATTCCAACAAGGGCATCACTGCGGTTACTAATAAATATTGGGTCGGGCATTTCGACTCTATTGCCACCTCCCGGGTTTGTATCATCCTTCTCAAAAGTGATTCCGCAGTCTACCATCAACCACTGACCGGCGTGGCCGAACAAGTTTAAGTTCATCCCGATTTCACCGCATCCGCCGAGAGGCACGAATAAAAAGTCTTTTTTCCCTGGGATCATAGTCTCTCACTCGTCTCGTATTGGCATGCTGGGCACCAGTAAAGTCGTCTTGATGCCACGCTATCTTTAATTATATCGCTGCCACAGTCATAACAGGCTTGGGATTCTCTTCCGAATACCGCGTGACGAAATTGACTTCGAGTCTGACCCAGCTTTTTTAACTGAGTTACTCTAAACGCCTCGTTCGTCACTCCTTTTGTTTTATAGCTGCGACGAGACACGTCCAGCGTAGCCCTAGCTAGTTGGTTTAACTCTTTAGTGCTTAATTGATTTGGCTTAGCCCAGGGATTGACCTTGGCAAAGAAAAGAATTTCAGATCGCAAATAGTTTCCTATTCCAGCGACAAAACCTTGGTCCAGATAAAAGGCCCCAACTCCGCGATTGCGAAACTTAAGTGAGGCTAAGAGGTTTGCAACCTGCCGCCAAGTTAGCTCTTCGCTCAATATGTCCGGGCCAAGCTTCGCTAAAAACGGATGCTCTAGAATCCGCTGGGTTTCCCAAACACTAATATCTGAAGCGCTGTACAGCAGCGCACTGTGCTCGGCTGTGTGTATCGCCATGCGCAAAGAACGGCCTGAGGATGGCAATCGGTTCCTTTTAACTACATACCACCGACCATAGAGTTGGTTGTGAGAGTATATAGTTAAGCCATTTGCGAAGTGTGTTAGCAAGGCCTTGCCTCGAGTCTCAATGGAAATCACGTAGCTGGACGCAAAATCCTCTTCCCAGCGAGCTAGATTTGGCAATCCAAAAAAGATTGATAGTATTGGTTTGTCGACAAGCACCTTCGCAATTTTGTCTGCGGCAAGCCGTATTTCTGGTCCTTCGGGCATAGGCTAAGCTTACTGGCTAATAGGGAGATATTGGAGAACAAAAATAAGTAAACGCCAGCAGCCGTATTTTGGTTTTGTACTGCAAAAGTAAAGCTCAAGATCAAAGAAATCGGTCGGAAATTCCCTTTGCTGTTAGACCCTATTTCTTTTTCCGGTACTGACAAGTTAACTGCTAATCTGTCAGGATTTGTTATATGGCTTAATCAAGAATATGCAAGCGCCACTGCTTCTCACCTGAATTCATCCAGTACGCTGTCCGAGAAATATAGAGAAAGTGATAAGAGGGCATTATGTCTATGACCAATGGACTGTGAAAATCTATAGCCCGACCACTTACTATTGAATGGGCTTTTTATATGGTGGACCCACAGGGACTCGAATCTCGGACAAACGGATTGGCCTCGGCGGGCGATGACGGAGGAGGCCTAAGTTACTAAGTTATCCGTGCCCCCTATTTCTCTTAGAGACTATTAATAACAGAACGCATTCACAACAAATATTAGTGGCTTATCTGCGGTACATTCTCGTTTCAAAAATAGCAAGGTGATGCCAACTAAAAATATACCAAAGCTCACGGCGGCGTTCGCAGTGAGCTTGGCAAATCAAATATCAAATAGACGCGCCTTCCCTCTGGATGGCAACCCAAGCTTCGATATTTTTACCGTTTTTGATGGGAAGCACTCGCCAATACATGATGAATGGTGTGCCATCTTTTTTATAATTGATGGCTTTTCCTTCAAATTTCTTACCTGTCTTCAATGCAGTAGTGAGCCTACCGATAACGACTTTGTCAGTAGCAGCGCCCTGAAGCATACGTGGCGTTTTTCCAATTACATCTGCTGGATCATGCCCGGTTAACTTTTTAAAAGCTTTGTTCGCATAAATAATTTTGCCCTGGGCCGTTCCGTCAGTCACCAAGATCGAGTCAAAACTATTTTCCGCGAGCACCTTTAATAGGGACAGGCTGGTTTGCTTTTCACCCAGCGATGTTTCAATTGTGTAAGCCATGGTTGTGCCCTGTTTAGATAAATTACTAGAGCTTCTAATACGCGGTATGGGACTATTTAGATCACTGTAAAGCCAGAGACACCTTGATCGATAGCGCTGACAAGTTAACTCCCAATCTGCCAGAGTCCGACGCATGAATTCAACAAGAATGTACAAAAGACACAGATTCCCGCCCGAAAACATTCAATATGCAGTGTGGCTTTACCATCGGTTCAACCTTAGTCATCGTGACATCGAGTACCTACTGGCCAAGCGGGGCGTGACTACCAGCTATAAAGCCATTCGCCTTTGGTGCAACAAGTTCGGGCCGCAGTACGCTCAGCGGTTGAGAAGAAAACATCAGGGATATGGTGACACTTTCTTCATTGATGAGGTGTGCGTGAGGATTCAGGGTGAGCGGCTCTACCTATGGAGAGCGGTGGATCAAGACGGTGAGGTGGTGGACGTATTTCTCCAGATAAGGCGAGATGGAGAAGCCGCAAAGCGGTTCTTTAAGCGGCTGTTGGGGAAACATGGTGGGGAACCCAGGAAGATTGTTACAGATAAATTGAGAAGTTACGGTGTGGCTCACAGGGAGCTTATTCCTGAGACGATTCACGATACGACGCAGTACGCCAACAATCGATGTGAGCTATCGCACGAGCCTACAAGAGTGAGAGAGCGGGACATGCGAAAATTCAAATCGATGCATCAAGCGCAGCGCTTTTTAGGTGCTCATGCTGCGGCAATGTAGAAGTAATTAGGAAGCGGTTTATCGATTTCGGAAGTTAACTTGTCAATACCTATCTATCCGCATTACTGAAATAAATCTGAAAGGGATTTTCCAGCGATATAGACCGCATTAATTGCTTTTGTTGTTATAGGACCCCTTCTTTTTTCATAATATTCTTCATAGCTATTTAAGTAGCCAGCGTTTCCCGGTGCGACAATAAGTTTTTGCACGGCCTCGTGCGCGGGCGTGTGGACATCGCCCATTACGATGCGCTCTCCGCGCACATAGTTGATGGCAATATACTTAAAAAGATCAAGAGTTTCGGGTCGCTTCTGTGCATCCTCATAGGCTAGTTGTAACTCGTTCTTGATCACAGCGTCTCCATTTCGATACAAATTAGAAATAGCCCAAGCGAAATGCCAAACAGCGTGATTCCAATCTATTGCGGTGAATGGAGTGGATTCATAGAGCATGTCGATGTTGGAGAAATACAGTTCAGAAACCTTCCTCGCAATTTCCGGCGTAATAACTTGATCTCGTATACCCCATATTACCAGTTCTGAAGTAGCTGATTTGCGTGCCATCTCCGCCTCAGCCACGCGTAAGGTAGCTTCCAGGTCTATACCCTCTATCATTACGGCTGCCTGATTGTCGTAGGCGATGAAAGGCGCGATTGAAGAACAAAATGAGTTTGCTCTACCCGGTGTTGCGAATTTTGCAGACCCGTATTCATAGTTTTCAAGTGGATTCGTGTGGCACCAGGCGTTGCTTATAGAGTCTGCGGGTTCGTTAGGACGATAGTGACGCTGCCAAGAAGTTGTAATGTTCATATATTCTGGCGAATTAACGTCATATGTTATTTGATCGATTAAGCGGTTGTCGCAAAGCAGCTTTAGAGTTTCGTTAGAGTTCAGCTGGAAATCATCTACAGGAAAATCGAAATTGGGCTGGCTTAAAGATGGTGGTAGTGCGGTGCTTTCAACAGCACTACTACTAAAGACTGCGAAGTGCTCTGGCTCAACCATCAACGATTCAGATATTGTCAGTATTTGCCCGGTTTTATTGCTGAGTATACATTGCTGCAATTGGATACTGGTGTCGCTGGTATTGTAAAGCTCCATCCAGTTAGAGCCGTCTGCAGTATCAAGCGGCATGATCTCGGTAAAAACAATGTCACCTGCATGCGGCAAAGATCCGAGCGAGTCTACTTTTTGACATGCCGTTAATCCGAGTATTGAAAAGGTCATGAGACCAAACTTGATTAGTGGGTTTCGCATTACTGATTCCTGGTAGTCACTATCGACGAGAATATGTAGATCAAAAGGATAAATCTAACCCATTTGTTTAGATTTTATTTTTTACTTTGGGTCCAGTCGGTCGGCGGCTTGCTCAAACCGCTCGACTAAACCGGTCAGTGACTCTGCAGTTGCATCGCTCGAGCTCATGCCGTTGTGGATTGTTCGCCAAATCGATTCCGTTACTTTGTCTACATCAATTGCCTTTCCGGTTTTCATGAAGGAATACTCAGTTATCTCGACTGCGCCGCCAATCATGTAGCATACAATGCTTGGTGAAGTGTCTAAGCGGAATGAGCCGTCCGCCATACCCTTCTTGATTTCCTTTGTCATCAATACCGCCATTCTGCGATTTTGATCGTGGGAGAGCGATGGACGTTTGTCATCTACTTGACGTGCGTGAATTGTGCGTAGCCCGCACATACTTCGATCTTCAGAAATCATCATAAGAATTCGACGAACAATATAGCGTAGCCGGTTACTGGGTCCTTCGATGATCGGCAACGTTTGTTCGACGTCGTCGAATAGTATGGAGTAGTGACGACGCAATACTTCATCGAGTAAATCACGCTTGCTGTCGAAGTAGCGATAAATCGTCCCTTCCGCTATGCACGCATTCTTAGCAATATCTCCGATGGAGCCCTTTTCGAAACCAAAGGAACAAAACACTTTTCGTGCGGACTCCACAATAGTGTCGATGCGCTGTTCTTTAGAAGGCCGTTTGATTTTTGTGACAGTGGTGATGCTCAAAGAAGTGTTCGCTCCAAGTGTTTAAGTCTACGAATAGCGGCTAATATGCCACAGTAATGAATTCGACTCAATTATCGATGTTTAGAGGCCGTATTGAGATAGAGTGAGTTTTATCGCTAGATTATCGCTTTGAAAGTAAGTACTCTAATTCCATATAGAGATTTCTTGCGTTTTATAGGTCATCGATAATGAGGCCTGCTCATTATATGAGGATTGCTAATAAGCTCTGTGCATGAGCAGTAACGACTAGGATTCATGCGCTCAACAAAACTGGAACTGTTTATGCCTAATTTTAAGATTCTACACACTAGCGTTGTACTCACACTGTTGGCCATAGCGCCTTTAGCGTACTCTCAAGCCCCCGGTTACGTGCCCCAACTAACAGAGTTCGGCGCGCCGGATTTTCAGGGTATTTGGACAAATCGCTCCATTACCCGCATGGAAAGACGGCCTGGGATTGAGGGGCTCGTACTAAGTGACGAGGTAGCCTATGAAATGGCTCAGAATTCTTTTTGGTTGAGTCTGGACAGGGAGCAGCAGGCCAACCCAGTAACTGAAGCCCAGGCGGGTGCAGCAGCGTTCGGGTCGCGGGGGCATAATGCATTTTGGGTCGATAATGGACCTTCCATGGGGTTGGTTAAGGGTGAGTTTCGCAGCTCCTGGGTCACCGAACCTGCCAATGGCCGGATTCCCTATAAAGAAGGCGGACGAGCACTTCGCAGAGCATCCCACTTACCACCTATTGGTAGTTTCGATGGTCCTGAGACCAGGCCTGTTGGTGAGCGTTGCATTGCCTTCGGCGGCATAATAGGCCCGGTAATGCAAAACGGAATCTACAACAATAATTACCAATTCGTACAAACTAAAGATCATGTCCTGCTCATGTCTGAAATGGGCCACGAGGTGCGCATCATTCCACTTGCTGACGAACACAGTAACGAAGATATGGAGCCTTGGTTCGGTGATTCCATAGCCAGGTACGAGGGCAATACGCTGGTTATTGAAACCATCAAGCCCAATCCACTACAAGGCTCCTATATCTCACCCACAGGAAAGGTTATCGAGCGATTGACTCGCTGGTCAGACGATGAAATTTTCTATGAATTTAGAGTCGAAGACCCAGCTATCTACACCGAACCCTGGGGTGGAGAATTTTCTTTCTATAAAGAGACGGCGTTGTTCGAATATGCCTGCCACGAAGGGAATTACTCTTTACCTGGAATTCTAGCTGGTGCCAGAAGAGCCGAAATGGATGCCCTTGCTCAATAAGCAAGTATTCTCCGCTAGTTAGTTACCTCAGATCACTTTTAGGAAACCGTTATGCATTGTGTTTCACAAGGCTCTACTGAGTTTAGAAAGCTCTTCATTTCTCTTTTTGTTCTGCTTATCGTGACTTTATTTTCGGTTAGCACGGGCAATCTTTACGCCGCCGCAGAACGCGCCCTAGCTTTCGAGGCTCTCTATGAGCAAGAGTGTGCCGTCTGCCATGGTAGTGAACTGCAAGGAGAAGCAATAGGTGTGCCGCTTTTGGGTAGAGATCTTCTCCATGGTGAGTCACTTGAAGAAGTGGCTGTCAGTATCGCAGAGGGTTATCCCAATTCGGGAATGCCTGCTTGGTCGGAGGCTCTCACCACAACTCAAATAAGAACGCTGGCAGTCTTCATCGTTGAACAAAGAGACTCGATGCCATACGGTGAGTTTAATGTCCGTACTCCAGTACAGTTCCCTGAAGGTGTTGTTGTCAGTGAAAAACATTCGTTTACAGCAGTGCCAGTGGTCGAGGGGCTTGTAGAGCTGATTTTCTCAATGGCAATTCTGCCCGACAGACAGTTTCTCGTTACCGAGAGAACGGGAGGGCTCCTCTTAATCTCTGCCGATGGCCAAGAATCAACAATGATTCAGGGCTCGCCAAAAGGCTATTACAACGATGCTAACCCCCGCGGCGGCATTGGTTCGATGCTTGAAGTAATACTGCATCCTGAATACGCTGACAACGGCTGGATCTATTTGCACTTCTCAGATCGCTGCGAAGATTGTACTGCCCAAAGCAGGCAATATAATAGGCCAGCAAGTATGAACAAAGTTGTCAGAGGTCGCATAGAAGACGATCAATGGATTGATCAGGAAACCATCATCGAATTTGACAAGGCAAGTTATCAAATCGGCTCTGATATCGGTGCTGGCGGAAGAGTAGCATTCGACAGCGAAGGACATCTCTTCTTTTCAATAGGTGCCAGGAGCCCCAATACTATGTCAGGTGTGCAAGACCTGGCGTTACCCTGGGGGAAAATACACCGCGTGAATCTCGATGGCAGCATTCCCGATGACAACCCCTATGTTGGCGATGACAGTGCACTAGACAGTATTTGGAGCAGGGGGCACCGTAGTCCACATGGATTGGAAGTCAATCCGCTCAGTGATGTATTGTGGAGCACAGAAATGGGCCCGAGAGGCGGAGATGAACTTAACATCATTGAGCCTGGCGGTAATTTTGGATGGCCATTACACAGTCTTGGTATCAACTACTCTGGCACCGAAGTGAACTACGGTAGGGATGAATTAGAATTCTTCCGTATCGAAGATATTGTAATGCCACTGGTAGATTTTACACCGTCTCCTGCGGTTTCCAGTTTTATTTTCTATCAGGGTGACGCCTTCCCTGAATGGAAGAATGACATTTTGATGGGCACACTAAAATCTATGCAGCTGTTCCGTTTCAGTCTTGATGGGAACAGAGTGATTGAGCAGGAAATCTTGTTGGATGATTTCGCAAGAGTGCGTGACATAGAGTCAGGCGTAGATGGTGAGATTTATCTTCTACTTGAAAATGGCGAAGGTAGTAAAATTGCTCGACTGATGCCAGAATCTGTCGAAGTTACCGAATAGTGCCAGTGTAAAAATGCTGAGCAGAAGGGCATAGAGTAGAACACACGTCGGTTTTTACTCTATATCCAATGACTACTTACATGTTTTTCAGTTCCATCTGAATCCTATAGGAGATTTAAAATGAGAATAATTATTCGCAACGCACTATTACTTCTTACCTTTTCACTTTTCGCACAACTTGCGACGGCTGATGTAAGTGGCGATTGGGCTTTTGCCGTTGTATTAGGCGATGCAGGTAGTGGAAATGCAGAGATTACAATGGTTCAAGAAGCCGAAGGAAAAATGTCCGGAACCTACTCTGGACAACTGGCAAATGGACCAATTGCTGGAACCTATGAGGGTAACAATTTCGAATTTACATTCCCAAGTGCTGCGCTGGGCGCGGACATAACTTACCGAGGAGAGTTAGAAAGTGACGGTACGGTTAAAGGCTCTGTCATTGTGCAAGGGAATTCCATGGGTACTTTTGCGGGCAAGAAAAAAATGTAAGGCTGAAGCATAGTGATATATTTGGCAAAACATAACAAATAGATAAAAAGAATTTGGGTCTTAGACAATGAAAAATAATTTCACCAGCAAGCGATTTCTGCCTTTACTAGTTTTAGTCTTCTGTGGGTTCGGCGGGTTAAGCTTTGCGAATGATTTACCCTGGGCGAGCAGCGCCGAAGAAGTCGGCATGTCTACAGAAGAACTAAACAGCATTAACGATGTTATACAAGGACATATTGATGCAGGCACTATTCAGGGCGCTGTTACTGGCGTTGCTAGGCGCGGCAAAATAGTGCACCTCGAGACGCATGGGCTCATGAATGTTGCCGATGGCAAACCCATGGAGGAGGATGCTCTGTTCATAATGATGAGCTCTACCAAGCCTATACTTGGTGTTGCGGCGATGATGTTGATCGAAGAGGGATTGATTAGTCCTAGCGATCCAATCAGTAAGTGGATTCCAGAATTCGCAGAAATGCAGGTTGCTGTACTGCGCGATAACGTGGATGAAGATATCAGTCCCCCCTTCGTTCTCCCGACCAATGTTCCTGAGCACCGCTTAGTGCCCGCCGAGCGTGAGATTACGGTGCATGACATACTCACACATACATCGGGGATCGCCTCTGGGGGCTTAGGTAGCGCTATCTCGGGGGATGCGGTTATGTGGTTAGATACACGTACTTCGCTTGCCACGAACGTACCGAAGTACGGCGCGATTGTGCTAGATTTTCAGCCAGGGGATCGTTGGCGGTACAGCGCGGCCACTGCACTGGATGTAATTGCACGAATTATTGAAATCGAATCTGGTTTATCTTTTGATGAGTTCGTACAGCGGCGCATATTCGAGCCTCTCGGCATGAACGACACGTGGTGGAACGTGCCCGAAGAATATCAGGATCGTCTTATCGATATCGTCGACAGCGACACCGCTACTCCCCCCAACTCGGCTATCTATGATACGAGCCATTCGACTTATTTCGGGGCCTCCTATGGACTTAAAAGTACAGCAGGCGACTATCTGCGGTTCGAGCAGATGCTGGTAAACGGCGGAGAGCTCTTCGGCAACAGGTTGTTAAAGCCTCAAACTGTAGAGTTGATGTCGAGCAATCAAGTGGGGGATCTATTCAATGCAATGCCAGGCGTTAGTGACCAAGGTTTTGGTTATACCGTAGCAACTACTGAGGAATCGAATGAGCGTCGCTCAAAGGGAGCGTTTGGTTGGGGTGGCGCTTTAGGTACGCGCTCTTGGAGTGACCCGGCGGAAGAGCTCACTGGAGTCATCATGCTTCAGCAGCCGGTTCCAGCAGTGCAGAGAGATTTCGAGAACGCGGTGCACCAAGCGATTGTGGATTAGCCAAGAATTCTAAGGGGTGCTGATAGTTTAACTAAACCATTGGCGCCCCTTCCGTTAAGCCTTAAGCCTTTATTCCATTTGGCCATAAAGTGTCCCTTTCTTTTCTTACTTTCTATACCAAGGTTAAGAGCTTAAGCGGGTTATTGCTCATTCAAAAATTGCTAAATTTGAGAAATGGAGGAACTGCACATGGGCAAAATAGTTATCAACTGCTTATCTCTGGCATTATTGATAAGCGTTAATTTCGCTGCAGCGCAATCAATTGACACAGGACGAGGAGAATTATCCTTGACTGTTCCTGCTGGCTACGAAGCCTCAACTCCTGCCCCTCTAGTTCTTTTGTTACATGGCTATGGCCGAAATGCAGGTGCCGAGCAGGACGCCTACATGAAATTTGGAGCACTAGCGAATAACTATGGCTTCTTGTTCGCTGCCCCTAATGGCCAGCGAGAAACTCAAGGTAATCAGGCATGGTTCTGGAACGCCTCTGATGCCTGTTGCAATTTCCAGGACAGTCAAATAAGTGATGTGGATTACCTAATGACTATCATCGGCAACATAAAATCCCAATATAATGTTGATGGCAATCGCGTGTATTTAATAGGCCACTCAAACGGCGGCTTCATGGCGTATCGAACCGCCTTTGAGAATTCCCAGGCAATTGCAGCAGTTGCAAGCTTAACCGGAGCCGGCGCGACAGTCGCTGGCCCAGCACTTTTAAACCCTGTTCATATACTTCATATTCACGGGACCGATGACAATGCCATTGCCTATGCAGGGGGCGATCTTCGAGGGAATAGCTATCCAAGTGCTGTTGAAACGGTTGAGCGCTGGGCTGCTTACAATGGTTGCGACATTGACGGATCAGAGGTCGCGCAGCTTGACCTTGACCGCAATTTGCCGGGCTTAGATTCGATCGTTGTTCGCTATGATAATAGCTGCAGAGCTGGGGGTTCAGCTGAATTGTGGACCATCACTGATGGCGCACATATTCCTGCACTCTCAGACTCATTCAGCACGACTGTGGTGGAATGGTTGATGGCCCATCCTAAAATTGGATCAACTTCAACAGACTAGTTTCAGATTCAAGGCTGCGCTCTTCCCACATTGTCATTGGCGATAGCTTTTGAAGATTTTGCTTTTTTCTTTAGCGAGAATCACTTCAAGAAACAGAGGGCCCAAAAAGTAGCTAGTCGCTTAGATGTAGTGAAGCGGGCGCTAGGACCAACGGACTGCGAGAGCCCATAGTCCGTCGCTCCAAATCGTAAGCACATGAAAGGTAAGAAAAATTGATGGGCCCACAGGGACTTGAACCCCGGACAAACGGATTATGAGGCAGTGGAACTAAGGGCCTTCCGATTCTGTAACTTGAAGAATTCTAA
>CAJXRP010000019.1 GCA_913060495.1 uncultured Gammaproteobacteria bacterium | reverse complement strand
ACGATGCTGACCCTAGGGTTAAGTCGACTATTCTTATTCGAATCGATGACAACTGCCCCTTCGCCTGTCTTTAACTCAACCAAAGATCCTGTCGGATAAATACCCAGACATTCGATGAACTTTTCCACTAGGATTGGTTCGAACTGCGTATTCCGGCAACTGAACAAAATCTTGATTGCCTCGGCGGCTGGACGGGATCGATCGTAACAACGGCTCGTGGTTATCGCATCGTAGGTGTCGACGATAGAGATCATGCGCGTATAGAGATTCAGGGAATCAGCTTGTAAGCCCCGGGGGTAACCTGAACCATCCATTCTTTCGTGGTGCCCAAATGCTGCCTCGATAACTTGCTTAGGCATATTCTCATCTTTCGAGAGAATTTCTTTACCAGCGCGACAATGCTCTTTAATAACCGCAAACTCCTCCTCGGTGAGCTTAGCCGGTTTATCTAGAATCTTTTGATCAACGTCCAGCTTGCCAACATCGTGCAACATGCCACACATACCCAACATCTCTAATTCATCCAAGCTCATGTCGAGATGCCTGCCGAAGGCGATTGCCAAGATGCCAACGTTGAGACAATGTTCTGCAATGTAGTTGTCTTTGGTACGCAGGCGACCAAGCCACAAGAGTGCGTTCGGGTTAGTAACAATGCTTTTTACACAGGACTTAACCGAAGAGCGGATACGCGTTACATTGATACCTTCGCCAGCCACAAGACGTTTTAGATTTTCTTGAATCTGATTGCCAGCATTCACATGCGCTTCCTGCGCAGCAACAAATTCCTTCTCGACAGGCTTTAATATTGGAGGTGCCGTCGTTTCAGTAGGCACCGGTTCCCGGGCAGTCTGAATAGTCCGACTCTTCTCTTTGTTTACAAAGATATGCTGACATTCCTTACGCACCTCGCTGACCTGCTTTTCGGTAGTCAGTAAGATTCCCTGAAAAATGAAACGCGTCTCCAACCAGGGGCGATCGGGGAAGGACATGTACATTCCCACCTTAATATCCGAAGCTTTGACCTTGGTAAGCCGTTCAGCGTTAGGTGGTACAAATTCCATCATTGTTTAAACCGTTTTAGAAGCGTTCACGCTAGTTTATTAAATTTCCAGTCAGGAGCATACAGTTAGCACAGCTATAGTTTTCTAAATAGCAAAATCCGCCGAAAATGAGAGCCAGCCAGTGTATTTACTCACGCAAGCAAGCAAGCAATTCTAACTTAGCGGGCCTGCCAAAGTAGGAAGCTACCCCTAGCAAACGACATTCTGTGATTATCGCCAATTGACCTGCCAGTAGGCTTGGGAAGCCAATATTCATCCCTTATTGTACACTTTCTTGCTTCTGGCCGGCGGTGTAGACTTAAAGTCTACTAAGAGATTCAGGCCGGAGAGCCTAAAAACATGCCCCCCAAAGATTCCAACCCCGACCAGGCAACGAACGCATCCCGAGGGCAAGCTCCCATGTCCATTCAGGATGGTCTGTCTCTGGCCGCGGAGCATCAATCTGCTAACCGAATTGGCGAAGCCGAGAGAATCTATAGACAGATTTTGGAGGCAGAACCAAACGAGCCGGTAGCACTGCATCGGCTTGGCGTGATTGCTCACATGGCCGCGCAGAGTGAAACCGCGATTCAGTTGATCAGAGCGGCGCTAAGCCAAGCACCAGAATATGTAAGTGCACACTGCAATCTTGGACACGTATTTCTCGACCTAGGTAGATTCGATGAAGCAGTTGCCTGCTACAGCCAAGCGATCACCCTTAAACCAGACCATGCTAGGGCCCATGCTAACCTCGGCATCTCGCTAAAAAATTCCGGCAGGCTCGATGAAGCAATAACAAGTTATGACACGTCTATTGGACTCGATCCTAGGGATCCCAATACCCACTGCAATCTTGGCAATGCCTACTTAGACAAGGGCGATTTGGCCGCGGCTGTAAGCAGCTACCAAAACGCTTTAGCAATTCATCCTGACTTTGCCGAGGTGCATTGCAACCTAGGTTCGGCCTTGAAGAATCAGGGCTTGGTGGAAGAAGCTATCGCCAGCTATCAGAAGGCGATAGCCATAAAACCTGACTACGCACACGCCCACAACAATCTAGGCACCGCACTACAAAAATTAGGGAATGTCGAAGAAGCCGCCAACAAGTATCGCAAGGCGTTATCCCTTCAAGCTGACCTAGCCGATGCACACTGCAATCTTGGAAGCGCGCTATGGAGCCAGCGGAAATTAGAGGAAGCTGCTGCTAGTTATCGCATAGCGCTAGAGATTGACCCTACTATGCACGAAGCGGCTGGCTCTCTAGGCTCGGTGCTACTCGCTATGGGTAAAACCAAAGAGGGATTAGAGATGGAAACAAGCGGCTTTGGCGTGGTCAATTTCGATACTCGCAAAGGCATCGACTACAACTTTGGAAGCAAGCCATGAAACGCATCAAGCTAGAATTGCCAGAACCTGCTCCACATTTCATTGGTAGCTGGAATATAGAACCGCTAACACTCTGTGACGAACTCATTAACTTCTTCAAGACCCATACGGCCAATCACACTAAGGGAAGAACCGCCGGCGGACTGAATACCGAGTCTAAGAATTCAACCGACCTCGC
This sequence comes from uncultured Gammaproteobacteria bacterium, assembly GCA_913060495.1. Lineage (GTDB taxonomy): Bacteria > Pseudomonadota > Gammaproteobacteria > Pseudomonadales > Pseudohongiellaceae > UBA9145. Next base: position 71,910 of record CAJXRP010000019.1, on the reverse strand, counting down.
TATTCGACCCCGCGATTTAGAACAGGCCGATCACGAACCACTACGCAACTATCTGGATACGCTGTTCGCTTGTTATAAGGATTACCTAGAACAATGGCCGTTTCTCGAAAATGTTTTGCCAAACGCCGAGATCGGTTCATTCAATATTCAAAAATATGAACCCGGCGGACATTTCATGAAGCTTCATTCAGAGCGCACGACGCTGGACACCTCTCACCGTGTACTTGCCTGGATGACCTATCTGAATGATGTTGAAGACGGAGGCTCTACGCATTTCGAACATCAAAATTTCGAAAGCCAACCACAAAAAGGGAAGACGCTGATTTGGCCTGGGGAATGGACTCATGCCCATAGAGGCAACGTTGTGAACTCGGGAGAAAAATACATCATAACTGGATGGATGCACTTCTCTCCTTATAAATAAAAAAAGGCGCGGTCTCTAGACAGCGCCTTCTTTGCAATCGAATTATTGATCGTTAATGCGACCACGTGGAGTCGCCAAGACTCAACTATCAGCATTTCCAGCGAACGATTCTATCTGCCGCAACATATCATTGATAAATCCATCGAGCATCTCTTCGTCTTGGGTGCGCATGTGCACAAACTGGCAGCGCAAGTAAGACGTACCACTGTCCGCATCATTAACCATGCCGATCAATTGCGCTCCCGACTGCAGCGCTGCATCGTTAGGCAAACTTATCTTACAGGCATCAAGCACCTGCGGATCTCGCAACTCTTTACCAAGATCTTGATTCACTTTGAACTTGGCACCCGCTGTTGAAATATCTATTACCGTACCTTCAATCAGAGCCCCATTTACCAAATAGAGCACGACTGGTACTTCAGCTATCGCCTCCAAATTAACACGCACAGTCTTCCTCAGTTGCGTGCAGGCAACTTTGTAAGGAAGCTCAAAATAGTGCAGCGCAGAAGCCTTGGTGACAGTGTCTTCGTCGTGGGATTCCCTAAGCGGACTCTGAAAAATAATTGATACCCCTCCACTCTGGGCGCGAAACATCAATGGCTGACTGGATTTCATCTCTGCGATGCCAGAATCATAGGCAATGGTGAGCGCCCCTTCGTCTGCCTTTACGCCAACCAGATTTATAGGCTGAGAGGTGATTTTCTTGCCAACCGTCCTTACATAGGAGACCGCCCATTTCTGAGAAATCACCATTTTCAAGAGCTGGATGATTTCCTTTCGATGAGAAATATCGCCATCTGCAAGATTTAAAGCTTTCATTCTTTTAGTCCTTGTTACTAGTCTTTATCCCTGAGGCCATCACTCTATCTAGAGTTTTCTAGCTTTAAAGTGCCACTCCCGTTCGAGCGTTGTATACCCAGCAACGCAATACTAAGAAAAAACGAGCGAAAAGCATACCCGATTAGTTCGCAATTTTCAGAATGCACTTGTCTTGCACTAAAATTCGCACAACCAGAAAGGGGTGAATTAATTAGCGGGGCAGGTTCCAGTTGAAGCGGAACAACACATCTTCCACCCTCACCGATTCCCCAGACACGATCCTAGGCTCGAATCGTAGGCGCTGCGCTGCTCGAACAGCCTCCTCGTTGAACACGCCACTTGGCACGCTCTCATCGATGGCAATGTCTTGAACGGCACCTGTCTCAGAGACAGTAAACTTCACGACGACATAGCCTTCGAGTTCAAGCTCCAAGGCTACAGCTGGATAGGGTGGCGTAATCAGACGCTGCGGCAGCATCTCTCTGAATTGAATGATGTCAGCGGCAGAATCGGAGGGTGGCACGACATTCAATCCGTCGAGTTGATAGCGGAACACATAGCGCACATCTTCAATCAGCTCACCTCTTACATTCTGGAAGCCAAGTCGCCTAGCTGCGTTAATAGCCGAGCTCTCGAAAAAACCTTCTGGCTGCTCTTCGAGTGTCCGAATACTGTTATTAACTACCTCGCCATCTGGATCGACGGAAAAGCCAAGCATCACCCAACCTTCGATGCCTAGATTTCTCGCCCGTATAGGATAGAGCGGCTCAGTCGAGCGGCGCTCTAATAGACCGCGGGTAAAGTTTGGCGGCGGTGCTACTTCAAAAACTGCATCCGACGCTGCAAGCGAGGGTATGTTGCCCGTGGATGAGCATGACAGCAGAACAAGTTGAGTCGCTGCTAACAAGCAGATCAATCGAAGCAATCTACCAAGCTGCCGGCTAGGTGTTAGCAAAATGTTCCTTGTTTGTTCCATAGTCTTCACGCTATTTGGGACTCTACAATGATTAGGGACATCTAAAACGTAGTTCTCATTTTCAACGCCAACTGCATACCGCCGCCAGAACAATAGTTCTCAACTTCTTCCAGGATGCCGTCTGCTGTGGCTCCTACATAACGTGTACGGGTTCTACAAAATTCGTTCTGCCAAATATTGTTCGCTTCGAAGCGAAATGTATAGCCTCCAAACGCCTGCTTTTCTAGAAAGGCCGACACCTCAGGCTGAAACGTTCTCTCTTCCGTATCAAAAATATCAACTGAGGTTCTGCCGCTACCGCCATTTGAATTCATCTCATAGCGAAAACCGTAGCTGAGCCCAAGCCCAGTAATATCATGCCTAAAACTGGATCTGGCGGTCCAGCGACCATTGTTTCGCTGTCTGCGCAACTTGCCGGTAAAAGGATCTACGACCTCCGAGTCACGCAAACTTAAACCCGTGGTAAAAAGCGCATTCGGCGCGCCTATAAACCCTAATCTAGCACTAAGATCGAGATTAACGCCATAGCGCTTGCCGTCGCCTATGTTTCCACGAGCCGACTGAAGATTGTCGGGGCTAGGAGAGACATCGATGCGATCGACGACATCTTGTATGTCTCTGTAATAGAACTGAGAGTTTAGAACCCCAATATCATTAGGCAGGCGCAGCTCAAGATTGAGTTCATAACGCCAGGACTGCTCCTGCGCGATGCCAGGATTGCCAGCCTGCGTATTCTGGTCCTCGTCGGAACCATCGACAGTGGCGCTAAAATCGGAAAAACTCAACTGCGATACTTGTTTCTCGATTCCGGCACGTAATTGCAGCGAAGGGGTAATATCGAAACGGTAATCGACCTTAGGCCTGAGAAAGGCAAAGTCTCGTTTGTTGCCAACGTCTCCGGTCTGTTCAATGGTTGACGACTCATACACAAGCGAGCTTTCCAGCGACATCTTGGGGTTTAACTGCCAGTTATGCACAGCGAAAAGTTCCGCACGTAATTCTTCCACCGTGGATTTACTATTAGAGATCACCACCGGCACCAGACCACCAAAATCCGCAGACCCTACTCCTTCAACATCCAATCCTTGACGTAACTCGCCGTCCCGAATGGTCTGTGAAGCTTCGATACCCAGCTCTAAGCCCTGCGCATCGTTTACATTAAACGTATAGGAAGTACGACCGATCCGCTCGCGGTCGCGGCCGTAGTTGGAAAGAAACAGATTCTTATTTTCGGTATCCGCCAGAACATCGAAACGCTCTCTTACGGAGAGGAAATCGCGATCATTCACAATAAACAGAAAGCGGTACTTGCCGCCATTGTTTAGAGAATACTCATAGTCTCCGCCAATCTCCCAGTTGTCTCGGTCATTAGTATTTGCCTCTCGCTGAAACCTAAGAGTGTTGGCAACTAAGTCATGAATAGAACGGTAGATATCATTCGGAGGCGATCTAGTTTCAAGCAAGGCATTGAACTGCACCACACTCTTCTCGAAGCTATAGCCCAGATTCATGTTGGCCCGGAAATCAGTTTGGTCTCGAACCCAATCTTCTCGTCGCGCCTCTATCAGATTCTCATTCGCGTCAAAGCTGAACTCTCGATTGATACGACCGTTGTAGTTGGACTCCGCCTCAAGCGCAAACAGATAGTTAAAATCGCCTGCCTGCCCACTATAGGAAATCTGCCCGCCGGGGTCTAAAGTGCCGTCTCGCCAATAGTCCACATTGAGCTCAACTGAAGTGCTCGATCGAGAAGGCATATCCAATAGCACGACATTAACAACCTGCCCTGCACCACGAACATCCAGCTCTTCCGAGGTGCCGCGGATGATCTCGATATATTGCACTTGATCAGCTGAAATTCGGCTTAACAGGCTCGCCCCTGTATTGCCCTTTCCTGTAGTGCGCTGCCCGTTGATGAGTATCTCGCCCTGACCGGAACCGAGCCCGCGACCACCACCGCCGCCGCGACCCATGGCAAGGCCAATGCCGGGTATACGACTTATCATATCGTTGGCAGATACCGGCAGGAAATCCGCGAAATAGGCAGCCGGGTAGACTATGGTCGAATCGTCGGTGGGGTTTTCGTTCTGGTCAATCTGCGCGCTCGCCATAGCAGTAATCGCCATCGAAATGGCCAACACTAAGGAACGAACTAGGGGTCGGGTTGTTGAATTAAGCATCATCATATCTAATCGGCCGTATTCTACAGATACGATAGCAATTAATCTGTGACGAAATGATGCAGAATGTATTTTTAGGTTTACTTGTGAGGCCTGTCGCAGAATCCAACTCCTTGGCCTGGATTTTTGAATCTGCGAAGAATCTGCGTTGCTGTTACTACTTGCTGTCTACACCGAAGATTTCCTCTTTTTGCAATTAGCTAACCACTGAACTTGCTCTCAAACTTTCTATTTCCTCCGGCTCAAGATGCAAGTGCTCGCTTAATATCTCATTCGTGTGCTGACCAAGCTTCGCGACCCAAGAAGCCGCCGCATTGTCCGTGCCGGAAAACTTAAACGGCATATTCTGAATTAAAAAATCACCGAGAACATCATCGTGGACATCGGCAAATGAATTTCGCTCGACTACCTGAGGGTGGGCAAACAAATCGTCGACTTGCTGATACAAACTGCACGGTACGCCAGCACGATTCAGCGCTTCTTCACATTCGCGAGCCGTCAGCGAGGCGGACCAAGCCTCGACCTCCTCCGCCAATAGATAGAAATTTTGCGTTCGTGGGCCCCGTACAAAACGAGGGTCGTCTAACAGGTCCGGCCTAGCGAGTGCTGTCGCAAGACATTCCAAATTTTTATCCGAAACTGCGCAAACCATAACGAAGCCATCCTTCACCTTTACCGGAAAGAACCTGCCTATAAGCGCAGGTTGCTCCATCTGTGCCGACTGTATGTGTGCAGGAATAAGCGTCATCATAGATTCCATCATGCTGACATCGATATAGCTGCCCCCTGCTCCGCGCTCACGTCCAAGTAGCGCTGTCTGAATTGCACCGAAGGCATAGCTGCCGGTAAGAATATCCGCGACCATAATTTCCCAATTATTAGGGCGCATAATTTCGTCTTCACTTGGCTTTTGCTGCGACTGAGCATGCACGGCATCAAAGCCGCTAGCAGCATGAACTATTGGCGCATAAGCCGCGCGATTAACATGGGGGCCACTCTGACCGAAGCCTGAGATTGAACAATAGATGAGTTCAGGGTTTTTAACGCGTAGGCTTTCGAAATCCAGTCCAAATTTGGCCATTATCCCAGGCCTAAAATTCTCTAAGACAATGTCTGCCTCACTAATTAATTGCTTGACCAGTGACTGCCCATCGGGCTGCTTCAAATCTACTGCGATACTGCGCTTGCCTGCATTGAAGTGAGCAAAAACAGGGGTAATACCATCTACTCCTCTGGTGAGGTCACCAAAACCGGGGCTTTCTACCTTGATCACTTCGGCACCACAATCACGAAGAAAACGAGAACATATAGGTCCGGCGAAGACGGCTGAAAAGTCGATGACCTTAAAGCCCTCGAGTGGTTTAGTTTTGCTCATTGCTTACACTCTGTTTAAAACGTTCAGATTATCTATGAGGAAGGCGCCCTGCTTGCATTTCGAATGCCGAGCTTCAAATGTGGAGAAAATGCATTCTGATTCTTATAATGTTACTACGCCATCAGGAACACCAATTCTTCGGGCGCTCCTGATGGCGATAATAAGATATCGAATTTGAACCTAGATTAGTTTGACTCGCGCGCAGCCTCTTCCATCTCTAACCTACGGGCACCAGCCAATATACCTGGCATCGAGTAGTTGCCTTCATGACAAGCGTATTCATACAAACCATCGTCGGTGGCGTAGAAGCTTAGCTCTGCAGTCCAAGGCTGGCTGTAGATATTGCTATCTTCGACAGTAAAACGATAGAAAATTTCGTTATCAGAATAACGGCTAAAGCGCTCGACGATATGCCCCGCTTTCGTTATCGGAATCGAGCTCTGGCTTAATTGCAGCGGGTTAATGTTTACCGTATCGACAACCAGCTCGCCGTCTTCATACCAACCAACTGAATCACCAAACCATTGCTCCAGAACCAGTGGTCGTCTACTCGCACGCGCATCCTCAGCCGTATCGAAAATTGGAATGATACGGGCGTCGTGAACCATCTCTACGAGAATCATCACGTAGTCTTCAGTCTGGACGAATTGGTAGGTATTGTTATACAGGGCGGACATCATGCCGGGGCCTGCCTTGTTCCCAAACCCTATCAGACAACGCTCCGCATTTGGGATCGCCTCAGGGCCTCGAGCATCACCAAAACCAGTTGCATAACGTGAGCCAAAGTTGCGGCGTTCGAAATCATAATTCGGATTATCGAGACGGGGCACCTGACCGTTCTCAGGGTTAACAACGTAAGAAGTACGAAAGTCCCCTTTTATCATTGCAAGATTAGCACCCGGCTCTACCCAGAAATTGTTATAGGCACGGGTACCGAAATCTTCGTCGTCAGCAGATGGGGTATTGTTTACACCGTCACCCTCGTCCAAGCCTCCTTCAAGGCCAGCAATAGGCGTGTTAGCAGCAATCACCCTAGCTTCTTCTGGCGTGACTACCAGCGTCTCGACCCCAGCCGGGCGAGAGAGTTTTGTCAGTGAGGCATTGGTCCAAATGCCCTCTAAGTCCGGTCTTACACTATCTTGCGCCTGCGCTGGAAGAGCGAATAAACTGGCACATGCGAGTAGAGCACTCATTTTTGTTGTAGTTTTCATCGAGATTGCCATTCGTTACCTCCTTACAGATAAGGGCACTGAATTGTCATTCACCTACATAAGCCGCTAATTCACAACAGCTATTAAGGAGGTGATATTGATCGACCATTTGATACTTGATACAGGCAAAAGTCAAAAAGTACTAACGGTAGGCGTTTTGAAGGGGTCTGACTACAGCCGCAGGGCCCAATTCGCGTGACAGAGCCCGCAGCACTAAACCCAAGACACAAAAAAGGACAGATAACGCACTACTGCGCGCGATCTGTCCTTTTTTTATAAGCTCTACAGGCTATCTGCTATGCCTTCCAAGGTGTCCGCTAGGGATGCATATCGCACACCGGTAATGCCACTGAAGTCATCAGCAACATCGGAGAAATCATCGGCAAGATTATTCAGCGCTCGAACTGTACTACGCCGGTTGCCACTATCTCCTGCTAACAAAGCCTCGGCACGCTCTAGCGCATCAACTAGCTCGCCTGCCTGATCCGAAGAAATACGGCTCTCGCGTTGCAGCTGATCCATATACGCTCGCGCGACAACTGGAACCGCAGGCCATTCGACGATCTCTTGCGTCTGCGCATTCACAATGCCGTTTAGCTCCGGCAAGGAAGCCGCGGCGATTTCATTCTCAGTCAGATAATCACTGGATTGCAGGGCAAACACATCGAGGCCGCGTGAAATTTCTGTGCCGTAGATGTGGCCGTTATACCAGTAGGTGGACCAATATCCTCCAGTTATCAATTCTTCTTCATCGATGGGACCGCGGTCGAAGAACGCGATCTCAACCGGGTTCATGGAATCAGTAAAATCTACGATCGACACACCACCCTGATACCAAGCTTGAACGAATAGATCGCGACCCGGCACAGGAATCAAAGAACCATTGTGAGCAACACAGTTTTCCGTGTCAGTCTGTGGAGCCGACATTTTGTAATGGCTGCGGAACTGCAGCTTGCCATCGACGATGTCGTAGAAAGCATCGGCACCCCAGTTAAGAGGATCTTGCGCTCTACATCTCGGACGTCCGCCGCCACCCCACTCATCGGTAAAGATCACCTTGTCGCCGCGGTTATTAAAGGTAGCCGAATGCCAATAGGAGAATCCAGGATCGATAACCTGATCCAATCGTTCAGGGTTTGCAGGGTCAGTAATATCCAACAGGATACCATTGCCAGAACACGCGCCAGCAGCTAAACCGATATCTGGGAATGTAGTAATGTCATGGCACTGATTTGTCTGCCTAGTAGTCTGTGTGCCCTCACCGTGATCGCCGCCATCCCACAGACCAGCCAAGGTACCGTCATCGGCATCGGCGAAGATAAATGGGCGGTTAACGATGCGCGCAGCCGCAGGATTTTCTGCCGGTATTTCGATGACTTCGATACGAAATAGCGCCGAATTTTCATCTTCGAAAGGTGAATCATTAGAGCAGCCAGCCAACTCTTCATCGTCGCGCGAAGCGCTCGTGCCTGAAACATACACATAGATGTTGCCTGAGTTTGTAGTAGGGTCAGACACAACTGTATGGGTATGTGAACCGCGACAGGTTTGTACTGCCGCAACCTGTGTTGGCCTAGTAAAATCACTCACATCGAAGATGCGAATGCCTTTTACTCTCTCATCACTTACCGCATCTGGCACGCCTTCCAGGCCGCAGTCCAATCTGCCACGAGCTTCTTGCACAGACATAATCAGCAAATCACCTACTAGCGACACATCACCCTGACCACCCGGACACACTACCGAGCCTATATGCCGCGGGGCTGTTGCATTGCTAATGTCATAGGTATTAAAGCCATGATAGTTACCTGCCACCATGTAATTACCAGAGAACAGTAAGTCAGTATTTGAGAAGCTCAACAAGGCCGGACGCGGATCTGAATTTTCGTCCTCCTCTTCATCTGGCGTCTCTGGCGTGTCGCCATTTGCAGCTGCTTCAAGTTCTCGCAGTCGGTTCGCCGAAAGCCCGGAAGGTCGTTCGGGGTCAAAGAAGCCTGCCGGCTTAGGCAGCGATGCAACGATCTGCATATTCAGAGCAGCTTCGCCTGCATCTCGAAAGCCCGCAGCCAGACCAACTCGTGGATCGGGATTAAGACTGGCGAGCAAGAGGTCCATGCGCTCGATTTCCGATGTTTGATCGGAGGTCACATCGGACGTGAATTCGTAGAGTAGTGGGTCTTGCACTGAACCACGCTGGTCCAACAACATATCTACCATTTCCAGCGCACCCTGATGGTGATCGATCATGAACTCCAAATAGAGGCGATCAAATTCTGGGCCGGATGAGGCAGCCAGTTCTTCCATCTGCTCGTCGCTGAGCATGCCCTTCATGCGTTCGAAGCCCGGCTGATGATGAACATCCTCCGCTGGCGCCTCTAACCCCTGATCACGAAGCCAACCCTGCATCATGGAAATTTCATCGTCCTGAGAGAGAGTAATACGCGCGGCAACAGCAAGAACCGTCGTGTTGTTAGTTCGATCTTCTGCAAGCGCCGACATCTCTTTCGCCTGCGAGTGATGTGGAATCATGCCGCGCAGGAACTGAATATCCCCGAGAGAATAGGAAAGCCCAGCGAGATCCGATGCCTCTTCTGCGGTAATTATGCGACTCGCCTGTCCTGGCGCGCCGGGTTGAACAATGGGCACCTGAGCCTGTGACAAGGTGGAAACGCCGAATACCGTCAGAGCGGTCAGCACCGTCCAACCAGACTTGGAAGTGATAATTCTTGGGAATAGCATGTTGTTAGCTCCCTAACGTATAAAAATCGTTGCAGTGATGTTCAAAGAAGAGCTGGAAGTATGCCTGAAATGGCAGGCAACACCAATATGCACCCATGGGGATCTTGGGGAGCGGGTCGGGAGCTCCATCAGCATGGAATAGAAATCTACCATTCGCTCAATGGCTGGCGAAGCGAGCATTCCAAAAAAAACTCCGTTCGGCAATGCCCAATGAGAGCAGCTCCGCAGACACCCAACAAAAAACCCCATTCGGCAATGCCCAATGAGGTCCCTTTATTACGGTGCTGATACTGCGTTACTGAGTTATTTTTACTCAGGAGCAGCCATAAACTCAACATGAATCTCAAGCTCGATGTTATCGCCAACACCGAAGCTAGTGAATCTATCTAGACCATAGTCGGAGCGAAGAAATTCGCCGCTTGCCGAGAAGCCTAGCGTGTAGCTGCGAGTAAGGAAATTTCGACCACCACCGTGAAAGTTAATTTCCAGATTCATCGGAGAAGTAACACCCAAGAGTGTCAGGTCGCCTTGAAACACAAATGTGTCTTCATCGATTGACTCAACAAAAGAAGTGGTTTTAAAACCAGCTTGTGGGAATTGCTCAACATTGAACCAGGCGTCGCCGCGTAGCTCTTCTGCGAACTTTTCATTGTTAATGTCCAAGCCTGCAGTGTTAATTACCACTTCCACAACTGAAGCCTCGATGTTTTCAGGATCGAATTCCAAAGTCGCATCGAAGTCGTTAAATCTACCGATGAAGGTAGAAAAGCCTAGGTGGTTAATCTTCCACAACAACGTCGCATGATCGGGATCAAGCGTGTATGCGCCGCCTCGAAGCTCGGTAATGTCAGTGTTGAAATCAGGAGTCAGCAAACGATCGCATGAAACCAAGAACGCCGAACAAACTAGAACTAGTAAAAGACGACGTGTATTAGAAAAAAATCGAGTAAACATTGATATAGCCTATTTGTTATAAAACTTAGTAATTATTCTTGTACCGCGTAGACGTCTACAGTGACGGTTACGTCGTTTGGAACCTCGGAAGTATTCGCCCAGTAACCTTGACCAACACCATAATCTAGACGCTGCAGAATCACTTCACTAGTCAGGTTAAAACAAACGCTTCCATCACATGTCTCGACATTAAGATCGAATGGGAAAGTTAGTGGGTGAGTCTCGTCACGAATAGTTAGTACGCCATCGGCTTCGAATGAAGTCACGCCAGTTAAGCGGCATTCGGTAGCCTTAAAAGTCGCTGTCGGCCATGAGTCCACGTCAAACAATTCATAGTCAAGCAAGTAGTCCAGAACTTCCGGTGAATCGACGTCAATATCAGCGATGTTAATAGTTACATTGAATTCGCAACTAGTAGGACGCATTGGATCGATATCAAAAGTAGCCTGCACATTAGTAAATCGACCCTCATAGGGATCCGTACCGTAGGCATATTTAAAAGTTACTACTGAATTGCCTGGATCAATTACCCAGTTAGCTGCCTGAACAGGCAGGCCGATCAATAGTAAAGGTAGTGCTAGTACAGTTCGATTTAGAAAAGTTCGCATAGTCATTATTACTCCTGGTTTAAAGTTACGGTAAAGCTAGGGCCACTAACTGAGTAGGGCCAGCGTTACCGCTAACGAACATGGCAATGTATTGCTTGCCATCGACTTCATAAGTCATGGGTTGCCCAGATTGCATATTGGGCAGATCTATTTCAGCGACGATTTCGCCTGTTTGCTTATCGTAGGCTCGGAATATGGGGCTAGCACCTGGGCCACCGCCACCTTCACCTGCGAACAACAATGTCTTAGTTAGAACCAATCCGGCTCTTGTTGGTACACCTGTGCGAGGAATGTCTACTCCCTGCAAGGCTGGGTGATTCTTAATTCGATCTGGAGTATCAGCATTCGCTACCTGAAACACATGGTCGCCGCTATTCATATCGATAGCAGTGATACGGCCATAAGGAGGCTTAATAACATCTAAGCCCTGCACTCTCGGCACACGTACACCGAAGGCCATGCTGTAGGCTAGGTCCGAATCCGGATCGTTGCCAACTGATAACAGCGCCAGAGCAGTTCTTGAAGGCACGTAAATAATGCCTGTCTCGGGATCCAGTGCCGAACCTTCCCAGTTAGCACCGCCAGTAGAAGAAGGCAGACTCAAAACACCGCGTGTGCCGTCCGCCGCGTCAACAAGAGACGGAGGCGTATAAAGATTAGGTCCAAAGCGGAAATCTGAAACCGCTTCCATTGCCGCAGCGCGAAGCTCCGGTGTGAAATCGATTATATCGTCTTCAGAAACTCCCTGACGGTCAAATGGCGCCGGCTTTGTTGGGAATGGCTGAGTCGGTGCGTACCACTCGCCGGGCACATCGCCCGCAGGAACCGGTAGCTCCTCGATTGGCCATATTGGTTCACCAGTAAGTCGGTCGAAGGTATACACCCAGTTTTGCTTAGTGACTTGCATGACCACCTTGCGGCCATTCGGTAAGTCTGCAACTACTGGAGCAGATGGATTGTCCCAGTCCCAGATGTCATGGTGAATTAACTGAAAGTGCCACTGGCGCTCTCCAGTTTGAATATCGACAGCAACGAGTGCGTTGGCGAATAGATTGTCACCCGGACGATCACCGCCGAAACGGTCGCCGGTTGCCGATTCTACTGGAAGGTAAAGGTGGCCCATCTCAGGGTCGCCTGACATAGTCGCCCAAACACCAGCATTACCTGTGAATTCAACACCGCCATCTAGCCATGTTTCAAAACCTACTTCACCACGCTCTGGAATCGTGTGGAACGTCCAAAGATGTTCGCCAGTGCTCGCGCTGTATGCACGTACGTCGCCTTTAACATTCGACTTAGAACGCGGACGCATACCTACACGGTGTGCCGGTCCTACTACAACCACGTCGTTCATTACGAACGGAGGCATTGAAGAACCAATGTCGATGTCGTCAAATCTATCGTCTTCAGCATTACGCAGTCCCATGAACAGGTCTACGCTGCCATTCTCACCAAAATTCGGATCAGGAATACCAGTTTCTGCATCTAGTGAAACCAACTGAAAGCCTGGAGTAATAGTTAAGATACGGTCTTCACCGTTAGAGACATAGTGTGACAAGCCGCGGCCAGCACCCTTACGTGGGGCGTGGTCGAAACGCTCACCTTCTTGCGGACGCCATAGCCACAAGAGTTGTCCCGTAGCAGCATCGATAGCCCCTACATTTCGTGTGTTGCCCATAGTCACATACAGAACACCATCGATTGCGATGGGAGTAGACGGGTTGTTGAATTCTGCTGAAGGGCCGATCGGACCAGTATTAAAGCTCCAAGCAACTTCAAGGTCATTAACATTGTCCGCATTGATTTGATCGAGCGGAGAGTAACGTTGAGCAAATTTTCCGCCGTGATGATCCGGCCAATCTCCGTCGAAGACGGTAGTGCCGGACTGGCTCCAAGCGACTGAGGTACAGGCGATGGCGCCGACGCTCAGGATGAATGATGAAATCAGTCGTTTTGTTGCAAACATCTCAGACTCTCCAGATAGTAATTCTTTAATTCCAGCGTGCTCGTCAACCGAGCTGACTGTGTTGTTTAGCCGCTTAAGTCACACCAAATAATCACACTATTTGGGGGCATTAATTGTCATATATAAGCGGGAGGAGAAGGATAAGCAATCTCTCTCCTACAAGCAAGTGCACAACTACACCTCATTTCCAAAACAATGATAGATATCAATTGCTTAACCAAACATGAATAAGTGGATTTGTAATTCTTTGTAACGAGCTAAGCTGGGGGTCTACCTGCCGCAAAAAAACCTCCCCCCACCCCTGCCCGACACCCAAAACGGCTATTTATTCCGAGATTACTGAGATAGACTCGTCAAACTAAATTGCTCGGATCCCCGAGTAGAGGAGATGACTATGAAAAACACTATTTTACGAAAGATTCTATTGATTGCCTCAATCGGGCTCTTTTCCCAGTTTGCAGCAGCCCAAGACAACAGTGCCAATATGGCGGCAGCCAAGCAAATAGCCGATATCGTTGCCAGTCTTAACCACTTCCCTTCCGATGCAGACAAAGCCACGCTAGGCGCGATCAGCGGAAATTCAGAAATTGCACAGCCTCTGCGCGAAATGGCCAGCGCTGTTAGCGACATTCAACATGCTGCGACTGCCGAAGGTAAGAGCGCAATGGCAGCTATCCAGGAATTGGAAAATATGCCAGACCGCGGAAAGACGTTGGCCGGCATCATCGCGAACCTTAATCACACGGCCAGTGCAGATGCGAAGGCTCAGATAGCGCAGCTATATCCATAGATCATAAAAGTACCACCATCAGATTTGCGGTCTCACCCTTCAATGTGAGGCCGCAAAGATTAGAAACGAAGAGGAATAAACTATGTTTCGCAATTTGTTAAAACTTGCTGGCACCGCCCTGCTAGCAACTGCTGCGGCTGGCACATACGCCCAGTCGGACGTTTACCATGCAGCCAATCATGACTACAAAATCGTGACTGTTGCTGAGGATTTGGTACAGCCATGGTCCATGGCTTGGTTACCCGGCGGCGACATGCTCGTTACCGAAAAGCCCGGCCGCCTGAGAGTGGTTCGTGACGGACGTCTTCTTCCCGAAGCGGTACCCGGCGTTCCAGACGTATTCTATGAAGGCCAAGGTGGTCTGTTTGACGTCTTGCCACATCCAAATTTCAGCGACAACCGTTGGGTTTATCTAACCTATTCCAAGGAAACCGAAGGCAGCTCAGCAACAGCTATAGCGCGCGGTCGTTTTGAGAATGACCGACTGACCAATGTTGTAGAAATCTTCGAAGCACAAGCAGTTGGCTTCGGACACTACGGCGGCAAGATCGTTTTCGATGACGATGGCTATATGTTCCTAACACTAGGCGATCGTATGGCTCCTCCGGTTGGCGATGAAGCAGCTCTTCGCGCTCACCCTGCACAGGATCGCAGCAATCACCAAGGCGTGATTGTACGCCTGAACGATGATGGCACCGTGCCAAATGACAATCCCTTTGTTGGACAGTCCGGCATGCTTCCTGAAATTTGGAGCTACGGTCATCGCAGCCCTCAAGGATTAGCGGTTCACCCAGAGACAGGTGATCTTTGGGAGTCTGAGCACGGACCCCAAGGTGGCGATGAAGTTAATCGCATTGAGCCTGGAAATAACTACGGCTGGCCTGTAGTTGGTCGCGGCGCAAACTATGGCGCCTTCGGCAGACCTATCCATATCGGCATCAGTGAAGAAGGCATGGAACAACCTGCGCAGTTCTGGGTTCCATCAATCGCTACTTCCGGCCTAATGGTTTACACAGGCGACAAGTTCCCTATGTGGTATGGCAACATCTTCTCTGGCTCATTAGCTGGGGAGCAACTTGCTCGCTTACAACTTGACGATGACTATCGTAATGTAGTCGTAGAAGAAACACTTGTGTATGACATCGGTCGAATCCGTGACGTACGTCAGGGTCAAGACGGCTATATCTACCTAGCCGTTTCCGATCGCAATGGCGAGCCAACTTCGGTTGTTCGCTTAGAGCCGGTTGACTAGTCCTGGGTTCAACGCTCGAAAAAAAAGGGGCCTCAATGGCCCCTTTTTTATTTCTCACAATTACGTTATCGCACTCTAGTTACCAAGAAAAAGCGTCTGCACCTTTCTGCACGCATCCAAGGTATCGCCAAAAGCCGGACCGGGCGCATGAAACATCCACGGACGAAACAGCACCAAGCGATTGTATTTAAATGGCAAGGTAAACGTCTTCTCCCAGAGGGACTCATCTACACCTTCAGTCTCTAGAAAATTTCCAAGATCTTCTTTTGTCTTCCAACCGTATTTATCAAGACCCTCTCGTGTCTTCGGCACCTCTTCAAGACCGGTGCGAAGATGCTTCCAGAAGGTAGTGCCATCGATAGCAGCAGGATAATCTTTCGATAGATAGACTACCCCCGCCCATTTAGTTTTGGTACTCGCGTCGAAATGAATATACTGTTTGAATGAATCCTGTGGCCGGGTGAATCTGATTTTTCCATTGGCATCAGTCGAAGAGTTTATCGATTGCTCCTGAGTTACCGCCTGAAAAATATCTCTCTCCCGCTCTCCTAAGAATGCCTGCGCAGTCGTGAGTCCAGCATAATTACCACCCGGAGCCTGCCCTTGGACGGATTCTATTGCCGCCTCCACAATTTGGTCCGGGTTAGTAAAAAAATCATCGACGATGTAATAGCGGTTTAACATAACGGTTATCCTGACCCATTTATGAACTACAAACTCCCTCATTACCAAAAGGGATAAGCTAATTTTAAATTATAGATTATTGAAGTTGTCTCGAACGCGAGCGCAGAGGTCAACTAGCCATCAAATGACTAGACCCACATGATCCATGATTTAGTGCAGGAAGTGGTTACGAAATGTTCTCAATTTGTAACAAACTATTTCTCAACCTAGCAGGCTATGCATCCGGAATCCGCATCACCAACGCCTAGACCACTGTAAATTGCCCCATCATGCCATTGTCTTCGTGCTCAAGAATATGACAGTGATACATATACGCGGTGTCAGGGTCGCTGAAATTTTCGAAGCGCATTATAAACCGAACCAATTGTCCGGGGCCAACCTTTACGGTGTCCTTGAAGCCCATCTCCTCTTGACCTGGCGGCACGCCATCGCGGTCGAGAATCTGAAATTGGCCATGATGAATATGGAAGGGATGCATCATCATCGAGTCGTTGTGAATCTCCCAAATTTCTGTGCTGCCTACAGGCACAACCTCGTTGATCACATCCATCTCCATAGGTTTGCCATTGATAAGAAATTCACCACCCATGCCACCCATTCCACGTCCGCCGCCACCACGTCCCATTCTCCCCATACCCATCGGCATTGAGAGTTCAAAGCGGCGCGTACGCGTGGCTTCAGCGGCCTGCATCCTCCTGATTGAAGTGAGCTGATCTGGCAGCGTAGACGAACGTTGCAGCGCTGACTGTGGCTCGATGTTCAAGATAGTGAATGTTTCCGTATTCATCGACATCATGTTTCTCATCATGCCGGTGGTCGAGTACGGTGAAGAGGCCTCCAACGGAAGAGAAACAAGATCCACCGGACCGCCATCACTGAAATCCACCACGATCTCAACGCGCTCGGCAGCCGCTACAACGATATTCCTCAATGCGACTGGCTTCTCCAAGAAACCTCCATCGGTCGCGATAACCGAGAACTCTCGCCCGTCTGCAAAGGCGAAATTGAACGTTCTCGCATTAGCTGCGTTCAGGATTCTAAACCTTACCTTATTAGTAGATGGCGTAAACAAGGCTGAAGTCGTGCCGTTTACCAGAATGCGATCACCGAACACTCCCGTCATCACATCGCGATGCATCCCTACATAACGAAAAGAACCATCCTCATTGAAACGCCGATCCTGAACGATCAAGGGAATATCATCGACACCATAGGTGGAGGGAATTTCTAGACTCTCACTTTCCTCGTCATCGAGGATGATCATTCCCGCTAGGCCTCGATAAACTTGTTCGCCTGTCTTATTCAGCAGGTGGGAGTGATACCAAAAAGTGCCAGCCTTCTGGTTCACCGTGAATTTAGGCTGCCACGATGTATCCGGCGCAATAATTTGTGCGGGACCGCCATCTGCTTTGGCTGGAACATGCAGGCCATGCCAGTGGAGTGTGCTCGGCTCTGAAAGTTGGTTTAACACGGACATGGCGACGTCGCTGCCATTCTTAAGATGTAGTGTAGGCCCAAGATAACTGCCATTGATGCCTAAAGTTTCAGTAGTCAGCCCGCTTAGAAATTGCCGAGTGCCTGACTGCAACTGCAAGTTATAGTGTTGACTGCCGCCTTGGCTCTCGCCGCCGTTGAGTACTGGAATCGGCAATTCGTTCTGCGTCAAATTTTGAGCAAACAAGGAAGTGGGAAGCAGCGCACTGCTAGCGGTAACTCCCAATCCCTGAACGAAACTTCTGCGATTTATTCTCATAGCCTTCCTCATGTCCTGCAAACTGTAATCAATTATATACGAAGCACATAATACCTCATAAATTCATTCTAATAAGTGCATGCCCCAGACGCACTGATGTGGGTCAACAAAGCGAGGCAGGCTGAGAGAGGCCTTTGGCCAATCTTAATCTAGCCTATTCATAAATTAAGCCTCATACTCAATAGCAATCAGAAATAAATATCGCCATGTGATGAGCGGTAGATATGAAAAAAAACCAGGAACTCTCAATGAACGAATTACAAATATCTAAGAGCAACATTACTCAAAGCCGAGTGACTACATCAGCTTTGGATATCGATGCCCCTCTCGCCGCAGGAGAAATCTTGCTGAAAGTGGACAAGTTTGGCTTCAGTGCAAATAACGTTACTTACGCTGCTGCCGGCGATCAATTGGGCTACTGGCAGTTCTTCCCAGCCTCAGACAATGAAACTGACACCTGGGGCATCATTCCCGTATGGGGATTTGCCGATGTAGTAGCTAGCAATGCAGATGGTGTCGCAGCGGGTGAGAGAATTTTTGGCTACTACCCCACGGCTAGTTATCTAAAAATGCAGAACGTCAAAGTCTTAGAAAACAGACTGATTGATGGCGCTGAACACCGCTCCAAATTGCCACCGGGTTACAACACTTACCGACGCGTAGACAAGGAATCAGCTTACGATAGGAGCATGGACAATATGCGCATGCTCTTATGGCCTTTGTATATTACCTCTTTCTGCTTGTGGGACAGTTTGCAGCACAATGACTGGCATGGCGCCAAGCAAGTTATCGTAATTAGCGCCTCAAGCAAGACCAGCATCGGCTTGGGCTATGCACTGGCTGCAGACTCAGATTCTCCTACCTCGATTGGCCTTACCTCAAAGGGAAATCAACAATGGGTTGAAGGCCTTGGCCTGTATGACAAGACAGTCAACTACGGTGCGCTAGCAGATATCGACGCATCATTGCCTACAGTGATTGTAGACATGTCAGGCAACTCGCAATTGCTAGCAAACATACACGCACATCTCGGCGACAACTTAGTGCATTGCCTGAATGTAGGACTGACACATTGGAGCGAAGGCGGAAAAGACACCGGCATTCCCGCCGACAAGCGAGAGTTTTTCTTCGCACCCAGTCATATTCAAATGCGCATGAAAGAATGGGGCCCCGAAGGCTTCGACTCGAAATCCTCACAATTCATCAATGATTCTGCACTACGCAGTGCAAACTGGATGAAGATAGAGAAACTAAGCGGCGTTGAGAAACTTGCTGAGATCTATGCAGATGTCTGCGCAGGCAAGTTGCCACCTGAGAAAGCCCTAGTAATAGAGTTATAGGCTGACAGAACTTTACTTATGTCTAAGCAGAAGAGTTTCCCCAATTACAATTCGAAGAGCGGTTGGAACGCACTACTACCCGCGCGCGCAGCAAACCCTGCACTAGAAGAAGATATCTCCGTAGACGTGCTGATCATTGGCGCAGGATGGACAGGAATATCCGCCGCTAAACGCTGGCATAGCCTGTCTCCCGATGCCGATATCGCTTTGATAGACGCAAGTGAGATTGGCGAGGGCAACCCGGGCCGCAATTCCGGATTCTTGTTGGAGATAGCGCTTGCCGAGGATGCCAATCCAGATCAAATAGAGAAGATGAAACTCTGTAATCGGCTCACTGCAGACACCATGGCGAAAATTTTCGCAGAGATTAAAGGCTCCGGCCAATTGGTAGACATCAGCAAGGCAGGAACATATCGCGCTGCCGCTAGTGCAGCTGGAATGAAATCACTACAAAACTATCGCGCCTTCCTCGACGCTGCTGGCCTCGAATATGATAGCCTAGATCGCTCTGCACTTGAGTCAAGAATAGGATCAAAGTTTTATCAAGAAGGACTCTATTCCCCCGACTGCTATCTCGCACAACCCGCCGCCGCGATCCGCACACTAGCCTCACTACTGCCAGAGTCAGTGCAGCTGTTTGAGAACACAGCTGCGTTGCAACTAAAGCCGCTGTCAGCAGGCTGGCAAGTGCAGACGCCGAATGCTGTCATCACTGCCAGCAAACTCATTCTGGCGAACAATGCTTTCAGCAAGGAACTAGGTATCGGCCGCTCTCATCTGGTTGCGATGCACACCTACGCGGGTCTAACGCCGGTGTTGGAACAGTCTGTGTTAGATGATTTAGGCAGTGACGAGAGCTGGGGTCTACTCCCCACTCATCGACTCGGCAGCACCCTGCGCCGAACCCACGACGGAAGGCTAATGGTGCGCTCTATGCATAGCTACGAGAAGGAAGCCCCTCGAGCAAAGATCGAAGGCGAACTCCAACACCGCCTAGAGAAACGTTTTCCGCAATTGCCAAATTTTGACTTCGAACACTGTTGGGGTGGCGCAGTCGGTTTTACTTACAATGGGGGTGCCGTGTGGGGCGAGTTCAAACCCGGGCTGTATGTATCAGCAGGCTGCAACGGTGGTGGCACCGTGAAGGGGACGCTTCTGGGGAAGTTGCTCGCTGAAACGGCTCACGGCCTAGAGGTGCCAGATGTCCCAAATTTATTCGGTCGAGCTAGCTGGATGCCTCCAGAGCCCTTCCGCAAACTTGGCTTTAACATAGCGGCTACTCTGGAAAGTCGCCAGGGCCGACATGAGCTGTGAAGCATAACTTACTGACTGACTATCTATTGCATCACAAGGCTATATAGTACAAATTGATAAAGCAGCCCCTAGTTAATCAAAATAATAATAAAAAGGACTAATGCGTGGAACCCACTGACTATATAGGCCCCCTATCTCTAGTTCCAGCAGGCGTCGCCATCGTGCTTGCCTTCATTACTCGTAACACCGTTTTCTCCCTCGCCGTTGCCTGCCTGGCGGGCGTCTTGGTTGCGGGCGAAGGCTTGTTGGGTTTTCCGAATCTACTCGTTGGCGCACTGGGAAATGAAGACTTCTCCTGGATTTTGTTGCTGGAATTCTTTATCGGCATACTGATCGCCTTCTTTCAGCGCACCGGCGCCATACTCAATTTCTCGCAATATATCGCGACGAAACGCATGACGCGCAAACGAGTGCAACTCATCACCTGGTTCATGGGTATGTTTGTCTATTTCAGCGACTATTTTAGTCCGCTATTTGTAGGTTCCACTATGCGAACCTTATCCGACAAATTCAAAATATCGCGGGAGAAACTCGCTTATATCTGTGACTCCACCTCCGCTCCAGTCAGTATCTTGGTACCCATTACCGGTTGGGCCGTGCTGGTTGCTGGTCTCATCATTGGAATGGGGCCTATCGAAAATGCCAGCGATGCGATGCAAGTCTTCATCATCTCGATACCCTTCAATATCTATTCAATTCTCGCGGTGCTGATGGTTGGCTTGATCGCCGCAAATATCATCCCTGACTTTGGTCCAATGCGGACGGCAGAAAAACGCGCGATGGAAGAAGGCAAGTTGGTGCGCGATGGCGCGCAACCCCTCATGGGTGATGATCTCACCGGCATCGAACCTTTCCCGGGCATCAAAACAAGCCTGCTATGGAATTTTATCTTCCCAGTGATGCTGGTAATCGTATTTGCCATTGGTTCTGTGATCATCACGGCGAGTGCCAAGCCGATGGAAGCATTCATGCTAGCTGTTGTTATGGCGGGCATCGTGATGCGCATTCAGGGAGTGCCGCTGCATGAGATCACCACCACGGCAATGTCCGGCATTAAAGGCATCATGCCAGCGGTAATAATCCTCGCATTCGCCTACGCCCTGAATCATCTTTCCGCTGCGATGAATACTGCAGATTACATAGTCTTGGCTACGGAATCTTGGTTAACACCAAGCTTGCTGCCAATGCTCGCGTTTCTTATCACCGGCTTCATCGCATTCTCAACGGGCACCAGCTGGGGTACCTACGCGATCATGATTCCGATTGCCGTGCCACTCGCCTTTAATTTCTCGGGAGACGAGCTAAACACAATGGTCTATGCCACTCTCGCGGCCGTAGCAGGCGGCGGCGTATTCGGCGACCATTGTTCGCCATTGTCAGACACATCGATCTTAGCTTCGACTGGTGCAGCCTCAGACCACATAGACCATGTTAAGACGCAGCTGCCTTATGCAGCGCTAATCGGTCTCATCAGTGTCGGCCTCTATCTAGTCATCGGCTTCGGATTCTAGACAAGACAAAAAGATCACTTTTGACTACACTCTGTAGCGTTCGAATTTTCGACAAGCGTAGACACGCTAAATAGTAACGAGGTTAATCATGTCTAAGAGAATACTTGCCATTTTGGCTACAGCGATTGCACTAGTTCTTTCTAGTAGCTTCTTGAATGCCGCAGAAATAAAGTTAGTGCGCTTTGGCCCCGTAGGTGAAGAGCGGCCAGGCATAGTTGACGCGCAGGGTCAGATTCGTGATCTTTCCGCGCATATCGATGACATTACCCCCGACACACTATCTGACGCCGCCCTCGAGGAAATTGCGCAAATCCCCATGAGTGAGCTTCCTGTGGTTCAGGGCAATCCTCGACTCGGAGTACCCGTTACCGGAACAGGCAAGATCGTCGCGATCGGTTTTAACTACGTGAATCACGCTGCAGAAATGGCAGTAGAGCTACCTACTGAACCGCTGGTGTTTATGAAGGCAACCTCTGCCCTGACTGGCCCATTCGACAATGTTATTCAACCGCGTAATGCACATAAACTCGACTACGAATCTGAACTGGTCATCGTGATAGGTCGCCGCACTCAATATATATCTGAAGACGAAGTCTTCGATCACATTGCCGGCTACACAGTAGGGCACGACGTTTCTGAACGAGCCTTCCAGCGCGAGCGTGGCGGACAGTTCACGAAAGGCAAGAGCGCCGACACCTTCGCTCCGGTCGGTCCTTATCTAGTAACGCGAGACAATATCGATGACGTACAGAATCTATCTATCTGGTCTGAAGTGAATGGAGAGATGCGCCAGCAAGGAACCACCGCCGACATGGTCTTCGGTGTTAAGGAAATCATCAGCCACCTGAGCCAATTCATGACGCTCTATCCCGGCGATTTGGTCTTCACAGGAACGCCTGCCGGTGTTGGCGATGGCATGGTTCCGCCAAGCTACTTACAGCCAGGCGACGTTGTTCGTGTAGGCGTCGAAGGCTTGGAATTCCAGCGACAAACTATCGTAGCCCCACGCTAGCCCTAATCTGAACAGCTCTATTCTATACAGCCCTATTCTATTCGTTCTTATTCGAGGCCGAATACGAATAGGGTCTGACCACCTATAATCGCAAGCCGTTGATTGCCATCTACTGAAAATCCCATCGGATTGGTGCGAATGTGCGCACCGGAATTGAAGAACCAGAGCGGGTCGCCATCTTCTGCGTCCAAGGCGAAAAAATTACCCTCGTTGCTAGCGCCGAACACCAGCCCCCCTGCAGTAGCCATCACACCCGACCAAGGGGGTGTCTGTAGTTCGAACTCCCACTGCTGCTCGCCGGTCATCACATCTAACGCCAGGATAGCTCCAGACGCATCGTCACCGTCCAACGGCTGTTCGCCACCGCCCAGAAAAGGCATGCCCGGCTCGTATTCAACATCAGACTTGAAGTAGATTGCACCCATGCGCCGGTTCGGCACGAAGAACTGTTCAGTCTGCGGATTATAAGAAGGTGAGAACCAGTTAGTGGCACCCTGCAAGCTAGGCCAAACAAGGTTGCCCTCACGCATTGGCTCTGTGTTGGGAATTACAATTGGCCTGCCGTTATCGTCAATACCCTCAGACCAGGTCTGATACGAATATTCTTCACCTAACAGATATTCTCCGGTCTCTCGATCCAACAGGTAATAGAACGCATTGCGGTTAGCCAACGCTAGAAGCTTGCGCTCCTCGCCTTCGAACTCACCATCGACCAAAACTGGAATCTGATTGGCGTCCCAATCGTGAGTATCATGGGGCGTGTATTGGAAGAACCATTTCATCTCGCCTGTATCGGGGTCTAGGGCCAACACCGCACAGGTGAATAGATTATCGCCAGGGCGTAGATCGCCATTCCAATCAGGCGCTGGATTTCCGGTAGTCCAATACAACAAATCTAACTCTGGATCATAAGAGCCTGTCAGCCAAGTAGAGCCACCACCGGTTTGCCAGTCGTCACCCTGCCAGGTTTCGCTGCCGGGCTCACCAGGCGCAGGTACGGTGAAGGTTCGCCACAGGCGTTCGCCCGTCTCGGAGTCGTAAGCGTCGATATAACCACGCACCCCCGCTTCCGCGCCACTCACACCCACCACAATCTTTCCCTCTAACGCCAATGGAGCCAGAGTCAGCGAAAACCCGGCCGCGTTATCCGCTACCGTGGTCTCCCAGCGCACTGCACCGGTCGCCGCATCGAGAGCAAACAGGCGCGAGTCCAATGTAGCTACATAGACCTTGTCATCCAACAGCGCTACGCCGCGATTGATACGCGGAAAACCAATATTCAAAACATCGTTACTGATATCAGGGACGAAGTTCCAAAGCATCCTGCCGCTGCGTGTATCCAACGCAGTCACGCTGCTAGGAGACTCAGTCAGATACATAACATCGCCAGCCACCAGCGGCGTCGTTTCCTGCAACGCGGCTCCGCTTATTCCCGTTGGCTGCATCTGATACGCCCACATCACCTTGAGCTGATCAACATTGAGCGTATTAATCTGACTAAGCGGGGAGAATCGCTGCGACTTATAGCCGCCGGAATAGGAAAGCCAGTCTGCACCGTTAAGCTCATCCTCGAGAAGTGCCTCGAAGGGTGTGTCGGCTAGGACCGCACTATTTCCTAAACAGAGAAGAAGGAGCGCGGAGAACAATGTAGGTTTTGATACGGTCGATAACTTCATTTCATTCTTCTCCAATTTCTATTTCTGGCTCATCAAGTAAGACACCACATCGTCTATCTGTTTTTCGTCTAATACAGAGTTGTATCCCGGCATAAGAGAGTGCCCTTCCACTTTCTCATAACTAATTAAGTCGGATTTCTCAAACGAATAAATCTCCCCCTTCATATCACGCATCTGTACGGTAAAGGCATCTTCGTTGATACGCATACCCTCATATATTCCATACTCTGAAACGATACGTACCGTCAGAAAGGCCTGCAGAGATCCACGGAAGCGATCTACCAAACGCGGTTGATCAGTCTCAGGGCTGGTTACCGAGCGGCGCAGATAGGCTGCATTACGCCTCTGGCCAACGTTGCTGAGCTCCGGACCAATGCCGTTACCCACGCCATCTAGAATATGGCAGCTAGAACAATTGCCGACGTCGTTATACACCTGCGCGCCTGCCAGAGCATCACCAGGCATGTCTTCTGGCGGCAGTGTACCCAGACTGCGCACATAGGCCGCGACATCCGGCCCATCCTGACCACGCAGCTGGCGCGAACCTGGCATACCGGTGCCGGGAATGCCCCCTACGATTACAGAAACTAGCGTAGCGTCATCTGGCGCGTGAACTAGATTGGGCCGCGTAAGGCTCGGCCCCTCCGATCCCTCTCCCAGCATGCCATGGCAGCGGGCACAGAGAGTTTGAAAGAGTTGCTCCCCATTCTCCAGATTTTGAGCACTCACTGAAGATGCCAAGAACAGAAAAAGCCCTGAAACAATGACGGCAAAGAAACGAAGAAGGTATTGCTTCAGCATCACAGCCAACCTCACTATTTTTAGAATGGAGAATCTATAGATTTAGTTAAAAGTACACTAGATTAGGAAGCGTAGCCATCTCTGCGGACCCTGGCAGCACAGTATTGAAATACTAACTTATGCCACGCCAAACACATGATGAAAGGCATGCATCTAACAACCCCTTTACACGGAGCACACTATGCTTGTTTTGATGGGATTCCGGGTAGGAATTGAGGTCGTCGATTTCTTTGCAGGCAGGAAATTCCAATCTGATGTGTACTTATCAAACCGAGAATTCGATTTTGAAATTTTTTACGGCTGCGTGCTTGAAGCTGGTTTTTCAGAGCACTGTTATCACAGTGTAACTTTGATGGTAGGAATATCGAACTAATCTTTATAAAATCAAAATTTGGTCAGAAATTTTTCGAGCAGCGCTGCAGGGGAAATACTAAGCGCGGCTGACGGCTGCCTAGCTAATTCCCCTTATGCATTTGATGGCTCCATACATCCATGGCCTCATCTACGACAAGGAATATATCACCATCAAATATAGGCGTGTTAACGAGAGTGTCCTCATCTTTACCTACCGCAACCTCTCCCCAAACTATCTTCTTCTCTATGTTCAAAGCTTTCCATAACTCCGTCCCTACACGAATCCATTGGGGACGGACCACATGCTCCTCAATCGCTTTCTCTAGGGCTTCTATAGCTGCCAGTTCCATTCTTCGCTTCCTTTCCTGTTTGTTTTCTTTGCCTTCGCGCTAACCACAAAAAATAAGCCACTACCTTACTAAATACTGACATACATCAAGTTGATGAAGTTGATAGCGTGGTACCCCAATTTACCAACTATTCATGCGCAAAGCATTATAACGAATTTGTCTCGCTTCCACCCACAAAATAGCTTATAAAACTGCCACACTCATAATGTTGGGACCGCCAACGAAGAGTACATTATCAAGTAGGGCCGGATTATGGATCAATCCAAACATATTGAAGACCGATTAGAGAGCCTCATTTCATCTCTTGATGTTTGGTTATGGGAAACCGACACAAAAGGAAATTACACCTACTCGAGCCCGCAAATTGAGCCTATTCTTGACTATTCGATAGAGGAGGTGCTTCAATTCACGTTTGCTGATCTATTCCCTTCTACAGAAAGAAAAGTGGCAAACAAAAACCTCTCTCAGTTAATAGAAAAGCAAATACCTTTCGAAAACAAAAAAATATACAAGCAAGGCAAAAATGGCAATCTAGTTTTATTTGAGTCGAGCGGAAGCCCCTATTACGACCCTGCAGGAAAGTTTGCCGGTTATCGCGGGCTCGATCGCTACATCACTTCAAAACATGCGGATTGCCATGCTTTTTCATTACCCTCGAAGTTATTAGAAAGCATTGAAGAGCCGCTAATGATTTCAGAATCAGACGGCAAGATCGTCTATATCAATCCATCATTTACAAAACTATTTGGCTACACACCTATTGAGTCAATCGGTGAGCATGTCAGCATTCTATTCCCTCCCCTCACCACATCAAGACCAAGCCTTCAAGATTTCCCTCCAGAACTCACTGAAATCGAGGGCTCTCATGGAATCCGAAAGAGAAAGAACAAAGAGGGAGACATGTTTGATGTGCTTGTTCGGTCTAGAATATTTCAAGCTACAGAAGGCGAAATGCCTCAAACCATCAACCAATATCAGGATACGAGCAAGTTCGATGTTGTCCAAATATCTATTGAGCAAACACTCAGAAATGAAGTGATACTTGAGCAATCGCAGCTTCTAGCTAATGTTGGTGGCTGGGAACTGGACATAGCAACAGACACTCTCTTCTGGACAGCTGAAACCTACAGAATTTTTGAGACCACACCCGAGGAATTCGACCCTAGCGTTGATGCGTCCTTAGATCTATGCCTGCCAAAATCCAAAGCCAACCTTGAGACAGCGATCAGGGCGGCAACTACTGACGGAAAGAACTACGACCTAACACTTGAAATGTTAACCACAAAAGGCAGGAAAATTCATGTTCACACAATATGTGAAGCAACTATAGAGGACGGTCGCGTAAGCAAACTTGTTGGGTCTGTTCAAGATATCACGCAAGCTGTGAAAAAACAGAGACATCTGCAATTAGTGCTTGAGCAACACAAACTGGCTCTAGAAGCAGCGAACCTTGGACAATGGAGCCTCGACATAGAAGATCAGAAGCTCGAATGGAATGATACCCAATTCAAGATTTACGGCGAGTCTCTTGAAGAGTTCGACGGGAATCCTGACACATACATGAATATGACCCATGCTGACGACTTGCCTAAAATGTATCAATGGCGAGCATCGCTTCTTAAAGGCGAGACGCTCAAGAATAAAATATACAAAATCGTTACTAGAAATGGTGATACACGGATATTACAGGGTTCCGCTACGCCAATAAAAAACCTGAACGGCAAAATAGTAAAATGGGTGGGTATAAATCGAGACATAACAGAGTCGGAGCAAAATAAAGCTCAAACCGTAAGCCTCGCAAATGACCTGCAAGAATCACTGCATGGCACCCTCAGCTTGGCCATGAATCTAAGTACATTACGCGATCCCTATACCGCAGGGCATGAGGCGCGAGTTGGTATTATTGCCGGAGAAATTGGCAAAGTTATGGGGCTTAGCCCAAGGGAAATTGAAGGTCTAATTGGGTGTGGTAAACTGCATGATGTAGGCAAGTTTACCATCCCCCTAGAAATACTAAGTAAACCCGGAAAGCTTACCCTTACAGAAATGACAATGGTAAAAGAGCATTGCCAAGCCGGTTACGACGTACTAATAAACACAAAATTTCCATGGCCGGTAGCCGAAGTCGCGCTACAACACCATGAACGCATCGATGGCAGTGGCTACCCGCAAGGCCTTAAGGGCAATGAAATTATTCTTGAAGCACGAATAATGGCTGTAGCTGATGTGGTTGAGGCTATGGCCTCGCACCGCCCCTATCGCGGCCAGGTGGGCATCGAAAAGGCACTAGAAGAAATTGAACAAGGCAGTGGAATTATCTATGACGCCGATGTGGCTAATGCCTGCATTAAACTATTCAGAGAATCAGCATTTAAGATCCCTCCATCGCCGGAATGAGTTGCCATGAAGTGTTAATTAGACAACTTCAAATCTTCGAAACTATCATCGTCGGGCCTGCCCGATGCCAGCCTGATCTTTACCGAAAGATTGTTCTTAGAATCTGCATTATCTAGCGCTTGCTGCTCACTTATCTTGCCTTCTTGGAATAATGTGAAGAGTGACTGATCGAAGCTCTGCATTCCAAACCCCTGATCCTGTTCGATAGCTCCTTTGAGGCTATCGATATCGCCCTTCTCAATCAGACCGGCAACGAATGCCGACCTAAGCATTATCTCAACTGCAGGCACGCGTTTCCCGCCTATTCCCGGCACCAAGCGCTGCGATACAACTGCTTGAAGATTAAGCGAGAGGTCGATCAATAACTGATGGCGCGCCGAATCAGGAAAGAAGTTGATGATGCGATCTAGGGTCTGATTCGAATTATTGGCATGTAAAGTGGACAAACATAGGTGCCCCGTTTCCGCATAAGCAATCGCATGCTGCATGGTTTCTCGATCACGAATTTCACCGATTAGTATGACGTCTGGAGCCTCACGCATGGCGTTCTTCAAAGCGTTGGAGTAACTCAGAGTGTCCAAACCAACCTCTCTCTGATCGACTATAGATTTCTTGTGATTATGGATATATTCAATTGGTTCTTCGATGGTCAGAATATGACCAGTGTTATTGCTATTACGATAGTCAATCATCGAAGCCAATGTTGTAGATTTGCCAGAACCCGTTGAACCAACCAAAAGAATCAAGCCCCGCGGCTTCATAACAAGCTCTTTGAGAATCACTGGCAAATGCAAGTCTTCTATGGAAGGGATTTCGGTTTTTATATAGCGAACAACCATTGCTGTGTCGCCACGCTGCCTATACAAATTAATTCGAAAACGGCCCACATTGGCAACGCTATGGGCAAAATTTAGCTCCATTGTTTCTTCAAATAGTTTCTGCAACTCTACATCAATAATGCTGTAGGCGAGAACCTGCGCTACACCTGGCAACAGCGCATCTTCATTGATCGGCCTGGTTACCCCCTCAACCTTTATGTTTACAGGTGCACCTGTGCTAAAGAAGAGATCTGAGGCTTCCAGGTCCGCCATCATTTGAAAATAGTATGAAAAATCCATGGTTTCTCTCTGCATAAGCGAAAAGCGTGTATGAGTCGCGCTCGAATGAAAATTAGCCGACTACTGGTCTTACAGAATACAAAGTTACAAGAGCTTTACTATAAGCCTAGACTACAGCTTGACCCTAGCAGAATCGAGCTAATAAGGCTTAAGCGGTAGCCTTTACGGCTGACAATTAGCCCAAAACAGACATTTTGATTTCAAGCTTCATAGGCACTAATTGTCATTCTGAATTACAATAGACAAATCTCGGATAGAGACAGCGAGTTCGAGTCAGCGTATTCTCATAATATCGAGAAGCCTGCACTTGCATCTCGTTTCTAGCTGAAAAAAACACTAAACAATTCTGTAAGAGCGACACATGACTTCAAGCAAGCCCGTCTACATTTCCTACGCAGGCCCCTCTCTTCTGGAAACACCCTTACTGAATAAGGGCTCTGCCTTCTCCGGGAGGGAACGTCTCAATTTCAATCTAATGGGACTCTTGCCGCCACGTTATGAGAATATCGAGGAGCAAGTAAAACGAGCCTACATGCAGTACAAGAGCTTCGATGAACCTATTAACAAGCACATCTACCTGCGTGCGGTGCAGGACAACAACGAGACTCTGTTCTACCGCTTACTGAGTGATCATCTCGTCGAGATGCTGCCTATCATTTACACGCCCACTGTAGGCGAAGCCTGCGAACACTTCTCTGATATCTACCGCAGTGCCCGCGGCATCATCGCATCCTATGAAGACCGACAGTTCATGGATGAAATATTGCACAGTGTCACCAAAGATAGCGTGAAGGTAATCGTTGTAACTGATGGTGAACGCGTGCTTGGCCTAGGAGACCAAGGCGTTGGTGGCATGGGCATTGCCATTGGAAAACTATCCATCTATACATCCTGCGGTGGAATCAGCCCTGCGTATACTCTACCTGTAGCACTGGATGTAGGAACCAACAATAAAACACTATTGGACGACCCTTACTACATGGGTATGCGCCATCCGCGCATCGACAAAGAAGAATACGATGCCTTCGTTGATCAATTTATAGAAGCCGCACAGAAACGCTGGCCGGGTGTGTTGATCCAGTTTGAAGATTTTGCGCAACCGAATGCCATGCCAATTTTGCAGCGGCACCGTGAACAGGTCTGTTGTTTCAATGATGACATTCAGGGCACGGCGGCGGTGACTTTGGGTACGCTACTGTCAGCCTGCCGAAAGAAAGGCGAAACCCTAGGCGAACAGAAAGTAGTGTTTGTGGGCGCCGGTTCAGCAGGCTGCGGCATAGCCGAACTCATTATCAATGCGATGGTTATCGAAGGCCTCACTGATGCACAAGCGCGTGCCAGAGTCTTTATGGTCGACCGCTACGGGCTGCTAACCCAGGGCATGAGCGACTTACTCGACTTTCAGGAGCGCTTGGTACAATCTTCCTCTGCTCTTGAGGAATGGGCACTCACCTCAAGCAGTGAGTATGCCAACCTTATCGATGTGATCACCAATACTGAGGCAAGTATACTTATCGGTGTCTCAGGCAAACCTGGACTGTTTACCGAGGAAGCAATCCGCCAGATGCTCGCAGGCTGTCCTCGTCCGATCATCCTACCCCTGAGCAATCCATCGCAGCATGTGGAAGCACATCCTCGAGACGTAGTCGCTTGGACCGATGGCAAAGCCATTGTTGCCACCGGCAGCCCATTCGAGGCCGTTGAACACAACGGCGAACACCTCGAAATATCGCAATGTAACAACAGTTATGTTTTCCCTGGCGTAGGCCTCGGCGTCATATCCTGCAAAGCTAAGTTAGTTAGCGACAAGATGTTGATGGTTGCCAGCACGACCTTAGCTAAGCTCTCGCCTGGGCAAGAAGACCAATCCAGCGCTGTACTACCTCCACTAACAGCATTGCCAGAGATCAGCCGCAAGATAGCATTCGCGGTTGCCAAAACTGCTATCGCACAAGACCTTGCGCGAGAAATGACCGACGACGAATTGCTTGCCTCTATCGAGCGCAACTTCTGGACCCCGGTTTACAGAGAATATCGCCGCAGAGCTTAGTGCCACTCAGGTGGCGCTTGCTTAAAATCTCTCCCGCTACAGAACTCCAGATCAGCATTCCTTGCCTGGCGACTCTGTAGCGCAGATAACTGATGCAAATCAATTCCTCTTTATTTCCGTAGTGTATTTTCTCCACTTGATATTTTCTCTTTCCAACTTTTTTTCGATAGCGCGATTAATCTTTAACTACTACGAGGTTTTCCATGAAGAAGTACCCATTCAAGACCGTTAATACAGCATTTTTTCTAGCGCTCACTTTTCCTGCCGTAGCGCTAAGCCACGAGGCCGGCGACTTTATCCTACGAGTTGGCGCGGTTTCCGTTGCTCCTGATGAGAGCAGCAGCCTGATAAGCACAGTTAATACCGGCGCTCTGGCCGCCACTAAAGCCGGAGTGGGAGACAGCACTCAGGTCGGCCTAAATTTTGTTTATATGCTTACAGATAATATTGGCGCTGAAGTTCTTGCGGCCACCCCTTTTGAACACGACCTTACGGCTGCAGGGTTAGACCAGTACGGCTTTGCTACCAGAAACCTTGGCACTACCGATCAGCTTCCACCTACCCTAACCTTCAATTATTTTTTGGGGAATTCTGGTTCAGCGATCCGCCCTTATGTGGGCCTTGGGGTTAACTACACGACTTTCTTCGAAAAATCACTCTCTAGCCAAGCTCGAAATGAGCTAGGAGCTAGTAGCCTAGACTTAGATGACTCTTATGGCCTGGCCTACCGAGCGGGAGTAGATTGGAATCTTACTGAGAACTGGATGCTGAACGCATCTATGTGGAAGATTGATATCGATACGGATGCGAGTTTCAACTCGGCTTTAGGCAAAGTAACTGCAGACGTCGATATAGACCCTTGGGTATATATGATCTCGCTAGGTTATCGCTTCTAGCATTCATTGATCATAGCGGTGAGCTACTTAACAAGAGTGTGGGGCTAGGCTATAAAATTCCTAGCTCCTGCTCCGTCTACCTTTCCAAAACCAAATTTGCGAATTCCTCTTCACACCACCAAAGGCTTTTTATCGCCTTTTTCGCGCAACCAATTTGCCGACCTGAGTACAGGCTCTCGAGAAATCAGCCATCGCTGAAACCTATACTTGCCAGGAAAGTCGATCAGCATCACACCGATTAAGATAGTTAGTAACCCCTGCCCCGGCAAAACTAGCATCGCTATTCCCAATAGTGCGACGGTAATTCCAATCAAATTCTTCGCAATGAACACTACTATTTTAAGAGACGGGTGTGAGTCGCTCGACACCAGTGAGACACGCCTAGGTTTAGAAAAATAGTCGGCTGGAATTCTAAGCAGTATCCAGGGAATGATAACTAGCGTTGCTAGAAAGCTAACCACGGACACAATGCCTAGAATAAGCAGTAGATTCTCATTTTCCTGAATGTATGAAAGCATGGTGTAACCCGGCTAAAATAGAGTATTAGTACAAAATCCAACTGTATCACACTCAAATAGCAGTGCGCGGAGCACCTCATTTGGGGTTCTTGTTGAAAGTATATTATTAGCCCATACTAACAATCACATGTCGCCTTCAAACTTCCCAACAGATGCCC
The DNA here is from genome assembly GCA_913060495.1 of uncultured Gammaproteobacteria bacterium. GTDB lineage: Bacteria > Pseudomonadota > Gammaproteobacteria > Pseudomonadales > Pseudohongiellaceae > UBA9145. The sequence goes on along the minus strand of CAJXRP010000019.1, from coordinate 38,684 downwards.
TGAATTATCTGGCTCACAGAAGAGTGTCCTATTTTCTCAAATTAATCTTGGCTCTTGGTATCGGCCTTTTGCTGTTGCAAGCTCGCTATCAAGCGGCAATAGAAGTCGCCATCATTCTTTGCATCACATTCCTACCTGTTCTTTTAGGCCAACGCTTTCAGGTTAAGATTCCTCCTGAGTTTGAAACACTAGCAGTGATTTTCGTTTATCTGTCATTGTTCCTCGGCGAAGTTCAAGGCTACTACGCTCGATTTTGGTGGTGGGATATTGTCCTGCACACCGGTTCCGGATTCCTACTTGGAATACTCGGCTTCCTCCTTGTGTATGTGCTCAATGAGAAGGAAGACGTCGAACTAGACCTTCATCCAAAATTCATCGCCTTTTTTGCGTTTCTTTTCGCCATGGGAATGGGAGCTATTTGGGAAATATTTGAATTCACTGGGGATCAGATTCTTGGAACGAACATGCAAAAGAGCGGGCTCGTCGACACGATGTGGGATCTCATCGTTGACGGTATTGGGGCCTTAGTCGTTTCAATCCTAGGATGGGGATTCCTAAATACACGCGAGCGTGATTCTTTCTTGGAACAGTGGATAGATAGCTTTATTGAAAAAAATCCACGCCTATTTAAGAGGACTAACCGCTAAGTACGGCCTTTTTTTGTAGAACTTGATCGCTAACAAAAGCCTCTGAATGTACAAGTGCCACCAACAGACCACGTGATGGGTGGTGTAACGGTATCTGCCGTAAGGCTATAGGTCACGCCATCTAGCAGCGAACCGTCATTCTTCCAGGTTAGAATTATCGAGCCATCATGCACATGAATCCCGTGAGAATTAGCATCTCTAGGCTGAAAATCCTGAACGCCAAGAGTTCCCTCGTTAATATCAACAAGGGAACTAAATCGTTGAGCGTTAGCGGCTACGACCACTGCGTTCTGATAGACACCCGCTGCTATCACGGCTTCGGTGAACCTTGCTGACTGGGTATACAACTCATAGGCTGGAAGCGCGACCATGGTCAATATGCCAATGATAGCTGTGACGACAAGCAATTCGATTAGGGTAAAGCCTTGCTGAAATGCTTTTACACTAATCATCCTTGACCCAGCCCTTCCATCACAACGCGATGTGAGTCACTAGTAACATACAGTTCAACCAATCCAAACTGACGAGGATTGGGATGCGACACAGTAATTGTATCTCCTCGTCGGCTAATGATATTTGGAATATTTGTGCCCGGGCAGCTTTGCGTACTGTCTGGAGTTTCTCCTTCAGAGAGCATGATACCAATAGCCTGAAAAACCTCTCGACACTGCGTCAGAAGCGTAATGCTCTGCTCCTCTGCTAACTGCGCGTCTGATTTTGTTAGATCGGGAAAAGCATACAAGCCAATGGAAACAAAGAGCATCAGTGAGGCAATGCCAATACCGCCCCGGATATACAAGCCATCCTTGCTGCGCGCCTTTTCCCTGTCTTCTTCTTCTGTAATTCGAGCTGTGGTGGTCTGAGCCATCACTACATTGCGCTCTTCCTCATTACGCTCACGAGTCTTTCGAAAGGCAGTAGCCTCTGCCAGCGACGCACATAATTCACAATACTCTCCCGAGTCTAGGAATTTGGTACAGATGCCACAAAGCGTAGCGCTGCAACTTTTGCAAGTTGCAGCAACAGGGGCATTTGGATGGTTTACACAGCCCAAAAAAAAATCCCTAAATTTATCTACAGATAAGCCTAGAATACCAGAAAGAGGGGGTTACTAAGAAATATATAGCGTAACTAGGCTTGTCATTAAGCAGTTTACTGCTATTACAGCACTACTCTGACAAAATATCCCATCTTATTTGTGGGTTATCGCGCTAGGCGCTGCGATCCCGCCTGCACCAAATACCTGCTCACTGGCTATCTGATCAAACCAGTTGCTCGAATTAGAAAACTCGCAATTTATCGATATCTCCCCTTCATCTTCGAGAATTTGATCTGCCTCGAGCTTACCCAAAGAAAGCAACATCTGTTAGTTCGGCTCCATTACACAGACTGCACATATTCTTAAAGAAACTTGGCAAGAATATTCACATTACTCCCTAATTGGTGAAGTAATCGCCAAAACACTGAACGATGAATTTCTTAGAATGTTCGACAAACAACACAATTTCAACTTCATCGCATCTTGGAATAAATTAGTTCTAGCCAAAAATGGGGATTTATTGATCTGTCCGTTAAACTAGACCGAGATTTATCATATTGCTCGAAAAGAATTTGGTAAAACCTATAAAGAAACTATCTGATAGGGAAAAAAATGACTGCTAAAAATACAGCGAATCTTGCCAGCTTAAGGCATGAATTGAAATCAGGCGACCTGGTATTCTTCCAGGGCATAGCGGCGGATAGCGTGCTTATCCGAGATATAACAGGTGGCTCTTGGTCCCATTGCGCCATGATTATCAAAGGCGATGACATTGGATATTCAGACCATGAACTATTGCTGTTCGAGAGCTCTGTCACGCCTGGCAAAGATATCGGACATAACGGTAAAGCCGGTTCTGAGAAAGCAGGCGTAATGTTGGTAAATTTTGATCAGCGCATGGAAGACTATGCCAAGAGTAAAGAATACTCTGCATTTGGCATTAGACAATTAGACCCGGCGCAAGCTGGCAAAGCGGACGTTAACAAACTGAAGGCTTTTGCCTTGAACCAAAATATTCGCAACTCGGTATATCCTGCTGAGCACTTGGTAGCTGCCGGACACTTTGTTGCTCGCGAACTAGAAAATGAGCAATTCACCGAATATACAGTTGCAAAAATAAAGAGCGAAGTCAGAGGCGATGTAATTAGTAAATTACCTGACGGCGAGCTAAAACAAATTATTGAGAAAACGATAGAAGCCGCACAAGATAATATTGATCACACAGCTCAAGATAAGATCTCTCACAGCCATGCCATTACATCGCACTATTTTTGTAGTGAACTTATTGCTGACGCACTTATGCACATGGGCATTATGCATATTGGGAATGCGGCCGGTTCTAGCCCTAGCGATCTATCCGATGATGTAGAATCACCCTTGGATACTTTCTATTTGGATATCAAACACCTTCCAGGCGATCTAGTTGGTGCGTGAAAAAAGAGACAGAGATGACAAGCATCTCAATTAAGGTAACCGAGCTTAGCGAAGAACATTACCGTGTATGTATCTTTTTAATCTTTAGATGCAAGTTCGGGCTCTAGCGCGGCCTGATCTTTTTCATGATAATTATGGGCTTCCAAATAAGCATCGACATATTCAACGAAGCTCAGATCGAACTGGAAAGGCTGAGAGCGCCACCAGTCTCTTACACCTCTACGATCTAGATAGAAGTTCATATTATGTTCGATCGCATTCCAAAATTGCTGATCCAAACGTTGCTGATTGTATAGTGTGTGCTGCTGGTTAAAATCACAGAACATCGCCATCATTAAAGACCCAAACTGCCAGCGTTCATCTGCATTCAATTCAACAAAACCATCACATCCACGACGATAAAGATTCGCCATTTTTACATCGCTACCTATAAGTCTTCCCATATCTTTGTTGTGTTGCATTACTTGGATATAGTTAGATTCACGTGCGCTTTTATTATTCTCGTGCATCTGGCGCGCAACGAAAAGCAGAGAGGCTATAACAGCTACTCCACCCACGATTTCCGCGGTATTTACAATTAAATCGATACTAATAGGTAATGCCATAAATTTTAAACACTCGTACTATTCGGCACATTCTCCGGCAGAAAATAGCTATATGCTAGTAAACCACGCTGCTCTTCACGATCTCTATTTCGCTTTACAATTTCCTTCGTGGTTGAGTCGCGCAACTCTGTATAGTATTGCTCGCATATTTCGCGCGCACCTGGCTCCAGCTTCTCTGAATAGTCTAGCAAAGAATCATAATGATAGCCTGATAGCGCAATGGCAACTTCAATCTGTGCAGCCACTTTATCTGATGGCGGCAGGAACTTAAGCAATTCCTCATTCGATACTACTGCACTAGATAAATTTTCGGGTGGAGCGGTGTAGAACGCCGTTGGGTAGTTAGGCACAAAACCAAAATATTCTATCTGAGGAAAATTGACGGCTGCGTGCTGTGGCCCAGCCGTCCAAATTATGCGGTGCAGTATCGTTTGCAAGTCACCGATACTCTCTATTTTTGAGCTAAACCCTTTAACTTTCTCTGACAGTTCCAAAGCCCAAGCCTGAAGTTCGTAGTCTTCCAACACATCCGCGTCAGACTCATAATAATTGCGAATATAGGCATCCACATAGCGCCCCAAAACATCCCAGAGCAATAGTCCATCATCCCGATAGGGGAAATAAGGAAGAGCTGCGGCATCATCAACTCCTCTCAGGCCTAGGCGAGCCGGAAAATCAAGATCCTCAAACGACCAAGTATCGTAGCGCTCCTTCATTAGCTGCAGCGAGCCACTAAGACCAGTCTCAAGAATTTGTTGAATCAAACCTGCATCACTTAATAGCAACTTCTCGCCAGCCTTATTAATAGTCAGCAGTGCTGTAAAATGCTGCGTAAGCAACACGCGAAGTGGATGTTCGACATGGAGTTGTCGACGAGTAGAAGTTGCCATCGCATCTTCGATCAAATGTGTCTCAAGGAGATGATTGACGCTTTGGTTGTAGTTCACATCAGAAACCTGAACTATCATTTTTGCCATTATCCAACTATTTATCCTGCCAGGCTTATTCTTGTCCTTCGCAAGCAGCGCATCTGAATCCACTGACTGGTCTAATTGAATTGCGAATAGCTGCAGTCCGGAATAATTATCAGATTTTATGTAAAGTGCTATCGGCGCCAGAATTTTCTCTTGTTTAACACCTGGCGCTTTTACATCCGGCTTGATACCTACGAGAGCCTCATAGTCACAGACATATAGTCGCTTTTGCCTCACCGCCTCCTTCAAGTGTATATCGAGACCAAAATACGCCAACGTCTCTTCATCTATACGGCTAGAGAGCTTGGCGCTTAGTCTATTCCAAGAGACACCTACTCCCGGCTCATCACTATCCAGAGTCACCCTTTGAATAGCCATAGGATTCAATCCAGCTAATCGCTGTGAAGCAAATACCTTGTCGTCCTGCCACTTGCCAGAAATATCTGGCGAATCAAGGATTGCATAGGAATTGCCGTAGGAAGCAAGCGATTCGAATTCATCAAAATCGACCTCGCTCATGACACTCTTCGTAGCGGGAGTTCCCATCTTGCTGAACATACCCAACACATTGTCCGAGACAGAATTCTCTTTATATTTAGCAGATCCATGCACTTCCTTCAGTGCACTCGACATATGTTCTATATGCGGCGACTTACCTGGCAAGCGCTGAATAGACTTCCACAGTGCCTCATTGGCCAACAATGCGAGTCTATTTTCTATCTGGCCTTCGACCCACGGCCGCAATATGTTCAATTCTCTCAAGAGAAGCTCTGGACCCATATCCGACAGGGGCAGTAGAAACCTTTCCGCCTCAGATTTTGAGGGATCATCATCAAAAACTTTAAATTTTAGAATTGCCTGCCGAACCTTCACATCGGCCATGCGTATTAGTTTTTGCTTGGAGTTGTTTTTCTGGGGGAGTGAGGCTACAACAACACCCTCGTCATCACCAACAATTAGATCCACTGCTTTTTCTATATCTAATTCAAGACCATCAACATTTCCTATAGCACTCTCTGCTGCGCCCACAATTGAATCTATTGCTTTTTTGACGTCCATTTCCACATCCTCTCTGCCGTATTTCGTTGTACCTGCTTAACAGTCAGCGCTCTTAACCCATTCTGTATTCGATGGAATCCTTTACGCCTGATCTTGTATTTGTATTGCGACTTTCTATCTCTGCGGCCTGTATTGTTGCCCTAAGCTCGCAGCTTACCTTGATTTTTGACAAAGGTAGCTTCGATTAGAAAATTAATATTGCCACAAGTATATTCATGCTATCTAGACATACTCCAGCCCAATCATCCCCGCTATTTAAAGCGCAATTTCAAATCTGTATAACCTCTAAAATAAGGATCCGTTTGCCATATGGGATTGTCTTCAATTTCAAATGGGGGGAATCGAGTAAGCAGGCATTCCAATGCAATGGGCAGCTCTTGCCTCAGCATCTGCGCCCCTAAACATTGGTGAATTCCATGACCGAAGGAAAGGAGCCCAGTCGTATCCCTAGATATATTAAAGCTATCAGGGTTTTCAAATACTTCTGCATCTCTATTCGCCGAGCCTACTACCGCAGCAATCTTCTGCCCCTTTTTTATCATGACTCCACCCAGCTGAGTATCTTCGTTTGCGAATCGATCAATCACATGAATCGGCGCATCATAGCGCAGCATCTCATTCACAACCCCCGGCATAATGTCTGAACTAGAGTTTTCCTCAAAGGCGCTGCGTACTGCAGCTAGGCTTTGCGGGTGATTGAGCAAATTAACCAAACCAGTCCCCATAACGTGAGTAGTAGTAAAGTATCCCGCCAAGGAAAGAGACATTGAGTTTGCCGAAACGTCTCTGATTGTAAAATCAACGTCAGTACCCTTCGATTTCTCGACGAGATCCACCATCAGCGAGATCATCTTTCCTGGAAGCAGTTGATCTGGCACTTCGAGTAGCGCATGTAAAGCTACACCAAGTACGTCGTACTCTTCGGCAATGGCTGCTACCAACGCACCTAGGCGCATCGAAAGCATCGCCCCTCCGCCAACACCTCTAGCCAACTTGCCTCTAGCCGGATCGTTAGCAAGAATTACTTTTTCAACGAGCTGCTCTATTTTTTCCCAGGATTCATGTTTTACACCAAGCACATGGGCAAGTGTATGTGACGGCAATGGCTGAGCAAATTCTGCTATGAGATTGAAATCATCGCCAGGTTTCGCAGCTGGCACTAAGCTCTCTGCTATGGAAAAAATAGTAGAATTCAGGTCAACTATAGATTCCTTTAAAAGCGGAGCCAACAGTCCACGAAGTTTTTCATGCCGTTCGCCATCAGATGCAAAAAGACTTTTTGTTAGCGCACCATTTTGGGGCTCCGACTCCGACCCAACTTCTTTCACCCAAATATCCGGTGTATCTAAAACCTGCTTTACGTCCTCGTGACGAAAGACCCAAAAACTCTGGTAATCTTTTTCAACCCAGAAAACAGGTTCGTTTTCACGAAACCATTTGTACGTCGGATAAGGATCACTAATGAAGGCCGGTGCATGCGCGTCAAAATTGGCTAGATCGGGAACAATTGTTGTTGAGTCGTCTTTCATTTGGCTCCAAAATGCTGATTAAGAGATCGCCGAAAAATAGGGATTATTACCATGTTTGAATCTAACACTCGATTCAAGAATTGTGAACTTACTATCATGCTTAAGAAAAACCGCTTTATGACAATCTCGAACTGATCGTTCCAGCTCTATACAGTTCCACATTATTTTCGCACCACGTTACCCACGCATTTTGTGGTGTTAAATTCGCTTAGCTATCTTTCATAGGCGCAGTATACAACTATATGACCTAGAAGCATGTTTGACCCCATACTTCACAGGGCATTAAGATATAAATCAGTCCACTTTGTTTAATTTTTAACTTTATGCATATGTGGTTTGCTATAGTGTCCTAATTAGCGTCTTTAGACATCAAGTTAACCAATAGCATATTCTGTACTTTTGTACTTTCAAGAGAAATATCCCTAAGAAGAATAATGACAAAAGATATCGAGAGTAACCCGCCGGCTAAAGACAGCATGCAATCTGAAGCTGAAAATGAAATCGTATTGGTTACCATCCACGGTACAGGCGTGGGCGAACCAACCGAGGAGGAAGATTCTTGGTGGCTGCAAGGAAGCAAATTTCTAGAAAAGCTGGAAGAGCGCCTAGAACTCGATCCGAAGCGCATTGAGATACGCCCCTTTCTTTGGGAGGGAGGCCCAAACAGCGAGGCAAGCCGAAGGGAGGCCGGAAGGCGGCTCTATGAACTATTAAAGTCATACGACGCTGCAGAAAAAGATTATTACCTCATTTGCCACAGCCATGGAGGGTCAGTTGCCTATAGCGCGTTATTGCAATCGGTAGATAATAATCAACCACTGGAAAGACTGAAATGCTGGAGTACCGTCGGAACACCTTTTCTCGAATATATGAGAAACAAATATCTGTGGCAGCGACTTAGCGGTTGGCAACTATGGCTTTATGTAATCTCAGCGACCACCTCCCTGTTCACTCCAATGCTTCTGTTGCTTCCATATTTTGATATAAATTGGTTAGGAGTCGTTGATAACACTTTAATAACATCACTCTATATCCTGCCTTGGCCTCTCACACATGCCATATTCCTTATTTTAGAGAATTATAAGAGTAAGGCGAAATCGAAGGCCAGTCTTTCCTGGATAACTGAAAAACAGAAAAAAGCAGTAGCTGAGCATTTTTCGGACAGTTGGGTAGGCCACTGCCATCCCCAAGATGAGGCAGTTAGCGCCCTTTCAAACATCAAAGATGTTAATGAAGAAATTGTTAAACCGAAATTCCTACTTCCACTAATACCGGTCGTTCAGTTTCTAATACTTATCGCTTGGCGATTCAGCCCCTTAGACACCTTTAGTTGGGGACAGCTAAGCAAATTTTTGCCTTTCCCTTTCCTCCTAGAAGGAGGCTTGTATGCCGCGCTCCTACTCGGCTTTATTGTTGGACTAGGATTTGTTCTAAAATCATTCGCCCTCTATCTAGGAAAACCCATTTCCAAGTGGATAAACAAGGCGGTTTGGTCATCTGTCAGAGAAAATGTTTGGGGTGACGATGTAGCTCAAGAAGACGTCATTAGAATTGAGGCCTACCCGCCAAGCTTCTCTCCCATGTTTAGGACGATGCCAGATGTCGTAGCGGAACCTCTCAGCGAGCACAGCTCAAATAGCGCAATAAGGACACTAGTAAAAGTTAGAGAAATTCTAGGAATGACGAACACCACGACTGAAAAAAGCAAGAGTACTGTGGGAAAAGGAGCCATGGACCTGCGCTCAGATTTGAGCAAATCCCTAACTTGGGAAGAACTAATTCATACTTCCTATTTCGAAGTTGATAAATTCATCGACCTTCTTGCCCTCGGACTTCACCAGAAAGGCATCGCAGAGCTTAAAAAGGAATTCATTCAAAAACCCCAGCATGAACTCTTGCGCGCCTGGTACGAGGAAGACCCAATCACCGACAGATCCTAAAAAACGGCACTAACACCCTTCAATTACTGCGCCTGATCGGGTAATCAGCATCCCCTAGCGAACAAATCATGGACTTTGCTAGAATTTGATCCTATTCTATATTTCTTGCCATTATCATCAATGGTGTGTCACTACAAAGTTTTCTACCCCCGATATTTCCACAAAAAATATAATAGGAACGCGGGCTATGAAGTGTCTCCAAAAAATACTCCACAACTACCGACTAGCTTTTCTCACGGCTGCTGCATTACTGACAATTACTGCCTACTCGGATAACGATATAGACAAGAAGATTGTTGATATTCGCATTCACGGCGGAGGGGCGCACGGAACTTACAATAGACTGATCGATACGCTAAATACTCGCTCCAATACTACGAGAAACTTAGGAAGTAACAACCCTTTTGGAGAAACCGAGCTCCTCTGCGAAGAGTCTAGTGAGGGGTGCCCTCTTATTGCGAAATTTAATTTTGTCCCGATCTGTAATAACGGAAACAGCAAAAACAACCTTTTACGGTTAGGCATGAAAACCAAAGGAGGTTCCCCCGAATCGGAACTTGACCCAGCTTGCACAAAATTTCAGGAATCTGACACTGACACCATTGCCGAATTTCACGACAATGACTTTGCTATAGTTCAGAATTACTTTATAGCTGGCGCATCACAATCATACTGCCCTCCTTCATTCAATAGACCTGGACCAGACTTTCTCTACTTCCAATTCACTTCATCATTTCCATTCGTTGTTACAGACGCAAAACAACAATGTGATGCGTTCTACGAGGAACAGATGGATGGTAAGTATGAAAAATTTGAAGACTTACGTGTTGTATTACCACTCTATAGCGGCGTAGTGCAATTTGTAACTGCTAGTACAAATTCATCCATTGAAGAGCGCACTAGCCTAAGAGATCTTTACAAAAAACCACAGGCAATTCAGACACTAATAGATCAACTGCGAACAACAGAGAATGAATTGCCGGCTACGGTGGAGTTATTGGAGTTATTGGAGTTATTAAAGAAGAGGATATATTTACAAGGCAGCAATAGAGCATATGGATCTGAAATATTAGCCAGAGACCCTATATTTCAAAACGAATATCGCGACAATAACTCACCTAAAGACTGGGGCTTTGATGAAAGCATTGTACTAGATCAAGGAGACTTAGAAAAACTTCCATACAACGAAGAAATACTGAACTTCATTAATCCAGGGCGCACAGATACTTCACTCAGTATCGGCCAAAGCGTGCGCGGAGACAGAATGCTAGCCTGCGGCATTATCGATGCCTATGTCATATCAGGAGAAATTATCTCAGAAGAAGACATCTCACACCCAAGCGGTGTCCAAGTGCCTTCCGCTTGCGCAGGAACCTATCAACGGCAGCAAATCCAAATTCCCGAAGTTATTATCGATTCTATAGCTGCTGAATTTCCCTACTATCAGAAACTGCCTCCTCCAGAGTCATGGAATGACTCACATATCATTGCCGTGCCCGGCCTCATCACGCATCTTGTAACTACGGCTTCTGCAGACCCCACTTTAGTTTATGAAGTGACTGCAGCACTGGAAGCCGAATGGGACAACTTAACGGCAGCATTTAAGGCCCGCTCGGACCAGGAGAAACGTTCGGATGTGCTTGCAGAGATTAGGACCAATGTTGCACAGCCACCCGCCCCTTTTCACGAAGGCGCAGAACGAGTCCTGCTTGAAAAAAACTTATTGGTTTATGAGACCCATAAAACTATTAACATTCACGGGGGCTCAAAGGGCGGCCCCTACAATGAACTTATTCAATTACTTAACACGCGCGCCAGAACGCTTAGAAGCAACATAGTATCTAACGACAAAGGACAACAAACCGATTGTGTGATTTTCCAAGAAGGCTGCCCACTGCTATCAAAATTCAATTTCACCTCGATGTGTCAGGATGGAGGTAGCAAGAAGAACCTTACGCGTTTAGGCATGCAGAAAGCAGTCGATGAAACAGGTGAAGAACTTGATGGCCAAGCATCGCCTTCCAATGTAATTTGCCAAACTTCGCAGGACAACGATTTTGCACTGGCGCAGAATTTTTTTGTAGCTGGCGCAGCCCAGACATACTGTCCCTACCAACAAATAGGGCCGGGTTCCTATTTCTCAACCGATCCGGAAATTCAGGAGAAATGTGACATCTATTTTGAAGAACAAATGGATGGCAAGTATCAAGCATTTGACGATCTTCGCGTTGTAATGCCGCTCTACAACGGGCTTGTACAGTTTGTAACAGCCAAAAATCTATCCCTTGACCAGGAATCCGTCACAGAGGTTCCCACCTTAGATAGCCTTAGAGTATCGCAAGAGCAACTAGTAGAAAGACTGAAGAATCTTAAAGCTTCGGAGCACCATCCTCTATCAGTAGATCTTCCCACAGCTGAGAGTGTTCATCTAGCATCGCTAAAGAAAAGAATTTATTTGCGAGGTGTAAATGCCATTTACGGTGCTGAAATATTGAATAGAGACCCTCGATTTCAGAATGAAAATATTGACAATAGCATCCGCAAAGACTGGCTCTTTGATGAAGGCATTGTACTGGGCCCCGAAGACTTAACAGGTCTTTATTACAGCGATGAAATTCTGGATTTCATTAATCCAGAGCGAGGTGATCTTGAAGATGATTCACTCAAAATCGGCGAGAGTGTGCGCGGAGACAGAATGCTGGCCTGCGACATCATTGATGCCTATGTCATATCAGGGGAGATTATCGCAGAAGAAGTAATTTCACATCCAAGCAATGTCCAAGTGCCTGCAGCTTGCTCAGGAAACTATCAGCGGCAGCAAATCCAAATCCCCGAAGTGATTATAGATGCCATGGCTACTGATCACCCCTACTATCAGAAGCTGTCCCCTCCCGCCTATTGGGGCGAAACCCATATAACAGCAATGCCAGCGCTCATCACTTATCTGGTAACTACAGCATCTGCAGATGAGGAGTTAGTATCCGATTTGACAATGGCACTGAATGAAGACTGGAGCAGTCTAATGCTGCTAGAGAAGGAGCTCTCCCCTATACGAGAGAATATTCTCAAAAAACCTGCCCCCTTTCACAAAGGTGCTGAGAAGGCACTATTTGAATTGGAAATGTTAGGTGGCGGCATCCCTCCTAGTCAATTCCTCCTGATAGCTCTATTTATCATTGCCATCTATTTTGTGCATAGACGGCTGAGCTCAAGTATGGAATACAATCGATTGGGCGAGAAACAGCGTCGGGGTGTCACTAATCTTGTACTTCAAGAATTTCTAGACATTCTCTTCATCCTCTCAGTCTGGGTCTTCGTATTTATGCTCGTAGTGACATTAATTCGCGATTGGGATGCAGCTATCGCCGCCACGCAGAATGCAGATGACCAAATTTCCGGGCTAAGCTTAGATCGCACCCTGCTTTGGATGTTCACTTTCATCTCTTCTGGATACGAAGACAATGTCTTTCCGAGTTCACGCCTATCGCAGCTTGTAGTTGGGTTCTTCGCAATGGCAGGAGTCGCCTATCCTTTGTATCTGATAGCAAAAGCTTGGGATCGAATACGGCTCAGACGACTCAGCCATGAGCGAGGCGGCGAATTTCGGGGGATATGGCGCATTGCGAAAGATTTCCTATGGAGCTGGCCTTTTCTTGGAAAGCCACGCAGCAAAGGCACTCTACTACTGTGTGGCTGGAACGATAGGGCGCCAGGCCTAATCTATACTTTGACGTGCCCAGACTCGCCCTTTGAGGGCATGCTAAATATCGTTGCTAATCCCGATGCAGATCGCCCCATTGAGTTTTACAAATTCAACAAGAAAAGAGTGCGATTCTATCGCGGAGATGCCTCCCATCGGAGTGAGCTGGAAAGAGCTGAGGCGGGACGAGCCGATAGCGCACTAGTTCTATCGGAGAGTTCAAAAAGCTTTGGGAAAGACAATACTGGACTACTTACTGCGCTGGCGATTGAGCAGTATAAGCAGCAAATAGCTGTCTTCGCTGAGTTATCCGTGGACAAAGGAGATCGCGAATTTATAAAACGCCATGTCGATAACATAGTCGACCCGAGACTCATAGCACGCCAAGTATTAACAATTGGTTGTTTTGATAGTTATGTTTTAGATTTCGTGTTGGATGCTCTATCTCCAGATGATCATTTCGAGTGGTACTCCAAACCTGTTAGCGAACTAAAGAATAGACTACCAAGAAATTCGAAGACTGAAACCGTCGCCGAATTGTCTAATTCGTTACAGCCCTATGGGATCTCTATTATCGGCATATGTCCAAATATTGAGGCCAAGAATGGGTCTGTTTTCGCCCCGAGATTCGACAGCCATCTGCAGCTAGACTCATTGAATTCCATTGCGGAACTACACACAAGAACACTAGATAAAGACGATGATTATGTAATTTGTGCTGCCTTTAATCCCAAATCATTCAAAATGAAAAAGGTTTTACGGACACTTGAGAGCGAAGATCCAAAAGTCACCTTTTCAGAAAGTACAGATTCAATTGTTAAACCCTTACGAAGCAATGTATCTATCCTTATAGTTGGCCACAAGGAACAAGCAGAATCTATTGCTCAGTATATAGGAGAAACCGTCGTTAGAAATGCAGCGACCACAGCAACGTATACATCTAGCATAATTGCGACCGACTCTTTAACTGATGGTGATCTCGAAGACGCCATTGAAACTCAACTTGAAAGCGCCGAGTGGAGTCATGTTCTTTTGCTCTCATCTATTCCTCAATCCCAAAATCAAGAGGAACACACACGACTGGCGACACGTGCTGATTCAGACACCATCTTGCGTGCTAGCTTCATAAGATCTGCAATTGAGAATAGTGGCGGAAACCAACCCTATATTACTGCCGAAGTTAATCGCACAACTAGTCGTCAACTCTCCAAAGACGCCAAGATTGACACGGTCGTTCCAAGTTCATTACTTGTAGAACGTTTACTCGCACGCTTAGTAAGCGGCGGCGGGAAGGTCTCTGCCATGCTATCTGCAATGTTATCAATGGATGATGATGTATGCCTACGCTCAACGAAATTGCACTTAGGTAAAGATGGGAATTCCCATCACCCACTCATAGGGAAAAAGTTTTCTACAGCACTCAATACATGGCATAAGGATGGGCGTGTCTTAGGAATTCTTCCCAAAGGTAGCAGTCACAATTTCCAAGCTATTTACAGAAAAAAGACCTGGCACAAAGCAAATTATTTTTGGCTCAAGAATCAATGGCCATTCAATATTTCCGGTAGGAATACTCAAGTCAATAGCAAAGAAAAATACCTCAATTCTTCAGATGATTTCGATTGGCATTTTATAATGAGTCCACCTTCGGCTGAAGAGGACAGACACCTCCAAGAAGGCGATGTCGTTATTATTCTAGACTATTCGCGCTCCTAGAAATCAAAATTCAGTAGCCCCGCCATATTCGGCGGGACTTACACTACAATCTGTTAATGCATCGTTGCGATCTGACCAGAAACAGAGCTGGATTAATGACAAAATAGTATTGTATCGAGCACTAAAAAAGAATTCTGACCCAGCATAAATGGAGGCTTTACTCTGCAGACAAAGTGTTCCACCTCTTTGAACCTTAGTTTTCAATTTTTCTGGATTATTACCCCGGCCCGTTTACTATCACTCTTGGTAAGGCCATACCTTTTTCAGCAAATCTTTTGTTCTAATTTCCTCTTCTGCCGCTCGAACAGAGGTCAAGAAAAGTGGCGGCTTGCTGAAATCAATAGTTGGAGACAGGGCAATACCCTTCTCGATCGAGTTCTTTGCCATTTCCAACTTCCCTTGCCGAGCATAAACTAGACCCAGAAACATGTGGGCACCACCATATTTTGGCACGTGTAATAGAAAATTCTTGATACGCTCTTCCGCTTGAGCGTAACGCCCTTCCCAAGTAAGTATCAATGCCTGATACCAGGCATAGCCAATGGAAAGGCCTCCTGAAGGCGCAACTCGGCCCGCACGGTCGAGACATTCGTAGGCCTCATCAAATTGTCCAGAGATGCCAAGCCCCAACGCCAGATGCATTAATGTAATGCCGTCGTTAGGTGACTTTTCCAAAGAACGTCGCAAATAGTGAATGCCACTTTCAATTTCGGTACCGTAGACATGTGCACAGCCCACCCAGCGAAGACAAACAGGATCATTTGGTGCCAATGCGATTGCTAGTATGGCGTGTTTAGTAGACTCTTCAAATGCTGCTGCTATATCTTCAGTAAATCCGTTAATAGCCTGCCCACGCAGAGCGAACGCTAAGGTGGCGTGGGCTAAGGCGTAATTAGGATCTTTTTCAATCGCCATACGTGATAGTTTTTGGGAGTTTTCAAAGCCTTCTTTTGTGGGTGTAAACGTCCACAGTCCAGTTTTTTGAAGTAAGTCCCAGGCACCAAGATTGTCGGTTGGCCGATCAGATACGCGATTGATCTCTGCCGTTGAAATTTGGGCATCTAGCGCTCCGACAATTTCTGCGACAACTTCGTCCTGTTCTTCTAGCATTTTGTCCATTGTACGGTCGTACTTTCCCGCCCACAGATGCGTTCCAGAAGCTGACTCGATCAGCTGCACCGATACACGAATCCTATCACCCACTGGGCGAATGCTGCCTTCGAGGAGGTATCTGGAGCCAAGAGCTTTACCCACATCACGTAGGTCGCTAGGATTATTCTTATAGATTAGTGTCGCATGACGCGACATAACAGAAAGATGAGGATTAAAAGACAAGCCTGTAGTAACGTCCTCCGTAATACCTTCTGCTAAAAAATTCTTATCTTCATCTTTGGACAGATTTTCAAAGGAGAGTACAGCGATAGAAGGTTTGTTAGCCTCATCTCGAGACCCAAGGGAAATTGAAGACTTCCCTTCAACATGTCCTTTAGTTAAAAACTGGCCACGAGTCCTATCGAAAAATATTCTCAGAGTGACTACCAAAGGCAAGCCGAGAGCAGATAGGAAAATAATAGTCTGGTTAACCCATCCTGGAGCTCCGAAAGTTGGCAGCACCACATCTGCAACTTGAATCAACACCCAAGCCGTCACGACATAGATTACCACTACGTCAAACACGGTACGTTTTTTTAACTCCTGCAGTAAGTCCTTCATCAAATCCTCAGCAGTCTATTATTCCTATCGACCACAGCAGTCTAGCAGGGTAGGCAGTACATTGGGATGGATATTGAAAGGCATGAAATGAGCAACAGATTTAATTCCTACGCTGGATTAAGGAATGTGGGTATCCTCACAGATGCATTTTACAGTCCACGAAACGAAAAACTCATCCTACTCGATGGGGCTGATACTTCTAGCTGTTAATGCGTCGTTGTACTCGGGGATGTTATTCCGCCTTCGCCAAATATCTGCTCAATATCTATTTGATCAAACGAATAATTCGAATTACAAAATTCACAGTTTACAGATATCTCTCCTTCATCTTCGAGGATCTGATCTGCCTCGGCCTTACCCAGAGAAAGCAACATCCCCGCAGTGCGTTCCCGAGAGCAGCTGCAAGAAAATTTGATAGAGGACGGGTCGAAGAGCCTCAAAGTTTCTTCATTGAAAAGACGGTGCAAGAGGTCGCCTAAAGGTATTCTTTGTAATTCTTCATCGGTGACGGTGGAAGCCAAATGCAATACCCGATCCCATGCATCATCGTCTTTCAATTTGCCCGGTAGTTTCTGAATCAACATGCCGCTGGCATTCTTCTCGTCACAGGCTAACCAGAAGCGAGTGGGCAGCTGTTCTGATGTGGCGAAATAGTGTTCTAGGGCATCTGACAGCTTTACACCACTCAATGGCGCTATTCCTTGATGGGGCTCGGCACCATCAGTCTTAATCGTGATTACCAAATATTCACTGCCAAACACCTGCTGAAGATCCATCTCATCATCGATATCGCCACTCTGGCGAGCGGTGCCTCGGATTTTATGTTCTGAACTCGCTTCGACAACCAGCAGCTCCAGCGGCCCTTTACCGCGAATTTGAAGAGTAATGCTGCCATCAATTTTAAGGGTGTCCACTAAGAGGGACACAACTACCAATGCTTCCCCTAGCAAGCTTAACCCCCTGCCCTGCAATTCTCCTTGCTGGGCAATCTCTTGCCAGGATTGATCTAGTGAGACGTATTGTCCGCGTATAGGGTGATCGTCAAAAAGATACCGCTGGCTTTGGTCGAGCTTCTTCATCGTATTCCTAGATGTAAAATTGAAAATTTCAGACTGCTTCTATCTATCGACACGCATTGTATGAAAAGAGTCGAATTCGAGACGGGATAGTATTACATCGGTCACTGAAAAAGAATCCAGCACCACCAAAAAGAAGGGAGATTGGAGTGATATTGACCCCGCCAGAAATTCCTTCGTCTCTTTGGTTTACGTGGTCCACAACTGCTGTATTCTAGCCCTAACCTCATTTATTATACCGGCCCGAACTTCACTCATTCGATTCACCACTACCAATGCAATCACATAATTCTGCAGCCCAATCAAATTGCTCCCGCCTTACTGACGAATCGATTAACTGTGCTACAAATTTTGTTGGCGCTAGAGCGGGCGCCACTGGCACGCTTGACGATCTGAAGAGCAATCCTCCAGCACCCAAGGCTTGGTTGAATTCTGCACTTGTGAAAACAGTAATGGGCCGTTTGAAAGAAAACCAACACCTTCACTCCCGACTCGATCAGGAATCTATCATTCACGACCACTTCTTCGATCCATCCAAAGATCGCCACAGGGTTGTCTGGTCCAAGAATATGATCACCTGTGCTGGTGTATCCAAAATTCAGAGGAAAGGTGCAGGGGAAGAATTTGTTCTACATCTGCGCGATGGAGAGGATGAAAGAAAAAACAATCAGCGCACCATGCGACAGATACTCGAAGGCCTATACGCCAAAGGTGGGCGGGGACAGGAATCAGTTGAGGATTTTCTTTATCTCATACTTGTGCATGAGGCCAGTGAAATCCATCAAAGAAAGCAGGTAGAAACTTTAGCTCCCAGTATAAAAGCAGAAATAAGGGCTGAGATAGAACAAGCAAAAGCCTACTTCGTACTGCCTCTACAAAGAAGAAAAAACCTAGCCCAATTGTTCAGAATACTTGATGAGACAAATGATCCGCGCAAGAAGATTTACAGCTGCGAGCTTGATCGATTCGAGAGCATAGGCGAGGAAAATTTTGGAACCATCGAAGGCTTGCTTGCGCTGATTGAATTTGTTTTGGGATCACCAGACTATGCCAGAGAAGCAAAACAATATCATGATGAGAGAACTAAACTGCAGCTAGCGAAGAGCCTCTATGTAGACATTCTGCACGACTTTGGGGGTTCGAGCAGCGCTGACAATTGGGTTAGAGATGTTGAAGCCGCAGATGTATTTAGCAATCGAGTGGTCTCCTTTAACTACACTAAAAATTCCAAGTCCCTCAGCGATCAAGCAGAGGAGGTTTTTCTTTCTGCCGCAAGAACCCTCGAAACATTAAGGCGTGAAAACCCAGAGCCGGAATCTCTGCCCAGCAAGAGCCAAATAAAAAATGTAGTCGAGAGCTTTAATAATAAAATTGAAAAGCTGAACTCTATTAAGAAACAACTGGGCCCAGATGAAGTACTAAGTGTGCCCGCCCAACTGAAAAATGCACTTGAAGACAACAGCCTGAATCGTTATTTCTCTTACATGGATAGGTTTGGAATTTACCATTCCCTGAATCTGTCTCGTCTTGACCTTAGAGGACTGGATCTACATTCCGGCTACGATGAAAGATCAGAAAGAGACAAAGACCGGGAGATTAATCTACACAAAGATGGACGCACAAATCTAAGAGGCGCTCATCTAGTGGGTAGTGATATATCTGAGCAAGCTAATTTTGGCGCAGCACATATGGATTTTGCAATTGCTGCCTACTCGAATCTTGGAGAAATCATTTTCACACGCACCAAGGCCATTGGTATGATTTTCTATGGCGCGAATGCTAATGAAGCGCAATTTGAACACGCAAGAATGACCGCTGTAGACGCGAGAGGCATGAGCGCAAACTTTGCACGAATCCAGATGAAAGAAACTGATATCAATGGAATGAAAATCTGGCAATCCGATGTGCCAAGCTGGCAAAGAGCTTATGTAGATATCACTCGCTCCAAAGCACCCGCAAACCATGACGATACTAAAATCGCGAATCGCGAATCCCTTAAAGCCGAACTCGATTTTCTGGAGGATTCATTCCTTGATGAACTGGAAGAGATCGAACAAACCGGCGCCTCTCAAGGCGAAGAGAAATGGATTGAGCTGAGGGAAGTAGACGGACAGCTTGAGTTGTTGAAGGGCCGAGGGGTAGTATTTTACTCCAAAGAGAAGAAGCTGGAATATAGCCCTAGCGACTAGCCCTAGGCGGCCTATCTACTGAAGCTAAAATAGCCCAGTAAGAGAAATCGCAGCTATTCAAAAAGCGGTCTGGGGATTTATTTTTAGCCCTTCCATACCCTTTTAGCCGCCAAATGTGTAAAACTGAACAATCCCAAATACTTGCTGAGCTCCGCTACTTAGAAGGTACTTACCCGTGATAGAACCCCAATTGAATTACCGAGCCAACCCTCTAGCAAAGTTCCTGATACTTGGCCTGCTGGCCACAGGTTTCTTTGTTCTATTTGATTCCCCTGTCCTTGCCCAAACCCCTGGTGGATATACCGCAGAACAAGCAGCACAGGGAGAGATAGCTTATGAGGAACAGTGCGCTGTTTGCCACGGCTATAATTTAGAAGGCTTCGGATTTGTACCAGCCCTCAGTGGCAACTTCTTTAGCCGTCGATGGGGCGATAGGCCTGTGTCTGATCTGGCTACCAACCTACAGCGCATGCCTCCTACACAACCGGGCGGACTCGATGAACAAGTTTACAACCAGCTTCTCGCCTTTATGCTGCAACGCAATGGCGTAGAAGCCGGCACCACTCCTTTACCGCTAGCAATGACAGATCTGCAAGGACTCACGATTCCTGCTCAAGCCTTGGTGCCTACCGCATTGAATCCACGAGACCCAAGTTATGACACGAAGGGACCCTTGGTTCCGGTAAGTCGACTAAATAGCCTAACTCCAGTCACCGATGCGATGCTCTTAGAGCCCCCAGCTGATGATTGGCTGATCTGGCGACGCACCCATGAAAACCTAGGTCATAGCCCACTTACACAAATCAATAAGAACAACGCTGCAGATCTGGAAGCTATTTGGACCTGGTCGCTACCCTCTGGCGCAAACATGATGACTCCACTTGTGCATGATGGCGTTCTCTTTGCTTATAGCAATGGCGATGTAGTACAAGCATTCGATGCGGCAAACGGCGATCTATTGTGGAGCTATCAGCGCGAGCTCACTAATGGTGTAGCACCGAGTTCAAAGAAAGGTGTCGCAATCTACGATGATAAAATTATTGTCCCTACCTCAGATGTTCACCTTCTGGCGTTAGATGCAAAAACTGGCAGATTAGTCTGGGACCATGAAATCGACACGTCAGGAGAAACTGACTTCCAGATAAAGTCTGCACCTATGGTAGTCAACGGCAGAGCCATTATTGGAATGACAGGCCAGACTTCTGTGGCTGGCGGTAATTTTATTGTGGCAATCGATCTCGAATCTGGCCAAGAAGACTGGCGCTTCTATACTATCGCGCGACCAGACGAACCCGGTGGCAACACTTGGAATAATCTGTCACTGGACGAACGCACCGGTGGCTCAGTGTGGAATCCGGGCAGTTATGATCCAGAACTAAATCTACTTTACTTCGGCCCCGCTCCTACCTATGACACAAACTCACTGAGAGTAAGAAGTGATGCAGCCGGTGTAACAAACGATGCGCTGTATACCAATTCAACTATTGCATTGAATGCCGATACTGGAGAATTGGTTTGGCACTATCAACATATGCCTAACGATCAACTCGACCACGATTGGGCTTATGAACGACAGATAATTAATCTGCCTGTAGAAGGAGTAATGCGCAAAGCCATTGTCACTGGCGGCAAGGAAGCGATCTTCGAAGCAGTGGATGCTGCCACTGGCGACTACCTATTTTCCATAGATCTAGACATGCAAAATGTCATTGCAGAAATAGACCCGCGAACTGGCGAGAAAACACTAACTCAGCAAGCAGTGCCAGAGCCTGGGGCAGTGCTGGATGGCCTCTCACTGAACGGCATCTGCCCCAACGCACTGGGCGCACGCAATATGCAGTCTTCTTCGTACAATCCAGCTACTGGCATACTGTACATTCCCATGCAGGATACCTGCATAAACAACCTCACCGGACAGCGCTGGCAGAAATACCCCGATGCGTCTAGTGACGGCCTATGGGGAATGGTAAAAGCCATCGACCTTGAAACCAGAGAAGTGCTTTGGACAAAGAGACAATTCGCACCACCGGCCAGTGGCAATCTCACTACTGATAGCGGCATATTATTTAGCGGATCGGTTGACCGTTATTTCAGGGCAGTCGATCAAGAAGACGGCTCTGTGCTATGGCAACAGCGACTGGACAATTCCCCCAGCTCCTACCCAATCACCTACAGAGTAGACGGAAAACAGTATGTTGCCGTAGCGACAAACTCAGGCAGTTTCTTAGCCAATAACATGGAACGCGCTGCGGGTATAAACAATCCTCCATCGGGTGCCACGTTATGGGTTTTCGCACTCCCTTCAGATTAATTCATCCATAACAATAGCAACCTTCAGCAGCCTTGCCATCTTAGGCGGGCTGCTCCCCTATTAGCAAGACTCTGTTTCACCCCTTATTTCCGCGGCTTTTCCTCGTACTAGCCCGCTGCTTATCCATCCTATTTATTCCTAGATGTTTTTGTTACGTCTTTGATACGCTCTTGTTACGTAATCCAACACTCCCCTATACACGTTATACGCATAATTCGCTGCTCCAGAAAAAAATGGGGCTTCAGATAGCTAGGCATTACTGACTGCGTAGTGGAAAAATTGGTACAGATCACACTCGAGCGGTAGAAGTCAGAAGTTGGCACAAATAGTGCGACTATAGTTCGTGACTAATTATAGTTAATAGGAAAACTTATGATTCACTCTACTCCCAAATCTATTCTCATAGTGGAAGACGACGCACTCGTCGCAAGTTCTTTAGCAAGAATGCTTCGATTAAAACTGTACGATGTAAGCATTTGTCCTGACCCCAATGCTGCTCTTGCTCTGTGCAGTAGGCGGATTTTTGACCTAATAATTACTGATCAAATGATGCCTATCATGAATGGAACTGAATTTGCGGCACTAGCGAAGGCGATGCAACCCAATGTACATATGTTATTGATAAGTGGTTACATCGATACTGACAAGGCAGATAAAGCACTTGAAAACGGGAGTATTCAAAAGTTTATACCGAAGCCTTGGAACAACGAAGATATCCTCAATATAGTCGAAAAAGAAATCCAACTAAGTAAAATTAGCCAGGCACAAATTACATGGGCTAATGAGAATTAACACATCATAGAAATATTTCAGTAGCATCCTTAAGAATCGTCCTTGAGAAAGTCAGCACCATTACGCACCCAGATACCCTCATTCTCAACTTCAAGCTGCTCCTGAACAATTTCCAAAAAATCCTCATTACTCCAAGGCTTGAAGACGAATCTATGTATAGTTTCGCTATTAAACGCTTCGATAACTGAAGCATGGTCACTATAGCCGCTGATTAGCACGATGCGAGCGCCAGGCTGCTGCACCCTAACCTTAGAGGCAAATTCGATTCCCGTCATCATTGGCATTCTTTGATCAGTAATGATGAGATCAAACTGAATTTTTTCACAGAGCGATACTGCCTCAATTGGATGTCGGCAAAGGAACTGGGCTCGGCCTGTATGTCGGCCATGGGCTCGTTCAAAAACACCAAGGCACGATCACCGCTTCGAACCAACCAAACAAAGGCGCTTGATTTCAGATTAGTTTGCCCATCGATATGAGAGAAAGCAAGAGAAGATAAAATGCTGCTTGGAACTCAATGACTGCCTCACCACTCTGATATATCGTTAAGTTAATGCGAGTGAAAATAGTCTCTTCGAGAGAAATCATGGCCGTCGGCCGGCCACATTCTAGGCAACCCTCCCGTAGATGTCTTCGAATCGCACGATATCGTCCTCGCCGAGGTAATCACCAACTTGCACCTCGATGAGCTCTACGGGAGTTTGGCCCGCATTCGTTAGCCGATGAACACTCCCCTTAGGAATGAACGTAGACTCGTTCTCACTCAAAGAAAACTCCTTCTCCCCACACGTTATAAGGCCCGTCCCCTTAATTACAGTCCAATGTTCAGCTCTATAGTGATGCATTTGAAGCGATAATTTTCCTCCAGGGTTTACCACAATATGTTTCACTTGGTGCCCGTCTGCTTTAGAAATTGATTCATAGGTACCCCACGGCCGATGAACTAGTTTTTGGTTCTCTGCCTCCTCCCTCTTAGAGGACTCTAGACTCTCCATAATCAGTTTCACAGACTGCGCTTTCGATCTATCTGCCACCAATACAGCATCAGCAGTTTCTATAATGATGGCATTTTCCATACCTACCGCGGCAACAAGTCTCGAGCCGGAATGAACATAGCTATTACTACTGCCTTCAATAATGACATCGCCAGAAGCAATATTGCCAGAGTCGTCTTTCTCGTTCGCCTCCCACAGCGCGTCCCAGGCACCAAGGTCACTCCAGTTTGCCTTCAAAGGAATGACGGTTGCGTTGATCGTCTTCTCCATAACCGCATAGTCGATTGAATCAGCTCGAACTTTTGAAAAGCTTTCTTTGGGTATTTGTATAACACTGGCCGTCGGATTCGTTTCCGAGAAAGTCAGGCGGCAGCTAACTGCGATATCTGGCGCAGCGGCCAAAAGTTCATCCATATACGTCTTGGCTGAAAACATGAACATACCGCTGTTCCACAGGTAGTTCCCGGTGGCCAAGTAATCTAGAGCTGTTGTCGTGTCTGGCTTTTCAACGAATTCCGCCACCTGGTGGGCTTCCCCAATGGCCAGTTTCTCCGCTTTCTTTATATAGCCGTAACCTGTTTCAGGAAAATCTGGAACTATGCCGAATGTGACTAGCTTGCCATCCAGAGCTAATTCATAGCCCTCATCAATTGCGCGATGAAATGCGGGCAAGTTCCCAATCGCATGATCAGCTGGCAGCACAAGCAGGACAGCATCTTCATCTTTCTCCATAGCCCTTAATGCAGCCATAGCTACAGCGGGCGCAGTATTGCGCCCAACAGGTTCAAGCATCAGAACGGCATCATTGATGCCTTCATCTACTAGTTGGCGCTGCGCCATAAATCGATGCTCTTCATTACAGAGCACTATTGGGCTCGTTGAATTATTCAATCCATGCAAGCGCTGCAGTGTTTGCTGAAAGAGAGAGTTGGTTTCTCCCGGCAGTTCTATGAACTGTTTGGGTGAAAGACTTCTGGACAGGGGCCACAGTCTAGAACCAACTCCGCCAGCTAAAATCACAGGTGACAACATCACATTACTCCTTAACTAATTTTTTTTTGATATTGATTTTTTACAAGATCTCATCCGGCACGGAAGCAGTAACCAGTTCCAGATTGCCGTTCTCATCTAATTGCTCAATGATATAGTTGCCTACCAGCATCTTGGTTCTCTTACCTGATGCTGAGAAAGGACTAGCCTTTATTTTCTTGTACGCATCCAATATTCGACCTGATTCATTCATTTTCCAATCTCCTTTCATGCCTCTATTCGAGGATAATGTTGCGGTTTTTACAAATTGAGATACCAAATCCAATGTCTCAGTGCACTACTGCAGCACGGGGATAGATGGCTCTGATATCCTGTTCTTCAATAATCTGGGGCTCTTCACTTTCTCGAGTTTCCGTAGTATTCAGAAGACGGAGTCGATCTTGATGTTGAGCCTTATAGTTTGCCTTTAGTTTTAATTCGCGTGCCGCGGCTTCATCTATAAGCACCGTTACATTGCTGTGCATCTGCAAACATGAAGCTGGACAAAGAACGCTCATCTCCCCTTCCAGCGCTTTTCGGATAGCCGCTGCCTTATGAGAGCCTGATGCAAGCAATACAATGTGTTTTGCTTCTCTAATTGTTCGCAGACCCATTGTTGCTGCCAGCCCCATGCTACGGTGAGCCCGCGGTATGCGCTTCAGTGCACTCTCAGTTAACTTCACCACCCTAGTTCGAGAAGCGAAAGTACTGCCTGGGTCGTTGAATCCTATGTGACCGTCAATTCCTAGGCCCAAGACTTGGAGGTCAATTCCGCCATTGGTATCAATCTTGTCTTCATAGTCGAATCCAAGGCTCTCCATGCCGGCGTCGATCGCACAGTTCAATGAATGGGTATTACTCAAGTTAATGTCTATCTGGTTAAAAAATCGAGTTTGCAAATAGTAGCTATAGCTTCGGGGATCGATTCTCTTCAAGCCCAAATATTCATCCAAACTGAAAGTTCTAGCGTGGGCAAAACTCGTATCACCTTGTCTATATCTATCTACCAGTTCTCGATACATTTTTATCGAATTGACGCCAGCTGAAAGTCCGAGCACCGAATCAGGCTTTGAGGCGAGCTGGTGCGATACAAGATCCGCACCTCTCGCCGCTACTTCCTCTTCACTATTAAGAATGATGATATTCATCTGTTTCAACCTACCAACCGATGCCTTGATAGTTAGCTTTGCAGTTCAGACCTTCGGGCAAGCGAACTACATCGAGCACATGCATATCAGACGTCGCTTTCTCGACTAGCTCGATCGCATATTCTTGGGAATGAGTCACAACCAAGGCTTCGCTGGAGCTCAGCAATTCTTCTTCTGACTCCAGAAAACAAGTCTGCAATCTGCTATTCCATTCGGGATCTCTATCGAGAATCGTCGATGAGGTGATACATGGATCGAAAAAATTGACGCGATAGCCTTTGTAGAGAAGTCTCTTGATCAATTCTATCGCTGGACTCTCGCGAAGGTCATCTGTTCCAGCCTTGAATGTAATTCCCACCAGACCAACGTTTTTAACAGAAAGGTCATCGATGATTTCTACTGCATGACGAATGTGGCTATCATTGCTTTCTTCAATCTTGTTCATCACTGGAAGATCTACATTTAGGGTCTTCGCAAGGTGAACGATGCCTCGTGCATCCTTCGGCAAGCAGGAACCGCCGTAGGCGAAACCAGGCTTAAGGTAATAGGGCGAGATATTCAACTTTGTGTCTTTCAGAAAGATGTTCATAACATCGTGGCTATCTACATTCGCAGCCTTACAGAGGCGTCCAACCTCGTTCCCGAATGTGACCTTCAGCGCGTGCCAAGTATTGTCGACGTATTTAACGAATTCAGCTGCTTCCAGGCTGGTACCAATAACTTCCGCATGAACGTCTTCATACAACTTCGTTGAGTACTCAAGACTCCGCTTGTCGATAGCTCCAAGAACCGTAATCGGCGGATGATAAAAGTCTTCCACGGCAGTACTTTCGCGAAGAAATTCGGGGTTGAAACAAACGCCGAAATCTTTACCAGCTAGCTTGCCAGAATACTGTTCGATGATTGGCACAAGTTCATTGCGCGTAGTGCTCGGTGGAATAGTGCTGCGTACAACTACCAGGTGATATCCTGACTTCATGCTCAGCGCCTCACCGAGTTGCTGACAAGCTTGACGAAGATACTTTAGATCACAACCCCCATCCGCATCGCTGGGCGTACCAACGCTTATAAGAGTTACATCACTATTTAGAACGGCCGCAACAGTGTCGTTGGTAGCCTCCAACTTGTTCTTTTCTCGACCTGAATACAGAAGCTCAGAAAGGTCTTTCTCTACTATCGGCGAAGACCCACGGTTAATGCAATCAACTTTTTCCATATCAGGATCGACTCCTATTACGGGAAAACCCAAGTCACTAAAGCACGCCGATGAAACCGCGCCTACATAACCTAAACCAAGAATACTTAGCGTCGGCTTGTTGTTGTTAGTCGCCAGAGTCAAGATCGGTAGTCGACCAGCCGCAGGTTTGCGAGTTTCACGTAGCATATTGAACTCTTCAGCGGTAATTGAACCTAAGTCCTCAGCGAGATTTCCACTCAAAGTCAATTGGTAGTTCTGTGGATCTTTCATGTCAGTCATTTCACTATCCTCATAATGTAGAGTTTAAATTTACTTACTGATGTAGTGATTGCACGGCTTGTGCCAACTCTGAAAAATATTCACTTAGCTTATATATATCAACTAGTTAACGTATTCTCGGCTGTATTTCCTCGCCCTGCACACACGACATTTCGCATTCCGATTTGCATAGTGAATTGCAAATTGCGACAAACAGGAATTCTCGATTCGCAAATAGAAAGATACTAGCGCTGCAACCCGCCAATACACTCGACTTCCTATCAATACCCCAGCGCTCTCTCTAGATTGGCGCAGCGCTTGCATTAGAAAGAGCAAGACCAACTTCGCGGAAGGCACACAAATGAAAACGATCGACTACGTAGCAATGCTTGGATTTGCCAAGCAGATAAATGAACAGCAGGCTTGCCTAGCAGAAGATGTAGCGGAAAAACTAGTTGCGCTCGGCTATGGAGTGGGCGTGGGAAATCTTTCAGGAGTATTTGATCACGCGCTTCAATCCGCCAAGGCCAGCGGCGGCACAACGATGGGAGTAATTGAAAAGGATCTATACAAACAAAAGCATCAGGACTGCGACATCTTACTGGTTGTCTCTTCGCAAGAGAGTAAGCATCAAGTCCTTGCGACAAGATGCATCGGCGGCATTGTTATTGGAGGCGGTCCTGGAACTTTGAAACTGATACGGCACTTTCTTGACCGAGACAAGAGGATTGTAGCCATTGATGGATCTGGCGGTGTGGTCCCTTCTGAGCTGGCCGAAAGGGTAATCCTAAGTCATTCAGTAGATCATGCGTTGGCTGTTCTGACTGTTGCAGATAATTAGCATCAAATAGTACTTGTCTCATAAGAATTCGGCTACGCCGCCTCCCAGGTTTGTAGTTTACGATAGATAGTTGAAGGGCTAACTTCTAGCAGACTTGCTGCACGCGGTATATTTCCACCACATATTTCGATTGCCTGTTCGATCGTTGCCTTCTCAGTTACCCACAAAGGCTGAATTGTTATTGGACGGATTGGCGTCACATTGCTTTGAGAAGTAACTTTACTAGGCTGAACGCTCATTCTATCGACAGAGTCGTTGATCTGATTACTTAACGCTGCGGCAGTAATGCCCTCTCCCTTGTGAAGCACCAAGGCACCAAGCAGTACGTTTCTAAGCTGCCTTATATTGCCCGGCCAGTGATAGGTCTCAACAAAATTCAACGCATCGGTAGTTAAAAAAGAATCGTCCTTGCCATGGCCTTTCATTTCTTGCTCAATCAAACACTGAATAAAATGTTGTGCCAGAAGCTGCTTATCAAGTCCACGATCACGTAGAGCCGGTAGGCTGATTGTTACGACACCTAATCGATAGTAAAGGTCTTCGCGGAAGTCGCCATTGACCACGGCATCTGCCAACGAAGTAGACGACGCCGTTACGATGCGTGCTCTGAAAGGCTTTAGTTTGTGACTCCCTAGAGGAGAGAACTCGCGCTCTTGAATTACTCGCAGCAGTTTGGCCTGGAGCGGAAGTGAAAGTGTTGTAATCTCATCAAGGAAGAGCGTGCCCTCACCAGCAGATTCAAACAAACCAGCGTGGTCGCTTGACGCATCTGTAAAGGCTCCCTTCTTATGACCGAAGAGCTGAGACTCCATTAGCTGCTCGGAAAAGTTTGCACAATTCGCTGCAATGTATGGCTTGTTGCTATCAAACCCCTGTTCGTGGCAAGCACGTGCTGCCAACTCCTTACCCGTGCCCGTTTCTCCAGTAACAAATATCGGGACATTGGCCGTAGCGATTCTTTCGATATCATCGAAGATCTTCAGCATTTTCTCGTCGCCACTGACCATGTCGTGAAAAAGCACGCATTGATTTTCAGTTACAGGCATCTCAAACAAGTTTGCGTTTGGTATGTCATCTACGCATTGTGCTGCTAGTTGTAAGCTCATTAGTCTCGACCTCATTTGCAATATTATTGTGAGCGTCTTCTGGAAGCCTTCTCCGCCTGCCAAGATGCTTACAAACAATATTGCAGAGCTTATGCCAACATAACTATACCTCTATATATCAATGCCTTAGAGTAAATTCCCGCTAGAATCACGTAACACCTACGTAACATCTTTCGTATCTGTTACGTATCAACGGTGTAACAAGGAGGGGTTTTAAGAAGGGAGCGGCCTAGATCACCACAAGACCGGCATAGAGCCAGACTGAAAATACTAACGTAGTAACCCAAACAGTTGTTACCCAGGATGCCATCAGGTCTTTTAGCTTATCTGCCATGGTGTCCCCTCCGCCTGAGGATTGATTACCACGATTAGTCCAACGTTGCTTAGACAAGCGTGCCAGGCAATAGACTTTGACTGAGGCGTTTAGTAGCTGATTAAAATACAGGATAAACGGCCACTCCATATGCACGGTCTTGCTGTAGCGGAACAGAAACAGCGTGAGGAACATCCTCGAAATGGCAATCCAGATTAGATAGCCTATCAGATAAGAGAAATCACTTAGCAGCGCAACACTAACAGCTATGATCGGGCTAACCAACATGGTCCACATGGCAATTCTTTGATCGAGTACGCACCACCAAATAAAGAAGCCTACCTTCTTAGGCCCGAGTTGCAGACAGCGTGTTCCGTTGCGCAGCATATTTCCAGACCAGCGCCGAAAGTTCTGCGTCATGCGCTCAATACCTGAGCCATCTACTTCTTCGATGGTGTAGACCAAGGCATCCGGTACGTACAGCATCTTCGCGTCCTGCGTGAGCATATAATACCAAGTGCTCTTATCATCTCCAGACAGGAAGCGGAATTTCCCCCACAACCAATGCTCCAACGAATCGGCTTCAAGCATGCGAATAAAATTGTACTGGCTAAGGTGATTTGCCCTGAACACAGACATACGTCCAGTAAGCGTAAGCACCTTATTCGACATCGCGTGAGATTGCATCGCTATCCTGCGTTGTGCGAATCGCATAGTTAGCCATGACTGCATCCATTGAGGGCCGTAACAAATCACCTCTTCGTCTGTAGTTACGGCTTGAAGCTCCGCATCAATACCAAACAAAGGACAGCAGGCCCTAAGTATCCCTGGGGCGAGCACCGCATCACCGTCCATGAATACAATGAGATCATCGAGGTCGATTCCGCGGCGCGACATCGCGCGAAGAACCAAGCCTATTGCCATGCGCTTTCCAGAAACATTCTGTCGTATGATCACCAGTTCTAATGGAATATCCTCGGCATGCTGACGCAGGTAATTCATGATGATCTCTTCATCATAGGAATCTCCCGAGCCTAGCCACAGGGTAGTAGGAATGCCACTTTCACGAACTTCCCTACAGATGCTGGCGATAACTAACTCAGTGGTATCACGGCGCTCACGAAAGGTGGTCATCATGAAATGTACGTGTCGCGGCCTCCAGCCATCCTGCCACAAGGCGTCGGCTTTGTTTCGTATCGAGGGGAAACGGTGTTTTCTGTAGAGCTCTGCGCGAATGAAGTGATTCAACCACCAGCCATAGCGCCAAAAGCCCAATACGCCTAGCGTTATGGTAAAACTGCGAGTCGAGGGATCCCAAAGTTCATTCTCGGTGTGAATCAACCCTAGGAAGCAAAGCGCGGAAAAACAGAACAGCTGGAATAGGTTTATCCTATTCCATTTGGAAGGACTATCGATAACCGCCTCACCGCTGACTATCGCACTGTAGTTCCGCTCCTTCATATCGCTGCCGTCTGTAACGCGTCGCTACCCATCAACTGCTGCATGCGCATAACCAGAGGGTGATGAAACTGGACAGAAACTGGAGAGCCACTGACGACATCGGATGGATCAACATTGCCAGATACAAGCGCTAGCCTTACCGCTACACCACGCTCCGCGCTATAGGGAAAATCCATGCCCGTTTGCGCAGGCATTATCTCAGTCACTATACCCTGCCACTGAGCATCGTAGGTCGATGAGGAAACCTCCGCCACCTGATCCATACGGATTCCCTTCACCTCTTCCTCACTCAAATAGGCAACAACGGTAGCTTTCCCACTCCTCTCAAACAAAGCGAGCATTTCCCCTCGCTGGACTTGGCTGCCAGGTAATCGAAACATCCTTATTACTCGGCCCTCTCCAGGTGAATTCAAATTGAGTTCATCCTTATGCCTATACAGCGCGAGTAGGTTTTCATTAGCCATAGCTACTTGCTGCTGCATATGGTCTATATCAATCTCTATTCGTCGAGCTTCTGGGGCAAGGTGTGATCCATTTAACTCTGCAGCAAGAGCGTATTTCTTACGCAGCGCCTCTAGCTCAAGCCGATTTCTCTCAACTTCGATTCCCGCCTCATCAAGCTCTCGGTTTATCGCTGGCAATGACATTTGAAATAGCTCATCACCCTCTCTAACCCACTGATCTGTGGTCACGGAAGCATTGATTAGCCGGCCGTCGCGCAGGGCTACAATTTGCTCAACCGGCTTTGAAGTCATTGCCGTCTCTACTCGCAGAGAGAAAAAGTTGTTATAGACGGTTAGTGCTACAAGGGAGAAAAGAAAGAGGCCACCGACCAAATAGAAAGCCGACATCGCAATTAGTTTTGCAGGAATACGACTCTTCGGTAATTGATCAACCGGACTTGCATCTGGCTTGGTCGAAACCGGTGTCACTGGGGAGTCTATACGTAGAATCGTGTCTGCTACAGGAACCATGGCACCGCGAATTAACTGTTCGATAAAGTGCTGCATCAGTTCTTTTTCGCGATCACCCAGTTCTACAAACTGACCCGCCAACTGTGCCTGCTCTTTGTCTATGCGCAAAACCTCCAGCTCAACTGTGAGGCCAATATCGAAACCCTGAAACGGTAGATGAAATTGGCAGGACACGATCTGCCCTACCAAAATCGAATCAGTATTACTCCAACCGCCTACGCGCAGGCCACCAAGACTCCAATCAATTGCTTGATAGACGCCTCCGTTTAAATGAACGGCGAGCGGAGTCTTCACTCGGTGGTGAAGGCGCTGGCATGCTTTTTCTCGCGTTATCTTCATAGACTCAATTAACTCTGGATCTACTCTCCAGATTTCTATTTGGGACTAACGCGTTGCAGATTTAATGCCAACCTTTCAAAAAATATTCCAGCCACTTGATATCTATGAACATTCTTCAAATAACGAATAAATACCCAAGTTCAGTCGCAATTTCGAATTGCAAATTGCAAACGCGCTGGTTGCAAAAAGCGATGGGTTCGCAAATTGGCAACACCCAAGTGCATCTATCGATTCGATGCAAAGCCACGTGGCACTTGGCTTATGTCGGTAATTTTTGCTGTTGGCATGATCGCTGCAATACAACCCAGTAAGCTCGCTCACCAACACGGTTATGAAACTATGATTTTCTCTAGCAACATATTTTTGTTTTTGTTTTTGCCTACCTTCTTGGCTGTCTACTATGCGACGCCGGAGCGTCATCGGTCTTGGCCAATTCTACTTGGTAGCTACTGTTTCTATGCCTGGTGGCGCGTGGACTTTCTTGCTCTATTCGCAGTCGTCACCCTCTTTAACTACATTCTAGGAAAAAAGATTTACCAGTCTAAAGAGACGCGGGAAACGGCAAAACGTTGGTTGCAATTAGGACTACTGGGAAATCTTTCGACCCTAGCCTACTTTAAGTATGCAAATTTCGGTGCAGCTACAGTGAACACTGCGCTGCAGCAACTGGGCACGGATCCGTGGCTGGTAACTCATGTAATCCTACCGATTGGCATTAGCTTCTATATTTTTCAGGCGATCAGCTATCTGGTTGACGTCTATCGTGGTGATACACCGCCGACTCGCAGCTTTATTCAATTTGCAGCATTTATCGCTCTGTTCCCGCAGTTAATTGCAGGGCCCGTACTACGTTACAAAGACGTCGCAGAGCAGTTCGAGAAACGCGAGCACAGCGTCAAAAATTTCGCAGCCGGTTGTGACCGCTTCATGATTGGGTTTATCAAGAAGGTTGTTATCGCCGACACCATTGCACCGATTGTGAATGCGGGCTTTTCATTGAGTGAGCCCTCAATGGCCGATGCATGGCTGGCGACGATGGCCTATACCGCACAGCTGTACTTCGATTTCTCGGGCTATGCCGATATGGCGATTGGCCTAGGCTTGATGCTCGGTTTTCGTTTCGTAGAAAATTTTAATCAACCCTACATCAGTCAATCGATTACCGAGTTCTGGCGTCGCTGGCACATAAGCCTAAGCAATTGGCTACGAGACTATCTCTATTTACCCCTAGGTGGTAATCGTCACGGGGTCATTAAGACATACAGAAACCTGCTACTCACCATGGTGCTAGGCGGTCTATGGCACGGCGCCAATTGGACCTTCCTTGTATGGGGGATTTATCACGGACTTATTCTCGCCATCGAACGTCTTCTGGGTGTAAAGGTCGATCTTAAGTCGTTCAGTATTACTCGATGGCTGTTCACCCTGCTGCTGGTGACAATTGGGTGGGTGGTCTTCCGGGCAGATAATTTGTCATCTGCACTTGCCGTCTACTCTGGTCTCGTCAACGTGAGTGATATAGCACTCAGTTCTACGATGCAGGCCGTAGCTGGCAACCTCCAATTAACCATGCTGATAGTCGCATGGGTGGTAATCGTAGTACGCGGCCTGAAGGATCGAATCGATCTTAGCTACCTCATTCCTACGTCAAAAGTTGCGTTAGCACCGGTATTCGCTTTGGCAATACTTAAACTTTCGGCGCAAAGTCATTCACCTTTTCTCTACTTCCAATTCTAGGGATTTATCATGAACGAATTCACTAAGTCTGCTCTTTTTGTGTCCGCAATTACCTTCGTGGGAATTGCGTCACTCATGGGCACAGCCACGGATAACCTTAATCTTTCTAGAGCAGAAATCCTGCAAGGGAAAGCCGCGCAAACTTTAGAGGTACGCTTCGAGACAGCACTGCCCCTTAGAGAGCTTGGCATCAACTTCTGGGCAATGCTCCGCTACGTGGTTTTCAATGCCGGCGAGCCGGGTGTCGTCATTGGTGAGTCTGGCTGGTTATTCTCTAGTGAAGAATTTTTTACACCAGAATTCGCGGAAGAGAACATCATCAACAACTTCAAGACTATCTCCTTAGTCAATGAGGAGCTATCGCAGCAAGGCGTTCAACTGGTAGTGGTACCCGTGCCTTCCAAAGTGCGTGTCCATGAAGAATGGTCATCGTCAGAACCTACCCCAGAACACCAATCTCTTTACCCAGAGCTCATTGGCTATCTGAGACTGCACGACATTGCTCACGTAGATGTCCTCAAATCTTTTACCGAAGCAGGCGGCACCTTCTTCCTTAAAACCGATACCCACTGGTTACCGGAAGCGGCAGCAATAGCAGCCGAGGGGCTGCGTAGCTTTTCAAATAATAGGGAAAGTGAAGAACAATTCTCAATAGGTGATATCAGGGAGGCCAGCTTACAAGGGGATCTCGTCAACTTTATTCCGCTTAGCCCCTGGTTCGCATCAATCGCTCCCCAGGAAGAAACTCTAGTCAGTTGGGATGTTGTAGCCAACGACGCATCGCAGGATCTTTTCGCAGATATTCCCCTGCCTTCAATCGCGCTGGTAGGCACAAGCTACTCCGCGAATCCAAGATGGAATTTCGATGGCTCTCTTAAGATCGCACTTAACGAGGATGTGATTAATTTTGCTACAGAAGGGCAAGGGCCAATGGTGCCTATGTTTGAATTTTTGGACAAGTACCGAACAGAACTTCCGACTCTACGCATGGTTGTTTGGGAAATCCCCGAGCGCTACCTAGTACAACCCTACCCAAGCAGAACGGCGAGAAACCCGATTCACCTAGCGGTTACTCAAATACACAATTGAAGGTAAAGACAATGAAACTATCTACACTGAGCACAATATTGCTGATGGTCTCTACGACCACTGTATATGCCGAACTTCAGGACGGCAAAGACCTTTACGAGAAGGCCGGACCTAATGCCGCGTTCATTCGAATGGTTAGCCTAAATAACGCAACGATTAAGGCAACCATCGAAGGTGAAGTACTCAAAACTGACGGCCTGTGCTCCATCTCACGCACTCGCCCTGTAGCTGCGGGAGAACGCGTGCTGCAAGGAGAGGGCTGGCTCTGGCAACACAAGCTGACTAGCGGTGAAATCTATACCGTGATTGTCGATGGAAAGCAGACCTCCGAAATCGCGGCGCCGCTAAATCGCGATCCGATGAAAGCGAACTTCGAAGTATTCAACCTGCAGACATCGTCGAACCTAGACGTCGCTACAGTCGCCGGTAAGCGCAGTGTTTTCGAGGCAATCCCTGCAAGATCGCGCGCACAAAGATCTTTGAACCCGCTTCGAGTAGAACTCCAGATAAGCGGCGAATCTAACAGCATTGCCATCGACCCCATCGCGTTCGCCAGAGGAAAAACAACCAGCCTCATGGTATGTGGTGGCGAAAATACGCTTGCTAGCAATTTTACCACCGAGTAGGGAAATCGAAATGAAAACGCTAATTAGAACCTCAGCACTACTAGCCGGACTCTCTTTCCTCGGGCTGGCCTCCACAAGCCTGGCGGCCACGCTTTGTGAGAAAGAAATTCCAGACAGCGGCTACCTGCGCAACTTCCAGAAACTCGAAATGGGGAACGGAGGATGGTTGTTCAGAGAACACGACTTGATTACCGAATTTGGGCCCGATCGTGCCGGATATAACGGCCTGCGAGCACTAAACACAGCGCTCGCGGAAAGAGGTACGACACTCGTTATTGTTCCCCTACCTACACGCGGAATTGTTCATCCGGAGAAGCTTGGCGATATAGAGTTCACTCACAGCCTGGCTGCCAAGAACTATTCCCTATATTTGAACCGATTACGCACAGTCGGCTTGATGGCACCTGAACTAACAGTACTAACCAATGGAGACCAAGAACAAGCGCTCTACTTCTCTCGTGACCATCACTGGACACCAGAGGGGGCCAAACTTACTGCAGGATTGGTTGCCAGCCTTCTAGAAGAAGCAGAAATTCTGGATAACGTTGCCTCAATGGAATTCAACACAACGATAATCCAGACCGACTCTACCAAAGGGAGCTATTCAAAGGCGGCGCTAGAGCTCTGCAAACGCGAATTCGCAGCGGAAGACTTCAATGTCTTCTACACCGAGCCGCAGCTCGATATATTTGCCGACGCTGCCGAACCAGAAGTTGTTCTAGTTGGAACAAGCAACAGCAACGGAGCAAAGAGCTTCAATTTCGACGGCTATCTGCGCGAAGCCCTCGGAGTTGATGTATTGAACATGGCTACCAGCGGCGGCGGTTTCGACGAATCCCTTTTGCTTTTCCTCGGCAGTAAAGAATTCTCTCTACATCCACCCAAGGTCTTGATTTGGGAAGTGCCAGCCTACTACAGCCTCAAACAGGCTTCATTCTATGAGTCACTGGTAAGCGCACTAGGAGAAGAGTCGTGAATGCTGTAGGGAAGATTATCTTTGCGCTCACGTCTTTCGCTACAACTGCCGCTCTAGCAGCAGATCTCGAAATTATGCATGAGTATCAATCGAACCCCTACAAACTGTCCGATGACGCACCCGGTTCGCGCCTGGTAAGGGCTAGTATTTATCATCAAGAAATATTCGAGCTTCCGAAAAAGCGCGAGTTTCGGCTGAGTGCCGAGGGCAGGCATGACAAATTATTGGATGTGAGCGAAGGTGACGCGACTTTAGTAAAGCTTCGAGGACGACTAGTGAATCGATATCGATTTGGCGATCGCTCCGCTAGCTTATTATTCACTGGGGATGCAGGTACCAAACGAGCCGCCTATATAGACCAGAGAACATCGGCCCCCTTACAGACTAGCCGGGGAGAAGACATACGTGAGCGCTTCTCCTATAACTTC
This sequence comes from uncultured Gammaproteobacteria bacterium, assembly GCA_913060495.1. Lineage (GTDB taxonomy): Bacteria > Pseudomonadota > Gammaproteobacteria > Pseudomonadales > Pseudohongiellaceae > UBA9145. The sequence continues at coordinate 1,442 of CAJXRP010000019.1, read as the reverse complement.
TTAAAACCAAGTGCGGAATTTACCTTCCGCTGGAACTCGCAACTATCAACAGGCATTTTTATGGCCGCTGAGCGCAGAGATTATATTAGCGACTATGAAGAACTAGGATTAGAAGCATTAGACTATACGGAATTGTCTATTCAACCTACGCTACGGTATAAGACGGAGGGCACCTATTCCCGCGCCTATGTCTATGCCCGCGAGCGCTCTTACGACAACCGAATGATAGACGATATTAACGGGCGTAATATCAGCGGTAGTGAATTGCAGTTTAGCCTCAACGGTTTTGGCCTATCCCATCAACGCGATATTACAGCTAATTGGACTGTGGAAGCCTTTCTTTCTGGCTATTCAGTACAAGACAATGGTGTCGGCTATAGCAATTCCGATGCGATCTCTCTCAATCTAAGTAGCGAATACCAATTTGGAAACTCTCGCTCGCTAGATCTAGAGGGAACATGCATGCGTCGCAAAAACGCATTTTCCCGAACTCCAGACTCAGAAGACATCGACATAGGACGCCAACGAGAAGGCTGCGAGCTTACCACTGCTTATGAGCAACCAGTCATGAGCGAAAGCAAGCGACTAAAACTACGCGTCGAAATAAGGCGCTCATGGGAAGAAAACACCGAATCTATTCGAAGCTATGATCAATGGGCAGTAAGTGTTGGTTTCAACTATCGTTGGTAGTTGAAACCAACCTTCATTTTTTCATCTCGCCCGGCCAACCGGCCACTCTCTTCAGCACCCCTACTCGCCTCAATGCCTGGAATTGAAAAGAATATATTTACCAAAAAATTACTTCCTTCCCTATTCAGTCTTAAAGCGAACCCCTAAAAAACACTTTTTTGATGATCCTATCGATAACTTTCCCTCCCTCGCAAAATGCATTATTCAATTCGCAAAATGCAATCAATGTTCGCAATATGCAAAAAATTATTGCGATATGCAAATAATTATTGTGGGAGATATTGACCGATAAGTTACTAACTATTTGTTGGTAAAAGAGTTTTTTGTTTTTCATGTTCTCGCAACACCTTGGCACTAATCCTGCAACGTATAAAGCTGAAGATTTTCATCAACAATTAGCTGGCCGAACACTGAGAAAAACGACTTTCATGTTTTGCCAAAATACTATCTAAGCACTTTCATTTGTTTTGAAAGCGCTTTCTATATGTATGGAGTTCACATGCCCGCACAGATTAAGCCAATGATTGGCACGCAAGAAGACGACACCCTTTATGGCGGTGTTGGAAATGAAATTTTTTCAGGCCTCGGCGGTAACGACCTGATTAAGACAGGAAACGGTCACGACCTCGCCTATGGTGGCGCTGGTAATGACACCATCTATGGCCAATCTGGCGACGATGTACTATACGGTAGTGGCGGCCCCAGTTTTGTTGACATGTCATCCTTCAAGATTGCTGAAGACTATAACGTTA
>CAJXRP010000018.1 GCA_913060495.1 uncultured Gammaproteobacteria bacterium | reverse complement strand
GCCAAATATCGAGAGGATGCAGCAATTCAAATGCTAACCTCTGACCCTCATTCGCCTGCTCAATACCGTGTGAACGGTGTAGTTAGAAACTTCGATGAGTGGTACGCAGCATTCGATGTCCAGCCCGAAGAGTTGCTTTACCTAGCTCCCGATGAGCGCGTCCGCATTTGGTAGTATTCTCAATAGAAGAATCGATGCTCTTGTGAATACCACCGAAATTAGCAGCGAAATTGCTGTACCGATATATATGGTTTACCCAACCCATATAATCTTGAATTCTTCCCTTGTAGGCTTAACTACATGGAAAATTCAACAACACAGAAAAAGACGACCCAAGATGTACCAAAGATACTAATCTTAATGGTCATACTCGGGATCTATATCACTGCACAGTAAGCGTCATTTGGGTTGGCAGATTGCGGCACTGCACTAGTTTTGCATTGATCGTATTATTAGCACACCAACAGTGAAACTTAACAGGGAATGAAAATGAAATTTTCTCTCGGTATAAAATACTTACGTCAGTTTTTGATAATTGTTGGTTTGTCTTTTCCCATTGCTGTCTATGGGCAAACAATCCAGCTATCAGACGAATCGCTGGATCATAATTTTAGTTATTCTATCCTAGAAACAGAATTGGATAACTCCGAACTCATTGCGCTAATTCAACGCGAAATACTCGCCAAGCCTACTCTTAGTAGCGGGGTCATTTATGCCATCTGGATAGCTGCGGAAAAACCAGTTGATGCGCCATTTGCAGGTTTAGCTGACAATCAGATAGGACTTATGATGGCATGGCCGAACTCTGCGCTTAGCCAAGTAGACGTATTCAACCAGACGCTGCAATCATTAAGCTCAGTGACAACAGTTTCAAACAGACTCTTCGAAGCAATATATCTTCCCGCTGGGTTGGAAGTTCCAAGCTTGGAGGGCTTCTATGTGCACCGTGAAGAAAAATATGAACTGGCGGACGTCAGTGACGCAGTTCGTTTGAGCAAGGAAGCTTGGGTAACTTGGGAGCCCCATTGGGGAGTAAGGGTTATCGGATTATTTCGAGAATTGGGCAGTAATGCTGATTACTCTAATCTAAATAGAATAGTCTGGTATCCAAGCTACTCCGCGTGGCTAGAGACTAGAAATTTTACTGAAGACACGGAATCTGCAATGCGATTCAGGGAACGACGAAGCATGCTTATCCCGGGTTCAGGCGTTGCAATTGCTACTGATCGCCTCCTGCCCTAGCTCGAGATATCACTAGCTGCTAATTTGGAGTCATTGAAGCTAGAACAAACACACAGGCAGGAGTTTGGAACTAATCAGACTTCGAGCGTTGTTTCTCTTTACGCCGATTTAACTCCGACTCAATAGCCCCTACGTTTCGATCTAACTTGGAGCGCGCAGTAAGCAACTTGCTCTCAAGAATTTCTAGATCTTCGTCACTGTCATCTCCTAGCCCATTTCTGAAAACCCGCACACATTCATTCACCGCATCAGTGTAAGAGGAATTAGTCTCTGCCAGCAACATGTCTAGTTCTTCTTGAGTTTGGGGACTTACTTGCTCTGGAAACATGCGCTGCTGTAAAACGTCGCACAAATCAGTTTCGAATATTTCATCGATAGCACGAGCAACAAATATTTCGAGACAATCTCGGAAGTGCTTGCTGCGAACGGCATTGTCTGCAAAAAAGTCATCAATGATTTTGATGTTCTTCTTATTACAGGCAAGAAACTCATCGCCGTCATCAGTGTTCTCAGGAATATTGAAACGCACTGTACGGTGTTCTTCAGCGACTTCTGAGATGTATAAGTCTACTGTTCTAGCGACAATTGCTCGCTTAGCACCAGTCATGGTGTTCCACGCACGATCGTAATACCACTGAACAATATGGCTATATGCATAGCCTTGAAATGATGGGCGCATAGTAAATATTTTCATTTTTATTAGACCTTCACATACGCTAGAAAGATGAAAAAACTATAAGAACTGAAAATCTTCAACATGTCCAGAGAAGTTGATTACACACACAAATGCTGTGTGCTTGGCTGGGTTTCAGAGAAGCGCATCTAGTTCTGCGGGCGTTATGTGCCTAGGGGGCATTTAAAAAGATGGAATCAAATCTCGACTATCTATTCGTAATCTTGTTCCTATTCGTCGCCGGCTCAATCATCATGAAAATGCTTAAGCATGGCGGCTTTAAAGGTGCGATTTTTGGTGCAGGTATCCAAAGAACAATTGCTGAGGTTCCTGGCAGTGGGCCCGGCTTTGGGTGTCTGTCATTGAAGGCTCACAAGTTAGATAACTCACCAAGAAAATCTGTAGGCATTGAATTGTCGTCAAAATCCTTCAGCGGTTATCAAATGATTCCAATGACTTTGAGCACAACTGAAGTCAAACAACTCACAGCTCTATTGGATCAAGCTATAGGTAGGAAACGCGAGACCTAGTGAGCTCGCGAGCTACAAATGCCGCGCAGGCTGGTTAAATTCGCCATTTTTAGTCATTTCTCCCCTCTACCCGACTCTAAATTTGCTCCTAAGATTACCTAAGTCATTGTTTATATTTAATTAATAAAATTGGCACAGTATTCGCAATACTAATAGGGCTATCGCTAAATAGTAGCGTTTTTATCAGGCGCCAGAGCCACAAGGAGTAATTTATGAAGCTATTGTCGAATTTCCTAGTCATCGTATTAGTCATCATTGGTGTAGTGGCTGTATTGCCCCTGCTTTCCTTTGGCTTTGCCCTATTGGGCGGTGCGGCAGTCTTGGCAATTTGGGTTCTCCCGGTCTGGATCATCGCAACTTCGGACAAGACCACAGGGTATGAGAAAATCGCTTGGTTGCTCGCTATGTTCTGCCTGTCTTGGTTCGCTTGGATATTCTACTTCTTCCTTGCGCCGATCAAACCTCGCGAGCGTCAATATCATTACTAATCGATCTGCCTCGGCCCCTGGGTCGAGGTTCATTCTATGTGCCCTCTGCGCATTTAGCCCGTTGCTGCTAATACCTGTAGTTTTATTGACCATAAGTTAGGGTATGATACTTGGCAGCCAGCAGGACTAACGCATGCCTATTATTGAAGTAAAAGATCTCGCAAAGAAATATCCTCTCCCTGACAATAAGTCCGAGTTCTTCTATGCCGTCGATGGTATTTCACTCTCTATCGCAGCCGGGGAAATTTTTGGCATTCTCGGGCCCAATGGCGCCGGCAAGACAACCACTCTAGAAATGCTAGAAGGTCTCAACGATATCGATGGCGGAACTGCGTTTATCGATGGCATCAATGTCGCAGCAGAACCCTACAAAGTTAAAGAAATTATTGGCGTGCAATTACAAGCCAACGAATACTTCGACAATGTGACTCTCGCTGAACTACTTACACTTTTCGCGGCGCTCTACGAGTGCGCAGTCGATACAGACGAATTGCTAGGCAAAGTTAATTTGCTGGATAAGGCACAAGCAAAACCTGACAATCTTTCCGGCGGCCAGAAGCAACGCTTCTCTATTGCCTGCGCACTGGTCAATAGTCCAAAGGTATTATTTCTCGATGAGCCGACCACGGGTTTAGACCCACAGGCTAAACACAACCTGTGGGATTTGGTTCGCGAACTAAACAACGCGGGCATGACGATAGTGTTAACTACGCACAACATGGAAGAAGCCGAATCTCTTTGCGAGAGAATCGCGATCATGGATCATGGCAAGTTGATCGCGGAAGATACTCCTCAGAATCTAATTTTGAAACATGCGCCTGAACCCCCTCAAGCACCTCTGCATGGAAACATCGAAGATGTTTTCCTTGCACTTACTGGCCACGGGTTGCGAGATTAATGCCGACAAAACTGCAATTACATCTAGCTAAAGTATTTTTGAAAATTTTTCTGCGTGACAGACAATCGATTTTCTTCAGCTTATTTTTCCCCATTATTTTTATGACGGTCTTTGGTTTTGCTAACAACGGCGAGATGGATCCGATAGAGCTTGGCATCGTCAATAATTCAGCTAGTGAAGTTTCTACTGACTTTGCACTGATGCTGATCGACAACCCATTGTTTGACGTCACTCTTGGAGAGGAAGCCGGGCTGCGCACCGAATTAGTGGAAGGCGATCAGACAATGGTGCTGATACTCCCTGAAGGTTTCGATGCACAGAGCGATGGCGCAGAATTACAGTTATTAGTAGATGCGGCACAAGTACAACAGCTTGGCCTCATTATGCCTTTACTGGAACAAACCTTAATTTCGATTGAACGCGAGTTTAGAAATATCGAACCGATGTTTAGCCTCGCTGTTGAAGATGTGCAGGCACGATCGCAACGCTATCTCGACTTTCTATTACCCGGTCTCATGGCATTTACTCTTATGCAGTTGAGCATTGCAGGTAGTGGTTTTAATATCGTTGAGTATCGCCGCAAGGGAATATTGAAGCGACTTTTCGTCACGCCAATCAAACCGCGTGATTTCATCACTGCCATAGTACTCGCAAGAATGGCGATAATTCTGATACAGCTTAGCGTGCTAATACTCTTTGCAGTGTTTGCCTTGGATGTCAGTATCGTCGGCAACTTCGCATCGTTCTATTTCATCATCATGCTCGGGACATTCATTTTCCTCTGCTTGGGTTTCTGTTTGGGTAGCATAGCCAAGACTCAACAAGCGGTAATGGCAGTAGGTAATATAGTTATATTTCCGCAAATATTTCTTTCTGGCGTTTTCTATCCCATAGAATCAATGCCAGAACTAATCCAGCCCATCGCGAAGATACTGCCACTGAGCTTTGTTTCCACCGCCATGCGTGAGATAGCTAACAACGGCGCGAGTCTGTTGTCTATTGCACCAAGCCTGATTGGCATTGCGGTGTGGTTCGTCATCGCGTTTATTCTTGCCACCCGCCTGTTCGTCTGGAAAGAAGTTGCGAACTAATTTAGTTGCTCGTTAGACTCTCTTTATGAAATCCGTCTACTATACCAGTGTACCCGGGCCGAAGGGTGGCTACGTGCACGATGTGTCTGGCATGCAACACCCATACTTCCGCCTCCTAGATCTCATTTACTCAGCAGCTATACTAAAAGAGGAATTTGCTTAGAAGATTTGTCTAGGCAGCAGTGACAATTGCAAATCACTTGTAATATAGTCTGCTACTGCCGTTTTGCAGAAGGCGAGTTTTAGTGCTCTGGATTGCACCAATTCGGCTGATCGAATTAATTTAACTAGAAATATCCCGCAAGGGATCGGAGAACTACATGATCAAAAAAGCACTCGTATTGATTTCTGCTTTAGCGATGCTTGTTTCGGGCTCATTCTTCACAGCGTCAGCCCAAGATGCACCTACGCCAGCACAGATAGCTGCAGGGGCCGCTGAAACGCGCCAATCTGTATTCAAACTGCTCTTATTTAACCTCGTTCCTATCGCTGGCATGGCTCGCGGCGCACCATTTGACGCGGCTGTTGCCGAAAAGAATGGGCGCAATATCGCAGCTCTTGCACCGATGATTCCCGATTTATTCGCGGCAGTAGACACTCGCGACTTCGACGTTGAAACAGAAGCGCTGGATGTAATCTGGGAAGATCCAGCAGGTTTCGCAGAGAAGGCTCAAGCACTTATGGAAGCTGCTGGCACTTTTGCTGATGTAGCAGCCGGTGGCGACAGAGCTGCAACATTAGGCGCCTTTAGAGCACTAGGTGGCGGCTGCGGAAATTGTCACGATGATTTCCGAGTAGACAATGACTAGATTATAGTTCTCTACTCAATAAAAAAGGGCAGCCTAGGCTGCCCTTTTTTATGTTTGAGGATTCGAACCTTTACTGTGCTTCAGCTGGTTGATTGTGCCGCGTAAAGAATGCGGCTAATGCTGCTCTATCTTCATCACTGATCTTGCTAGTGTTATGTTCAATAACATCGTTCATATCGCCACCGGCGAAGTCACCATCTGGCTTTAAGCCCAGCAGCAAGAATAAATCCAGATCAGTCGCTGTCCACTCTTCCATCGCCGCCGCGTCGATTGCTTCGATAACTTCTTCTCCAAGATTCGCCCCCGCGAACTCTCGATTCGCATCCAATATTCCCACAGCGTTTCTTGGCGTGTGACATTCGCCGCAATGACCAAGATTTCTAGCTAGATAGGCGCCTCGCTGCACTAGCTCATCTTCGAAATTTTCAGCATCGGCTTCACTCATGTCAGCCAATACATTCCACCCTGCCATCGCCCAGCGATTCAACCAAGCAGGCGTCTGTGCTTTGGGCACAGAATTACTAACGGGCTCGAGACTCATGAGATAGGAACCAATATCCACTGCGTCTTGATCACTCAGGCCTGCATAGGCACGAAAGGGAAATGCTGGGTAATAAAAACTGCCGCTGGGTGTTCGTCCATGCTTTAGAGCTCTAAGAAAGTCTTTGGCCTGCCAGTTTCCTACACCTGTTTCCATGTCAGGTGTAATGTTCGGCGCGAAGAAAGTTCCAAAGTCTGTTTCGAGTGCAAGACCACCGACAAATGATTCTTCATCCTCTTCACCACGATGACAACTAATACATCCACCCGCTATTACCAGATACTCTCCTCGCCCTATCGCTGCCGGCGAATCAGATAACTGCGCACTACTTGAAACCGAAGGCGGTAGAAACAGTCTCAATGCGATGGACAGCAAGACTAATACAACCGCTATAAGAATTAGTTTTGCTTTCGAGTGGCCTTGCTGTGTCATTCCCTTACCCTTTTATACAGACCTAGTTTCGCGCTGAGCTAGATTAATTCCGTCAACTGCTCTTTGCGAAAAGTCTTTATCGAATCCATGTCATTGTTGCGAACTTTATCAGCCCAATCGGGATTTGCCAAAAGCGCGCGACCGACTGCGATCAAATCAAACTCATCGGCTTCCATGCGACTAAGAAGTTCGTCGATTCCTGCAACTTCCGCAGAACCATCGCGGTAAGTTGCTACAAACTCCTCACTTAAGCTAACACTACCAACACTGATCGTTGGCTTGCCGGTAATCTGTTTTACCCAGCCCGCAAGGTTCAATGAAGAACCGTCGAACTCCGGCTCCCAGAAGCGTCGTGTGCTGCAATGGAAGATATCCACACCGGCATCAGACAAGGGACTTAGGAACTGCTCTAACTCATCGGGTGTCGGTGCTAGCTTTGCGTCAAAATCTTGTTGCTTCCATTGTGAGAAACGAAGAATAAGCGGGAATTCCTCGCCAATTTCACCGCGTATCGCCTCCATGATCTCCACAGCGAAACGCGTGCGATTCTTCAGTGAGCCTCCGTATTTGTCTTCTCTCTGATTCGTGCCTTCCCAGAAAAAATTATCGATCAGATAACCGTGCGCGCCATGCAATTCAATAGCATCGAAGCCAATGCGAACCGCATCAACGGCTGCCTGGGCATACGCTGCAATCAGCTCATCTATTTCTGCGGTAGATAGAGGCTCCAGCACTTTCTTGCCTGGGCCAAGCAAGCCGGAGGGTGTCGCCGAAGGGTAGTCGGGATACGGGCCTTCACCGGGCTTGCGAATACCACCAACGTGCCATAACTGCGGTGCTATCTTGCCACCGGCTTCGTGAACACTCTTAACTACCTTTTCCCAGCCTTCCAATGCTTCGCCATGGAAACAAGGAATCTGAACAGCTGAAGATGCGGCTTTGTGATTAACGGTGGTACCTTCGGTAATGATCAGACCAACGTTGCCCTCTGCTCGTCTTCTATAATATTTTTCAACGTTTTCATCGGGTATGCCATTAGGCGAAAACTGCCTCGTCATCGGCGCCATTAGAATACGGTTAGGCAGTTGCAGTTTTGGATGATCGAAGGGCTTAAAGAGTACGTCTGAATTCATTTTCTATCCTGTTAGTATGTTTGCCAAGCGACTGCCCTGCAGTCTATTTTTTGGGTTTAAGCCTGTCGACTTATAGAATCTTATCAATGTTTATCACAATCTACGGAGCCCAGGCAGCACGCTTCGCTGCGTTCTTAAGAATTTCACGATTCTCATTTGAGGGCGCCGGTTCTGACTCACCGAAGATGGCGCGAATCCAATGCCCATCGGTAGGATTCGGAAAGAGAATATAGTCACGGCCAAAAAGGTCTCTATCCTCCTCCATAAGGTTTAACCGCTGATCTACATCGGTAGAGTAGTAACGACGCGCAAAGTCATTGAGGTTGTCTCCTAGCAATGCCACCACTTCATAGTCTTCGCGTATTTCTTGCTGCACGAGCTCCTTGTTGGAACTCTCCCGCAAGACTCGCATGTGCGCAGCGTCAACAGATGGAAAGCCCACTGCATTTAGGTTGCCGATTGCTAATTGCACTGTGGTCTCGCCCTGATCGCGATTGGTCACATAGAATATTTCTACTGAATTGCTTACACAAAAATTTAGAAAATCTAACGCTCCGGGGCTTGCGATTGCACGATTCTGTGCGACCCAACGGTCCCAGGATGCATCGTCGAAGAAATCTTGACCCTGCGTGATGAGATAGCCCCAATAGTCGTTCGCCAGCAGCAAGGTTTCATCTACATCACTAATTATCGCAAGGGGCAGAGAGTCATCTTGCTGCTGCGCCAATGCGAGCTCGACACGCATGCGCGCCAGATTAAAACCCTGATGATAGAGCGCACGATATTCTGCGGCGGTCTGTTTCCACGCCATCGCCATCATTAGATTATTTTCATTGTCTCTATCGCTGTTTGAGTCCTGTCCCAGAGCCTGCGTCACCGCAGCCAAGGTCATGGACAATGCTAGAGTTTTCACTACTATTTTTACTATCTTGCGCATTCTAAGATCCTGAAGTGTATGGCTATAAATTGTATAGGCTAATCTGTACTATAGTCGATTGTGTTGTTAGCCAATCCTAGTTCAATTACGCCAACAACAATACTTCATAACAACTTATTGCGATAGTTAAGGCAATTCACGAGAAACAGATGATGCGACCAAATAGATTAGGAAATAACTCAATACGCCTCTCTCATATTGTGACGACGATTGTGCTGACTTGCCTCAGTACTCTAGCGTCAGCACAATCCTACCGCGTACTGCTTTCAAACGACGACGGTATAGAATCGCCACGCCTGCACGCACTGCATGCGGCTCTGTCAGCACTGGCAGATGTAGAAGTAGTTGTCTCCGCGCCTAATGTGAATCAGTCCGGTGCCAGCCAATCCTCTATAGGCTCCATTACAGTAGACAATTTTGAGCAAGATGGTCGTTTCTTCGGCTACGCCGTGCATGGCCGACCAGCCGATGCGGTGCGCTTTGGTATCAAAGAGCTAGGTAAAGATCAGCCCTTCGATATCGTCGTGTCCGGCATTAATCGAGGCGCAAACGTAGGGAACGTCTCTCATCTATCCGGGACAGTAGGCGCGGCGATGGAAGGCTTGTATCACGGACTTCCCGCAATCGCAGTCTCGGAAGACCCAAATAGCGAGAATACTGCCATTACCGCCAAATTTACTGCCGATCTAGTGGATCGCTATCGCAGACTTGGAGCACCCAGCGGCACGATGATATCTATCAATGTGCCTGCCGGCGATCTGAAGGGAGTTGCCGTACGGCCTATGGGAGATTCTTACCTGAGCACCGCTCGTTACGATGCGACAGTACAAAATGCCATGACCACAGATTACGAGAGTGTTCGAAGAATAGTGCAGTCAGAAGACTCAAGCACTGACACCTATGCCTATCAGCAGGGCTATATATCAGTAACGCCGCTAAAATTCGATTGGACAGATTTCGAAATGCTAGGTGAAGTAGAATCATGGAACCTACAGATAGACTAGTCGATGTACGCGGGAGAAAGTATTGCTAGAATTTGAACACATCATTCAGGTAAATGACCTTAGCGAAGAGGACTTGCCAGTTCTCACCCGCACCCAGCTGTGGGAAGGCCTGATGCTGCGTGCGAGACGCCCAGATACTTTCAATAGTAGTTTGAAGGTGACCAACAAAGAATATGCTGAAGATGAGTTCGAGCGCATCATCGAGGTAGGGGATTTTACATTTCACGAACGGGTGATGCTCTACCCCGACGAGAAAATTCACACTCAAACCATGGAAGAGTACGAGCAGATAGACGCCGAGAGCGTTACTCATCTAGAAGAGCCAGAAGAAGGGTATCTATTTGTACGCTTCAGCTATAGGCGCGAACTAGAGGAAGACGGCTCTGATGATGTTGGAGAACATTTGAAATCTGCCTATCTGCAGACCGACCGTGATGCCATCGCACTGATTCGCTCACTTGCCGAGAGCGGTGTATTCGGCGAAACCATTAACTAGCCTCTGTCAGCTTGCCCCTCGAACTCTCAGCGGCGCAGTAAGCCGCTGTTACCCTCAAATATTGCTCTCTCGCTGTTCGTCTTTGATATACAAGGCGGAATTGGTTTATTCTCTGAGGCCATCTCAATAAACCGCTGCCTCTAGGGGCAGGAGAAAACAACAATGAAAGCACTCCTGCAGCTCACGCTGATAGCATTCACCCTCTCTACCAGCGCGCTTTCCTTCGCGGATCGTCAGTTGACCGATGATGAGCAACATATCGATGACCCGCGCGTTCAACACCGTAGCTACGAATTCCCAGGCACTGGTGAATCGATTCCCTATGCCGTCTTTGTTCCATCAAACTATGACAGCAGTGAACCGGCGCCACTGATCGTTTCTCTGCATGGCTTAGGTAGGAGCCATGACTGGCTGATGGGGTATCACGGGCTACTGGATCAGGCTGAAGCAAATGGCTATATCGTAGTCACACCGCTCGGCTATATCCGCCGCGGCTGGTACGGCTCAAGAGATCTAGATGACATGCAGGATGCCGAGCGTAGCGAGCAAGATGTCATGAACGTCTTACAGTTGATGCGCGACGAATTCGCCGTCGATTCAAACCGAATTTACCTATGGGGCCATTCCATGGGTGGCGCGGGCACCTATCATATTGCCGCAAAGTATCCGGACATATTTGCCGGCTTAGGCGTAGCAGCACCTGCACCGGAAGCAGATGCACCGATGAACAATATTCTGAACAACATCAAGCATCTGCCTATTTTCGTTCTGCAGGGGGACAACGATGATGCCGTTCCTGTAGAGCGAACACGAGCCTGGGTCGCGAAGATGCAAGAATTGGGCATGCAACACGTCTATGTCGAGATTCCTGGAGGCGATCATTCGCTGCTCATTTCCCAGGATGCGGTAAACATGCAGAAGTTTGTCGACTTCTTCAATATCGTACGCAAGCAATATTAGTAGAAACGAGAGTCTTCAGATGAAATTCAAAAACCTTTTCGCCGCTGGCAGTGCTTGCCTATTCTTTGCCGCAACGCTTAATGCCGCAGAGGACGACTCCTTCGATGCGGAACAAACTTATCAAGCGACGTGTTTTGCCTGTCACGGCACAGGTGCCGCTCATTCGCCCGAAGTAGGTGATCAGATCGAGTGGGAAATTCGCATGGAGAAAGGCATGGACACACTCGTTCAAAATACGATTGCAGGCCTGAATGGCATCATGCCTCCTCGAGGTCTATGCGCAAGCTGTAGCGATGAGCAACTAAAAGCCATCGTTGAATTTATGCTAGAGAGTAGTCTCTAACGTTTTGAATATTAGTTTTCTATAACAACAAGGGAGCACGAACAATGTTGCACTCAAGACATCAATCGATTCGAACCTTATTACTAATAACCGGCCTGTCTCTGTTATTAATTGGCTGTGCTCCCGAGGGCGAATCTACTTCTATCGAAGTAGCGACGAGCAGCAGTAGTACCGGTGGCGAAATTGAACAGGTGGAAGTCGCGTCTGCACTTCGCCCAAGATCATCTGTTCAGAACATGGATTGGCGCCTGCATAACCTAGACCTTGCCGGCTCCCGCTATACCCCCAGCGACCAGATCACTCGTGACAACGTCGCCGAGTTAACGCCCAAATGGCTATTCCAACACGGTGTAATTGACGGCGTAAGCAATCAGACCACTCCAGTGATTGTAGGCGAGATAATGTATGTCACCGACTCCCGTGGCAGCGTCTACGCGCTAAACGCAGAAGACGGGCACCTACTTTGGACCTACGACGTAACTCGCCTGTTGGGTGGCGGCCGACGCGAGGGCTATGTGTTCAGGCATAGAGGCGTAGCCTATGAAGACGGCGTGGTGTATTCCGCGGCGGGCTCATTTATCTTCGCGCTCGATGCTATTACTGGCGTGCCAATAGAAGGTTTCGGAGACAATGGTCAGGCTCCGGTGATTCTCGATGTGCTGCATGAGAAGAACCCGGATATCGAAACAGCCATCTCGGTCGGCTACTGGTTCACCACGGCTCCACAGGTCTATGACGGCGTTATCTATGTTGGCACGACGCGCAGCGAGAGCCATATTGCCGGAGGCTATGTGTTGGCGATCGACGCCAAGACTGGCGAAGGCATTTGGAACTTCAATACCGTACCGCAGGATGAAACTGATCAGGGCTGGGACATAGCAGGGCCGACCTGGGTCGGCGGAGAACGTAACGGCGGTGGCATATGGGAAACACCAGCCATCGACCCCGAACTGGGCATGGTCTACGTTGCTGTAGGTAACCCATTCGGCGACAGCACGAAGCGCGATGGCATGAATCTGTTCAGCGATTCGATTATCGCTCTGTCGCTAGAAGAGGGAAATCTGGAGTGGTACTACCAACAAGTGCACCATGACGTATGGGACTACGACTCTGGTAATCAACCGGTCTTGTTTGATATGGAAGTTGATGGACAGGATGTGAAAGCTCTCGCACAGGCGAGCAAGAACAGCTGGCTATATATTCTTAATCGGGAAACTGGCGAGCCGGTACATCCGATCATCGAAACACCAGTCTCAACGGTAACTGCTGTAGAAGGCGAAGTTCCCTATCCAACGCAGCCGATTCCGCACAAGGCGAATGGTGAGAGAATGGAACCGGTGTCACCGGTTTTCCCAACGGATATTCCTGCGCAACAGATGGAGGCAAACGAACTCGTCGAGCAGTTTACTCCTATAGGCCCGAACCAGATTTTCTCTCCAGGTTATGGAGGCGGAGCCAACTACGCACCGATTTCCTACAGTAAGGACACAGGCTACCTTTACATCAATGCTATCGACCAGCCGTTTAATTCTGGTCGCGATCCGAAAGGATATTTCTCTGCTTATGACCCAACAAGCGGCGAATTGATCTGGAGACAGATTTTCGAAGGATATGGGCAAGCAGGCTCGGTAGTTACTGCAGGCGGAATAGTCTTCGTTGGGGCAGGCAGCAACACTGCTGGTTATTTTTACGCCTACGATGCCTATACTGGCGAAGAGCTTTGGAAATTTAATACTGGTGCAGGTGTTTTTGCCTCACCTTCGATATATGTTATCGACGGCCAAGAATACGTGACCGTTGCATCCGGCGGAGGATCGAGAGGACGAAGAGGCGGTGATTTGATTCTCGTCTTTGCCCTTCCCGATTGATTTTGAGTTTACTTGCTTGATGGTTTTTACTGCTCGTATTTTCTGACTATACGACTACGAAAAAACCATCAAGCTTTCGGTAACGAATCTTGTTGAAACTATAAAACGTCACGCCTCTATCTCGGATTGTCCTATAACCACTGGGTAGCGCAGCTACTCGGAATCCAGCCCGCGGTTTAACCACCACGAAGCCGGAAGGCTTCTTTGTGTAGTACACCCCTTCGTTGTAATAGAACATTTCATCACCGTGCAGAAAGCGCACATATCCTACTGGCAGACTCTTCATGCTTACTGCTGAAGCTATGGCAACAGTTCGAATCGGCGCAGCTCTGCTTACTACAACTTTGTTGGCTGCTCTGTGGGTGTGCACAACAACATGCCTGTGATTACTCTTGCGAAGTGATTCGGCACTTACACTTGGCGCCGACATTAGCAAGGCACAAGCCAAGGCCGCAGTTACATTCGTAGCAGAAAATAGTTTCATAGCACGTCTCCAGTTAGCTGCGTTGATATTTAACTTCACTATTTAATCTGCCAACTAACGGCAGAAATTTTTATCGTTAGTTAAGTTAAACGCGTAGAGAGGATATTGGTTGACAGGGCATCGTGAAAAGCGGCGCGCCTGAATAGGAGTGTTTAGGGTTTGCTTATAACCAGGCGGAAACCGATGGTGTTATTACGTACGCTAGGGTCGACACCACCACGCACTGCGGCGCGCACATTGCCCAAGCCATCTGCGAAAGATCCGCCGCGCATCACCCACAGCGCATCTTCAGAAAGATTCTGGGCATCGTCATTTGGATTGTAGGGATAAGGCTGTAATGGACTGCGCGTTAATTCCCAGACATTGCCGCTCATGTCTTGCAGGCCGAAGGCACACTCAGTGCAGGATCGGGAGCCTACCGCTAATATCGTGCTTGATCCGTAGTTTGCAAATTCCTTTGAGGGTGAGTTTCCCCAAGGAAAGATTCGCCCATCAGTCCCCCGTGCAGCTTTCTCCCATTCAGCCTCCGAAGGGAGGCTTAGCTGCCCGCCTGCCGCAAGATAGTTACGTAGCTCTGCGGGGGTATCTGCAGAATTTTCTAACTTCTGCTGTAACCAGCGTGCGTAGGCTAAGGCCTCTGGCCAGACAATATTCGTCACTGGCATATCACCCTGAATATCCGCTGCCACCCTATTCGCTAGATCTGGATTCTCTGCTGTAAATGCACGGAATTGAGCTGCGGTAACCTCAAACAAACCTATATAGAAATCGTCGACCTCTACTGTTCCTTGGCGTCGATTACTCGACCAGCGTTCATTTTCATAGGCCAGTCGATCCAGAGCTGGATTGCTTCCCATAGTAAAGGGTCCTGCAGGAATTTGGACAAAGCCCAATAGTGGCTCGTCAGGCAGGAACCAAGCATCGTTAAGAAAACCAGTTATTGCTTCTTGTTCGAAGGAAGAAGACGAGGCTGCCGACCCAAGGCTCTCTGACTGCCGCGATTGAAAAGACATCCATACGGCAACAAAGAGGATCGCCAAACACATAATAGCGAGGCCAAGAGTTCGGCCCGGCACCTGCGACACATTAGGATCTATCTGTTGATCCTGAGACTTGCTCATATCCGAGCCCTAGCACCCTCAGTATTCTCACAGGCAAAAACCCAATCGTGCTGGCAGGCTCGTTCATATAACTCCTGTTCAGAGAGAGTCATTAAGTTCTGACCGCCCTCCCGTAGCAACAAACGCAGATCTAATTCATGCGGCACTTCTCGCGCCACCAAATCTGTATCTAGCAAATTAAGGCAGGATGCTCGGAACTTTAACTCACAACCGCGTGAAAAATAGGCCATGGATAACTCTTGATTGGCATCGGCAATTATTCCCTCGCGATAGTGCGCACCCAATTCATTACACGCCCAGGCAGCGTTGTCGCCACAGTAGGTTGCCTCCAATTGTAACATTCGGCCACAAGCATTCGGCAAATCACTGGCACAAGCTTGCTCCCAGAATGGCAGACTATCGCCTTGGTGTTTGCCATCGGTTTTACCTAGAAAGGACATAGAAGCGAAGATAACTATCCAGATACTCATGTGTGCAAGATTGGATCGCCCACCTAGCCAACTCTCTTTCCAAACATTTAGAAGAGCTTGAGAATGAATAGATCGTACTGTCCTATCGATGGCAATAACACTGAGGTTAAGCAATGGCACTACGAGAAGTTTGTCATAGAACGTTGGCTCGCCCATGGCGCCTAGTAGAGTATAGAGACCAAATACGCCAAGTCCGTAGAGTACTCCAAAAAATGTCTTGCCTAATGGCGTTCTCGGCGAGGTAGATGGATCGGTAATCAATAAGTGGAGGCCAAGAAAAACAGCCGCTGGAATTTCCGAGTCAAGAAAGTACGGCACACCCGTGCCGGCCGAGTACAAGGCACTAACTCCAAATAACGTTATTGCCGCCATACCGGCAACGAGTGTTATGGAAAAGAAGTACATAACGACCAAGCCAACCAGGAAGAGAAATGTGTAGATGTTTGGGGCTAGAGTAAGAGTCGATGCGATCTCCTGTCCCCAGGTTAAGTCGGTGGTGTTCGTAGCGATCAATACTAGGGAGAACAGGCCCAGAGCAAACGCAGACGGATTGAATATATGCGAGCTACGCCCGTCTCGATTCCAGCGCACATATTCCTTACCCATGAAGCCGACGGCAATCATTATGAATTGCATGTAGAACCAATCATCTCTAAACCAAAGGAACAGATTGATGCTGAGGATTATAGGAATGGGACCGAAACCTAAACTGTATTCGCGTCGCCTTGACCAAGCCAGCAACATATCGAAAGTATAGGCAAATATTAACTGCGCCAGAATCAACCAGGCATGGTCGTAAACCGGCCGCCAATAATATCCCCAGTAGGCATAGACACTAAACTGCACCATGGCCTGGATGTAATGTTGTGGTCGCAGCAATATGCTGAACACACGATCTTCGTTCTTGTTTCTAGAATTAAAGACTAGATAGGCTTGCCACAGCAGCAGCCCAGCGGCCGCACCCCAGAATGACCACGCCAAAGTCACATTGCCCTGAACTCGTGGGACAAAGCTGAGAATAATGAGGGCGATGGATAGAGCAAACGGAAACTTAAACGCACCCAAAGATGAATGTGTCTGCTTGTTATTACTGCCACTGCTGATGGTACTGGCGGAAATTGCCATTTGAAGGTGCTCTAGCTTGAAGAATTGGTCGATGGCAAGAATAAACCACCTACCGAATCAATTCAATTTGACCAGCTAGAAGCTAAACCCTTGGTGACACAGAGGCTAATTCGTATGCGCTTAGCTAGTGCTCATTTCCAACGTCATGGTGCACGTCAGACGGCTCAGGATGAGCATTCTCAAAGTCTGCATGCTCGCCGCTGTGTCCCGACTCAGAATGATCGTGGTCGTGATGACGATCGTGCCGATCTCCCCCCACAGCAGCGTGAGCCATCCTAAAAGGCGCAGCAATCACTGTGCCTGTAGTATCAGCAGCCACACCCACCACGGCCCCAGTGATCTGGAAGGGTGCCTTGATCACCGCCGTTGTTGTATCTACCGCCACTCCAATTACAGAGCCTATGCAGCCTGTTAGCGATAACGCCAATGTGAGGCTGACTAGTAATTTTGGGTACTTCATTCGCTTTCTCCGGAAATTCTATGCCCCCTGATTAGATAGGGATGTCCTACAGTAGACTGACGACTCTGAATCGTAGCTGAATTGCTTGCAGCACCCTGCACTTGGCAGCTGCCATGCTGTGAGCCTCTGTTCTACTAAAACGTCTCTATTTGGGGGCTAGGAAGACCCGAATATCCTTGAAAAATGGCCTAAACACGCGTAGTTTCAGTGAATTAGCCCCTCATACCACTAGAATTAGAATACTGTTGGAGGTTCAAATGCACAACAGAGCAATCACGAAACTTTCTTTAGCCATTATCGGCCTGTTAGTAGCATCGCCGCTACTAGCTCAATCGGGAGAAATGCCCCGTACCGAATACGGCCAACCGGATTTCCAAGGAACCTACACGTTCCGAACACTGACTCCGCTAAACCGCCCTAGGGAATTAGCCGATAAGGCCACTCTGACGCCGGAAGAAGCCGCAGAATGGGAAGCCTTCGAGAATCGTCGCCAAAATCGCGACCTGATTATCGACTCAGTAGGCGGTGCCGGATATCCGCCCGGGGTAATCTCCTACAATGAATTTTGGTACGAGCGAGGCGTCGAGACTATTGCTGATCGGCGCACATCACTAGTTTACGATCCACCGAATGGCCGCGTACCCGAGCTAAACGCTATTGGTAAGGAGCGTCGCGCCACCTACGGACAAATGGTATTCGAGAGCGCTGGACCTGAAGGCAGAACTACTGTCGATCGCTGTCTTACTGGCTTTGTTGCCGGACCACCAATGATTCCTGGCTCCTACAACAACAATATGCAGCTCGTGCAAACTAAAGACACGATAATGATATTGAACGAAATGGTGCACACAGCACGCATCATTCGTTTGGACAGTGAGCACAATACCAAGCAATTGAAATGGGAAGGTGATTCAGTAGGCTATTGGGATGGCGATGAGCTAGTCATCACTACAAAGCACTTCTACCATGATTACAATTTGCGCGGCATGTCGGATCAGGCAGTGATTCAGGAACGCTTCAGCTGGGTTGACGAGAACACACTGGATTATGACTTCACTGTAGAAGATTCTCAGTCTTGGGATGTTAGCTGGTCTGGAAAAGTTCCCATGCGCCGCGCTGCTGACCCAGTGTATGAATACGCTTGCCACGAAGGTAACCATGGCTTGCAGGGAATTCTTGCAGGATGGAGACGCTATGAATCTATGGGTCTAAATGGTGATGGCACACCTAAGTCTGAAACTGGAACAGTTGCTATCGAAGAATAGTTACTGCTCAATTACTCATGACCTGAATTCAATGTCAGGTTTTGGAAATTCAAAAAAAACCAGAGTTGGGTTAATATCCAACTCTGGTTTTTTTAGCAGTACCATTTTGGAGAGGATATCAACTTGAGTAACTTATTGGATCGAATCACCCATGCGAATAAATAGATTTCTTTCAGCGAGTTTTATTTTTTGCACTTCGCTTATTATGAGCGGAACCTCTCTTGCTGAAGTCGACTCTGTATTCATTTCATCCACGCTAGATCCGAATGCAATCATCATCACTGAAGTTGACGTGATTTTTATCTACGACTCGGAGATAGCAAAAAACCTGCCTGCTACGAAAGCTGCCTGGTACTCTAATAAGAGAGGTTTTACGGCGGACGCAGGAGAGAAGATGGATATCGTAAATGTGTTCATCCCACAGGGCTTTGACTCTGAGATGGCTAGCTTACCTGCACGCCGTGAAGAAGCACTAAAGGTTGTAGTGTATGCCTATCATGACGACTCAAAGGCAACGGCTCGAGATATCACGGAAATGAATAATGTCTTAATACAGATTGATCCCTTTGGAATTCGGATATCGAGCAGGGACTAGAAAAAAATTGTACAGATCGACTATAGCAATTTATGTCGCCACTTAAAATAAACTCCCCACTACTAAGCGGCTATACCTGTATTAACTGAATCCAATTACCACAGCTATCATCGAAGATGGCTAACCAGGCGCCATCATTCTCGACTGGCTGATCCTTGAACGAAACACCCTTCGCTAGCAAACGCTTATATTCTTCTTGTATATCCGTGCTGTGGAAAAGAGCAGCGGGAATTCCGTCAGCATACAGAGCGGTTTGATAAGCCTTAGCAGCCGGATGTACATTGGGCTCCAAGAGCAACTCAGTCTCGTTAGAACCGGCGCTAGAGACCGTAAGCCATCGAAATTCACCAAGATCAATATCATTAATCTTCTGAAAACCAAGGGTATCGGTGTAGAACGCCAATGCCTCGCCTTGATCTGCTACGAATATACTTGCTGTTTTTATGTCCATAAGCGCGTCCTCTGGGCCTCTTAGAGCTGTAAAACTATGGCACACATTACAATTGAATTGCACTTTCCCCTAGTTTATTCTTGTATCCCACCTCCATAAATGAAAGAGCACTGAGAGTTCTAGAAGATGACTAATAACAAAATAAAACCAGCTTTACTAGCATTGGCGATAGCTCCAGCCTTGGTTTTTGCCCAAGCTGACATGCCTCCTACAAACGATCTGGAAAATCCTTACATCACCCAGTCTGGCTATTTCAAGATGCCTGCGGGACGTGCTTGGGGTTCCTCAAGCACCGTTGAAATCGATGCCGATGGCGAGAGCATCTGGGTCGCAGAACGCTGCGGCGGTAATGTGAATGTTTGTGTTGAGCAGCCTGACACAAACCTAATTATGCTATTCAGCAAGAATGGCGACATGGTTCGTAGCTTTGGTGCCGGTTACATTACTTGGCCTCACGGAATTCACGTAGATCACGACGGTAATGTATGGGTCGCCGATGCGCGTGGTTCAGAACAGACACCAAGCTATGACGGCGAACATTATGGGCACCAAGTTCATAAGTTCAGTCCTACTGGTGTTCACCTGATGTCCCTAGGTAAGAAAGGCGGCGGTCAGGATGACGAATACTTCTACACGCCGAATGATGTGCATGTTGCACCAGACGGATCCATTTTTGTTGGTGAAGGACATTCCAGCGCTGAAGGGTCTACCAACCGCGTACACAAATTTGATGCGGACGGTAACCACCTTTTCTCATTCGGCGAATGGGGAACAGAGCCTGGCAACTTCCGCCAACCACATGGCTTGGCTATGGACTCGAAGGGTCGTCTATTTGTAGCAGACCGTGGCAACGACCGTATCCAGATTTTCGATCAAGAAGGAAACCTACTCGACGTATGGCATCAGTTCAGCCGCTTGAGTGGAATCTATATCGATGAGCACGATGTACTTTACGGTGCCGATTCAGAATCCGGTTCTGTTAACCCTGATCACGGCGACTGGGTTCGTGGCATACGTATCGGTAGCGCCATTACTGGTGAAGTAGAATTCTTGATCCCTGATCCACAGCCAGACTGTCGCGGTACTTGTACTGCAGAGGGCGTGGTTGCCGATTCTCATGGCAACATCTTCGGCGCTGAAGTTGGCCCAGTTGGTGGAATCAAGCGTTACGTTCGACCTGTTAAGTAACTCTCATCCTCAATAGTTTTACTACGAGGATAGTAGAAGACAAAAAGCCCATCGATTCAGATGGGCTTTTTTTTACTCTGGAGAAAATATGCCACCACTAAACGACCTTCTACTTTTCACCGCGGAGCGTTCATTATGAATCTTTCGCCGGGCCCTGCGAATTTTTATGTCATGGCACGTACCATCGCGCAAGGTGTCTACGCCGGACTTGCCGCCGTCGCAGGTTTAGCTGTAGGCGGTCTAGTGCATGTCGTTGCCGCTGTGCTGGGTCTCTCTGTATTATTTACATATTCCCCTCTGGCTTACACGCTACTAAAACTCATCGGTGCTAGCTACCTTATCTATCTAGGGTTGGGCTATTTTGGAATTAACTTCTTGCAGAAGAAAGATAAGCTAGTTGGGAAAGTGAATGAAACTACACAGGAGAATTTGATCGATCTAAAGATGAAAAAATCTTTATTCAAAGCGTCATTATCGAGGTAAGCAATCCGAAAACAGCACTTTTCTTCCTCGCATTGTTACCGCAGTTCGTCGTACCCGAGGCCGGGCCAGCCGCGCCGCAGTTTTTACTGCTTGGCTTGATCGTAACCTTGTCTGCCATTCCCTGTGACTTGTTCGTTACATTTTTTTCAGACAAAGCGGCATCCTTAATTCGAGGGAATCAAAAATTCAGATATAACATGAATAGAATTTCAGGAACGATTCTAATCACTCTCGGCGCTTACGTATTGCTCGCCGAGAGTGACTAAAAAAGGTAAAGGTCGCTTAAACCGCTGCGACTATCGCATTTAGCGTCGCGCTTGGGCACATCGCTGCAGATGCCTTTGCAGCATCTAGCTTGTAGTATCCACCCACATCCATAGCCGGGCCCTGTGCGGAGTTCAGCTCTTCAACGATCTTTGTTTCGTTCTCGGTCATGGCCTGAGCAACTGGTGCGAAACGCGCCTTAAGTGCTGCATCATCATTCTGCGCAGCTAAGGCTTGTGCCCAATACATGGCTAGATAGAAGTGACTACCGCGGTTGTCTAACTCATTCACTTTGCGCGATGGCGACTTGTTGTTATCCAAAAAGTCCCCTGTTGCTTTATCTAATGAATCGGCGAGTATCTTCGCTCGATCATTTCCTGTGACATTCGCCAGATGCTCAAGCGATGCCGCCAGTGCCAAAAATTCACCGAGTGAATCCCAACGTAGGTGATTCTCTTTTTCAAACTGCTGCACGTGCTTAGGCGCTGATCCGCCGGCACCAGTTTCAAACAGACCACCGCCTTTCATTAATGGAACAACGGAAAGCATTTTAGCACTGGTACCGAGTTCCAATATTGGGAATAGATCTGTTAGGTAGTCGCGCAACACGTTGCCTGTTACGGAAATTGTATCTAGACCGTCTTTCGCTCGTTGTAAAGAAAGGCGTGTCGCTGCCTCTGGCGCCATGATGCTAATTTCCAAGCCATCAGTATTGTGATCAGCAAGATAAGTATTTACCTTTTTGATGATCTCGGCATCGTGACTGCGATTTTCATTCAACCAGAACACTGCAGGAGTACCAGATAGTCTTGCTCGACTTACCGCCAGCTTAACCCAATCTTGAATCGGTGCATCTTTCGCCTGGCACATACGCCAGATATCGCCTTCTTCAACGGTGTGCTCAAGCAAGGTATTGCCATCGCCATCGACTACAGTGACTGTGCCATTAGCTGGAATTTCGAATGTCTTATCATGGGACCCATACTCTTCTGCTTTCTGCGCCATAAGACCAACGTTAGGAACACTGCCCATCGTTGAAACATCGAATGCACCATTTGCTCTACAAAAATCGAATACTTCCTGATACACACCCGCATAGCAACGATCTGGAATCACCGCCTTCATGTCTTGTAGGTTTCCGTCAGGGCCCCACATCTGCCCCGAAGTTCGCAATGCCGCCGGCATTGAAGCATCAATGATTACATCGCTAGGCACGTGTAGATTAGTTATTCCCTTATCCGAATCTACCATCGCCATTTCAGGACGGTTCGCGTAACAAGCCTGAAGGTCTGCTTCGATTTCTTCACGTTGCGCATCGGGAAGAGACTTAATCTTGCTGTAAACGTCACCAACACCATTGTTAGCATCGACACCAAGCTCTGCAAATACATCCGCGTACTTGTTAAATACTTCTTCATAGAAAACTGTAACGGCATGACCGAAAATTATCGGGTCCGACACCTTCATCATCGTTGCTTTCAAATGAAGAGAGAAGAGTATGCCCTGACTCTTGGCATCTTCTATCTGCTTGGCAAGAAACGTACGCAATGCGTTTTTGTTCATCACTGAGGCATCTATAATCTCGTCTGCTAGCAGGTCTATGCCTTCCTTAAGGACGGTTACATTGCCAGCACCATCACGGTGCTCAATCTTAGCGGTTGTAGCAGCGGCAAGAGTTGCTGATTGTTCGCTGCCAAAGAAGTCACCCGACTCCATGTTGGCGACATGTGATTTGGAATCCTTAGACCAAGCTCCCATAGAATGAGGATTCTTTTGCGCATAGGACTTCACGGATGCTGGCGCACGACGATCAGAATTACCTTCTCTGAGCACCGGATTTACCGCACTGCCTTTTATCTTGTCATAACGCGCCTTGATGTCGCGTTCTGCATCAGTGCTAGGATCTTCCGTATAGTCAGGAAGTGCGTAGCCCTTGGCCTGTAGCTCCTTGATAACCGCGATCATCTGCGGCAGAGAGGCTGAGATATTGGGTAACTTAATGATGTTAGCCATTGGGTCTTGTGTCATTTCCCCCAGCTCTGCTAGAGCGTCGCCCTGCTGCTGATCGGCATTCAGAAAGTCTGGAAAGCTTGCAATTACGCGTCCGGAAAGGGATATGTCGCGAGTCTCGACGGCCACGTCGGAAGCATCTGTATATGCCTTAATGATAGGTAGTAGTGAATAAGTGGCTAAGGCTGGCGCCTCGTCTGTCTCGGTATAGATAATCGTAGATTTCTTGTCTGACATCGTAGTTCCTTATGTTGGCTCATTCAGCCAGGCTAGTACTGTGTTCGTTGTGTACGCCTTATGTGTCACCCATCTTGGGACAAAAAGGGCGCATATTATAGCAGCCGGGGGCCAACACTTACAGAGGGAGGCAGATGCTCTGCGGCGCAGATGTACTGTATAATTGGCCGCCTTGGCCATGTACAAACCTCAACAGTAAGTACAGATTCAAGGTTTGATGAGAATATTATTGCGTCTATCCCAGAAGAAAAGAGAATATTTTATGGAACAACCCACCAGCGTCCCTAATTTTACTATCCGTTCGGCTACAATCGAAGACTGCGCACTGATCCTAGGTTTCATTCAGGAATTGGCGGACTACGAGAAACTGAGCCACGAAGTTGTTGCCACAGTAGCGACGCTCGAAGAAACTCTATTCGGCGAAAAGGCTTACGCCGAAGTTACGATCGGGGAGTATGAGGGCGAAGCCATTGGTTACTCTCTGTTCTTTCACAACTTCTCTACTTTCACCGGTAGACCCGGCATCTATCTCGAAGACATCTATGTGCAGCCGAAGATGCGCGGCAAGGGTTGTGGGAAACTGCTACTAGCTTATATTGCTAAGCTGGCCGTGGAGCGCAACTGCACGCGAGTGGAGTGGTCGGTGCTAGATTGGAATGAACCATCAATTCAATTCTATCGATCGATAGGTGCAGCGCCAATGGAAGGCTGGACAGTACAGCGTCTAGACGGCAGCGAGTTAACGGATTTCGCAGAGCAATTTAAATAGTACGATTCATCGAATTAGAGAACGGCATTATGGAAGAGGTGTAGTTTGAGTAGAATAGTGTATGTGAATGGCGAGTATGCCCCTGAAGAGACGGCAAAGATTTCTATATTCGATCGTGGCTTTATCTTTGGTGATGGCGTGTATGAAGTTGTGCCAGTCATTACTGGCAAATTAGTCGATCGCGATTATTTCCTGGAGCGCTTAGATAGGTCTCTATCGGAACTGAGTATTACCTGGCCATGCTCCCAACGAGAGTACCTCGATATCATGCAGGAACTCATCATTCGCAATGAACTAAAAGAAGGCTTCGTGTATTCACAGGTTACAAGAGGTATCGCCGACAGGGACTTCGCCTTTCCAATCGATACCGCCCCCTCTCTTGTTGCCTTCACATCTGAGATGAGTCTGCTTAACAATCCACTCGCCGAAACTGGTATCGCCGTTTCTACGAGCGAAGATATCCGCTGGAAACGGCGTGACATAAAATCATTGAATCTGCTTGCTCAGTGTCTCGCGAAACAAGATGCTCATAGCAAGGGAGCGAACGAAGGCTGGATGGTAGAAGATGGATTCGTTACTGAAGGAGTGTCTTCTAGCGCTTACATCATCAAAGATGGGAAGATCATCACACGCCCACTTTCCAATTTAATTCTTCCTGGCATACGCCGTCGCACGCTAATTGAAATTTCCGAACGCGAAGGAATAGAAATGGAGCAACGTCTGTTTACGATCGAAGAAGCGCTGCAGGCCGATGAAGCTTTTATCAGTAGTGCCACGACAATCGCCCTGCCTGTTGTATCTATCGACGGCGAGAAGATAGCGGACGGAAAGCCTGGAGAAATTGTAGGAAAGCTTAGAAAACTCTACATAGAGAGAATGTTAGAAGAAGCGAAGGATGCAGAATAGAAGCTGTTTATTAGTCTATTTTTAAATGTGATCACTATCGAAACTAATTACTTCACCGATGTTTTTTGCTTCAACTAACAACATTAACAACCGATCCACGCCCACAGCAACACCTGAACAGCTCGGCAATCCACTTTCTAGCGCCGCGATCAGCTTTTCGTCAGCAGCATGAACCTGCAAGCCCTTTTCTTTTCTTGTAGCGTTGTCCGCATCGAAGCGTGCGCGCTGTTCGCTGGCGTTGCTCAGTTCGAAATACCCATTCGCTAACTCCATTCCATGACCAAACAGTTCGAAGCGTTTCGCAACGACGATACCTTGCGCGTCTTTCGCAAGACTAGCTAGCGCCGCCTGCTCTTTGGGATAGTCATAGACAATACAAAAAGACGGAAGCTGCGGCTCAATACTATGACTCAGTAGCAGCTGTAGATAGTCTGTCTTGCTTAAATCCCTAGCACTCAAATCGACTTCTTTACGGGTCAAATCGCGCAGCTCTTCTAGTGTGATTTCATGAGGGTCTATTTGCAGATGTTGTTGGAATATCTGCCGGTAGGTAAAGCGTAGAACCGGCTCGCAGTCGAGTAGCTCTTGCACTAATTGCTCTAACTCAGTCATTAACTGATCTAAAGAATAAGACACCCTATACCATTCGAGCAGAGTAAATTCGATGTTATGTCTTGCACCTTTCTCTTCCTGCCTAAAGGCTTTCGCTATTTGATAGATCGATCCGCTGCCACTAGCCAGCAATCGTTTCATAAAAAATTCAGGAGAGGTTTGCAAAAAGTTCTGATGACTTGTACTGCCATCTTTCACTTCAGCTGCGATAGATTCTATATAGACATCGGGTACGGTTGAACTGGAAAGTAGAGGAGTCTCTACTTCGAGGACATCGCGCTCGGAAAAGAAGCGGCGGATTTTGGCGAGTACATCTGCGCGCCGCTGCAAATTCTGTAAGGAGGCACTTGGTTTCCAATCAACCATGAATTCATCCTTTCAAAATCTACAGAGTGCTTACGCGGTATGACTAGTAGAAATTCTATTTATTAACGCGATTCTGATATTCGGAGTTTCTAGTATCGACTCGAAGCACATCACCTATATTGACGAACAAAGGCACCTTCACTACTGCACCAGAACTCAAGGTCGCCGGCTTAGTTCCGCCTTGCGCCGTATCACCCTTCAAGCCAGGGTCGGTGTCGGCCACTTCAAGCTCCACAAAATTTGGTGCAGTAACCGAGATAGGCGCTTCGTTCCACAGGACGACGGTATATCTATCCTGTTCCTTCAGCCAATTTTTCGCATCGGTAATAGCGTTTACATCAGCGGCAACTTGCTCGAAGCTGTCATCGGTCTTCATGAAATGCCAGAACTCTCCGTCTTCGTATAGGTACTCCATCTCTAATTCCATGACATCAGCCACTTCGACTGATTCACCAGATTTGTAGGTACGCTCCCAGACTCTTCCGTTTACGAGATTACGCAGCTTCACGCGATCGAATGCCTGCCCCTTGCCGGGCTTGACCTTCTCAACTTCGATCATCGAGCAGGGTTCAGAATCGATAAGGACCTTAAGCCCTGATTTAAATTCGCTGGTGGAGTAAGTCGCCATTTTTTCCTCTTAAGGTATTTGTATACAAAGCCGTTATTTCGATCCGTGCCGATTATTTCAGCCGCGAACAACTATCTATCGAAGGCTGTAGCCTTATGTTGCTATGATGTGGCAACGGATACTAGCAACTGCCTTTATAAAATCAAACTTTGTTTTGGATTACGCGATGAGAAATCAGGCTGTTTCACTAATTCAGTCAGACCGCTCTGAAACCTGGCAAGAGATTCTATCCGATCTGATAACGGATCCGCAGGAATTATTGCAGATACTAAGGCTTGATGCGCAGTCCAGCCCCTACAGCTTGGATGCCCTCACTCAATTCCCTTTGAAGGCACCTAGGCCTTTCGTAGAGCGCATCGAGAAAGGCAATTGGCAAGATCCGCTGCTAAGACAGATATGGCCTTGCGAATCCGAAGAAACCCACACTGAGGGTTTTGTTGCTGATCCCCTTCATGAGGAGGAGTTCAACCCAGTACCGGGGCTGTTGCATAAATATCAGGGTCGGGTGCTGCTAACGGCTGCGCCACATTGCGCAATCCATTGCCGTTACTGCTTCCGGCGCCATTTTGACTACCAGGCTAACTCCCCCAGCAGAGTGCAGTGGGAGAAGGCATTCGCCTACATAGCAAATGACAGCAGTATCGAGGAAGTAATCCTCAGCGGCGGAGACCCTCTGGCGATCTCGGATAAACAATTTCACTGGCTACTCCAGCAATTGGCGAATATCAAACATCTGACTACCGTCAGGATTCATACCCGCCTGCCCATCGTGATTCCGCAGCGTATAACCCCCGAACTAGTGCGTTGCCTGAGTGAGACACGACTACGACTCGTTATGGTTGTGCATTGCAATCATCGCCAGGAGCTAGACAGCACAGTTTATCGTGCTTTTAGCGCTTTAAGCGACGTTGGCGTCACCTTGCTGAATCAAGCAGTTGTTTTAAAGGATGTTAACGACAATTCTGAGGCGTTGATTGATCTGAATAAGGCGCTTTTTCAGCACAATGTACTACCCTATTACTTACACATGCCCGATCAGGTTGCCGGTACCGAGCACTTCTATGTGACCGACCAACACGCCACGGAACTGATAAAGACCCTGCACGCTTCACTGCCGGGATATCTAGTTCCAAGACTCGTAAGGGAAAATCCTGGGGAGCGAGGTAAAACCAGAATAGCCTAAGGACATCACAAGGGATGGACAGTCAATACCCACGAAGATCCCCTCTACAATCGCCGAATTCCGTTAGCGACCAGCAATTACCACAAGACTCCCATAGCCCTAGTCCTCAACAGAAAGCACCACCAGCACAGATCGGCAAGAGGGAGACCTTTGAAAAAGATGCTCTTACCGGCCTGCATGGCCAACGCTATCTTTGCCGTGCTATAGACGCATGTCTGGAAGAGTGTCGCAGGCGCAATCTCACGGCAACACTCGCGTTGCTGCAACTTGAAAACTTCTATGAGATTCGCAGCTGGGTTGGCTTATCAGAGGCCGATCTGTTGCTAAGCGATATCGCACAGCTTTTAAAGACTGCCCTGCCGAAACGCGTCCTGCTTTGTCGTTGCCACAACTTCGAGTTTGCAGCGCTGCTGCTTGCTGATCGTAGTATCAACGCGCGGCTAATCACGGACAAACTCAAGCAAGCTTTGTTAAGCGCGGTTTCACCCTCATTACCACGGCAGCTCGAGCTCAAGTGCGGTGTTGGCTTGGCCAAACTGGAATCGAATATACCTTCCTGGCCCGTCGTCTTCGCCAGAGCCCGGCACAGTCTGAGCCTTGAGCACCACCATAGAGAGCTACCCGTTTATTTATCCTCGATCAGTCCGGACATCGCTCTTAAACAGTTGCATAGGGCATTAGAATGCCCTGAGCTAGAACTTAGCTTTCAAGCATTGGTTAGACTCGCTGAAGACCCACTACAACGCTATGAGGTGCGCTGCTCACTCGCACACCACGAACAAAGCTTGCCCACTCACTTATTATTCGAAACCGCGGCGAGGAATGCGCTTGGCGATCAACTCGATCGACGCATAATCGAACAAGTCATCAGCCGGCTTTCAGGGGGTGCGATTGTGAATCTGCGTCTCGTTATAAACCTGAGCCACAATTCACTGGTTAACATCCATTTTCTGCGCTGGCTGGAAGACAGGCTGAGGGAAAGGAAGGCCTTCGCCTCGCAGCTGGTCTTTCAGATCAGTGAGACCGATGCGCTTATAGCGCAGCATCACCTAATCACCTTTTGTGAGGTCATTGAAAAACTAGGCAGCAAACTCTCTGTGTCGAATTTTGGTTGCACGCCTAAACCACTACGCTACTTATCCCTAGTGCCTGCCAGTTACGTGAAGCTGGACACTAGCCTCTTAACGAAACTCGATGTGAACCAAGCCAATCTAGAATCTTTGAATTCTCTGGTAACCCAGTTACACGAAAGAAAGATCTATGTAATTGCCCCTCTGCTGGAACAACTACCTATTCTGCCGTTGCTATGGCGAGCCAAGGTCGATTTCATGCAGGGGAATTGTCTGCATCAGCCATCCCGCTCCATGAACTTCAACTTTGTCGAGACACAGACAGTTTGTTTAACCCCAGTTAAGTAACGCCCTATTGAACAATTTGATTGGGGGTGCACGGCGGTAACTGTTATTCTTAAGACTCTAAACCGTCAAGAGTCACCAATAGAGTAGTCGCGTTGCAAAAAGATCTCCCTCAGAATAGTTCGCCTGAAGCAACATCTTCGGCGTCCGCGAAAAAAAATACGCAAATTTCTCGAAAGTTTGCCACTGCGGTCTGCCTGCTATTATTGCTCGCGATGTCGGTGTTCTGGCTAATCAGCAACTACAATACACAGAATATCTTGCGCCAACAGGCGGACAATCTCGGCAACATATTGGCGCAACAAACAGCAACGCAGCTGACGGAACTGGTGCTGGCGAACGACATGATTAGCATGAATGTGATACTCGGCAACCTCGCTAGAAACTCATCTATCGGTGAGATCGCCGTGGTCAATATCGACGATGAGGTCATCGCCGCCGCTAGAAGCGAATTAGAAACACCCGCTACAATTATTCCACTGCCGATTCAATTCAATAGAGTTCAAGCCGACTATGTCGCGCCGATAAATGTTGCCGGTTCCACAGCGGGCTATGTGCGCCTTAGTCTCGACTTGAGTTATATCGAAACTGGCATCGTGAATAATTTTCTATTCATTCTAGCCGCAACTGTTCTACTCTTAATAGTCGCTGTCACGCTTACCACCACTTATTTTCAATACCTGATTAGCTTTCCTGCGAATTTGCTCGCCTTTGCCATCAGCAATATTCGCAAGGGTGAGATAGATACCTGCCCAGAACCCACTAATCACAATGAGCTTAGTATGGCTATCCGGCAGTTCAATGCCACTGCCGAATTCTTGGCGCAGAACACCTTCCTGGATAACTTTGGACATCGAAAGCCCGAGGTTGACCCGGAACAATTTACACCCAGTTACGGTACCCAGGACGTCACTCTTCTATCCATCAAGATGGCCAACTTTCATTACCTTGCCTCTACGCTTAGCGAGAGCACGCTGGTCAACCTTTTGAACAAGTATTATTTCTTCGCTGGAAAGGTCGCGCAGCTGTATAACGGAAAAGTAACCTACTGCGCAGAAGATGAGGTTGTAATTAATTTTGCATCCGAACAACTAGAAGAAGAACAGGCATTCTATGCCATCTGCTCAGGACAGTTGTTCTTACAGCTGGTAGGTGATTTGAACGACATTGAAGGCGAACATATTGCCGCAAAGTTTAAGCTCGCTGTCCATAGTGGACAGGCCGTCAGTGGTCTGTATTCACCGGTGACACAAGAGAAGAATAATCTAACCGGCAAGACACTGGATGCTACAAGAAAAATCTGCGATGAAGCGCCGAACAATGCTTTATTAATTAGCGGACGTTGCTTCGATCATGCCGGAGCTGCAGCCCGAATCGATGCCGAAGAATTTTCGGCCATTTTTGATGATGGCCAGATGAAAACCTACTTGAGCAACGATCCTATGTCAGACAATTCACTTCTGCTCGAACGACAGGCTATGCAGCTGGCCACCTTGTACGCCGACTAAGACCTGAAGGAAAAGCTCTAGTCGCCTTGCGGCTCTCCCTTCGAAATAACTTCAACTCGATCTACATTCTGGAATCCACGTGGCAGCTTGTTGCCGCGTCGACCCCTCTCGCCTCGATAGTGTTCTAGGTCCGCAGGCTTGAGATTGTGATGTCTTCGCCCGGCATGAATTGTCAAGGTATCTACATCGGTGAGAACCGTAAGCGCGACTATAAACTCTATACGATCTGCAACACGCGCTGTTGGAATACTAATGATCTTGTTTCCTTTACCCTTAGCCAAGCGCGGTAGTTCTGCGATTGGAAACATCAGCATGCGGCCTTCGTTAGTAATCGCAACAATCAGATTTTTCTTGTAATCGTTTACTATCCGCGGCGTAATTACTTGCCCACCCTTCGGTGCTCGTAACACAGCCTTTCCGGACTTGTTCTTGCTGATCAGGTCGCCAATCTTACAGACGAATCCATATCCAGCGTCACTCGCAAGCAAGACATCTTTATCGTCCTCCCCTATCAATACGCCTTCGAATGTTGCGCCGGGAGGCGGACTTACCCTTCCTGAGACTGGTTCACCCTGACCGCGAGCGGAGGGTAAGCTGTGTGCCGGTAAAGAATAAGCCCGACCGGTAGAATCCATAAATATTGCAAGTTGATTGCTTTTGCCTCGGGCCGCAATCTTAAAAGCATCGCCTGACTTGTACTGCAAGGAAGCCGGATCGACCTCGTGGCCTTTCGCCGCGCGCATCCAACCTCTATCGGACAACACAATAGTAACCGGCTCAGTCGAGATTAATTCAGTTTGAGCGAATGCCTTCGCTTCTTCTCTTTCAACAAGAGGTGTGCGGCGCGCATCACCAAATTTTTCAGCATCGGCCTGAATCTCACCCTTTATGAACGTCTTCAGCCGGGCTGCAGAGTTTAGTAATTGCTCCAGAGTCTTCCTCTCTGCGGCGAGTTCTTTCTGCTCTGTGACAATCTTGATTTCTTCGAGCTTCGCCAACTGGCGTAGCTTCAATTCCAGGATCGCTTCTGCCTGACGATCAGAGATTTTGAATTTCTTAATGAGTGCCGGCTTCGGCTTATCTTCTGTGCGAACGATCTTAATAACTTCATCGATATTCAAGAATGCAACAAGCAAGCCTTCAAGAATATGCATGCGATCAATGATCTTGTCCAAGCGATACTGCAGACGTCGACGTACAGTTTCGGTACGGAACTGTAGCCATTCTTTCAGCAGGCTAAGGATGTCTTTGACTTGTGGCCGCTTGTCGATTCCAATCATATTGAAATTAACGCGGTAGTTTTTTTCTAAATCAGTCGTGGAATACAGGTGCGACATGATGGCATCGATATCGACGCGATTCGATTTTGGCACGACGATAATACGAGTGGGATTTTCGTGATCAGACTCGTCACGTAGATCGACTACCATCGGTAGCTTCTTCTTCTGCATCTGCGCCGCTATCTGCTCTAACACCTTTGCGCCGGAAACTTGAAAGGGCAGTGCGTTGATAAGAATTTCGCCATTCTCTTTGATATAGGTCGCACGTGCTTTCAGTGTGCCACGACCAGTGGTGTACATGTTTTCAATATCATTCTTTGGAGTGATCAACTCCGCTTCTGTTGGATAGTCCGGCCCTTTGATAATCTTGCAGATGTCTTTGATCGTTGTCTTTGGCTTGTCCAAGAGCTGAATACAGGCTTGAGCTACTTCTCTTAGGTTGTGCGGAGGAATGTCAGTAGCCATACCAACTGCTATACCACTGCCCCCGTTAAGCAAGATATTCGGTAAGCGCGCTGGTAGAATCTCGGGCTCTTCCAAAGTGCCATCGAAATTCGCTTTCCAATCTACCGTGCCCTGACCAAGCTCGCCGAGAAGTACATCCGCGTAGCTCTGCAATCGAGATTCTGTATAGCGCATTGCTGCAAAGGATTTAGGATCATCCTGGGAACCCCAATTACCTTGACCGTCTACCAATGGATAGCGGTAGGTGAAGGGCTGTGACATAAGCACCATCGCTTCGTAGCAGGCGGAGTCGCCGTGGGGATGGAATTTACCGATTACATCACCAATGGTTCGCGCCGATTTTTTGAATTTTGCACTCGCCTTCAATCCTAGCTCGGACATGGCGTAAACGATTCGACGCTGTACCGGCTTCAAGCCATCGCCTATGTTAGGCAGGGCGCGGTCGTTAATTACATACATCGAATAGTTCAGATAGGCCTGCTGCGTGTAAGTTTTTAACGCAATCTGTTCGACGCCATCTTCACTAATTGTGATTTCTTCGTTCATTGAATTCTCGGTTTCTATTCTTTAATAACTAATCTAATTCGATACTACGACTACTTGCTGCCATCATCATTTACTCGGCGTAGTCAGCGAGACTGCCGCTGGCTTCGAGCCAAGCTTTTCTATCTGCCGATCGGTTTTTAGCAAGTAACAAGTCCATCATCTGGAACGTACTACTCTTTTTCTTCGCCGTTGGGTCTTCTTCCAGAGTCAATTGCACGAGGCGCCGTGTATCTCTTGCCATCGTTGTCTCACGCAGCTGCAAGGGATTCATCTCACCCAAACCCTTAAAGCGTTGGACGTTTACCTTGCCTGACTTCTTCTCTGCCTCGATGCGATCAAGAATGCCATTCTTCTCAGCTTCGTCCAGCGCATAGAAGACTTCCTTGCCAACATCTATACGGAACAAGGGAGGCATTGAGACATAGATAAATCCACCCGCTACCAAGGGCCGGAAGTGCTTAACGAATAAAGCGCACAACAGCGTAGCAATGTGTAGACCATCGGAGTCGGCATCAGCGAGGATGCAGATCTTGCCGTAGCGCAAACCGTCGATATCGCTAGTGCCTGGATCCACACCCAATGCGACTGCTACGTCATGAACCGTCTGCGAGGCGAGAATTTCATTTGAATCTACCTCCCAGGTATTAAGGATCTTTCCCCTGAGGGGAAGTATCGCTTGAGTTTCTCTGTCTCGTGCCTGTTTCGCAGAGCCGCCCGCCGAGTCTCCTTCCACGAGAAACAATTCCCCAGACATCACATCTTGGGTCGAGCAGTCCGCCAATTTTCCTGGTAAAGCAGGCCCAGAGGTAACCTTCTTGCGAGCAACCTGTTTGCTGGCCTTCAGACGTACCTGGGCATTGCTAATACAGAGCTCTGCAATCAACTCCGCCTCATCGGTGTGTTGATTAAGCCAGAGACTGAAAGAATCCTTGATGATGCCGGCTACGAACACGGCGCATTGCCGCGATGAGAGTCGTTCTTTAGTCTGACCTGAGAATTGTGGATCTAAGACTTTCGAAGAAAGTACATAGCTGCATTTATCCCAGACATCGTCTCCGGTTAGCTTCAGGCCACGGGGCAGTAGGTTGCGGAATTCACAGAACTCACGCAGCGCATCTAGCAGGCCAGTACGCAAACCGCTGACATGGGTGCCGCCTAGTGGGGTCGGAATTAGGTTCACATAACTCTCACCGGTAGTCTCGCCGCCTTCGGGAAGCCATTGAACCGCCCAATCTACCGCCTCGTCGCCACCCTGTATCGAACCATAGAATGGCTCCTTCGGTAACGTCTCGTAGTCCGCTGTAGCCTGCGTTAGGTAGTCGATCAGGCCGTCTTCAAAGCACCACTCTTCGCTCTGTGCCTTATCCTCACTGACGGTATTGTCGATAAAGCTAACTCGCAGTCCCGAGCAGAGAACTGCCTTAGCGCGGAGTACGTGCTTCAGTTTAATTATGGAGATCTTTGCAGAATCAAAGTATTTTTCATCGGGCAGGAATATAACCGTGGTGCCAGTGTTTCTCTTGCCTACGGTATCTATCGCCTTCAGCTCTGAGGCCTTATTACCGTCTTTAAAAGACATGGCATACACTTTGCCATCTCGCTTTACGATTACTTCCAGAGATTTAGATAGTGCGTTAACTACTGAGACACCAACCCCGTGCAATCCCCCCGAATATTGGTAATTCTTGTTAGAGAATTTACCTCCAGCGTGAAGACGAGTAAGAATTAACTCTACACCACTGACCTTTTCGCCTTTGTGCTTATCCACAGGCATGCCGCGACCGTCGTCACTCACCTCTACCGAACCGTCTTTGTTCAATTGCAGATTAAGGTGACTTGCATGACCCGCTAGGGCCTCATCCACACTATTATCGATCACCTCTTGGACAAGATGATTCGGGCGCGTGGTGTCGGTGTACATACCGGGCCGTTTTCTTACCGGATCTAGACCGGTAAGTACTTCGATGGCATCAGCGTTGTAGGTGTTACTCATGAACTAATTCTCATTGCGTATAGGCTTCGATTGTTACCTGTTAGAAGGTTTTTGGAAGCTCTGAATTTTTCTGCGACCCAATAGTATTTTATCGCTTATTTTGGCCAATTCTTGATAGGAAGAATTCAAACATGAGAGGTAATTCATGTTCGAAGTCATCATAGCTATGACTACCCTTCTCGTGCACTACACATTGGCTCTTGCCAAACTTTTCAAGCGCCTGCCGATAGTCCAGCGTCTCGTCTCCTGTCTGCAAAAATACTTTGAAATTGTTCGGTTCTGACAGCTTACTAACATCGATCTGCTTAAGCTCGTCAATATGCGCTCTGGTGACGACATGAATCTCGTCTGAGTAATAATTTCTATTCTCACCGAGGCGCGATTCCCATAAATCATAGGGCCTCACGGCTGGGTTTATCAATACGGCCGGAGCCTTATAGAGCTCCGCAAGATAAGTGGCATAGTATCCACCCAGTGAACTCCCCATTAGCACTAGATGGTCTGAACCAATCTTGTCTATCAGTTTGCTTAGCTCGGCGATGGTCTCTGCGGGGCCATGACTCATTTGCGGAATAGTGATGTTCTCACCCAGACCAATCTCAATGCAATAGGCCAACGTCTGCTGTGCCTTGAGTGACTGTGGAGAACTCAGAAAGCCGTGCAGATAGAGCACATGGGGTTGAACAGACAATGCGAATGATTCTCTTTAGAGCGTTAGTAGCCGGGGCTATTGTAGTCTGCTTCGAAGGTTTCGCCGGACACCCTTCTTACTACTGATTCGATACTTCCGTCGGAATACAATTGTAATGATCTATATCCCGGATTGACCCTATCCAAAGAGAAACTGGTGACATTCGGTTTAAACTGGATGCAAGTTGATGGAGTACACATACAGCGAATGCCTTCATGCTCGAAATCCAATTCTTGATGGATATGACCATACAGCAAACTTCTTACCTTCTTTGATATCTTAATGGCTTCGAAAAACTCTTCACCATTCTCCAGGCCGATATCTTTCATCCATGCCGAATTTCCTGGCACGGGATTATGATGCATAGTTATAAGACAGTGTTCGATACTGTCGTCTTTCTCTGCAGCACGTAAAACGCTAGTTAAAAATTTTATTTCTGTCTTCGTTAGCTTTCCATGTACCTGACCTAAGACACTTGAGTCGAGTAAGATGATTAGCCAATTATTTAGTTGCGCAGTTTTCTCGTTAGCCTCGGTACCTTCAGCAATTCTTTGCATGACGGCTGCATTGTCATGATTCCCAGGTATCCATCTGAAGGGTGAATTCAATGAAGCAACGATCTTAAGAAAATTCACGTAGGATTGTTCTGAAGCATCTTGCGTGATATCCCCCGTAGCTAATACGAGATCGATACCATCCTCATTCGCCTTCACTAATTCCAACACATGACCTAGCGTCTCATTGGTATTCATTTTCAATAGCGTGCCGGAAGGCTCACCGTACAAATGAGTATCAGTAATCTGAGTAATCTTAATTGGATTCTGTGTGATCAATGAGGTCATGACTGCCATTGATGATAATTATTGTTAACTTTTAAGTGGCGCTTACTAATTCAGTACTTCTTCCAACTTTAAGACTGTGAGTTAGCCAATCTCCCAGAAATTTATTCACTTGCATCTTTTCATCCGAATGGTACATGTTCACATTCGGTTGTTCATATCTCGACTGCAGATTTCTATGCCCTTGATAGGATATAACCTCAGCAGTACTCGCGTCGTGATAGACACGAACCAACATTGAAGGATTGGTCATCCATTTTTCGAGAACAGGCTTTTGTCTAATCTCTAAAGTTGTGGTGTATTTAAATGCCTCAACGATTTCGATCTCAACCGTAACTTTGCCACCAAAGCTTGTCTCATCCGCAATACAATATTCTACGAACAATCCTTCTAAAAGTTTTTCAGGCTCAGAACTATTTTTTAGTTGCTCAATAATAGCCTTTTCACGGCCAGTGTTGTTGAGCATCGCCATCTGCGCAAAAGACTTATCGCGATAAGCCTGTAGATGCGGCACTAACTTAAGCAAGCGAATATAGTTAGCGTCACATTCCGCCATCTGCTTAATCAAATCTACACTGTAGCTACTTTTTGCCATGTTTTCTCAGGGCCTAGGTCAGATTCACAACAGGGGAATCTCAGCCCTTTCTTTTGAATTTCGTTATCACGCAAGATGCCTGAGCAATTCTATGGCACCTTAACTATTTTCGGTCGGCGTCCGTTCGACTTTACCATCGACGCAAGAATGACCAATTGTAACGTTTTAGGACCTTATTGCGAGCCAATTGACCCCGTAAACCGCTAGAAGTGATCAAGATTTGCCTAAATATAGGGTGAAGGGGCGCGATATCCCAAATTTGGCGGACTCTAAGCCTTAATTCCAGCTATCGAGAAGTTCCTGGCGATGCAGCTGCAGCCACTGCAGAGCAATGATTGTCATCGCATTATTAATCTCGCCAGTCTCAAGCATTTGTACTGCGTCGGCGTAACTGTGTATCTGGACTTCGATATCTTCGTGCTCCTCAACCAGTCCATAGACGCCGCCTGCACTTCTGCTATCTATCCGTCCGCAGAATAAAATGATCTTCTCGTTACTGCCGCCGGGGCTATTGTAATACTCGCAGATTTTGATGAGATTGCTTGGTACGCAGTTCGATTCTTCTTTTGACTCTCTGAGGGCAACTTCCTCGTATTGCTCTGAGCTATCAACCATGCCTGCCACTATTTCCAGTGGCCACCCTAAAGCTTCACTACCGCGCTCATAGGTGTCATTGAACATTCCAATCCTAAACTGCCTGACAAGCAGCAGTGCATCCCGATCCGGGTCGAACAAGAGCACGCCGACCGCTGGGTCTTTTAGCTGGAGTTCTCTCTTAAATACTTCGCTCCATTCACCTGAAAATAGGCGGTGGCGAAGTTGTAGGTGTTCGATCTGAAGAAATCCATCATGCTCGAGAGATCTGGAAATTATTTCCACATCTTCGGCATCGAATTTTTTTGAATCTTGCTTAGAATTTTTGTTCATTAGATTGGCAGCTTAGCTATCGATTGCTTAGCATCAAAAACTAAGCTGCTCATTGTGGCGATCTCTATCTTGAAGAATGAAATAGATAGGATTTGCAAATTACTAGTCTTCGCGGCTGGTTACTTCCAAGAGGTGATAACCAAATTGTGTTTTAACTGGACCCTGTAATGAATTTACAGCTGCGCTAAAAACAACTTCATCGAATTCCTTGACCATCATTCCTGGGCCAAATTGGCCTAGATCGCCGCCCTGTGCTTTTGAAGGGCAGGTGGAATGCTCTTTCGCTACATCTGCGAAATCTTCACCTCCATTTATTCTATCCTTCAATGCGTTACATTCGTCTTCTGTCTGGACAAGGATATGGCGTGCACTTGCTGTAGTCATTTTGTGTCTCCTGAATAATCTAGTCGAGCATTATGCCTCAAATGCTGGAGCAGGGCACACAAAAATTCCGTCTTGAGTTATACTCTCACCTCGCAGACAGTCGGTCATGAACCACTGCAATCACCCTGAAAACACGAACTCCGGGCTATTTTCCCCGCTATAGAACCAAGGTACTTTTATGCCATTGCCAGAACCTACCGCCCGCAAACATGTACACACACGCGCCATCGACTATCGAGGTTACGAGCGTGAGGACGGGCTTTGGGACATCGAAGCACACATGACCGACAAGAAGACTTACCAGTTCAGCAATAACTGGCGAGGAGAAGTGCCCATAGGCGAGCCGCTGCATGAAATGCTGCTTAGAGTGACTATAGATGACAATTTTGTAATTCAAGATGTCATAGCGGCAACTGAACACAGTCCATTTGAGATGTGTCCTAGCATCACTCCAGCCTATAAATCAGTGATTGGCATACAGATGGGAGCAGGATGGCGTAAGGCAATAAGACAGAAAGTAGGTGGTGTACAAGGTTGCACACATCTGACAGAACTCCTGTTTCCTATGGCAACGGTTGCAATGCAAA
Organism: uncultured Gammaproteobacteria bacterium; assembly: GCA_913060495.1. Classification (GTDB taxonomy): domain Bacteria; phylum Pseudomonadota; class Gammaproteobacteria; order Pseudomonadales; family Pseudohongiellaceae; genus UBA9145. The sequence goes on along the minus strand of CAJXRP010000018.1, from coordinate 40,460 downwards.
CGATCTGGCCACTGCTAAGGCACAAGAAAAATAAGGCTGATTCCGATGTCGGCGATAGTGAAAAGCGGCCCGTTGTATTGAATACCTGCCACGCTTGGTCTACCGATTCACCAGTGGTTAAAGAGAATGCTTCAAAGTACTACACTGGAGATTAATTAATCTGCCTGCGATGGTGCATCAAGATCAGGGTAGATCAATCGAACTGCACTAGGTCAGCGGTAGAATAAAGGAACAACAACGCTTATTACTACACCCTCTCTGTCTTGCCTGTCCTCTGCGCGAATCTGCCCACCATGAAATTCAGTAATTAGTCTAGCGATATGCAAGCCGATGCCCAAATGCGGCTGGTCTTGCTTCTCTTGTGGCCGCACGGAGATCATCGATTCGAAGAGTCTGTCTTTCATCTCCTCAGGCAGATATGGGCCTGCGTTAGAAACCTTAATGATTGCATGGTCACGCAGCGCGCGACTGAATACCGTGATCGGCTGATCTGCATAGGAAAACTCGACGGCGTTAGCAATTAGTTTGTCTAACAGCTGTGCTATGTATTCTGGCACGCCGTCGATAAAGATTTCTTGCTCACTCATATCCAATTCGAATCGAACGTCAGGATAGGCAAGTTTGTATCCTTCTACACAACCTGGAAGGACTTTACTAAGGTCTATCTTCTCTTTCTCAGAGGTTTGTAACATTTGTTCTAGGCGTGTCGCCTCGCTCATATTGGTCAGAATCAGGTTCAAGCGCTTGATACCTTCCTCGGCACGCTCAATATATACAGCCGATTCATGATCGGATGCAGTAAGGCCAAGATTTTCCAGAGAAGAGCGCACCACTGTCACTGGTGTACGCAATTCATGAGACAGCCTAGAAGACATATTTTCTAGATAGTTCGTATACTGAGTTAAGCGCTCAACAATATTGGAAAAGCTGCGTGATAGGTCGCCGATCTCATCTGAATTCCGCGTTGGGGCAATCGTGTTCTGTATTCTGCCTGTTTCTCCTATAATTCCTTCGGCTTGATTTCTAAGTAGGCGTATACGCGAAGAAATTCTTGATGCAGAAAAGAATAGCCCGAGCACTACAACCAACATCACCGCAAGCATGGTATTGAAAAGCGTCTCCATCGCTTGGTTTCGAAACGTCCTGAGACCATTCATATTCTGATCGACAACCACAGCACCCATGATCTCGCCGTTAGCAAAGATCGGGTGTGCTGCCTCTAAGAGCCGCGTCTCGGAATCAGTCAAAGTTCTAAACTGCGTTGTAGCCTCGCCCTTCAGCGCGGCATTTATATGCGCACCCTCTCGGGTCACATCGGAATACAAGTCGTCGATGAAATCATTGCTAGGCTTTGTTAGAAACTGGTAGTAGAGCGGGTTCAGAATCTTATTCTGCACATACAACCAATACTTATTGATCGGGGCCTCATCTGAGGTTGAGGTCAGTAATAAGCCGGTCGCAGACTGGATGTCCCCTACCGATTGAAGCACCCTGCCGCTTCTATCAACAACCTGAATGCGCGAATTATTATGTCCCATGCCTGCCACGATTCTATCGATCTCGGGCGTAGGTAAACGCAGAGAACCAAGCCGCTCTGCATCAGCTACCTCATAGGTAGCTACAACTCTATCCACGTATCTCTGAATGTGATCGTCAACGTCGAAGATGGCAAAGCCTAACCGGTCTCCCAACATGTCCATTGGAATCTGTAACTCAATCTCATAACCGTCATTCGATTCGTACCACTGGCCGCTTATTCTATCTTCGTGCACCGGATTGTTGTAACCATCTTCCACCTGAAACGGATAGAGAAACTCTGGTTCATGTGGAGCTATGACATAGCGGTTAATTTCATTCCCTTGCTTCGATAGCATAGTGATTTCTAGAAAATCACTGCGATGCACACTGAGTGCATCGCGACTCCGGTACACAATTTCATCGTCTACAACTTTGAAATAGGCATATAGAGAACCATTATGTTCGCCAACCATATTGCGGAAACTTAGCGTTTCCTTGCTACCGTAATAACGAGAAGGATTCAAAGAAGTACGCAACTGATCCTTGTCACCGAACTCTACTTCGTATTGTTGATATTCGCCCCAGTCAGTGAGTGCACCGTCATCTAAGGAAAGCGCGGAGAAGATCGGATAGACATAAAGATCTTCGCTACTTCTTGCAGGCGTATAACTTCCTTCATCGAAGAGTTCTGGGCGCTCATTGAGCGCGGTTGCCAAGGCTTGTGCTGTGCCAAGGACAATTTGTTCTTGCCCACGTCTAAGCACCTGTTCCATTTCGAGAATATATTGATAACCCAGCCATGGTATGACCAGCAAGAAACTGGAAAGGAATACCAACTTGAATCGAATTCCAAAAGGATTTCTGAATGAAAGGCTCATACGATACTAGCTTACGGTTTCTGGCGTTATGTTCCAGCGATAGCCCATTCCATAGACGGTTTCTATGCAATCGAAATCAGTATCGAGCTGCATAAATTTTTTCCTAATTCTTTTTACATGGGAGGTAATAGTACTGCCATCAACAAATATTTTTGATTCTTGCATTAACACCTGACGACTTTTCACATGACCCGGAAATTTTGCCAAAGCATGAACCATCCAGAACTCGGTTACAGTTAGCGCAACTGGTTGCCCGTCCCACTGAATTGTAAGACGACCGATATCCAATGAAAGCTTGCCTCTATGCAGCAAACTTTCCGGCGAGGGAGGCTGGTCGATCACATCCAGACGACGAAACAAAGCAGCAATTCTAGCGGTTAGATGCGGCAGACTAATATCCTTTGTCAGATAATCATCCGCACCCATACGTAATCCACTTACCGTATCAAAATCATTATCTCGCGCCGTAAGAAAAATAATCGGCAATGTGTCAGAGAGGGACCTGAGGGCCTGACATAGAGTAAAGCCACCATCTATCTCATTCTCCAAACCGATATCGATTATCGCCAAATTCGGTAAGCGAATATCAAATGTCGACATAGCGTCTTTTCGATTCGCGAAAGTCTGCACTTCATAGCCTTGCTTGCGCAATACATCCGCATAGTTCTCTCGAATTGCAGCCTCGTCCTCGACTATTGCTATTCGTCTACTCATTTCGCTCTCTTTCTATACATGCCAATCTCTGTAAGTCATTGTAGGTAAAGGAATTAGGGCGACTATACCGGAATTGTCTGGTTAAACAGAGCGACAATCCTCACTCTGCGTTGATTGCCATGATTCTGCCATATTTAATCACCACATGGCCTTTTTCCGCGCCTCTCGGAGCAATAACTGTTCTGTTTAATACTCTCACTGACGTTGATTTGATGAGAATCGCTGAGACGTTCCAAAACCTAATACACAGAACATTAGACGTCATTAACCCCATATTTGTTCCATTTAAAACAGGATTATTCAAATGATTAAGCAAATCTCTCTCACTCTCGTATTCGCAGTAGCTTCAGCCACCGCTGCTGCTGATGTACAACGTGCCGATTACCAAAACCCAGCATCTAAGGAAGAAACCACCGGCTTCGTAAGCGGTGCCGTTCTTGGCGGTCTTGCCGGAGGTCCTCCTGGCGTCATCGTCGGTGCAGCGTTCGGCGCCTTGTTTGGCGATGGATGGCGTGCCAAATCCGAAGTAGGTGAGCTACAAGCCAACCTGTATGAAAGTCAGTTACGTTTAGCCGCGCTGCAAGAAGAGGCTCAGGCAATGCAAGCCAGACAGCAATTAGCTGAACAGCAACTCGAAGAAATGTCTCGCGCTAGAACTTACCCGGCGAGCATTCAATTGCCAGCCGTTGCCTGTTGTGACAACACAACTATCTCGCTCAATTTTCGCAGTGGTTCTAGCGCAATAGAAGCACACTACGAAGAGCAGCTGATGAGCCTAATCAAGATCGCTGAACAAATGCCTACCGCTAGTGTCGAGATCACCGGCTACGCAGATAGAAACGGCAATCCTGATTTGAATCTTAGGCTTTCCCGCGAGCGCTCGGATACGGTGAAACAATTTTTCAATAGCAGGGGCATTCAAAATTCTTCCATTAAGACAATCGCCCACGGTGAGACTAAGCCGTTACACACAACACAAAATTTTGAGTCAGATTTCTTTGATCGCCGAGTCATTGTCCGCATTCGAGATAACAACGCCTCTATGCTTACACAGAGCCCGGATGGCGAATAAGCTATTCGGACTGATCTATTAGTGAATCAATTAGTTGGTAATTCGGAGTTACGAAAATGAACGACCTTAGACTTGTAATTGGAAATAAAAATTATTCTTCATGGTCCATGTGTCCCTGGCTCTTGCTGAAGATGTTCGACGTGGATTTCGAAGAGATTCAGATTGCTCTCTATCAGGACAATACTGCAGAAAAACTTGGCCCCTACTCACCGTCCTTGAAAGTACCCGTGCTGTTACATCGCGAGGTAACGGTATGGGATTCTCTATCCATCTGTGAATATATTTCAGAGCAGTTTATAAACGATTCTGCCTGGCCCGCCAGTCCGAAACGACGTGCCAGTGCCCGCTCTACTAGCGCCGAACTTCACTCAGAATTCCCCTATCTGAAAAAGGAATGGCCGTTAAATTGTAAGGCCTCTTATAAACGCAAGCCATCTGCGGAACTACTCGATGAGATCGCTAGGATTGACGCCATATGGAGCTGTTGCCGGCGCAAGTTTGGCGAAAATGGCAACTATCTATATGGACGCTTCTCGATTGCAGATTGTATGTATGCTCCGATCGCTGCTTGCTTCGATATCTACGGGGCGGATCTCAGCCAAGACGCGCACACTTACATGCAGACGATGCTGGACAATCCCTTCGTGCAGAAATGGTTAAAACTAGGACGCAGAGAGCAGGAACCGATGAAAATCGCTTATGCCAAAAGTGCTTAGGTAATAGTAGAGCAGTTATTCATCAAGCTATTGGGGCTCTTCGGAGCCTCTTTTAGCATGCGACAACGGGAAAATGCACTTAGCTTCCTCTAATAATGACTGCGCTACTGTCGATAAAGTACTGTAGATACAATTAGAATCTAGGAAATCCCTTGTCCGCCACTGACGTTATCCAATTTTGGTTTGAAGACATCGAACCGAAACAGCGCTTCATCAAAGATCTCGATTTCGATGAATCTCTGCGGGCTAAATTTGGGGAAACCCATCATCGCGCAGCACAAGGGCTTCTCTACCCATGGCGCGAACATCCCCTAGATGCGCTTGCAGAAATTATCGTACTGGATCAGTTCTCGCGGAACATGTTTCGCGATACGCGCGCCGCATTTGCAACGGACACCTTGGCGCTAGTTTTAGCGCAGGAAGCTATTAGGAAGAAATTTGATAAAGAATTAGACAACAGCAAAAGATCGTTCTTCTATATGCCTTTCATGCATAGCGAGTCGAAAGAGATACACGACATTGCGTTATTCTTGTTCGACCAAGCCGGGCTAGAAGACAGTTTTAATTTTGAGATAAAACACAAAGCGATTATCGATCGCTTTGGTCGCTATCCTCACCGCAATGAAATACTAGGAAGAGAATCGACAGCCGAAGAGCTGGAGTTTCTTTCCCAGCCCGGCTCGTCGTTCTGACATTTAGATAACTATCTAGCAGGTAATACGTCTTTCAGTTTTTCTGCCATTCCGAGAATTGCCTGTTCAGTCGTCTGCCAATCCATGCAGGCATCGGTAACTGAAACCCCGTACTTCAACTCACTAAGGTCTTTCGGAATAGATTGATTGCCATGATTGATATTACTTTCGAGCATGACACCAATGATAGATTTATTGCCTTCAAGAATTTGATGGCTAATGTCTTTCAACACCAGAGGCTGCACGTCAGGATCCTTACTCGAATTCGCATGACTGCAATCGATCATGATATTGCTGTTCACTCCACCGTCGAGTAGTGCTTTTTCACACTGCGCAACATGAACAGTATCGTAGTTCGGGCCCTTTCCACCGCCGCGCAACACTACGTGTGCATACGGATTGCCTTTGGTAGTTACAACTGACACCTGACCCTCTGAATTAATTCCGAGAAATCGATGTGGACTAGAGACTGACTGCATCGCATTGACTGCGACGGTCAACCCACCATCTGTACCATTCTTGAATCCTACTGCGGAAGATAAGCCCGATGACATTTCACGGTGAGTCTGTGACTCTGTTGTGCGCGCACCAATCGCAGACCAGGCAATAACATCTTGCATGTACTGTGGAGAAATCGGATCGAGAGCCTCTGTAGAAGTTGGTAGCCCTAGCTCTACAATATCGAGTAATAGCTTTCGGCCTTTACGTAGCCCGTCTTCGATTTTGAACGAATCGTCTAGGTAAGGATCATTGATTAATCCTTTCCAACCAATCGACGTTCGCGGCTTCTCGAAATAGACTCGCATAACTATATAGAGCGTGTCCTGCACTTTATCAGCCAACTCCTTAAGTCGCTTCGCGTAATCGATAGCAGCTTCGGTGTCATGAATCGAACAGGGACCAACAACCACAAACAAACGCGGGTCGGTTCTATCCAATATTGAAAAGATGGTGTTACGTGCTAGCTGCACTGATTCCAGAGCCGCGCCTTCAAGAGGCAACTCTGATTTTAATTGCCCTGGAGTAATTAGGGCTTCGTTGGAATCGATGTTCAAGTTGTCAGTAATTACCGACATAGGATTTCTCTTACTTAAAAAAAAGGGTCGGCAATGATAACAAATATTAGTAAGCTAACAACCGCTAAATAGCTAAAAAATAACCAGATTTTCAAAAAGAGGAAGATTGTGCACATAAGTCAGAATTTTGATGCAGGCAATATTGAGGTAGTCAGCTGTGCTGACGCCAGCGACATACAACTGAAGATTCGTGCCGACAATGAATCGGAATTTTATCAGTGGTTCTATTTCCGTCTTAGTGGCGTGAAAGCCACGCGCTGCACAATGCGTATCCTAAACGCTGGAGGTGCCGCCTATCCCCCCGGATTTCAGAACTACCGCATTTGTTATTCTTATGATCGCCAGAATTGGCTGCGTCATCCAACTTCGCTAGAGAACGGCGCATTGACCATCGAGTTTGAGCCTGAATACGATTCGGTCTACTTCGCCTACTTCGCTCCTTACTCTATGGAACGCCATGCCGATCTCGTTGCTAGAAGCCAGTTGTCACCTAGATGCTCCCATCGCGTCGTTGGCAAAACATTGGATGGCCAAGATCTCGACTTACTCAAATTCTCGTCGAATCAGAATGAACAAACCAAGAAGAGCTGTTGGATAATTGCCAGACAGCACCCCGGCGAGTCTATGGCCGAATGGTGGATGGAGGGTTGCATCGAGCGCCTCCTCGACGAAACCAATGCTGCGAGTAATAAACTGCTTAGCCAGTGCGACGTCTACCTAGTTCCGAATATGAATCCAGATGGAAGCCGACGCGGGCATCTTCGTACCAACGCTGCCGGCAGGAATTTGAATCGAGAATGGGCAGATCCCGAAATCGGCGCTAGCCCAGAAGTCTATCTCGTGAAGCAGGCAATCAACGAAATCGGCGCTGATTTCATGCTGGATGTCCATGGCGACGAATCCTTGCCCTACTGCTTCATTGCCGGCACCGAGGGTCTTGCCGACTGGGACACTGCCAAGCAGGCACGATTGGACTTCTACAAAAATACATTAGCGGAGTTAAACCCAGACTTTCAAACTGAGAGAGGTTATCCAGCGAAGACTCCGGGCACCGCCAACTTAACCATGAGCACTGCGCAGATTGCCGAAACACACGGCTGTCTTGCCATGACTTTAGAAATGCCCTTTAAGGATACGACCGCGACACCAGATGAAACTTTCGGATGGTCCGGTGAGCGTAGCAAGCAGCTCGCCCATTCCTGTCTAGATGCATTATCTGACTATCTCGATACCGAACTATCTGGCGAGCCCGAATAGAGTCCGCTAGATAGCTTTTTGATTAACTGTAACTACACTTTGTAGGTAGTTTTCGTCCAGCTTGATTGTCGCATACTGCCGTTTCGCAGCTATTGGAGTTAATTGAACTTAGGCGCCACAGCGGCCTGAGAATAGGATTAGCCCCCGCAGAGCAGGAATTAGGCAACTTCCACTGTAACTGTAAGCGATAAATAAACGTCTAATGGTTCAGTAAGGTTAACTGTCGCAAATGCAGGGGTTTAGTTTGTCACTTTTGGTTACAAAAGTGTAGAATGCCGTCTAATTTCAAAACGCCATTCGAAACCCTTGTTTAGGCAGTGTTTAACAAGCTCTTCAGACATTTGAACATCACACAATTTAGTACTTAGAAGGTCATAGATTATGCGAAAACCAGCGAAGTATATTGGAATTCTAGTTTTGGGCTGCCTATCGAGCTCATTCAGCTACGGCGACGACCTGCTCTCTATTCTGCAGCTCGCACTGGATAATGATCCTACGCTGCGACAGGCCCAGGCCAGCTATCGCGAGAATCGAGAAAGCATGATTCAGAGCCGCTCATCACTTCTGCCTAGCGCGCAACTTAGCGCATCGACCACTCGCTTGACGAGTGGCCCGACTGATTCAAGCTATCCTAGTTTTACAGACCCAATTACGGGAGTAACGACAACAAGACGAATCGATGACCACAGTTTCAGACCCGGAATTAACAATCACGGCTGGACCATGGGTCTTAATCAGAGTGTTGTAAACCTAGCCAGTTGGTACAACTTCCAAAGCGCCAGGGCCCGCGACAAAGCTGCAGCAGTTAATCTAGCAGCACAGGAGCAAGGCCTGATCATGCGCGTTGCCGCCGCTTATTTCGACGTACTACGCGCCATCGATACAGTAGATACGAATGTGCAAGAAGAGGAAGCCGCTCTTCGCTCTCTAGAACAGACCAGACAACGAGAAGAAGTTGGCTTGGTCGCAATTACTGATGTGTTCGACAGCCAAGCAGCGTATGACCTGGCACAGAATACAACGATACTGCAGCGAGATATTTTGCAGTCACGCTATGAAGCCTTGGAAGCTATCACTGGCCAATCTCATCCCTCTATAGAAGTGTTACGCGCGGACTTCCCCATTGTCCAAGTTGACGGCGAGCTAAGCGAGTGGGAATACGAGGCAGAAAATAGCAGCCTCGCTATCGCTGCCGCTGAATACAATCTGGAAGCTTCAAAGAAAAATTTGAAGGCCAGAAAATCCGATCATCTGCCCACGGTAAGTTTTAGCGGTGGTTATAACCACAACGTGACAGCTCCCATCGTCAACCAAGGTGTCCAGATTGGCGGCGGTGCTTTCGACCGTACCTCAATGGCATTGAACCTTACGATCCCAATTTATTCCGGTGGTGCCATTAGTTCTAGAAGAAGAGCGGCCGAATACAATGTTATATCCGCACAGGAATCACTCAATCTTACAGAGCGACAACTGACGCAGAATATTCGCAATGCCTATCGTCGCGTAAACACTGACGCCCTGGTCATCGCTCAAAGACAGCAATCGATCACGTCTGCTCAGAGCGCGCTGGATGCGACTGAGCTTGGTGCCGAGGTCGGTACTCGAAATATCGTTGAAGTTTTGCGCGCTAGAGAAAACCTTTACAGGGCCCTGCGTGAATATGCCGACGCCCGATATAACTATGTTGTGGACAGTCTAACTCTACGCCAAGTAGCTGGAATACTGACGCCTCAAGACATAATCGATCTGAACGAATGGCTGCAGCAGTAGGCAGCCTGTAGACAAGGGCAGTCATCGTCAGTAAGCCCATTACTCGATGTCTGTCCTCTCACAAGCCTGCGGCCGCCCTCTCTGGCTAAAGCCACTCAACACCTCCCCGATATCGCTTAGCTAAGACAATCAGTTAGAATAGCTTACCAACCCAATGAGGTGAGCTTAAGTGAGAAAGTTGCAGAGTAAACTACCAAAAGTCGGAACCACTATCTTCACAGTCATGTCGAAGATGGCACAAGACTATTCTGCTATTAATCTTTCACAAGGTTTTCCAGATTTCGATTGCCCAGAGCGACTCAGAGAGTTAGTTGCCCAGCACCTGAATGATCGCAAGAATCAATACCCTCCTATGGCGGGTATTCCTGCACTAAGGCAGCAAATTGCTAACAAGGTAAAGTCTTACTACGGCTGCGATGCTGATCCGGAAACAGAAGTTACGGTCACCTCTGGCGCCACTGAAGCACTGTTCGATGCAGTGCATGCTGTCGTAACCACCGGTGATGAGGTTATTGTCTTCGATCCCGCTTATGATTCCTACGAACCGGCTGTGCAATTGGCGGGTGGCAAAACCATTCATGTTCCACTTACGCTTCCTGACTACGGCATGGATTGGGAACGCTTAGAACAAGCGATCAATTCTCGAACTCGACTCATCATTATCAATTCGCCGCACAACCCCTGTGGCAGCATACTGAACAAATCCGATCTCGATAAACTTGCCACCCTGATTCGAGATTATGACATCTTGGTTCTCTCCGACGAAGTCTATGAACACATGGTCTTTGATGGAGAAAAACACGAGAGTGTATTGGCTCACAGTGAATTGCGGGCGAAGAGTTTTGTGGTTTCTTCTTTTGGAAAGACCTATCACGCTACCGGCTGGAAGCTAGCCTACTGTGTTGCTCCTGAAGCACTAAGCACAGAATTTCGTAAGATTCACCAGTACGTTACTTTTACTACTTCTAGCTTTGTTCAGTATGCTATCGCCGATTTCATGGCCGAATGTCCTGAGCATACTCTAGAGCTGCCTGGTTTTTACCAAGAGAAGCGAGACACGTTCTGCAATTTGATCGCTCCCTCTAGATTCAAATTCACTCCCTCAAAGGGAACCTACTTTCAGCTAGTAGATTATAGTGAGATAAGCGATAAGAACGATGTGGAGTTCGTTAACTATTTGACTCAAGAGAAAGGTGTAGCCGCTATTCCATTAGCGCCCTTCTATGAAAACCCTCCCGCAACAAAAATTATTCGTTTCTGTTTTTGCAAAGACGATAGCACCTTGCAACAAGCAGCCGACATTCTCTGCAAACTCTGAGTAGAACCCCTACATGACTGAGATCGATTTCAAGCAACTTGCCGCCGACATCAAAGATTGGGGTGTCGAACTAGGTTTCCAGGAAGTAAGCATTACAGATATCGATCTAAGTAAGTACGAACACCACTTAGAAGAATGGATAGATCGAAACTATCATGGCGCCATGTCGTATATGGCGGAGAACCACGACAAGCGGTGTCACCCTGAACAGTTGGTTCCCGGCACGATTCGTGTTGTCTGCGTTCGCTTAGATTATGCTTTTGAGTCAGACGATTCCCTTGATTCCATGCAGAATACCGGTAAAGCGTACGTCTCACGCTATGCTCGAGGCCGTGACTATCACAAGTTGATTCGTAAACGCTTGCAAAAGTTCGCTCGAAGAATTCAAGATGTTGCGGGGCCGTTTGGCTATCGCGCCTTCGTCGACAGTGCTCCAGTTCTTGAGCGCGCACTCGCCGAAAAATCTGGAATGGGTTGGATCGGTAAAAATACCATGCTTATCAACAAGCAGGCTGGGTCCTGGTTTTTTCTGGGTGAGTTATTTACTGACCTGCCGCTGCCAATTGACGAGCAAGTATCCGATCACTGTGGCAGTTGTTCTGCCTGCATCGATATTTGTCCAACAAATGCATTCGTGAAACCCAATCTGTTGGATGCTACGCGGTGTATCTCTTATCTAACAATCGAACTACGTACTTCTATCCCGGTAGAATTTCGCAAACCGATGGGCAATAGAATCTACGGCTGTGACGACTGTCAACTGGTCTGCCCATGGAATAAATTTTCTGAACCAACAACCGAGAAAGACTTTACCCCTAGGCACAGTCTAGATGATGCTCAATTAGTGGATCTATTTGGCTGGTCGGAGCGAGAATTTCTGAGAAGGACTGAAGGCTCGGCCATTCGTAGAATCGGTTACGACTGTTGGTTGCGCAATATTGCGGTCGCTCTCGGGAACGCTCCAAGCTCAAAAGCAATTATCGGCGCGCTACAAGCGCGATTAAATAATGTCTCGGAAATGGTCAACGAGCATATCGAATGGGCACTCCTACAGCACGAATCTTAGCGACTTATTCCTAAGCGTCGATAAAATGTTCGCGGTAGTATTTTAGCTCGCTAACTGAGTCTCTAATATCTTCCATGGCTTGATGCGCTCCCTGCTTTACTAAGCCTTTCAAGATATCCGGCTTCCAGCGACGCGCGAGTTCTTTGACGGAACTCACATCCAGATTACGGTAGTGGAAATAGTCTTCTAGCTCTGGCATGTAATTAGCCATGAACCTGCGATCCTGACAGATGCTATTGCCGCACATGGGCGATGCGTTTTTGGGACAATACTGAGATAGAAACGCTATCGTCTGCCGAGTTGCCTCCTCCTCATCTACATCACTATTCTTCACACGGTCTATCAAGCCCGACGCACCATGGTGTTTCTGATTCCAATCATCCATCGCGTCCAATGCGGCATCCGGTTGTTTTATAGCAAGCACAGGGCCTTCGGCGAGAATGTTCAGATTCGCATCTGTAACCAATGTAGCGATCTCGATGATACGATCTGACTCCGGCTTTAAACCTGTCATTTCCAGATCTAGCCAGATTAAATTTAGACTTTTATCCATTCCTATTTCCCGCGCTAAGCATTGGTCAGTGTGACGTGAAGTTATCGAGTGCACGACGATTGTAGCAAAGCTTCCCCAAGTGGAATATGCAATAATCTTATCCTTTGATCACTCCTGAATAGTTACTGACTCTATGATGCTAGTTACCGGCCGTCGATGAGCAAAAGAAGATTAAGCAAACACCAGTTAGCGCGCATTTCGCAGAACCAACGCAAGGAGCTGGGGCACGATGATGCCAGTTCTGAAGCTGCCCAAACTTCACTAGAAAACTGCAATGGTCGAATTATTAGCCACTACGGGCAGCATGTAGATGTTGAGTCTCTTCTCGATGAAGATGAGGGTCGTACTATTCGGTGCACGCAGAGATCAAACCTGCCTAAACTGGTTACCGGCGATCTAGTAGTGTGGTCTGATGATGGCGCTGATGGCGGGGTAATTTTAGCCTTAGGTCAGCGCCGAAACTTCTTCGGACGCCCTAGCCCCGAAGGACAATTCAAGGCTATCGCAGCCAATATAGACCTAGTGCTCGTCGTGTTCGCCTCCTCTCCAACCCCTCATGTAAGTCTTATTGATCGCTATCTTGTAGCAATCGAGCAGCTACATCTGCGTGCTGTGCTGGTGCTAAACAAGCTAGATCTATTGAATGAGGAAGAATTGGCAGATTTGGACAATATGTTGTCGGTCTACAGTGATATTGGCTATTCTATTCACAGAGTGTCTGCCGAAAATGGTCGCGGCATGCCGGAACTGAAACAGGTACTGGCCGAGCAGACCACAATTTTGGTCGGACAGTCCGGCGTGGGCAAATCCTCTTTGCTGAACAAATTAAGTAGCGGAAAGCTCGCCGATGTAGGGGCACTTTCTGAGACCTGGGATCGAGGCACTCACACCACAACGACCTCTTCCCTGTATCATATGCCCGGATTCGACCTGATCGATTCACCCGGAATTCGGGAATTTGGTCTTGGGCACATAGATGAGCAGCAGGTATTCGACGGATTCATAGAATTTAGACCCTTTGCCGGTTCCTGCAAATTCAGAGATTGCTCTCATAGGCAGGAGCCCGGTTGCGCAATTCAAGCCGCTTTAGAGGCCGGTCAGATTAGGGAAGAGCGTGTTGAGAGCTATTTTCGTATTGTCGATTCCTTAAATGAGTAATGCTAGATTTAGGATAACGAAGAATTAAGTAGGCAGCTCACAGCAGTTGAAAATAGTGACGAGAGATAAATAGGAATGACTACGCTACCGCTCGTAATATCCCCAGAGGCTTTCAACGAATCGCCTATTGATGACGAGTTTTTACTCGTCGCTGTCGTGCAGCAATCTGTATTTGATGTCCATCATATACCCGGCTCACTATTAGTTGAGCCTGCGGAGTTAATGAGCGGCACAAAGCCTGCGGTTGGTAAATTGCCAAGTAAAGACAAACTAGATGCCCTCTTTTCTCGGATTGGGTTGAGCGCTGACAAACACGTCATCGTCTATGATGATGAGGGTGGAGGTTGGGCTGGCCGATTACTATGGACGCTAGATATTATCGGGCACAAAAATTATTCCTATATCGACGGCGGACTTAACGCTTGGGTAAAAATGGGCTTCCCTCTATCAAGATCAAACGTCGACAAGCCAGTAGCAACAGCTACAAACTATTCGGTAACTGTTCACGATGAGTTACTAGTCTCTAAAGATGAGGTGCTGGCAAGCATCGATGATTCTAGCTCCATCGTTTGGGATGCTAGAGCCCCTGAGGAATTCAGTGGAACGAAAGTTACTGCTCTGCGTAACGGACATATTCCAGGAGCCGTTAATTTTAACTGGCTTGACCTTCAAGACCGGGAGAACGATTTGCGCCTTAAGCCTTTGCCAGATATTGAACGGCGACTTAAGGATCTAGGCATTAATAAAGACAAGAAAGTGATTACTCATTGTCAAACCCATCATCGCTCTGGCCTAACTTACCTTGTTGGAAAAATACTTGGTTATGACATAAAGGCTTACGATGGCTCATGGTCTGAGTGGGGAAATGATGCAGATGTACCGATTGAGATTTAGCACTGTAAGAGCACTAACAAAAATTAATTTTTGATTGAAGATTTTCTATGTCGCGCCTATTCATACTGTTTCAATATCTGCTGCCACACCATCTGCTGTCTCGAGTAGTTGGCCTGCTGGCGCAGAATCATCTGCTACGTAAACTATTTATTCGCGCCTTCATCAAACGTTACAAGGTGGACTTGAGTCAGGCGAAAATTCAAGACATAGAAAAGTTCGAGAACTTCAACGCCTTCTTTACACGAGAATTACAGGCTGGAGCTAGGCCGCTTGCCAATACAAGCGGAGCCATTGTTTGCCCTGCCGACGGCGCGATTAGTCAGCTGGGCGATATAATGGACGGCAATCTTCTACAGGCAAAGGGAAGGCACTACAGCTGCGAGAGCTTGCTTGGTGGCGACCCACAAATGGCTGAGCTATTTCAGGAAGGAAAATTCGCTACTATCTACCTTTCCCCTAGAGACTATCATCGCGTGCACATGCCGATGGCTGGAATCTTGAAGAAGACGATATATGTGCCAGGGAAACTATTCTCGGTGAATCAAACCACAGCCGACGCCGTGCCGAATTTGTTTGCTAGAAATGAACGACTCATCTGCCTGTTCGAAACAGAGGTGGGGGCCATGGCCGTGATATTAGTTGGCGCGATGATAGTCGCCGGAATAGATACAGTATGGGCTGGAGAAGTTTGTCCGAGGTCCGGAAAACGGGAGATTCAAGAGACCGACTATTCACATCAGGCCCCGTCGGTAGAGCTTCCTCTAGGTGGCGAATTAGGGCGATTCCGGCTGGGTTCAACTGCCATCGTTTTATTTGGGCACGGCACAATAAATTTTGAAACTTCACTGGCAGCCACGTCCAGTGTTGCAATGGGCCAGCTACTAGGGCAGGTTGCTTCCGAACACAAATAGAATGAACAAGGATTAGCATGACACAAGATGAGCTTAAGCAAGCCGTAGCACGAACTGCCTTTGAATATGTAGAGTCGTTGCTGGAAAAGGAAACAGTTATTGGTGTTGGCACTGGATCTACGGCGAATCTGTTTATCGCTGAACTGGGTAAAATTCAACACAAGATATACGCCACAGTAGCGAGCTCGGAAGAATCCGCTAGGCGCTTAAAAGAACTGGGCATACCCGTGCTGGATCTGAATAGCGCTGGTACTTTGCGCGTCTATGTCGACGGCGCCGACGAGACCAATGAACAGTTACAACTTATCAAGGGGGGAGGAGCTGCGCTTACGCGCGAGAAAATCATCGCTGCTGCGTCCGAAGAATTTGTGTGCATCGCGGACGAATCAAAAATGGTGCCGGTACTAGGTAAATTTCCCCTACCAGTAGAAGTTATTCCAATGGCACGCAGCTATGTCGCAAGAGAGATCGTGAAACTTGATGGCGACCCTGTCTATCGGGAAGGCTGTGTAACCGATAACGGCAACAATATTCTCGATATCTACAATCTGGAAATTCACGATCCGATAAAGCTGGAGACTCAGCTCAACCAGATAACGGGTGTGGTATGTAATGGACTTTTCGCAGAACGAGGGGCTAACCGCTTGTTGTTAGGCACAAGCGCAGGGGTCAAGACATACCTGCCCTGATGATGAAAGAGAGTGCGGCTAATTGCTTTGGAAAAATAAAAAGCAGGTGAAGTATCGATCTCTAGATATTCAGCCTCGATGCATCATCAAGACAAAGCTCTAGAACGAATGTTCGCTTTCTTTCTTATCCCAGCAAATATCGACAGTTAGTCCACTTAGATAGGGTCGTTGAAGACCTTATTAGAGTGGGTTTACGTTCTCTGCCTGAGGACCTTTCTGGCCTTGGGTGACTTCCATGGTTACTTTCTGACCTTCATGAAGAGTTTTTCTTCCTGAGCCATTGATAGCGCTGAAATGTACGAATACATCTTTGCCACCTTCCTGCTCAATGAAACCAAAACCCTTCTCGTCATTAAACCACTTAACGGTACCCTCAACTGAATCTGACATACTTGTTCTCGTGCTTAAAAATTTTAGAAATCGAAGCGCTAATTAAAGCGATACGTCGGCGAAAATTCGACCGAATATCCAGTGTATACCTATAAATTAGCAGATGGAAACACTAAATGTCGCAAATTGTAACGGCTTCTTGGAGCTTGATTGAGGGTCCTCACAGGCGACCTAGAGCAGTAAACGCGTGGCATGGCGCCATCATGGTTTCATCGATGGCCCATCTAATAGTTGAATAAACAGTCACACTAATCGAATAGCTTTCCAGGGTTCATAATATTCTTGGGATCGAATATTTTCTTTATCGCTTTCATATAGGCTATCTCCGCAGCACTGCGTGAATAGTGCAGAAATGGCTTCTTCAGTAAACCAACGCCATGTTCGGCAGAAATACTTCCGCCGTGTTTGGCTACGATCTCAAATACCAGATCGGAAACCTTTGCACACTCTTCGAAAAACGCCTCTGCCGCTAAGGTATCCGGCTTAAGAATATTTAGATGAACGTTTCCGTCGCCTATGTGACCGAACCAAATTATCTCGAAATCGGGATACGCTGATGTGACTAAACTGTCCACTTCTTGTAAGAATTCTGGAACTTTAGAAACCTTAACAGAGATGTCATTCTTGTAAGGCGTAAACTTTGAGATGGTTTCCGATATGTCTTCACGCAGCCGCCAAAGATTATTTGCCTGAGTACTATTCTGGCTAATAGTGCCATCGACAATCCAGCCTTCTTCAAGACATGACTCGAACAAGTTCATGGCCGTTTCCATATCTTGCTCAGACAGGTTTTCAAATTCGATTAGCGCATAGAAATCAGATTCTGTCTCGAACGGTCGCTGCAGTTGTTTCTCTTCGATGACATGCTTAAGCGCCTTCTCTGAGAAGAATTCGAATGCAGTAAGATTCAGCTTGCCCTGAAATGCCTGTAGCACTTGCATTATGGGCTCCATCTTTTCTACACCCAGCACTAAGACAGTCGGGTCCTTCGGCTTGTTGGTAAGCGCCACTGTTAACTCGACTACGAAACCAAGCGTTCCCTCTGCTCCGGTAAAGAGATGACGAAAGTCATAGCCCGTTGCATTCTTACTCAGGCCACGATTTAGATCGAGAAGCTCGCCACTTCCAGTGACTACCTTCATTCCCTTAACCCACTCGCGAGTCATCCCGTAACGGATAACTTTTATACCGCCGGCATTGGTCGAGACGTTACCACCTAGCTGGCTCGAACCCGAAGACGCAAAATCCACTGGATAGAACAGGCCTTCTTGTTCTGCGTACTGCTGCAGTTGCTCAGTAATTACACCGGGCTCGCAAACAAGCTGCCTATCGGCGGCGTTGAACTCAAGAATCTTATTCATGCGGTCGAAGGCGACAACCAACTCCTCATTCGAGGCCACTGCGCCGCCACTCAAGCCGGTGCGACCACCAGAGGGAACTAGCGCTATTTCATGCAGGTTTGCCAACTGCACAACTGCTATCACTTCTTCAGTATCACTCGGTAGCACGATAGCCACAGGGTTTGCTGGATAGGCTTTGGTCCAGTCCTTGCCGTAATTTTGCAGGTCATTCGCGTCGGTCTTAACCCATTGGGCGCCTACGATCTCAACTAGCTTCTCCAACAGTACTGCTTTACTACAATTCATGTTCCTGTCCTTTACCCTGTCGCTGCCTGAGTTGCCGCTTCAATTGCTGCTGGGTTTTAGAATTAATGCGCGGCTCGGCGCATAGCAAAAGCAGAATATGTTACCATGCGCCAGCTTTTTGAGCATCGCTCTCGATGGCCGGTATGGCGGCCTTCATGGTAATCAGAGGGGCTGTAACTTACTCCCAGCTAGCGCTCAGTACAGACAATCACTACCTATTAATCTCAACCCACGAATCTAATCCTATGAATCCAAAATCCTTAGAAAAGCGGAAAATTAAGTTTCTGCTATTGGAAGGCGTTCACCAGAGCGCTATCAACACTCTACAGAAGTCGGGCTATGAGAATATCGAAGCCCTGAAAACTTCACTGGAGGGTGACGCTTTAGCGGAGAAAATCGCCGACGCGCATTTTGTTGGTATTCGCTCTCGCACGCAGCTCACAGAGTCCGTGTTTGCAGCGTCTAAGAAACTGCAGGCTGTGGGTTGCTTCTGCATTGGCACGAATCAGGTTGATCTGAATGCGGCACTGATACGCGGTATACCTATCTTCAATGCACCGTTCTCCAATACACGTAGCGTAGCCGAATTAGTCATAGGCCAGTCAATCTTGCTTTTGAGGGGCATTCCTGAAAAGAATGCGCTACTGCATCGAGGTGTTTGGCAGAAAGCTGCCAAGGGCTCCTTTGAGACCCGGGGCAAGAAGCTCGGCATCGTGGGTTATGGCAATATTGGCTCACAATTAAGTGTGCTTGCCGAATCGATGGGTATGAAAGTTTACTTGTACGACGTAGTGACCAAACTGCCTCTAGGCAATGCGGTACAGATGGACTCCCTTGAAGAACTCATGCGCGAATGCGATGTGGTTAGCCTGCATGTGCCAGAAACACCACAGACCCAAGACATGGTCGGTGCCGAGCAGTTAGCTTGGATGAAGCCTGAATCGGTCCTGATCAACGCATCCCGCGGCTCAGTAGTTGATATCGACGCCCTAGCTAGCGCACTAGATAGAAAGGCCCTAGCTGGCGCTGCCATCGATGTTTATCCGCAGGAACCGAAGTCGAATGCGGAAGAGTTTATATCCCCACTACGTCAGTTCGAAAACTGCATTATCACTCCCCATGTAGGTGGAAGCACGATGGAGGCTCAAGAGAATATCGGAGTCGAGGTCGCAGAGAAGCTTATAAAGTACAGTGACAACGGATCCAGTTTTGCCTCGGTCAATTTCCCTGAAGTAACATTGCCCGCACACCCTGGCAAGCATCGACTCTTGCATATCCACGAGAATGTGCCTGGCGTACTCTCTGAGATTAACAACGTGTTCTCGAATACTGGAATCAATATTAGCTCGCAGTATCTGCAAACGAATGAGCATGTCGGCTATGTGGTAATGGATATCGACGTGCAATATAGCGAAGTCGCATTGCAGAAGCTGAATCAGGTAACTGGCACTATTCGTTGCAGGGTCTTATTCTAGAATTCGATCTATGATCGCAAAGATCTGCTCACGATAGTGTAAGGATTCGTTGACTAGATGGTGTCCGGCCTCATCGACCCAATAAACTTTGGAGCCTGGAAACTTCGCCAGTATTTCGGGGATATTCGTCTTCCATTCAACCGTGCCATCCCCCCTTCCTTGAACTATCTGCAATGATTGTTCGTTGCGAGGTGCTGCCTCAAAGCGATTGATGTAATCAATCATAGCCTGAATCCAGTCACGGGGAAGAATCCTACTCTGTAACTCGTCTTTGCTTTCGAGGAATTCCAAAAATTCTGCATCATGACTATTCTTGCTAAATTTTCGCGGCGTTGACGCCACAAACAATCTGGTCAGGCTAAACAGAATTTTGGAGCGCGACCACTGCTTCGGCCTGAGCAATGGGCCAAGCAGAATATAGTTTTGCAATGAGAATTGTTTTTCTAAGCCGCTCTCTAACAGCGCATCCATAAAGATCGCCCCGCCAGTGCTTTGGCCTATTCCAATCCAGGGCGATGCAACATTCTGTTGTTTAGCGAGCTTCAGACACGCTAGCAATGCAGCACTGTATTCTTGAAATGAGTTAATGCTTGCGATGGCGCCACTGGATAATCCATGGCCAGGCAAATCGAAAATAATGACGGCGATGTCAGACTTAAGCAGATGCTTTATCAAATGACGATATAAACCTGCATGATCGAAATAGCCATGTAGTAAAAATGCGGTCTTGCGCGGTGGACGTGTTGAAGGCAGGAAGTGCTGACAAACTAATTCATAGGTTCCGCTAGAAAAGGTACCTATAGTCGATCTCATTGACTCTAGATCTGAGTCCAGTTCTAAGAAATTTAGACCGTAGAATTTCTCGTAGGCCGAATAGATCTGCACTGCCTCAGAGCCGAGCTCTACGCTAGGCCCGGCACCATCATGCAAGAACTGTATGCCCTGCAGGTTCTGTCTAAGTTGGTTGGCGTCGACCTTGCTGAACATCAGCTCTCATTCCTCTTCGCGCAAGCTGCGAGCTTTCGCTCGCTGCCTAACCATTACTTTGAATAGCGATCAGACATCTCTTCCAGGTTATAGACCTTCTTGATATTAGAAATCTGCCCTGCCGTTCCGAATGCCTCTAGTCTAGCAAGAACAATAGACTTCATTGCATCCATGGTTGGAATCAGAAATTTTCTTGGATCAAATTCGGACTTGTTCTCGGCAAGAAATTTACGTGTAGCACCGGTGGATGCAAGACGCAGATCCGTATCGATATTCACTTTACGTACGCCGTGCTTAATGCCTTCCTGAATTTCTTCAACGGGCACACCGTAAGTCTCTGGAATCTCTCCACCGAATTCATTAATAGTCGCCAGCCATTCCTGGGGAACCGAGGAAGATCCGTGCATTACTAAATGTGTGTTCGGAATTTTTGCATGAATTTCTTTTATTCTCTCTATCGCCAGAATGTCACCTGTTGGCGGGCGGCTAAACTTATAAGCGCCGTGGCTAGTGCCTACTGCTATGGCCAGGGCATCAACATCGGTCGCGTCCACAAAGTCTGATGCCTCTTGCGGATCAGTAAGCATCTGCGCCATGGTTAACTGACCCTCAGCACCACTTCCGTCTTCCTCTCCCGCCATGCCTGTCTCCAGCGAGCCTAGGCAACCGATCTCACCTTCGACTGATACGCCGCAGGCATGCGCCATGTCGACCGTTGTCTTGGTGACCCTAACATTGTAATCGAAGTCCGCGGGTGTCTTGCCATCTTCTTGAAGCGAGCCATCCATCATTACAGAAGAGAAGCCTAGCTGGATAGAACGCTGGCATATTGCTGGCGAGAAGCCATGATCTTGATGCATAACAATAGGTATATGTGGAAATTCTTCAATTGCCGCCTGAATAAGATGTTTCAAAAAATTTGAACCGGCGTATTTTCGTGCGCCTGCAGAAGCTTGCAAGATAACAGGGCTGTTCGCCTCGTCTGCTGCCTCCATGATGGCGCGAATCTGTTCAAGATTATTTACATTGAAAGCGGGAACACCGTAACTATGCTCTGCAGCGTGATCTAACAATTGTCTTAAACTAATTAGTGCCATGATTTGTCCTCATCTCTCTTGTCTATTCTTTGTAAGTAAGTAAATTATTGAAGCTAGTAAGGCGCTTAACTCTCGCTAGCTCTTTGCTCTAATATTTCCACCGCAGGTAAAACAGAACCCTGCACGTATTCTAAAAATGCGCCGCCCCCCGTTGAAATATAGGAGACTTTATCTGTAATTGCATATTTGTCTATCGCAGCAATGGTTTCTCCACCGCCGGCAATCGAAAACCCAGAGCTATCGGCTACCGCTTTCGCGACCGCCTGGGTGCCGTTTGAGAATTGCTCAAACTCGAATACACCAACCGGGCCATTCCAGATTATAGTTTTCATACTACCTATGATTTCTGCGAAGTGCCTTGCGGTTGCAGGGCCGATGTCTAGGATCATCTCATCGTCCTCGATATCACCGACTAGCTTCGTTACAGCGACTGCATTCCCATCGAATTCTTTTGCAACCACCACGTCAGTAGGCAATGGAATGGAAGTCGTTTCCATTAAGGCTTTAGCTGTGTCGATAAGATCCGCTTCAAATAGTGACTTGCCCACATTTACGCCGCCTGCCGCGAGAAAGGTATTGGCGATGCCACCACCTACAATGAGTTGATCAACTTCAGTCGATAGATTCTTAAGCACTTCTAACTTGCTCGAAACCTTCGCGCCCCCAACTATCGCTAACATCGGTCTTTCGGGACTCTTCAGAGAACGCTTAAGGGCATCGAGTTCCTTGGCGAGAAGCGGGCCTGCGCACGCGATCAGCGCATGCTTCGCAACACCATGGGTGCTCGCCTGTGCACGATGAGCCGTGCCGAAGGCATCCATTACAAATACATCGCACAGTGCTGCATAACTTTTAGCAAGCGCATCATCGTTTGCCTTCTCGCCGGCATTGATGCGCACGTTTTCCAATAGAGTAACGCTACCTGCTCCCCGATGGGCTGGTGCAGTAGTTAGGTAGCTGCGATTAAGCTCAACAACACAACCCAGCAGTTCCGTTAGCCTATCGGCTACCGGCTGCAATGAAAACTCTTCTTGCTCTTCGATGGATTTCGCTTCAACTGGCCGACCTAGGTGGGACATGATGATTACTTCTGCACCCGCTGCTCTGGCCATCACGATTGTAGGCAGTGCAGCTCTGATTCTAGTGTCGTTGCTAATCACTCCATCATTAATAGCCACGTTGAGATCTTCGCGGATGAGAACCCGCTTCCCTTCGAGATTTTGTTGGTCCATACGTAAAAATGACATTGGCGAATTATTCCAAATAGAAGTTGTGTCTGCTTGTTTATGTATTTGATCGCATATACTGGGCTACATCTAGCATCCTATTTGCGTAGGCCCACTCGTTATCGAACCAAACGAATAGTTTAATAAGTGTGCCGTTCGCGACACTGGTCTGATTCAGGTCGACGATAGCCGATCGCGGGTCGTGATTGAAGTCGCAAGATGCGAGCGGCTCATCAGTAAAGCCCAGCACATTCGCCGGTAAGCTTGCGCTGGCATCACGAATTGCTTGATTCACCGCCTCTACATTTGTAGTACTAGCAACGGATAATGTTAGATCCATAAGAGAAACATTAAGCGTTGGGACGCGAATCGCTTGCGCTTCAAGTAAGCCGGTAAGCTCCGGAAGAATTCTTTCAATACCTTTGGCTAGCGCTGTATCTACAGGGATTATCGACTGCATCGCGCTTCGAGTTTTACGTAGGTCATCGTCGTGGTAGCTATCGATAACCGGTTGATCATTCATTGCAGAGTGAATCGTAGTAATAGCTCCTGATTCGATCTTGAATGTTTCATTTATCAACTTCAACACGGGCACGATGCAATTCGTAGTACAGGACGCGTTGGATACTATTTGCGCATCGGGCTGCAAAGTTGTGTGATTCGTTCCGTAAACCAAGGTGGCATCGACATCACTCTCCGCTGGTTGCGAGAACAAAACTTTCTTGGCGCCACCGCTAATGTGTAACTGTGCAGTTTTACGGTCTTTAAATGCGCCGCTACATTCCATAACAAGATCGACATCAAGCTCAGACCAGGGGAGTTTGCCTACATCCGGTTCGTTAAATACACGAATCTCGTCGCCATTCACGATCAGGTTTTTCCCAGATGCCGTATTGCTGGTTTCGACTGTCCCCAGGAAACGACCGTGGGTACTGTCATAACGAGTGAGATGGGATAGGTTTGCGATGTCGGCAAGGTCGTTGATCGCAACGATTCTCATGTCGGCATAATTAGTAGATTCATAGAACGCACGCAGCACACAACGGCCTATGCGGCCGTATCCGTTAATTGCGATGCGATAAGTCATCTGTATTTACCGTGCTATGAGAGCTAACCGAAAGACTTAACGGCAGCAATAATATTCTCAGTGGTGAAACCAAAGTGTTCCATGAGTACGGCACCTGGAGCAGATTCGCCGAAAGAGTTCATGCCGATCACCTTGCCATCTAGACCTACTAACTTGCGCCAGTAATCAACTCCAGCAGCCTCTACAGCAACACGCTGGCGCACTGCATTCGGAAGAACCTGCTCTTGATATTCGGCATCTTGAGCTTCGAAAACGTCGACACAGGGAATTGATACAAGGCGAGCTTGCACGCCTTCGGCTTGCAGGCTTTCCACAGCTGCCAGACTGATGGCAACTTCCGAGCCGGTTGCCAGAACGATTACCGTCGGCTCTGAGGCACAGTCTTTAAGAATGTAAGCACCACGTGAGATAGCCTGAACTTGTTCATCGCTGCGCGCTTGATGAGGCAGGTTCTGTCGAGAGAAAACTAAGCTTGTCGGCCCATTCTGCTTTTCGATCGCGGCCTTCCAGGCTACAGCCGTTTCCACATTGTCACAGGGACGCCACACCGACATATTTGGTGTAGTGCGCAGGTTTGCGATTTGCTCAATCGGTTGGTGAGTTGGTCCATCTTCTCCCTGGCCGATAGAATCGTGGGTATACACAAAAATACTCTGCTGCTTCATCAATGCCGACATTCTTACTGCATTGCGTGCGTATTCCATGAAGATCAGGAATGTAGCGGTATAGGGGATGAACCCACCGTGCAACGCCATACCCGTGGCGATTGCGGTCATGCCGAATTCTCTGACGCCGTAATAGATATAGTTGCCGTCGGCCTTCTCTGAGATCGGAGAACTACCAGACCAGTTCGTGAGGTTGGAGCCGGTAAGGTCCGCAGAACCACCAATCAATTCTGGCAGCAAGGCTGCATAGGCTTCTATAGAGTTCTGTGAAGCTTTGCGGCTTGGAATATTGTCTTCTGCTTTTTGACACTCGGCGATATATTCATCTGCCATGCCGCTGAAATAGCCCGGCAGTTGACCCTTCAATCTACGCACCAGTTCCATGGCGAGTTCTGGATATTCCTCTTCATAGATAACCAGCTTCTCTTTCCAGGCTGACTCGGCGCTAAAGCCTTGCTCTGTCGCATCCCAGGCCTGCTTGATATCTTCTGGTATTACGAAAGGTGCATGTGGCCAATCCAAGGCTTCTCTTGTCGCGGCGATCTCTTCATCTCCAAGAGGCGCGCCGTGTGTTGCCGAGGTGCCTTGCTTATTCGGAGAGCCAAAACCGATAATTGTCTTGCAGCTAATAATTGTTGGACGTGCAGTATCACTTTGGGCTTGTTTGATAGCATCACTAATTGCATCCGGGTCGTGGCCATCTACTGACAACACCTGCCAGCCATAGGCTTCGAAGCGCTTGCCAGTATCATCTGCGAACCACTGCTCTACCTCACCATCGATAGAAATGCCGTTATCATCATAAAATACGACTAGCTTGCCTAGGTTAAGCGTGCCGGCTAGGGAGCAGACCTCGTGGGAGATACCTTCCATCAGACAACCATCGCCAGCAAACACGTAGGTATTGTGGTCGATGACCTCATGGCCCTCGCGATTAAACTGTGCAGCGAGGGTCCTCTCGGCGATTGCCATGCCTACTCCGTTGGCAAGCCCTTGGCCCAGAGGGCCTGTGGTAGTTTCTACGCCAGGCGTATAACCGTATTCAGGGTGGCCAGGTGTCTTGGAATCGAACTGTCGGAACTGCTGCAGATCGTCATTAGACAGGTCATAACCGGTCAGATGCAGCAGAGAATAGATCAGCATCGAGCCGTGGCCATTAGATAGGATGAAGCGATCACGGTTAAACCAATTCGGATCGCCTGGATTGTGCTTCAGAAAATCGCACCAAAGCACCTGTGCTATGTCTGCCATTCCCATCGGCGCGCCGGGGTGACCCGATTTCGCTTTCTGTACCGCATCCATGCTTAGTGCACGGATTGCATTGGCGCTCTGTTTACGTGACACAGCTTGTTCTGCCATTGGTCGATTTCCTTCAATTGCTACGTGTTTGTCATGATTCGCGAAGCGATAGACTCCGTGCCCTGCTGCTAGCCAACTAGCCATGCAGATGAGTAAACGGAGATGTGCTTCGGGGATTCTCTGTAAGACGGCTATTTTCCCGCACCTGAATCGAATATGCCATATTTATGCCGCCCTATGAGGCAATATATTGGTCGATGTGTGCAACATTGAGCCCCTAAGCCAAATTAAATGCTTATCTCGCCGCCTTAGACTTTCAATTGCTCAGTTATTGATCAACACCTATATCAATATATTTTGATATAGAATTGAATTTGCTCTGCAATGCTGCTAAATTGGCGGCCTTTCGACTAAGCACCCTCGGGCCCCCAACATGGCAGCACCTGCATTGAAGACCACCGGCAACTCAGACTCTTTGAGCCCGATAGAGTCGCTCACAGCGCTGCATAAGGCCCTGGCCGACCATCTTCGACTACAGATTCTGCGCTTGCTCAAGAATGAGTCGTTTGGAGTGCTGGAACTGTGCCGCATTCTCGATATTCGGCAGTCCGCGCTCAGTCATCATCTAAAGATACTCGCTACTAGCCAGCTAGTATCTACCCGGCGCGAGGGCAACTCGATCTTCTATAGACGCGCGCTCCTATCCGAAGATGATGTTCATGGAGATATCAAAAAGACAGTTTTTGAGAACCTCGATTCTCTAGAGGTTCCTAGCGCGCAGCTCAGGAAGATTAAACAAATTCAGTTAGAGCGAGCACAGCTTTCACTTAATTTTTTCAACAAGAACGCGAATAAGTTTCGTGAGAAGCAGGGACTGATCGTCGAGCACGCCGACTATGCGAGTAGCCTGCATGACCTCATCACTGGTCTCGCCTTAAATGAAGATGCGGCAGTAATGGAAGTGGGTCCCGGCGAAGGCCAATTGCTGACAGAACTTTCTCAGCGCTTTAAGAATTTAATCGCGCTCGATAACTCCAAAGATATGTTGGATAAATCACGCTGCGCAATTACTGCCTGTGGCCATAGCGGCGTCGAGTTTATTCTTGGCGATACAGCAGTAGCTAGAAAACAGAATGTTAATAGCGACCTAATTATTTTTGACATGGTATTGCACCACATCTCATCCCCTGCGAAGACCTTTAAAGATATCGCAGCCCTGCTTAATTCTGGTGGCTATCTACTAATCGTAGAATTGTGTAGTCACGATCAGGATTGGGTTCGAGAATCTTGCGGCGATCTGTGGCTTGGTTTCGAGGAGGGCGACCTGGATCATTGGGCTGAGAAGGCTGGTCTCGAGAAACAACAAAGTTCCTATTTAGGACTACGTAACGGATTTCAAATTCAGATGCGAACATTTAAAAATATTGCATCTGGCACTAAAAATTAACTATCTCAACTTAACTATCACTATACATTTTTGAGGAAATAAAAATGGCAGAATCAACACTGTTTACATCCGAATCGGTATCTGAGGGTCACCCAGATAAAATGGCGGACCAAATCTCTGATGCAATCTTGGATGCTCTGCTAGAGCAAGACAAGGGATCTCGCGTAGCTTGCGAAACTATGATTAAGACAGGCATGGTTATTGTTGCTGGCGAAATCACAACAGAAGCCTATGTGGACATTGAAGACATCGTGCGCGGTGTAGTGAATGACATCGGCTACAACAATTCAGAGAGTGGCTTCGATAGCAATACCTGTGCGGTACTCAATGGCATAGGCAAACAGTCTCCCGACATCGCTATGGGCGTTGACGATACGGCGGATCACGAACAGGGTGCCGGAGACCAGGGCTTGATGTTTGGCTACGCATCGAATGAAACCGATGTGTTAATGCCCGCGCCAATTACTTATTCGCACTTACTAGTTAAGCGCCAGTCTGAAGTTCGTAAAGACGGAACTTTGCCTTGGTTGCAGCCAGATGCGAAGAGCCAAATAACTTTTCGCTACGAAGATGGTAAGCCAGTAGCTATCGATGCCGTTGTGTTATCCACCCAGCACAAAGAAGAGATCTCGCTAAAAGACTTGCAAGAAGCTGTGATGGAAGAAATCATCAAGCCAGTTCTTCCTGAGGCTTGGATTACTGCTGACACAAAATACTTTATCAATCCAACCGGCCGCTTTGTCATTGGTGGTCCACACGGTGATTGCGGACTCACTGGCAGAAAAATTATCGTTGATACTTACGGCGGCATGGCACGTCACGGTGGCGGCGCCTTCTCCGGAAAAGACCCATCGAAGGTTGACCGTTCCGCAGCCTATGCAGCACGCTATGTTGCTAAGAACATCGTAGCCGCAGGCATTGCCGAGCGCTGCGAAATTCAACTTTCCTACGCGATCGGTGTAGCGGAGCCTACATCTATCAGTGTTGAAACATTCGGCACGAATAAAGTGAGCAACGAGAAAATCGTTGAGCTTATTCGCGATCATTTTGAGCTACGTCCAAAAGGCCTGATCAAAATGTTAGATCTACTTAGACCTATCTATAAAGACACAGCCGCTTACGGTCACTTCGGTCGCGAAGACCTAGACCTAAGCTGGGAAAAAACTGACAAAGCCGATGCTCTTAAAGCAGCAGCTGGCCTATAACACAACATCTACGGAGCTAGAAATGAACGATTCATCAGTACAAGATTATAAAGTAGCGGATATAAGCCTGGCGGATTTTGGTCGCCGCGAAGTTACATTGGCCGAAGCAGAGATGCCGGCTCTAATGACTCTACGTAATAAGTACGCAGCACAAAAGCCTCTCGCTACTGCGAAGATTCTTGGTTGCATACACATGACTGTGCAGACAGCCGTGCTCATTGAAACACTTGTAGAACTAGGTGCAGAAGTGCGCTGGTCATCTTGCAATATTTTCTCTACTCAAGACCATGCTGCTGCTTGCATGGCTGCCGCTGGAATCGCAGTCTATGCCTGGAAGGGTCAGACAGAAGAAGAAGGCGAATGGTGCATAGAGCAAACTATTCTTAAAGATGGTGAGCCTTGGGATGTGAACATGATCCTAGATGACGGCGGCGACCTCACTGGGATGGTGCATGAGAAGTATCCACAGCTTCTGGAAAATATTCACGGCATTACTGAAGAAACAACGACTGGTGTGCACCGTCTTCTTGAGATGTTAGAAGAAGGCTCATTGAAGGTTCCTGCTATTAACGTGAACGACTCGGTAACGAAGTCTAAGAACGACAACAAATACGGCTGTCGTCATTCACTCAACGATGGCATCAAGCGCGGCACTGACATGTTGCTTTCCGGCAAGCAAGCATTAGTGGTTGGCTACGGTGACGTAGGTAAGGGTTCTGCACAGAGCCTTCGTCAAGAAGGAATGATTGTACGTATTGCAGAGATCGATCCGATCTGCGCAATGCAGGCCTGCATGGACGGATACGAAATTGTCTCGCCTTATATCGATGGCGTGAACACAGCTTCAAGCGCAGGAATAGACACGGTACTACTTGGCAAGACAGACCTTATCGTGACAACTACCGGCAATATCAATGTATGCGACAAGTACATGCTGCAAGCTGTTAAGAAAGGCGCAGTGATCTGTAACATCGGTCACTTCGACAACGAGATCGATACAGCTTTTATGCGCGAAAACTGGGCTTGGGAAGAAGTTAAGCCTCAGGTTCACAAGATCTATCGTGATGGCGCTGAGAACAAAGATGATTACTTGATTCTGCTTTCCGAAGGACGCTTGATCAATCTTGGTAACGCAACTGGACACCCTTCGCGCATAATGGATGGTTCATTTGCGAATCAGGTATTGGCACAGATGTTCATGTATGAAAGAAAGTTCGCCGACCTGCCTGCCGCCGAGAAGGAAAGTAATCTCTACGTTGAGGTTCTACCTAAGCATCTAGACGAAGAAGTTGCCGCCATGATGGTTGGTGGTTTCGGTGGAGTACTAACGAAGCTAACTGATGATCAAGCTAAGTACATCAACGTAAGTGTTAGCGGTCCTTATAAGGCCGATAGCTACAAGTACTAGGCACTAAAATAAAGTACCAAGGATAGCTAAACTATGGATTCACTTAATCCATCAAAGTACAGCATTGAATTCTTTCCACCTCGTACTGAGGTGGGGGAATCGAAGCTGGATATCGTGCATGAAAACTTAAGCAAGTTGAATCCCGATTTCTTCTCGGTAACCTATGGCGCTGGCGGCTCGACCAAGACAGGAACGCAGCAGATCGTGCTGCGTTATCAGGCAGCCGGCTCCCAAGCGGCTCCCCACCTCTCTTTCGGCGGTTCAGATGAAGACGAGTTGCGCCAGCTGTTACAGACATATATCGATGCGGGCATCAAACGCTTGGTCGCCCTACGGGGCGACATGCCTTCCGGTGTAGGCGCGGCCGTGCAACATCGCTATGCGAATGAACTCGTCGAGTTTATTCGCGCAGAAACGGGTGATCACTTTCATATCGATGTCGCCTGTTATCCTGAGACACATCCGGAATCAAAGAGTTATGCATCCGATGTAGACTTCTTTAAACGTAAGGTGGATGCCGGCGCAACTTCGGCGATCACTCAGTACTTCTATAATCCCGACGCCTATTTCCGCTTTGTAGATTATTGCAGAGCGGCAGGCATCGATATTCCAATTGTTCCCGGCATCATGCCTATAACCAACTACGCCAACCTCGCCCGCTTCAGCGCTAGCTGTGGTGCAGAGATCCCGCGCTGGTTAGACAAGAGGCTCATTGGTTTTGGTGATGACACAGAGGGCCTACGTAGCTTCGGCATCGATGTAGTTACTGAATTATGTGAGGACTTGTTGCAAGGCGGTGCGCCTGGCCTACACTTCTATTCCATGAACCTTAGTCAGGCCGTCACCCAGATTTGGACGAACCTAGACCTTGCCAATCGCCCGCAACGTGAATTGCTGTAGGTACTAGGCTATGCGACTCTCCCGCGTCTATCTCGATAGTCCACTCGCATTGAATGCTGTTATCTCGCTTCCCAAAGAGATTGCACATTATCTAAGTAATGTCTTACGGCTACGAGTCGATGACGAGCTTCTCGTTTTCAATTCGCAGCAGGGGGAGTTCCTTGCTAGGGTAGTCGCCGTTGCAAAACGTGCAGTGGATATAGAGTTGCTCGAGAAAAAACGCGACGCAAATGATGCAACTAAACAGGCCTCTCTCTCTCTTCATTTAAGCCTTGGCCTTTCTCGCGGAGACAGGATGGACTTCGCCGTGCAGAAATCCACTGAACTGGGAGTTACCGAGATTACTCCTGTCTACACCGAATTCGGTGAGGTTAGGCTTAAAGCCGACCGCGTGGAGAAGAAACTGCAACACTGGCAGAAGATAGCCATCAGCGCCTGTGAGCAGAGTGGCAGACTGGATATTCCGGTTATAAACAAACCCATCGCTCTGATGGACTTGTCTTTAAATGAAAGTGCCAACAAGTGGATGTTAGAACCAAGCGGTTCTGATGTGCTTCCTCAGTCTATAGCGGAAAACAATATCCTATTGTTGATAGGGCCGGAGGGTGGGTTCTCAGAAAAGGAGATCGACTGGGCGCAGCGCAATGATTTTCAGATCGTCGCCTTAGGCTCGCGAATTTTGAGAACTGAAACTGCGCCGGTTGCCGCGCTCGCTATCCTGCAACACAAGTACGGAGACATGTAGTTTAGTACTACTAAAGGCGAACCGAGAACGATCCAAAGCCCACACGTTTTCCAAAGAAGCTAAAACTGTAATTGCGGGGGTCTAAGTCCTTGCCATCGCCTAAACCCTTGGCAGGGTTTTTGGATTTATAACTAGACACAATAGATCTATCAATTTTCGATTTCCCCTGATTAGCTAGATCAACGACAACGGGATCTTTCAGCAAGTTCTTTTCTGTATCAGTTAACACCGCAATTTTTGGTGATAAGCGTTCTTGCAGATTTTGCTCCAGTACCAGCCCCACTTCTCCAGTAGACAATGTAAGCAAAGACCCTATGGGATAAGTGCCCATCACGTGAATAAGCTCAACCACTAGCTGTTCAGGGAATTTTAGCGTGCGTTGCTTGTAGAGTTTTGTGAGCGCTTTAGATGGCGGTGTGGATGCGCCTTTACCATTACTACACAGCAGTCGTTCGAAACAATACGCAACATTGGCAAACCGAGCTAATAGTGGAATCTGTTTGCCACGTAACTTACGTGGAAAACCGAGTCCATCCTGGCGCTCATGGTGACACTTGATGATCGTACTCACCTGATTGTCGAGGTCGGGATAGTGGGATATAAGCTCCAATCCAAAATCGACATGCTTGCGATAGGCAAGAAATTCTTTCTTTCTGAACGGCCCCTGCTTGTTAACCAGTCTCTCTGGCAACAGCTGCATACCTATATCCGCTAGCAGTGTTCCAAGGCCTAGAATTTTTATCTCACGCTCTGGTAATCCCACCTGCCTGGCTAACACTATCGCCCAGATAGCTGCACGCACGCAGTAGTGGGTATCAGCTTTATCTTCTGGATCTGTATTCAATAACCAAATATGTGTCTGTGGATTAGCAATAACCGAACTAATGACTCCATCAATAGACTTCTGCAAGGCGAGCATGTCCATGTCTTCGCCATTACGAACGCCAAGCGCCTGAGCCGTAAACTCTGTTTTGAGTGTGAGATGTAATCGATGGGCCTTGTCTATTTCTTGCTTTATTGATCGAGTAACTGGGTACGCGTCACGATTAACTTTGATCGAGATGGAATTAGGCGCAGCTCGTCGTGCACTGCTTAGAATTGTAAGCTGCTCCTTTCGCCCTTTCCGCGGCTGCACTCCCTTATTCGTGTCGATGACTACATGCTTGCAGTACTTGGTAAGAACCTCGATATCTTCAACATTTTTGACATGAAAGCCATCCATCGGGAACGGTGTCTTCGACCATGCACAGTCTAATTCGTAGACAAACATGCCGAGTAATAACTCAGCACAGCTTAGCCGTAGTAGATTGTCCGCTGAATAGCGCTCTGGATTGATTGAAGGTTCTGAAAATTGCATTCAACGAGCATACTCGGCTTTGCAAAATACTCTTGTGAGATTATTCACAAATCAGTAGTCGCCAACATTAAATAGTGAAAAATGTGAAGTAGTTCTCCCACGAAAATAGCTAGATTTCAGGCAAAAAAAAGCGCCTTTGAAATCAAAGGCGCTAGGTAAAGTAATACTACCCTAAGGGAGAGTTATACGTTGTGCTTACTGAGTAACGAATTCCGGGTAAGCTTCCATGCCACATTCGGACATGTCTACGCCTTCCGCTTCTTCTTCCTCAGTAACTCGAAGACCGATGATCGCTTTGATTGCTAACCATGCAATCAAGCTAGTACCAAAAACCCAGCCAAAGATTACTAACATGCCGACCAGTTGGCCCATGAAAGTCGCATCTGGATCGGAAAGAAGTACGGCGAAGATACCGAAGATACCTACAGTACCGTGAACCGAGATAGCACCGACCGGATCGTCAATCTTCAGCTTGTCTAAAGTGATGATGCTGAACACTACGATTGCACCGCCGACTGCACCAATGATCGTAGCAAGTAGTGGAGTTGGATCAGCAGGCTCTGCAGTAATAGCTACTAGACCCGCTAGCGCGCCGTTGAGTGCCATTGTCAGATCGGCCTTGCCGAACATCAACCTAGCTACAAGAAGTGCTGCTATCAATCCGCCAGCCGCTGCTGCGTTAGTGTTTAGAAATACGTTTGCAACTTCGTTCGCTACACCGATGCCACCTAGCTTCAGAGTAGAGCCACCGTTGAAACCGAACCAGCCCATCCATAGAATGAATGTACCTAGTGTCGCAAGTGGTAAGTTAGCTCCTGGAATCGCCTGAGGCGCTCCCTTCGAATTGTATTTGCCTTTTCTTGGTCCTAGTAGAATCACACCAGCCAATGCCGCACTCGCGCCAGCTAAGTGAACGATACCTGAGCCTGCATAGTCGCTGTAGCTCAATTCGAATAGACCGAATACCGCGTCTCCGTTCCAAGTCCAGCTACCTTCCATTGGATAGATAAAGCCAGTCATGACAACTGCGAAGGCTAGGAAAGCCCAAAGCTTCATTCGCTCGGCAACCGCACCGGAGACAATTGACATCGCCGTTGCTACGAATACAACTTGAAAGAAAAAGTCCGACGCGCCGGAGTAGACTGAATCGCCATCGAAGCCTGCTTCTGCAGATTCGGCGAGTACCGCTGCGATCGCTGTTTCATCCATCTGCGCTACTGTAGTAACACCAGATAAGAAGAAGCCGCCGTCATACATAATTTGATAACCGCAAACCAAATACATGGTGCAGGCAATCGCATATAACGCGACATTTTTTGTGAGAATTTCTGTGGTGTTCTTAGAACGAACAAGCCCAGCTTCTAGCATGGCAAATCCTGCTGCCATCCACATTACGAGCGCGCCACAAATGAGAAAATAGAACGTATCCATTGCATACTGCAATTCGAAAATTTGGTTTTCCACCTCTTACCTCCGGTTTATGGGTCTACTTAGTTGCTCTGCACTTTGGCTTTGCGTAGACCGATATTTATCTTGTTTAACTCACTACTAATTAATTACTTAAAGTCTGACTGCTTGCCGCTGAATCTAGATGGCCTCTTCGCCAGTCTCGCCAGTACGGATACGAATGATCTGCGTTAGATCTGCAACAAAAATCTTACCGTCACCGATCTTTCCGGTATTCGCTGCCTTTGTGATCGCCTCTAGAGTTTGATCAAGCAGGCTTGCAGCAATTGCTACTTCTAGTTTTACCTTTGGTAGAAAATCAACCACATACTCAGCACCGCGGTACAATTCGGTATGGCCCTTCTGACGACCAAAACCTTTTACTTCTGTTACGGTAATGCCTTGTACGCCTATCTCAGATAACGCCTCGCGGACATCGTCCAATTTGAATGGCTTGATAATAGCCGTGACTAACTTCATTGTTTTGCTCCTTAGCTGTTTTTGCTCTGCTTAAATTCTTACAACTTATACTGCTCTATGCAGGGGTCGTGCCAGTTATCGAAAATTATCTAGAAGGCCGGTTCTATGCACGAAAATGACGCCTATCAGGGCTTTTCAGCAAAATTCTTGAGCACTCTCAGTGCGTCGAAGCATTTTGTGCCCCAGCACGGTGCATTCTGAGTAGAAAAGGGGAAGCTCAGGTGATTGAGAGCGCGTAAGCCGCACATTTCGGTAATTCTGCATGACAAAGCCTGTAGCTACTTAGCCGAGCAGGCGCAAAATTGATGATAGAATGGCGAATAATTTATTTGCGCGAGCTTCTTGCCCGCTCCCGAAACCTGCCTGAATGACTAGAGTTAGTAGCAATGTTCAATAACAAATTTGTCGAAGACCTTAGCGCTCGCCTTTCCGCGATGCTGCCCTTAGCCGAAGAAGTACGCGAAGATCTGCGCACCAAAATAGAGCAATTGCTGAAGAGTAGCTTTGCGGGCCTGGATCTACTGAGCCGCGAGGAGTTTGATGCACAGCGCGATGCTTTGGGGCGTGCTGAGAAGCGGATTAAAGAGTTGGAGCAATCCCTTGGTGAGCTATCGGAGAAGATAGACCAGTTCGAAGCACCCTCAACGAGCGAGTAGATTGCTGATCTGGCAGCGGCGGTAACTAATCGCCTCCATCAGGTCTCGCTCCCCTATCGTAGCCCTACCCTCAAAGTCAGCAATGGTGCGAGCCATCTTTACGACCCGATGGGTTGCCCGCGCAGACAGTGATAGCTTATCCATAATACTTGCTAAGCCCACCCGCAGCGCTTCGTCTAAGTTGCAGTAGGTATCGAGGTCGCCCAAATGCAGTTCCGAATTAAGCTTACCCGCCCGCTGCGTTTGTAGTTCCCGGCAGCGATCAATTCGGATGCGCACCTCGCTCCAGTTCATATCATCATCCGCCTC
Organism: uncultured Gammaproteobacteria bacterium; assembly: GCA_913060495.1. Lineage (GTDB taxonomy): Bacteria > Pseudomonadota > Gammaproteobacteria > Pseudomonadales > Pseudohongiellaceae > UBA9145. The sequence goes on along the minus strand of CAJXRP010000018.1, from coordinate 4,353 downwards.
CTGCAGTAACTCGACCTGCGAAAGTGCGGGTACCTCGATGACGAGGTCTATGCGGTCCAACAAGGGGCCCGATAACTTGCCAAGATAACGGTTGATGCGCTCCTCGGTGCAGCGACACTCGTGATGAGGATCACTAGCGTAGCCACAGGGGCAAGGGTTCATAGCGGCTAACAACTGGAAATTCGCTGGAAACTTTACCCGGTAGTTGGCACGGCTCACGGTTATCTCACCGGACTCCAAGGGCTCTCTTAATGCATCCAAGACAGTAGGTTTGAATTCACTCAATTCATCGAGAAACAATACGCCTCGGTGCGCCAAACTTATCTCCCCAGGGCTGGCTCGATTGCCGCCACCAACGAGAGAGGCGCTCGTTGCCGTGTGATGCGGGCTGCGAATAGGCCGCTCGGTCCAATCCGTTTGTTGAAATGACTGCTGGGCAACAGACTGTATCGTTGCTACTTCTAGCGCTTCTGCCTCAGACAGGCACGGCAACAAACCAATCAGTAGATTTGCCAGCAGCGTCTTGCCGCTACCTGGCGGGCCTATCATAAGTAGATTGTGGCCACCGGCTGCTGCGATCTGCACCGCGCGTTTGGCGAAGGTCTGTCCTTTGATCTGTTTGAAACTATCGTAAGTGTCCGGTTCGTGGGATTTACCTATAGTCCTTTGGGGAAACTCCGGAGTTGCCATGCCCTGTGTTAATGCCTGAAATAGTTCCGATAGATTGCTAGCGCTATAACTATGTTGGTAGGCGACGAGAGCCAGCTCTTCATTATTTGCCGCCGGTAGGAGGATACGGTTCGACTGCTTCCTTGCGGCGAGGATTGCGCAGACTATTCCCTGTACTGCGCGGATGCTGCCATCTAAAGCAAGTTCACCCAGCACCTCCATGTTCTCGAGCAGTTTACGTTCTAGCTGCCCGGAAGCGATCAAGATACTCAGGGCAATGGCAAGATCGTATCTTCCACCTGCCTTGGGCAAGTCCGCGGGGGCGAGGTTGACGGTAATGCGACGGGTGGGGAATTCTAAGCCCGAGTTTATAATGGCACTCCTGACCCTTTCCTTGCTTTCTTTAACTGCGGTTTCGGGAAGACCAACTATTGCGAATGCGGGCAAGCCATTTGACAGGTGTGTCTCCACGGTTACTTCCAGTGCATCGACACCGAGTAGAGCTCGAGATTGAATGGTAGCTAGCGACATGGGGGATCGAACTGGTTTTGACTACTAACTACTAATAAATAGTCTACAAATTCAAATCTCGCCAACTTTGAGAAAAACGAACGCAAAAAAAAATGAGCTGCAAGCAGCTCATTTTTTTCTAGATCATGTAGCGGCTTATTGGCTGCTGCTGACCATGTACTGAACAAGCGCTGCTAGATCTTCATCTGTGCAGGTAAAGCATAGGCCTTTAGGCGGCATAGTGTTCAAACCATTGATAGCGTTTGCTACTACTGCATCCATGCCCTTCTCGACACGTGGAGCCCAAGCTTCTGCGTTACCAGGACCTACTTTTGGCGCGCCGGCAGCACCAGTGCTGTGACAGGCAAAACAAGACATCATGTAGGTAGCTTCTGCGTCAAAACCATCTGTCAATTGCGCCAGCTGAACTTGCTGCTGGGAATTATCAGCTGAAATTGCAGTTGCGAAAGATGCAACCAATACGAATAGGCCTACTTTAGGCATTGCTGACATTATTACTTTCTTAATACTTAACACGTTTAGCTCCTTACTCATTTAATTAAATTCGGGTTTTACTACAATAATTCTATACGGATAAACCTTAACGCTTACTGACTAGACATATAACTAACGAGAGATTGAAGATCATCATCGCTACAGGTCATACAAAGACCTTTAGGTGGCATCGCATTCACGCCATTGATCACATTCACCATTACAGCGTCCATTCCCTTCGCCATTCTCTCGGACCATGCGTCTGCGTCACCCATAATAGGGGCGCCAGCTGCTCCAGTGCCATGACAGGCAAAACAGCTCATCTGGTAAGTAGATTCGACGTCGAAGGCAGCAACTTCTGCTACGGCCTCAACCATCTCTTCCACAACCTCTTCCACAACTGCCTCAACGACCGCTGCAGCAGCTGCCGGTGCACTAGGCGCTGCTGCCGCCATCGGCGCAGTTCCTACTGTGGTGCCTACACAGGACTGGCCTGCTAAGCAGACCTGTCCTGCAGGACGGATATTGTCTTCGATAGATTGCTGCGCGGCGGCATTGCTGCCGAGAAGCAGGAAACTTAAATTCATCAGCGCGAGTACGAACAGGCGGTATTTGGCAGTCTCTGATTGCACAGAAATAGCTCCTTTTTGTGTGTAGATCATGGGATGTAAACTCTGGGTTGGCCTAAGAGCCGCTAAATACCGGCTTCTAGGTACTATTACGGTGCTACAGGCGATTGTGCCAGAAAAATTGCAGGCGGATTATACCGCTTATTGGGCCTGTCTGGAATACGAGTTTTCGGCGTTTTAAAGACTTAGGAAGAAATCAGAACGAAGCCCTAGGGCGCTATTATCAGCTTTAGAGGGGTCTGATGGTAATACAGCTGTCCAGGACTGCTAATCAAGCCATAACCGAAGAAGAAACTCACCTGCATCTCACTGATGCCCAACGACGCTGGGATGAGGTTCTCAACTACGGTGAGTTCTTCTGTGGCAGTGAGGGTCTTGTTAACAGCCCGAGTGATAACCCCAGGATTCGCTGCAGAGTCGATGAACTGCCCTGCCTCGTTTAAGAAAAGTATCTGCTCATCAATAACTGCAGCGATAACCAGGAAGCCGGCCTGACCAAAGTGCTGGGGGTCGATGTCTATTTGTGCAGTTATGTCTAAAGAGGCAGAAGGAGGGAATTGATTGGTAAAACTCACTCCATTATTTGAAGTGATGCCAGCGCTGAAGCCTGCATTGACAGCCGCTCCCGTGAGGCTCGTGCTCGAACCTAATGGATTTAGTCCAACGCTACTGAGAGCTGCATTGATCTTATAATCACCGCTAATATCACACTCATCCTTAACGGGACTGTCGAATGTATTCGCTAGCAGGAAATAGCTCCCCGGTTGCAAGAATTGCGTCAAAGACGAATCGCATTCGTTACTGGATTTATCGTCAAAGGCAACGACCTGCAGATTCTCATCCGCTATCAGTAATACCGAATCCAATGTTGAAGATGTCATGCCAAGGCTTATCGTTGCCGGGCTTGTTAGTGCAAAGCTGTAAAGGTCTATCGGACTGCTGTCACTACTGCCCGGCAGTAACTCACTTACTCTGCAATCGGTGTCCTCTAGAGCATTAGTGATTGAACCGAATGCTAGTTCAGCAACGGCACAATTTATCGCGCCGCCATAAAGCAGCTCTGCGCCAGCAATATCATCTGCTTGCAATCTATCCAAGTTACCAATATTCGGCGCCATGATAGCTGCGTTTGAGGTTTCATGATCCAGGCCAAGCACGTGACCTAACTCATGCAATGCAACGCGCCGAAAGTCCAAGCCCTGTATGCCGAACTGCACTAGCCTGCCGTCATAAACGTTAAAGTCCTTATTCTGATCTATAATAATATCTGCTTCGCGGATTGTGGGCGCACCGAGAATCGCAGATTTATAGCTGAGCACAGTTACAGCGAGAGTACTGCTACCAAACTCACTGCCACAAAAACTGTCACTGAAATCGACGCTATTCAAACCATCATTAGCGCAAGGGTTGCGATTTTCTTCACGAAGAATAAAGTTGAACGGTGTCTCTGCGTTCCATTCGTTCATGGCAGCAATAAAGGCTGTGTTCCAAGTAATGCCACTCGCAGCAGTTCCGTCCATGTCAACGAAGTACTCTATCTCGCCAATTGCCCACTTGTTGCCACTGATCTTGAAGGCATGTGACTGCGAGCCTACAAAAATCGAGAGAAGTGTAAAAAGAAGTATTTTTTTAGTACGGCGCATATTGCTAAGACAAAGATATCCTGAATAGCTAACTGCTAGTTGTTGAAGGCAAGCAAGTACTAACGGCTGAGTCCAAATAGGGTTTACTCACATCAATAGACCGTGCTGCTGTCAATTTCTTCTTAGTGACTAGCCTATTATTACTATAGCTAATTGCGGACTATAGGTTTGTGAGTGCAAGCACACTCCTAGTAACGGCGGGGCTTCCGCTATTGCCTGTAAGACCCGTCTTGTATAGAGAGCCACCACTGTTCATTCTCTAGGTACCAGTCCACTGTCTTATTGAGACCGGAATCGAAGTCTTCAACTGGGTCGTAACCAAGCTCTGACGAGACCTTGGATGCGTTGATAGCGTAGCGTGTATCGTGTCCGGGTCTGTCGGTAACGAAGCTAATAAGAGACTTCGC
>CAJXRP010000017.1 GCA_913060495.1 uncultured Gammaproteobacteria bacterium | reverse complement strand
GAGATGCTCAGGAGTCTCGTGGGCTCGGAGATGTGTATAAGAGACAGATAGTAGTCAGCAACCACTATGACATCTCCAGGCTTAATGGATTTGTCCATTAGCAAAATGAATCCGCTAATGAGATTGGCGAAGATTTTCTGAAGACCAAAACCGACGCCGACACCTACGGCACCACCAACGACTGCAAACGCCGTCAAATCTACACCGACGATCGCGAGAGCCATGATGAATGCAGTAGCGCTTAATGATATGCGCATGAACTTAATGGTAAGAACTTGGATGGATGGCGACAGGTTATGTGAAGACTTCAGCTTGCTCTCGGTTACCTGGCCGGCAAGTGCTGATAGCCACAAAAGAATTCCTAGGGTTACCAAGGCCTGCATGATTGTAAGGACAGATATTGTGGCCTGACCAAGGCTAAAGGAGATTTCGTCCAGGAACTGAATCGTGGGATTAAGAATTCCGAGGATGTTCAGCGCCGCAATAACCCAGGCGGTGATGGCAATGGTGCGTGACCAGAAATGACTGCTGACGAAAATAGTTGCAGCCTGAATGATGACCCAGGCCGTTAGCAGACTGGTTGTAATCAACAAGGAGGCATTGGAGACGTCCCATTGCTCTGTAAGAACAACTGAAAGCCATTGTAAAAGTAACCAGATCGCTGGAAAGGAAATGTTTAGAGCGGTCCCCCAGATTCGACTCATGATCGGAAATCGGGACTGTTGCTCGATTTGCTGTTCAATTTTTCCACGCAGTCTAGCAGCGATGGGCCACGCAATTGTGCCGGCGAGTACGATAATTCCGAGGCAGACCAATGTGTCGCTGACGAGGACGTCAGATAGGATCCATGATTCTAGGGTATCTAACCAGACCGCCCAGATTGCGGGGTCAACAATTTGGTCTATTAGAGGGTCTATTTCGCCGTCCACTATAGCCGTCCTTTGCGATAGGGAGGTATCAATTGCAGGATCGAGGTAACTGCCATAAAGCTAAGTACTGATAAATATTCGAAGTGCATTCCGTAGAGTCCAGAGGAGAGCCCCGGGCCGGGGCTAGGCTTTGATTCCAAATGATTCTGTTATTACTTCTTAATCCATGCGCCAGATGCATCTTGCAGATACTGCCCGGCTGGCGTAGCTTCTACTGCTTTTTCATAGGCTAGGGCTGCCACTTGTTCTACGCTAACACCATTCTCTCTTGCGATCTGCTGATACAGCTCGCGGCGCTGATTGTTTATATCACGGGTCAATGCCACTACTTCAACTGGCGCGGATTCCACTACTAGGCCAACATAGCCATTGCGTTGCTCTCCTACCAGGCCGTCATTTTTTGCCTCTTGCAGGGTTAGGGCAAAACTTATGGGGACTATCAGCAGTAAACAGCCGAGTAGTAAAATTCTAGAAAATGCATTCTTCATAATTAGTTTCCTCATTAGAATAAGCCGCTGTCGAGGGTAAATATCCCATCCAATTCTTCTTCTACTTTAACTCGAATTTCGTGCTCGATTCTAACATTGAGGTTGATAGTTATCGGCTCATTTGGAACGGCGACTTGAATGGTAGGCGTGCATGCCGTCAGTACCAATGGCATGAAACTAATTCCTATCAGTAGCGATTTTAGAGGCTTATTGCTCTGCATTTTTCTGTCCAATTTAGTCAGTTATAATCTTGCTTTAAGGTACCTTAAGTATATCGGCCAAACATGAATCTTTGCTTAAGATTTGGTGCTTGAGTTCATTAGACCGCGAAATCGCGGTTTAGTTACGGTCGGCCGACAAAGCGCTCTAATTCATCGGTTATGACCCTACTTGCCTGAAGACTCTTAAGTAACGAAGGGATATTGTCGGTGACATTTATATTGAGGTTGATAGCCTGTCCGTCGTTCATGTCTGGATTGTTGCCCTGTAGCTGCACGCTCAGTAATAATTCGCCTTGTTCGTCGTAGAATACTTCAGTATTCATAGTTTGATACTGATAATTGGCAAGTGCATCGTTGACCAGTTGCAGGCTCTGGTTACTACTTGGTCCTGGCGTGGCTGGGGTGTAACGAATACTACCCCCTGGCTTAAGCGCACCAACTAGACCTTTTTCGATACTAATGGTATCGCCCTCGATGATGAAAGGGAGGTAGCCGCTAATTAGACCGTCGGCCTCAATCCCGGGGTACTCTGCCAAGTTCACTAGAGAATCTACCCTCAGGTCGGCGATCACTACGTCTACTTGTTGGCGATCCATTGCGGGATTGTAGCGGGCAGCAGGGATGCTCAATTTCCCACCCAACAGCTCCGTATCGAAGTCGCTGATTTGTAGTTCCCCAGCTAGCGTGTCGAAGCGGTATTGCCAGGAAAGGTTCTCAAGCGGCAGGCCTATATCGATGCGGCTTAAAGTCGCCTTTGCTGGATTAGTGATCTGCATTCCAAGCGGGGTAGTTGCCTCTGCGAATAGATCGGTACTGAGGTCGACGAAAAAATAGTCAGCGTAATAGCCGCTCAGCTGGTCGATCTTGAGAGCTATGGGTCCACCGAAACGCCATGAGTTATCGGCTTGTCTGCTCCAGGAGATATTCGCTAAACCCTCGATCTGACCTGCGACTATGTCGGCGTCTATATCCTTCGGCTTAATTAGCGTAGAAAGTGGTTCTGCCTCTGTGAATTCAGCGACGGCGAGTTTCAAGACAACATCGCCTGTGTCGCGCAGGAAAAAATGTTGTAGACCCACGCCTAGGCGAAGGTTTTGGTCCAAGTCGATCTCTAATATCCCCGTTAGAGTGTCCTGCTCCAGCTGTAACTTGCCTGAATAGGCTGGGTTGCTAATGTTAGCGAGACTGTTGTCTAGGCGCAGTTCTCTGCTGCGGAAATTAAGGCCGCCGCTGATCACCTCGCCTACACGAAATTCCACTTCCTCTAGCTGGAAATTTGTTGCTAGTTCCGACAGTGCAGATTCGGGGGAGCTTGTAATTGAGGGGATTGATACTTGAACCAGGTCTGTTGCTACACGCATCTCTTCGTTGGAATAGTTAAAACGCAGTGGCGCAGTTGCGCTTGTGTTTTCTCCAAGGTATTCGCCATAGCGCCAGCTGCTGAGATTACTTTGCCAATCGCTTTCCATGTCGCAACTGCTGAAGGATAGGCAGTGTAGCTGAGTATTCTCGAAACTGTGTTCGCTTTGCGAGCCTGTGTCTTCGAGAGCCCAGCCTCCGCTGCCGTAAATTTCGCTGAAGGTGAGTTGTATTTCGCCTGTCGAAGTCGCAATGTCGCCCTGAATGCTTAAGGGGAGCCGCAATTGCATGGTGGCGCTGCCGAGTTCCGATTCCTGATCAATTTGCAGCTGTGAGTTGGGGCTGTCGAGTACCAGACTTAGTTGCTTGAAAGTAGGGTTGCCGAACACCTCCTGAACTTCGAAACTGCTCAGCAATGTGAGGTTGTCATTTGAAATTGTCGTTGTCGCAGGAAGGTGGTTTTCGAGTTGTTCCTGTAAAGGCTCGAGAACTAGCGAGCTGTTAGCAGTTACAGTGATTGCGTTCTCAGCGACATGCATATCGATATCGGATTCAGAGACTACTGTGCCCGCTATCAATATCCTGGATTGAATATCGAGGTTCATTGGCTTTGTACGCTGGACCTCGAACTCGATTACAGTGTCTTGGAGAATTTCAAATTGTGCATCTCCTGCTATACGTAGCGGTGGGCTCTCTATCCCCAAGCCTATGCTGTAGCTTGAGTCGCTACTAAGCAGCTGCACATTAGGAAGATATATCTCGCTCACAGGAAATTCATCGAATGTGTCTAGCAGCGAGGAGAGAGTGGTAGAGGTGCCATCGCTCGATGGTTCCGAGTGAATCTCTATCTGGCCTATGGAAAGAGATTGCATCGTGCCAGTTAGAAGCTGAGTCAGGGAATACTGTGCATGTATTCTACTTAACACGATGCGCTGGTCTTCGCTAACTAGGACCAACTGATCTAGGGCGGTTGAATGAGTGCCTAGATGTATCACTTCTAGTGATGAGATTTCGTAGCCTTGCTGAGCGAGGGTGGATCTGGCTAGGGTGTTAAGAACGAAGTCGGGTCTTAAAAGCACTATTCCGATGGGAGCGCCAATTAATACCAAGAGCACGATCGCTGCTTTCTTAGTGCGAGACATGTGGTGAGCCATCTTGCTGCATGAGGGGTTAGTTTCTCGCTTCGCTCTGCCCAGTGCAAGCAACTCTGTGGCCTTGGTTTCTGGCACAATCAAAAAAGGGGTTGGGCCTTTCGGCCCAACCCCTTTATTCAATCCGTATTCTTACTGAGGAGAGGACATGATCATGTTGTGCTGCATGTTCATGGCTTCACGTGCGCGGTTTCTTTCCGACTGCATGAGCTCTCCAACGGCAGGTCCGCCCTGGTTGTAGATTCCGCCTCTAAGTGCGAATAGTAGATAGTCCATTGACTGTGCGTTGTTGGTATCTTTGTCAGTGAAGTAAGTGATGGCCTGATCCATTAGCTCTTCGCGAGTCTCTGCATTCGGGAAGGCAAGGATATCAGCGATGACAGTCTCTAGAATATTCAAGTTGTCTAGAATAATTGCTGCTTCTGGAGATTGGCTATAAAGGTCAGGCGCTATAGCTGGTGCCATTGGCAGTTCGCTAGGAGCTGGGAACATACTCATGCCGCCGGATGAGCCAACCTTGTTCCAGAAGCGTTCCAGAGCTACGTCGACACCACCGTTAAATTGACTGTCTAGACCCTGCAATATCACAGCTTCGAGTGCGGCGAGTTGCAGCCACTGATGAGTCCACATGAAGCCGCTGAGAAGAGGGAACGCTGTTTTAAGTCCATTTGCTTGATCGTGATTAAGCAGGTAATCGCTTTCTTTCGGCACGGTAGCTACAGAATGCTGCTCGTCGCTAAGATAATTTTGTATGGCATCGGCAACAGCTGCAAGTTTGTCATCTACGTTGTCATCAATGTAGATGGTAAAGAGTGCTTCTTCGAAATTTCTTCCGTGCTTCAACACTTCGGCAGTGTGGCGACCAATGGCCGAGCTATTTTCGAAAGCATCTTCGGCAGTACTGTTACTATGCTTGCCGCGCATGACTTCCAGTAGGCGCATTCGTGCTGCAACTTCAAGATCATGGTAAGGGCCGTTGCTCATTCCCATGTCCATGTCGACAGGACCGTCGTGATTCATCATGCCGGCAGCCATCATCTCGCTCATGCTCATGCTGGCTCGCATATTCATGTTCATTAGCAATTCATTCCTTGCCTGCTGTGTAGCAGGGTTGGCATTTATCGCTGCAATCTCTTCGAACGCTTGTGCCTGAGTTACGTCGAAAGCATTAAAAAGATCGGCTACTTCTGGGTACTGCTCGCTTATCTCGGCGCCATTCTGGGCGAATGAGGAGACAGGAACAGCGCAGAATAAGACGCTAATTATGGAAGCGCTTAGTCGCTTAAGAATTGGCTGATACAGTCCGCTCGATAGGTGTTTCATGGTGCTTGGCTCCAGTGAGGCATACAATTTCCTGAGTATAAACGTATAGCTACAACACGCCAACGTCTGGCTGCAAGCTCTATGGGTTCTCGGTGCAAGGAAGCTGGGGGTCGAGGCGATGCTCGAAACTGCTGTCTGCTCTGTAACGCAGATTTCATGGCCTCTGTCGCAAAGTTCTAAGTTCGAACTCTGTCTGAAAGGGGCCTAGTGTGGCGAGGGGGTGTTGTGATTAATTGTTACAATCTTGATTTAATCGAGCTTAGACGGGGCAGAGGCGGAGCGGATGCTTTCTCGCATGTCGATTGGAAGGGAGATAGTGATTCGTGCGCCTGAGCCTGGCTCGTTGGCTGCTGTGATTTGCCCGCGGTGTTTTTGTACTAGTCCGTGACTAATATACAGCCCCAATCCTGTTCCTTCCTTGAGGCCCTTGGTCGTAAAGAAGGGGTCGAAAAGCTTCTTAATATTATCTTCCGAAAAGCCAGGGCCGTTGTCGATGATGTCGATGAAAATATTCTCTGCGTCAGCCCTTGTGCGTATTCTGATTTCACCCTTCGTTTCGATGGCCTGCACGGAGTTAAGAAGAATGTTGATAAGAACCTGATTGAGTTGCCCCGGACAACCAAATATTTCTGGTACCTCTGCGTATTCCTTCTTGATTACACATTTGTACTTAATCTCATTGGTGATCAAATTAATCGAGTCGTCGATGCAGCCATTGATATTTAGACTTACCCTTTCATCCTTGTCCGTACGGGAAAAGTCCCGCAAATTGCGCACGATATTCTCGACCCTTTTAGTTCCGCTTATGCTCTCCGTGATGCATGACATAGAGTCTTCGGTAATATAGTCCAGTTCGTGTTTTTTGATTAGAGCTGAAAGCTCGTCTAGGGGCTGGCTAAGATTCTCTGCTGCATTGGGTGTTCGGAGTTGTTCGCTTAACTTTTCATAGGCGGCCAAGACTATCTGGATAGATTCCAAATATTTTTCGAGGGTTTCTAAGTTGCTCCGTATGAATCCTATCGGGTTGTTGATTTCATGAGCTACTCCGGCGGCAAGCAGGCCTATTGATGCAAGCTTCTCATGTTGCACCATTTGTTCCTTCTGGTTCTTTAGATCTTCGTAGGCGACAGATAGGGTTGTGTTTGTTTCAAATAATTCGCGCGATCGAGTTTCTAGGAGATGTTCGGCTCTCTCACGGGCAACCTTCTGTCGTTCATAGGCGCGTTTGTAGTCGGTATTTTCAGTCATATAACTTTGATTCTAAAACAGCAATGATCGCTGCCTTTATGCATGCACGGGGAATGTTCCATGGTGAACTGCGTGTCATACCTTTGTGCAGCTCCTTTTATCAACCCGTCTGCAAGGTGACAAAGCTTACGTGGTGAGCGGTAATAGAGCTCTAGCGAGTTTTCGTCCTCTTGCTTCCAACTTAAGGTAGGAAGGTTTGGATTCGGGTATAGCTTTTCCACTTCTTTATGAATCACTTCGTCGACGCTTTTCAGAAAACTCAAAAACGAAGGTTCTTCTTCTACAAAAATACTGTGTTTCATCGCCAGAACATGAAATAGGTACTGGCCGAACGCCTTCAATAGATCGACAACAGGTGTGCCGGTTCTATCAGAGAGGTCAGAGACCATTGCTAATAATTCTTCATCTGGAAAATCTTCTACAGATGTATAGATTCCCTCTGATTTTGGATTAACTGAATCGAGTATGGCATCCCACATTTCTATGCCTATCTCTTTTTCAACCATATCATTGAAGGTTGTAAACACTATTCCTTTCATATTCTTTGCTCGTTGTGGCTATCTGGTATTGGGTCTAGAATAGCTGTCTAAAGAAGCTCAATTTACAGCAGCGACTAATCGCAGAGACTAGATGTAATGGCCAATATACTCATACTAGACGATGATAACTACGTATTAAAGTCTCTTACAAGGCTGCTTCGCTCCTCTGATTACAATATTAGCTCGTATTCCGATCCGCAAGAAGCGCTATTGCAATGTGGTCTGCAGAAATTCGATCTGGTCCTCTCAGACCAAAGAATGCCAGGCATGGAAGGTACTGAATTCTTTACCCATGTCGCGCAGCTTTTTCCTCAGACTAGAAGAGTTTTAATTAGTGGCTATAGTGACTTTTCCAGCGTAACTGACGCATTTAATGAAGGGATTATTCACAAGTTTGTACTCAAGCCCTGGGATAATGAGCTTCTTAAGAATTTGGTGTCAGATGAGCTGAAGTTTTCTGAATCTGCTTCTGGTTCACCGAACCCCCGTGCCGTAAGGAGTTCGAGAACAGGTCCAAAGGATAAGGATGAAAGCCCTAAAGCAGATGTTAGTTTTCACGGAATAGTGACTTCTGACCCTGCAATGCTTCATCTTATTTCAGTGATCAAGAAGACAGCAAATTCAGATGCACCGTTCTTTATTCATGGAGAAACTGGCACTGGAAAAGAGTTAATCGCCCAATCGATTCATCTTGAATGTGAGCGCTCATCGCAAAAATTTGTTGCATTAAATTGCGCCAACTTAACCGAGACCCTTCTGGAATCCCAGCTGTTTGGCCACAAAAAGGGTGCGTTTACAGGTGCCCAGAAAGATCAGAAGGGACTGTTGGCGGAGGCTGAGGGCGGGACACTCTTTCTGGACGAGGTGACAGAAATTCCAGTAAACCTGCAGTCAAAGCTGCTTCGGGTTCTGCAGGAAAAAGAGTACACACCAGTCGGTGAGACAAGCGCCATATCCTTTGATGTGAAGATAATTTCAGCATCATCTACGAGTCTAGAAGCGGCTGTTGCCAATGGTACATTCCGAGAAGATCTACGCTATAGGCTCGAGGTGCTGCCACTAAGCCTTCCCCCGCTACGAGCGAGAATTGGGGATATACCAATACTTTTCGATTATTTCCTAGAGCAGCAGTTCTCTCGACACGCTAAGGCAGTAAAAAGTATCGATCAGTCTGTCTCTGAATGCATTTTGGCATATCAGTGGCCTGGTAATATTCGAGAGCTTGTTAATGTCTGTACCTACATAGCGGCACTGTCTGGGGACGAAACCGAATCGATTGCTTTGGATGACATCCCGGTAGTTATCCGTAATTTAGGCCTACAAGCCCCGAGTATAGGGCCCGAAACCATAGACTCTGGCGCAAGTAGTCCTTCCCATTCTGTGAGAATTAGCCGTGATAGCCTAGCTGCTGCAATGGAAAATTTTGACGGGCACAGAGAATCAATCGCGAAATATTTTGGAATATCGCGAATGACGCTTTGGCGCAAAATGAAGCAATTTGATCTGGAAGAGAAGTAAGATATTGCGTTGCTCTACGAGCGGCTGTTAAAGGTCAGAATGACAAATTCAAACAGGAAACCCTGCCATGGGGAATAGCCAAACATGTTATTCGGCTATTCCCTCAGATACTTATCAGCGTTGAAACAGGTAGGAGAACTTCACGAAGAATTGATCCCCATCATTTCTTAGCTCGTTGGCTATAACCAATTCTCTTTCACCTTCCATCTCGACGATGTCGAAATTGCTCTGGTTAGAGTTATACCCGACGAAAAATGCTGACCATGGGTTGATTACGTAGCGCAAAAGTACATCAAAGTTTAGATTCTCATCATCTACTAATCTCGATGCAGGCCCGGCATCTGTTTCATCATATTGTGCGATGAAACGCAGTGACCATTCCTTGGTGAATTGATAGTTCCAGTTGCTACGGAAAATATCGTTGCTGAAAATATCCATGCCGCCAGTTTCTGTTTCCAATTCGGTATGAAAGAAAGTATTTGAAATTCTTAAGCTGCTGAATGGACGCCAAAGCATGTCCACACTGAAGCGCTGGGTGTCAGCTATATTGGGTAGCGTTCCTCTTGGAGGCACCAAATTCAAAGTTGTTCCTGTTCTGAAATTGGCACTGAAAGACAGCGTATTTAGCGTTGTATTGGTAAAGCCGAGATTGAAGTCTTCGTACTTATAAGTTCGATTCGACAGGATGCCCGCAAAATCTTTTGGCCTCAGCGTTTCTGAATACTCTGTGTAACTTGCATTAAAAATATTTGTATCGAAGTTTACACCTACACCTGGCCCTAGCTGCGAGAAGATCTTGTCGCCGCCAATATCATTGATATAGACACCAAATAGATTGGCGTTCCATCTATTGATGTTAGATCTATCCGGATAGAAGTTGAAGTTAACCCGTTGGTGAAGGCCCGACGAATCTGAACGGAAGAAGCGAGATTGAAAACCAAGTTCGGTGCGGAAATCGCTAGTTGTCTCGATGAAATGGGTATGGTTGCTGAAGGTACGACCGGCGCGGTTGATCTGAATATTGCGCTGATAGCCGGTAGTCTCTGCGCCGCCATCAGTCGGTTCACTCTCGGTGCCGACGACCTGTAGCTGCGTGGTCCAGTTGTTATTAAGTTTGAAGCGACCATCGATACTCGCTACACGGTTGTGTCCATCGGCAAGGTCACGATTCGTCAGAAGCACACCGACGCGGTCCTGATCCGAAATATCCATGAAGCCGCGCAAGATTGCCACATTGGCTTTTTCGCCTTGTAGCGGGTCGCCATCGTCTCTGTTTAGACCTGGCGCTTCGTCATTGATAAGTATGCTGCCAAAGCCAAAATTGCCGGCGCGACCTGTGAATCTTGCACCACCCTCTGGGTCGATAATTCTTCTGGTGAATACAAGTGTTGAGTCCGTTGCAAAAAAGTCGGCATTTTCAACGAAGAAGGGGCGACGCTCCGGAAACTGTACTTCGAAGCGTTCGTTCAGCGTTACCTGTGGCTGGTCCGATTCTACTTGCGAAAAATCTGGATTAAGAGTGACGTCGAGTACCATCGAATCGTTGAATACAAATTTTGCATCCAAGCCAACATCCTGTTCTGAACTCTGATCGAACTTAGGCCCGCCTGTAGCGCCTAGGTCGAGAGAATCAACTTCTCTGGCAAAGAGAAACGGAATGATTTGTGAGTTATTGCCTGGCGACACATCGCGAATACCCGTTAGTGTGGCAGTCTGATTGAGGCGACCCTCAACGTCTACGGAATAAGGAGGCCAGTAAGACTCCTCGCCGTAACGCGGTATATTGCGGGCGAACTGAATGCGCCAGTTCTGTTCAGATCTATCTGGAAAGCGCAGGCTGCGTAGCGGAATAGCCATTCTTGCCATGTAGCCCTGATCGGTAAGTTCCCCTTCACTCTCCCATACCATTTCTAATGTGGTGTCGAAGCCTGCGCGACGTGAGGAGCCCTCGGTCCAGCGCGCATCCCATTGAATGCCTAAAGGTGTGGTCCTGAATGAGAATGCAGCACGTTGATCGTTGAATGTGTCGAATGTGATCTCGACGTTGTCATCGCCATCGATATTTTCGCGTGAGGAAAGGTTCGCGCGTATTTGGTCAGGGTCAGTATCGAAGGCTAGAAATACCACGTGCAACTGGACTTGGTCATAGCCAATGTACACCTCGGTGCGTTGTGCTGAGGGCTCGCCAGGTTCAGGTTCACGCTGCACGAAACTATCGACCTTTGCCATAGAGCGGGCCAAGGCAGAAGAGGGGGTCATATTCTGGAAGTCCGCGAAGCTAGGCTCACCGTCGATAAGGGGCATGACTAGCCCGGATTCTGCTGCGTTTACTGATTTCGAAAACAACAAAGCTACAGCTGTGCACAATAGGCACAAATTCAACCAGGGCCTTCTCATGGGATTCCTTTTAATACGATATTGCTAAGGCGGGGGATAATACTTGGAATTGTGGGGCTAGGGAACCTCTAGTAACAGAAGGTTACAGTCTGCTTTAGAGGTTCCCAGAGGCTATTTTAAAGGGCTTGGCTGCTATCGATGAAGCCATCTTTATTCGGCATCTCGACCTGCATTAGGGACTCCTTATTTAGCAGCAAAGAATCCTCAATAATGCCATTCATATTCAGGACATAGGCAATCACCTGATATACCTCGGAGCTGGATAGAGATTTTGGTGCGTCCGCAGGCATGGCCCGCTGTACGTAGTCGAATAGCGTGCTTGCATGGGGCCAGTAGCTGCCTACAGTGCGTATAGGTCGCTCCTCGGATTGCATATCGCCGCCAACTAGGCGCGTATTCGCGGAGGTTCCTTCGCCGTTCATGCCGTGGCAAGCAACGCATCTTCTCTCGAAGATAGCCTTTCCCTGGATGGCTGTGCCACCACCGTCAGGGTAACCGCTGCCATCGGCTTGCGCGATTAGGTCGAAATTCTTTAGTTGGCTCTCATCGACTGGCGTACCAAGCGACTGCGCCTGAACTGCAGCTGATATTCCTATTACAAGGCTGATCGAAACTGCTGCTGTGGTTACTAGCTTCTTAAGCGTAGACATTGGCAATATCTCCTGCAGTGTTAACGGCCCAGCTTTGAATGCCATGGAAATGGTAGGTGCTGATATTGCCTTTCTCGTTGACGAGGCTGGTGCGCGTTGGTTGCACATTGCCTTGGCTGTCTGTGGCGCGACTCTGCAAGACCGCATCGCCTCCAGACCATTCCCAAGGAATTCTGAACCTCGCCAATGCCTTCTCGCTCTGGTGGGAGTCAATCATTGCATCGGCCCACGTGCGTCCGCCATCGGCGCTAACCTCTACGCGACGAATACTGCCGCGACCAGACCAAGCGATGCCTGTTACTTGATAGATACCTTGGCGTTCCAGTTTCATCTGCCCAGAAGGTGCAGTGATGACCGACTTGGTTCCCATAGGAAAGGTAAATTGCAGGCTCTTACGATCTAATCTTGTATCTGTGTACTTGCTAGTTTCATCACGGAAGTGAGTTGGCTCTTTGGTAAGTTTTATTTGTGTTAGCCATTTCACGCTGATGTTGCCTTCGCAACCTGGCACAAAAAGACGCATTGGATAGCCTTGACCAGGCCGCACCGGCTCGCCATTTTGAAACAGTGCCAGCATTACATCATCCATAGCACGATTGAGAGGAATAGAGCGACCCATGCTGGCTGCATCTGCGCCTACGGCATTAATCCACCTAGCATCGGGGTCTACACCTGCCTCGTCTAGAAGAGTCGATAGCGGAATGCCTGTCCATTCGGCACCGGAAACCAAACCGTGCAGACTCTGTGCGCTGCCGTCGGCAGCATTCGGTCCAAACAGTGAGCCACTGTTGCCGGAGCACTCGAGAAAATAAATTTTGCTGACCATTGGGTAGCGCAATAGATCTTCGTAGCTGAACACTAAAGGCTGACGCACCAAACCATGAATGACCAATTTGTGCTGAGCCGGATCAATATCAGGAATGCCAGCGTGATGCCGCTCAAAATGTAGGCTATTCGGTGTGATGCTGCCGTGTAGTTGATGCAGTGGTGAACGTGATGCGCCGCCTCCGGGATAAAGTGGATTGGGGTTGCCCGCCATTCTCTGCATATCGTCGGTAAACCGAGAGCGGGAACCATAGCCGCTGGCATTGGCACCCGGTTGCTTAGACCAACCTGGAATTTCCAGATTAAGGCCCGCATCGGCACCTAATAGGGAAGTGGATGCAACTGTGCCCATGCCCGCTAAACCCAGGCCTAATAGGTGACGTCGATTTATCAGGCCGTTGGCTGCTACTTTATCTAATTCCTGCTTGCTCATATGTGTTCTCTTCTAATTCTTGACAGTATTTTTATTTTTGATCACTAGAAATATTAATAACCTAGATATTGTTTCGCTTCCTGAACAGCTGGATGACTATCGTCGCTCCAGACTGCTAACAGGGATTCGTACATCTCGGTGGCTTGAGCCTGCTCGCCCAAATTCTTGTGGCTGCGTGCAGCGCCTAGCAGTGACCAGGGTCGATTTTTCAGACGCTGCAACGAGACTGCAAACAGCTGGGCTGCTTCGTCATTCATCGACATCTCCAGCATCATTTCCGCGGCCAGTTCATGGACCGGCTTTAGCGGAGTAGCCGCACCGTTAGGCGCTCGCTGGCTTTCTCTAAGTGTCATTGCTGCCTGCATTAGCTCTACGGCCTGCTGGCGCTTAGCAACATCAACCATAGCTGACTGCATAGATTCCTTGTGTAGGGTTAGGGCTGCTACTTCGTGGTGAACGAGTTTTAGTTGCCCATTATCGGGACTAGCCGCTAGCATCTTGTCCAATTTTTCCACGACTTGGTTTGCGACTGCGAGATCGCCGAGGCTAGCGGCGCTTAGACCCAGCGCGAGCAACTCGGTGGTGTCTAGGTCATCAGAAAAGGGCTGCACTTGCCACTGTTTGCTTTCAATAATGTGCCTAGCCTTCATTGTTTTAACGGTGCCTGCCGCGCGTCCGCTATTGGGAGCGTTGTCTAGCACCATTTGAGCGCGTCGGATCCATCTCTCGGACTTTTCAAGATCGCCGAGTTGCAGGTCGCCATACTGACCCCAGTCGGAGGAGTGATTCATGTCTCCAGTGGAGTCACCTTCTTGCCAGAGCTCCAGCCCCGCGTTGAAGGCAGAATCGTTCCAGACGGAGACTTCATTCCACATGCCATGCTGAATGAAGATGTGTGTAGGCATATGGCGAGCATGGGAGACCGCGGGTGCAATATCTGCGTACGCAGTTGCCGCTTCCAGTGCGATCGGCGCATGGATTGGATCGTCGAAGGCGTGAATGACGTAATGAGCGGCGCCGGGGTGATTGTCATTTTCCTTAAACAATTCCAGAGCTAGGGCGCCGGCACGCATATTGATGCGTTCGCTGTCTGCGCCAGAGGCCGTCGCGCCTGCCAGCATTGAGGCTGCATAGAAGGCTTTGACTTCATTGTCGTCGGGAAATTGTGCATACAGGTCGGCCATCGCATTCATCCATGCAATGCGCCTTTCTGCCATGCCTCCTAGTGTTAGGGTGTAGGCCTCCGCTGCCCGCAGAAAACCTTTCTCTCGCTCCGTAGGTGCTTTGGCGAGTCGCTCCTCGCTAGTCGCGCCGAGACGCATTAAGGCCTCGCCGGGAGCGGCATCTTTCTGTCCGAAGAAGGGGTGTTGATAGGTGAAAGCTTCACCCCAGTAAGCCATGGCGAAGTCAGGCTGAATTTCCTGAGCACTTCTAAATTCAGCCTGTGCTTGTGCCATGCCGAAGCTGTGTAGATAACCCACGCCGCGGATAAAATGTTGCTGAGCGGCAGGCGAGCCTGAGGTGGGGAAATCGAAGGTGCCGATGCGGTCTAGTTCTGCAGCATGAATAGTTGCTGCGAACGGGATTACAAACAGGCTTGAGAGTACTGTCATGAAAGGCTTAGACTGGTTTCGACTGTGCATCGGAAATCCTTACTTTATTATTCGAGACTGCGCTTAAGGGTGCCAACTACGCTGCACCTTTGCAATATCTAATTGAGTAAGAATTTAGGCGAGATGGTCCGTAATAACCCTTAAAAATGCAGGGCCATATTTGTCCAGCTTCCTCTCCCCCACACCGCTGACCATGCCGAAGGCATTCATGTCTTGAGGCAGATTCACGCACATCTCCTGCAGCGCGCTGTCGTGAAAGATCACATAAGGAGGTACGCCTTTGTCTTCGGCAAACTGTCGTCGACATTCCCGCAGTGCCTCCCAAAGGGCGACATCCACGTCAGCGGCCAATGGTGTCTTAGTGAGTCGCTTCGCTGTTTTCTGTTTAACATCGCGCCTTAGTTGAATCGTTTCTTCACCGCGCAGTAGGGGGCGACAACTTTCCTCCAGTTTCAGTGCGCCATAGCGTTCGAGGTCGACGCTTAGATAGCCTATGGCGACCAATTGTCTATATACCGAACGCCATTGGTTATTGTCCAACTCTTGACCTATGCCGTGGGAGGCGAGGCGATGGTGGTCGAACTGCATTATCTTCTCGGTTTCGGCGCCACGCAGCACATCGATTAAATGATTTACGCCAAAACGCTGGCCCGTTCGATAGGCCACACTCAGTGCCTTTCGTGCTGCCTCGGTGCCATCCCAAGTCTGGGGTGGATCGAGACAGCAGTCGCAGTTACCACAGGGTTGCTCCAGGGTATCCCCGAAGTAGGCAAGCAGGACTTGGCGTCGACAACTGGTTATTTCACACAAACCCAGCATGGCATTAAGGCGGTGTTGCTCGGCGCGTTTATGTTCTTCGCTGCCGTCTGAGCCTTCCATCATCTGCCTAAGTTTTATGACATCCTGCAGTCCATAGATCATCCATGCATCGGCAGGCAAGCCGTCGCGTCCGGCACGACCCGTTTCTTGATAATAGGACTCAATAGTTTTGGGCAGGTCTAGATGGGCGACGAAACGCACGTCAGGCTTATCGATTCCCATACCAAAGGCGATCGTCGCGACGACAATGACTCCCTCATCCCGCAGAAAGCGACGCTGATGCTCCGCTCGCGTTTCGCTAGGTAGTCCGGCGTGATAGGGCAGTGCGTTAAACCCTTCGCCTTGTAGCCAATAGGCTATGTCCTCGGTTTTCTTTCGAGACAGGCAATATACGATGCCGGCATCCTTGGCATGCTCATCTTTCAAGAATTTTAAGAACTGTTGTTTTGCATTGTGTTTTAGTGCGATGCGATAGGCGATGTTGGGGCGGTCGAAACCGACAACAAACTGGCCGGCCTCTTCTAATTGCAGGCGACTAATAATTTCTTCGCGGGTTCTGACATCTGCAGTCGCGGTTAGGGCAATTCTAGGTATTTCTGGGAATAGCTCATGCAGCAGGCTTAGCTGCAAATAGTCGGCCCGAAAGTCGTGCCCCCATTGTGAAACACAGTGAGCCTCGTCGATGGCAAATAACGAGAGAGGAGCCTGCCGTAATAGTTTTAAGGTATTGGCTTGGGTAAATCGCTCTGGTGCTATATAGAGAAGGTCTAACTCCCCCGCCAGTAGTGCGTTCTCGATCTCTCGAGATTCGACAGCGCTTAGCGTCGAATTTAGGAACGCCGCGCGAACCCCTAAAAGTTTCATCGCGCTGACCTGATCCTGCATCAATGCAATAAGGGGTGAGATAACGATGCCGCAGCCTTCGCGAACCAGGGCGGGAATTTGATAGCAGAGGGACTTTCCACCACCGGTAGGCATCAAAACCAGAGCATCATCGCCTACGATTAAGGCTTCGATTATTTTGTCTTGGGGAGGGCGGAAAGATGAAAAACCAA
Source organism: uncultured Gammaproteobacteria bacterium (assembly GCA_913060495.1). GTDB lineage: Bacteria > Pseudomonadota > Gammaproteobacteria > Pseudomonadales > Pseudohongiellaceae > UBA9145. Next base: position 66,156 of record CAJXRP010000017.1, on the reverse strand, counting down.
AAACGGATTGTAAAATGTCGTGTGCACTACTCATTGCGGGGCAGTATACCGTATAGTTACCAGATTCTATTGATAATAGATGACATTTCTTCGATAGCCAGTAGCTCAGGTATCTTGCTATTCAAGGTATCGATGCAATTGGTCAATGATTGTGGTTCGAGAGTCACTGTGAGTGGCGACATTATTAGAGGAGGCGGGTATAAGTGCCAAGCATCTTAAATAGATTAGAGAAGCTAAAGGCGAAGCGGCATGGCATTCGAATTCATGACTTTGGTAATATCAGCGCGCGCTCGCATCTGATAATGGAAGAGCACTCCCGCTTGGGTGACGTCCGCGTCAGATTGCCCAAGGCTGATCATCCGCTTCGAATTGGTGCCCACAGCTATATGCGTGAAGGTGGTGAAATATGGAATCTGGATTCGATCGGGCGATTCTGTTCTATCGGTCGTAATGTGATTCTAGGCCAGCCTCCTAATAATCATCCCATAGATTGGGTATCAAGCAGCATGTCTGTGAGTAAGGATTATGTCGCGGACTGCAATTACACTAGTATCGGTAACGATGTATGGATTGCCCACGACGCGGTAGTCATGGCCGGCGTTAAGATTGGCGATGGGGCAGTGGTAGGCCGTAACGCGGTTGTAACGAAAGACGTAGAGCCCTATCAGATCGTCGTAGGCAACCCAGGTAAAGTAGTCAGAGCAAGATTCTCGATGGAGCAGATAGTTGGCTTGTTGCAAAGTCAGTGGTGGAATAATGACTATACTTTTTTAGCCACCTTACCGTTCGATGACGTTGATCGTTTTTTGCAAGAATTACAAACTGAGCGCGAGTCAGCGATTTATAGAACAGTATCTATTCGAAATAACAAAGTAGCTATTGAGAGTTAGCTTTTTCTATCCGCGTAGCATGAGCTTGATGTCTCTCTTGATTTTAGCGCAGAAAATCGGAATCGTAATACAGTGAATATAGATGCAATAAAAGAAGCGGCGAAATTTTTCGACGTTGAGCAATTAGATGCCCGCAGAATCTTTCATGGTAGGGGGCAGATGCATGAAGGCTTGGAGCATATCTGCATAGATTGGTTTGCGCCACTGGCGCTGATATCAGCCTACGACGAGATAGAGGATCCGGTCGCCGTGATGCAAGCATTGTTGGATGCCGACAAAAACGGACAGATTCAGTCGATAATGTTACAGAATAGATTCCTGCAGGGTGCGCCTGCACAGGCATTATATGGAGAGGTGCTTGAACAGCTTATAGTTACAGAAGACAAGCTACGTTTTGAAGTGCATCCTGGGCAACAGCAGAACTGCGGATTGTTCATGGATACGCGAATATTGCGTGACTGGCTGCTAGTTAACAGCCAGAACCAAAATGTACTCAATCTTTTTGCGTATACCTGCTCTCTTTCAGTAGCTGCCTTAGCAGGAGGTGCGTCTGCAGTCACCAACGTGGACATGAGTAAGACCAGTATCAAATGGGGTGAAAAAAACCATGAGATCAATGTGCAAGACTTGGGCGACGTTAATTCAATTCCTCACAATCTATTTAAATCTTGGGGAAAGATTAAGCAATCCGGGCGCTTCGATATCGTTATTATTGACCCGCCTATGCGGCAGCGGGGGAGTTTCGATGCCTCGAAGAATTACGGAGCCGTTATTAAGAAGATGAAGGGCCTCTGTAACCCGAATGCGCAGATCATTGCGACGATCAATAGTCCTTTTCTGAGCACGGATTATCTGCAGGAGTTGTTTGAGAAGCATCTACCACAGGCTAGGTACCTTGGAGAGATCGCTGTCGCTCCGGAATACCAAGATAAATACCCAGAGCGCTCCCTGAATATCTGCCATTTCGAATTGGCTGAGCATCGAGACGATAATTTCGTTGAATCCGAGACTGTGCTAGAAATGCCCTAACAGATTTGTGAGGCCTAAAAATGAGTGATGAGCAAGACGCTAGTTTAGAGAGTAAGTCGGACAAGAAAGGCGCCGCGGTGAAGTTTCCTCCGCCTGCAATTTTCGCCAGCCTTATTTTACTGGGTGCCGGCATGCAGATGCTATGGCCGTTGCGACTTGGGATTCCAGAATCGCTGGAAATTATTGGATATCTGCTGGTGTTGTGCGGTGTCGCTATTGCGATTCTGGTTAGTAGCTCTTTCAGAAAGGTAGGTACGGCAATTGAGCCTTGGAAACCGACGACAGCAATCGTGACTACGGGTATCTACGCCTGGTCTCGCAATCCTATCTACACCGGTTTCTGCTTTATCAATATAGGCATAGGTATCGCGACGAATAATTTGTGGATCTTTGCTAGTTTTATTCCAGCCGCATTTCTGCTGTATCACATTGCTATTGCCAAAGAAGAAAGTTATCTCGAGCAGAAATTCGGAGACGAATATCTCGCTTATAAAAAATCAGTTCGACGCTGGATATAAGTAATATAAAAATTCGCTCCCTGTAGGTGTATAGACAGAAGACATGATTGAATCGCTTAAAAGGAAGGTGCGCTGGTGAAACCAAGAATGAGTATGATCACGCTAGGCGTGGATGATATTGAAAGATCAGTTAAATTTTATCGTGACGGCCTTGGATTTCCACAGCTTGAGTCGCCGCCGGAAGTAGCCTTTTTTACCTTGAATGGAACCTGGTTGGGATTGTTTGGTCGTGCTGCTTTGGCAGAAGACGCGACTGTTTCTGCTGCTGGCGAAGGTTTTAATAGCTTCTCTATAGCGCATAATCTAGACAGTGAAGAGGAAGTGAATGAGGCAATGAATGAAGCGATTGCCGCAGGCGCTACCTTGGTAAAGCCACCGCAGAAGGTGTTTTGGGGTGGCTACTCAGGTTATTTCAAGGATCCAGATGGTCATCTTTGGGAGCTTGCCCATAACCCGTTCGCGTGGATAGGGCCGAAGGATGAGTGAAGGATCTTTGAGAATCATTGTTTAGCAGGGAAGTGCAGCGTGTTAGATTCGACTCCGATATTAATAGCCGCTGGGCAATTCACAGACCGTGAAACTAACACCGAACTCGCACAACCGCCTATGGGCATTGCGGCTAAGGCTGCTCAGGCCGCATTACTTGATAGTGGAGTTGGCCCCCAACTAGCCGCAAGTATCGATACACTTGCCGTTGTTCGAATCTTTCAAGATTCCTATAAGCGTCCGCGCGTAGCGACAAACTTCGGTCGCGCCGAGAATCCGCCTCGTGCCGTGGCAAGGCGAATCGGGGTTAATCCCACTAATGCTATTTATAGTCACGCCGGTGGCAATACGCCGCAGAAATTAATCAATGAGATGGCGCAACGCATTGCAGCAGGCGATGTATCGGTGGCGTTACTTGCCGGATCTGAGGCAATTAGAACCGCTCAGAACGCGCTGCGAAGTGATCTTCAATTGAATTGGCAGGAAGAGGATGCAGGCTCGCTAGAAGACAGAGGCATCGGCGAGCCTCTGGCGAGTGAATGTGAAATAGCCCATGGCCTAGTCTCACCGATTCAAGCTTATCCGCTTTTCGAAAATGCGATTCGCAAGCAGAAGGGTCGGTCTATCGATGCGCACCTCTTGGCAATGGGAAAGTTGTTTGCGCCCTTCACCGAAATCGCAGCGAATAATCCCTATTCATTTTATGGCACCCCCCGTTCTGCTGAGCAGCTGGCAAATGTTACCAGGGAAAATCGATTCATCTGTTTTCCCTATCCGAAGTTAATGAATGCCCGTGATGCTGTAAATCAAGGAGCGGCAGTCATCATGACATCGGTAGGTAAGGCGAAAGCCTTGGGTGTCGATCCAGCTAAGTGGATTTTCATTCATGGCTGCAGTGAAGCCAATGAGAAATTGCTGGTTAGTAATCGCGTTAATTATCATTCCTCGCCTGCGATCCGCGCAAATACACAACAAGCCTTTGAGATGGCAGGCAAGACAATCGATCAAATGGATTTAATCGACATTTATTCTTGTTTTCCCTCTGCCGTCGAGGTCGCCTGTGAAGAATTGAGCTTGAATAGCGCAGACCCTCGAGGTTTGACGGTGACTGGCGGATTGCCTTTCTTTGGAGGGCCGGGGAATAATTATTCTATGCACGGGATTGCTACCTTGCTGCCGCTGCTACGTGCTCAGCCTGAGCAGTTTGGGTTGATCACTGCTAATGGCGGGCGCCTATCGAAACATGCGACAGGTATTTATTCCGCTACGCCGCTTGAGGGTACTTGGCAGGCAGAGTCGACTACTAAGATTCAGGCGCAGATCGATGGGATGCCTAGCCCTGAGTTCATTGAGATAGCCCAGGGACCTGCGAAAATCGAAACCTACACAGTCTGCTTTGACAAGACTGCGCCGGTGCGGGGTATTGTTATTGGAAGATTGCTTGAGACGGATCAGCGTTTCATTGCCAACAGCTGCGAAGATGCAGAAACGCTCAGTCAGATGATGGCAGATGATTTCTTAGGACGTGCGGGAAATGTGGTCTCAAGCGATGGGCTGAATACATTCACAGCCGTATAAGATTCCGTTAAGGTGGGTGTAAGAAAATATTTATCAGCAGGGTGAATTAACTTAAAAATTTTGAGGATTAGCAATGTCGACTAGAGTGCAGAAGAAATTAAATTCGGGCTTCAATGCGAAGTCTGAACCGAGTGAGATCCTGAGCGGCAAAGACCTTTCAGGTAAAGTCGCAGTGGTAACAGGCGGCTACTCCGGTATCGGCTTGGAGACAAGCCGCGCGCTGGCCGCTGCTGGAGCAAAAGTCTACGTGCCGGTGCGCACCCCCGAGAAAGCAAAAGAAAACTTAAAAGATGTTGAGGGTGAAGTGATCGTCGACGCTATGGACCTTGCGGACTTGGCCAGCGTTCGCGCCTATGCCGCCTCCGTAGCTGAGCGAGAGTCGAAGCTGGACCTGCTCATCAACAATGCAGGCATCATGGCCTGCCCTGAAGCGCGGGTTGGCAACAATTGGGAGTCGCAATTCGGGGTTAACCACCTCGGTCACTTTGTCTTAACAACGGAATTGTTACCGCTTCTTTTAAATGCAGGGTCGGCCCGGGTTGTGTGCCTCTCATCCACTGCGCATCTGCGTTCCGATATTCTCTGGGATGATGTGAATTTCGAATCTACCGACTATGAAAAATGGACCGCGTACGCGCAGGCGAAAACTGCTAATGCTCTGTTTGCACTTGGTCTTGATATGAAATACCGGGATCAAGGGCTGCAGGCATTTGCGGTGCATCCCGGTGGAATACTCACTCCTCTGCAGCGCCACTTGCCTAACGAAGAGATGATGGCGCTAGGTTGGACAGACGCCGATGGCAATCTGTCCGAGGCGGTCGCTGCGCTGTTCAAGACAACCACACAAGGCTGCAGCACAAGCTTGTGGGCCGCGACTAGCGAGGATCTTGCTGGCACCGGAGGCTTGTACTGCGAGGACTGTGATGTGGCTGATTTGAGGGACGCAGACGCTACAGGTTTTGTTGGTGTCGCGCCTTGGGCTGTGAGTGAGGAGGGCGCAAGCAAACTCTGGCAGCTAACTGAGAAAATGTTAGCGGAGTGAGACATTAGATCAGGAGACGTACTATGTCGTTACCAAAAATAGCAATCAATGGGTTTGGCCGTATCGGTCGTACCATCATGCGCATCGCGAAATTACGTGAACACTACGATGTGGTAGCTGTGAATGATCTTGCGAGTCCCGATCAGCTTGCTTACGCCTTTAAGTATGACAGCACCCATGGAGTGTTTCCTGGTGAGGTAAGTTTTCAGGGCGAGGACATGGAAATCGATGGTGATAAGTTCAAGGTGTTGAGCGAAAGAGATCCTGCGAAACTGCCATGGAAGGAACTGGGAGTCGATTACGTCATAGAGAGTTCCGGTGCCTTCAGGCACTTGGAAGACTTGCAGAAACATCTCGATAGTGGCGCGAAACGTGTAGTGCTCACTGTGCCTTGTAAAGATCCCCTCGATGCAACTCTCGTGAGCGGGGTTAACGATCATGTTGTTACACCTTCTAGTAAAATCATCAGCAATGCGAGTTGTACAACGAACTGTGCCGCGCCATTGGCGAAGGTGCTGCACGATAGCTTTGGTATTCGCCGTGGCTTGCTCACTACCATTCATGCCTATACTTCAGGTCAGCGATTAATAGATTCACCTCATGGCAGCGACAAGCGGCGTTCGCGTAATGCGGCTACCAATATAGTGCCGACATCGACTGGGGCGGCTAAGGCTATTGGGCTGGTTATGCCTGAATTGGCAGGCAAGTTAGACGGCCTGGCAATGCGTGTGCCGATTCCCGATGGCAGCATCGTAGACCTCGTTGTCGAACTCGATACTAACGTTACGGTCGAATCGATAAACGCAGCAATGCAGGCGGCAGCGCTAGGGCCGATGCAGGGTATCCTGCAGTATTCTCAGGAAGAGATTGTTAGTAGCGATATTATTGGTAATTCCCACTCTAGTATCTTCGACTCATTGCTGACACAGGTAATGGAAGATCGCATGGTGAAGGTCGTGAGTTGGTACGACAATGAATGGGGATACAGCACGAGAGTTGAGGAATTAGTACAGCGTTTGGCGCAGATGGACGGTATCGCCTAGCTGTTAATTTTTTTAGAGAGATCGTCACAATATTAGAGAGAACAGTAGATTGGATTTTACGAATAGAACGGTGTTGGTTACGGGCGGTACTCGAGGAATCGGCAGGGCGATCGCTTTGTCGTTTGCTAAAAAGGGGGCGCGTGTCGCTGTATTGTTTCGTAGCGATCAACTGAGCGCAGATAAGACTCTTGCCGAACTTGAAGGTGAAGGTGAAGGTGAAGGACATATAGCAATCAAAGCAGACGTCGCAGATCCTGATCAGGTAGAGATGGCGGTTAACGATGTAGTGCAGCGCTTCGGCAGCTTGGATGTCGTAGTGAACAATGCAGGTATAGGCATCTACCATCCACTACCAACAACTAACTACGAAGATTGGCAGCAGGCGTGGCGGCAGACCATCGATGCTAATCTTATAGGCCCAGCCAATATCTGTTTCTGCGCTGCAAAGCATATGATCGATTCCGGTGGTGGTCGTATCGTCAACATCACTTCCCGTGGCGCGTTTCGTGGAGAGCCAACGAAGGCAGCCTACGGTGCCAGCAAGGCTGGCCTAAATTCCCTGAGTCAGTCTTTGGCTGTAGCGCTGGCTGAGTACAAGATATTCGTCGGTGCGGTGGCGCCGGGTTTCGTCAATACCGAGCTCACTGCGGATAGACTGAATGGCCCGGAAGGTGTGGAAATTAAAGCGCAGAGTCCCTTTAATCGTGTCGCTGAGCCGGAAGAGGTTGCACACGCTGTGTTGTTTCTCGCCTCCGCAGGAGCCGAGTTTTCAACCGGTACTATTATCGATGTGAATGGTGCTTCCTATCTGCGAAGCTGAGCCATAGCGAGTTAGTCACTTGAAGGGTATTAGTCTTATGCGGCGCTTCTCTATTCAAAAATTCGTATTTTTGGCCATTCACTTTGTCACGATATTGGCAGCGTCCACTGTTTTCGCTCAGCCACCGGAATTCGATGCCAAAATTGTTAGAAAATTCGAGACGACCGATGCGTTTCAGGCTGTTGCTGTAGACGAGAATGCTTTCTATGCAATAAACAATGTGCGCCTGACCCGGCATGACAAAGATACCGGCAGAGTGATGCAGCAATCGAGCGAAAACCCTGAGCCGAGTTCTCCACTCATTCATCTGGACAGCGGTATGGTCTTAGAGGGTAGGTTGTACGCAGCTCATTCGAATTATCCCGGCTGGCCCATGACAAGCTCCATCGAAGTGTGGGATGCAGCTACCCTCCAGCACATTCAAAGCCATAGCTTTGATGTTATGCTCGGTTCATTTACCTGGCTGGATAGATACAACGGTTCGTGGTGGGGCACCTTCGCGAACTACGATCGAGTGCAAAGAGGAATGACCGAGCCCTACGGAGAAACTAGCAATACTGTCATGGTGCAATTTGATGATGGTTTTAATGTATTGCAAAGTTGGTCGCTGCCTGCCGAAATTTTGCGAAGGATGTCACCGATGAGTAATTCCGGTGGTTCTTGGGGAAGTGATGGTTATTTATATCTTAGTGGACACGACGACCCGGAAATCTATGTTATGGCATTGCCAGAGGCTGGCTCGGAATTAGATTGGCTCGCAACAGTTCGGCTCCCGGGTTTGAATGGCCAGGGCATCGCTTGGGATCGTTCGGGAAGTGACAACACGCTCTGGGCGATATTGCGTAGCACGCGACAAGTGTTAAAAATCGAGATGCCAGTATTACCCAGTTTCGACTAGTACATATTTATTGATTAATAATCTCGAATGTCATCGCCCCCTGACGCTGCTGGCCAAATTCATCCTCAGCTTGAATCTCGATTCTATGTATTCCCGCAGCTAGTCCTGTTGGCAGATTCATCTCCCAGATATGTGCCGAGCGTGCAGCTGGGTTGTACTCATTTTCTGTCTCTTGGTACTTGCTGCTCAGTCTCTCAACAAATGGGTCGGTTCGCACCGCGTAGTTCATGGTCTGTGCATCGCCGCCATCGATCGATGCCGATACGCTGTCACGTGCGCCGCCGTCGAAGAGATTCACAACTATCTTCGTGTCTGCCTGCACAGAACCGCGATTGATACTGCCCCCGTCTTGTTCAGACAACGCCGGATCGAGGCTGATGCGCAAACGCTGTGTTGCATCGGGGCCGAATGGAAAGGGAATGAAGTCGGGAATAACAGCTTTATCGTCAAACTTTAAGACATAGAAACCATTGGGATTGCCGTCATCCATTATTGCGTCCCTCACCCCGCGAGCATCACTAAGCCCCTTTGACCAACCGCTACCGCGCACCTCGGCTAGCGTATGCGCTATCCACGGTTGCCCTTGCCAGCCATGGTTATGATTTACTTCCGTCTTCCAGCTATTGCTGGTGTCGTGTCCGGCGATGCCATAAATATTCGAGAACGGTTCGAGGATTTCCAGTAGCCGCGAAAAGTTTTCGGTAGTTGGCCCAGTATGGGGTTCAGACTGCCCATCGTCGGCTTCGCTGATTAGGGGGATATGGGTCGCAATAACTATGAGCTTGTCGACGGGCACATTGGCGAGGTCTTGCTGTAACCAAGTGAGTTGATATTCCGGTATGTAGCCACGGTATCCTGTACTGCCGAACTGCTTGCCGTCGCCCGCGTATTCGACATTGTTAAGGGCAACAAAGTGGACGTTGCCTTGGTTGAATGAATAGTAGGTCGGCCCGAAATGACTCTTGAAGGTTTCGTTGGCAAAAATCGCATCGGGGGAGGCGAAGTTGATGTCGTGATTTCCCGGCAAATTCCACTGCGGAATATCCATTAAGGCCATCATCTTTTTGTGGCGCTCGTAAAGCGCTAGGTTGTCATAAACAACATCACCTACGGTGATGCCAAATTCGACCCCGTAGGGGTTGCCGATGAGTGGATTGACCAAATCTTCGCGCAGTCTATCCTGGCCGATTTCATACCTTGCCTGGGAATCTGCGAAGGCATGGGCGGCAAACTGATTCGTCGATTCCTCTCTGGCTACCAATCCAAAATTCAACACCGTCGGCAAAGGGCCTGTGGGCTCAATTACTGGCCAAGCCCATTCTATTGATGTGCCGGCGATCTCTTTGGGTGTTCCGTTGGGGTAGTGTCTATAAAAGAACTGCGGAATATTGCTGTCGTCCAAGGGTAAGTCGAATTCCGCTGGCTTAGAGATAAATAAGATTTGAGTCCCATGAATTGGTATGCGGTAATTCCCGCCCCCATCGGTCTGCACGACTTCACAGCCGTTGCTTACATTCACCCCAGCGATACCTGCTTCGAATCTGTCGCGGCGATTGTTGTCGTTAGTCTCTATGTAGACGCTACCTCGAACGATCTCCTCGCTGCTATCAGAAAAATTGCAGTTGGCGTGTAACGGAGATGCCAAGAACAGGCTGATGAGCAAGCTAGGGCCAGCTAGTGAGTTTCGGTAAATTCTAGGTTTGGACAGCTTCACGATTAAATCTCCGAGTGAGGGAAAATGTGCAACTCTGCTTCCATGTTACAGGATAAATAATCGCTTCGTCTTCAGTCGGCCAGAAGAATTGCCTGACGGGTTTAATAGGGATTCTGTGTGCCGCAGCCACGCAATAGAAACGCGGGAAGCAGGCAGCGTTTTGCGGTAAACTGACAATTATCACGCCTACACTAATGACAGACTAGCGGCTAGTAAGCACTATGAAACAGACCGATTTTACCCAATCATTTTTCGTCGCTATTACGCTGTTGGCACAGATGTTAATAGGGCAGGCAACTGCGCAGAATGCCAGCGAGCTAGTACCTGTGGAGGCACCTATTCCTCCTGGGCTGGAGACCGTCGAGTTCTATAGCCCGGCTGTTGATAGGCGAATGAAATTCGATATTGTCTTACCCGAAGATTATTACCAGAGTGATACACGTTACCCTGTTCTCTACCTACTGCATGGTTACATGCAAAACTACACGGTATGGGGGCGAAATTTAGCAGCTGCATTCTATGCGCGTGAATTGAACGACCTTATTGTTGTACTGCCCGACGCTGGAAATAGTTGGTTTATCAATTATGCGTCCAGCAGCGAAGGGCAGACCAACAATTGGGAAGATCACATTGTTAATGATGTGATCGGTCATGTGGATAAGAATTACCGCACGGAACCCAGGCGCGAAGGTCGAGCTGTTGCCGGCCTGTCAATGGGGGGCTTTGGCGCCTACTCCATGGGGCTTCGGCATAGCGAGTTATTTGTCTCCATTGGCAGCACTAGTGGCGCCTTGAGCCATGCACGCACGGCGGCTGCTGCAATACGAGCCGGCGCGAATCGCCAATCCGGGCCTACTGACCCAGAGCGTCAGGCCAGAATTGATGAGGCGGATGCTTTTATTTCCAAGATTATCGATATACCAGGTTTTAGCACTCAGGGTGAGCGCACACCTAAGGGAGTTGACTTCGCGACAGCTGAGCAGGCTGATGCCTACGATCCTTTTGCGATTATCTATGAGGTTCCTCGAAGCCAGATGCCACACATCTATATGGACTCTGGAACAGAGGACGGACTCGTACAAGAGGCGCGAGAGATGGCGCAGTTATTGATGCTAAACAATGTGCCGTTTGACTATATGCAGAATCATGGAACACATAACTCCGAATACTGGCGTCGCTCCATAGGCCACATGATGACAATTCAGAACGAGGTCATGCAGCGCGCCTTAGGCAAGAGGCCCTAGTAGAGGTCGTAGTAGAATCGGGGAAAGTAGAAGCGGGAAAAGTAGAAGCGGGAATAGCAGAAGTGGGAAAAGTAGAAATGGGGAAGGATAATATTAAGCAAAATGGCGACGCTGTTTTATCTGAGTCTCAGGTGGCCGAATTTCATGAGCGCGGCTATCTGGTAGCGGACTTCGATCTTGATGAATCTATGCTCGATAATATAGTGGCTAAACTTCAGCCGCTATATCCTGAAGACTATCAACAGAACCCAACCTTACCCGCTAGAATTCAAGATGGTTGGAAGACTGTTGATGAGGTCAGGCAGTTGGCAAGGAATGAAAGTATAGCTGCTGCCTTGCAGCAACTATTGGGACGACAATCGCTGCCCTTTCAAACCCTTAACTTTCCCATCGGTACGCGGCAGTTTACTCACTCAGATACAATCCACTTCAACTCGATACCCAGCAATTATATGGTTGGTGTATGGGTCGCTCTGGAAGATATCGATGAAGACAATGGACCATTGCTGTATTACCCAGGAAGTCACAAGTTGCACGAGTATTCCATGTCTGACTTTGATCTAGAGCCGGGATATCACAACTACCATAAATACGAAGAGCGTATTCAGCAAGTGGTCGAGAGAGAGCGGTTAGTAGGAGAATATGGAACCATCAAGAAGGGTGAGGTTCTAATTTGGCACGCGAACTTGCTGCACGGTGGTGCACCTCAGAAAGATCTAGCTAGGTCTCGACACTCCCAAGTAACTCACTACTATTTCGCAGATTGTAAGTATTTCACGCCGATGAATAGCACGGCAGAACAATTAAATTTTCGTGAACCTTTCTGGATTCCCGAAAGCGCAGATTATCAGCTGCCAAAACCAGATCGCTTATTTACTCGTATATTAAGAAAGCTCGGCATCACCTAAATCCCATTCAGTCGGTGCCGCTTGCCAACAGTCAGTTTAGTCTTCCACGGAGCTAGATAAGTATGAGCACTTTAGTCCAGTCGTTAATTGCATTAGCCCTAGTGTGGGTTTTCGCCTATCGCCGTGCTCGCATGTCGACCATTCTCGGGTCGTTGCTAGTGCTTCTGTTAGCGATGACGTTCTATGGTGGATTCGCCTGGTTGCCTTGGCTTCTTTTGCTACTTGCCGGTTTTTTCTATCTCGCAACGGATCTGCGTATGCGGTTTCTTACCGAGCCACTGTATAAATTTTTCCAGAGTGTGCTGCCGCCAATGAACCGCACCGAGATGGAAGCATTGGAGGCAGGTGACGTTTGGTGGGAAGCGGAGCTGTTTCAGGGCGATCCGGATTGGGATGAGTTGTTGAATTATCCGAAACCGGAATTAAGCGAAGAAGAACAAGCATTTCTCGATAACGAGACAGAAGTTTTGTGTAGCATGCTTGACGATTGGCAGATCGTTCAGCACGACAAAGATATGTCGCCAGAGGCTTGGCAGTATATGAAGGATGCCGGTTTTCTCGGCATGATCATTCCCAAAGAATATGGCGGCTTAGGTTTCTCAGCCATCGCGCATTCAAGCATCGTAACGAAGCTAGCTACCAAGAGCAGCAGTGCCGCGGTTACGGCTATGGTGCCGAACTCTTTGGGGCCTGCTGAACTACTCTTAAAATACGGCACCGATGAGCAGCAACAGCGCTATCTGCCGGGGTTGGCAAATGGCTCTGAGATTCCCTGCTTCGGGCTGACCAGTCCGGAAGCCGGCAGCGATGCGGGCGCGATCATCGACTCTGGCATCGTTTGCAAGGGAGAGTACAACGGTAAAGAATGTATGGGTCTCTCTTTGACTTGGAACAAACGCTATATAACCTTGGCGCCAGTTGCCACCGTATTGGGTTTGGCATTCAAGATGTCCGATCCAGATAATTTGCTGGGTGACGAAACCGATTTGGGTATTACTGTTGCATTGATACCGACTGACCACCCCGGTGTGGTTCATGGAAACCGTCATATTCCTATGGGTATGGCCTTTATGAACGGGCCTACACAAGGCACAGATGTTTTCATCCCGCTCGATTGGATTATCGGTGGGCCAGACTACGCAGGTAAGGGCTGGCAGATGCTTGTCGACTGTCTTTCCGAGGGGCGTGCTATATCGCTGCCGGCACTCGGCACGGCCATAGCTAAGGTTTGTTACAGATTAACGGGTGCTTATTCGCGCATTCGCACGCAATTTAATATGCCTATTGGTAATTTCGAAGGTATAGAAGAAGCTCTCTCGCGCATCGCGGGTTATGCCTATCAATTGGAAGCATCGCGGGTCATGACCGCAGGGGCCGTCGATCTACATATCAAGCCTTCTGTGGTATCTGCGATCGCGAAGTACCACATGACCGAAAATGCCCGGCAAGTAGTGCAGGATGCCATGGATGTTCATGGCGGGCGGGGTCTGATTTTAGGGCCAGCTAATTATCTGGCCTATGCCTATATGAGTGTGCCTATTGCGATCACTGTTGAGGGTGCAAACATCTTGACCAGAAATCTGATTATATTTGGTCAAGGGGCGATTCGCTGTCATCCATTTATCTTCCGTGAAATGCAGGCGGCTAAGGACAGCGACAGCGAAGCGGGGCTGAAAGAATTCGACAGTCTCATTTTTCGTCATGCTGGCTATTGTTTTAGTAACTTCGTGCGCACTCTGAGTTTAAGTCTCAGCTTCTCTTTAGTCGCGCGAGCTCCGGTGGGTGATGCAACGGCAAAACACTATAGGCAAATAACTCGAATGAGTTCTTCGTTGGCTTTGGTCTCAGATATCTCGATGATGTTGTTAGGCGGAGCGCTGAAGCGCAAGGAAAGACTCTCGTCGCGACTCGGCGATGTGCTCAGCAATCTCTATCTTGCGACCGCTGTATTGAAGTACTACCGAGACAATGGCAGCAATCGTGAAGACTTGCCCTATGTCGATTGGAATATTCAATTGGCAATGTACAACTGCCAGATGGCGTTTAGCGAGTTCTTCGAGAACTTGCCAAATAAGCCTATTGCCTGGCTGCTGAAGCTTGTGGTCTTCCCATTTGGCAGACGTTACAGGCTACCGAATGACGCACTCGAACAGACCATGGTGAAGACTATGTTCAGTGATTCGCCGCTGCGGGATCGCATTAGCGAGCCTATGTATATTGGCGCGGACGCTAGTGATCCAAGTTTCATCATAGAAGATGCCTTCAAGAAACTGCAGAAAACGAAAGCGACTCGAGATGCTATTAAACAGGCATTGAAGGATGGTGATATCCCAGATATGGGTGACCTAGAAGCTTTGACTAAGGCTGCGGTCAAGAAAAAGGTTTGTTCTAAGTCTGAGGCTGATGCCTATCTCGCAGCCGAGGCTGCGAGGAATTTAGCAATTCAGGTGGATGATTTTGCTGCCGATCAGTTCTAGATGTTTGGACGTCGGGGAGAGTCGCCACTAGGAACTAATTGAATGTGATTTCGTCTTCGTCGTGGACGTTACCAATCTTTCTGGCGGCGACCATGGCCTGCAAGGAGCTAGACTTAAATTCACGGCGATAGAGCACGAAAATAATGACTGCGCACGCGGCCATAAAGAACCAGTCGTTAATGAACCAGGCGAGTGCAGCCATCGCAAAATAGTAGGCGCGTATGCCAAAGTTGTAGCTATGTGCCGCTCGATCTAGCACCTTCGCCATCGCCTTAAAATCCCGCGGTATGGCCTGGGCTGTATAATTCTTGCTGCCCTCGTAATACCTGACCGTATTGAAGGATGAGCCAAACAAGATAAAGCAAAAGCCGTACTGCCGAAGCGACCAGCTAAACGTGAAGAAGCCATATACGAAGATGAAGATCATCAATAACAATTTCATCTGAATGATTTCCAGAGAAACTTCCTCGACGAACCGCAGCGATGACATATTCATGAAGTCTTCGCTAGCTGCGCTGAGTACAGTAACAAGACTCGCCAAGATGAGTAGCGAAGTCGAAGCCATGAAGGAAACCTGACGTTCAAGGCTGCCTAGTAACTCGGAATCCACCTCGCTCATGCCGCTCTTAGACAGCTTTAATACCCATTCCTTTCGGTAGCGATACAGTACGCTGGAAAGGCTATTTCTCTTCTTTGCCTGCTTTCGCGCGAACAGGCTGTAGCCTAGCCAACAGCCTAGAAACCAGAAGAAACTTAATATTTCGAGAAGGGATATGTCCATGGCGCGCAGCTTACTGAGAGAGATATTGAATTGCAACATTGTGCCCTAAATTTGGGTAGATATTTTGGGTAGGTTTCAGTGGCGGCTACTTGGCATAAGAGCAGGAAACTTAACTATGACTGTGGCAACATCGCTCTCATGACAACGTTAGTATCAATAGACAATGCGCAATGCCGCATTGGCAGACAGACTCTGCTGACCATAGAGCATTTTGCGATCGAGCCGGGCCAGCATTGGTGTCTGTTTGGGCAAAACGGCAGTGGAAAGACGCTTCTTGCGAATCTGCTCGCCGGCAAGCGCCTTGAATCTAACAACTATGTTAGTTATGGCGTCAAATTCGATCCGGCTCGAGATCTACATATCGTATCGTTCGAGGAACAACAGCGCCTCTGGGAGCGAGACAATCGCCTCGATATTAGTGAGTTCAGCGGCGATGCGCAGGACAAAGGTACAGTAGTTACAGGCTTAATTCGTGCCTCGCGCTCTCCACGGGACCAGGATGACAAGCTATTTGCAGATTTGGTCCAGCAGCTAGCGTTACAAGAAGTGCTCGATAAAGGTATTCGGTTTCTATCATCGGGACAGATTCGTAAGGTGCTCATCGCGCGTTCTCTATACGCGCACCGAGATGACGCTCCACAACTGCTCATTCTGGATGATCCCTTGGAGAGCATAGATCGGAGTTCCCAGGAGCAGATCAAAACCACGATTGAAAAATACATGAGTGCGCAATTCAGTAGTCTGCAGTTGTGTAGGCGACGGCAGGATATCTTGCCGGGCGTGACCCATATGGCAGTCATGCTGAGCGATACTGCGGGCATGCAAATAAGCAGACAGGGCACGTTAGCAGAGGTGTCGCAGACGGCGGAATTTACCAAGCTAATGGGCGCTGATGTCGAAGTTTCCGCACGCCTAGATGCGCTTCTTCCGGGGCAAGCTCTTACTAGGCAAACGAGTGAGGAGCTGATCCGGCTGGAGAATGTGCAGGCCAGTTATGGTGATAACAAAGTCCTAGTCGATGTGAACTGGGTTATGACGGGTCGAGACCATGTTGTAATAGAAGGCCCCAATGGCTGCGGAAAATCGACATTGTTGTCTCTGATCGATGGCGAAAATCACAAGGGCTATGGACAGAAGGTTTTTCTCTTCGGTCGCTTAAAAGGAAGCGGCGAAACTATCTGGGAGACTAAGAAGCACTTTGGTATTGTCTCGAACGAACTGCATAACAAATATATTAAGGGCTGGAGAGTGTTGGATGTTGTGGTTTCTGGCTTCTTCGACTCTGTTGGACTGTATGATGAAAGTGGCACTGCAGAGATCGCCCAGGCAAGGGACTGGATAGCGGCTCTAGGATTGGGGGAGTGGGAAACGCAGTATTATCACGAGATATCATTTGGTCAGCAGCGTTTGGTGCTGCTTGCACGGGCGATGATCAAGAAGCCTCGCATTCTAATTTTGGATGAGCCCTGTGTAGGGCTGGACGATTTTCATCGTCAACTTATCCTGAAGGTGCTGGATAGGATTGCAGAAAGGTCGTTGACCAATATTCTGTATGTGACTCACGTGGCTGATGAACAGCCAAGCTGCATCAATCAGAGGCTGCGCTTTCGCAAGCGCACCTCAGGTGGATATGGGATTGAGCTGGAAAAGCCTTAGGCGCTTTACTACACCACGGCTTAAGACTTAATGTAATTCTCAAGCTGCTCTATGGTGGTTTGCTGGACGGAAATCACATCCTTTACAAGATCGCCGATAGAAACTACCCCCGCCACAGTTTTGTCATCCATGATGGGTAGGTGGCGAATACGATGTTCTGTCATCACCTCTAATGCGTGTTGAACGCTGTCGGTAGTGCTTACGGTAATGACATTCGCACTCATGATCTCGCCAACTAAGGTTTTCTTGGAGCTGCGTCCCTTAAGTATGACCTCGCGGGCATAATCCCGCTCAGAGATGATGCCTCCAAGTTGGGTTCCATCCATGACCAGTAAAGCGCCGGCGCGTTTATCCGCCATAACTTGTATCGCTTCATAAACGGTGGCCGTTACTGCGACCGACCAAATTTCATTGTTCTCTTTCTGATTTAGTATCTGCTGTAATGTATGCATCGCTCACCCCTCATTGGAGTGACGACAACCAGGAGGCTTAGCGGCCTCCTACCCTAGACAGAGAAATGCTGGCGAATCCGGAGTTATTGCCATAGAAGCCATGACTATCATTTACAAACAGGGTGAGTTTGCCGTCACAAGTTGCGACGAAGTTGTAACTACCACTAGCTTCATCAAAAGTTAGATCGGAAATTCCGACCAAGCTGCTACGTTTGCAGTTTGCCTGCTGTAGCATTAATTCGAACCAATTATGATCACTAGAACGTTTCATCCATGAACCGACGAGTTTCGGCATGAGGCTGTCGGCAAAACCGTACTGATCCAGAGATTGGTCGTTCTCATTCTTATCGATATCAAGATCCACCCAATTGCTGAGTAGGTTTACTTTAAGTTCATACTGAACGCTCGCCTGCAGGCCAACTTCAGTGTCGAAGTTTGGAATATTGGTGAAGAACTGGAGTGTTGCAGCTTCACCGGGCATCAATACCTCGCCTGGATCGGCGTCGCCCAGAGACATCCAACCTGGGATTGAGCAAGCAGTTAAAGTGGCAGCAGTAGCTATGGCGATGAGTATCTTCAAATTCTTCAATGTTAGGGCTCTTCTAGGTGGTTCAAAAATTGAGTTCGAAGCCCATACTACTCTGCCAGGATGCTGAGCTCAATTCATGATCGAAACAATCGAACCGCAGGTGTTACTATCTAGGACAAGCAAAGAAAATTTAGTAGGAAGGAAGAAGATGGAACAAATAGAGTGGGATGATTTTCTTAAGGTTGAGCTTAGAGTGGGGACTATAATTGCGGCGGAGGACTTTCCAGAGGCGCGACGTCCCGCGTTCAAGCTACAGGTAGATTTTGGAGACGAGATCGGAATCAAGAAATCTAGCGCACAGATTACCAAGCACTATAAGAAAGAAGATTTAGTGGGTAAGCAAGTTATGGCAGTGGTGAACTTCCCGGCCAAACAGATTGGTCCCATCATGTCTGAATGTTTGGTAACCGGCTTCTATGATAAAGACGGCGCGGTGGTATTGGCTGTGCCTGATCCCTCTGTTGTCAGTGCTGGTGATATCGCAAACGGTGAACGCCTCGTTTAGAAATCTGTTTTTTGTAAAAGGTTTGGTTATGTTCGCTATTTAGATCGATCTGAATAGCGCCAATTGCACAAACTAGACTGTCTGATTAGGGTAAGTAGCTCCTGCCGAGTTTACTTCAGCTAATAACAATACAAAGGCTATGAAGATGAACAATACTGTGAGGAATACGTTAGGAATAATAGTAGGCATCGTTGTCGGTGGCGTTGTGAATGGAGGTCTTATAGCCATTGGGCCGATGATTGTTCCGCCGCCTGAAGGTGTTGATATGACCACGGTTGAGGGGATGTCGGCAGGCATGCATCTGTTGGGTCCTCTAAATTTCCTTGTTCCATTTCTAGCTCATGCCTTAGGTACTTTTTTTGGCGCACTGTCAGCCTATTTTATTGCAGGTTCTCACAAAAATTTCGTGACCTATTGCATCGGTGTTGTTTATCTCATCGGTGGTGTCGTAGCTTCTGCAATGATTCCCGCTCCTCTATGGTTTATCTTGCTGGACTTAATCGTTGCCTACCTGCCCATGGCATGGCTGGCACTTAAGCTCGGCAAGTTAAAGCAGGCCAGCGGTTAACAAGCACTTAGAAAAGGTGAGCATATGAGTGATATTACTTTCTACACCAATCCACAATCTCGCGGTCAGATCGTCCATTGGCTGCTGGAGGAGCTTGGCGTTCCCTACGACACCGAATGGATAGAATACGGCGAACAGATGAAGTCGCCGGATTATCTCGCGGTGAATCCTATGGGAAAGGTTCCAGCGATTAAACACAGGAATGCCGTAGTTACAGAAGGTGCAGCAATCTGTATTTATTTAGCAGTTAGCTATCCTGAAAAGGGATTGGTGCCAGCGTTGGGGGATCCAAGGCTTGCCGATTTTTATCGCTGGATGCTCTTTGCTGCTGGACCGCTGGAGATGGCGATGACCACCAAATCGAATGCTTGGAGTGTCGCCGAGGAACAGCGAAGGTCCGTGGGTTTCGGTAGTTATGAAGAGGCGTTGTCGGCCATCGAAGGCGCGCTAGTAGTAGGCCCCTTCATCTGTGGTGAGCAGTTTACTGCCGTGGATGTCTATCTAGGCTCCACGCTCAATTGGGGAATGCTATTTGGAACAGTAGAGAAGCGCCCAGCCTTTGAGGAGTATGCCTCTAGGCTACAGAGTAGGGCTGCAGCGAAACGCGCTATACAGCTAAACGAAGCCTACATGGAGAGTCATGGGGCATAGGTCTTGCGTAGCGAAACGCTCTAAAACTTTGAGAAGCGTGTTAGGTAGTGGTAAAACAGAGTACTGCACAAGAAAATTTTAGGGAGAGAACAATGATAAGAACATCCCGACTATCAATTCCTATGCTAATGCTGACGTTTGTATTACATCAGGCGGCACAGGGGCAGGCCTATGAGCCTCCACGAACGGTCTATGGCAAGCCTGATCTGCAGGGAACTTGGACCAATGCGTCGATAACTACGCTAGAGAGAAACGCGCGCTATGACAGCCAGACCCTCAGCAATGATGAGGTTATCCGACAGACCGACGATCATCCTCAGAACGTACGTTTAGCAACTGACGACAACATGGTCGCCGGTCAGCTCCCGGATGGTACCGATTTGGGCAAAGGTCGCGGCTACAATGCATTTTGGATCGACCCCGGTACCAAGTTCGGATTGATCAACGGCGAACATCGTACCGCTTGGATCGTTGATCCCGTCGATGGACGCATTCCCTACAACGATACAGGGCGCGCTCGCAAAGCGAGGCTGAGAGAAAAGAATTCTAGCTTCGATGGTCCAGAGACTAGGCCGTTAGCGGAGCGCTGCATTAGTACTGGCCTGCGTACGGGTCCTCCTATGATTAATGGCCTCTATAATAACAACTATGAGTTTGTGCAGACCGAAGACTATATAGTCTTGCGCACTGAGATGATCAGCCATGCGCGCATTATTCCGATTAACTCTGAACACAAGATGGCAGCGCTGGCGCCAATGTTCGGAGAGTCTGTCGCCCATTGGGATGGAAACACATTAGTAGTGGAGACAACAAACTTTAGCCCGATGCAGGAAGAGGCGGCTATCAGCCTTACGAGCAGTGGGCAGGTGGTAGAACGATTCACTCGGGTGTCCGACGAACAGATTGTCTATGAATTCACTGTGGATGACCCAGAATATTATTCGCAGCCTTGGCATGGCGAACTCAGCTTTCTCTCTACCCCAAGCAAGGTGTATGAGTTCGCTTGTCACGAAGGCAACTATGCGATGAGTGGAATATTAGCTGGCGCGCGGCGGGCGGAACACGATCAACAACAATAATCGGCCACGTGCCCTTCGATTAGGTAGTAAGTAATGGCGGGCGAACAAGACCTAGATAAACTGTTGGCGTCAATGCAGCCAAACTTGCTTCCAGACGATTTTGTCTTTTGCACGGCTGAGAAGCTCAGTTACGGTGACCTCGCCGAATTGCAGCCAATCGCGTCTTATCAGGAAAAAGAAGGTCTGACTCTCGTAATTACCAGACAGGCGGCTGATGCTGCGGGCCTCACTTATGAGTCGGTGTTCAATTGCATTACTCTGATGGTGCACTCCAGCTTGGATGCAGTGGGGCTCACTGCGGCTGTTGCCAACAGCTTAGCCGTCAACGGTATCAGTGCGAATATGATTGCTGCCTATTATCATGACCATGTATTCGTGCCAAAAGATAAGGCGCAACTAGCCCTGCAACTCCTTACTGAGTTGTAGTGTTGAATTCATTTTTCTAACACTCAAATAATTTTCCGAGAACCAACATAAGACCAAAGGTGATTCACGATGTTAACCAAGCTGTTCGCCAACTTCTCTGTCGTTTCTATATTCACAGTCATAGCCAGTTTCGCACTGGCACAAAATTCCAGTTCGGTAACTATCGAAGGTCTCGATCAGCCGGTTGAAATTTTGAAAGACAAGTGGGGAATCTCACACATCTACGCTGAGACGGAGCACGATCTGTTCTTTGCGCAGGGCTACAGCGCAGCGCGAGATCGCCTGTTCCAGTTTGAGATATGGCGGGCCCAGGCAACTGGCACGACGGCTGCGCTTTTCGGTCCGCGCATGATCGATAGAGATCATGGCACGCGTCTGTTTAAGTTTCGCGGCCCAATGGCGGATGAGATGAATCACTATCATCCGCGGGGAGTGGATATCATTACCGCATTTGTTCATGGGGTTAACGCGTACATAGATGAGGCGTTAGATGATCCCGATGCACTACCGCTTCCGTTTAAGCTGCTCGGCATTCAGCCACAACACTGGACAGAAGAAGTGGTCATCTCTCGTCATCAAGGTTTACTAGGGAATATAGGGCAAGAATTAAATGTGGGTAGGGCTGTATGTGCCATCGGCGAAGATGCGGTGCGTGAGCTGCAATACTTTCATCCCCGTGATCCAGACCTAACTCTCGATCCAATGATCGATTGCGAATCTCTTCTCGAGAACGACATCTTGCATCTGTACACCTCGTATCGCAGTAGCATGAAGTTTGAGCCAAACGATATCGTTGCATCCACTGACCGCAATTCATCACAATCCTTCGAGCAGATAGCCAGTGTGATATCCATTGAAGATGCGAGCCTGCAAAAACACGATCTAGATGACATCGGCAGCAACAACTGGGTAGTCAGTGGCGATCTCACTCAAGACGGCTGGCCGATGATGATCAATGACCCGCATCGTGCGCAGTCGGTGCCTTCGCTTCGCTATTGGGCGCATCTAGTGGGTCCAGGCTGGAATGTGATCGGCGGAGGGGAGCCTGAAATCCCAGGAATTTCAATCGGCCACAACGAGCAGGGCTCTTGGGGTCTAACGGTGTTCGGTACCGATGGCGAAGATCTCATGGTGTATGAGACGAACCCTGCTAACCCCAATCAGTATCGCTATCAGGGCAATTGGGAGGACATGCAGATTATCGAGGAGGTGATCGAAGTTAAGGGTGCAGCAGCAGTCACTGTTGAACTGAAATACACCCGTCACGGACCTGTAAGCTTCGAAGATCTAGATAAGAATTTGGCCTATGCGGTACGGCCGGCATGGATGGAAGTTGGTGGCGCACCCTATCTTGCCTCGCTACGCATGGATCAGGCAAAGACATGGGAAGAATTCAGAGATGCGACAAATTACAGTCACATCCCCGGCGAGAACATGATTTGGGCAGACCGAGAGGGCAACATCGGTTGGCAGGCCGTCGGTATTGCGCCGCTAAGAAGAAACTTCAGTGGTCTGGTTCCGGTACCCGGTGATGGTCGTTATGAATGGGATGGCTATCTCGAAATCAAGCAGAAGCCGAACGCATTTAACCCTGACGAGGGTTATATCGAGACGTCGAATAGCAACTACACGCCGCCAGACTTTCCGCATCTCGATGCGATAGCCCATACTTGGACCGATCCCTATCGGTGGGCACGGGGCAGTGAGCTGTTGAGTTCCGGGCGTAAGTTCAACATGACGGACATGATCGAATTTCAACACGACTATCTATCGATTCCTGCGCGCTCGCTTGTGCCTTTCTTCAAGGATCTGCAAGCCGATGACCGACAGGTAGAAGCGGCGCGTCAGATGCTGCTGGATTGGGATTTTAAGCTCGACAAAGACTCGGTAGAGGCGGGCATCTACGTGGCCTTCGAGCGACAGCTGCTAGACAATATAGAAACGTTGAAAGTGCCAGAGGTGGCGAACGGTTTTCTCAATGTAGGCATGAAGACAACCATCGATATGCTGCTCGCGCCCGACGGTGATTTCGGCAGCGATCCGATTGCTGGAAGAGATGATTTCGTTCTTGATACGCTAGGGCAAGCTGTCGCTACGCTGCGAGAAAAGTTTGGCCGTAATATGGATAACTGGGTATACGGGCAGGCGGAGTACAAACACGCGCTGATACGCCATCCATTAGGCGCTGCTGTCAGTGAAGAAATGAGAAGCCGCCTCGAAGTCGGCCCCGCGCCAAGAGGAGGCAACGGTTTTACACTGGGTGCGACCGGTAGTGGTGACAATCAGACTTCCGGTGCGTCGTTTCGAATCTTCATCGATACCCGTGATTGGGACAATACGCTCGGTATGAACACGCCTGGGCAGGTTGGCGATCCCGACAGCCCGTTATACGACAATCTTTTCGAGTTGTGGGCTAATGATAAGGTGTTTCCTGCGTTCTACTCGCGAGAGAAAATCGAAACGGTACTGTTCGAGAAGCTCGATCTACTGCCTGCGAACTAGGATCTTTGTTGTACTGAATTATGTACTGAGGACTTAGGTGGGGTCTTAAAAAACCCCATCTTTTCGCAGCTGTTTTGTTCTGCTTAAGGTTGTCTTAAGAATTTCACTCTATCTTGTCGTAATGATAAGTTCCCGTACAAGCGCCATCGAATCAATTAGCTCCGTGGTAGTGGGCAAATCGCCCTCGATAACCACTCGACTAGCTAATCAGAAACCTTCCACCACACAGTTCACCTTTGAGGCGCCCTCACATGGGCAGTTCTTAAGAAGCCGTGGGTTCTTGGGTTTTGAAGATTTTTGGAACCTCCCTCATCAGTTTGTAGACGATATCAACTACCGAAAAGGCGGGTGGAGTGGGGTGTCGAAGTTGAGTCTGTGGGAGAACAACACCCAGAGAAACTATTATGTAAAGCGGCAAGTGAATCAGTTTCGCTACTCCCTCAGTAAGCCATTCGGAGCGTTGACGTTTGAGTATGAAGCGGACGCTATTGCGCGCAACCAGGCGCTTAGTCTTGCTGCTATCGATGTTGCTTGTAGGGGCGTAAGGCGGGAGGCGGGCAGTACCATGGGCTTGTTGGTTACAGCAGAAATTGACATTTGTTCTCTCGAAGATCTCCTCGCTGCTCAGAAGTTTTCGCCAGCCCTGGGAGTCTTGCTTTATCGCTGTGGCGAGCAGCTACTCGAAATGCATAACCACGGTATTCAGCATGGCGCACTTTACCCTAAACACATCTATGTCGATCAACAATCCGGCGCTATTAAGCTGATAGATTTTGAACGTTCGAGAAAGAAGGGTTCAGTGCGCAAGGCCATCTGTGCTGATCTCAAACAACTCATCAAACACCTTAAGACTCAGCCGCTCGAAGTAAGAGAAATGTTGCTTGGGCCTTATCAAACGAAGCATTCAAAACTCCTTTCTAAGCTGTAGATTTCGCTTAGAAACAGTCACTCCGCCCATTTAGGATACAAACTAGCATGCAAAATTATGAAAGGGTTAAGTCTGATCCAGTAAGTGCCCAGCTCTATACCCAGCGTAAGCCGCGTAAACATCAGTTCGAGATGCAGATGGTGAGCGAGGCATTTCAGATGTTGCCAGCCACTGAGGTCAAAACTGTTCTGGATGCACCCTGTGGCGTAGGGCGCCTTAGTCTCTGGTTAGCTCAAAAGGGGGTTAATGTGACTGCCGTGGATCTTGGTGAGTCCGCCGTGCAATTAACGAATGCATTACTGCGTGATCAAAAATTCAAAGAAACGGCTGAGTCTCAAGATATCTTCAATATGCGATTTGAAGATGGCGAATTTGATGCTTCTGTTTGTTTTAGGCTCTTGCATCATTTTCAGGATAGCAGTGATCAGCAAGCCTTGATCGCCGAACTCTGCAGAGTTTCTTCTCAATATGTGGTTATTTCTTACTTCTCGTCTTACTCAGTGACGTCGTTACGCCGTAGATTACGCAAAGCTGTGACCGGTCGGGAAGTTAAACAAAACCCTATTTCACTCTCGCAGCTTAAGGATCTATTTGCAGCGAACGAATTTCGGCTCTTCGGCACGGTTAAGCGATCAGGGTTTCTCCATTCACTGCAATTGGCGGTCTTCGAGAGACGCTCTAAGACCTAGGGTTGTGCTGCTTAGTTAGGGCTTCGATTTTTCTATGAATTGAAGCTCCGCTCTTAAGATTTACTTAAGATTCAGTTGTTATTGTAGTTGCCATACTAAGCCGAGTTGGTGAATACGATGTCTTTAGCAGCAACAGATAACCTTGTTCAATCTTCTGGAATTACCGTGCGTGAGGAAGCTGGCATGTCACAGTTTCTGAAGCAATGGTTAACGCCCTCTCCTAAATTCGATCTGATTACAGCGGAATCAACGCTCAGGGCAGAGGTCGAGCACTATATAGGGGGCAAGTTCCAGTCCAGTTACGGGGCCAGTTTGGCTCATTTCCTGCCTCTTTTTCTTACTCTGCGCTGCGGGGACAATTTGTCTGCGAGTGCCGGTATCTCCTTGGGGTCAGCCTCGGAAAAATTCTTCCTCGAACAGTATCTGGATGCGCCTATCGAACAGGAGCTTGAGCTACTTTGCGGTGAGACCGTAAGAAGGAAGCAGCTCGCAGAGATTGGCAACCTAGTAGCAACGACTCTCGGTGCGAGCCGTTTGATGTTTATCATACTGGCATCGATCTTGAATCAGGCCGGATATGAATGGATGGTTTTTACAGCGGCCAAGCCACTGCTGCGCAGTTTGCAGAAAATGGGGTTTGAGACCCAGGTTATTGCCAAGGCAGTGCCCGACCGTCTCGACACTAATTCGGCTGCCGACTGGGGTAGCTACTATGACAATCAGCCACAAGTAGTTGCCGGTCGACTCAGCAATGCGCAAGAGGCTGTTGAAGCTCGAAACCTCTTTAACCTGGTACAAAATTTTTACAAGAGCGAGATTGAAGCGCTTGCCTTAGAGGTTCGTCAGCAAGGTAGCTCTCATGCTTAGTGCTGGCAACAATCTACAATTCACGCTGAGTGATCTGAATAGAAGTTATTCGGCCAAGGCTATCGAGGCTGAGATTGCTGTTGTTGCACAATTGCTCCGCGAAAAGGGTCTCTTCAGAATAGCGTTGTTGGCTGGCAATAGCATTGAATGGGCCATCGTGGATATCGCTTGTCGAGAGACACAGGTGTGCCTGTTACCGCTGCCAGAATTTTTCTCCGAGTCTCAGCGCCGATATGCGATTAAGGCCTGCTCTGTTGAAGCGGTAATTACCGACAATCCAGAACTTTTCGAAGCAGATTATCAGGCTCACTGCGAAACCATAGCACTATTGGGAGAGGCTCGATTGAGTCTCTGTCTTCTGCAGCCTGCTAAGCAGGCAGTCATGTTGCCAGAGGCAACAGGCAAGATTACTTTTACCTCCGGTTCTACTGGCGAGCCTAAAGGAGTCTGTCTAAGTCACGAGCAGCTTCTGCGGCAGGCAGATATCCTCTCGTCGGTTATAGCGATAGCTGCTCCGCGTCATCTCTGCGTACTGCCGTTAAGTACATTGCTGGAGAATGTAGCAGGCATCTATGCGCCGATTCTCGCCCACGGTGAGGTCATTATCCCTAAGCCTGAAGAGATGGGTTTTAAAGGTAGCGCTTTAGTTGATCCGCAGAAATTATTGGCAATCATAGCGTCGATACAACCGCAGTCGATGATTCTCATTCCACAGCTGCTTCTATTGTTGGTCAATGCGATCAAACAAGGGTGGCAATGCCCCGCTTCATTAAAGTTTGTTGCCGTAGGTGGCAGCAAAGTATCGGTAGACCTTCTCATTGAGGCTAGGGAACTTGGCATTCCTGTTTACGAGGGTTATGGGCTGTCCGAATGCGCATCGGTAGTAAGTTTAAACACGCCGCATGCTCAGAAGCCGGGGAGTTGTGGAAAGCCGTTATCAGGCTTGGTCGTTTCCTTTAGCGAAGGTGAGGTGCTGGTCTCAGGCAATACGATGCTGGGCTATGTGAATGAGCCTCAGAGCTGGAGTCCTAAGCAGATAAAAACCGGTGATCTAGGACATCTCGATCAGGATGGTTTTCTTCACATCGATGGCCGCAAGAAGAATCTTTTGATTTCAAGCTATGGCCGCAATATTTCGCCGGAGTGGGTTGAAAGTGAGTTGCTAGCGAATCCGCTCTTGGCTGAGGCGGTATTGCTGGGTGATGCGAGACCCTTCTGTGCAGCTCTGCTGACCGCGCGTTCACCGAATACCAGTGATGCTGAAATTCAGGCGCTGATTGACGTCATAAATGCCGGCTTGCCGGACTATGCCCGAGTCATGGCCTGGCACAGATTGGAAAAACCGTTACAAAGCGAAAGTAGATTCATGACAGACAACGGCAGGCCTCGCCGTAAAAACATAAACGAAGCCTTCCAAATTGAAATAGACGCGCTCTATGCAAAGGGCATAAGCGATGTTCAGGAAAATAACCCGAATCAATCCGTAACTGGATGAGAGGAAAGCGTATGAAATTTTTTGATACTTTGGTGAGTGAAACTGAGCAGGATCGTCAGCAGCTTCTGTCTGCTCCCATTATTGCGCGTTGCCTGCAGGGCCAGATAGAGGTCGATGACTATGTCGCCTTTCTGGTGCAGGCTTATCACCACGTAAAACACACTGTCCCTCTAATGATGGCTGTGGGCTCTAGGCTTCCCGGTGAGAAGGAATGGATACGTAGCGCAGTCGCGGAATATATCGAAGAGGAGATAGGCCATCAGGAATGGATTCTTAACGATATACAGAGCTGCGGTTACGACAAAGAAGCCGTGCGCAATGGTAATCCTTCCCCTGCAACTGAGCTGATGGTTGCTTATGCCTATGATATGGCGCAGAGGGTAAACCCAATGGGTTTCTTCGGTATGGTGCATGTGTTAGAAGGCACTAGCATCAATCTCGCCGACCAGGTGGCGGACTCGGTAAAGGGTAAGCTCGGTTTGCCGCAGAATGCTTTTTCCTATCTCTATTCTCACGGATCGCTGGATCAAGATCATGTGAAATTTTTTGAAGATTTAGTGAACAAGATTGACGATACGGCGGATCAAGAAATCATTATTCATGCCTGCCGTATGTTTTATCAGCTGTATGGAAATATATTTCGCTCGCTGTCTGCCGATCACGGTGTCCCCAAAATACGAATGAGGGCTTAATTGATGAACGTATCGGGGAAGAGGATTCTTGTCACCGGCGCCACGGGCGGTATCGGGGAATTACTAAGCACCCAGTTGCATAACGAAGGCGCGCAGTTAGTGTTGAGTTGCTATCAGCAGGATGCATTGGAGAGATTGAATGCTAATCTGGGGGGCGCTAATACCTTAGCCTGTGCAGATATTTCCAGCCATGAAGGGCGGCGGGAAATCGCGGAAATCTGCCAGCAAGCTGGCGGCATAGATGCCGTTATCAATCTCGCCGGAATCCTGAATTTCGATTTGTTTGAGAAGCAGGCACCGCAGCTCATCGAGAAGATGCTGTCCATAAACTTGATAGCACCGGTATTGCTGTGCCACGAATTGATTCCGATGCTAAAGAAGAAACCCGCAGCGACAATTCTAAATGTCGGTTCAATATTCGCCAGCATAGGCCACCCAGGTTTCGTCGCCTATTGCGCAAGCAAGGCGGGGCTGAAATGTTTCACAGAAGCGCTGTCACGGGAACTGGCTGACACATCGATAAAAGTTCTCTATATAGCTCCGCGAGCCACCAAAACCAATTTGAACGCAGATAGCGTCAATGCAATGAATACCGAGCTCGGTAATAATTCAGACACACCAGAATACGTTGCTAATGAGATCATCCAATCACTCAAGAATGATAAGGCAGTGCGTTACTTGGGTTGGCCAGAGAAATTGTTTGTAGTGGTAAATGCGGTATTGCCAGGCCTTGTCAGGAATTCTCTGGTGGGGAAATTGAATGTTATTAAACGGTACACAACAGTAGGTGAATCATCATGAAACTTAAGAATAGAATTTTGTTGTTCTCGGCAATTTTCGGTGGATTTTGGGCGGTTCAATCGGTGGCTGCGGAGATGAGCGACCTATTTCATTTGCAGCAGCGCTGGGCTGAAGTTAACTATCAGATGGAGGGAAAGGCGCAACTGTCTGCATTCGCCCAGTTAGTAGATGAAGGTGAAGCTTTAGCAGCTAGGGAGCCTTCTTCGGCTGAGGTGTGGATATGGAAAGGGATTATCAAGTCTTCCTATGCGGGTGCTAAGGGGGGGTTGGGAGCGCTGGGGTTGGCGAAGCAAGCCAAGGCGGATCTCGAGTTTTCGGTAGGTCTGGACCCGAATGCTCTTGGTGGTTCCGCCTATACTACATTGGGCACTTTGTATCATAGCGTGCCTGGTTGGCCAGTGGGTTTCGGCGATGACGACACCGCAGAGGAACTTTTGCTCAAGGCAGTCGCTCTAAATCCTCAAGGAATTGATACTAATTATTTCTATGGCACTTACCTGTTAGACGAGAAGCGCTACGATGAGGCAGAGAGAGTTCTGCTGCAGGCGCAGCGTGCGCCAGCACGCCCGAACAGGCCAGTAGCAGATTCTGGTCGGCAGCGTGAAATAAGTGAAGCGCTCGAGTTATTGGGTAGGAAGAGATAAGCTACGAGTCAACAGCAAGGAGACCAACGTTCAATCATGCAGCTACTACTAGTCGAGGACGACCTGCCTCTTGCCAGCGGCCTGAAGCAGGCGTTACAAAAGTCAGGATATGCAGTCAACCATGTTGCCTCCGGTAATGCAGCACTGCTTACGATAAAGACTGAACGACCTGATATCGTAATCCTCGACATTGGCCTGCCAGATATCGATGGTATTGAGGTTCTTAAGAAGTTGCGGGTCTCCGATAAAACGCTGCCCGTTTTGTTGTTAACGGCGCGAGATAGTGTCGATGATAAAGTTGCCGGTCTTGACAGCGGAGCTGATGATTATCTCGCCAAGCCTTTCGAGATGACCGAGCTATTGGCGCGCTTACGAGTGCTGGAACGGCGTCTGTCCACCGTGAAAACATCGGAGATAACTATCGGTCAGGTGTGCCTGGATACGCTGGATCAGCGTGTTACTTTCCAAGGTGAGGAGATAGAGCTTTCCCGAAAAGAATATATGCTACTGAAGAGCTTGATGGAAAATGCCGGTCGGGTTATGACTCGTCCTACCTTGGAGAGTCGACTCTACAGTTGGGGAGAGGAAGTGAGTAGCAACGCCCTTGAGGTGCACATTCATCATCTGCGCAAAAAATTTGGTAATGAATTTATAAAGACCATTCGCGGCGTCGGCTACAAGCTGGATCCTGAGCAAGTCTAAAGAGGTTTTTTTGCGTTCAATTCGTCTTTTTCTGATTTCGAGTATCTTGGCGACATTGATTCTTTTCAATTTCGTTGCGGCGCTGCAGGGTTATCAGTCTAGTATGCGCGAAGCTGACACGCTGTTCGATAATCAAATGTTAGATCTAGCAAGATTGGTATCAAACCTTGATGTGTCGAGTGCAAGCAGCAAAGATCTGCGCCTCGGGAACAATTTGTCCTTTCAGATATGGAACGAATCCCGGTTAATTGCTGCCTCGCATAATGCGCCCGTAGAACCCCTTCAGAGTTTCGTGCCAGGCTTCGAGTATGCCAATTTCGATGGTTATCGGTGGCGTACTTTTACGCGCTACGAGGTGCCGCTAGATCGTTGGGTGATTGTCGCTGAGAGAACAGATTTGCGATTTGTGCTGGCGGAAAACGTCGTCCTGCAATCGATACTGCCGCTTCTGTTAGGTATTCCCATTGTGGGCCTGCTGATCTGGATTATAGTGAGCCATGGATTGCGACCGTTGCAGCAACTCTCCAGTGCGCTGCGTAATAAAGGTGCCAATGATCTCTCTCCAATTCTCAGTGCTGATTCCCGCATAGAACTAGACCAAGTTATCGAATCCATCAATGGTTTTATCCAGCGACTTGATAGAGTGATGGAGCGCGAAAAAAGATTCTCAGCGGATGCTGCCCATGAACTACGAACCCCTATGAGCGCATTGAAGGTGCAATTGCACAACTTGAGCGAGGAGATCGATACTAAACACGAATCTTTTCATCAGTTGCAAGAGGGGGTAGATCGGATGCAGCATCTGATCGAGCAATTACTTTCTCTGTACAGAGCGACGCCGGAACAATTCGCGAAGAACTGTGAAACGATCGATCTGTATGGGATCACTCAAGATCAGCTTGCCAGTCTCTACCCGAGTTTTGAGGAAAAAGAACAGAGTATCGAATTAATAGGTGACTCTATAGAAATCGAAGCCGATAAGTTTGCTCTCGAAACCTTGATCTCGAACTTGTTGGGTAACGCTAACAAGTACACTCAACGAGGGGGAAATATTGTAGTCTCTGTAGAGGATCTTGGTAGTGAAGTCTGTCTTAGGGTGGAAGACAATGGCCCTGGTATAGCTGATGCGGAGAAGTCACGAGTCTTTGACAGGTTTTACCGAGTTGACAGCAATGACGGTGCCGCGCGCGCTCCGGGTTGCGGTCTAGGATTGACTATTGTTAGTCATGTGGCGGATCTACATCAGGCGAGGGTCGAAGTGAAAGATTCAAGTTTTGCCAGCGGCAGTGCCTTCTGTATCTATTTCAAGAAGAAGTCATGAAATGAAGAAATATTTCCTTACTCCATTAACAACGCTAACTATGACTGTGTTGCTCTTTTCTCCGATTGCGGGTTGGGCTGCAACGGCGGAGATAGAGTTAATTATCAAAGATCATTTGTTCTTTCCAGCGACGCTAGAGATTCCCGCGGGGCAGAAGGTTCGTGTTCGGATCATCAATCAAGATCCAACACCGGAGGAGTTTGAAAGCTTCGAATTGAATCGAGAAAAGTTAGTTGTCGGCAACGGACAGACCGTGGTTTTTATTGGGCCTCTAGAGCCCGGTGAGTATCCCTTCTTCGGCGAATTTTACCCAAAGACGGCACAAGGCGTGGTGGTAGTAAAATGAGCCATACTGGCGAGCGATACAATGTTTCTTAATTCTGTAATTCTAGTGCTGCAGGAGATGATCGAGGCTGCGCTGTTGATCAGTGTATTACTCGTGTTTACACATTTATTTCAGAGAAGTTGGGATAAGTCTTTTGTTCTGCGAACCAGCTGGGTTGCCCTCAGCATAGCTGTCGGCGTTCTGGGTGCGGCGTTGTATTCCTACTACACACCGCAAATTTCTGAGATGTTTGATTACGTTGGGCAGGAAATTCTCAATGCCAGCCTGCATCTGCTGAGTCTTTTGCTGGTTTGCTTGCTAGCTTTTATCGTGCCGAGTGCGCAACTGGCAAAGAATACAATGGGGCGAGCTCGATTTGCGGCTTTCTGCATGACGGGTATTGTCATGTTCTCTATCGTCAGAGAGGGCTCTGAAATTATTCAATATGTTGGTGGCATAGCGGGTCAAGAAGAAAATTTCACACCGGTTGTGCTAGGTGGCTTTATCGGTGCGGGTATCGGGGTTAGTACAGGAGTGCTGCTCTTCTACGGTTTGATTAATTTGTCTGCAAACTGGTCTTTCAGAATCAGCTTGGCGTTACTCTGTCTGATTGCCGGGAACATGGGCTCGCAGGCAGTGCTGTTATTGACTCAAGCAGATTGGCTGCCCTTTACGCCAATCGCCTGGGATAGCTCGAGTGCGTTGCCTGAAAATTCGATCGTGGGACATTTGATGTATGCATTGGTTGGCTATGAAGCTACTCCCTCAATTTTACAGGTGAGCATCTATCTGCTTGGTATCGTGCTAATCGTAATTAGTCCGCTGTTTAGGAAGGCCTGGCCACAACAGCAATCTTTAGTTGGTAAAGCGTAATATGGACGATTCGAATTATTTCTCCAGGAGAGAGTTGGCGCGAATAGCGTTTAAGACTTTGTTGTCAGCTGTTGTCGGCCTCTCTTTATTAAGTCAGGCTCTGGCTGACGGAAGTGCTGTAGATAAGGTCTATCATCCGTATGTCGATGCCTTGGAAAGCGAGATCGAATTTAGGTCTCTTTTTCAGGAGAATAGTTCGGGGCCGAATAATTTTGAACAGTTACATCAACTGTCATTTGGTCGCTCCTTCGGACAGGCGTTATTCGGCGAGGTCTACTTAGTCGGAGAGAGGTCGCGCACTGGTCAGTTTGAATTAGAGGCGTTTGAATTCGAATTGAAATGGCAGCTGACAGAGCAGGGTGAATACAGCGCGGACTGGGGCTTATTGTTCGAGTATGAACAAGAATTCAATGACGATGTACAAGAGTTCACTACCGGCATCTTGGTTGAAAAGGAATATGGTCGCTTCAGCGGTACTGCCAATCTGTTGCTTATTCAGGAGTGGGGCTCAGCCATTAAAGACGAGTTCGAGACCGCGGTAGCCATGCAAGCAAGGTACAGATATTCTCGCGCGTTCGAGCCGGGTATCGAGTTGTATGCAGGGCAAGACTCTGCAGGAATCGGGCCGGTGATGATGGGGAGTGCTTCTATCGGTGTGCGTAAGGCGCTGCGCTGGGAAGCGGGGGTAATCCTTGGTATTGGTAACGATAGTCCGGACAACAGTTTCCGGTTCTTGCTGGAATATGAGTTCTAGGCGCTAAGTCTAGCCGCAATATCGATGCTTCTCTCGCCTCAGCCAATATGTCCTATATTATCGATTACTTGCTCCCAGTAAGCGATGTCTTTTCCAACTTCAGTAGAAAGACCATCCAGAAGACTTTGTATTTCTTCACCTTCGATCAGTAACTCGAACTGCAGGCGCTTGCGGCGACCACTGACTTGTTCGGCGATAGAAAGCGTCACATCACTACCATGGCCGCGCGTTTCATAGGATGTAAACCCCGTTACAGACTCTAGCGAGAGCAGATAATCTATTAGATCTTCCTCTAGCTCAGGCGGAATATTTACTACCAACATCTTAATCATAGTGCGTGATCCTCACTCAATCCTCGATGGAAGTACTGATAGATTATTGGAAGAAGGAAAAGTGTTAACAGGGTTGAACTGATCAGCCCGCCAATTACAACGATGGCTAGAGGTTTCTGAATTTCTGATCCAGGCCCCGTTGCAAGCAAGAGTGGCACGAGACCGAAGGCGCATATCGTCGCTGTCATCATCACCGGTCTTAAACGACGTAGAGCGCCTTCTCTGACAACCTGAGCAACCGGCATGCCTTTGGCTAGCAGATGGTTGAAGTGAGACATCAGAACTACACCGTTTAGCACTGCGATGCCCAGTAGGGCAATGAAGCCTACAGAGGCCGGAACCGAGAGAAATTCACCGGTAAGCCAGAGAGCGATCAATCCGCCCGTCATGGCGAATGGGATATTCGATAGCACTATCAGTGTCTGCTTGATGGAGCGAAAGGTAAAAAACAGTATGAACGCGATGAGCATTAGCGCGACTGGAATTACTAGGCCTAGTCGTGCAGCGGCACGTTGTTGGTTCTCAAACTCGCCGCCCCACTCAAGTGTATAGCCATCGGGAAGGTCTATATTGGTGGCTATAACGCTGCGCGCTTCTTCCACGAATCCAACAAGATCTCTGTCTTCCACATTGGTCCTAATTACTGCAAAGCGTTGCCCTGATTCTCGCGAGATGCTCACGGGGCCCTCCACACGGCGAATGTCGGCGAGTTCGCTAAGAGGAATAACGCCGCCTTCAGGGAGGCTTATAAAGTTGTTTGTCATATGCTGCAAGCCGTCTCCCTGCAGTTTGTCATAGCGTAGAACCAGAGGAACGCGGGCGCCTTCTTCGATAACCGTTCCTACGCGCAGGCCTTCGATCTCGGAACGTAGGCGAGTTTGTAGTTCGTCAGCGTTAATGCCGAGGCGACCGATGCGTTGTCTATCGACAGAAACCTGCAGATACTGTGCTCCTTCATTGATTGTGGCGTTAGTATCTATGCTGCCTTGTACGCCTTCTATTTCTTCTGCGATGCGCTGTGCATAGGTGTTGAGGTCATCCAGATCAGTGCCAAATAGTTTTATCGCCACGTCGCCTCTGGAGCCGGTAAGCATTTCCGAAACGCGCATATCGATGGGTTGTGTTAGGCCATAATTGAGCCCGCGAAACTCGTCTAGAACTACGCGTAGCTTCTCTTCCAGTTCTGTCTTGCTTTTCGCTTCCCATTCATCCGTGGGTTTGAGTTGCAGAAACATGTCGCTCTCGTTTAGTCCCATTGGATCCATGCCAATCTCATCCGAACCGGAGCGCGAAACTACGCGAATTATTTCTGGCACATTCTCCATCAGCGCTTTCTCTACTTGTTGCACCATGCGGGTTGAGCTTTCGAGGTTGATGGATGGAATCATCTCCAGTTGAATAATGATGTCGCCTTCGTCCATAGTCGGCATGAAGGTTTTTCCTACCAATGGAAAAATCAAGGCGGTAGCAATCAGTAAAGCAGCCGCTATTCCGAGCAGGTAGGACGGGTGTGTCAATGCGCGATTCAACAACGGTTTGTAGTATTTTTTCAGCGTCCGGCTTAGCCAAGGATCTTTATGACTGTCTGCGCTCAATACATAGGAAGCTATTACAGGAATCACAGTGAGAGAAATAATTAGGGATGAAATTAGCGCGAAGACGATGGTTAGAGTAACAGGGCCAAACAATTTACCCTCGAGTCCTTCCAGAGTCAGCAATGGAAGGAATACGATAATGATAATCACGATTCCAGATGTGACTGGCACGGCAACATCTTTAACCGCACGATAAATGATATGCAGCGGAGGAAGTCTACGTTGCCCTTTATTTTGTATCGCGAGGGAGGCCACGATGTTTTCCACAATAACAATTGCAGAATCTACCAACATGCCAATAGCAATCACCAAGCCGCCAAGACTCATGAGGTTCGCGCTCATTCCCATAAAGCTCATCATAAGAAAAGTAGCGAGTGCCGCTAGTGGTAGAACCATGGCGGCGGTTAGCGCCGCACGCCAACTTCCTAGAAACAGTCCCAGCAAAATAACCACGAGGGCGACTGCTTCCAGTAATGCGCCTGATACCGTTTCTACAGCGCCTTCTATGAGCACGCTACGATCATAGAATATCGACGTGCTGGTTCCTACAGGCAGGTTAGGTGCGAGTTCATCGAGCTTGGTGCGAACCGCATTCACAACGTCTCTGGCGTTCGCTCCACGTAGACCAATTACGAGCCCCTGCACGGCCTCGGACTTCCCGTCTGCAGTAACCGAGCCGTAACGCTCTAATGTGCCGAGCGAGACTGTCGCCAGCTCAGACAGTGGAATCTTCGCGCCGGTTGAGCTCTGCACAAGAATGTTTTGAATGTCTTCGAGACTGGTAATGGCGCCAGCCATTCTCACCAGTATGGCTTCTTCGCCTTGATCAATGCGTCCCGCACCATCGTTCTTGTTGTTGCTTTCAAGAGCCTCTATCAATGCTTGGTTGCGAACCTGAAGCTTTGCCATCACCTCTGGAAGAGGGGATATCTCGTAGGTTTTTACGAACCCGCCTAGCGCGTTTACATCGGCAACCCCTGGCACTGTTCGTAGTGCCGGACGAATTGTCCAGTCCACGAGAAAGCGTTTCTCTTCTAAGGTAAGGCTGTCGCTTTCTACGGTAAACATGAACATGTCCCCTAAGGGGGTGCTCATCGGGGCGAGACCGCCACTTATTTCGCCAGGTAAGTCGCCCCAGATGCTATTTATGCGCTCGGCGACTTGTTGGCGCGCCCAATAGATGTCCGTACCTTCTTCAAAGTCTAGGGTGATAGAGCTAAGTGCATACTTGGAAATGGAGCGAAGTATAGATTTGCGCGGTATGCCCAATAACTCGACTTCTATGGGCTGGGTGATTAACGACTCGACTTCCTCGGGCGTCATTCCCGGAGACTTGATGATTATCTTTACCTGAGTAGGAGAAATATCGGGGTAGGCATCGATAGGTAAGTTTAACAATGAGTTGACGCCAAATGCTGCCAAGAGAATGGCGAGCAGACCGGTCATGAGGCGCTGGCTTAGCGCAAACTGAATTAATTGCGCTAACATTATTCGCTTTGTCCTAATCCTAATTGCATGCCTTTAATGGCAGCGGTACCGGTTATCACAACAGTGTCGCCGGAGCGGATACCCTCGCGGGCCAGATAGTTTTCGCCGGCAGGTTCTAGTTGCAGGGTTCTCGCTTGAACACCATTAGCCGTTCGCACATACACCGTGCGAGTATTGCCACTGTGTACAACTGCATCCGCTGGAACTAACACGCCGCTTGTTGCGGGCGGTACGATTAACGTCAATATTTGGCCGGGGCGATAACGAGAAGCGGCATCGAATACGGCGAGCACCTCGGTGGTCTGAGTGTCCTCATCTACCACGAAGTCTTTTTGCTGAATCGTCAATAATTCTCCAGTATTTGCCAGAGACAGTTTGAAACCCGGTTCTAGATTCTGTGCGAGGCGTGCGGGGATTTCGGCAGCAAGCCAGAGTGCTGCAGTCTGTTGGATAGAGGCGATTTCTTCATAGTTGGCAACGACTTCGCCGACGTTGTAGCTGCGATGTGTCAGAACACCGGACTCCGGTGCGAGAACCTGATAGCTACCAAGGTTAGATCTGTCTCTTAGGAGTGTGCTTAGGGACTGTCCTTGAAAACCAGCCAGTTCGAGTAGCGCTGCGTTACTGGCGAGATCAATCTGTGCCTGTGCAAAGCTCCTCTGCGTTTGTTCTAGCCTTTGTTGGGACACAATGCCCAGCTCTAACAGTTGACGGTCTCGGTCTAGCTCAAAGCTAGCCTGTTCCGATGCAGCGTTACTTTGCAGCCAGAGGTTTTGCTGTGTAAGTAGTTCTGCACTGCGAATCGTTGCAATAGGAGCGCCTGCTTCTATAGTTTCGCCGGGGTCTGCATGCCATTGACTGAGTGTTCCGCCAAAACTGCTGTTAACCAGTGAAGTGGCATTGGGTGAAGTCACCACGACAGCAGGGAAGCGGCTTCCAGATTGCAGATCTACATCTGTTACATCTGCAAATTGAATTCCTAATCGATCGATATCGCCGTCGCTTAACATGATGGACTCCTGCGCGAAGCAGGGGTAGATCATTATAAGTGGCAGCAGCAAGAGGCCGTACTTCTTAGTCATGGAGTTTCTCCAACTACTTGGTTGAATTCTGTAATTTTTCGTTGTTGCTCGAGTTGTAAGAGCTGCAGTTTTTTGGAACTGGACTGTGCGCGTTGCTGAGCCAAGACTACTTGAGCAAGTGTGCTTTCACCGGCCGCGAAGGCGGCGCGCGACATTTCCCAGTGGCGCTGACTTAAGTCGTTGCGTTCTGCAGCAAGGTCTAGAGTTTGTTCGATGAGATAGAGCTCATGTTCAACTTCGTGTAGCTCGACAGTTAGCTGTTGCAACGCTTTGGCAAACTGGATTTCAGTGTCGACTTTATTGGAGCGTGCGGAGCTGGTGCTTGCGGAGACGGCTGCGGAGCCGCCGAACGGCACGTTAACAGAGACACCAAAGCTGTCGTTATAGGGTTGTTGGCGTATTCCGCGCTCGCGTCGAACTCCCAAGGTTAGACTAGGGCTTCCCAGCGCCTGGCGCTTAGTCCTATCGATATTCGCCTGCGCCAAGTCTATTTCCGAGCGCAGCAAATTTAGATAAGGGTGAGCTAAGGGGATTTCCTCAAGCGAGGAGAGTTGTTCCTTATGGGGCTGGCTCGGCTGAATATTCAGATTTGTTAGTATTGAATAGCTGCGATTAGCATCAACCAAGATAGCTTGAGCCTGCAATTCTTTTTCGCGCTGTTCTAGCAGTAGGCTGCGGGCTTGAAGGACATCGAGTTCCGGCAAGGCGCCAGTCTCAAAGAGTGATGTAGTGATTTCCAGCAATCTTTCAGCTTCTCTTGTTGCTTCTCCCTCTAGTACTAGCAGTGTTTCTGCATGAGTATTGTCTGCAAGGGCCATGCGGACTCTACCGGCGATAAGCCAATTGAAATGCTGCTCCCAGGCTTCTGCTTTTTGCTGATAACTGGACCCAAGGTATTGCGCTTGTGATCGCTCACCCGGGCGCCATAGGTTCACACTAACACCTGCCTCTATTTCACGTAGGCCATTGTCATCTAGCAGGCCGTCGTCAATATAGTTTGCCTGCCAGCTTGGTCGGTTGGTGATCCAGCGTTCACCGAGTGCGATGTAGCTTTCGGCTAATTGTTTGCGATCGGTGTTCGCGGGTGCTTCAGGTGCCGCTGCGAGAGCAGCTTGGTAGACGGCCTCAAAATTTAGCGCAGAGCTTGCACGCAATGGCTCATGATCGGGCTGTGCGGTAGCGAAGCTGGAGAAGAGTGCTGCAAGACAGAATGCCATCCATAGGCGTGTGCTTTGCTTCATATTTGGTAAAACTCTTTATGTAATTTGGGCAAGTATATACCTCTCAAATGGAGGGAACTTGAATTATGTCAATGAATGCTTAAGGAAATCTTAGCGTTCAAAAATTATTGATTGGAATTGTTGCGAACGCGAATGAGAACATTTCCCAATCACGCAGTGATTGGAGGGAGGAAGGTTTTGCTAGGTGCCGGTATTGGTGAAAAGAGATCGCGGCAAGAAATTTTGACGCGATCTTAATCTTCCAGCTTGCGATAGAGCGAGCGTGTGCTAATGCCGAGAATTTTTGCTACGACTTCTTTGCTACCTTGATGTGCATCCATTAGCTCTGACAAATAACGCTTCTCCTGGGTCTTAAGGTCTACCCATTGCGTACCGTTATCAATTCTTTCGATGGGAGATAGCGTGATGCGATCAGGCGCGTCTTCAAGTGCGAGCTCTATGACTTGTTGATCGATAACGTTGGTGTCTGCCATTACCAAGGCGCGGCTAATTAGGTTGCGTAGTTCTCTGATGTTTCCTGGATATTCGAGTGTCTGCAATTT
Source organism: uncultured Gammaproteobacteria bacterium (assembly GCA_913060495.1). Classification (GTDB taxonomy): domain Bacteria; phylum Pseudomonadota; class Gammaproteobacteria; order Pseudomonadales; family Pseudohongiellaceae; genus UBA9145. The sequence goes on along the minus strand of CAJXRP010000017.1, from coordinate 25,929 downwards.
GCGTGTTGCCTTGCTGGTGAAGTGGTAGTCGCCGGTAGGATCTAGCTTGGACAGTAGTGACTTTGCGATTAGAGGTATGTCAGCGGTACGCTCAGCCAAGGAGGGCAGCAGAATAGGAAACACGTTGATACGATAGTAGAGATCGGCGCGGAACTCGCCGGTTCTAACCATCTCGTAGAGGTTCTTGTGGGTCGCGCAGATCAGGCGAAAGTCGGAAGTACGTACTTCCGAACTGCCCAGGGGTCGGAACGTGCCAGTCTCGATAAGGCGCAGCAGCTTTACCTGCATAGGCAGTGGAATATCTCCGATCTCATCGAGGAAGAGTGTCCCGCCGTTAGCAAGTTCCACTAATCCTTTTTTGGTATTGATCGCTCCGGTGAAGGCGCCTTTTATATGACCGAATAACTCGCTCTCAAAAAGCGAGTCGGTTAAGCCTGCGCACTCAAGAGAAACAAGCGCTTTGTCTTTGCGAGCACTCGCCATATGTATGGCTCGAGCTGCCAGCTCTTTGCCGGTTCCGGATTCTCCGAGTAGTAGAACAGATGCCTCGCTGCTTCCGACGCGAGCAATTTTGGAGACCATCTTCTGAAAAATCTCACTCTCACCGACCATTTCCATGGCAGAGCTAACGCCACTCGCGAGAGGGACCGGGTGCAATAGTTCAACGAAGTAGATTAATTTGCCTTCGCGGTTGTGGATAGGAAGCATCTCAACATCTACGTGTTCCCGTCCGCGGGGAGTCTGATGAATGTGGAGTACTCTTTCTTTATGTCCAGATGCTTTGGCCGCCCCTAGGGGGCAATCTTCCCCAGCCTGATCGCACGGTTTATTGTAGCCATGTGATATTTCATAACAGCGATTCGTATGTTGGAAGTCGATGGCTCCGAACGAGTCTTCGTACTCTCTATTGGTTGCGAGAATTTCGTATTCGGCGGACACAAGGATTGCGGGGCAATCGAAACCATCGAGGATCTCGCCCATGGCTAGCTTCTGGTCACTGGCGATAAGGTTCACAGGTATACTTCATATTTGTCAAAAGTGACTAAATACTATGACAAAAATGGCAATACCGTGCAAGTACTGGATGGGGGAATCTCTCTTATTTCTAATTAATCTATTACTATCAGTTAGATAGAGAATAATACTGAACTTGGCATGGGCTGTGCAAATGTAAAGATAGAGTAAAAGGCTACTGTCAGGCTCTCTGTTGGGAAGCCTGAAATACATGAAAAATTTAATAGAGGATTAACTACGATGATTACTGTAAAAAACATGGTCTACTTGATGACAGTTCCTGTTGTTACTGCGCTTGTGTGTTTTATGATCTGGACCGTAATAGTCTAAAACAGCAGGTGTACACTACGTTCTAGAATTCACGGAGTTACGAGTATGAATAACAGCAATGCTGGGAATCAATCTGGCACAGTACAACCGAAGGTTGTTCCCTTCTTTGAAGAGGATTCAAATACTTTCTCCTATGTAGTAAGCGACCCAACATCAAATTCCTGTGCAATCATAGATTCGGTCTTGAATTTCGATATGGCGTCGGGAAATGTTGACTACAAGAGCGCGCTGTCGATTATTCAATATGTCGAAGAAAAGAACTTAAAAGTCGAATGGATAATTGAGAGCCATGTGCATGCTGATCACCTCTCGGCAGCTCCCTATTTACAAGAGCGTCTCGGTGGGAAAATAGCAATCGGCGACAAGGTAGCCGTCGTTCAAGAAGTGTTCGGGAGTGTTTTCAATGCTGGGCCTGAGTTTAAGCCTGATGGTTCACAATTTGATCATCTATTCACTGACGGTGAAAAATACAGTATCGGAAATCTGCAAGCCTATGCGATTCATACGCCTGGTCATACCCCTGCCTGCATGACTCATGTGATAGGTGACGCAGTATTTGCGGGCGATACGATCTTCATGCCGGATGCGGGAACGGCGCGGGCTGATTTCCCAGGCGGCGATGCTACAATCTTGTTTCAATCGATCAAGAAGATTTTGTCCTTGCCTGCTCATAGTGCCATCTACATGTGCCATGACTACGGGGAAGGCAGGGATCTTGAATATCAGACTACGGTGAAGGAGCAGTTGGAAAACAATATTCACGTTAACGCCGAAGTTATTGAATCCGAATTTGTATCGATGCGGGAAGCACGGGACAAAACTCTCGATGTGCCACATCTGATCCTACCTTCACTGCAGGTGAATATGCGTGCGGGTCACCTTCCTGAAGCGGAAGATGACGGTAGGATCTATCTGAAACTTCCGCTAGATGCATTACGCTAGGGTTAGGAAATAGACGGGGCTCGGTAATGAACAGAGCTCAAAAATACCAAGGGAACGGAATCATGAAATTGATTAAGATAAACGATCAGCTTAGTATTTCGGGACAGCTAGAAGTGTCAGACATGGAGGGACTCCTGCAAGAGGGAGTGGAGCTCATCGTTTGCAATCGTCCCGACAGCGAAGTAGCCGATCAGCCGCTGTTTGCTGACTTGGCCGCTGCGGCTGCAGCCTGTGGAATCGAAGCAATTAGCATTCCCTTCAAGCCAGGCGCGATAGAGGCAACTCAAGTAGCAGAAATGATTCGGTTGCAGGAGGGTGGTATGCGCATGCATGCATTCTGTCGTAGCGGAAGCAGATCTTTCAATTTGTACGCAGCCGCCCATGCTAGCCGCGGATTGCCGAAGGAAGAAATTTTGCAGCAGGCCGAAAAGGTGGGCATCGCCGTAACAGAAACTATTGATCCGTATTATGAAGGTGTAAAGAAATCTATGAGTAATGAAGAGCAAGTTACAAGCCCGAACACTACTGCGACCCCTGCCTATGACATTGTCATTGTTGGGGCGGGTTCCGGTGGTATAGCGGCAGCCGCCAGTTTGCAGAAGCGTGATCGTGGGCTACGTATCGCACTTATCGATCCCGCAGAAGTGCATTACTACCAGCCGGGTTGGACCATGGTTGGTGGTGGCGTGTTCGATGTTAAATCGACCAAGCGGCAGATGCAGGATTTGATTCCTAGTAATGTAAGTTGGATTAAACAGGCTGTAAGTGGATTTCATCCCGATGAAAATGAAGTTGAGATGGATGACGGTAGTCGAGTGAGTTATCAGCATCTAATAGTAGCTGCAGGACTTAAGTTGGATTGGGATGCTATTGATGGGCTTAAGCAGTCGCTAGGAAAGAACGGTGTTACATCGAATTATTCCTTTGAGCATGCGCCCTATACTTGGGATCTAGTTAACAATTTGAAGCAAGGAAAGGCGCTTTTCACGCAGCCACCCATGCCTATTAAGTGCGCGGGGGCACCTCAGAAGGCGCTCTATTTATCCTGTGACCATTGGCTACGAAATAATGTACTGAATAGTATTAATGTCGATTTCTGTAATGCAGGTGGTGTCCTATTCGGTGTAAGTGACTATGTTCCTGCCCTTCAATCGTATATAGACCGTTATGAGGTAAATGTGGATTACTTTCACAACCTCGAAGCAATAGACAGCGACGAGAAGGTCGCTTACTTTAAAGTCACGTCGGGAGAGAAGGAGGGTGAGCAAATTGCCAAGCCTTTCGACATGATTCATGTGTGTCCACCACAACGCGCCCCCGACTTTGTCGCCAACAGCAAGCTGGCTGGGGACGGCGGATGGCTCGAAGTTGATCAGTTTAGCCTGCGTCATACTCGTTTCGATAACGTATGGGGCCTCGGTGACGTGATGAATACGCCTAATGCGAAAACTATGGCTGCAGTGCGGAAGCAGGTTCCAGTCGTCGCGCAGAATATTGTCGATACGCTGAAGGGTAATTCATTGCGAGCCGGTTATGACGGATACGGTTCTTGCCCGCTAACAGTGGAGAAAGGAAAAATAGTTTTAGCCGAGTTTGGCTATGGTGGGAAAATTATTCCCACCTTTCCTTCTTGGGTGATTAAAGGCACGCAACCAACTCGCGCAGCTTGGATGTTAAAGAAGGATCTTCTGCCCGGGATTTATTGGCATGCGATGCTGAAGGGGCGAGAATGGATGGCTGGACCTGCTGACTTGGAGAAGTTGCGAGGCTGATGTTAAGCCTACCGATTCTGCTACCATCGATCCCACGAGCTAGTCGCTATGATAGGGAACATTTCTTTGGTGATGTAATAGCCGCAGTCATTGTGGCTATTATGTTGATTCCGCAATCCTTGGCCTATGCGTTGCTTGCCGGTATGCCGGCAGAAGTCGGTCTCTACGCGAGTATATTGCCGCTTGTCTTGTATGCCCTTCTTGGTACCAGCAGCACCCTGTCTGTTGGTCCCGTGGCAATCACATCGCTTATGACTGCTGCTGCACTTGCCGATGTGGCAGAGCAGGGAACTGGCGACTATCTTTCTGCAGCAATTACCTTAGCGACGCTTTCCGGTGCAATGCTGTTAGCCTGTGGAATTCTTCGTCTCGGTGTTGTTGCCAATTTTCTTTCCCATTCCGTCGTTCAGGCTTTCGTGACTGCTTCGGCAATAGTCATTGCTGTTAGTCAGTTCAAGCACCTACTTGGAGTAGACAATAGCGGTGACAACCTCATCGAGTTGCTTCCTACTCTGTATGCAAATACGGCAGATACTAATTTCTTTACGCTTGCTCTAGGTTTGGGTGTGATCGCATTTTTGCTAGCGAGTCGGCAATGGGGCGTTGCTTGCCTTATGCGATTGGGTATTTCTGCCCATAGCGCAGCGCTTCTGACCAGGACCGCTCCGGTGCTGGGTGTTATTACGACTATTCTGTTAGTGCTTGGATTCGACCTTGAGAGTAGGGCGGTGGCTGTGGTTGGTGATATTCCTGCCGGCGTACCTGCTCTGGCCTTGCCTTCTTTCTCGATACAGCTTGCCCGGGAATTACTGATGCCGGCAGCATTGATTTCGATCATTGGCTATGTGGAATCTATCTCGGTCGGAAGATCCTTAGGGGCTAAGCGCCGTGAGGGAGTGGATAACGACCGAGAACTGATCGCCTTAGGTGGTGCAAACTTGGCGGCCGCTGTATCGGGGGCATTTCCGGTAACGGGAGGGTTTTCACGCTCGGTTGTGAACTTTGATGCCGGCGCACGCACACAGGTTGCGAGCTTGCTGACAGCAGGCCTCATTGCGCTCGTAGCAATGTTTCTGACTCCCTATCTGTATTATCTGCCGAAAGCAGCTCTGGCAGGGACAATTATTGTGGCGGTATTGTCGCTTATAGATTTTTCGATTATCAAGAAGACCTGGCGCTTCTCGAAGAGGGATTGGGGTTCGGTAATGGCGACTCTGTTTCTAACTCTCGGGTTTGGAGTAGAGGTTGGCGTCAGTAGTGGCGTGCTTATTTCTATTGGTTTACACCTATATCGTACGGCTCGACCTCACGTTGCTGAGGTTGGATTGGTGGAGGGGACTGAACATTTCCGAAATATCCTGCGCTACAAGGTGAAGACGTTTCCTAATATTATTAACCTTCGTGTCGATGAGAGTCTATTCTTCGCGAATGCGAGTATGCTGGAGGAATTAATCTACGGGCGAGTTGCTGAAGATGAAAGAATTACACATGTAGTCCTGGTATGTAGTGCCGTCAATGAAGTTGACTTCAGTGCATTGGAAAGCCTGATGGAGATAAATAGGCGACTTCAGGAAAGGGGAGTTTTATTACACTTGTCAGAAGTGAAGGGGCCGGTGTTGGATAAGTTACAACGTGCTTACTTTATTGAGGAGTTGAGTGGAAAGCTCTTTCTAACACAGCATCAGGCGTTCACCGAATTGAGCAAACACTCTTAACCGGTAGCTGATAGAGATCAATTTTTTAAGCGGATCATTAGGAGAAGCTGAGTTTCTTCCGTGGCCGAGCTAGTCTGGATAAAGTACAAATGTCCGATAATAAAACGAATGATACTGGTGATATCGCTGCGGCGGGGTTTTCTTCCGCCAGCACCGATGCCGACGTGGATACCAAGCTGCTTCGAACAGGAATCGATCCACAGCGGCTCTCAGTTGTTCAGCTAGGTCACAAGTCACATTTGATGGGTATTCCCTCTTGGTTCTGGCGCTTGCTGCTAGGCTTGATGCTTTGGTTATTAACCCTGCTGTTCGATTCACTTCTTGTGGAGCTATCGCCTTACCCGCAGGCCGCCATAAAGCTTTTTATAGGGCTCACTATATTGGTGGCTGCTTGTGAAATATTGGTTTCAGCTACCGAGCGCTTAGCCGCACGATTCCATTGGAATCACTACATCGCGGGCACGCTTGCGGAGATACTATCAACCGCACCAGAACTCGTAGTTATTGCCTTCGTCGTGCCTATTAGCCCAATCACGGCTTTTACCATCGGCGTAGTGACGATCTATAATAACGCACTGGTGTTTAGCCTTTATTCTTATTTCTTACCTAAAGATAAGGAGGGGAAATTCCTGATGCCCGCTCCAATTACTGAGGCTGGTACGCAGATTCTGATTGGAGGGGGTGCCATGGGACTGATCCTTGGCCTGGTTATGTTGACCCTTAATTCTACGCCGGAATCCAAGAACGGTTTCAGCGTAGCCGATTTGATTTTTATCAGTTTTATCCTTCTTAGCATATTCGGGGTATACCTATACAAACTACTAACTAGCTATGCAAAGGAAGAGGCAGAGGTTAGAGAAAATCTATCGATGTCTGAAGAAGACATCGAACAGCGACTCGATCTGGTCTACGAAAATGTAAAGCCTAGCTCTTTCCCTGTTATCACGGCGCTCTTCATTGCGGGTATCTTTGGCGCCTTTATCGGCGGCCATGAAATATCCGGTTTTGCCAGCACCATGCTTCAGGATCTTGAGATCAATCCGATTCTCACCGCGCTGGTTTTGGCTTTGTTTGCCGGCATGAGTGAGTACGTGATTCTTTGGCAGTCGCACCGTAAGCGTGAATATGGAATCGCTTTGGCGAATGCATTTGGCGGTATTACGCAAGTTATGTTTCTAGTGCTGCCTTTTACTCTACTATGCATCGCTCTTTATCAAGGCGTCCTAGATCCGACTCATCCAGAGCTGCCGCTACAATTTTCTACACCGAATATATTTTTATTACTTTTTCTCTTTCCCACTTTCTATACTCTTTCTTCCTTGCTGGAAGAAGATCATACGCTTGGGATTCTTGATACAACCATAATGACCAGCATATTCCTGTTCTTGATTGTCTTGCTGATCACTTATGGAGGGGGATCGGGATAGCTACTTTTCTATTGAGAGCTACTCTAAGTTTGTTCTCGTAGTGAGCGCCAAGTACGTGGAGATCACCTACGCCCGCACCACGATACTCGCTGGAAGATGTTTTACTTGGCATAACTATTTGAAATAAAAAGAGAATAATTCATTCCCCTAGCTGATTTATAGTCTGTTTGCTCAGTATGTACCGCATGCAGTTGTGACAGTATGCTGCTGCGTTTTTGATAGAAGTTCCACAGAGTCCTCTGCTATAGTATTTCAGCAGTCAAATAATGCATTAGATGCAAAGATCACAGTTGGAGAAGCAATGAATAAAATCCTATCGAGTCTACTAATCCTCACACCTTTTATAGCCTTCAGTTCTTATGCTGTGGAAGAGGCTGATCCAGCCTTGGCAGAGATAACGAATTTCCGCCAGTACAGTTCAACTTTTGCAAGCTCGGGGCAACCGAGTCGCGAACAATTTGCGACTATTGCGGAGAATGGCTTTGAGAGAATTGTCTATATAGCGTTTACCAACAATCAAAATGCAGTGCCGGACGCGGATTTAGTAGTAAAGGGTCTGGGGATGGAATACATGCAGGTGCCAGTAGATTTTGATAATCCCCTGCCTTCAGACTTTTATGCATTCGCCGATTCTATGCAACGCAATACCGACAAGAAAACATTGTTACATTGTCAGGTTAATGCACGGGCTACGGCATTTAGTTTTCTCTATCGGGTTATTTATGACGATGTTCCAATAGCAGAGGCGAAAGCGGATATGAATACCGTGTGGCAGCCAAATGAAGTTTGGCGCGACTTTATCTTTGCGGTGCTAGCTGAAAACAATACTTCACCAGAATGCGATGAGTGTGACTGGACACTTCCACCGCCACGCGGTCAATAGAGTTACTCTTCAAACGAAGTAGTTACTTTATTAGAAGGATAGAAAAAGGGAAAACTCAGTAGGGTAATGCCTCAAAGTAGGGTGTTTCTTCTGAGAATAAAAAAAGGGTGAACTCTTACGAGTTCACCCTTTTTTTCGTCTTGCTTAGATAGTCTGTATTAGTCAGAACCACCTTGATCAATGTTCTTCCATGTATAGAAGCCCATGAACATCTCTTCCCAGCTTTGTTCGCCCCAGTTGATCTCAGCGCTAGGATCAGGGTTGAACGCGTTCTGCGATGAGTTGTCGAAAGCACCTGTTGCAACAATTCTGGTGCCAGCTGGAACTTTAAGAGGCTCTTCTAGTTCATGGGCAAGCTGCCAGTTGAAGGAATAGGCAGGAACAGATAGCAGCAACTCTTCGCTGCCGTCAGGGTACTGGGCTGTAAACTTCATGCGTTTGCCGCGGAAATGCATATGTGGCATTAGGCTATACAGTTCTGCATCTTCAGGAACGAGTGTAACTAGCTCCATCTCATGATCTTTCGCTTGAGCAGGAATAGCAATTGAGAAGGCATTGCCTACGCCGCCAGACATGCGCTCTTCAGGCACTACGCCATCTTCATAGAAGTAGATGCCGATCTCGGTTGCGTCAGTAGTTTCTTTACCTGAGGTTGTGTAGTGCATCTGCAGGTTTAGGGTAGTACCAGCTTTCAACAAACCGCCGACACCCGGAGGGTTGAGGGTTATGTTGTTGCCCGGCGCATAACCTGCAACAGTTCCTAAGTCGGGATCACTGCCACCACCTAAGAAGACACCAATATCAACTTCGGGAATTTCTTTAAAAATTTCACCGATGTTTGGCTGTTGACCCGAAGCCACTGCTGCGAAAAGCTTAGTGCGAATCGACTGTGCTTTTTCAGCAGGCAAGGATGCAAGCAAGTCCATTAGGATCTGCTGAAAATCAGGTGCGCCTTCTGGCGGGACAACCGTAGTGATGATGTGGTGCAACACCGCTGGATCGCCAGGAACGACTTCACTACCTTTGATCCAGACATCTTCCTCAAGACCAAGGTCGATAGGAATGTCCATATAATCCACAACGCCTGTAGCTGGTATCGCTTGCTCTGGAACCTTTACGATTAAATCAGGTTCGCCTAGAGACCACTTAGTTGTAGGCCATGTTAGAGCTGTTAGCGGGTCGTTCTCACTGTCTACTTTAGAGCCAGTGTTTACCCAACGAACAAGCTTCTGCATTTCGTCGTCGCTAAGATTCATTTCGTTCTTCATCTTATGACCGACTTTGTTGTCAACTTGGCCTGGCGGCATGCGCTTAGTCATAACCACTTCGCGAATCATCGGCGACCAACCTTGGACGGTAAGGCTGCTGTCCATAGCAAATGGTGCGATGCCGCCGTCGCGGTGACAGCTTGCGCAATTTTCCGCAATGATTGGTGCGATATCCTTCTCATAGGAAAGATTTGCGTGTGCATCCAGATTAGCGAATTCAATTGCGGAGCCATTGCCTGCAACCGAAACCATTTCGAAATTCTCGCCAGCGACTAGTTTTTCGAGCGAAGCTTCTATGTCGGTAACTGGTCCGCGGTAGAGCATCTCAAAATTTCTTGGGTTGTAAAGTACAGCCTCGTCTAGGCGGCTAACACCTAGCATTTCTGTTACTAGTTGGGCGTCATCCATTAACACAGGAAGATCTAGGCCCATGGCTGAAATATCGCTCTGTACTGCAGCGCGGTCGGTTTGCAGGGCAGGGTTTAACAAGAAGAATTGAACGCCTTGCTCAGCGTACTTCTCTTGCAGAGCCTTCAAGCTTACGACGTCGCTTTGGCTGCTCGCCAAAGGCATGATTACTACTGCGCTATGATCGTCGTACCAAGCCATGTGCTGAATCGCACCTTGATGGTCGATCAAAGCGAAGTCGCCAACTCGTTCACCAGCATTTACCGTGGTGGAAACGAGGGCTGCCGCTAAGGCTAATCCCAATGATTTTTTCACGTTGTATTCCCCTCTATATGAAAAAGTGTTCTTTTAGGAAATTTTTCCTAAGCGCCTAATTCTACGGGTTTTCTATGGAATTGCAGCTAAATTCAGTAGCTTTAAAGAGGTATCGAACCAAATAGCTACAAGCCAATAGTTACGGGCTTTCTAGAGGATATTGGGTTATATTTTGTAGCGAAACAGGCGGCTAGTTCCGACATAGTTAGTTACTGATAATTCAAATCAGTTTATATGCCAAATTAGAGTGGGGAATATGCTCATATTGCCTCGAATCACATTCATTTATGCCTTCATTTGGTGCGGCGATCCGTCCGTCACTAGGTAGGCCGAATTTGAGGTCTTTATGCATACCGATAGTCTGTTGATCAACGCGCTGTATTATCTTCTCGCTGCGGTAATAGCCGTGCCCCTTTTTAAGAAGATTGGCTTAGGGGCCATTCTAGGGTATCTGTGCGCTGGCATCGTCTTGGGTCCTCACGCGCTGGGTGTTATTACTGATCCTGATCAGGTGCTGCATTTTGCTGAATATGGCGTCATTCTTCTGTTGTTCGTTATTGGCCTGGAACTCGCTCCAAACAAGCTTTGGAATATGCGCAGTCATATCGGTCTGATAGGGGGCAGTCAGCTACTACTCAGTACGCTAGTGATCGCAGGGCTAATGCTGCTCCTATCATTCAATTTCTCGCAGTCGCTGGTGTTAGGCCTCACCCTCGCTCTTTCCTCCACAGCGTTCGCGATACAATTAATGAACGAAGAACATATCTTGGCCTCTCCTCTGGGTCGTAAAGGTTTTGGCATTCTTTTGATGCAGGATCTAGCTGTTATCCCGATTCTTGTCTTGGTGGGAGTGGTAGCGCTGTCTGAGTCTGGTAACAATGATTCTCTGCCTTGGTACTACGGTGTTGTTGCTATCCTGTTCGTGTTAACTGGCAGCCGCTTTGGGCTGAACACACTTCTCGGCATAGTTGCAGGTACCAATAATCGCGAAGTGATGACAGCTGCCAGTTTGTTAATTGTTATCAGCGTAGCGCTGTTGATGGAGGCGGTTGGTTTATCGATGGGCCTAGGGGCCTTCCTCGCTGGAATACTATTGGCAAATTCTAATTTCAGGCATCAACTCGAATCCGATATCGAGCCCTTCAAGGGAATCTTGCTCGGACTATTCTTTATCGCCGTAGGCATGACTCTTAATTTGCCGCTATTGTATGCCAACCCATTATTGATGATTCTTGCAGCGCTCGCTTTGGTAGCTATCAAGACAATAGTAATTGTTGGGATCCTGCGTTGGCGTAAAGTTTCTTTTAAAGAAAGTTTTCAGTTAGGTCTGATGCTGTCCCAGGGAGGAGAGTTCGCTTTTGTTGTGCTTTCTAAAGCGACGGATCTACAACTTTTCACCATCGATCTTGCTGATCAGATTACACTTATCGTTGGTTTGTCGATGGCGCTGACTTCACCTTTGGTGGTGATGCAGCGCAAGATCTGGCACTGCCGTAGTGAAACCGTGCCTGATCAAGATGCCTATTGGGACGATCATGAGCCGGAAGTTATTATTGCTGGCTTTGGCCGATTTGGGCAGATAGTTGGCCGCATGCTACAAGCCCGCCATGTGCCGTTTACAGCCATGGATAAGGATTCAGTTCATGTCGAATTTGTAGAACAGTTTGGTAATCGGCTCTTTTATGGCGATCTTACACGTCTAGATCTATTGCTATCTGCAGGTGTAAAGAAGGCCAGAATTTTGGTTCTAGCGGTAGATGATTTCGATGAGTCTTTGCAAATAGTCGATCTGGCGCGAGAACAGAACCCAGATATTCGCATAGTGGCGCGCGCTATCGATCGCTTCCATGCCTACGAATTGCATAAGCGTAATGTACATAATGTGATACGGGAAACGTTTGCCAGTAGCCTCGAGGCAGCAACCGATACTCTCGAACACCTAGGGTATACAGAGGGGCAAGCATTGGAGGTAATGAGTATGTTTCGTAAGCATGACGAAGATATCTTGCTACGCTCGGCCGAACATATGAATGATATGACAGAATTGCAAAATCTAGCAAAAGAGGGCAGGTTGGAATTGGAGAAGTTATTTGAGCAGGACAGCAAGAATCCTATTTCTTCTTAGTCCAAAGAATTCTCAGGCCTATTCGAACTACCTACTCGCTTCGACACTCATCTGTAGCGAATAGAGGCTGGTGCGCGACGTCATAAAAAGAGTCCGCCCGTCTCGGCCCCCAAAGCCGACGTTAGCAGGCATCTGTTCTGTCTCAATGAATTCTATTTGTTCGCCAGCTGGGTTGCGGATACTCACTCCACCCACCCACGTCAGATAGACATTGCCGTGCTCATCTAGAGTCATGCCGTCCGAACCTTGATCCGCAAATTCTATTCGATTCGATACCAGGCCATTGCTGTCGATATCGTAACGGAAGACTTTGCGTAGCTCTGTGCTGGCAATATAGAGAGTCTTTCCATCCTCGGTACCGACTACGCCATTGGGTTTTGGGACGTCAGTAATAATGGCAGTAACTTCCTGATGGTCCGCAGAGATGTGATAAACGTATTCCCCCTCTTGGGGTAAGCTCCCGACGGGGTATTGGTAGCGGGGGTCAGTCATATAGATGCTGCCGTTTGGATGAACCCAGGCATCGTTGGGGCTGTTGAAGGGGTTTCCTTGATAGCTGTCGGCAACCACTGTGATGATGCCATTACCATCCATCTTTACGAGTCTGCCGGCCTCTTGTTCGCAAATTAATAAACCACCGTCTAGATCTAATGTTAGACCGTTGGCGCGGTTGCTTGGCTCATGAAAGCTGCTCATGTCACCGGTAGGGGCTAGCTTGTGTAGACGGTTATTCTCTATATCAGAAAAGTAGAGATTGCCGGCCGCGTCGGAGACTGGGCCTTCGATGAAGCCAAGGCCGCTCCGTACTTCGATCACCTCGGCGCCAGGCGCTATGAGCCCGGATTCGGCGGCTACAGTAAGCTGCGTCAGGGCTAGCGTACCGGTAAGTATAAGAAGAGAATTGCCGAATAGTTTATGCATAACGGATCCTTGTACCTAGCGGGAATGGAATACTAGCAGTCTACTGGACTCTAACTCGGTTTGCAGCTGCACCGAGGCTGCGGGCATGCAATTTCTAGGTGTGAAAGACTGGCTTCGAGGGGCGGTTTCGCTTTACCATCGCCGCACACCTGTCGTTAGAGAAATTTAGCCTGCTATTGATCCTGTTTACAGGGATTGAACGTATAGATGGGTTCTTCCTCACAATCAGAAAATGAGCCGTAATTCCATGTCAAAAGCTGTCTTATTACTAAATTTAGGTACTCCAGCCGAACCAACTGCAAAGGGTCTGAGAGACTTCTATAAGCATTTCTTTTCGGATCCCTTTGTTTTCGATATGAACCCGCTGGGCAGGTGGCTTTTGCGCAATCTGATTATCTTGCCATTTCGTGCTCCAAAGACGGCCAAGGATTACGCGACTATCTGGATGGAAGAGGGGTCCCCGTTGAAGGTCTATGCCGACCGGCTGCAGGCAAGTGTGCAGGACGCCTATTCTAGTGCTGGCGAAGACGTGCTGGTGCTCAATGGCATGGCGTATAGCCAGCCATTCATAGCTGAGGCAATGGCTGAGTTGGAAAGTAAGGGCAGAAATGAAATTCTAGTGTTGCCGCTTTTTCCACAGTACTCCACGGCAACGACCGCATCAGTATTTCATGAGGTGAAGCAGGAAGCCGCCAAATGGAAAACAGCGCCTAAATTGCAGTTCATCAACGACCTCTATGCTGAACCCGCGTTTGTGCGAGCTTGGGCAGATTTAATTGGTAAGCATCTTCAAGAAGAGCAGGTGGATCATGTGGTGTTCAGTTATCACGGCCTGCCGGAGTCAAATATAAAGAAGGCCGACAGTCATGGAGTCTGTGGGTTCGGAAGCTGCTGTGAGCAAATCACGGACAAGAATCGCCTCTGTTATCGAGCGCAGTGCATCGGTACTACAAAGAATGTCGTTGCAGCCCTAGGTTGGAGCGAGGATAGATACTCTGTAGCGTTCCAATCACGGTTCGGCAACCAGGCTTGGATCCAGCCCTATCTAGATGATCATCTGGAAAAATTGCTTGAATCTGGCTGTAAGAAAATAGCTGTAGTCACACCCTCATTTGTTTCTGATTGCCTAGAAACGATTCACGAGATCGGTATTGAGTACTGCGAGCAGTTTATGGAAGGGGGCGGAGAGGTCTTTCAGCTCGTACCAAATCTCAACGATGAGCCAGTCTGGTTTAGTTCGGTCTATGAGATTTCACAGCGACATCTGAACCAAAAACAAGGGTAGTTGCGGTAGTTTGAACTGCATCAAATAATCATCGCTTATTATTCTGAATCAGCCTGCGGTGCCTAATCAGGTATGGTATCTTACTCAGCTCGGAGATTCCGAGGTTGGAGAGAGATTAGGGTTTTGCCTTATTAGGCGTGATTCAAAAATTGAGCGGCAGGCATGTTTTGATTAATCATCTTAAGTTTTTATGGAACGGAGGCCTGCAACCTTCAAAGAGTGACCCCGTAATGCTGCGGGAGCGTCGTACTCTTTCCACAACGGTCTTCCTTGTGCTTCCAGTCGCGATAGGCCTGATCGTTTCAAATTATTACACCGACGGCGTGCGCGATAACATTTACATCGCGATCGCTACGGTTGTGGTCTTTTTCGGACTTTACTTACAAGCCTATTTCAACCAACAGTTGCTGGCCTCGCAACTACCTATTGCCTCCTTTTGGGTGGTCATGTGTGTGGCGATGACCTCGGTCGGCGTCTGGGGAAACACTTGGGCCTGGTTGCTTTGTCTGCCCGCTATTGCATCGCTCGTGGCGGGGCGAATGGCTGGCGTTATCTGGGCGCTCATCTGTGTAATCACGCTCTGGGTATTTGCATACTTGCAGTACACAGCTTACGAGTTTCCCTTTTCTGGCCCGATGGAAGGCACCCGAGCGCTCGCGCTGGCATTTGAGGCCACTCTCGTTCTGCTAATGTTGTCCTCTGCTACTTTCGTGTTCCGCAATGCGCAAGTAACAGCCGAGAAAAAACTAAGCGACACTGTGCAAGCGCTCGAAATAGAGGTGCATGATCGTACTCTGGCAGAGAACGAGGCGCGCCAATCAGAGCAGGCAAAAGCCTCTTTTCTGGCGGCAATGAGCCATGAGTTACGCACTCCATTGAACGGTGTAATCGGCGCTTCGCAATTGCTTAAAGACGGCGACTTGCCTGGCAAGAAGAAAGAATTGGTCGACGTGGTGTTACAAAGTAGCGAGACGCTGCTAGAGCTTATCAATAATGTTATGGATCTATCTCGCCTGGACAGTCAATCGATTGAGCTGGAGAAGGTGCCTGTCAATGTTGATGAATTGTTCCGATCGACACTAGCGCCATTGGCGTTTCAGGCCAAAGAGAAGGGTGTAAAGTTTTCTCTGGTCATCGAGGACGATATTCCCGATTACGTCCGCGGTGACCCCACCAGATTACGCCAGATATTGCTGAATTTAGTAGGCAACGCAGTAAAGTTTACCAATACCGGCGAGGTAGAAGTGGTTTTGGATACAGCGCTGGAGCGTATGCGTTTGAAAGTGGCAGACACAGGCGTGGGCATTAATAAGCAGGCGCAGGCCAGCCTTTTTGAACCCTACGTTCAGGCTGACAAGACTACAATGCGTAAATTTGGTGGCTCTGGACTTGGGTTAACCATCGTTAAGCAACTGGTTTCTGCTATGGGTGGTAAGATCGCAGTCAACTCCGTGCCGGGTAGGGGTTCTACTTTTACAGTCTTCCTGCCGCTGCAGAGAGCGAAGGCTCCTGTCATTAAACCCACTAGTCGCGCTGCAATAAAACTACCCTCGTTGTCGATAGTGGTTGCGGATGACAACGCAGTTAACCGTATGGTTTTATCTCGCCTATTGGAGGCCGACGGTCACAAGGTAGTCACGATGTCAAATGGCAGGGAAGTTTTAGAATATTTGCCTGATCATATCGTGAGTTTGATTATGATGGACTTGCAGATGCCAGTTATGGATGGAGTGACTGCGGTTAGGAAAATTCGTGCTATGGATGGAAGTAGATCGACTATTCCAGTAATAGCGGTTACCGCGAATGTTGTCCACGAAGATCCAAGAGATCTTATGCGCTCAGGTATGACGGGTTTCTTGAGCAAGCCATTTCGTCAGGAAGAACTGCGTGATGCCTTACAGAAAGCCATGTCTCCCAATCCTTCCGGACTAGCGTAGCCACTTCGATTCTATCGTCCCTGTCATTTGATGCTTCGCTCTAATGCGCTGACGATGACCTAAATCAATGTTTTCGCCTCCTCTTGAATTATGCTTTGTCGTAGTTTTTTAGGAGAGATGACTATGTCTGTACACGAACAAGAACGACACGAAAAACTATTGCCAGTAGTGAGCGCAATCTTCGCTTGCTATGTAGTGATAATGCTAGGTTCCTATTTCATTGGAAACTATGTGTTCTAAAACTGAAGAGCGGTAGCAGAGCTGCTCTAGTGCAGCTACGTTACTCTGA
Source organism: uncultured Gammaproteobacteria bacterium (assembly GCA_913060495.1). Taxonomy (GTDB): domain Bacteria; phylum Pseudomonadota; class Gammaproteobacteria; order Pseudomonadales; family Pseudohongiellaceae; genus UBA9145. The sequence goes on along the minus strand of CAJXRP010000017.1, from coordinate 9,298 downwards.
GCCTTTGAGAAAACTCATCATTCAGATAGGTTTTGTCTTTTATTATTGCCTTTAGTATCTGTATTGCTCGCCAGACGTCTTCGAAACCTAGGAATAGGGGTGAGAAGCCGAAGCGAACAATATCTGGGCTGCGAAAATCTACCACGACGCCAGCTTTATTCAGGGCGCGGCAGATGCCATAGGCATCTGGGTGTGAGAATGCGAGCTGCGCTCCCCGCAATGCAGAATCCGCCTTGGATTCTAGAGTTAGGCATTGCAACTCATTATCACTGTTTACTAGGTCGAGAAATAGCTCGGATAATGCCATGGCCTTGCTGTTGATGTCGGCAATTGTGATGTCGCTGAAGACCTCCAGTGCACTGTCCAATACCGCTAGCGATAGAATCGGCGGTGTGCCGGTGAGGAACTGTGCGACTCCTGCTGCATGCTTGTAATCGGGGTCGAAACTAAATGGTTCGCGATGCCCCATCCAACCCTGAACCGGTTGTCGTATAACGGCATGATGTTTCTTGTTTGCGTAGATAAAGGCGGGCGCTCCAGGACCTCCATTTAGGTACTTATAGCCGCAGCCAACTGCAAAATCCACGCCCCAGTCATCCAATTGTAAGGGTAGTACGCCGACACTGTGGGATAGGTCCCAGACCACAAGTATCCCTTTCTTGTGGGCTAGGGATGTGAGCCGCTGGATGTCATGCTTGTCGCCGTTGCGAAAATTTACCTGAGTTAGCAGTAAGACGGCGACGTCTTCCTCTAAATTTTGGGCGAGTTTAGATTCTGCGACAGTTCTTAATTTACAGCGAGCTGAACCTAACATCGTCTCCAAACCCTGTGTGACATACAGGTCGGTGGGGAAATTATCGTCCTGTGACAGAATAATATTTCTCGAGACTTGCATCTGCAAGGCACTGGCGAGAACCTTCAATAGATTTATTGAAACAGAATCACAGCAGACGAGCTGGTTTTCAGCGGCACCAATCAGTTTTGCTATCTTTTCGCCAGCAGTGAACGGTAGTTCAATCCATGCGTGTGTATTCCAACTCGCTATAAGGTCCTCACCCCATTCTTCTTTAACAACTTTCTGCGCACGCTGTTGTGAAGATTTTGTCAGCGGTCCTAGAGAGTTACCATTGAGATAGATGGTATCTGCAGGGATAAGAAATTCATCCCGCTTGGAGAAAAGAGGGTCGGATTGATCTAGTGCTTTTATGTTCTGTGGTGAGGGACTAGAAGTGTTCATCGAGGACTTCTAAAAGGCGACGATAAGCGGGGGTGTTGGGATGAGCCCAGTCGAAGTGACTTGCGCCTACACTAATAATTGTCCTAGCCCCAGGCAGCGTCGCCTGTGAGAGTGGGACAATCTCGTCAATATTCCCCTGTAGCAGAACTGTGTTCTCATGTAGACCATGATTACTGGGGTTGGCATCGAAATATGCCTGCGCTTGCTCGCTAACGTCGCCACCCATGAATAAAGGCGTCGCGGCCTGGCAGGTATTACTGCCTGCAGCGTAGCTCACCACATCGGATATAGCAGCCAAGCCTATAATTAGATCGGGCTGCACAGCAAGAAGCTCGGATCGAGCACCGGCAAGTAGTGCAAGGTGACCACCTGCCGAATGTCCGAGCAGCGCTAAGTTTTCTGTATCTATACCGGCTATGTCATTCAGGCTATTTATGCCGGCGATTATGTCTTCGAATGTTCCTGGCCAGGCGCCGCCTTCGTCACCGGTGCGTCGATATTCTAAGGACCACACTGCAAACCCAGCATCGGCGAGTGCGGAACTTAGGCCATTACTGTAAGTGATATCGAACTGATTCAGCCAGCAGCCTCCATGGATTAAAACTAGACTCGCTCTAGCTGGAGAAGTGGTGGGCAGCCAAAGTTGGCCAAACTGAAATTGATCGGCACCATAGCTAATGGTGGCATTGGGTTGATTGTAGGGAACCGCTAGCACATCAGCGAAGGTGACATTTTCCGCGGCGGAAGCTGCCGTGACTAAGGAATAGCAAAGTGCCAGTTGGACGAATCGGATAAAGGGTTTCATAACTTACAAAAGTTAACAGAAAAAGTAGGGGAAGAAAGCACTTTATAAGAAGAATCGCTAGGTTTTCGATTAGTTCTTTTTCAGGCCAAAAAAGAGGGGTGCGATCAATAGGATCGCACCCCTCTTATTTGTAATCTCTTAAGTTCAGAAGAACCAAAGAGCCTAGGCGCTAATTGCTCGCTTTACTAGGTTCTGCATCAATGGGATTTTAAATCCATTGTGCGCTAGTGCGCGGGCGCCATCGGTAGCCATCGCGGCGACAGATTCTGCGGTTGCAGTATTCTTCGCTTGGCCTCGAATTGCATTCTCCACGTTAGTGACGCGACGTGGTGTGCACTGTACGGCTCCACAAACGATGCGAGAATCTTCTACAAGGCCACCGCTAACCTTGAAGGCAGCTGCAACGTTAACGAGAGAGAAATCCCATACGTTTCTGTCTGCGACTTTCTCGAAGTAGAACGATGCATTGGCCCAAGTGTTTGGGATTCTAACAGTAGTCAGAATCTCACCTGTGCGCAGAGCAGTCGTGCTCTCGATATCGTTAGCTGGGCCAACGAAGTAGTCCTCAGCAGCAAGTGTGCGTTCGCCGTCTAGGCTGCGAATCACCATAGTGGCATCTAGTGCTACTAGGGCAGGTGCAGTATCTGAAGGGCTAGCAGCAACACAGCGGCTAGTTTCAAACAACGAGTGATCGCGGTTCATGCCTTGAGGTGTGTCTGCGTAGCACAAGTTACCGCCGGCTCGATAGCAAGACAGGCCGCGGCGGTAGTACCAGCAGCGCACGTCTTGTGAGACATTGCCGCCAAGTGTACCGATGTTGCGAATCTGTGGGCTTGCCACTACGCCAGCTGCCTGCGATAACAGGGAAAATTTATCCTGAATAACGCTGTTAGTAGCAACTTCTGTGAGTGTGGTAAGAGCGCCGATTTCGATACCGTCCGCAGTCTCGCGAACACCACGGAGTGATTCGATAGCACTTAGGTCGATCAGTGCGTCCGAGTCTTTTGCTCTATCCTTCAACCAGCCATAAGTATCCTGGCCGCCCCCAACTAACCAGCCTCTATCGGCGAGCCGATCGGCTATAGCTAGGGCATCTTCTACCTGTACCGGTTGGTACAGTTCCATATTAGGCATTACGTCATGAGATGGCATAGATAACCTCTAGAAAGTGTTAGTTTTAAGGGACTTGGTACTGTACGTGTTACCAGCCAAGTGATTTACGATCATATCCGTCGTGGTCGGCGCTGTGTTAAACAGGTGACCATCCAAGGCGTCGGCAATGGCGCTTGACAATGCAGCTGCCGAAGCACCCTGCGTTGGCTCACCGATGCCGCGTCCGCCAGTTGGATTCTGTGGATCTGGGATATTCACGCCGCCCATCTTCGTATTTGTATTTACATCCAAATACGTGGGTGGTTTGTTCTGGTACAAGCCAGTGTTGGCCGGTAGTCCGTTCTGCGGGTCATAAACATGACGCTCTAGAGAGGCTAGACCTACACCCCAAACGGCGCCACCGCGCATGGCATTGTCGAAGTTCTTAGGATGAACCACGGTGCCGCAGTCGGCTATCGCAGTGTAGTCCAAGATTTCGAACTTGCCAGTGTCCTTGTCCATTTCGATTTCGCAGAAACCGACAACGACGCCAGGAGGTTGGCCCTGACCTGGGATATTGTCTTTAGCAACACCGATCAATCCGCTACCGGCGAGGCCTTGAACAGCAAGCTGGGTCAGTGGGTTGATATCGTCAGGATATTCCTGGCCGCTATACTTTCCACCAAGCTCCATTGCACGTTGTGCAGCTTGTGCATAGGTGAGTCCAATACTGGAATCGCTGCTGTTATAAACGCGCTCGTCACCGATCACATAGTCATCAGCTGTACCACCGAGGTCGGTAGCTGCGATTTCTTTGAGTTTGGTGATTGCGTCCTGTGCCGCTACCCAGTTAGTTCGAGTGTGGGTGAAGATGGTATTAGAACCGCCCTGACCTGAACTGTGAGGCAGATGCTTGTCTGATCTGCCGTGGACAATCTCGCAACGCTCCCAAGGAACTTGCAAGGCTTCCGCCGCAGCGCGACAGGTACCGGCATAAGAATAGGTTCCTAGGTTACCGACACCGCTGTGGATATGTAGTCTGCCGTCTGGAGCAATGCGAACAAGGCCGTCATAGCCTCTGCCGCCAGCACCGTGATAGCCGATACCTACACCTACGCCGCGAACCTTGCTGCCGTTCTGCTTCGGTAAGGCGAGTTTTTCATCCCAGCCGAAAGTCCGTGCTCCTTGATCCAGAGCTTCGCGTACGAAGGCGCTGGTTACTGGGCCCTGACTGCCGCCCTGGAAACCATTGCTGTCGAGTACGTTAACTTTGCGGAAGGCGACTCTGTCCATGCCGACTGCTTTTGCTGCCTTGTCAGTCATTGGCGCGAGTACTGCCGCCATTTCATTCTGACCCGGTCCGCGCTGTGCGCCACGAGGCGTTGTGTTGGTATAAACGGAAATACCGCGATAACGCATGTTCTCAGGCTGATAAGCCACAGTAACGTGTTGTGCCGATGAGTTGCCGCTACCACCGCCGGTGGCGCCGCCATCGTTCACGATAACGAGGTCTACTGCAGATACCTTGCCGTTTTCCTTAACGCCAACTTTGATCCAACCTTGCATGCCGGAGCGTGCTGAGCCGATGTAGAACTCTTGCTCACGAGTGATGCGCAGTTGAACTGGGCGATTGAGGACGCGAGCGAAGTTACCGGTAATTGCCATGAACGGGTAAGGACCGATCTTGGAACCAAAACCACCACCAGTGGCTTCATTGATAAATACCAGGTCTGCCAAATCGATGCCTAACATTCTGGCCAGACCAGCATTGTTAGCACTCTGACTCTGTGAAGAACCATGGAAATAGCATTTGCCATTTTCCCAATAAGCCATACCTGTTCTGGCTTCTAGAGAATGGTGAGGGTAGCCGATTGTGACGAAAGGCTCTTCGATGATTTGCGCCGCATCTGCGAAGCCAGCATCAAGGTCGCCGAATGCCCATTCAGTTGTGAACTCGCCACCGACTGGCTCGCTACCTGATTTGATTGCGTCGATAGCAGATTGTGGCCACTTAATGTCGCGAATCTCAGCACCTACGATTGGTGCGCCTTCAGGTCCTTCTTCGCGAGTCCGCACTAGAACGTTGCCTTCGGGATAGGCATTGCTGCCACCTGGGCTAAGGCTCTCGAGAGGGTCTACGACGAAATCACGGCGTTCAAAGTCGATGCGGATCTTGTCGATAGCCGATTCGGCGATCTCTTCAGTGATCGCTGCGACAGCTAGGATTGGCTGTCCGACGTAAGTGACATATTCCGAAGCCAGTGCCGGATTTCCCGGCGGTGGTACAGGCGGTAAGTCGTCTGCGGTGAATACACCGATAACGCCGTCCATGCGCAATGCTTCGGAGGTATCTATGCTTACTACTCGGCCACTTGGCATAGGGCTAGTTAGTAAACGGGCGAAGACCATGCCTTCTCGCTTATAGTCTTCAGCATACTTAATCTCACCAGTTACCTTGCCGGCTATGTCTGGTGGTGTGAAATCTTTACCTATATGAGTACTCATGCTAATTGCCCCGAGGCGCGCATCACGCCATTAAGATAATGTTCATAAGCTCCACAGCGGCAGAGATTTCCTGACATTGCTGCGGCGGCCTCCGTTTTGGTCGGGCGTGGGTTGCTGTTGAGCAAGGCCACTGCCGACATCACCTGGCCCGGTGTGCAAAATCCACACTGGGGAGCGTTTTCTGCAATGAAAGCCTGCTGGACAGCATGCAATGTTCCATCGGTTTCCTTAACGCCTTCGATGGACACGATTGCTTTGTCTTTTACGTTCTGTGTAAGCACAGAGCATGCGTAGTTAGGGACGCCATCGATCAATACAGTACAGGCGCCACATTCGCCGCGGTTACAACCGATCTTGGTGCCGGTCATATTCAGCTTGTAGCGCAGGGTATTGGCGAGTGTTTCCATTGGTAGTACATCAACGCGTCGCTCGCGACCGTTAATGTTGAGTGTTACCAAGCGTTCGGCAGCAGATTGTCCAGATTGGGCATTTGCTGCGAGGTAGATTCCCGTGCCAGTTGTAGCGGCGGCACCTGAGAAAATAACTCCCTTGATAAAACGTCTGCGTGTGAGTTTGGATTTCACTGACATTGCTCCGTTTTTTGTTGATTTTGAATACACGCTAAATCCTTACAATTTGCGCGCCTATTTATCACTAGCTTAGCTACCAACGAGGCTATTAGTTTTCGCTTTAAAAAGCAACATCTGGGCGCAAGTTAGCTCCTCTCAAAGGCACGAAATACGGGAGTCTCCGACTGAATGCTCGGTAAAAGTTACACACTGTCACAAAAACAATAATGGCTCGCTAAATAGCTTCATGATGGGCGGCAGGATTGGACGCCTATGGGGGGTGGATTTGGCTTGCACTATGGGCATCGCTAGACTAGCTTTCCTATGGCTGGGCCTTTCGAGTAACGGGCTATACAGCCCTTAAAATTCACTTCACCGCAGTTTGGAAATAGAGAATGAAACAACTGATTTTCCCTTTTTTGGTCGGCTTGGCCTGCCAAACAATTGCCAATGCTCAGGATAGTGGCTTTTCTGAGGAGATGATTACCGCGGCGGAGTTGAGTAACTACGAACGCACTTCCACATTTGCCGAAGTTTTGTCAGTGGTGGATGCGCTGCAAGCGAGTAGTGAGTTACTGCATCGAGAAACACTAGTAACCAGTCTGGAAGGCAAAAATGTGCCGTTACTAGTGCTGGCCGATCCGCCTATAAGAACGCCTGAGGCGGCGAGGGATTCAGGAAAGTTAGTGGTCTATATACAAGGCAATATTCACGGTGGAGAAATCGAGGGAAAGGAAGCTAGTCTGATCGCGATGCGGGAAATTTTACTCGGCGACAAAAAGCACTTCTTAGAAAACCAGATAGTTCTGTTTCTACCTGTCTACAATTCTGACGGAAACGATCAGATGACTGACGACTCGCGTCCCTCACAAGAAATGAGCCCTTTACTTGCAGGACAGCGTAGCGCACACGGCTACGATCTCAATCGCGACGGCATGATCATCGATACCATCGAGACGGCGGCGCTGTATGAAAATGTCATCCAGCGCTGGGATCCGGATCTGTTTGTGGATCTACACACAACCAATGGCACTTGGCATGGCTACTCGCTCACCTATGCGCCTTCCTATCATACGGCTGGGGATGCCGCGCCGTCAGATTACACTAGCGAAGTCATGTTGCCGGCGATACGTCAGTCGGTGAAAGAAAAGTTCAACTTAGATTTCAATTGGTATGGCGGCTTCGATTACCGCGATTGGCCGCCCACTGAGTTGCGAACCTATCATCATGCTCCGCGTTACCTAACAAATAATATGGGGCTGCGAAATCGAATGGCGATATTGAGCGAGACTTTTGCGCACGATCGATTCTATAAAAGGGTCCACGCGGCGAATGCCTTCGTCAACGAAATACTTGAATATTCAAATGCCCATGCAAGTGAGATCCGAGAAATAAATCGTCAAGCAGATATGCGTGTCGTGGAGCAAATAGAACTGAGCGCAGGCAGTTATCAGAATGGCGTTCAGTTTGAAATGGTAGCGTTGGAAGAGCCGCTAGATTTGTTGAGTTACAAATATATTCCCTATATCGCTGACGATGGCAGTCAGAAATTTGTGCGTAGTTCGGAGATTGTTGAGATCAAAGGGGTGCAGAATTTCAATGCATTCGAGGCGGTCAAGTCGGCTACAGTGCCCGTGGCCTATGTGTTTCCTGCGGATTTCGAAGTGCTCGCGGCGAAGTTAGGCCAGCATGGAGTCGAGGTGAGTAGGCTGGGTCAAGATCAGGAATTCAGCGGAGAGAGTTTTAGAGTTACAGAGATCGAGAAGCAAAACTTCGTTCAGAACAATCACCGAAATTCGCGCCTACTTGGGTCTTTTGAGTCTGAGGTAAAGAGTTTTTCGGCAGGCGATTATTATGTAGCCATGAACAATCGACTAGCGAACCTGATTTTTTATCTGTTAGAGCCCGAGGCTGACGATGGTCTGGCTTATTGGAATCTGTTCGATGACTATTTGGAACGAGAGTTAGAAAACTCAACATCGGCCAAGTACCCTGTATTTAAGGTCTTGGCCCGGTAGCTGCGGTTCTCAGTTTCTCGGTTAGTTTCTATTGAATAGTACGTTATAGGGGCCGACACCGCCGCGATCTACAACTAGGTGTTGGTAGGCCGACTGGGGTCCAGAGGTTCGCACATAGCTGGTAGTGCCTAGAGATTTCACATCGGCTCGATAGCGTCCGTGTAAATACTGGCTGAGTTCAATAGCTGTCACTTCGCCATTCTCATCTCTATCTGCGTAGCCTTCTCGAATTGCCTCGTCGAAGAAGACAGAAAGATAGCCTCCAGCTTGAAATTTGAAAGCAACCTGTGAAGTAACATCTTCTTCGGAGGAGAACAGGCCCATGCGGCCAGGTCTGGAAACGATATCCTTCGAGAAGCCGCCGCTAAAGCAGGAATCCATCACTAATAAAATAGTGCCGGCATTGCTGTTGTCCAACAGGGCGGCCAATTCATCATCCAACATTGGGCCATCATAGAGTTCGATAGTTTCATCTAGCCCATCAGGGTCGGAACTGTCTGGGCCAGACGCTCGTGGCACTCGATCGCCGTGACCCGAATAGAAAATCACTAGGGTGTCGTCAGCGCCTATGTCTGCATTGATGTTGCTCAGGGCTGCGCGAAAATTGTCCCCGGTGGCATCGTCATTAAGCAGCGTATAGGCATTATTGGCATTCATGCCAGCCCCAGCTATCAGTGCATCACGAGCGCGGATCGCGTCCTGATCAGTTAAATCTAGATCGTTACCAGTGCCGGGATAGTCGGCTATTCCGGCAAATATGCCATACACTTGCGAGCCGGAAGAGGCGCTGCTGGCAACCGAACTGAGAGCTTCGGCGGAGCGAACGGCAAGCTGATAGTCGCCTGTTTCGCCGCTGCTATAGGATGATACGAGAATGCGATAGCGACCAGACTCTTGCAGAGTCAGCTGTATTTGTGACTGGTCCGTGCTGCCTTGATAATCATCGTTCTCGAATAATTCGCCGGAAGGGGACTGTAGGTTGAGTACGGTATCGAATTCACTGGCGGTCAGGTCTAGTACTATCGTCTCGCCGCTATTGCCAGTAAAGAAATAGCTATCTTGAAATTCATCG
>CAJXRP010000016.1 GCA_913060495.1 uncultured Gammaproteobacteria bacterium | reverse complement strand
GAACCAGCACCTGAGCCTGCTCCCGAACCAGCACCTGAGCCTGCTCCCGAACCAGCACCTGAGCCTGCTCCCGATCTAACTGTGCTGAACGATGTAGAAGTCAGCTCTCTTAGTGCCGGAGCAATTGCCGCTATTCCAGGTCAGTCAGTTGATCACCGACTGCTAATTGGTGTTGGCAATACTACAGAAAGTGGCATCGTAGCGGACAGCTCCGTATTTGGAGAGTTTAATTCGACGACTGCCCTAGTCCTGAAACAAGGTAGCGCACCATTGGTAGATTCATCATCTGCAGTGGGAGGGTTCGCTCTTAATTGGGGAGTATGGGAAGCGACTTCAGATATACCTGCGACTCTGTTTACAAATTTTGATGATGCCTCTGCAACCATAGATATTACGGGTTCAATTGTAGTCATCCATACGACGCCAACCGATATCTCTACCCTAACCGGCAAGAAAAAATTTGAAACCATTTCGGAATTCCTGATTCGTACCAGTGGCTTCCAAAGCAATACTATAAATTCTGTTACTGGAAGTTTCATCGTCGATCTTGAAAACGGTTCTCTGTCAGAGGGGACTGTCGAAATCTGCTTAGGCTCAAGCGTCTGTGATCCTTCACAGTTTGGAGAAAGCTATTGGGGATTCCATTTTGCAGGAACAGTTGGAGATGGAACGAGCCTAGATACTAGCTTCACAAATAGCAGCTCTGCTGGAGGAGTCGCCTCGACGATTCGAGCTGAATCAACAGGCAAATTTCTTGGGGATTCAGCAGAAGGTTTTGTATTGTCTTTTACCACTGCGCTCGGAACAGGTATAGACGACGATGCGGCAACAACAGATACCGCCACAGCCCCTGACAAATTTGTTAATGGGGCAGTGTTATTTGTTGATCCCATTGATGTAGTTACTACCATTGACCTTTCCAGCATCAATCGACTGGGCTTTGCTTTATTCATTCCTGAGTCATCGGGTTCAGTGCCTTCATCTTCATCCGATGGCTTCTACTTCGGTGGAGCGACTGAAACGAGCTTCTCTAATCCTGCTTTCACCAACAGCACAGCAACCTTCACTAACACTGAACTGCCTGCTCAGTTTGGCGGACTGCTGCAAGACAACGCCATTGTGCATGTATTGAAGACAGAAGTCGGTGGATTTGACCTAGATTGGGGGATATGGACATCCACTGCGGCAAGCCCCGCAAGCAATTTTCCAAATGTATTTGATTCAACACAAGAACAGGGCTTAGGCGGGATAGTTTTCGCCTCAGCAACACCAACCGATATATTCACTAGCAGCGGCTCAACGCATTTCACGGTCAGCAATAGCTTAACGTCTGTTAAGCATGACGGAGATTCCGTTAGCGAGGTCTTTGGTGCTTTTGATTTAGATCTGGCGAATGCGCGTATAAATAACCTAAGGGTAGAAGTCTGTTTAGGTGGAACTAGTTGCTTAGACGCCTCCACAGTTTTGCTCAGCAACCTTACCAATAACGTTGGAATATCAAGCACAGGCCAGTTTAGCCTTGATACCGACTTTGACGGAAAAGTATTTAATAATTCGGAAAATTCTGAAGGCGCATTCACAGGAACGTTTCAGGGCATCTTCTTAGGCGATAGCGCCGTTGGCTTCGGTTTTGCCGCTGGCTTTCGCTGGCTTGAAAAAACGAGCGTGTTCGATCAAATCTTAGGCAGCGGCGATCCTGCTGATTTGATAGATGGAGCTCTTCTTTTCACTCAGGCAAACAGCACAGTTAGTCAGGGTTTAAGCAGTGCAGAATTAGACTCCGTTAGCCGTGTTGGAACTGTTGCTAGCGAAGGCAAGAAAATACGCTTTGGGGCAGCATCAGATTTCGTTTCTGATGGCGCTCTATTTGCAGAAGGTATCATTCCAGAAACGTTACCTCTCAACGGAACGGAAGATTTCAAATTTTTGAGACTTTCTGAATTAGAACCAACCATATTCCATTCAAATGTAGGTGGCTTTGATCTGCAGTGGGGCCTTTGGGATGACTCTGCCGGCACTGCACTGAGCGTAGCTCAGTATCGATCTGGCCTTGGCGCGCGTATAACTGATACGGATGTGACAACTGTTATTGCCGCGTCGGCGAAGGTTACCGATCTGAATTCAATATTTGGTCAGAAACAATTCGATTCTGTAAGCAATCATCTGATTGCCGCAAGTGGATTTGCTGACAATACTGTAACTTCTGTAAGCGGTTCGTTCGCTGTTGATTTCAATACGGGAGTGTTATCCGATGGCCTCGCTATTGTCTGCATCGGTTCAGGAGCCTGTGAATCAAATCAGTATGGAGAAAACTTCTGGCCGCTATTCTTCCGAGGAAACATTGCTTTCGGTGCTGTCGAGTCAGAACTTTATTCCACGGGAACCGAACCTGGTGGACAAAATGCGGCAGTAAGAGCAGATTCCATAGGACATTTTCTTGGTGAAAATGCAGACGGATTCGTATTGTCTTTTGTTTCTACCCGAGGCACTGGAGCTGATTCTGATAGCGCATTTCAAAATTCCTTAGACAATCCTGATCGCACGGTCAGAGGAGCGATTCTTTTTGGCGGAAGCGCTGCAGCACCACTGACACTGCCAGAGCCTTCCATCGAAAGCTATGAAATTGACTGGGGCGCCTGGGATAACCCTCTCGATGAGAATTGGGTAGTTGTTAAGCCTGTAGATGAAAATTTAACAACTCTTAGCACAAGTGAATATCTAGCCAATGTTAATCCGACGCCTATCGCGAACATGCAAGGCTCAGCCGTTTATAACACTTCCACGGCCTCTTCATTTATAGGTGGTGGTAGCGCTGGAGCATTGTCACAGCTAGTAGCGGAAATGGGCGTCGACTTCGACACCGGAGTAATTTCAAATGGAAATCTTATGGTCGAAGTAGCTGGCAGTCAGGTTTGGGATCTAGAGTTTGAAGGAGCGGTTGCCGGCGGGAATGTCGATCTGAAAATGACGTCAGGACAGCTATCAAACTTCGGCAACGTGCTAAGCAATTCTATCGGTGCAGACTTAGGCGGAGTGTTCACCGGAAACAATGCCGGTGCCTTCGTGGGCGGTTTTGATCTAGTCGACCAAGTGAATTCACTAAATCAGGTAAACGGCATCTACACTATCGAACGCTAAGCTAAAGGCTAGAATATAGAAAGCCTTTGATTTAGAAGCAAAAAACCCGATTACGCTAGCGTAATCGGGTTTTTTATATTCTGCTATGCGCTAAGCAACAAAGGAGTAACTTAGAATAGTCCTAGCCACTCTCGCTCTTAGGCTGCAGCACAAGAAACGCAATGCCCTGTTTCTGGCAGCGCCTCGAGCCGCTCCGGATTGATCGCCTCACCACACTCGGAACAATTCCCATAGGACCCTTCGTCGATTTTAACCAGCGCCGCTCGAATATCCTGAATAGCAGACTGAGTTTCCTGTCCGATGCCTTCGAGAACCTCATCATTCTCGCGCTCCACCGCCTGCTCAGAAGAATCTGCGGAATGACTTTTACTCATGTCTTTCTGCACATGAGCAAGCCGCTCTTCAAGGTGTCTAAGCTTCTTGGTGAGAGAAGCCTGTATTAGTTGAATATTCATATTTCCACTCCTCTATCGCCCGTCTATCAGGCAACTAGCATTTTATACAACTCATCCTTCAAATTGACCCGGCGCATTTTGGCTTCTTCTTCTGTCTGCGTAGTAACCGCCGTTATCTCTGCCTCCATATTTTCGATATCGTTGGTCAATTCGTGATACTCATCAAAAAGCCTACGAAAATGGTTGTTGCTAATCTTCAACTCATGAATGCGATCCCGAAGCTGAGGAAACTCGTGTACTAGATCATGGTGCTCTATTGTCATTGCTAACTCCCTTGTGTAATTACTCTCTAAGGATAAGATAGCCATTTACAGCTACTTCGTTATGATCTGTGTCATAAAAAAATAGTGTAATAGTTTGGTTCTAATGAATTGCACCTAGCATGGCTACAATTTGCTACTGTTATAGTCCATGATCAAAGATTAACGAATCATTTCCTCTTCTATCAACGCCAGCGAGCCCTACTCTGAAAGAATGTAATCAGTGCGGAAAATGTTGTACGAAGTACGGTGGCGATGGCTTATCTGTATCTGATGAAGAAATAGAGCTGTGGGAAACCTTTCGACCCGACCTCTACGAATATGTGCAAGACGGAGGCATCTGGATGGATCCGTCCACTGGCGAGCAATTGAAACGCTGTCCCTGGTTGAGAAAAACACCCAAGCAAGAAGTATATACCTGCGATATCTACCTGGACCGCCCCGACGACTGCAAATTCTATCCTGTGACTATCAATCAGATGGTAGAAGATGAATGCGAAATGCTCGAAGTGCAGGATTTAGCCAACTCAAAGCGCGCACAAGAAAAACTGAATAAGATTATGGAGGATAGTCGGCCTCCCTATGAGCCATGAGACCGGGTCTGGAATAAAATTGTGCTCCCAGATTGAATGAGCCATTATTCCTTACGCGAGTTCGATTCAATTTGTGGAATAACTGATGAAGAAACAGTATTCACTGCTACTACTGCTGTGGTTTTCACTGCAGGCTTCTCAACTCAGCCTAGCTGCCGAAGACTATGAGGTTCCACGCACCGAGTGGGGGCTGCCTGACCTCGAGGGTGTTTGGAATTTCTCCTCCAATGTCCCCATGCAGCGGCCAGAAGAATTTGGCGAGCGGCAGTTTCTCAGCGATGAGGAGATTGCTGCAACCCAGGGTCAGCGTTTTAGCTTGGGGGCTACGGATGAACCGATTCGGTCAGCCTCTGGCGTTGAGGCTTTTTACAATGACAGCATCTGGATGGAGAACGCACGAACTCGAGGAAGATTACGCACGTCGCTTATCGTCTTGCCATCGAATGGCCGCGTCCCTGCTCTTGAGGTTGGTGTAGAACATCAGCCCGGCGGCGAAATTGAGGCAATCGGAGAGCGTCCGGTGAGATTTGTCATCGGCGGCATTGGCCGCGATGGACCGGAAGACCGAGGCCTGTCGGAACGCTGCATAGTGGGTTTTAATGCGGGCCCGCCGTTGTCACCTAGCGTGTATAACAACAATCTGCAGATCATTCAGAACAGAGACCATGTGGTGATCATGACCGAGATGATTCACGATGCGCGCATCGTCCAGTTAACTGAAGGCCCGCCGCTGGATGAAAACTTAGGGCTCTGGTCAGGAGATTCACGCGGTCATTGGGAGGGCGATTCCTTAGTCGTGGTAACGCGAAACTTTAATGGCCTGACGCAAAGCTTCGATGGTTTCGGCTCGTCCAAAGACAAAACCCTCACCGAACGCTTTACCCGTGTGGGACCACAAACCATCAATTATGAATTCACACTCGATGACCCGTCCACCTTCACCGACAAGCTAAGCGCCCTATTGCCGCTAACTAAAGTAGCGTCACAGATGTACGAGTACGCCTGCCATGAGGGAAACTACGGCATGGCCAATATGCTGCGCGGTGCCCGCCGCAAGGACGCCAATGCAGCGACGGATCGCGTAGCCGATCTATTTCGATAAAACAGTCCATGAACTCATATCTAAGCTGTCGCTGCCTCCTCCAAATGCTCAAGTAATTCTGCTTCCGTATAACGTTTGGTTATGTGTTGCGGACAGTTCCAATCAAATGCGACCACATCTATTAGAAACACTCTCTCTACGACCGACGGATAATTTGGTAACTCAACATCTTCCAGTACCTGCTCGTCCGCGATGTCTGCATTTTCGACCCTGATATAACCTATGATTTTTAGTCGTCGTCGGTTTGCGTAGTCCATCAAAATTATTGAACAGCGGTTGTTCTCAGTTAGATTCCCCACACTAACAAGCTGAGTATTTCCACGAAAGTCTGCATAGGCCAATTTTTTTGGACCGATTACTTTTAGGAAACCTACAGGGCCACCACGGTGTTGAACGTAGGGCCAATCGGTTTCGCTCACCGTTGCCAGATAAAAGGAATCACGCTTATGGATAAAGTCTATCTCTCTGGCACCTAGCACATTATTAGGCCCAAAGTTCTGTCTGAGATTTTCATTGTGCTCATGTGAGCCATAGGATTCTTGAGCAGCCCTTACACTTTCGGTGAACATTGTGTCTGCGAATACATGCGTCATATCTTATCCCTGAATCGTCTAGTAAAAATGCGACCACTCTTTGGCCGCATCAAAGGGCACGCTAATCTGCGGCCCGGGAAGATTGAGGCAACTCACGCTCAAGGAAAGTCCGCATACGATCTACAATTTCATCCACGTGAGTCTCTAGTGCGAAGTGCCCTGTATCTAGAAGATAGTATTCGAGGTTTTTCAGGTCTCGCTTATAGGGTTCGGCACCTGCTGCTGGGAAAATCTCATCGTTCTCGCCCCAAACGATTAATGTGGGCGGCTGGTGATCTCGAAAATATTGCTGCCAACTTGGATAAAGTGCCGGGTTAGAACCGTAGCTATAGAACATCTGCAACTGAATCTCTTGATTGCCCTCACGATCCAGTAGCGGTTGTACATGGCCCCATGTATCCGGACTCACTGCCTCAACATCACTTACGCCGTTCGTGTATTGCCACATAGTCGCACCTAGGGTCGTTAAGAACCTCAGCGCGTCGTCGTTGCTCATCTCGGGTTGTTTATAGGCGGCCTTTACGTTCTTCCACCAAAGGTTATCTAGGCCGGCATTTACTGCATCGCGATCTTTCCAATACTCGCGAATCGGCTCCCAGAAGTTGTTATCGATGCCTTCCATATAGGCATTTCCGTTTTGTACTATTAGCGACTCAATGCGTTCGGGTTGAGCGGCGGCGAGTCGGTAACCGATAGGCGCACCGTAGTCCATGAGGTAGAGGCTGTAGTCATCGATACCGATGTCATCTATTAGCTCGCCCATAACTCTAGCTATGCTGTCGAAAGAATACTCAAATTCATCCACGCTCGGCATCGAACTGTATCCGTAACCCGGGTAGTCCGGTGCGATCAAATGGTATTCATCCGCTAACGCTGGCATTAGTTCTCGAAACATATGCGATGAGGTTGGAAAACCATGCAAGAGCAGGAGCGTTGGGTTTTCTGGGTTGCCGGCTTCTCGATAGAAAATATCCAGTCCTTCGACTTCCACAGTCTTGTACTTCACCTCGCTGACGCCTGTGATTTGATCTGCATCCGCCGTAGAAGAAAATACAAGCAGTAGAGCTGCTGACATGACTGCAGGTAGTAGAGCGGTCATTGTTTGGTTGAGTGTTAGCTTTTTCATTGTCGTTCTCCGATTTTTACGTTCACTTATTAGTTGGTATTTCAATTTGCGTAGCGATCCCACAAGTTGTTCAATTAAATGCTAGAAACTGTGCTCAATTTCTTCTTGGTCAATAGCTACTTGTTGTAGCCAATGCGCCGGTCGCAAGATTCGATAGGAATGTCATTGGCGCTCATGTCACGACGTTGCATATAGCCGTCCTGATCAAACTCCCAATGCTCATTGCCGTGAGTGCGATACCACTGCCCCGTTTGCGCGTGCTGCCATTCGTACTCAAAGCGCACGGAGATGCGGTTGCCGCTGCATGCCCAAAGTTCTTTCATGAGCTTGTAATGCAGCTCCCTGTCCCACTTAGCTCTTAGAAACTTCTGAATTGAATCGCGACCCTGAAAAAATTCATCTCGATTTCTCCAGTCAGAGTTGATGCTATAAGCCGCTGCGACTCGTTCGGGATCTCGTGAGTTCCATGCATCCTCTGCCGCTTGAACTTTCTGCTGCGCAGATTCGAGAGTGAATGGAGGTAGTGGTGGTCTTTGCATTTTCATAAACTCTTAAAGATCGAATAAGTATTGATGTAAAACGTAGACGGCTAGTGCCATTGGCACTTCTGTCATCGCTTCAAATTCAAATGTTCGATATTCATCCGGCAATCGCTCCGACTCGGCAGTTGGTACTGAGTCGTATTCGCCAAAAACATTCTCTGCGCCGTAATTGTTCATCGAATTTCTCCTAAGCTGTCCCGTTGAATTTAAGTACTGAATACAATCTTGGTATTGCACCGACCATGCCAACTAATAATTACTTTGTTTATCAAATAGATAACCCCATCTGGATAACCCCAATAAATTGAGGTCTACAGTTATTTGTGGTTTAATCCCTAAAATATTGGGGTTTTGAGTTATGAGAATAGAAAATGATTGGTCCTTCGCAGACTCCCCTGTCTTCGCTCTGATGCTCGATAGCGGGCTTATCTGCCGAGGCCTGAGCAGGCCTTGGCGAGAGAAGATCGACCGGCCTGCAAACGAGGAGCTAGCTATTCCTGCCGGCGACTTACTGGACTTGATTGAATACCCTGAGCTAGAGACGCTGCTGGAAAACCTGTTCGACCAGACTGACTCAATCTCTGACTACCGCACCAACCTATTGATCAACGGCGAAACTATCCCCGCTTCGATTTCTGCTTGGTGTGCCGCGGCTGGAAACACGCAGGAGTCTTGCCTGATCCTCCTCGCAACCATCACCGATAACTGCGCCGAAGAGTCGGTTGAACTCGAACAACTTCGCTCCCAATACCAGCTGATCCTCGATAGTGCGGGCGAAGGCATTTACGGCCTGGACAGCGAAGGAAAAATTACCTTTAGCAACGGCGCCTCAACTGCGATCCTTGGATGGAAGGCAGATGATGTGATGAACCGCTTTTCCCATGAGATACACCACCACTCTCACGCTGACGGCAGCAAATACCCCAGACTGGATTGCCCTATCTACGCATCAATTCAAGACGGGGAAGTACACCGAGTCGAGAACGAGGTGTTCTGGCATACCGATGGCTCGGCTGTGCCTGTCGAGTACACTAGCACTCCCATTATTCAGGATGGAAAACTCACCGGCGCGGTAATTGTTTTCAGAGATATTTCTGACCGCAAAGCTCTCGAGAAAGAACGCGAGCTCGCCTTTGAGGAAATAAATGATCTGAAAGAAAAACTTGAACTTGAACGTGATTATCTCAGAGACGAGGTCAACGACTCTGGCAGTTTTGGAGAAATCATTGGAGAAAGCGAGGCACTAAAACGCACACTAGCCCAAGTAGAGGCTGTTGCACAAACTCCTGCTAGCGTTTTAATACTGGGCGAATCAGGCGTAGGCAAAGAGATGATCGCTCGCGCGATTCACACCAAGAGCGACAGAGTTGATCGCCCTCTTGTTAAAGTAAACTGCGCCTCCATTCCCAATGAACTTTTTGAAAGTGAATTTTTTGGCCATGTAAAAGGTTCGTTCACTGGGGCGCACAAAGATAGAATCGGACGACTACAACTCGCCGACGGTGGCACGCTATTTCTTGACGAGGTCGGGGAGATACCCTTAACACAGCAAGGGAAACTATTGCGCGCACTGCAAGAGAATGAATTTGAGCGAGTCGGAGACGATAAGACAATGCGAGTTAACGTGCGTGTTGTCGCCGCGACAAATCGCGATCTCGCCACTGAGGTGAAGGCGGGCCGTTTCAGAGAGGATCTTTTTTATCGCCTAAGTGTGTTTCCGATCGAAGTGCCTCCATTAAGAGAGCGCATCAGCGATGTCGTCCCTATAGCGACAAACTTTCTTAAGAAAGCTTGCAGAGAACTTGGCCGAGAATCACTACCTCTGACACTGAGCCATATCACGGCGTTAAAACAGCATAACTGGCCGGGAAATATTCGCGAGCTGAAAAACACCATCGACCGCGCAGTCATTTCTTCGACTGGGAAAAAATTGAGACTCGATCTTGCGCTGGTGACAGGGCCAGGGGAGATGCTCAGTACTGCCACACAATCGGAGCCTGCATCAGCCTACCTAACCAGCGCAGAATTCAGAGAACTAGAAAAAGCAAATATTACGGCCGCCTTACAACAGGCAAACTGGAAGACGTGGGGAGACGAAGGTGCGGCGGAATTATTAGGCCTTAAACCCTCAACCCTCGCCTACCAAATGAAAACTCTGGGAATAAAGAAACCGAACAAGGGTTCTTGAATGACGGCGGGCAATAAATTGTGGAAAATCCAAACCCATCCTGAAGTTATAAGTAAGCCGTAGTTTTACCTTCATACTTCACTATTGGACTAACCGAGCATCAACTTCCTAGAGCACAGCTCCCCTATTAATAACACTTTGTAACAGACCCACGCGCTTTCCGCTGCTTGCCGGTACAATCCCCGCTTCAGAATTGGAATGCCCCTTGAGATAAGGGCTCTGACACGGAATCAAGACATGTATTACGCCACTCTTACCCGAAATAGATTAGCTCAGCTTACCGCCAAACTCTCCTTAGCCCTCATTGTCGCCTATGCGCTAGTGCCGGTAGCCACGGCCCAAGACACAACTGGTGATGACTCCACGGTGATTTATCCCGCAAGCTATTTTGTGCAGTGGGGGCCGCGCACCGCTCAGGACATGCTTGATCGCATACCCGGCCAAGCCAACACCGGTGGCCCAGGCGGACCAGGCGGAGGAAACCCTACCGCCGGTGGCCGCGGACTTGGCAGTGGTAGCGGCGGGACAGAAATTCTCATAGACGGCAAGCGCACCGCCGGCAAGAACAATCAGGCCGGTGGTTTATTACGCCGCATCGCAGTCGATCAGGTACAGGAAATACAGATCATTCGCGGCACGTCTGGCGAACTCGATGTTCGAGGCAGCGGGCAAGTCATTAATGTGGTGTTATTTGAAGCTCTCGCATCCCAGAGTGTGTCTTGGGATGCTAGTGCTGGCATGGCTCAAGACGGGGAATTTATACCCTCCGGCTCTGTCGCTGTAAACGGACAACGGGGTGAATTTAACTACCTGTTTACCTTACGCAGCAATCCGCGCTATACCCACTCAGTTACCCATGAGCGCAGTATTCTGGCTGATTTCGGCCGCAACGATGTAATTGTCGAACACCGCATCAATGACAGTGAAAATAACGAAATAAGCATGAATCTTGGCTACAATTTCTCAGCCAACAGCAGCGCACGGGTGAACGCCTTGTATGCGGTACAGGATTCACCCACTGAAGTGAGTCGACTCACTAATAATTTGCGTACCACGCCAAATACTCTTACCACCGAGAAAGAAGACAACCCTTCTGATCAGGACAATTGGGAAGTTGGTGGCGATTATGAACTAACTCTCTCCAGTGGCTCGCGCTTGAAGTTGTTAGGCATCGCCAACCAGAACAATCAAAATTCCACCCGGGAACGATTCCAGCTAAGCGATGACGACGTGTTCGAAAACAACTTATTCCTTAACAACGACAGAGTGATTCAAGAGCGCATCGTTCGCGGCTCCTACACCATGGATGTATTCTCCGAGCAGAGCATCGAGTTCGGGGTTGAAGGCGCACAGACTATACTCGATTCAAAACTCGCATTGGGTTTGCTCAGCTCTACTGGAACACCCTCTGCCACCGTAGGTGGCCTGATACCACAGAACGTCTCAAACGCGAACTCGATAGTTGAAGAGCTACGCTACGAACCGTTTCTTATTCATAATTGGACGATCAGTCCAAAGATGTCTCTCGAGTCCACGTTAGTCTATGAGACCTCGGAGATATCTCAGACAGGCGATATCACCAGAAAGCGAAACTTCGACTTTATCAAACCGAAGCTAGATTTACGTTACGACCTGACCCCCATGCTACAACTGCGCGGCACTGCCGAACGCCTTGTCAACCAACTTAATTTTGCCGATTTCGTTGCAGCCAATGACGAACAGGATAACGACCGCAACCTCGTAGCCGGCAATGCCGGCTTGCGTCAACAGACACAGTGGCGCTACAGCTTTAAGACGGAATATCGCTTACCTGATGATGTAGGCGTTATGAGTGCAGAACTCTTCTACGCCGATCATCAGGACGTGATTGATCGCATCGATGTGTCAACTTCCGATGACAATCTGGCTTCCGCGAATGGCAATATAGGCGATGGAACGGAATACGGCTTAGATCTTAATGCGAGTATCCGGATGGGCATGATCGGACTGCCGAACCTGTTAGTCTCGCCCTCATTTATGTTGCAGGACTCCCAAGTCACCGACCCCTTTACTGGCGTAGAGCGTCGTTTTAAGTCGCAATTCCGCGGGATGTGGCGACTCACCATGCGCCACGACATACCCGAGTGGCGGTTCAACTGGGGTTTTCAGAATTTCGATCGCGTCGACGGCGGCTTGTTTCGTTATGACGTAGATGACATTGAATTTGAAATAGGCGACCCACGCTACATGCTGTTTGCCGAATACGTAGACAAGCGCGGACTAACCCACCGTCTCGATATTGGAAATGTTAGTAACAATGTTCGCTGCCGTCGGCGCACACGTTTCGTCGGGCGCATCTCGGACAATATTTTGGAAGAGATCGAGGGCCAATGCACTACCACCGGTGTGGAGCTTAGCTTTAAAGTAACTGGTAATTTTTAGCTAATCATAGCCCCGTCAGCGAGATTGATGGGGCCTAAAAATACAGCAGGTCTAGCAAGAGCTGTCACTTAATCTAGATCGTAAACTTCCGATATTTCTATTGCTTGATCACTAGTATTGCAGATACGCACATAGCGCCAAGGGCTATTAAAGTAAGGCACATCCCAGTCGGTGAGAATTTTATCTTCTCGCTCACAGAGCTCCCAACTTCGTTCATCGTTACTAACCTCCACCACAACAGACTGCTCGACATTGCTGCTTACGATGCGTAAATCTGATCGAAAACCATGATCTTCTATACGGCGTATTCCAAAATCGACGATGATGCTGCTGGTGGGGTTAAGCGTTGCCGCCGCAGATTTGTCACTTGATGCTAGATTGATGTCGGAAAGCGCGCCCTGGGGATTTGTTACTTCGCCATTGAAACTGACTGCCACTCCACCAGCTGTGAGCCGTTCAGAGGAATTAGGATCCGCCATCCAAATCTTCATCAGCGAACTGCGAAGGGCGCGTAGCAGATTGAAAGCGAGCACCAGCAACAGCACGTGAGCTATGTATGCGAGCAAGCTTGCCAGTGCGCCCTTATAGAATTGCAGATCCATTAATTGAGAAGACATCGCCACCACCATTATTGCTGCCGTATAAATAACAGCGGCGGCGGTGAGTGCGGCCGCTGCCCAATAGCCAATCTTTGGCAGATCGTGGCGCGCGAGCTCCATAACAAGATAGATATAGACCACCAACAAATTGCCGGTACCAATTAGGTACCAAACGCCCGGCCCCTCTGCGCCCGATGGCTCGACCAACTTGAATACGATTGAGAACGTGAGCAACAAAGTGATGATCCAGATGATAGGCTCTGAATTCCACATGATTTGGGTACTTGAACGCTTTGTCCCTAGCAAGCCATTGAAGTAGGCAAGCATGCAGGCATAGAGCCCGCCCGTGGCAAGGAGAGTGAGGGAGAACAGATCGGCAGAACTAATCATGGGACCACCTTTTTATAGGTTCTTATTTTTGGAGTCACCGCTAATATACATTATTTTCCGCCTATTGCGCTTCTCGGTAACGGGACTAAATGCAAAGCTAAGCATTTCCATTTAGAGTAAAATTACTCCTCATTCGAAAATTGTAGGTAGCAGCTAATGACAGTCTTACTATCGATACTCGCCATACTCTTCTTGGTACTGATCGTTGGTATTCCATTGATTGAGAAATACAGTACCGAGAAATCCGACGAGGAACTGGGCAAGATGACTCGTTACATGCCTGCGTTGATGGGAATTCTCATAATCGGCATGGCGATTCGCTACTTTATGGGCTAAAGCGGCTTGCTCATCCCCCTAGTTGCGATGCACGCTAACACAGGATTGGTCAGTGAACTCAGCCTAGGACTGGTGTAGCATTGGCAGCGCCCTAACAACAAAAAATGACGATAATATGTTTTCAAGAATAGCTAGCTCCACCAAGAATTTCGTAGTTCTCTCCACCACCCTACTGATTAGCAACACCCTCTGCGCAGCCGATGGCCCCTGGGCCCTCTCTGATGCTCTTGGCTTGGATAATGGCTTCACGCTAAGTGGCGAACACCAATCCCGCTTCGAGCACTACGATGGCAATGTCTTTGTCGGGGCTAGCCCGAATGATGGCGCTTTCTTTCTGCGTACGACACTGGATGCCCAGTACAAGAAAGACGGCTTCAGTGCTCAAGTCGAGATGATGGATTCTCGGCAGGGTCAAGCCGATAGAGACACGCGTCTCAGCAATTCACATGTCAGCACCCTAGATCTATTGCAGGCGAATATCGCCTACAAGTTTGGCAGCAATAGTTCTAGCGAAATTAGAGTCGGGCGATTCACGCAGGATTGGGGAAGCCGCACTCTCGTAGCGAGAAACCGTTACCGCAATACGATCAATACACTTGATGGCATATCCTTCAGCCATACACAGGCGAATGGCAACGAATTCAAATTTTTGTCAGCACAACCGGTACGACGAACGCCTCGAGACAGATTAAGCTTACTCGACAATAAGCATAGGGGAGACAAATCTAGCGAGGCTTTACGCGTTCATGGCGTGTTCGCAAATCTGCCGAATCTTTTGCCCAATCTGTTAAACGTCGACCTGAACCTAGAGACTTACTACATAGCTCTAAAAGAGAAAGACACCAGAAAACTGCAGACTAGCAATCGCGATCTGCATACATTCGGCTTTCGCGTCCGTTCTGTAGCCGCGGTTAACGAATGGGACATAAACCTGGAGTCGATCTTTCAGACCGGCGAACGCAGAGGGTCGAGCAACGCTCTCGATACAGTGGATCTGGATCATTCGGCTTTCTATCAACGCATAGAGCTGGCCTATAGCTTCGATACGCCGTATCGGCTGCGGGCAATCTTCGAACTTAACTATGCCAGCGGCGACGAGAGCCCACTCGACAGAGACAGCGGTCGTTTCGATACACTCCTTGGTGTATCGGCATTTGAGTTTGGCCCAGTTTCGCTTTACGCGCCGATTAGTCGCAGCAATATTATTACACCAGGCATTCGATTAACCGCATCGCCTTGGACGAACGTGGCCTTGATGGCTGACTATCGACATTTCTGGCTTGCCGAAGACAAGGATAGCTGGGGAAGAACCGGACAACGCGATGTCACCGGTCGTAGTGGCGACTATATGGGTCAGCATCTGGAGCTGAGAGTTAGATGGAGTGTAGTGCCTGGCAACGTGCGACTCGATAGTGGTGTGATCTTCCTTGATTCAAAGGATCTTATCGATGAACAATCAACGTTCTTCTACATTGGAACGAAGATCGACTTTTAGTCTATTTATCACGGCAGACTAAATTTAAATCTGCCTAGTCATTTTCACTAACGCAAAAAAAAGCCCAAGCACTCATGAGTGCTTGGGCTTTTTGCATTTTTCGCTTTAAGCTTTAAGCCCAGCTTCTTTATCTGCGTTGTACTGCATCTCAGAAATTCTTCTAAGTTGCTGCAGCGAGCTCAGGTGCGCATAGATCAAGGGAATTATTCCCCTAGTGCGCAAGTCCAAGAAATCTTCATCGGACAGTGCATTGATCTTCTGCTCATCCACTGTATACACGCCGTCGATGTTATAACGCGGCGCGTCCTGACGATGTTGCAGCTGCAGTTGCTGAGTTGTTAGCAAGTCCTTCTCGCTAAGCAATTTGCAGATGTTCTCGGTCTGCACGGTCTGTTCCACAATCTTAGTCAGAAATTCTACTTTCTGCGCTAAGTACTCCGACTGCTCTCCGTCTTCTTTGAACAAAGGAGTGCCTTCTGTCTCGCTCAGCATCGAGCTTTCTTCGTCGATGAGAATAGCGAGCTGATCTTTTTCAGGGTCTATTTGCACTATCGAGAAGGGTGCATTGTTAAACCTTACTGGAACGACATGGGACTTCCATTCTGCCGTTTGACAGTACAGGTTCTCACCATCTCTCAATCCCATGATGGCAACAGGAACGAACTGATCACCAGTGCTATCCTTCACAAAGACCACCGGAAATTCCGAACATAGAGTGAAGAAGTCCTGCGCAAGGATGGGGATCAGGTTCTGACCCTTGTAGCGCTCATAGTCACCGGATTCGGTGATTTTTAGATTACGGTGTTTATCATTCTGCAAAGCTACTGGAGAAGCCATTCTTTACTACCTTTTTAGTTCAAAAATATCGTCACAGTTTACCTAGAATGGCAGCAATAAAACAGGTCATATAGCTGCGATACTAAGCGGTGTTATCTAGGTTTGTACGGCCTTGGCTGATAAGGCTGCAGTTGAGTTTGGATCGCCTTCTGCCGAAAACGCTTCGGCATCCTCCCTCTGTTTGATCGCAATCATCTTATTTGCCTGCCTGATGCCCCATAGATAGAAAGCTAGCAAGACGAAGAGACAGCTCACTCCAACTGTCACATGCCTGGAAATCAGCTGCTCCCAGCTCCAAGTATGGTAATTAATGAGCTTGAAGGCATCTGTGGGTTCGCCACCGGTTAGGCCATAGGGCACTTGCAATCGATCGCCAGCGGAACGCAGCCATGTCATGAACATGTCCGCGAAGGCCGCTGCACCGATGCCGAGGAAACCCCACCTCAGCCCTCCCTCGTAATACTGTGTCCCCTTGCCGAAGTAGAACGACAGCATCAGAAGTGTCGCTAGGACCATGCCTCCACCATCGCCACCGAACAAGATGTATTGCTCAGCCTCGCGCTGGGTAATCATGTACGTGCCTATGCCTTGCATCAGCAATAAGAAGGCCGCAATAAGCACCCAACCGCCCTTCATGTTGCGGCGACCAAAGTTAGCCAGTGCGGCTATGGCCACAAAAAGTAAAACGCTAGCCGCGTAACCGCGATCACTCGGGCTGATGGTCTTCCAGAAGGTAGGCACGGCATTGAATCCACAGAACCATGAGACAGTAGCGTGTCCAAGTTCGTGTACTGGCATTCCAAATACGATTCGCTGAATACCGGTGCCGAAGCCACTTAATTGAACCAAGAAGGCGAGGGCCAGCATGGAAGGCAGTGCGGCTAGGCAGATTTTTTCCTCTAGGAGCGGATCTTCGATCGCGGAAGCGCTATCCACGGCCTCCATAGTAAAACCGTTATCGATAGCGGAGGCTGGCTCTATGTCGGCCTTGCCGTGCTGCTTGATCGCTTCAGCCTTAGCATAATCCGCACCACATTTTGAACAGCTAGGGCCCGCATCCTTGGGATGATCACACCAGGCACAATTGTTTGAGACTTGCATGTTGCCTTTCCATTTTGCCGGTGGATCTTACGGCTAATTTGTACCCGGCTTTTTTTCCTGAACCAATATCCAGGGAGCCACAACCACTGCCCACAACTGACGATCGTCAGCCTTCCACTGCTGTGCCTGTTCGTCGCTTACCTTGTTAATCTTCTCCTGCTCCAACCACTCTTGCACTTGAGCATGGTTGTCGAGGGTAAATTCGCAGGCCACGTCGATCAAATCTAGGTCGGTAGACACTGCTATCACCGACTCTTGTTGCTGATGCTCGTGTAAGACACCCCAGTTTATCTTCGCGGTATCGTGATTTAGTTTCAGTCTGATTAGCTCAGGATCTTTCTCGCTCTCTTCACTCATATCTAATCGTCTGCTAGGTCTGCTATTTCTGCGTCATTGTAACCAAAGCGTTTGAGTACTTCTTCGGTATGCTCGCCCAATTTAGGCGCCGCCTTAGCGGGCAGCTTGTCCGCGCCACTCACTTTGAACGGACTATTAACGGTTCGCATCGGTCCATGCTCGGGATGATCCAACGGCACGATAATATCATTCGCCGCTTTCTGCTTATCGTTTGCAGCTTCTTCATAGTTAGACACAACGGTGTGCGGCACATCCGCCTGATCCAATTTCTGCAACCAATGTGCAATTGGTTGCTTTACGATTGTTTCAGAAACCTCTCTGATGAGCGTAGGCATATTGGCGATCCGCGCCTCGTTGTCACAGAAACGACTATCCTCGGGCAGATCATTTCTATCGATAGCATTACAGAATGGACGCCAGTTTTTTGCCGTATTTACCATGCTCATCTTCAACAGGCGATCATCGCTAGTTGGGTAATGCAGAGAGATAAAATTGTAGGCATTGTCGCGGGGGCGCTTTTCTCTAAACTCAGCACCGGCAAGTTGCGCCTGTAACATGACCGCATTCGACCAAGCGCCGTTAGCCAACAGAGATGTCGATACCTTACAGCCCTCGCCCGTTTTCTCACGCTGATACAGACCCGTCATGATCGATCCGAACAATGCCATACCGCTTGGATGATCGCCGGAGCCGTAGGGAAATTGTGCAAGCCAACCCTCATAGGGAAAAATTTGGTGTTCAATGCCTGATCGTGACCAATAGGAGACAGTGTCATAGCCAGGCTTGTGGGCCTCTTCGCCCTCTTCACCAAAGCCTGTCGCCAATGCGTAGATGATTCTGGGGTTTATTGCGCGAATGGATTCGTAGTCTAGCTTGAGCTTGTCTAGCGCCTTCAAGCGGTAGTTGGTGATCAACACATCTGCCTCGGCAACTATCTTGCACAGTGCTGCGTAGGCCGCTGGCGACTTTAAGTCCAGCACGACACTCTTCTTGTTGCGATTGTCCACCTCGAAGCCGTAAGCCATATCGGAAATTGGCAGGCCATTAATCTTCCTGTGCCAGTTGCGATTCAGGTCACCGGTCTTAGGAGGTTCAACCTTAATCACTTCGGCGCCGTAGTCTGCCAAGATGACGGCAGCAGATGGCGCAAGAATCATGGACGCTAATTCAACAACACGAAGATTGCTGAAGAGGGGGTTTGTATCAGCTGTCATAGGGGATATGTCTGAACGAATAGCTCTGAACCAGTGAAAATGCAGCGGCGCGTCATGCACCACTGCATCGAATTGCTAACGGGGTTAAGTGTTCGGGCTAGAGCTAGTCTGCAACTAGGCCAGCAATCTCAGCGGGAGTCGCGCGCATTGCTAAAGCCACCCTATCGAAGAAGTCTAGCTCGAAGCTGCGAATAATCTCGTCACTACGAATCACCTTCTCCAAGGACGCCAAGATAAGCATACGCTCTCGTCCATCTAGCTTACGCGTTGCACTCGAGAGATAGCTCTCTAAAGACTGTGTCTCAAAAACTTCCGAGGAAGATGCCGTGCGAATTTCGGCGACGGAGATATCTTGCCCTAGCTCTTCCTTGAGAACTTCCTGCACCTTCTCAAGCTCAACGGTTTCGACATTCGAATCGGCACGCGTTACTCGCGCAAGCACCATCAGCATGACTTCCTTAAACAACTCTTGTTTATGCTTCGCTCTGTGCTTGTCGTCTCTTAATAATTTCGTGATCTTTGAAAAATCTACCAGGCTCATAGTATTTCCTAAGTTGCGCCCTGCTGAAATCCAGCAAGGCTGAGTGAATCTGACAGCTAGAATAGCAGAATTGTTCTGCAGTCATAACTTCTCTGAATGAATTAGCAATGTGTTTCAATAAGTTACAAATTTGAGCCCCGTAATTCGGCTTTCTCAGCCCATCGGGGCTGGAGACCTCTTGTCCCCTCTCAAAAAAATTGCCAAACTGCTCTTGCTCGTACTGAAACTAACGCTCTCGCCCTACATTATATGGCGATCAACTGGCGAAACTTCAATACGGCTCAGGAACAATAAAAGGGAAGCACGAAAGCACTATGTCTATGCAACATTCGATTCAGTCTTGGCTAAAAACGCTATTGAGCACTGGGCTTCTAGTGTTGACGATTCTATTCAATGGCGCAGTCTTCAACGGTGGCGTTCAGGCAGCACGGAACAAGGACCACACCACCTCTAGATTGCTGCTGAAGGTAGTGCCGGGCGCAGATAGCTTCTCCGAAAAGGAAGGCGAGGTTCCTGTCTACAAGGCCTACAAGACTGATCCAGATAGCGGCGAGAAAACTCTGGTCGGCTATGCCTTTGTCACCTCCGACACCCATCCAGAGCCTAGCGGTTATAGCGCCGAGATTGATAGCCTGATCGGCATGGATCTAGAAGGCAATATTACTGGTTTAAAAGTCGTCTATTACAAGGAATCTTTGCGCTACACTTGGGGAGATTTCTTTTCATGGGATGGCTATGAAGATCAGTTTATCGGCAAGCGCGCAGAGCAACGATTCCAGATTGACAACGACATAGACGGCATCGTGAAGGCCACCATCTCGGTCAAGGCGATGTCTAGAGGTGTTAGGCAGGCAGTGCGTGCCGTCACCCTCGAGTACTTGCGTTAGCTCTAGCAAGGCGAAGCATAAGAAAACCCTACAAGAAAACTACTCTCCTGCTTGATAGCGCTAGACTCTCTCGCACAAGCTCTTTATTCTGGTTTAAAACTCACTCACCTTTCCAGAGGTATTCCCATGCACAACACCCTCACTTCACGAAAATCACTTGCGCGAATAGGCAGTGTCTGTGTCTCCATGCTTGCACTTGGTGCGGCTCAAGCACAGCCGTTTCAGGCACATCCTTCAACTCAGGATGAGACAGTTAAGGTAACCTTGGAAACACTGGCTAACTGGGAACAGGAACTCTCCAATTGGGGCCGCTGGGGGCCCGACGATCAGCGCGGCACACTGAATCTAATAACGGCGGAGAAAACCAAACAAGCGGCAGCGCTTGTTCAAGTAGGCGAGACCGTGACCCTGCAACACTTCGTCACCACGGAACCGCCCGCAATAGATAGCGCCGCCTTCGGTCCAACCGATCATTGGATGAGTCGGATAGACCCGGTCACTGGCGAGCCATCTTTCGCTCTGGATGAGATTCAGTTTTCATTGCACGATGGCATGCTGTCTCACCTAGACGCCCTATGTCATTACCGCACCGAGATCGATGGCGAATACATCATCTTCAATGGTTACCCACAAAACCTTACCGCCACCGGCTGTGAGGATCTTGGTATCGATCGCATGGGCACCTCTTATGTGACCCGCGGAATCTTGGTGGATATACCTCTGATGCGCGGCGTCGATTGGCTGGACCCAAGTACGCCTATCTACGTAGACGATCTGCTCGCCTGGGAAGAGTTCGCAGGTGTAACTATTAGCAGTGGCGACGCGCTATTTGTTCGCACTGGACGCTGGGCCATGCGCGATGCAGAGGGCCCGTGGCAATATGGCCAAGCCGGCGCAGGCTTGCATGCATCAGTCCTGCCCTTTTTGCGTGAGCGCGACGTGGCAATACTCATAGGCGATGCGGTAAATGATGTGCAACCTTCCGGCGTAGAAGGAATCAATAGGCCCATTCATCAGCTAACGCAAGTGAACTTAGGCTTGCCAATAGTAGACAATGGGTACATGAAGGAGGTTGCCGAAACCGCAGCGCGATTGCAGCGCTGGGAGTTCATGACATCGATTCAAATCAACCCTATCAAGGGTGGCACCGCAAGCCCATTTAACGCGTTGGCCACCTTCTAGATGCCAACTAGCGAGCTATGGTCCCCTCCCAATCACACAGTGACTGCCAAATCAGCACTAAACCTATTTCTACCGATGAGAGCGTGCTGGCAATAGCGATATAGAAAATTGGCGTCAGATAAACAAGCAAATTCTGAATCTCGATAGAAGATAGACACCATAAGCACTCCCATCCTTGTGCTATGTGTAACACTCGGGATTGAGCTGGACAGAAATTTAATTAGCAGGCGCGGCTAGACTCTTGATGCGAGCTTGCAAGGCTTTCGCATTCGGTTCTAATTCAGCAATGCGCTCAAAATAGGCAAGCAGCCCCTCTTTGGAATCTGGTAACGGGACTTTTTGTTCTCGCTGAATTGTGAATGCCTCTGAGTTTTCTAACAGGAGGCTGGCGAGAAAACCACCGTAATAACTAGAAAGGCCGGCATCGATGACAAGCACCTTGCCTTCAAAACGAGGAACAATCGTTCCCAAGCTGGGCGTATGGCCAAGCACGACGCGGTCAACATCGTAGCTTGCGAGTACTTTTTCTAGATGGGGCCTCTCGACTTCTTCATCATTTGAAGCTAGTCCGCGATACCACAGGGGCCCGGTTTCTTTCTCCGATAATCCTGGTTCTTCGCCCAGGCCGCCATTCAATTCATGGCGTATCTGTTCATTCATTTCGGTAATACTTAGACCTAAGTCTTCCTCGCTTATGCCTCCATGCAAGAAGAGCGTTCTATTGATCTTGATTACCGCATTGTGCTGTCGCACCCATTCACCAATTTCACCCTCAGCGCTCCATTCTGTTCGATGCTCTAGCATGCCCAAGGGAATAGATTGCTCCCATTGCTGGCGAAATGCTTTGTCGGCTACGAACTCGGGATTAGCTTGCTTGCGCCTAGCAACATCCAGCTCATAGTAATTGTCTCTGATTCGGCGCGAATTGCGGGTACGAAATGCTGCGTATTCACCAGGATCAACATAGCGTAAATCGCCATATATATTCATAGCCTCATGATTTCCGATCAGGACATGTACCTTGCCTCCTTCTCGCTCGGCTTGCTTCTCCAACTTTTTGAGCAGCTCTATTATCTTACTAGTATCTGGCCCGCGATCGGGCACATCACCGAGTTGCACTAGATGAGTCTCACCAGCGATCCAGTTACCTCGTCGGTTAACTATGTCTGCGCCTTTGAGAACTTCTAGAAAGTTATCGTAATCACCATGGATATCCCCAACTGCAACTACACGCTCAACGTCTTGCCATTGGTTCTCGGCCGCTAAAATGGATTGTGAAATTAGTACTTGTAGAAATAGAAATCCCGCCCAAAACAGACCAACACTGGAACGTGAGTTTTTTCTTGCGCCCAATAATGAAAAGCAACACATTCTAAATCTTAGCCTCGGCATTTTTCTACTATGTCTCGCTGGTAACGCCGCTGATTTTCTAGCACTTCATAAAAATCATCTATATACGCTACGCTCCGTTTTGAAGCCCGCTCTCCTAAATAGCTTGTATCGGAAATTATTGCATTAATACTCTCTCGCATTGAGGTGAACTGAGATACCGTTGCCGAGAGCTGTCCTGCTTCAGTGCAAAAACCCCTATACAGTCGCGCTTTATTGCTGCGAATACCAAAGGAGGGGACTGGCGGAGCAGCATAGCTGGCATCAACAAATCCGGATGAATCAAAATCATAGGGGATGGGATAGTATCTCCCAACCTTGTCCACTAGTAGTTTTGTATTGTGGCAACATTCGTCGCCTTCCGCCGCACTTATCATGGAGAAGTCAGTGTTACCTATTTGATACATGAACATCCCGACAAGAGAGGATTGCGGGGGGTCGAGCTCTGTGTAAGAAATACTATTGAGATCTACATCTTCCATTTCGAAACGATCTTTAAGGCGTCGTTGATGTTCGATGAAAAATGCCAAGTGCGTTCGGCTACTATCTGGGTCATCAGAATCCATATAGGTAGCGTTGACAAGTCGAGTTCCAAAATGTAGGTCGGACATAGACGCGAAGACCTTATATAACTGCTGCTCTTTAGCCAAATAGTCTCTATATCTATCTTGTGCGCGGCATTGAACAACGAGCTTCAAACGGTTTTGTTCGGCGAAAAGAGTATCCACCACCTGCCCACGCTTTAGATCTATCCACAGCTGTGAGTATCTACAATTACTTTTTTGTAAACGCCAGTTACCGCGCACTTCGAGGCCGATATCAAAACTGAATTCCTCACCAGATGCATCGGTGTAATGCATAACACCTTCATACTCTGCTTCCTTATCACGCTCCCTATCAATCTGCGCGAAGGGTGCTTCGAAGGTTATATTCAGCGGGGTATCGGTCAGAAAGAGCGGATCGGGCTCAGCCGTTTGTGCGCTGGCTGTCATCATCCAGACCATAACAAGGGATACAGGCAGACACCGACTCAACATACTCATATAGTTTCACACTCCTAACGCTGTGTATAAAGGCCTAGGGCTTAACTTCAGTTTCTGTAAGCCATTGATTTAAATGAATTACTTTTATTTTCTATTCTTGAGTTTACCTCCCTGAGAAAAGTACCGCAACCAACGCCACTCCTGTGCAGATTTACATTACGGCATTACTTGATTAGCAT
This sequence comes from uncultured Gammaproteobacteria bacterium, assembly GCA_913060495.1. Classification (GTDB taxonomy): domain Bacteria; phylum Pseudomonadota; class Gammaproteobacteria; order Pseudomonadales; family Pseudohongiellaceae; genus UBA9145. Next base: position 59,846 of record CAJXRP010000016.1, on the reverse strand, counting down.
GACTCTATAGTAATGACCTCAACTCAATAATAAGAATAAGAATAGGCAACTATGCAAAAGTACCTCGCCACCATTAACCACCATACCGCTTACGTCTTGTTGCTCTGCTTGATCGTTACCTATCTTTGCCTACTTTATGATTTCGGTTTTAATCTCAATATAACCCTGTTTAGCATCGCTGTGATTTTCCCGTTGGTTTTTACCATTCGCGAATCTTTCAAGCGGCGGGATAGGATAATTAATTTGCTAAGTGTCTTTAAATCGTCACTTAACGCCGTCTACTACTGCTTTACCAACAACGGCAAATTATCAAATGAGAAAAAGACATACGTTGGCGAAAGACTACAGTCCATATCCGAATTGTTCTTCGACGCTCTTACCCAGGACGTGTATGACTCTAGCTTAGTACGCAATAGGTTAGATGAAATTTATAATTTCCTGAATGACAACAGCGATACGATCTCCAACGGTACAGGCTTGAAAATAATTAGGTTCTTGAAAGATGTTCACGAAAGTATTGAGAACACTGTTGGGCTAAAGATGCACGGCACACCGATTAGCCTGAGGGCTTATTGCCTAGTGTTTATTTATATCTTTCCCTTAATTTTTATACCGACGCTAGTTAGCGACCTCGGCGATTCTCACGCCATAATTGTCTACGGCTTGAGCCTTATACATGGTTTTATTTTGATCTCCCTCTATAACGTGCAAAGCGCTATGGAAGACCCGTTTGATCAGATTGGCCTAGACGATATCAAGCTTGAAGAGTTTCATTTTGCACAGAACAAGCAAATGAATGAGCCTCCAACTGCTTAGAAGCCTTAGGAATTTTTGAATTGTAGCGCCTAGGGCTTTGGCGCTATTGCAATGGCTGTTAATGCTTCCACTTCGAGGGGCAACTCTCTATCACCAGCGGGAAATGAATTCGCTTTCATGATATAGGCAATCACATCAACATAGTCCTGAACAGGCAATTGGCCAGGCCTGTCAGTCGGCATTTCTTCTCGGATTTTTTCAAAGAATTCACCCAGCGTTCTTCCTTCCCACAGGAACATGAAACCCATCCCCACTAGGCCTGGCGAGTTACTGTTACCGCCCAAGTCTTTCCCATGGCAAGAAATACAAGCATTGTTATAAACACCCTCTCCAAGCTCTGCCTGTAGACTTGAATAGACTCCATCCCAGACTGTTTCACTCTGAGCATAACTTATGCTTAGAGCACACAAACTTGAATAGAGCAGTATTGCCGGTTTACATTTTGTGAAAATATTATTCATTATTCTGGAAGCGCGAATACGTTAATAGAACTGCCATTGCGCGGGCGACTCAGTTCCGGCGCAAGGTCGCGAGGCAGACTGCCGGACCAACTAGCACCACCCGTGCCGACTGGCATAGCAACATATTGCTTTCCATCGACGCTGTAGCTAATAGGAAAGCCTTGATTCGAAGTAGCGAGTCTTACCTGCCAGAGCACATCGCCGTTCTCTGCATCCAGCGCCGACATGGTGCGATTCCAATCTCCAACGAAGACCAAGCCCCCTGCAGTAGTTAGTGTAGCCGTATTGAAAGGCGCCCTCGTCCTATGGCGCCACTTCACTTCGCCACTAGGAATATCCAACGCAAGAATTTCGCCCATGTTTCCATCGGATTGCGGATGATGGTAGTTACTGCGCCGGACCGGACCTGTGCCACCACCGCCTAACTGCCTTTCTGTGGGGCCGAAGGTAGTCAATGCGCAGTTGAGTGTGATGGGAATATACATGGCGCTGGTATCGGGTGAGTAGGCCATCGCACGCCAACTCTTTACACCTGATGTACTAGGGCACATGTTTAACTCTTCGCCGAGGCGAGGAATCATGCCATCGCGGTAGGTGATTTTCCCTGTAATTGGATCGAGGTTAACAATATTCTGATAGCCGATGTCGGTGCCCTTGATGAATTCGCCCGTCTCCCTATCAAGCTGCCAGAGGATACCGAGCTTGCCCATCTTGAAAAGAGACTTACGGCCATCAACATCGATCAGGATATTTTCGAATACCTCATCCATGTCTTGTGTCTCGCCGGGGATGTGCTGGAAGTACCACGACATCTGTCCATTGTCTGGATTTAGAGCCAGCGTTGAATTTGTGTACAGCGCATCGCCATCGGTACCCCGCACGACTCGCGCCCAGGGCTTCGCTTGTGCGGTTCCCCAATAGATGAGATTCGCCTCTGGGTCATAAGACCCTGCTACCCAGGCATCGCTGCCCGCACGAAAGCGTAGTTCCAAATCACCCCAGGTATCACCACCGGGATCTTCGGGTCGGGCGACAGTAGACGTGCGCCACTTCTCCTCTCCGGTAAGCGGATCGTGACCGGTGATGAAGCAGACGTCATCTTTGTAGCGATCACAGCCGGTGATGCCGGTAACTAAGGTGCCATTGGCGACTATTGGGCCTGCCGTGTAGAAATAGCCAAGCGTAGGGTCGGCAACCTGCGTCTCCCAGGCCAATACACCGCTGCGCGCATCGATCGCGCGAATACTTGCTGTTTCTGTCGCCGCGTAGATCATGCCGCCGAAGATCGCGATGTTCTTCTGCACACCCCTGCCCACGCCAGCGAAGGCGCCAGCTGGCAGAACCGCTGCACGGGTTCCTGCTCCGGAATTGATGAATTCCTCTGTCGGTGGTGTGGGTCGGTATTCCCAAAGAAGATCGCCATTAACAGCGTCTAGCGCCTGAATCACGCCTCTGGCGGATGGGATGAACATGATGCCATCGTGCACCAAGGGCGCTGCCTGCACCGCGCCGGTGTCATCTAGCGCAAAAGACCACTTGAGCTGGAGCTGATCGACGTTCTCGTTGTTGATTTGATCGAGGGGACTGTAGCCCCATGCCGCAGGTGTGCCACGCCAGCTCAGCCACTCACCCGTAGGTGGATTGCTTAGCATCTGATCAGTAACCTCGGTGAAATCTTCGATCTGCGCTACAGAGAATGAAGACGATAGCACGAAGGCTAGCGTGAGGAAGATAGAGTGTGCCCTTAGTACAGGGTAGTCGAGAGGCTTTGCAGTTTTTATTATCATTGTAATGTTGCCTGCCAGTTTTCAAGTGTGAACAAAGTGTCACTTTAATTACTCGCCTTGTCCAACATATTGTCGGCTAGACGATCACGAACTGCCCCATCATGCCTCTGTCCTCGTGTTCGAGTATATGGCAGTGATACATATAAGGGTTCTCTTCGTCCCTATAATCTGTGAAGCGCATGATGATACGCACTATCTCGTCTGCCCCAACTTGAACCGTGTCTTTCCAACCCATCTCATTCTCGGGTGGCGGACTGCCGTTACGGTCCAGGACCTGAAACTGTCCGTTGTGCACATGAAAGGGATGCATCATAGGAGAAGTGTTAGTCAACTCCCAAATCTCCGTTGTATTGAATTGTATTCTCTCGTTAATGTAGTTCTCGGCCATGCGCCTGCCGTTGATGGAAAACTGTCCGCCACCAAAACCACCGCCACGGCCATTGCGTGCACCACGACCAGGACCAGCATCATCTCCACTACGCATGCCATTACCCATGCCGAGTCTGAAGGTTCGTACATTGGTTGCAGCGGACTCTGGCAACCTATAAATTTCTGTCAATTGTGATGAAGGTGGTTTGCCATTATCCTGCAAGCTTGCCTCGGCGCGGAAATGCAGGACATCAAATGTTTGGGCATTTTGTGCGCGCATCATCTCGCTCATTGCGCCGGGAAATTCCGGAAAGGCTGGAGGCAAGGCGACATTTACCAGTGTCGCTTCTTCACCCGGGTCGAACTGAACAAGAATCTCTGCCCTCTCTGCAACGGCAAGTGTGAGGCGCGTTAATGGAACGGCCGATTCCAAGAATCCGCCATCGCTAGCGACCTGATAGAACTCGCGGTTATCGCTAAAGCCCAAATTGTAGGTGCGTGCATTAGATCCATTCAGCAACCGTAGTCGCAGCAACTTAGTACCCGTAGTTACGACAGGGTTCACCGTGCCGTTCACCAGGATTGTATCCCCCATCATTCCCATGACCTGATCTTCATAGCGATTCATGTACAAAAAAGATCCATCGTCGCCGAAACGTCGGTCTTGAAGAATCACCGGAATATCGTCTACACCATAATTGCTCGGCAGTGCGACATCCTGCTCGTCGTCTTCTAAGATGATCATGCCGGCCAGCCCCTTGTAAACCTGAGAGCCTGCCTTGTGCATGACGTGAGAGTGATACCAATACGTACCGGCGAACTGCACTACATCGAATGAGGGATTCCAGACTTGGTTAGCAGCGATTTCCTGATGCGGCCCACCATCCGCGGTAGGAGGCAGGTGGAAACCATGCCAATGCAAAGTGGAAGGCTCGCCAATTTTGTTACTGACTTGCAGAGCGACCTTTTGATTGCGTTTGAAGCGTAGCGTCGGACCAAGATAGTTTCCATTGATGCCGAGGGTTTCGGTGCTAAGCCCAGGCAGAAAGCTATGGCTGCCACGTTGTAAGCTTAGATCGAAGTTAGTGGTGCCAGCAGAAAATGTGCCCGACTCCAACGCTGGAATATTAAGAGGCTGTCGACTAGCGACATTGCCCTGAGCTCGCAGCAAAGGACTGAAACCCAATCCAGCGGCGCTTAGACCAATTCCTAGAGATTTTATAGCGCGGCGTCGAGTGAGCATGGCGAAATTATTGCACAGAGCTGACAGTCTGTCAGGGCTATTTCCGGGGCATTGAGCATTGGGCTGCTGCCTTTTAGTAAATGGGTTTGAACTAAAAGCGCAGTAATCGGGTCTAGTCCATCCAGAAGCCCCAAGCAGCTATTTGATAGATTTGCTGCTAACGTCCAACTACTAATTATCACAAAGCTTAGGAGCCATAACGATGGCCGTAAAACGCAGTAAAGTTGAATTCGAAAGCAATGGCATCAAGTTAGCCGGACTGTTGGAATCGTCAGACTCGGAAGCCGTGCGCGCCTATGCGCTATTTGCACATTGCTTCACCTGCAGCAAAGATATTGCAGCCGCGTCACGTATCTCTCGATCTCTAGTGGCACTTGGATATGCTGTCCTGCGTTTCGACTTCACCGGCCTCGGAAACAGCGATGGTGACTTCTCTAACACCAACTTCACCTCCAATGTTGAAGATCTCGTAGCGGCAGCAGATTTTCTTCGCAGCGAATATCACGCGCCACAACTACTGATCGGCCACAGTCTAGGCGGCGCCGCCGTACTGAAGGCCGCGGCGAGTATTGATGAGGTTACCGCCATAGCAACTATCGGTGCTCCCTTCACTGCACAGCACGTCAGTAAACAACTCGAGAATGATCTGCAAAAAATATCCAGCGAAGGCGAAGCAGAAGTAGATCTCGCGGGTCGTAAATTCAAGATCAAGAAACAATTCGTCGATGATATACGCAACCAGAACAATGATCACATCGGCAAACTTCGACGCGCACTGCTGATACTCCACTCCCCTATCGATGAGACTGTGAACATTGCCGAGGCGGAGAAAATTTATCTAGAGGCTAAGCATCCGAAGAGTTTTATTAGTCTGGATAAGGCCGATCATCTGCTGAGTCGCCCCGAGGACTCTGAATACGTCGCCGCCTGCATCAGCGCCTGGGCGAGTCGCTTCCTGCCCCAGGCGGAGGTAATAAAGCAGAGTGAGTCTAAACTCAGTAAGGGCCATGTGCAGGTGGATGAACGCAATAAGCACTTCGCTCGCGATGTGCAGACCGACAATCATATCTGGATCGCCGATGAGCCAGTATCAGTCGGAGGTCATGATCTGGGGCCCGACCCCTACGAACACCTGCTAGCCGGATTGGGTGCCTGCACTTCAATGACGCTGCGCATGTACGCGAACCGCAAGAAGCTAGCACTGGATGATATTGAAGTGCAACTGAGTCATTCTCGCAGTCATGCTGAAGACTGTGAGGACTGTGAGAGCAAGAGTAAATTTGTCGATGTGATTGAGAGAAATATTACATTGAAAGGTGATCTTACTGACGCTGAGCGAAAGCGACTACTGGAAATTGCCGATCGCTGTCCGGTGCACTTAACACTGGAGAACGATCCGAAGATAGTAACCAAGGAAGTGTAGCTAGGCCTGTTGCAAATAATTCTCGCCAACCGAGCAGGCAGCGATGCGGCTGAGATGACTATAGGGCAGCCCAGTTTCTTCATGCCACTCATTGAACTGTGCCTGAACTTTCTTTAAGTCACGCTGACTGGTCGGTTGCTCCGCTATTTCCAAGCCGCTGCCACGCAACGTCACCACTACGTCTCTAGAAAGTATGAAACAGTCTTTGCCGGTACGACGCAGGAACCACAGTGCACTCTGACCACCCAATCGCGAGCCATGTTTCTTCAGATAGGCCATTAGGCCGATCTGATCGGAGGCGGGCCACTCGGCGATGAACTTGCCGAAACCACCGTGCTTGCGTGATTCTTCTTGCACAAAAAATACGTTCTCTTGCAGCGCCTTAATCTTCTGCCAGTTACGCACCACGCGTCTATCACTAACGTAAGCCTCCCATTGCTCAGCCGAAAGAAAGCCAAGCTTTCTCGGATCAAAACCGAAGAAGGCCTCTTCAAATTCCGGCCACTTGTTCTCGATCACCTTCCAACTAAAGCCCGCCTGATTGATGCACTTGGTCATCATAGCGAGATAGCGATCGTCACCCAACGCAACTAGTGTTTTTTTACTAGCGACTTTAGGCAATAGTTTCTTCAATTGCACACCTCCACCCTTTCGGTGCTCGGCACGCTCTTTAATCTTCTCAAACTTTGTCATGTATTTTCTTAGACAGCGTTGCTATTTTTTAAGTGCGACTAACAGAGTATAGAAGCATAACTGTATTCGTTTAGGGAACGGCCATTGCAGTAATCAATACGAATATTCTTTTAATCAGCCTTATCATTAGCGATCATCAGGAGACTTCCCCCGCCGAGAGCTCAATCGGTTGTCCATGGGGCGTATTTAGATAGGCTGCACGCCACAGAGACTTTCGGCTCGTCAGCTCCTCTTCATTGGAGAGGTTCTTCTGCTGCGAGATCGTTTCCAGCGCGGCTAACCAATGCTGATAATAGGTATTACCCAGATCCGGGTCGCCGCTGGCCTGCGCCGCAGTAATCTGCTCGCTGAGTGCGCTGGCCCATTCCTGCCAGCTAAATAGACCCTTCTCATGCAAAGCCAGCACCAGGGCAAATGCCTGCGCCTCCCAAGGCTCGTTGAATACTGGGCCTTCCTCGTCCTGTGGTTGATAGGGGAAATTTTCCATTATCTCGACGCCTCTAGATACGGCTCCCAGAGATCGATGAGTACTTCTGCGGCTTCCGAGCGAGATTCCCAGAGGTCGTCTCCAGCAAAGGATACCCTATACAGATGCTGTCCCTCATGTACGCCGCTTGCATTGCTATCAGGATAGCTATGACAACCCAACAGAGCGGTAACGACTCCGGTCCTGCCCTGTACATACTTTGGCGCTCTCGTGTGCCCAACTGCTTCGCTGGCCTTTACTGCGACACGCTCACCCTTGCTATACAGAGGCTCGCTATCCGACTCCATAGTGCTAGGCGCGCCGGACGCGAGTATCTTGTTAGCCACTTCGGGGCTAGGCGCAGAAACCACTTGTTCGATCTGGGCTGAAGTTGCAGTCCCCTGCTTTAATTCATCAGCACTTATCAAGCCCTTCTCAACTAGCAGCGTCTCTATGCCTTCCAACCAATTCTCGTAGTAGCTATTTTGTACATAGACTAGCGGATCCTGACGTTCTCGCGCATGACGAGACTCGTCGATGTTCCATTTACCTAACATGCCCGTCGCCAGCGTAAGGCCAAACACCCGTCGTTCCCACTCGAAATGAAAAACCGGTTCCTGGGACTCGGGCTCTGGATTAATCGGGCCCATGTCCAGTTGCCCGCCTAGATCATGACCGCCCTTCACTTGTCTTTCTCTTCAAGCTGTCGTGGCGAACGCGCCAGTTCTACCCCAATCATGGAGTTGCGACTGACTAACTGTTGTAACTGTAGCTCACTCCAGTTCTCGGTTCCTTCGGGACGCTGCGGCAAGACCAAATAGCGCATCTCGGAAGTAGAATCCCATACTCTGATTTTCTGCTGCTCATCTAACTCGGTACCAAACTCTTTCAGTACTGCATGAGGGTCGCTCACGGCTCGCGATCGATACGGTGCCGACTTGTACCAAGCCGGCGGCAGACCTAGGACCGTCCATGGATAGCAAGAGCACAGCGTACACACAACCAGATTGTGAACTTCGGCGGTATTCTCAACCACTTCTAAGTGTTCACCCTGACGCCCACAGTAACCAAGGTTCGCTACCGCTTCTGTCGCATCATTCATCAGTGCTTGTTTGAATTCTTCATCTACCCACGCCTTGGCGACCACGTGTGCGCCATTGCGCGGGCCTACCTTATGCTCGTAAGTTTCGATGATGGTGTTAAGAGTTTCTGGCTTCACCAAGCCCTTCTCAACCAGTAGGCTCTCCAGAGCCTTCACTCGAAGCTCAAGGTCAGAGGGTGGTTCGGTATGATCGTGGTCGTGGTCGTGGGGCACGCTGCTAATCCTGACCGCTAAATTGTTGATCGCTATGCTCAGCTGGCTCTTCAATAAAATTCAGCTGCGCATCGACGTATTTTGGATCTCTTACTGCGTCCACAAAGGAATTCATAGTCTCGAAGGGGGCATCGACTAACAACAAATTCGTCAACCAACCCGGTAGCGCGGAACCAGGGCTGATATGGGCCTCATTGCGTATAAGAATAGAACCATCCATCTGAGGAGCGAAAGTCCAACTAGCCTCTGCCTCCGTCAACCGCAACCTTCCACGCACTTCTTCCATCTTGCCCACGGTAGCAAAACTATTCATCTCCACCTCCAAAGAAAGAGGGTTCTGAGTCCACTCAACCTGCGCAAGCACATCCCGGTCCTGCGCCGGAAACGGCAAATCATTGTGTGTATAGACAAGGGACTCGGAGTCGCTGAGACGTTCCACTAGATAAGACTCCGCGCAGCTATCTGCCCACTCCGAGCAAGCTGGTGCATCTTCGATAAGGGCAACCAGAGAGGACAGACGCACATCCGTCATTCGCGTCGTTGTGCGTACGGCATCATAAGGCGAGCCCTCGACGGAGCGTGTATGCACCTGTATGCCGTCCCTATCCCTCTGTAGCTCCCAGCCGGCATCGTCGTCAACCGCAAAGGAATAGCTGGTGACGCATAGCGTTAGTGCGATGGATAGTTTGATTAACTGTTGAGTCATAATCATGTTCTCTCCTAGAGTCGACAGCTCAGTTATGTACTGAAAAGACAGAAACTAGCCGCTCTTGATATAACTTAACGCAAGCATACGACAGTTGCCTGCCTTGTAGAAGCACTGCGGCTTTGAGACTATGCGAGTCTAGTCACAATTTTATAAGGAATGCCGCATTGATTCAAAACGATGCAGTGATGATTGCAGTAGCGCCGAACGGCGCCAGAAAGACGCGGCAGGATCATCCTAAAATTCCTATCACCCCGAAGGAACTCGCTCTCACCGCGGCAGCCTGTCACGACGCCGGGGCCTGCATGCTGCATCTACACGTTCGCGATGAAAAGCTCCTGCACAGTCTCGATGTTGAACGCTACCGTGAAGCTATTCAAGCTATTCGTCGACAGGTGGGTGAAGAACTCATCATTCAGGTTACGACGGAAGCAGTAGGGATCTATAACAGAGAGCAACAGATTCAAATGGTCACCCAACTTCGACCAGAAGCCGTATCACTCGCCATTCGAGAGATAAGCCCCATTGGAGTTGATGAAAAAGTTTCCGCCGATTTTTTTAGTTTCTTGCAGAGAGAGCATATCGCACCACAGTACATACTCTACGACAGACAAGACATCCTGCATTTCAATGAGCTGTTAAAGCGCGGAATAATCCCACACGAAAACGTCTCCATATTGTTAGTGTTGGGTCGATATGCAGAGAACCAGCAATCAGATGTGGAAGATCTTGCCCCTCTCCTATCGCCTCTTACAGATGTGCAACACTGGTCTCTGTGCGCATTCGGCTCTAGCGAGGCTAACTGCATGATTGAGGCTATACGGCATGGCGGTCATTGCCGTGTCGGCTTTGAGAACAATCTGCTACTAGCGGACGGCACGACTGCCAAAGACAACTCAGCACTGGTTAGGGCGGTAAGTGACGCAGCAACTACACTCCACAAGAAGGTCGCATCAGCAGATGCGGCGAGAAAACTACTCGGCATGCGATAGCTCATCTAACTGGGCTCTAGTTATGGAGCCGCTCAATACAAATCTGCGGCATAAAAAAAGGCGAACCGAGGTTCGCCTTTTTATCAGTAGGTTTTACCCTAGCTAATGCAGCTTAGAAAGTTAAGCGTACACCTGCTGTGAAACGACGACCATAAACGTCGTAGTTACTTGGGAACGTATTACCACCGTTTGACGAAGTATCAGCAGCACCATTACCAAGAATTGGTGGTTGCTCGTCAGTGATGTTATCGATACCTAGGCTTAGACGAACACGGTCTTCCCATAGGTTGTAACCTACGTAAAGATCCAGGTAGTCGTATGCATCAACAGTTCGGAAAGCAGCAAATGTTGTTGCTACTTCAGGACGCTCTATATCTAGAGAGTCTGTGTGACGCCATTGCAATGAAGCTTGCAAGTCGTTCCAGCTCCAAGTTGTGCGCTGAACCCAGTTAGTTGTTGCAGTTGGATCACAGCTAGAGCCGTAGAAACCATTACAATCGATAACTGGAGTCAATGAATCAGACTGAGACTCTTGAGTTAGGTAGTGGTTGATGTCGCCTGTGAAAGACAAGTCACCAAATTCGCCTAGATCAAATCCAAATCCAAATCCAACTTCGATACCTTCAGCTTGAAGGTAAGAAAGGTTAGTAGTGTATCGCTGGATACCAGAAGCGGGGCTAGTTAAGTCACCATTAGAACGAACAACGTTCGAACAAGCAGCAGCTGAACCAACTACGTAACACTGATCAAGAATTTGCTGAGCAGAGAACTGACCAATCACGTCTTGAACATCGATGTCGTAGTAGTCTACTGATAGAACAACATTCTCGACGAAGTCGAATGTTGGAGTCCATACGAAACCAGCTGTAAAAGTTTCAGCAGTTTCAGCAGCAGGTGGAGCTGTAGGGTTAGATCCACGTAGATCATTGATCTGACGAGCTACGATGTCCTGAAGAACACCAACTTGCCCAGGCAACATGCCTGTTGATTCACAAAGACCACGAAGTCGCCCATCAATGTTAGCCGCATTTGCCACTGAACATGGATCGCCTGTCGCGTTGCTCAAGCCAGTTGTTACTGGAGAGAACAATTCCTGGATATTAGGAGCACGATTTGCTTCCTGCTCCATTACACGGAAACGAAGTTGATCGTTGATTGTCCAGTTGATGCCAACTTTCCAAGAATCAACGTTACCAACAGTGTCGTATTCCGCATCGCGATAACCAAACTCGAGATTAAGACTTTCAACGAAATCCATGCCATCAACTAAAGGCATGAAACCTTCGATGAAAAACTCGTCTACGCGGAAGCCACCAGAAATTGGCAGAAGGTTACCACCGGCACCACCTTGACAAGAAGCTGGAGCAAGCTTTAAACATTCGTCTGGCTCTAGTGAACCAAGCTCATCGCGAGTTTCAAAACCAACGCTTAATGCTAAAGGAGTCGCAGCTGAAGGAAGCTGTGCGAACGCTACAGGACCATCAAGAATGATCTGACCAATTGACTGCTCATACTTCTGCTGCTGGATGGCGATAGCGCGAGCATAGCCGGCCATTGCAGGAGTAATTGTGCCGAAGCCACCGAATAGATCGATAGGCACACACGTTGAGTCACCGTTCGCACAATTAACACCATCAACTGAATCCAAAGCGTTCTGGATGTTAGTTAGGTTAGTGTAACCATCGCGAACTGTAGTTCGGTTAGATTCACCGTACTGAAAAGACACATCGTAGTTCCAATCACCTAACAACTGACCACGTGCGCCAGCTAGGAAAGAGAAGTAGTCACTGTCATAGTTTTCAGAGCGAGTACCAAGCTCTAAAGTACGACGACGAAGCTGCATCTTCAAATAGTCACTTGAATCTACAACGCCGTTACCATTCACATCATTCCAGTTTGTGCCTGGACCGCCGGCAGTCAAGTTACCAAGACCCGCAGCGTTGTTAGCGAATGAAATGATATCAGCACGGGCTGCATCACCAATCAATGGATTAGCTAGAGGAACGTTAAACTGCGCACCAAATGTACCTGATGGAGCAACTTGCTGTTCAACAGTAATGTTGTTGTATTGAATCGTTGAGTAAACTTCTAGGTTCTCATTGAATTCAAAGTTCGCCATCGCAAACGTATTGATACGCTCTTGTGGAGTACGGAAGTAGTTGTATGGGCTGAAGTTAAACAGTGAACAACCACCGCCAGCACCTAGACCAGTTCCAGCATCACCAGTAAATAATGTACGATCTTCTAGAAATTGGCCAACTCCGCCAGCACCAACGATCGCAACACGAGTAGGAATACTAGTAGTTGAACCACCAGTTGCTACTGCGTCTGGGCCAACACAGCCCGCGATTGGAGATAATGTAGGGCTTATGCCAGCATTGAAGTTATCTAGACCAGCACCGTTGCTAGTTTGGATACCCAAGTTTCCGTAAGGACGCTGTCCTAGTAGAAGTGACTCGCGCTCTGACCAGCTGATGTTCATGGAAACGTTACCGCGACCACCTTCTAGAGCAGAACCAAGTGTCAAAGAGATGTTATCTAAGTCAGCATCGTTATCTGCAGTAGTTTGATTGTTGATCAACAAGTCGAACCCTTCGAAATTAGTCTTAGTAACGATGTTTACCGCACCCGCAATCGCGTCAGAACCGTATACCGCAGAAGCGCCACCAGTGATAACGTCGATGCGCTCGATTAGAGCTGTTGGGATGTTGGAGATATCGGCACGACCGCGGTAGTTAGCTGGTGTCATACGACGACCATTTAATAGTACCAAGTTGCGGTTCGGACCTAAGCCACGTAGATCGACAGTAGATACACCGTCTGTGCCGTTGTTAACGTTTTCGTTGTCACCAGGGATAGTACCGGGTAACTGACGAAGGATTTGCTCTACTTCAACGTTTTGTTGAAGTTCAATTTCTTCTAAGCTAATAGAATTAATTGGGCTACCAGATTCAAGACCAGGGCGACGAATACGTGAACCCGTCACGATTACTGTCTCTACTGCTTGCTCTTGGCCGTACACTGTGGGAGCTGTGCCGATTGACGCTGCTGTTGCGACAGCTGCGAAAGCCATGCCCCAGGCAGATGCCTTTTGGTTTAGTTTGAACATTTAAATGTTCCCCCTTAGATAAGTGAAAATCCAGACCAAAACCGCGAGGCTCCGTATCCAGATTTCTTATTTTGATTTATGCAATTCATAGACTATGAATTACGTGGCGCGGATTCTACACCTGTTACTTAGAAACAAACAGTAACACCTGTAACAATTTGATAAATTTAGGCCATTTTCGCCCTTTTTTGGCTCTTTCAGTATTCAGTTACTAAAATTTGCCCAAAAGTAGGGCGTTGTAGGAGTATTCTGCGGGTTCTGTATCAGACTTTGCAGAGAATTACTCAGTAAAATCTCGTCAAATTCTAGGGTGGGTTGCGTCCTATCTGCCACTATTCCCTTCAATTAAGGGTGAGCAAGGTCGCAGGCAGAGCTACCTCAGCGCGAATGGAGCGACGCTTTAAAATGGCTGATCTTACTTACGGGGTATAAAAAGGAGGGCTAAGACTGACGTACGGAGAAGCGATAGCCCGCCCCGCGCACAGTCTGTACTAATTTGGCGTAATCGATTGAGGTGCCTTCGATTGAAGATAGAGCCTTGCGCAGCCGACGGATGTGCACGTCGATAGTCCGCTCTTCCAGATAGACATTACCGCCCCACACCGCGTTTTGTATATGATCGCGGCTAAACACCTTCTCCTGATTCAAGAGAAAGAACTTCAGAAGACGGAACTCCGTAGGGCCCATTTCTATAGGCTGATCTTCGATGGAGGTACGGTGGCTAGTGGGGTCGAGCTGCAGATCAAAAACACGAAGCACCTTATTCTTCTGCTTGCCATCCACGCGGCGCAGCACAGTCTTGATGCGTGCGACCAGCTCCCGCGGGGAGAAAGGCTTCGTTACATAATCATCAACACCCTCGCTGAGGCCCTGCACCTTATTGTCCTCGCTGGTTTTCGCCGTGAGCATAATAATAGGGAGGTTTGTGGTGATCTCATCGCGACGCAGTCTGCGTGCCAATTCGATACCGCTGCCCCCCGGCAACATCCAATCGAGGAGCACCAAGTCTGGCTTCTTATCGATTATTGATACGTGCGCATCATGGGCATTTGCGGCACTGATGCTGCTAAAACCTGCTAGGTCGAGAGTAATGCCGACCATATCGCGTATTGCAGCTTCATCATCGACGATCAATATTGTGGATTCGGGCATCTGGATACCAATAACTTTATTTAATGAGCGGTAAAACTACCTTCATTTAACCAGTAGTATATTACAATTACGTGACGGTCAGGCACCGACTCAAGATTTATTTACGCACTAAAACTGCCCATAACCCATTGTTTCTACAAGTTTTTTATACAAAGATCGCAGAATTTCCAAGCGTGCTAAGCAGCAAATGGAGCGCTAGAAGCGATAGTCCACCTGTAGGCTAAGCTCTCTGCCGCGATTAAACCCGGTAGTGATGAAGCCGCCCTGCGTGACCTCACTCTTCTCATCCAGAAGGTTCTTGCCCTTGAGTGTCATTCTCCAGCTCTCAGTGAACTCGTGCATGAAGACGGTATTTAGCTCACCGAAAGGCTGCTCAATTAGATCAGGAGCGCCTTCAATGCCCACCTCGCTGATACGCTCACCGAAATAGTGGTAAAGCAGTGTTGCCGTGGTGCCCGTGAACGGCTCATAGCCTATCTGAGCATTGAACAACCAATCCGACTGCCCCTGTAATGCACGAGATGTACTAGTAAGAATGCCGCGGTCTTTCTCGGCAATAGTTACTTCGGAATCGATAAAGGCGATATTAGTCTGAACGTAGAAGTCTTCCCCGCGATCGCCGAGGAAACCGAGACGTTTGGATATCTCAAATTCTACACCCGCATTCTCACCCGCCGCGGCATTAGCAAATGTCTGCCTTGCTTCCGCACCAGGCTGCACTACTGATTCGATCGGATTCTCGAATTCCTTGTAGAACAAACCGAGAGACATTGAGTCGCCGAAGCCGAAATACCACTCCCAACGAAAGTCATAGTTGGTTATGTTGGCAATCTTCAGGTCGGGGTTTCCCACAACCTCTCTACCAGTAACTGGATTGGTGAACGCAGCCGGTGACAGCTCACGAAAGTCAGGCCGTGACAAGGTCTCGCTGTAAGCTATTCGAAACTGATGATCACCGTTGATATAAGTGCCCGTAAATGCAGGAAGAATATCTTTATTCTCTTGCGCGGCATTCACCTCTACATCTCGAAACAGATCGAACGTTCTAACATTCTGAGTGAAGTCTTCTTGCCGAGCTCCAAGATTAATACGGAACCTGTCATCGAAGTTGAATTCGACTTCGCCATAGAAAGCATCAGATTCATTTGTTGCATTGTAGTTGTCAGTGGGTCGAGTAAATTCCCTCAGCTCGAAACCATCGGGGTCGATATTCGCTGGCGCCAGAATCTCTTCCAGTGGCAACGTCAATAAGTCTTCATTGAATGCGAGACTGCCCTGATCGAAGAAAGAGTAGCGACGCACTTCTGATTCGCGCTGCTTCTCATTGTGAACGTAGCCCGCCTTGGTAGTGATTATAGAATCCATCGGCCCGTAGAAAACCATGGCTAGATCAACAGCGAAGTCTTCGGCATCATCGTCCAACACACTGAAGCGTCTTACATTGCCATCGGCACGAGTAGAGAATCTGAAATTGCCATCGGATTCTTGATCATAGCGGTACACCCTATCGTCCGGTGCGTCGCGCTCAGCCTTCACCTTGCTATAACGCCAGTTTACGACTAGCTCATTAAAGTCAGGATAATAGTGATCCCCTTGCACTTGGTTGGAAAACAACTCACGTTCAACCCATTCCAGCTGCGTCAATCGAATAAAGTCTTCCTCTGCGAGATTACCACTAGTTTGTGAGACGGTGTCGTCGGTCTTACGTAGCACTACGCTGGTAGTCCGAATATTGTGATTGTCGTTGAAGTCTATGCCGGCGGTGAAGATACTGCTTATGTCCACGCTATGCTCGGTGCCCACGAAGTCTAGATCGTCTCCTATTTCCAGCCCCGCGTTACTTGTTCGGTAGTTGTTGCGCTCAATCTCGTTCGTATCCCATGAATTTGAATAGTTGATGGCAGCCAGGTAATTTACCCGTGCACCCTTGTTATTAAGTTCATGATAATTGCCGAATGATGTGGCGAATTTGAAATTGGCGGGCAGAGACTCTGAATCCGCGCTGTAATCGTTTCGTATGCTGCGACCAATAATTTGCAGCTCCTCTGGAGAATAGCCACCGCTACCTAAAAACTGGCTCTCTCTGCGCAGCTCCTGTCCGTTTGCGGTCGCCTGCTTGAGCGTATCTGGTAAACCTCGGTAGTCATCGTCATAGCCCAGCCAAGACTTGCTGCCGCCAGATGAGGTGAAACCATCATTGAAGTTCACACCTTGCTGTAGGCCTGCCGACGAAGACATGTTCCAGAAAAATTCGTCAGTCGACTTCTTGGTACGCAACTGCAACACACCACCACCGAATTCGCTGGGAAATTGTGCGGAATAGGTTTTCTGCACTAACACGCTGTCGAGTATCGCTGTCGGGAATAAATCGAGAGGAACAACGCGGTTAATCGGTTCAGGGCTCGGTAGAATTGCTCCATTAAGAAGAGTGGTCGAATAGCGCTCGCCAAGGCCACGCACATAGACGAACTTGCCACCTACTGTACTCAGCCCAGAGACGCGTTTTAGCCCTTCTGCGATATTGGTATCACCAGAGCGCTGAAACTGCTCGGAGCCGACGACATTAGAGACCGAAGATGTAGCACGCTTTTCATCGGGAACAAACTGACCAATAACAGCGATCTCCTCGATCTGAGGCGCATCCTGCCCCATAGCCGCAGCACTGAGCGCTGAAGTAATGGCGATAGTCAGGAGTTTTAGTGGCGCCCTTTGATTGGTCATTTGGTTTGCTCCAATTAGTAAATTGTTTTGAAGCAGGTAGTTTATTGCGACTCTGTGACAGTGATATTTCAGTTACATTGCAGAAATATTTCAATAGTAATCTTTCTGCGATGATTTCTTAGAGGAACTGAAATTGTTGGCAAAAAAATAGGGACGACGAGCGCCCCCAAGAAATAAAATAGAATAAATCGAGATTTTTGTTCGTGGGCTCAGTAAAGCAGACCTATACCGCCTTGCTTTACTGAGCTCAACAGCAGGGCTAGTCAGAATAAGTCCAGCCTGCCGTCCAATCAGAGCTGCTATCTTTCACCGCGCCGATGTAGTCGACTTGGTCGAAGAAAGAGTCTGTGGGAATCGAAGGGCTTATCGCGTTTAAGATCGGTCCGTTCATCCATCCGCTAGAACCCATCAGATCGACCTCGCCCAAGGAGCTTCCAGCTTGCGCCGTGAAGAATTCCGCCACCGAAAAGGTATCTCCATCACTAGCGCTAAACGGACAACCGGTGACTAAACGTGAGTTCGTCAGAGTCAGGTTACCGTTCAGAGCAGCAATTGAGCCGCCGGCATTGGCGAACGTTGCTGTCTGGTCGATGTCGAGACAATAGGCATTGTGCGCAGACATAACTACATTTGATATCTTCGCGGATGTACCTTCACGCAATCTAAATCCTGCATCGCCACCACTGCTCGCACCCGCACAAGTCAGGTTAGAGATCGTGGGATTCGAGCGTGGTAGCGCGTCGTTATTATCACCATTGTTGTCTGCTTCGATACAATGCTCACTGGCAGTGTTTTGTTTAATGGCAATGAATTGCGCCTTGCCAGTCCAACCGAAGGTCCAATCAAGCGCGTCATCTTCATTGCCAGTCAAGACGATATGTTTCGCATTCGTAGTGCCGCCGAAGAATTCGATGCCATCGTCAGAATTGTTGTGAACCTGCACATAGTCAACGAGGGTACCGGAACCCGTACCCTGAAACGCGATGCCATTCAGCTCATTGTCTTCAGTAATATTCTGTCCTGCATATTTAACCTGTACGTAGGTCAGTACACCGCTGCTATCAGCAGAATTGGAACCACCGTACAGTCCAGTTGAGCCCTCACCCTCGGCTGTTCCGCCGCCCACGTTCAGAGGCGCGTTGCCGTTCAGGATAATGCCGCCCCATTGCCCACTTGTAGTAGCGGTCGCGGTATCGTCACCCTCGTAGGTGAAGATCACCGGCTTACTCGCACTGCCGTTCGCATGCAGTTGCCCGTTACGCGCAATAGTCAGAAAATTTAATCCTTGCTGACCAAAGACGTAAGTGCCTTCATCTATTACTAGCTTAGTCTTAGAACCACTCACCTCGTCCGCTCCGATGAATACGGCACCGTCCAAAATATAGGAGAAGTTGGAGGTCAGATGTGTATCGGATTCGATTCTGCCACTTAGCGAGCAGACTGCTTTGTCTTTGAACGTACCGGAGATCGCAGTGGTGTTTGCAGGACAACTCGAAGACGCTGGCGCCGCGATTGAGAAACTCGCAGGGGTCGATGAATACGTCAGGTTTGCAATCGAGTCAGTGTAGTAGCCTACGAAGGCCTGTACGTCGACGCCTGTCGCACCAACTGCGCTACCAACCAGGCCAGAGAAAATAGTAAGTGGCTCAGAAGCCGAAAGCGTCTTAGAGCTAGCGGCAACGATTGGGTCAGCTTGCGTCCACGGCGCGAAAGCACCTGAAGAATCCTGAATGAAGAATCCCGCGCCGGGCACATTAATAATAACTACCAAGTTACCAGCCTTACCCACATCCGCTGCCGCCGGCTTGATAGTTACCAACAAGTCTACTGCGGAGTCAGCTGGAACGGCCGCAAGAAAACTGGCGCCACCATTGATCGTCGCTCCTCCTGTGAAAACCGCGCTACTCTGGGCGCCTGCCGTTGTTAAAGTTGGTTGATCTGCGGCCTGTGCACTCATCGCCGCAAGTCCTAGAGCAACACCGCTGGCAATAGCATTCATTTTCGTGCGCTTAAATTTCATTTAGACTCCTTCGTCTACTAGTCAGATGTAAATTAAGAAATTAATTAAGTGCAGCAATGATAGAACTGCCATGTTGCAGTTATGCGACGATTTGATTGCAGTTTTTTTACAGTTTCTGCCTGTGCTGAACTAGTCAGCGCGTCATCCAAGACCAACAGGCGCTTTTTCTAAAGCCTCGTCATAATTCTGTAATGGTTGCTGTTCTACCATCACAAGCGTTATGACGAATCCCCTACAGCAAGTCCCTCTTCGAATTGAAGCCCAACAGGTCGGCTTTTTCGAGACTCCGATAGCGTATTGCCGATTAAAGGACGGCGATTCTCTGATGCAGGAATTGGAAAAGAGTGTTCGGAAGAACCAGCAACAAAACTCAGGTCTGAAACGTTCAAACTTCGGCGGCTGGCATTCGGACACCGATATGCTGCAGTGGGGAGGCGATGCAGCAAACAAGCTCGCAGAAGCTGCGATCAATGTCGCCAAACGCATGACTCATTTTCAGGAAGCAAGCCCGGATAGTTACCAATGGCAGCTACGCATGTGGGCTAACATAAGCTCCGCTGGAGGCTTGAATCACATGCATGCCCATCCTGGGAACCTTTGGGCGGCGGTGCTCTATCTGGATATGGGAGATGAAACAGACTGTTCCGAAGATGTCGGTGGGGCCTTCTACCTCGAGGATCCTAGGTTTCCCATGGCGGCTATGCATAACCCGGCGGTTCGCATGATGGGAATCGATGGCCAGCCCCAACATTACGAGGTGGAGCTGCAACTCGCGCGGGGCAATCTAGTGGTTTTTCCGGCGTGGTTACGCCACGGAGTAAGGCCTTATACTGGAAAGCGAGAGCGCATCTCTATCGCTATGAATATCGATGCGCAGCGCAAATCTCAAGCCTAAAAGGAAGTGGTGCTAAGCTAATCTAGAAGTCGCCTTCTTGAATTTGTAGCTATTAATAGGATTCATCAATCTGGCCAAGCCCTCTGTGAATTTCAATGGGCTGTCCAACACGGCAAAACAGAGACAACCTTCTTTAGAGCGCGGCTGATGATTGTGCTGTCCGTCTCGAATAATGAAATCTGAAGCCTTGTATTCGCCTAACTCATCTTCAAAGCTACCATCCAATACCAGAGTTGATTCACTACCCTGATGGGTATGCACAGGCACCTGGCATCCAGGGGCCATGTAAATAAATTCACAAAGAGTCTCATTGTCCAGGAACAGATGTGCCTCACTAATTCCACCGGCAACCTTCTTCCATTGCAGACCTTCGGATGCAGCCTTGGCTAGAACCTTAGGTAACTTAATGCTGTGGTTTAGCACATCGATGTCAATCTCAACCAATTCTTCAATCGGCTCAGACTTTATTTGTGGTGACTTTACGATACTCGCAAGCATGCTCGAATAGTCAACTTCGCTAGGCTGATCAGATTGCAATGCGCTACCAGGATCAACCCATGAGGAAACCGCATGAGCCTGCAGTTCTTCAGCTTTGGCGCGGCATGATTTGCACAGCTCCATATGCGCGGATACGACTACGCTCTTTCCTGTAACCAGTTCGCCTTGAATGAACTGGTTCAGCAATTCAGTGGATGGGTGCAGTTTTACTTCGGTATTCATTGCATTCCTCTTTCTCAAATTTCTTTTACAATTTTTCGTGAACTCAGTAACAAGCACTGTCTCAATAGACACTACAGGGTTATTTTTACTGGTCGACGCCAATCAAATTTCGGAGTTTCGCCACACCAAGGCGCAGACGCGATTTCAGAGTTCCTAGAGGAATCTGTAGATAAGCGGCCGCTTCTTCATGTGTGCGATCTTTAATATATATTTGTTCAACCACAGCTCGCTGTGGATCAGAGAGCTGATCGAAATAGCCCTCAATCAGACTTAACTCAACTTGCTGCCCTGCCATATCATCATGAACCGAGGCAGGTTCAGCCCCAGACTCGAGCGGCCAAATATCGTCAGCACTGATAGTGCTTGGTTGACGTTTCTGCTTACGCAACATATCGAAACAGCGGTTGCGACTCAGCGTGAATATCCAGCCCTTTGCCGACCCCTTATCTAGGTCATACAACGGTGCTTTCTGCCAAACATTCAACATGGCTTCTTGAATAAGGTCGTTGGCTAACTGCTCGTTGCGTGTGAGCTTCATGCCCAACGCGAAGATCTTCTTCGAGAAGCGCTCGAACAATTGATTGAAGGCGTTAATATCCTGAGTATTTCCAACTGCTATTAACAGGGATTCATCAGAGACGGCTGAGTCTTCAGCCTCTTCGGTGTCTAAGCTTGTAGTGGAGGTATTCATAGAGGCAAGTCTAACAGTTAGCCCCACCTCATTGCTAAAGACATCTTGTTTTGCATAATTTCTGTACATAGCCCTTAAATACGCAACTGTTAGATGGCTGGATCACTAGAGAAGTAAAAAAACTAGAAATTGGTTAGAATCGAGACAACGATTGAAATTACTACCCAAAGAGGTAATTCCCATGAGCTGGCCAACTACAATAACAATGCCTTCGCACTCACTTCGCACTCTCAGCCTAGTCACTCTCACCGCTCTGTTACTGAGCTGCAGCCCAGAGCCTGCCCCTGAAGCGCCTGCAGCCCCCGTGGCTAGTGCCGCTCCGGAGCCACCAGCGGCACAAACCGAGCCATCTCCAGAGGGTGAATGGGGAGCCTACGCCGCAGACAATGGACAATCCAAATACACCGGCCTCGACCAAATCGATGCTAGTAATGTAGCGGAGCTTGAAATCGCCTGGAGAAGGCCTGCACTAGATGCCTATTACTCCACCATGAATCCAGCCCAGCGCTACACGTCGAACTGGATATCTGCCCCCATAGTGAAGAATGGCATCGCCTATGTACCGAACGGCGTAGGCTTGGTGGAAGCATTCAATCCCGGTACTGGAGAGACAATCTGGGTTCAGGAGCCACACGATGGAGTGGACGGACTGCCTGGAGCGAATACCCGCGGCGTTGCCTACTGGAGCGAAGGCGACGACCGACGCATTCTAGTGCAACGTGGTGTCTATCTATATGCCCTAAATGCCGACAACGGCGAGCCCATTGAGGGCTTCGGAGTCGAAGGCCGCACCAGCCTGCAGCTGATGCCTGAGGGTTCCGAGCGATTCCGCTGGGGCGGCGTGCCGACTATTGTGCGAGACGTAGTCCTCATCGGCCAATCCATGTCGGACACATTCTCTAATAAAGAGGCGTTCCGCGGCGATGTACATGCCTTCGATGTACGCACCGGCGAATTGCGCTGGACCTACAATACCATTCCACAGGAAGGGCAGTTCGGCACGGCAAGCTGGCAAGACCGATCCTGGTCCTACACAGGGCACTCTCCGGTCTGGGCACTATTCAGTGCCGATGAAGAGCTAGGCCTCGTGTATATGCCTATTTCATCTTCTACTAATGATATGTATGGCGGCCATCGCATTGGCGACAATCTATTTAGTCAGTCCTTAGTAGCAGTCGATGCCGAGACCGGCGATCGTGTCTGGCACTACCAAACGGTTCATCATGGACTTTGGGATTACGATCCACCCGCTGCACCAATCTTGATGGATATCACCGTCGATGGCGAACCAGTAAAGGCCGTTACGCAACTAACCAAACAGGCCTTCGCCTTCGTTTTTAACCGCGAAACAGGCGAGCCCATCTGGGAAATCGAAGAGCGAGAGGTACCACAGTCCGATGTACCTGGTGAAGTCACCTCTCCTACGCAACCCTTTCCAACTCGACCCGCACCTTTCGATCGTCAGGGGGCAACGGTTGATAACTTGATCGATTTTACGCCGGAGCTACGCGCCGAAGCCTTGGAGATTTTCAATAGCTACGTGACAGGCCCTCTTTTCACGCCGCCATCGATTCGCAGCGATGATCCAAACGGCACTCAGGGCACCATTCAATTACCCGGCTCACAAGGTGGTGCTGACGTTCAGGGTGCGGCCTTCGATCCCGAAACCGGATACTTGTACATACCCTCCATAACATCTGCCTTCGTCGCCGATATTTTGCCCGGTGATCCTGAAGTCACGAACCTCAGTTATGTGAAAGGCGCCAGACGCTGGATCGCGGGCCCTCGTGGGCTGCCGCTATTTAAGCCTCCCTATGGACGCATTACGGCTATCGATATGAACACCGGCGAACATGTATGGATGGTGCCTAATGGAGACGGCCCTACCGATCATCCTGATCTGGTGGACCTAGAACTCGGTCAACTGGGCTTACCGGGCAGACCATCGCCGCTGCTTACTAAGACTCTACTGTTCCTCGGTGAGGGCCTTACCAATCAGAGACCTGGCGGGCGTATCCCTAGGGAAATGCCAGTCGAGATTGCCACCAACAGTGGCGGTCCGATGTTCAGAGCCTACAACAAGGAGTCTGGCGATATCGTTTGGGAAGTCGAATTGGAAGCGGGCACATCCGGGCCTCCAATCAGCTACTTACATGAAGGCGAACAGTACATACTTGTCGCGATCGGTGACCGAGAGTACAGCCCCGAACTCGTCGCTTTCAAACTGCCATAAAAAAAAGCTGACGCGCTCTGCGCGTCAGCTTTTTAATTTCTAAATAGAGTCTTTACTGCGGCAATCAGTCGAGTCTATTTTGTGCACTCATAGACAAACGCCGGTGGCATATTTCGAAACGTGAAATCCAATCTCACTTTCTTAAAGATTGGTTTCAATTCTGCGTAGTTACTTAAACTGTACTGGAATTGTAGGTAGCGCCCACCTTCTCGCAAATTCGATCTAACCGATTCGAGAATTCGTGTAACAACTTCGTCATCGATCAGCGACAGCGGCAGACTGGAAACGATGTGATCCACTTCCTCGATATTAAGATCATCGAGTATTGTTCGAATCGATGAAGCACAGGCATTGACTACGCGTAACCGAGAATCTTGCAACGCTTCTAGCTGAGCGATGAAGTCGCTATTCACCTCGAAACAAATCAAAACGCAGTCGGCGTGCATTCGTTCCAGAATCGAGGTTGTAACACATCCAGTACCTGGACCCAGCTCAATAATGCAGCGCGCTGAAGTAAAATCTATCGGAGCAAGAAGCGTCTTAACCAACACTTTAGAGCTAGGGGTAATTGTCCCAGACGTCTTAAAGCTCTTGATCAGATTAAGTGAGTCACTAAATTTTAGTCTTGCACTCATATTCTAAGCCACTCGCCAATTTCGGCACCGAGAAAAACATACATTGCTACTAAAGGTAGTTCGCCCAGCAACAGTGCTGTCAGCATTTTCTTCAGGGACATCTTAGCAACCCCTGCTACATAACAAACTGCGTCGGTTGGCACCAAAGGAAAAAAAGACCAACCAACTACAAACCAAAATGCATTCTTATGCTGCATTTTAGACTTCAAGTTAGCGATCTTTTCTGGGTACTTTTCTTCCAGCAAGCTATCGTAGCTGCCAAAAGAGGGGAAACTGTATACTAGGAATGCCCCAACCACAACTCCAGCGAGGGATATCGCGAACACCAAGAAGGGCCATTGCGGAAAGGAAATGGCTCCAGCCAAGACAAACGGCGTACATGGGATCAATAACAGCGAACGGGTCAGCGACATCAATACATAGATGATAAGTGCCATTGAGCCCAATTGATTGAGCAATTGCGATATAGATTCGCGAGTCAACCACTCAGGATAAATAACTATCATTCCTAAAATCATGGCCACCACGACAAGCCAGACGGTGTTGAGGTGCTTGATCATAGAAATTCCAAAAAAATGTTATTAAGGCTGAGCTATGGTTTTATTGAAGAAGAAGGAGTTTAGGACCGCAAAGGCGTTGGCGCAAGCTTTCATGTGCCCCCATGATTATTGTTACAGCTCATCAGTGACTATCGGCAATACATCGGCTGATTGGGTCATTAACCCCTCTTGGCTCAATTAAGCGCTTCGCCGCTTTAGCATTAGCTGTGACATGGTTCCACGCCCTGCTTTTCTGCGCTAGTATGGCGTGATGCTCCAGCACCGATTCATCGATTCCGCTTTAAAAAACCCCGATAAGATAGCCTTCATCGATCGTAGCCTCGGGCGCAATATCAGTTACTCTGAAGCATTGCTCGCCTCACTTATTCTTGCTCGACGCATCAGAAAAATGGAGCGAGGTCGCATCGGTATCATGCTACCCACCTCGTCTGCTGGCGGACTCGCAATAATCGGTGCACTGATGGCCGGACGCACACCTGTGATGATTAACTACTCGACCGGCGCCGAGAAGAACTGCCTGTATGCGCAGGAGCAGTGCGATTTTCAAGTCATAATCACGGCCAAGGCACTACTTGAGAAAGCCGGCTGCAAAAAACTTCCGCACATGGTATTCATCGAAGACATACTCGACGCACTCGGAAACTTTGAGAAAACACTCGCGTTCGCAAAATCCAAACTCCCACGATCATTGATTAAACGAACAGTCGGAAAATCGAACCTTGAATCAGCCGCAGTGATTCTATTCACGAGTGGTAGCGAGAAAGAGCCTAAAGTTGTACAACTAACGCAGCGCAACATAATCTCCAATATCGATTCCTTCTCAGAGATGATGGATATCTATGAGATGGATAATCTACTTGCAGTTCTCCCCTACTTTCATGTCTTCGGCCTAACAATCAATCTTTGGACGCCGATGTGTCTCGGCATGACCACTATTACTTACGCGAACCCTCTCGAATTCAAAACTATCGCAAAGATTATTCGAGAGGACAAGCCGGAACTTCTCGTGGGAACGCCACTGTTCCTTGAAGGTTATGTCAAACAATCTAAGCCTGGTGATTTTGCTAGTATCCAGCTAGCAGTTTCAGGTGCCGATAGATGCCCCGACCGTCTGCGGGCCTTGTATAGAGAGAAACATGACATCGAGATCATCGAAGGTTATGGCACAACTGAAACCTCACCGGTGATCTCCGCCAACCCGCGTGGTAACAACAAGCCTGGCAGCATTGGCACGCCAATCCCTGGCACGCAGATAAGAATTCAGAATTTAGACACGGGCATAGATTGCGAAACAGGTGAGACTGGGAAGATTCTCGTCAAGGGTGACGGAGTTATGCAAGGCTATCTCAATGACATAGAAGAATCGTCTCTAAGGCTCAAGTCCGGCTGGTATGACACGGGAGATCTGGGATATCTCGATGAAGATGGCTATCTATGGCACAAGGGCCGGCTCAAACGCTTCGTGAAGATTGGCGGAGAGATGGTGTCGCTAGTCATGGTCGAGGAGACCATGAATGAGCTAACAGCAATAGACGTCGAATGCTGTGCCGTCGAACTACCGGATGCCAAGCGTGGCTCGAAGATAGTAGCGGTCACAAATACCGAAATAGACAAACAGGATCTCAATAAGCGTCTTTCGAAGGCATTGCCTAACCTGGCCTTGCCTAAGAAGTACGTACACGTGCCCGAATTTCCAAGAATGGGCAGCGGCAAGACAGACTTTCGCACTCTTACCGAGATCGTCCGCGTGATGGATGAGAAAGCCTAGCGTACTATCTGCATCACAACCGATACAAGACCTGCCAACACCAACAGCACCATAGGAATCCAGCCTACTATGAAGCCCATGCCACGTTTAGCTGGGTCTTTCACGTAGGACACAAAGTACATGATTCTACCCACAAGAAAGAACGCGCCTAATCCTGCCGCGTAAGTGGGATCACCGAAGTAGGCAAAGACTAGAATGGCTGGAATAAAAACTATCAGCTGTTCCAAGGTGTTCATGTGTACACGATAGTAGCGATCGAAAATCTCATGACCGGTTATCGCTGGCGCCTTAATGTCGTATTTTCCTCTTGCCATACCGACTTTAAAACTGAAGAACTGATATTCCACGATTGATAAAAGTATAACTAATGCTACTAATTCCATGACTCTCCCCCACGCTGCGAATGCAGCGTTTATTATTAAAATATTTAACTGCTCTCTATCCTAGAATTGATCATGCGATCCAGATACTCGATCGAATCAGTGCCGACGATTGGCTCGAACGTAATGTCCGGGTGTAGGCCTCTCATACTGCCATTTAGCATCCCGTGTGCCGAATTGAGCAATGTATCCAGAATAATTTTGTCTGTGTCGCAACCCTTTGCTAATGCTACGAGGCGATCAAAGCCCACTATAAAATTCTCGGTATGGCGCCTACGAATTTCGGTACCGTAGTAGAGGTCGGCGTAATCCACATCATCCCCCCCGCCCATCGTTAGGAACAGGCGGGAAAAAAGCTCGGTATCCCCTCCCGCAAACTGCGTCCAGAATTCCGCGGTTTCTTCAGATGAATAGTTATTATTACCGATCGGACTCTGCGAGGAGATAAACAACAGGCCTATTACCGAACCCAGCTGTCTTCGCGTATTTTCTGCGATCTTAAAGAAGGTCTCCTGTCGCGCATTCATCTCTGTAGCGGCGATGGCCTGAGTCTGCTTCTCAGAGTGGAGATTATTACGGCGCAGCTCCTCATTATTCTCAGCTAGCACCGACTGCTGAATGAACAAGCCGACTACCAACCAGAGAAATGCGAGAAACGCGAACGCTCCCTCTAGGAAGGTGCCCATCTCTTCTATAGGCAAATCGAGAAAGGAGCCCCAGCCAACGTTTCGTGCTATGTAGAGGGCAAGAAAACAGAACCAGAGAAAAGTGACGGCAAGAGCAAACCAGATGCGCCAGTCTTTAGGGATATAGGATTTCATGGAGGCTAGAGTAAAGCGCTAGCTGGGATGGGTCAATTACTTCCTTGGCGTATTTAGTTGGCCGAGAAGGCTGGCGAGGGAGCGCTGCTCCCTACGAAGATGTCGATGAGATTATCTCTTATCAATGGGGCTTCCTCCCACAGCACGAAATGCCCTTGATCCTCTCGATTGAGAAATCGAACCTTTGAATTCACAAGCATCCGCTGCATAAACAGCGCATTGCCTGGATGCACTAATCTGTCCTTACTCCCCTGCACGATGAGAACCGGCATGGTGAGGTCCTGCCAACGAGGGCGCATAGCTTCTAGCTGTGGGCGTAGCGGCATGATCTCTGCATTCGCCCCCTTTAGACTTGCTCCCAGCACAAAGCGCGGCAAGGCGACTGCAAAACGATTATACCAACGCGGGCCACTTAGCTCCGGATCTCCAGTCGTCGCAACAAATATAAGGCCCGCAATCAAATCGGAATAGTTCATCGCGGTGCGCGCTATTACCGGCCCACCATAGGAATGTCCCATCAGCAACGCGCCCTTACCGGACTGGTCCATCTCTAACAGAGGCCGTAATGCAGCTGCTTGCTCGTCCAGAGAAGGCACCTTTGCATCCTCATCGTTTCTCCATCCGGGTCGGGTGACCGAGATCATATGAAACTTTTCCTGCATAACAGGATCATTCAAATAGCTTCGAAACGCCGAATAAGAGCCAGGTGTACCATGAACAAATATGATTAGCTGCTTCGATTGAGCCGTTACAGAAGCTGTATTGATCTCAACATAGTCGATGGCGCCTAAGGTTTTTACTACTGCATTAGCAACGCTGTCTTGCTGGGCCAGAAGCGACGAAGGAAGGCATAGAGCGAGAATCCAGCCCAGCGTTAGCCGAATCGAAACAGCATGGCGAATGCTTGATAAACAATTCGACAACTGTTGAACCCTCCTATCGTGAAGATATGACCTCATGGCTCCTATTCCAGCAGAAAGCGTAGGGATGATCAACAAATGGCAGTATCGAGTAATGGTTCTTTTCAGAGATTCGTGATGGGCTGCCTTCTAGAGAGAGTGAAAATTCAAACTGAGCCACTACTTAATATCTCCCTATCGGGCCGTTTTGGCATGAAATTCGATGCACTTGGCGTATAATCGCTGCTCGACCGACTAACGTGCCGAAAATTAGCCTCACCTCGGCAGTAGCAATACTCATCACCCATAGCTCTGAATGCCGGAATAGGATCATGACCAAGAAGAAACAAGCAAAATTTGATTTTGAGGTAGCTCTAGAAGAGCTGGAAGAGTTAGTGTCCTCTATGGAAGACGGTGAGCTCAGCCTCGAGGAATCCCTACAGGCATTTGAGAAGGGCATTAAACTTACCCGCGAGTGTCAGACTGCACTCAAGAATGCCGAACAAAAAGTACAAGTATTGCTGAACGAGAACGGCGATACCGAAGAGTTAGATCTCGACGATGTCGAAGAATAAGCCAAGCCGATGAGCACATCGAATACCTCTGCGCTGAATGATTTTCTGCAGCAATGCCAACAACGCGTCGACGAGCGTCTGGGCACTGCACTTGATGCTGAGATCGCTAGTACGCAACTTCTTGAAGCTATGCGCTATGCCTGCCTGGGCGGTGGTAAACGCATTCGTCCGGTCCTGGCCTATGGCAGCGCACTCGCCGTGGGCGGCGAATTAGCCGCGGCAGACAATGCTGCCGCTGCCATCGAGCTTATTCATAGCTATTCTCTAGTGCACGACGACCTTCCCGCGATGGATGATGACGACCTTCGCCGTGGTAAACCGACTGTCCACAAGGCCTTCGACGAGGCCACAGCAATACTGGTGGGCGATGCCCTGCAGTCACTAGCCTTTCAAATTATAAGCACCGATCGCGACACGCTCTGTGCAAACAACCGACTTGCCATGGTGCAGTTACTGAGCCAGAAAGCGGGCGCCACCGGCATGGTTGGCGGCCAAAGCCTGGATTTCGAAGCGGTTGGCGAAAAGCTCAACATTCAGCAGCTTGAGCAGATGCATAGCCTCAAGACTGGCGCCCTAATTCGCTGCGCCGTGCTACTTGGCGGTATGAGCTGTGAATCTGCAAGCGATTCTCAGATGACCGCATTGGCGGCCTATGCAGACAATATAGGACTGGCTTTCCAGGTGCAGGACGATATTTTAGATGTGATCGGAGACACCTCACAATTAGGTAAGCCGCAGGGCTCAGACAGCGATAAGAACAAGCCTACCTATGTATCGCTCTTGGGCCTAGATGAAGCGAAGGCTCTAGCCAACTCACTCTCGGATAAGGCTATCGCCGCTCTACAAGAATTTCCGGGCAGCGCAGATCCGCTGCGCGAACTCGCCGCGTTTGTGGTGAGTAGATTTCACTGATCAGGGTATAATTGACGATTCGGTGGCAGTGCTTTAACTTACGCCGGTTTTCGCCCCTTAAGACTTTACACTGCAGACGTTTGAGGTATCCAAGGGTATCTGGAGTTGAAATACAGCTATGCTTAATGAAATACCCCTGTCACGGCCCGACACGCCGTTACTGGACAAGGTAGATAATCCTTCTGACCTAAAACTGCTGGAGCTAGATCAACTAGCACAGTTGGCGGAAGAGCTGCGCGCGTTTCTCCTCTATTCGGTGGGCCAGACCGGTGGGCATTTCGGTGCAGGGCTTGGCGTAGTCGAGTTAACCATTGCGCTTCACTACGTATTCGAAACACCAAACGACAAGCTAGTCTGGGATGTCGGTCACCAAGCCTATCCACACAAGATTCTTACCGGTCGCAGAGACCAAATGCTAACCATGCGCCAGGCAGGCGGCCTTGCTGCGTTCCCTAATCGTGGCGAGAGCGAATATGACACCTTCGGTGTTGGGCACTCCAGCACGTCCATTAGCGCAGCGTTGGGCATGATGGTTGCCGCGAGAATACAAAATAAAGAACGGCACAATATTGCAGTCATTGGTGACGGTGCGATGACGGCGGGCATGGCCTTCGAAGCACTGAATCACGCAGGTCATCTCGATGACAATGTTCTCGTTATTCTTAATGATAACAATATGTCCATATCCAACAATGTTGGCGGACTCTCCAGCTATTTTGCTCGCATGTGGGCAAGCAAGCCCTACAACTTTATTCGCACCGGCAGCAAACGCGTACTCTCCAAAATTCCTCCCGCATTGAAGGCAGTGCATCGCGCAGAGGAATACATGAAAGGCATGGTGTCACCCGGCACTTTATTCGAAGAGATTGGATTCAACTACATCGGTTTAATAGATGGGCATGATACTAATGGGCTCGTCGATATACTGAACAACATAAAGACGCTGCGTGGTCCGCAACTTCTGCATGTCGTTACGCAAAAGGGCAAGGGCTACCTTGAATCCGAGAACGATCCCTTTGGCATGCATGCGCTCAGCAAGATAGACCCCGGCCCTGCTCCACAGGCAGAACCTTCTGATGAGACTGAAGAAAAAGAACAGCCAACAGCGAAGACCTCCTCCTCACCAAGTTACTCAGAAGTGTTTGGCAATTGGATGTGTGAAGTTGCACAGCAAGATGAACTCATGGTGGGCATAACACCCGCCATGGGTGAAGGTTCAGGCATGCGTAAGTTTGCTGAACAGTATCCAGATCGCTTCCACGACGTAGCCATTGCCGAACAACATGCCGTAACATTTGCAGCAGGCATGGCCTGCGATGGGCTTAAACCTATCGTTGCCATCTACTCAACTTTCTTACAACGCGGCTACGATCAGTTGATACATGATGTCGCCTTACAGAATTTAAATGTGATGTTCGCCATCGATCGAGCCGGACTCGTCGGTGAAGACGGGCCCACCCACGCAGGCAGTTTTGATTTAAGTTTTCTGCGCTGCATCCCAAACATGCTTGTAATGGCGCCAAGTAATGAAGATGAAACCCATAAGCTATTGTCTACTGGCTATCACTTCGAAGGGCCATCGGCTATTCGCTACCCACGGGGCAAAGGTCCAGGGCAAAAAATAGAGACCGGGCTGAGTCCGGTTGAGATTGGTAAAGCCGTAGTTCGCAGACAAGGTAATGCAGTCGCGATTCTTGCCTTTGGCAGTATGGTTAACCCTGCATTGGAAGCTGCTGAAAAGTTGGATGCAAGCGTAGTGGACATGCGTTTCGTCAAGCCATTAGATATGGAAATCATCGGCGATATGGCGGAAAAAAACCAGCTACTGGTAACTATCGAAGAGAACTCTTTGATGGGCGGTGCCGGGTCTGCCGTGAACGAATTCCTGCTCGCCTCTAACTACCAGATACCTGTACTGAACCTAGGACTGCCGGATGCATTCTTGGAACATGGTAAAGTACCGCAAATGTTAGCGGACGTAGGCCTCGATGCCACAAGTATTAGCACAGCTATTAAGAAAAAATTGCAAGACTGCAAAATTCAATCGGAAGCCGTCTAAGACTCCCTAGAGTTCTAAGGCAATAATTCCATCACCACTATCCCTATCGGTTACTTATCTAACCAACACCGGAGTACAACGTGTCGACTAGCGAAGAGAGAGCAATACGCCATAAGAAGGCAATGCAGCGAAAGAAGGAACACATAGACGGCCGCATTGCGGAAGCCACAATCGACAAAGGTCTGCTGGTAGTCCTCACCGGTAATGGCAAGGGCAAGAGCACTTCTGCCTTCGGCATGCTGGCACGCAGTGTTGGGCACGGACTACGCTGTGGTGTAATTCAATTTATAAAGGGCCAATGGGAATGCGGAGAGCAGATGCTGTTCGCCGACAATCCACTCGTTGAATTTCATGTAATGAATACTGGCTTCACTTGGGAGACTCAGGACCGCGACACGGACATCGCTGCAGCTGAAAAGACTTGGGCGCAAGGCGCAGCAATGATGAAAAACCCAGACTTCGATGTGGTGATTCTGGATGAACTTACCTACATGCTGACCTATGGCTACCTCGACAAGGAGATGGTGCTCTCGGCTCTGGAGAATCGCCCCGAAGGTCAGCACGTAGTTATAACCGGACGCAACGCATCCAAGGAGCTCATAGAGCTAGCGGACACGGTGACTGAACTAGGTGAAAGCAAACACGCATTCTACGACGGCGTAAAAGTTCAGAAAGGCATCGATTACTAATGAGAACTCAGTGGGCGCTACTGTTGCTGCTGGTTACTCTTGGGGTAAGTCAGACCGGGTTCTCTATAGAAGTACGTGACGACGAAGGTTCGCTAGTGCAACTCGATGAGAATGCGCAACGCATTATTAGTCTCGCCCCCTCGCTCACCGAACTGCTGTATGCCGCTGGTGCGGGCGACAGGCTGGTAGGCGTCGTGGAATACAGCGACTATCCGATTGCTGCACAGGCGTTGCCGATCATCGGTCGCTACGATATGTTAGATATGGAGAAAATTCTGCAGCTGCAGCCCGACTTAGTGGTCGCCTGGCAGACAGGAAACCCCAAAGCCTCAGTCAATCGACTGCGTGAGTTAGGCATTACCGTCTACATCGCCGAGCCGAAACGGCTAGAGTCGATCCCCAGTCATATTCGAAGACTGGCAATATTGGCGGGCACCGAAACTACCGCGACTTTAGTAATCGATGAATTTGAAAGCAGACTGGCGACTCTTTCGGAGAATTACCGAACCAAGACAGCCGTTAGAACCTTCTACCAAGTATGGGATAGACCGCTAATCAGCGCCGGTGGCAATGAATTGATCAATGACATTATTGAGTTGTGTGGTGGCGTGAATATATTCGCCGACATCAAACTGCTCGCACCGAAAGTAAGCATCGAGGCCGTGTTGACCAGAAACCCCGAAGCGATTGTAGCCAGTGGCATGGATATAGAACGCCCGGAATGGTTAGATGAGTGGCTCAAGTGGGAACAACTCAGTGCCGTTAGCACTAGTTCGCTATTCTTTGTGCCACCTGAATTATTGCAACGCCATACGCCACGTGCGCTTATGGGTGCAGAAAGCATGTGTGAGCAATTGGATCAGACTAGAGCGAAATTAGTAAGTAACTAGCCTCCCTCATACTCCGCTGCATTGTGAAACAACAGGCTCGCTGCAAATTTTTGATCGTCGCCGCTGTTCTGTTTCTCTGAATGTGTGGCAACGGAAAGAGTAATTCGACTGAATGATGCGAAGGGAATATGCAGTGGGTAACTGCGATTAAGCGGCATGCCCAATACAGTAGGAAGCACAACACGTAGCACACCGCCGTGAGTTACGATCAATACGTGACTGCCATCCGGCAGCTCGGCCAGCTCATTCATTGCCTCCAACACTCTGTCCCTGAAGGAAAGAAACGCCTCACCATTCGGCGGATTTAACTTCGACACATCTTTACGAAATTCTTTGAACTGCGGACCTGCCGATTCTCGCCAGTCACTAAGCAGCATGCCATCCCAATCGCCGTAGTCTATTTCCTGCCACTTTTCATGCACCCGAAGCTGAAGCGCAGTCAGCTGCGCAAGATGCTCAGCGAAAACACGGCAGCGTTGCAGTGGTGAAGAAATCAGATGGGTCCAGCTAGGCGTCGTAGGAGACAGTTCTCGAGCGGTGTTCAGTTGCGCGGCTTTCTGCATTTGCAACCAACCCAAATCACTCAAAGGATGGTCGACTCTGCCTCTAAGTACATCACCGCCGACTGGTTCTCCGTGACGGAGAAAATCAACAGTGATCTGTTTTTTTGAGGAGGACACTGGTTAGATGGGTTTTTTGTGACCTAATTTATCAAACTTAACCGCCAAGTAACTCTCGTTATGAGGATTGGCGCCGGTATGGATTGGAACAATCTCGGCAACATCGACACCCATCTCGGTAAGAGCATCTATTTTTCTGGGATTGTTCGTCATGATACGCAGACTCGAAATACCAAAATGGTCCAGCATAGGCTTGCAGATTTCATACCCTCGACTATCAGCCTCGAAGCCGAGCTGCACATTTGCCTCCACAGTATCGGCACCAGAATCTTGCAAGGAATAGGCTTTGATTTTGTTTAACAAACCAATACCACGACCTTCCTGACGCAAATAGAGAATTATGCCGCGTCCTTCTTTTGCAACGCTTTCCATCGCATATTGCAACTGCGGTCCGCAATCGCAACGTAGACTGAAGAGGCAATCGCCAGTCAAACACTCGGAGTGAATTCGGCACAGTACTGGCTGATCTGTGCTTAAATCACCGAACGCCAAAGCCACATGCTCTTTGCCATTTGACTGGTCTTCGAAACCATGAATTGTGAACTGCCCCCACTGTGTGGGTAAAGCTGCCGATGCTACAAATGAAACTGTCAAAAAACTTTCCTCTAATTCCGTCAAACCTTAGCCTATTAGTACGACCAGGGCCTGTATACACAGGGCGGCCATTATACCCGCTAAAACATCATCAAGCATGATTCCCAATCCACCAGCGAGCTCTTTATCGGCCCATTTAATGGGCCAGGGCTTAAAAATATCCAACAGCCGAAACAATACAAAGCCCAGAAGCACCCATATTAGACCGCTTGGCGCCATAAACATGGTAATCCAGTAGCCTACAAACTCGTCCCAGACTATTCCACCGTGATCGTGAACGCCCAGATCCTCTGCTGTCTTCCCACAAAGCCAGACGCCAAAAACGAAACTAAGCACTATTAATCCAGCATAGATGGTGAGCGGCATGCTAGGCAGCGCTAAATAGATCAGCACGGCAACAACGGTACCCACAGTACCGGGAGCTTTAGGGGAAAGCCCCGCCCCGAAACCAAAGGCTAACAAGTGTATCGGGTTAGCTAATATCGCTTTGTTTGAGTTCATAGTCACTCTAGTCTACTACCATGAGTTTACGCTTGGGCACTGAAATGTTGAAAAGCCTGTGGGTTCAGTCCAACTGGTGACCCATCGGCATCTAAGTATTCGATGCCTTCGCCTGCAGTTATGCCCCCAACACAAGTGACACGAATCCCTAGCTGATCGGCGATAGACTCCAGTTCGACACAATCTTTCTCGGCGACAGTGAAGCATAACTCATAGTCATCTCCACCAAACAGGGCTGCTAACAATCTATTTTCTGGATTAACGCAACACATCGCAGATTTGGAATAAGGTATATCGCCCAATCTAATGTTGCCGGCCACTTCACTCTCATCGAGGATATGTTGTAGATCGCCCTGCAATCCATCGGAGATATCGATGCAGCTAGAAAATAGTTTTGCAGCATTTGATGCAAACTCAATCTGCGGCTGCGGCTTGAAGTAAGCGTCCTCAAAAAACTGCAGGCACGCCGCATTGGGCTCGTTCACGGTCAAGGAAAACTCGCTACCTAGATGTGAGTCTAAGCCTAACGCGAGCAGGGCTATAGCTCCGTCGCCAAGTGTACCGCTGACGTATATCCTGTCTCCCTCTTTGGCACCACTTCTACGTGCGGCTCGATCTCGATCTACTAAACCTTGTACCTGAATACTAATACTCAGTGGACCTCGGCTCGTATCGCCACCCACTAGAGGACAATTGTATTTTTTTGCTAGATGCTCAAGACCCCCACTAAAATCTGCCAACCACGCCTCATCGTTCTGCGGGAGAACCAAACCTAATGTAAAACAGTAAGGCTCAGCACCCATAGCAGCGAGATCGCTTAGATTCACCGCGAGCGCACGATTAGCGATTAAGGATGGGTCAGCCTCAGCTGGAAAGTGTATGTCAGATATCAACACATCCATCGACATCGCCAAATGTTTGTTCGACGGCACGTCGACGAGCGCCGCATCATCGCCTATTCCCAATTCGATTCCTTCCCGCGGGAAAGACAGATTCGGTGACGCAAAAAAGCGGTGAATGAGTTCAAATTCTGAGTGGCTGCTTGGCTTACGCATGACGTCCGATACTACTGCTTGATTCACAACCGCACTGGAGGGAGAGGCGATCGCTTCTTAATAAAATCCTAAACTAACTACTTAGCCGACAATTCTACGGGGCGCAGAGTCTTAGCCAGCTTATCCAATACACCGTTGATGTACTTGTGACTCTCAGTCGCACCGAAGGTTTTCGCTAACTCAACACATTCATTGATAACAACGCGGTAAGGGATATCTATACGATTCGCCAGCTCGAAAGCGCCAAGATACAAAAGCGCTCTTTCAACCGGATCCAATGATTTCAACTCACGGTCTAACAGGGGGCTTATATGCTGATCCAAAGCTTCCTGCTGTTTAGGAATTTCCAGAAAGACCTCTGAAAAATATTCCCAGTCAATCTTTCCACCGTTCTGCTCATGAAATTGTGCTTCTATATCCAAAGGCTCGGATTTACTAATATGCCACTGATATAGAGCCTGCACGATGAGTGTGCGGGCCTTGCGCCGCTGCGCTAGTGGAATTTTACTCTTAGCTTGCGGCTTGTTCTTTTTGGGAGCCGAAGGATTTTTCTTCGCTTCGGCCTTAGTAGGCGCCACTTATTTCTCCAGCTGCCTTAGAAGACTGACCATTTCAATCGCTGTGATTGCAGCCTCGGCACCTTTGTTGCCAGCTTTCGTGCCGGCACGCTCTATCGCCTGCTCAATGCTATCAACCGTAAGTACGCCAAAGGCTACTGGCTTGCTGCTATCAAGACTAACCTGACTCAAACCTTTCACACATTCACCGGCCACGTATTCGAAATGTGGAGTACCACCGCGAATTACCGCGCCCAATGCAATAACGGCATCGCAGTCATCGCCGCTTGCGATTTGCTTCACGGCCAATGGCAATTCAAACGCACCTGGCACTTTAATGATCGTGATGTCTTTGTCCATGACGCCGTGCTTACGCAGCACATCTATCGCACCTTCAACCAAATGATCCACGATAAAGCTATTAAATCGCGCCACTGCAATAACATATCTCGCTTGAGCGTTATTGTAATTACCTTCTATTGTCTTTATACCCATTGCTTTTCCTACCACTCTCTTTCTATGACTCAATTCGGCGTGCGTATTTCCCGCCGCGTCTATTTCTCGAATTCCACAAACTCAACTACTTCTAGATCGAAGCCTGAGATTGCGTTAAATTTTGCCGGGAAGCTCAACAAACGCATCTTGCCGACGCCTAGATCCCTTAGTATTTGCGAGCCAGTTCCAATGGTAAGGTCACTGCCGTTACGATTAGCTGAAGTAGCCTCAGAGCCATCGTCTAGGACATTCGCAATACTCTGCTCGAGATCCTGCCCATAATCTTCACCGGATAATAGCACAGCTACACCTTTGCCCTCTTCGGCGATTTTCTTCAAGGCACTGCTAAACGACCAACTGGTGCGATCTGCATTATGCACTTCGCAGATATCGCGCACCGTATTCGGTATGTGGACTCTTACCAATAGAGGATCATTAGAATCAATTTCTCCCTTGCTAAAAGCAAGATGCAGACTGCCACTAATAGAATCCTTGTAGGAATGCACGTCGAACTCGCCGTGCTTAGTTTCCACCTTGCCGCTAGAAACCCTGGTAACTGTATGCTCGTTAGCAATCCGGTAATGAATCAGATCTACGATGGTGCCGATCTTAATGCCGTGTTTCTCTGCAAACTTCTCGAGATCGGGCCGTCTAGCCATCGAACCGTCTTCGTTCATGATCTCAACGATCGCTGCAGCGGGGGAATATCCAGCCAGTCTAGCGAGGTCGCATCCTGCCTCGGTATGACCCGCCCTACGCAGCACGCCACCCGGCTGCGCCATGATTGGGAATATATGTCCTGGCTGCACAATGTCTTCGGCGACACTATCGCGGCCTACAGCTACTTGAATAGTCCGGGCTCTATCACCGGCAGAAATTCCAGTGGTTACACCTGTCGCCGCCTCGATAGAGACA
Source organism: uncultured Gammaproteobacteria bacterium (assembly GCA_913060495.1). GTDB lineage: Bacteria > Pseudomonadota > Gammaproteobacteria > Pseudomonadales > Pseudohongiellaceae > UBA9145. The sequence continues at coordinate 21,049 of CAJXRP010000016.1, read as the reverse complement.
GTGAAGTTTGTATTATAAGGAGTATTATTTTCGTTCACCATGAGCGGCAATTTCAAATGCGCGCAGCGCTCATGTGTGAGCGTGAGGCAGATCAAGCCACGTGCATTAGTCGCCATGAAGTTAATATCTTCGGTACGCACACGTTCCGCGGCAATAATGATGTCGCCCTCGTTCTCTCTATCTTCATCGTCCATCAATATCACCATCTTTCCCTGGCGAATATCATCGATGATCTCTTCTATCGAATTCAACTTCATAATTTCTTCAAACTCTTTTTAAACTTTTAAACAACACTCTAAAAAACCAACCAAAGCAGCGCCGATCTAACCAAAACCATGCTTTGCCAAAAATTCTTTGTTCATTCCATCTTTGTCGGAATCAGCGCCCTGTAGAAGCCTTTCAAGATACCGAGCTATAAGGTCGACTTCCAGATTAACGCTCCGACCCACTATATAGTCGCCGATTATTGTTTCTATTTGTGTATGAGGAATTACGTTAACGGTAAATTTTTGACCGCTCACCTCATTCACAGTCAGGCTAGTGCCATCGATACAGACAGAGCCCTTAGCGGCAATATACTTCGCTATTTCTTTCGGAGCCTCATAGACCAAACGCACACTGGCACCGTCTGCAGACGATTCGATCAAACTGCCTACGCCATCAACATGACCGCTAACGATGTGTCCACCGAGACGGCCACTAGCTAACATGGCTTTCTCCAAATTTACACGAGTGCCGTCTTTGAAGTCTCCAAGAGCTGTGCAGCGCATTGACTCATTGGAAACATCTGCGCCGAAGAAATTTTCCTGTAGCTCAACAACGGTTAGACAGCAACCGTTTACGGCAATGCTGTCACCAAGAACGACATCGCTTAGATCGAGTTTTCCACTATCTATAGTGAGGCGCCAGTCGGAGCCTAACTGTTGTAATCTGGCTACTGAACCAACAGCCTCGATTATTCCGGTAAACATTATACTAATCGCTTTGTTGAATTAATTTCTGTGGACCAGAGTTCAGATCGGCTTCAGTACGACGCGAATATCGCTATCGACCTGCCGCAGATCGGTAATCTCAAAATCCAGACTATCCGACATCGACTCTATGCCCGCTATATTAAGCAGAGACCGCGCATCGCTGCCAAGCAGCTTTGGCGCAATATAGATAATCAGTTCATCTACCAAGCCCGCCCGTATAAACGCTGTACTTAGCGTGGCGCCTGCCTCTACCAGCACTTCGGTGCAGTCAAAATCGGAGGCCAGCGATTCTAGCACACAATGCAGACTTACTCTCTTTCCGCTCGCTGCAGCCTCCAGGTATTCCACATTCGATGCAGGGTTTTTAGCGCCCTGTAAAGGTCCAATGGAAAATATCTTAACTTCGCCCGGCAAGGCGAGAATCTTAGACCCTGCAGGAGTGCGGAGTTGGCTATCCAGAATCACCCGCAGAGGCTGTTTTGAGAGAGCCAGTTTATTTCGAGCGAGGTCTTCCTGATGCAGATTCAGCTCATCGCTACGAACATTCAAGGAAGGGTCATCAGCTAACACAGTTTCTATGCCGGTAATTACCGCACTGCTTGCGGCGCGAAGACTCTGCACATCACTTCGTGATGCAGGCCCGGTTATCCATTTACTCTCGCCATTCGCCAGAGCGGTTCGACCATCCAAACTCATAGCAAGCTTGCAGCGAACATAAGGAACACCCTGCTCTCGCCTCTTGAAGTAACCGGGCGTTACCGCGCGGCCCAAGGATTCAAAATCTGTTAGCTGGGTGACAGCTATCCCTGCTTCTAGTAATTTTTCAACACCGCTACCTGCAACCTCAGGATTGGGGTCGATACAGGCGATGACAACCTGCGAGACTCCTGCAGCGATCAGTGCGTCACTACAGGGCCCGGTGCGACCAGTATGGGAGCAAGGCTCCAGACTAACGAAGGCTATCGAAGACTTCGCCTTATCCCCAGCCTGGTGCAGCGCCATCACTTCGGCATGAGCCTCGCCGGCAGCAACGTGCCAACCCTCGCCTACAATTTCCTGATTCATAACGAGAACACAACCGACCCTAGGATTCGGTGATGCATTAATAGAATTCCCAGCCAGATCTATTGCTCTACGCATATAGACTGGCCAGTCAATAATTGCTGGATCTAACTCATCGTTGCGAATTTTTTTCATGGTCTTCATGAATAAGGCTGTGTTTTAAAAGGAACCGAAGTTCTCGAAAGGTGGCTTTGAGGCAGTTGCCACCAATGCGAAACTGGTTAATGATCTAGGCTTATTGAGAATTGTCTTCGGAGAGGCGATCAATTTCCGCGCGGAACTCATCAAGATCCTTGAAGCTTCGGTACACCGAGGCAAATCTAACGAAGGCTACTTCATCTAGATTGCGCAGCTCTTTCATCACTTGCTCACCGACAGCTCGGGATTGGATTTCTCGCTCTCCAGTAGAGCGCAGATTTGCCTTGATACGGGTAATCGCCTCTTCTACTTTCTCGATACTTACGGGACGCTTCTCCAAGGCCTTGGTTAGGCCGGCCATCAACTTATCCTCGTTGAAAGGCTCGCGTATGCCATCCGTCTTGATGATTCTAGGCATCACTAATTCGGCTGACTCGTAGGTGGTAAATCGTTCTTCGCAGGTAATGCACTCGCGTCTACGGCGAACGTTATTGCCCTCGGTCACTAACCGAGAATCTATTACTTTGGTGTCAATCGCGCCACAAAAAGGACAATGCATAAAAACCACTCATTCAACTAATATTCTAATAGTGTAGCGAGACTATTTCGCCAGCTCGTCTAGGGAGCCGGCCAGCACTCGGTATTACTATTGATACACGGGGAAGCGAGAGCAGAGCTCAATTACCTTCTGCTGAACCTCGGCTATCACCGCTTCATTTTCAATATCATCGAGAATATCACACATCCAGCCAGTTAGATCGGCAACCTCAGCCTCACCGAAGCCGCGCGTCGTGATTGCTGGAGAGCCTAGACGCAGGCCGCTCGTTACGAATGGTGGCTTGGGATCGTTTGGAACGGCGTTCTTGTTCGCCGTGATATTCGCTCGGCCCAAAGCCGCATCGGCATCTTTACCAGTAATATCCTGCTTGATCAGGCTAAGTAGGAACAGGTGATCGTCTGTGCCACCGGACACGACGTCAAAGCCTCTGTCGATGAACACCTTAGCCATAGTTCTTGCGTTGGCAACTACCTGCGCCTGATAGGTCTTAAAATCGTCACTCATTGCCTCTTTAAAGCACACCGCCTTCGCTGCAATGACATGCATCAACGGCCCGCCCTGGCTCTCTGGAAATACTGAAAAATTGAGTTTTTTCTCCAATTCAGGATTCGCTTTAGCAAGAATTATTCCGCCGCGCGGTCCGCGCAAAGTTTTGTGGGTGGTAGAGGTAGTGACATCGGCGATGTTTACAGGGCTTGGATAAACGCCGGCCGCGATCAGCCCAGAGACATGAGCCATGTCGACCACGAAGTAAGCACCGATGCTGTCCGCTATATCGCGGAATTTTTGCCAATCGACAACACGAGAAAATGCGGAGAAACCTGCCATGATCATTTTCGGCTTATGCTCCTGAGCAAGGGCGTTCACCTGCTCATAGTCGATGTCGCCGGTTTCACTATGCAGACCGTATTGCACCGCATTGTAGATTCTTCCGGAGAAGCTGACGCTGGCTCCATGCGTCAGGTGGCCACCGTCGGCGAGACTCATGCCCAATACCGTATCGCCAGGCTTCAGCAGCGCCATGTAAACAGCGGCGTTTGCCTGTGAGCCTGAATGGGGCTGCACATTCGCATAGTCTGCCCCGAACAACTCCTTCGCACGGGCAATTGCCAAATTCTCGATAACATCAACATGCTCACAGCCACCGTAGTAGCGCTTCCCGGGATAGCCCTCGGCGTACTTATTGGTTAGCACCGAACCCTGCGCTTCCATAACCCACGGACTGGTGTAATTCTCGGATGCAATCAGCTCGATATGCTGTTCTTGGCGACTTCTCTCTTTTTCAATGGCCGCGCTAATTTCTGGGTCAAATTCTGAAAGATTAGTATCGCTCTTAAACATCTGCTACTCCGAAGGGTTACTGATAATGAAGGTCATGTTTGAATGTGTATTCTTCTCCCGAACTGCGCCAGATTTGCTTTCGCGGATAACTTCGCTGATCAGGATTTTTGCAGGCGCTATTCTACATGATGAGCTTTCTTTCGGCATTAATATTCTGCGTATTCTCACGCAATTGTGGGATCTGAATGGGAAGAAAACTGCACTACGCTTGTGGCATAATAACGCCCCCAAGGTGCAAACAATGTTGCGGCCTCAGCAGAGACGCAGTTCAGTGCGCAGACAGTAAGCCGTCAGCGCCGAAGCACACTATTTAAGACGTCGTTCTAGGAAACAGTTCAATGGCACAATTTGTTTACACCATGCATCAAGTTGGCAAGATCGTCCCGCCGAAACGAGAAATTCTAAAAGACATCTCACTCTCCTTTTTCCCGGGGGCAAAGATCGGCGTATTAGGACTGAACGGCTCCGGCAAATCGACCCTGCTGCGAATCATGGCCGGTGTAGACACGGAGTTTAATGGAGAGGCACGCGCGCAATCTGACATCAATATAGGCTACCTGCCCCAGGAGCCGGAGCTAGATGAAGAACAGGATGTGCGCGGTAACGTGCAGCAAGGCGTACAGGAGATCATCGGTCTGGTCGAAGACTTTAACGCGATCAGCGACAAATTCGCGGAGCCTATGAGCGACGAAGAAATGACCGAGCTTCTGGAGAAACAAGGTGAGCTGCAGACCAAGATCGACACTTGCGATGGCTGGGAGATTGAACGGGTTTTGGAGCGAGCCGCAGACGCCCTGCGCCTGCCGCCATGGGATGCTGATGTGAGCAAATTGTCAGGTGGAGAGCGGCGCCGGGTAGCGCTTTGCCGGCTACTACTCAGCAAGCCAGACATGTTGCTTCTGGATGAACCCACCAACCATTTAGACGCCGAAAGCGTAGGCTGGCTAGAGCGCTTCCTACAGGACTATAGCGGCACCGTAGTCGCCATCACTCACGATCGCTACTTCCTCGACAATGCGGCGGGCTGGATTCTCGAATTGGACCGCGGCCATGGCATTCCCTACGAAGGCAACTACACCAACTGGCTTGAAACAAAAGAGCAGCGTCTGGAATCAGAAGCCAAAAAAGAAGCCGCCCATGAACGCACCATTAAATCTGAACTGGAATGGGTGCGAGCTAACCCGAAGGGAAGACAATCTAAGAGCAAGGCCCGTATCGCACGCTTCGAGGAACTGAATTCACAAGATTTCCAGAAACGTAATGAGACTTCCGAGCTATATATCCCCCCCGGCAATCGACTGGGAGACAAGGTCATCGAGGTGAAAGACCTCTGCAAGGGCTTCGCGGATAAGAGCCTGATAGAGAACCTGAGCTTCTCTGTACCCAAGGGAAGCATCGTCGGCATCATCGGCGGAAACGGCGCTGGTAAGACGACATTTTTGCGCATGCTCGTTGGAACCGAACAACCGGATAGTGGTTCCATTGAATTAGGAGAGACGGTTGATCTCGCTTATGTCGATCAGAGCCGCGACGACCTGAATGGCGATAACACCGTCTGGCAGGAAATCTCTGATGAGCAGGAACTCTTGCAGATAGGCAAGTATGAGGTCTCGTCCAGAGCCTACGCCAGCCGCTTCAATTTCAGGGGCGGCGATCAACAGAAATTTGTAAAAGATCTATCGGGCGGAGAACGCAATCGCCTGCATATGGCGAAGCTATTGAAGCGCGGCGGCAATGTTCTGCTGCTGGATGAGCCAACTAACGATCTCGATGTAGAAACTCTACGCGCGCTCGAAGAAGGCCTACTAGCCTATCCCGGTTGCGTCATCGTGGTTTCCCACGATCGCTGGTTTCTTGACCGTATCTGTACTCATATTCTAGCGTTCGAGGGTGACAGCGAAGTCATCTGGCATGAAGGCAACTACACGGATTATGAGGCTGAACGCAGGAAACGCACTGGCGATTCTAACGAGCCAACTCGAGTGAAGTATAAGAAGTTAAATGGCTAAGCCTAGCTGGGGCAGACTAAAGCCCAAGCTCTTCTTTCATTTTCGCCAGACGCGCCTTCGCTTCAACCCTACTGAGTGGGCGCGCGATCTTTTCGGGAAGCGGCGTAGCTACTACCGCCTCTAGCCGCTCTCCATTGATCACTCGTCGGCACAGCAGCTGATAGTGATATTCAAACAGAGGTAAGGCACGAGCTTCAGCTTCGTTAGCGAGAACAAACCAACCTGCAGCCTGCCCTGCCAGATACACCGCCTCATGACTCCAAGGGAAATCACGCTTGGGGGAAGATGCGCTGCAGGCTTCAATATAGGCCTGCCTTGGTGACGGCAACCCAAACAAATCCAAGCCCTGTTCACAGGCCTTCACCAAGGCCGCGATCGACGGCAGATAATCCTGTGTTCGAATTACCTGCTTTGCCGCGTGCACGATCTGTATTGGGGAATATTGTTCGAGACTGCCCAGCCAATACTTCTTGGCGATCATCAGGCTTTCCGCATCGCTAAAGGCCTTGTGAAACTGGTTGTGATAGGCGAACTCAAATTCTGCGAAGATCTGGTTTATCGCATCGACACGGTCGAGCTTGGCGTCATCGTTAAATGCGCCAGTAGGTTCCGCCACTCCTTCGCTAACGACTGCAGCGGTTCTATTCCGCCCAGCTTCTGTCGGCGATTCGCTGGAACCGTTCTTTAACTCTTTGCTGGCTTGATCCAACAAGGGATTGATTTTCCGCATAACCTAAATCTGCACTCTCGATTTGTTTCAGCTGTCGCGCCCAGTCTTGTTTGATGAATTGAAGAAACACCGTATTCCAAGATGACTTAACCTGCTGACTGTCTTTCCAATACATGACGAATTCGGGAATCTTACTTCTAGCATACTCTTCATCGATCTCGGCTAACTGCAATATCTCGAAACAATCATTACTAGGCTGCCAATTTGCCTGGATCGCTTTCGGTGTATCGTCGTAGCCAAAGGATGCCGAAAATTTGGCCCACTGTCTGCGTATATGCTCGATGAACTTCGTATTCCAAGCACCGTTAACCATGCCGCGTTCACGCCAGTAGAGCACAAACTCAGGAATCGCATCTTCTATGAAACTGCTATTAATTCCTGAAATCTCGAGGATGCCAACCGCGTCTTCGCTAGGACGCCACGTGGAGGACATCTCGGTGGCCAGTTCGAAGGCTCCTTTTCGAGTTTGTTCGTTACGCCATTCTTTTAATACATGCTTATAGAAGGCATTCCCCCAGGAAAAGCGTGCCTGGCCGCGATCGCGCCAATAGCTAACGAATTCGGGAACGAGGTCATTGATAAATGCTTCGGGCACGTTGTGCTGCTGACACTTCTTGACCCAATCCTGACTAGGCAACCAATTAGCTGCTATCAACGAGGCACTGCCACTATTCGGAATAGTGTGAGCAGGGCTCACAGCTGTCGCTCTAGGTGTTTCAGGCTGCCTGCTAGGTGCTGCCTGAATAGCTCTCGGCTTGCTATCTACCGACTCGTTAGTGGGATCGTCTATCGCATAGAAACTACTGCCTGATTCTGCAATTGGGTCAACAACTATGAGCCCCAAATTTTGTAGGCTGTTTTGCACTCGCCGAATATCTACGGCTTCCCAAAAAGGAAAAGCTGTCTGAAAATCACCTTCGCTTAGGGTTGCCCAATCGAGGTTCGGCTTAGAGGAGCGTCGGCAGATTTCCTTGCCGTGGATGAGCTCGGCCAATACCTGCAGCATGACCGCCTCTTCCAAGCCTATGGTCGCCGCTAGTGTGGGCGATATAATCATGGGTCGTTCTGGCAGCAGTGAAGATTTCATTTCGAGTAGAATCGGTTGTCGTGATAAAAACTGGGTGTTAACCGCTAGGCGTAAAAAGCTAAGGTCGCGCCGCCTGCGTAGAAGTTGAATTACTGATTCGATGCTAACACAGGATGTTTTGTGAACACACCGAACAGTGTTCGCAGAATCAATTTTTGCCTTTGCTTTTTCTTAACTGTTAATCTACACACAATGTATCAACAGCTTATTAAAGATTTTATCCAACAGGAGCATCTACCATCGAGTTATTTACTGGATGCGACGCAGTGCTTCTTGCCTCTCGTTCACGACATACAAGCGCAGCTTCAATCCACCTCCCCTCGCCCCTTCTTCGTCGGCATCAACGGCGCCCAGGGTACGGGGAAATCTACAATGGCGAAATTGCTAAGCTCTCTGCTTACAAGTAGCGGATATAATGTGGCGAATCTCTCCATCGATGACTTCTACTATTCCAAGGCAAAGCGGCAGGAAATGGCGGACAGGGTTCATCCACTATTCGCTTCGCGCGGCGTGCCCGGAACACACGATGTGGATCTCGCGCTGCGCCTGCTTGAACAGCTAAGTGCAGCAGGGCCCGAACAACAGATCACCCTTCCCGGATTCGACAAGTCACGGGATGATTGCCGGCCCATCGATGCTTGCGAACAACTAAGCGGGCCTATAGACATTGTAATCCTCGAAGGCTGGTTCATCGGGGTGAAGCCGCAGACCGCAGACGAACTCACCCAGGCCATCAACGATTTAGAGAAAACTGAAGATAGTGATGGTCGATGGCGCACACACGTCAATCAACAGCTAGCGGGTGCTTACCAGTCTCTGTTCGGAAAACTTAATATGCTGCTTATGCTGCAAGCGCCGGGGTTCGAAGCGGTGCTTCAGTGGCGCAGCTTGCAGGAAGAAAAACTGCGGAAACACGCGGAGGACGGTGCCAGCGGGCTGATGGATCGAAGCGCCATCGAACGTTTCATTCAACATTTTGAGCGTCTAACGCGGCACTGCCTAGAGACACTCCCAGACTCGGCGGATCGAGTTTTTCGCCTCGATAGCGATCACCGCATCCATTCAAGCTAACCCTGAACTAGGTCGCCTCGACCATCTCCGGCTTGCTCGCCTTACCCGCAAATAGAGGCTGCAACCAAACTCTCGCTAACAGCGCAGCCAACAACACCGCGGCTAACTGTCTCCACAGCGGATAGCTCTCGCCGTGCTCCATCATCGAAATCTGCAACTGCCAACCGTAGGCTGCGTAGAATTGGTTCAAGATGAGACCACAGGCTATTGCAGTCACAATTACGCCTACCATGTAGGCAATTAGCGAGCGCGTTCCCAGCTGCTCCTTGATCACGCCCATCGTTGCAATGTTTGTGGCAGGGCCAGTCAACATGAACACCAAAGCAGCACCCGGTGAAATACCAGCGAAGAGCAATCCGGCGGCGACGGGAGTCGAAGCTGTTGCGCAGATGTACATAGGTAGACCTACGATCACCATCACGATCATAGCCGCCAAGCCATCTCCCCACTGCAGGAAGAAAGACTGTGGCACTACTGCTGTAATGATGGTCGCCGCCACTAAACCTATTAGCAACCATTTCGCGGTATCGGAAATCATTCGACCATAGCCGTATTGCACCGCGCTGATTAATTTCTCACCTAGACTCCGCTCGTCTTCGGCTGGCTCTTGCTGCTTACTGTGGCAGCAACTACTCGCAGCCTTAACCGGCTCTACTACCGCATCTTCTTTATCAAAACTATTTACCAGTACTCCGGCGATAATCGCGCTGGTAAGCGCCGCGACTGGCCTCGCGATGGCAAACACAGGCCCGAGGACCGCGTAGGAAAACGAGATCGAATCAACCCCAGTTTCTGGAGTGGCCACTAAAAAGGAAGAAGTGGCACCTTTAGATGCTCCCGCCTTACGCACCGCTAACGCAGTGGGGATGACTCCACAGGAACACAGCGGCAGTGGCGCTCCTATGAACGCGCCCTTCACAATAGAAACAAAGCCTGGCTTTGCCAGCTGCTTGTGCACCCACTCGCTAGGAATGACTTGCTTAATAATGCCCGCCAACAAATAGCCGATGAGCAGCCAAGGCGCGCTCTCGATAACTAGATTCCAGAAGATTGTCAGTAAATTCACTTTAAGAGTCCTCGCCTTCGTTTTCGCCTTCGTTTTCGCCTTCTAAGGACATGCCCGCATCCAGAGCCTCAATGATCGAGCAGTGGGTAGCATTCTCAGGCCCGCCGCAGCAGCTTTCCAGCAACAGCTCCAGCGTCTGTTGTATGGACTGCAGCTCAGCCAATTTGGCATTTACCTCATGGAGCTTCTTCTCGGTGATATCAGTAACTTCCTGACAGCTGTGACTTTGCTTGTCTACACGAATGGAGAGCAGTTGACCGATATCTTCGAGGGAGAATCCGGTATTACGCGCAGTCTTTACAAACTTTACGCGACGCACGTCAGAATCGGTATAAAAGCGGTATCCCGCCTCACTTCTATTGCTGGCATGAATTAGACCGTGCTTCTCGTAATAACGTAGAGTATGGGCTGAAAGCCCCGTCTGCGCTGAGAGTTCACTAATTTTTAACATGTTCTAGATCCCAAAATTACGGCTTATTTGCTGAAACTTGGGGCAATTATAAGCTTAGAGTTAACTCTAAGGTCAATGAGCAATTCAAAGTAGTTGTTTTGCGAGCCAAAACTCAGCTCAGCGCACGACCCATCCAGTCAGAGATATCCACAACCTGCTGCGGGCATAGGGAATGCTCCATGGGGTAGCTGCGATACTCCGGCGCGAAACCCAGACCTTGCAAGGTCGCCTCGCTCTTCTTTCCTAATGCCTCCGGCACTACCGGATCCATGCTGCCGTGGCAGATCAGTATAGGCATGCCTTCGTGTATAGGATTCACCTTGATGCTGTCTGCCGTAGCAAAATAGGTAGATAGCGCCATAATGCCAGCCAGCGGCTTTGAATAGGTCAGTCCGGCCTCAAAGGAAACGGCGCCACCTTGGGAGAAGCCCGCAACGATAATCCGACTGCTGTCTACGCCCCGTTCGATTTCTCTATCGATGAGCGCGTGCACACCGGTCGCTGATTGCCGCAGCTGTTCTTCATCGACATGTCGGTCGATATCCATTTCCTTGATGTCGTACCAGGCAGGCATTACAAAACCATTATTGATCGATACCGGAATAGATGGCGCGTTGGGAAAAATAAACCGTATTCCTAAGCTCTCAGGCAAACTCAATTGCGGCACGAGCGGCGCAAAGTCACTGCCATCAGCACCAAGACCGTGCAGCCAAATAATAGACGCATTCACATCAGCACCATTCGGCGATTCCATCTCAATTGCAGGTAGTAATCCCATAGCGACTTTATTCCCTTTCTAATGTCTTTCAGATACACGCCAGCATAGTGCTCAGGCGTTTGGCTGATCAGGTTTATAGCAGGCGCAGTATCGTCTCGCAACTCATGAATTGCGATTTTCATCTTTAGGATTCTGTGCTTTACTCATTGCGAATCGGTCGCGTCTATTAGTCTAGTCGCACAATAATAGTTAATTTTTGCTGGGTACAAGATGATGAAAATATCGGAACAAACAAATAGCCTAACAAAATCTAGGCACACCCCTTTTTCCTTACTCGCAGCCTTCCTGCTATTCACAACTCTTGTTTCTGCCCCATTCACCTTAGCGCAGGAACAAAGCGACCCACGCTGGGTGACGACCTGGAGCACTTCGCCGAGCACCCTACCCGGAGAAGATAACCCCGACAACAGTCCACAGGATCAAACGCTACGCTTGATCGTCCACAGCAGTGTGGGGGGCGACAGTGTGCGCATCCGCCTAAGCAATACTCACGGTAATGAAACGATAACTATTGGTGCCGCCAGCATTGCATTGCAATCTGAAGAAAGTTCAATCCAGCCCAGCACAGTTGAATCTCTGCAGTTCGCCGGTCAATCCTCGGTAACGATACCTAAGGGAGCTGTAGTTTTTAGCGACCCACTCAACTACGAGCTACCCGAGATGACTAACCTAAGCATTAGCCTCTATCTTCCAGAGGACAATGGATTTCTAACAGCCCACGCGTTATCAAATCAAACCAACTATATATCCGGCAATGGCGATCAAACCCGCTCGCAGCAATTGAGCAATCAAACAGAGACCGTCGCATGGCCTCTATTGACCGCCATCGATGTAATAAGCTCTGAATCAATTTCCGCAATAGCAGTGGTGGGAGACTCCATAACCGATGGCTGGGGATCTACCACAAGCGCTAATCAGCGTTGGCCAAATCATTTCTCGAGAAGACTCTTCGCAGACAACGACACGCAAAAATTTGCCGTTGTTAATGCAGGCATAAGTGGCAATAGGGTTACTACAGAAGGCAATTCACGTTTCGGTGAAAACCTGCAGGCACGCTTCGAGCGCGATGTGCTAGCACTTAGCAAGGTAACTCATATGGTTCTAATGGAAGGCATTAACGACATCGGTATGTCACCCAGTGGCAGTTTAATATCTGCAGCAGAAATCATCGCCGGCTATCAGCAGATCATCGCCCGCGCTCATACCAGAGAAATTAAAATTATTGGCGCCACTCTCACTCCTTATGAAGGCGCAGCCTACTTCACGCCCGAGGGCGAACTCGTGCGGCAGCAAGTCAATGCCTTCATTCGCAGCGGCGAGTTCGATGGCGTTATCGACTTTGAGAAGGCAGTGCAGGATCCCGCCAATCCGAGTCGCATTCTTCCCGAATTTACCGAAGACAATTTGCACCCCAATGATGCCGGTTATGCCGCTATGGCCAATATCATCGAACTCGATCTGTTCGATTGAATGACAGCTCGCTCACAACAAAATTTATTCAGGCACATGCCGAACAGAAATAGATCTTTATTGAGAACCACGCACTAGCTAACAATGGACAACGATGACTGATTCACTATCCAACAAATTCGAAGAACTGATTGGCCTAAACTACCAACTGTATAACGGCCTGTTTCTCACTCTGCCACTCGATGCCGTAGAAAAGACTGGACTGCTATTACCTTTGCTGGACGCCGCCTGCCAGCAGGGTCTTATCGAGGGGAAGAGCCCAGACGCAATCATCGAAGAATTTTTCGACCTACACAAACCGCATTTCTCTGATACTGATAAAAATAACTTTCTCTTTAAAGTCATTCAATACGTTGAAAGGCAGGTAGTTCTAGTTGATGCTATTGAAGATGCGGCGTATCGAAAAATGCATCAGGTGGACAAGCTTAAAATTCTGCAGACCGTGGTTGAGAAAGTCGAATCGGAAAACCTTAGCGAACAGTTCTCGGAGATTCTCAAAAAATTTGGCATACGCGTAACGCTAACCGCACATCCCACACAGTTTTATCCCGGCACAGTTCTCGCAATCATCAATGATTTAACGCGCGCTATCGCTCGCAACGACAATTCCGAGGTGAGACAGCTTCTGCAGCAGTTAGGCAACACTCCATTCTCACGCAAGACCAAGCCCTCTCCCTATGATGAGGCCGTGCTACTCAGCTGGTATTTGGGCAATATTTTCTACCCAGTAATGGGGCAGATAATCGATAAGTTCGCGGGCCGCTATGAACGCGATGTGCTCGAGAATCAGAAACTTATGACCATTGGTTTCTGGCCCGGCGGCGATCGTGACGGCAACCCCTTCGTGAATGTCGACACAACGCATCGTGTCGCCGCAAAGCTTCGCTACAGCATAGCAAGCTGCTACCACCGTGATGTGCGCGAGCTTAAGCGGCGCCTAACCTTCAAGGGGACTTACAAGATTCTCGATGAGATCGAGAAACAACTGCACGACGAAATGTCCGAGAGCAAGCCTGTCTACACGCTCGATGCCGAAGCCTTGATCACGAAGCTTGATGAGATAGAGACTATCCTCGTAAAGCAAAATCAGAGTCTATTCATAGACCAGCTCCGTTCCTTTAGACGCAAGGTAACTCTGTTCGGTTTCTATTTCGCGAGCCTCGATATTCGTCAGGATAGCCGCGTTATTTCCCGCGCATTCGACGCAGTCATTGCAGAGAATTCGTCACTTTTAGTCGGCTTAGATACTCTTAGCGAGGCCGAGCAGGTAGAGAAATTGCTGAACGTATCTGGAACTGCTGAAGTCCCTTCACTCGATGATGACGTCTTGCTGGATACTATTGGCTCGTTCGCGCTGATCGATGACATTCAAACTCTCAACGGAGAGCAGGGATGCCACCGCTATATTATTAGCAACTGCCACGGACCGATTGATATGGCACGAGTCTATGCCTTCTTCCAACTATGTGGTTGGCAAGACAAGGCGCTCAACGTCGACATCGTGCCCTTATTTGAATCGATTAACGATCTGGATAATGCTGGCGAGTCCATGCGCAGTATTTATAGCAACCCGGTATACAAGAAACACCTAGCCAATCGCGGCAATCGACAAACAATCATGTTGGGTTTCTCCGATGGCACAAAAGACGGCGGCTACCTGATGGCAAATTGGGCTATCTATAAAGCCAAAGAAGACCTAACGGCTGTATCTAGAGAAGCAGGCATCGAAGTCATATTCTTCGATGGCCGCGGCGGCCCTACGGCGCGTGGCGGCGGCAACGCTTATCTATTCTATGCAGCGCTGGGTAAGAAGATTGAAAGCAACGAAATTCAGATGACCGTGCAGGGACAGACTATAAGCTCTAACTATGGTGTGAAACCTGCGGCACAGCACAACTTGAGCCTGCTGCTCGCTGCCGGCTTGGAAAACAATCTCTATGATCGCCCTGAGCGAGAATTGAACGCAGGCCAAAGCAGTCTGATCGAGTCGCTAGCCACTGCAAGCCTGAAAAAATATGAATCTTTGAAGCAACACGAGTTGTTTCTTCCCTATCTGGAAGAGATGAGTACGCTGCACTACTACAATATGACTAACATCGGCAGTCGTCCGGCGAAGAGAGGCAATAGCTCCGAATTGAAATTCGAAGACCTTCGAGCGATACCTTTCGTTGGAGCATGGGCGCAGCTAAAACAGAACGTGCCCGGTTACTATGGCCTAGGCACCGCGTTAGCCGCACAGGAAAAAGCGGGACAACTCGACAACTGCATCCAGCTCTACAAAGACTCGGGGTTCTTTCGCGCATTGATCGCTAACGGAATGCAAAACCTCGCCAAAACCAACTTTCATTTGACCCGTTATATGATCAATGATGAACGCTTCGGCGATTTCTGGAAGATGATTCACGCGGAGCATGAGCTTACTAATAAGATGGTTCTAAAAGTGGCCGAACAAGACTTCCTGCTAGAGGATAACCCTCGAGCTAGACTCAGCATCGAACTACGCGAGCGCATTGTGCTACCACTTCTAGTTACTCAGCAGTTCGCCTTGATGAAAATCAACGAACTGAGACGCAAGGATGAAGATGATCCGCGTATCGAAGACTTCGAGAAGATGGTCGTGCGCTCACTCTACGGCAATATTAACGCGTCGAAAAATTCGGCCTAATCAATACTGTAAAGACACGCGCCACACTCACTACCTACTTTTCTGCATCTCTAACCAAGAGCGCAGCATGGTAGTAACGAACTGAATGTCACCGGTATTCTGTGAGTTGTGGCCTATACCCGGCAGCGTAACCAATGTGAAGTCGCGCCCCATGGATTCCCAAGTGTCGTTGAGCGACTCGTTAACGTAGGCACCATCCTCTAATCCATGAAACTCCAACACCGCGACCTGAATAGGTACGATCGGCGATTCATCCACCATCCAAGGCGGCTTCGGGTAGTAGGCTCGGTAGTAGTTCAGCATCGCTTCGTAGTCTGATCGCTGATAAGCACCGAGATAGCGCTCGTACCACACCGTACCCTGATGACTCTGTGCGCGACGCTCCGCGTCCATGCCACCAAGGTCCCCCTCACTGTTGGTAAACCTAGCTATATAGGCACTGCGCTCTTTCTGCTCATTGTTGAGTGCCATCTCACGCTTGCGTGAGCGCGGATGTGGCCGATTAAAGATCACTAAATTTTCAGTCTTTTCTGGATAGGTCTCGGCGAAGCTCCAGGCGATGATGCCTCCCCAATCGTGACCGACTATGGTGGCGCTCTGCGCTCCTAGATCATCCATCACCGCCACCACATCCGACGTCAAATGCGGCAACTCATAGTTCTCGACACCTTCTGGCTTATCGCTGCGGTTGTAACCGCGCAGCGAGATCGCAACCACCTGGTAGTCATCCGCCAGCGCCGCCATCTGATAGCGCCAGTCATACCATTGATTCGGAAAACCGTGAATGAAGATAAGCAGGGGCCCTTCCCCCAGACTCACGTAGTGAATATTGACGCCATCATTGTCAGCGTAGTTATGCTCCACAAGATCATAGAGATCGTCGGCATCGACCTGAGCATTGACTTGGACTGTCAGCAGCATCGACAGCATAAAAGACACAACAGTAAACTTTGACATAAACATTCTCCCAGTGAGCTGGACGCTCCTCTTCTTTGGTGAAGAATAGGCGCAGCTAGGCATAGAGTCCATACACAATTCATAGCCGCTACTCTCGCCTGCGCTGCGCTTTCCTTTGCAAGATCAGGTCAGACCCAATACCATGCAGCTCGAACAAGCGCTCGATAAAAAATTTAGGAGAAAGAAATGAAATCCCTGGTACCATTTAAGTCCATCAAGATGGCTCTACTACTCTGTTTTTCGCTAACAGCCATAAGCCAAAGTAATTCCCAAGACGCTGACAAGCAGCTTGACGTGACAGACGCTCTTTTTAAGTGCCTTACTGAAATGACCAAATCGTCAACTGGCGCCTTCTTCGTGGACAATATGCTCGGGGACCTTGACGCCACAGTCGCCGTTGCAAATTCCGAAACCGGTGGAGACTATCCAGCAGGCTCGGTTGTCTCATTGGTCCCTACCGAGGTGATGATCAAGCATCAGGAAGGCTGGAATGAGGAAACAAACGACTGGGAATTCTTTGAGCTTACCGTCTCTGAAGCCGGTTCCGAGATCGCCGTTCGTGGCACAACTGAAGTGGTAAATCGTTTCGGCGGCAACTGCTTCGGATGTCACATGCTAGCAACACCCGAATGGGATCTGATCTGTGGCACAGGTCATGGCTGCGCCCCGCTTCCAATCGACCGTGAAACTATTGCCAACATCCAGAACACCGACCCCCGCTGCATGAAAGAAGATTAGCCTCTGTGCTAGTCGGCGAGGCTACCGGTTCCCTGGAATCGGCAGCCATCGCTTCGGCGCAGATTCGCCGCCGCTCCCCTCGATTGATGCAATTGATACACAACACCTTTTGAAACATTCCCCGCAATCTGGAATACTCTACCGCTCCATAAGTATCAGTGCCCTATAAAAAATTATTTTCATAACTTTTTTCATAACTTAGGTATGTTGAATATGTTCAAGCTAAAACAACGAGTAATCCTATCAATTGGCGCGTTTTTGCTGAGTCTGGCCTCATCCGCCAGCCTGGCTCAGACAGATTGGCCAGAGGTAGCGCCCGCAGAGGCTCCAGCACATTGGGGCTCTGTTTCCGCAAATTTCGAAGAGATCCCCTATCCCTACCCCGTGCACTTTCTGGAACTAAATCGCTTTCAGCAAGATATCCGCATGGCCTATATGGATGTGCCTCCTAGTGGCCGCTCAAACGGTCAGACGGTGTTTTGGCAGCATGGCATGAACTTCTATTCCGAAGCCTATACACCCACTTTCAAGGCATTGTCCGCGGCTGGATTTCGCATCATCGCCGTAGATAGAATCGGCTACGGCAAATCATCTAAGCCAATTCTTCCTTATAGCTTCAATTTCGTCGCAGCAAATATGAAGGCCTTGCTAGATGAACTTGAAATTGATGAAGTCGCCATCGTTGGCCATTCTATGGGCGGAATGACTGTTAGCCGCTTCGCGATGATGTATCCAGACGTTACGACTCACGTTGTTATGGTGAATCAGATCGGTCTTACCGATCAACGTCAGAGCCGACCCTGGAGCGACCCCTTCGTCGGTGGCGGAGCCACTACTTACCAATCTATCCTGCGCGGGCATCAGCGCTACTTTCCGCTACGCTGGCCACCTGAGCATTTAGAATTTGTGCGTCGCCAATTCGGCCAGACTATGAGTGGCGCATGGCCTCGTCTAGCCCAGGTTCGCAGATTGCAGGGCCAGATGCTGTATGACGATCCAGTCGTCTATGATTGGCAGCATATTGCGACGAAAGCACTGGTTGTAGGCGGTGAGGAAGACGGTCTAGTCGATGACTTCCCAGCACTCGCGCACAATGTGAATAATGAGCTACAGAACTCAACCATTTTGCTCTATCCAAATGTAGGGCACGCTCCTCAGATAGAGATACCTGAGTTATTCCACGCCGACCTGATTCGCTTCCTCGAGTCCGATCCAAACGCAGCAGCCAGCGCCTGGAAGTAATTTCGCGCTATGCTCGTAAATTGAAAGGGTCTCACCGACTAGCTCACAAGCTAGGCAGTGAGGCCCTTTTTATTCTCCAGAGCAGAATTTTCGCCACAATACCCCCACCGCCCGATAGCTATAGCGCTACAATTCGCCGTCAACTACTCACATCCCCTATTTTTCGTGGTAGTCTAGCCCAAGCGAGACTCACGGCTCACCCCTAATTACTGCTTTGGTCTCTACCAGCTACGCTTTGCATAACAAATTTCTCTTCTCAAGAGCAATATTATGACTAGTATGATGGAGCGCTCAAAAAGCACTAGCACCACAGACCCTCAAGGCGAGGTCGTACATCGCGCGCAGATCGACTCGGTGTTTCGGCAACTCCCCGTTATTCTCGGCGTAGATGCCGCTGCTGGCACCATGCTCGTGCTGTTTGCATTCGCTTTCGCTGAAAAAATCTATCTCGGCACCTATTTTTGGATCGGCGTACTTCTCCTCAGCTGTGGTCTGTTCTACCTACTCGGGCGCTCACAAGTCAGCGTAGCCTCGACATCTGAGAATATAAAGTCTCGAGAACGCTTCCTACTCGCCATGGTATTGCTCTCAGGACTGATCTGGGGCTCAACCTGGTTGCTCGCACCAGTTAGTGCGGCGGAGTTAGTCGTCCCTCCTAAGGGAGCGACGCTGATCTGGTTCTGCTTGATGGTTGCGAACGCCACCATCGTCCTGTCTGTTAACCGAAAACTGTTCCTGACTTTTGCTATTCCCGCTGTCTCTTTGAATATCGCCTTTTCAATCTATATGGGTTCACAGCAAGACATACAGATTGCCAGTTCGCTAGCCACAATATTTATCTTCGCCTATTTCATGGCAATGCGTATTGGCCGAGACCTAAACCGAAGCATTAAACTGCGCCTGCGCAACACTGAGCTCGATATAGAGTTAGGTAACGAAGCCGAGACTCTCAAGCAACGAGAAGAGGAACTCATAACACGCATCAAACGCGAAGAGGACCTTCTAGCAGAAAAGCAGGACAGTGATAACAAATTGGCTATGGCTGCAAAGGAAAAATTACTGTTACTCGATGCGGTGGGTGAGGGCATTTTTGGCATCAATAACATCGGCAATATAACCTTCGTCAATGCGATGGCATTGCAGCTATTGCAACTCAAGCAATCCGAAATCATCGGCGAGAATGCACTAGACATCATCTGTCGCAGCACCACGGAAACAGGCAAAGAGGCTGCCACACGCAAGTCGCTAAATCTTTGTTTACTTCAAGGCCAGTCAGTGCAAAGTGTAACCGGAGTGTTCTGCGGAAAAGACCAGGTAGTTCTCCCTGTGAGTTTCTCCTGCAGGCCTATTACTGAGGTAGGAAGCCTTATCGGTGCGGTGGTGAGTTTCTCTGATATGACGAATCAATTGGAGATGGAATCGAAACTTCTGCAGTCGCAAAAAATGGAAGCGATAGGTCGAATCACGGGCGGTGTAGCACACGATTTTAATAATATGCTAACCGTCATCATGGGCAATCTACAATTTCTCAAGCGTCGCCTGACTAGCGATGGACGTGTTGGCGAGATAGAGATAATCGATAATTTAGTAAAGGCCGCAAAAAACGGCGCCGACTTGAACAAGAGATTACTCAGTTTCTCGAGAGAGCAGGCTCTGCTAAGCAAGACCGAAGATATCAATGAAGTTCTTACCGATATGGAATCGTTTCTTAACGGCGTAATTGGCGAAGATATCGACCTAAAACTATTGCTGAGTGAAGACAGCAATACGGTGAAGATCGACAGAACTCAATTCGAGAACGTTATCGTAAATTTGTGCGTAAACGCAAAAGACGCGATGCCTGAGGGTGGTCAAATCACAATCGCGGCAAGGCGCGTAATACTCAGCGATTCGATCGCCGATGCAACTTCACATGGGGGCGAGACCGACTATGTCGAACTAACAGTTACCGATAACGGCATGGGCATCCCTGCCGAAATCCAAGACAAAATATTCGACCCCTTCTTCACGACCAAAGCAATGGGCGAAGGATCCGGTTTCGGTCTTAGTACTGCGTTCGGGTTCTTGCAACAATCGGGTGGCAACATATCGGTAAAAAGCCGCAGCGGCGAGTGGACAACATTCACTCTGCATCTACCACTGACGAAGGGAATAGCCGAGTCCCAACACACGGATACTGGAGATGGGAAAGCGCCGGAACAATACACCGGCACCATTCTCTTGGTCGAGGACGATTCCGGTGTAAGAGACGTTGCCACACAGATGTTGCTGGAGGCTGGCTTTGAAGTAATAGCCGCTAACGATGGCAACTCAGGCTTGGAGCGGTTTAATAACAACCCGAATATCGATCTAGTTTTTTCAGACATCATGATGCCTGGCGGCATGAATGGAATCGATATGGCAAAGCGCATTCTATTAGAGAAACCAGCCACACCAATTCTTCTGGCGACAGGCTATACGCAGCAAATCCTCAAGGACAAGATCGACGAGTCGGAAAACATCACTTGTATATCGAAGCCCTACGATACCGACAAGCTACCCGAACTCATCAACGCGATGCTCGCTAACGGCAAGGCCATCGCAAGCTAGGGGAGCCAAGACTGTTCACTTCGTTAGTTTCTCAGGTTCAACATAATAAGAATCCAAATTGGAATCAAAAAAAACCCACGCAAGCTATTGCTCCGTGGGTTTTCTGTTACTTACATTCTTTT
>CAJXRP010000015.1 GCA_913060495.1 uncultured Gammaproteobacteria bacterium | reverse complement strand
CAGAACCCTACCTCTGATTTTTCTCCGTGACTAACATAATGCGCATCTCCAGCCGTTTGATCTCCCGCATCAGTTCGGCCTTTTGTATTTGCTGCCAGCCTAATATTTTAATCATGGTAATTATGAAGAGGCAGCCGAGGATCAGTAAGGCCCAGTTTAAGCTGGTCTTTATATCGGTGGCACCGAGATACTGAATCACGAAGTAGACCAAGGCGGCGGTTATCACCAGTCCAAGAAGGTACATGTAGTAACTCATCCATGCCTGTTTCCCCTTGAAGGTAAGACCGATCAATTCGAATAGGCCGGCACCATCATCTATCTCATCGATCGCTTTTTTATCTTCTGCTGCTAAAGCCTTGCGGATCTTCTCGTCTATATCACTCATGATCATTCTCCAGTAATTTTGTCATCATCTTGCGTGCGTAAAAAAGTCGAGACTTCACGGTGCCGCTGGGCACATCGCTGACTTCGGCTATTTCCTGAATTGTTAATGCTTCCAGATAATAAAGTCTAAGAATTATTGCTAGTCTGGAATCCATCTTTGACAACAGTTGTTCGACGCTTAATTTGTCTTCGATGCCGTCGTGAATTGGAATCTCAGGCAGTTCTTCCTGTGCTTGAATGAATTCGCGTTCGCGTATCATTTTGCGTAACCAGTCAACGCAGCGCCTCTCTACTATACGGAAGCTCCATTTCGGAAAACTCGCAGGGTCGGATAATTTGCGCAGCCCCTTACTAATGGAAATCAGGCTTTCTTGTGTCACATCTTTTGCCGCGTCCCGACTCTTTAGCCGATTCAAGGCGTACAGGAAATAGCGCTGCTCCCAGTTTTGAATCAATGTATTGAACGCCTCTTTTTCTCCACGCTGACTCTCGATAACGAGCCATTCGTTAAAGCTGCGTTCTTTTAAGTTGTGCATAATAGTTACCCGATACTAATAGGTCGCTTGTCTATCGCAATCGGTTCAAGTGGTGTGCTTGAATAGTTAATCTAACAATGCCCTCTTTAGGTCTTTAAGGCCATTTCAATTTGTAACAGATGGCCGGCCCGGCAGACCGAATAGCGCTTGATTAATGCAATGTAGTGGTTTAATTTCAATAGCTTACATCTATAGAGCTTTCATTAGAGAGAGCAGGACTGGAACATCGGTCTCACGGAGAACTAACACAATGATTATGTTCAAGAAACTAATCACCATCGCGGCAATCACCCTCAGTAGTTCAGTAATGGCCGCAGAAGATTACGAGCCTGCACGGACTGCCTCTGGCAAGCCGGATTTGCAAGGCTTCTGGACCAATGCCTCATTAACCACGATGCAGCGTTCCAGTAACTACGAAGAAATCGGACTCACCATTCCCCTAGAGCAACTGGGTGAACTGACTACGAATCACCATCAGAACGTACGTCAGGCTACAGATGACGGTCAGGTGCAAGGCGAGCTTCCTTCAGGTAAAGATCTAGGACAAGGTCGTGGCTATAACGCCTTTTGGGTAGACCCTGGTTCTGCGTTTGGCTATGTCAAAGGTGAATACCGGACCTCTTGGATTACCTATCCCGAGAGCGGTCGCATTCCTTATTCCGAAGAGGGAACTAGGCTGCGTCAGGAAAATCGCGCTAAGTTTGGAGGTAATGACGGTCCGGAAGGTCGTGCACTCGGAGAGCGTTGCATTATCGGATTCGGTAGCACCGGTGGCCCACCGATGAACAATGTGCTGTACAACAATATGTATCAGATCGTACAGACAGACGATTACGTTATGATCATGGTGGAGATGGCACACGATGCGCGAATCATTCCTATCGATAAAGATCACCGTCCAGATGCTTGGAAGCCTTGGTTGGGTGATTCGATCGCGCATTGGGATGGCGATGTGTTGGTAGTTGAGACTAGAAACCTGCATCCACAGCAGGCGCCACGTAATATTGCGGCGTTGTCAGAAGAGGGAGTAGTGGTAGAGCGCTTTAGCCGCTTTTCAGATGAACAGGTTCTGTATGAATTTGAGGTTAGAGATCCGACTTTCTATACAGAGGCTTGGAGCGGTGAGATGGCTTTCAATGCTACGGATACTCAACCCTACGAGTATGCTTGTCATGAAGGCAACTACGGTCTGCCAGGTATCTTGGCCGGTGCGCGCAGGTTGGAGATGGAAGAGCAGTAGGCGGCTTTGTAAATTAATAAATAAAAAGGGGCCAGCTGGCCCCTTTTTATCTTGATGATTTCTTGTTTGTATCTGGTCTGGTTATTCTTCCCAAAACTTCATCATTTCCATAAACATGAACGATGCCGACCAGGTAATAAGTGAGAGGCCGGTAAGTGCTTCCATGCCGGCTAGGAATCTTAATTCCCCACTGGGTTCGATGTCTCCGTAGCCGACAGTCGTATAGTTTGTGAACGAGAAGTACACGGCGTCAGTCAGACTGCCATCAAACCTGCCTTCGAGAGCACCGAAGTCGCCGTAGACAATCATCAGATAGAAGGCGAGACCGAATATCCAAACCTCTATGATGTGAGCGCAGATTGTGCCGAAAACTCCGATGATTACCCGTACTCGGTGCTTCATCTGCAATCTTGGTATAGTGATCCAGAGCAGTCGCAACACCTCGTAGTGAATTACGACAGTTATGGCAACCAATGCGGTAATGATAAGAATAGAAAGCAGCATTTCTGCGATATGTCCTGTTCAGATACTTTGATGGAAGAAGAGTCTGCTATTTACCGCTCAAGATGCTACATATGTAGCCCCTGATGCTAGAAAACCACAGCGATACTTAGTAAGGTTAAATTGACCCTTCACGAATAGCAATACGAATACAGTGAGAACAAGACAATGAGAATTCGAATAAGCGCACATTTCCTAACAATACTATCGGTGTTGAGCCTACTGGTCGTTCAGACGGCGAACGCGCAACGTGTCATCCCGGAGGATGATCGGGAGTTGCTGTATGAGATATATAAAGAGCTTATCGAGTACAAGACGACAGTGGAAGAAGAGAACAACACCATCGCGGCAGAGGGCATGGCGGCGTGGCTGCAGGCCGCAGGTTTCCCCGCGGAAGATATCTTTATTGGCGGCGCCCTGCCACATAAGGGTAATGTGGTAGTACGTTTGCGAGGCTCCGGCGCGAAGGAGCCCATCGTGATGATGGCGCATCTGGATGTGGTGACAGCAGAGCGTGCCGATTGGAATCTTGACCCCTTTGTTCTCAATGAAGACGAGGAGTACTACTACGGTCGTGGCACTATCGATGACAAAGCGATGGGGGCAATCTTTATTGCGAACCTCATACGCTTTAAGCGCGAGGGCTATGTTCCTAACAGAGACTTCGTCGTGGCGCTCACTTCAGACGAAGAGAGTGGTGGTAGCAACGGCATCGGCTGGCTCTTAGAGAATCACCCTGGATTGATACAAGGTGCGCTGGCAATCAATGAAGGTGGCTACGGTCTCCTGCAAGATGGGCAGCCTCTTGCGAACACAATTCAGATAGCCGAAAAAATTTATGCAACGTTCCGAGTAACTGCGAAGAACCCCGGGGGACATTCTTCATTGCCTAGAGATGACAATGCTATCTATGACTTGGCCGAGGCACTGCTAAAGATTCGTGATTTTAAATTTCCGGTCGAGCTCAACGATGTAATGCGCGTTAGCTTTCAGCGGCAGGCTGAGATCAACACGGGTGAGCGTGCCGCTGACTTTCGTGCACTACTTGAATCACCTATCCCGCAAGATTCTCTCGATAGATTGAGTTCCGAGGCGGCAATCAATGCGCAGCTTCGCACCACCGCTGTAGCAACTTTATTAGATGGTGGCCATGCGCCGAATGCGCTGCCACAAACCGCCGTTGCGAATGTAAATGTGCGTATGTTGCCTGGCTCTAATCCTCAAGACGTCTTGAACACATTGATCGATGTAGTAGATAACCCCGATCTCTTAGTTGAGTACCGCGGTGGTGGCTCGATCACCGACCCTTCTCCATTGTCTGAAGAAATCATGGCTGCGGTTGAGAGCGTCACTGAGGCGATGTGGCCCGGCGTTACGGTTATGCCGACAATGTCTACTGGTGCAACCGATGGCGCACGCATGCGCCGTGCAGGAATACCCACCTATGGTACTTCGGGGTTGTTCGTAGATCGCAACGACATGCGCATACACGGTCAGGATGAGAGGCTACTAAAAGAGTCGCTGTATGGCGGATACGAATTTCTTTACAGCGTGGCGAAAGAACTCAGTCAGTAAGCGAAGCATAAATGCCGAGAAAGAGACTATGTTGAGAATCGCACCCCGTTACCTAACGTTGGCTTTGTCGGCTTCACTCGCTGCCTGTGCAGCGCCTCAAGATTCTTCATTTGATTTTGTTGAAGCATCCATCGCCGATATTCAGTCTGCAATCGTGCAAGGTGACTTCACCTGTCACGAAATCGTGGCGGGATACATAGAGCGTATTGAGGCCTATGATAAATCCCGCAACATAAACGCGATTACTCAAATCAACTCCAAGGCACTCGAAAAAGCTGATGCAATCGATGCGGCGGTGCGTAGAAACGAAGTAATGCCGGAGCTTTTTTGTTCTCCTGTGCTTATCAAAGATAACTTTGATACACATGACATGGTTACAACAGGGGGGTCGATCGCTTTGCTAGACAGCTTTCCACCGGACGATGCTTTTATGGTGAGGAAGCTACGGGAGGCGGGCGCGATCGTCCTCGCTAAAACTAATATGGCGGAATGGGCTTTTAGTCCACGAGAAACAGTTTCCTCGTCCTATGGACGTACAGCAAATGCCTACGATGCCGACTTCGTGCCAGCTGGCTCCTCGGGAGGAACCGCCTCTGGAGTGGCTGCTAGTTTTGGCGTAGCGGGAATGGGTAGTGATACGGGCAACTCTATTCGAGGGCCGTCTTCTCATCTTGCATTATTCGGGATTCGCTCCACCATCGGATTGACTAGCCGCGATGGTGTAATACCGCTAGTTTTCGATAGGGATATTGCCGGGCCAATGGCACGAACTGTTGAGGATGGTACTAGGCTATTTAATGTGGTGGCGGGTTACGATCCCGCTGATTCACTAACATTGCCCGGCAAGCGCGAAAATAACTATCTGGATTTTTTGAATGCCGGTGGTCTTGAGGGAAAACGCCTAGGAGTATTTAGATCCTTGGTAGATCATGAAGACGCTGACCCAGAAATCAAAGCAATTTTTCTTCAGGCTATTGCGGATTTAACTGCTGCGGGCGCGATCATTGTTGACCCGTTGGAGATAAAAGATTTTCAGGTGCTGAGTGATCAGATCCCATTCTGCGGGAGGTTCAGATATGACGTGGGTCAATATTTTCAATCTCTTGAGAACCCCCCTCTATTGGATGTAAACAAGGTGTTGGAAACGGGAGAAATTGCTCCAGAAACTCGGGGCTCATTTGATTTCTATGCACAGAATCCATTAGATGTGGTTCCTGATGAGTGGGAAGTTCCCTGTCCAACCTGGCCAAACCATCCGCAGCGCAATGAGCTGCTCGCCAACGCCGTAGAGGCGATGGATGCGGCGCAGGTAGATGCGCTTATTTTTCCAACTTGGTCAAACCCTCCTGCTCATATCGATCGAGCTAATGAAGAATACCGTGGGGATAATAATCAACGCCTGGCGCCAGATGCGGGCTTGCCAGCTGTAACTATACCTATGGGTTTTTGGCAGGACAGGTTGCCTGCCGGCCTGCAAATTGTAGGTCGCCCTTATTCAGAAGGCCTGCTAATCGAGCTGGCTTATGGGTATGAACAAAGAACTAAGCATAGGAGACCGCCAGAAGGGTTTGGCGAACTAGAGAATTGATAATGGCAAAGAGAATAAGGATATTAGGTCTAGGTTTGTTTATTACTATAGGCCTGATTGCCTGCAGTGATTCACCGAGTACCGAAGCACTTCAGTTTGATAGCGTAATAAGCAATGGACAGCTAGTTGATGGCTTGGGTGGTTCAGCTAGAGCGGCCGACGTGTATATCAACGATGGTGTTATTGCTGCAATTAGTGCTCCCGGGGCATTGGATGCTGAGGTGAATAACAGCATCGATGCGACGGGGAAAATCATTGCTCCTGGGTTTATAGATGTTCACTCTCACGGTGATCCCTTAGAGACTCCCGATTTTGAAAACTTCCTCGCTCAGGGTGTAACAACTATAACTCTAGGCCAAGATGGTGACAGTCCCAATGTGGCTGACCTAGGTGAGTGGGTAGAGCAGGTACGTGAGAACGGTATTGGTGTGAATCTCGCTATGTTTGTCGGGCATGGAACGCTGCGTGAACTTTCAGGAATAGGACAGGACCCGGCTCCTGGACCCGATCAAATTCAGCGCATGTTGCGGCTTCTGAATAACTCGCTGGACCATGCCTTCGGATTGAGTACAGGGCTTGAATACAATCCGGGTCTGCATGCTCCTGAATCTGAATTGGTTGAAATGGCAAAAGTGGTAGGCAGTCGTGATCGTGTCATCATGAGCCATATGCGGAATGAAGACGACGATCAGTTAGAAGAGTCTATTGATGAGCTCTTGAGTCAAGGTCTCTATGCAAGAGTACATATTTCTCATCTTAAGTCAGTCTATGGAAAGGGCAGTGAGCGTGCCGAAGAGATTCTAGAAATAATTGAAAGGGCGCGGCAGTCAGGCATAGAGTTAAGCGCGGATGTTTATCCCTACAATGCCAGCTATGCAGGCCTTGCCTTACTGTTTCCCGTTTGGTCGAAAACCGATGAGGAATTTGCAGTAGCGCTGCGTGATCGAAGAGAGGAGCTGAAAGAATATTTGGTGAATCGCATAACGATCCGCAATGGTCCTGAGGCAACGCTGCTCGCGACTGATCCTTATACAGGGAAAACACTAGCCGATTTGGAGCAG
Source organism: uncultured Gammaproteobacteria bacterium (assembly GCA_913060495.1). Classification (GTDB taxonomy): domain Bacteria; phylum Pseudomonadota; class Gammaproteobacteria; order Pseudomonadales; family Pseudohongiellaceae; genus UBA9145. The sequence continues at coordinate 83,299 of CAJXRP010000015.1, read as the reverse complement.
GAATTGGGTCTGCCTTTTGAGGAGATTCTTATCGACGTGATTGGCCCGCAGGGGGGCAGTGGCGCTTATTTCATCATGGATGATGAGCTGCAATCTAGATTGCTGATGGATGAGAATATAACCGTCTCCTCCGATGGCAGTCCTACTGGATTCCACCCTAGAGGTCATGGCACGTTTGCGAAAATTATCGAGGAATATGTAGTAAACCGTGCGGTACTAACTCTAGAAGAGGCGGTGCGTAAGATGACATCTTATGCGGCAGCTCTACTCGGCGTCACGGATAGAGGTAGTGTTGAGGTGGGCAAGGCCGCCGATTTAATTATCTTCGACCCTACTCTTGTTAGGGCGACAGCAAGCTATTCTGACCCGCTGCAACTCGCTGAAGGGTTTGAAGTGGTGTTAGTAAATGGCGAGGTGGCGTTTCAGAATGGCGCGGGTGTTGCGATGACTTCAGGCAAGGTTTTGAGTCCGGGTGAGTAGCCGGACTTTTGCTCGAAAAATATCTGTTCCCGCTATTCTCTAATCCGAAAATTCTAATTTGGATAGTCTTTCTCTATCGCTTACTGGTATCTCCCCAAACACTGCATCGCGGTAATTCTCATCACCATCGACAAACAGCTTTAGCCAGGCCACCGCCATGCCGCCCACCAGATCATGCACGTCGATATTAGGTGTAAGTCGAGCATCACCAACATCGGTATTGGCGATGAAGTGATTGCCACCCTTGACCTCGAGATACATTTTTGGAATGTCGCTGGAAAGGCTCTCGAAATGAGGTGCGGCATGTTCGGCCACGGCAGCGATGCGATCATTCTCACCGGCAATGATTAATGTAGGAATTGATATCTCTGAAAAATCACCATCCGGTTGCCAGGGGGTGAAAGGTATGGCCGCTTTCAGTTCGGCGCTGTTTCCGTTTGCTGCAATCAAGGTGCCGCCGCCTCCCATCGAATGTCCCATGATCGCCATGCGGTCCGTAAGGATCTTTCCTCGCAATGTGCCACCCATGCGTTCGCTCTCATTACGAAGTACCCCAATTGCAGCCATCAAGGCATCTGCACGCGTAGAGGGGTCATCGCGTAGCTCATTGGTATCAAGCGTTAAAACCGCGAAGCCGTGTGAGGCAAGGTGCGTTCCCCACCAGCTCATATGTTCCTGCGTTTCTGTGAATCCTGGCGCTATGGCTATCCCTGCGAAATCCTGTCCCTTGTTGGCAGGAAAATAAATCGTAGCTGCGCTAAATTCCGCCACTGCCGGATAGCTGGAATAATACGCAACCTGATAAGGCCCGGGCCGACCTAGAGATTCTCTGGAGATTTCTTGTGCGGCAGCGTTAGCCCAGAGTGAGAGTGCTAGGATAAGGGTTAGCAGTTGTCGAATTCTAATCGGCATTTCTAGTTCCTTTTATTTCGGGGTCGTATTTCGGGGTCGGATCCAACAGTGAGTTGCACGACTTACGGCGGACAATGCTATCGTAAATTTGATTCTAGGGGCAGTGTTCCCTGATCCTGTCGAAGCTCTCTCCCTTACACTGCTCTTTCCTAGTCAATTTCTGCCAGTTCCCAGGGGGTTATTCACCGGTTTCATTTAATCACGGCAGGGGCGTCTGAATAGTCGGCTGAGCTAAGGAATAAGGCTGGCTGCTATACCCTAATGGATAGGCTGCAGATTGAAGGGGAGTGGTCAGAATTAGCCCTTATTTTGACTGCAGCATTTATCGATTATTGAAATATGCAGACATTTCAATAATCGATAAGGGTTTAAGCCCATTAGTCGCTGTTTTCGTGGCAATTTCCTTAACGAGGGGGGCAGTACTCGTACTATACTTGGCGATCGGCGAATCAGTAGACTTTGTTGTGCGCAGACAAGAATGGCAATGTGCATGATATGGGTATATTTAGATTCTTTTATTAATCTATATCAATGAATTGCCAAAGCGCTAAAGCCGTAAGAATTTCATAAAACCACCTACTACTAACCGTATACGAGCAAATTTGCCGACGGTTGTTGGTCGGTCTTAAGGAGAACCAAGTGATGCAAAAATTTAACCTTATCAATCTACTAGGCTTGTTAATAGCACTCGCCGCGCCAGCCGCCGCGATTGCTCAGGCAGACCAGATTACTTTTCATAAAGACATTGAGCCGATCCTGCAGCGCAGCTGTCAGAGCTGTCATAGAGACGGTGGCGTTGGCCCAATGCCATTGGTAGATTTCGATCAGGTAGCGCCTTTCGCTGGTTTGATTGAATACAAGACTGCTATTCGAGACCGTGCCGGCGCTATGCCGCCTTGGTATGTAGAGAAAGGCATCGGTATTCAAGAATTTAAGAACGATGTTTCCCTAACTGACGAGGAAATTGCAGCTATTTCTACTTGGGCCCGAAGTGGCACGCCGAAGGGCGACGAAGCAGATGCACCTGATGCGCTTGTTTTCGATGACAGTGTCAAATGGACTGCGGGCGAGCCTGACCTGGTTCTAGTTAGTAATACAGTTACTAAGCTTGCTGGCACAGCAGACTGGTGGGGCGAGATTGACAGCATGCTCATCGATATTCCAGAAGATCGCTGGGTGAAGTCAGTTGAGGTTGTTGAGGTAAATGACGTCAACAATCAGGCGGCCAAGGATCGCGATACTGTTGGTGGCGCTTACATCTTTCATCACATGATCTGGGGTACCGCTGACCTAGATGAGAATGGCAACCGAACCGGACCTTCTCTTGCTTGGCCAGTACACGAAGTGGGTCGTAACGCCGACATCTTCGATGAAGAGGCAGGCCGCTTGTTAACTGCTGGCAGCTACTTGGTTTCCGATTCCGTGCATTTGCATTCTAACGGCCGAGATACTGACGCTCACTTAGAAATTGGCTTTCGTTTTCATCCAGTAGGCTATGCGCCGAAATTCAAAGATGCCTTCTTCAATGCCCAAGGCAACGGTGTGGATATCAGTATTCGCGGCGATGAGAAAGACCAAGAGCTTCACGCTTACACTACGTTGACCGAACACACTAAGATCTCTACCTTCGAGCCACACTTACATGCTCCAGGCGAGCGCATGTGTCTCGAGGCGATCTGGGGTTATAACGTAGAGACATTGTCCTGTGTAGGTTACGACCATAACTGGGTTCGTGGTTATGCCTATGCCGATGATTCTGCCCCTCTGCTACCTAAGGGCACTATCTTGCATATCGTCGGTTACATGAATAACACAGAGACTAATCCTAACGTGCCGGACTCCAGAAACTGGCAGGGTTCAGGCAACCGCTCTGTAACAAATATGTTTATCGACCTAGGTATTCGGGTAACGATGACTGACGAGCAGTTCTTCGCTGAAATGGAGAAGCGTCGCAACAACTTGAATTTGGGTCCTAACGACCATGTGGTTGGCTGCCCTCTATGCCTACTGCCATTGGTTCAACCACTGGGCAACGCATCGGCAAACGACGAGTCTGTTAATGATGTTGCGCTTCAGGGGGGAGGCCAATAATGATTATTAGCAATCAAGTAATTCGTAAGGCGACGGCACTTGTCCTCGCTGCAGTAGCATTTGTTTCCATCAATTTGGCGCAGGCCGAATCATTTAATTTCGGTAAAAACATAGAAGTTGCCTACGAAGGCTGGCGCCCACTCGAAGATGGAACTTTCAATTTGATGTTCGGTTATATGAATGAGAATTGGGAAGAGGAGATTGATGTAGAGGTAGGTGAGAATAATTTCCTCTCGCCGGGTCCGGCGGATCGCGGTCAGCCTACGCATTTTATGCCTCGTCGCAATCGCTTCACCTTCGAAGTGAACGTGCCCTCCGATTGGGGTGACCGTGAAATGGTTTGGGAATTAACCGTCCGTGGTGAGACGCGCCGTGCCTATGCGACGCTGAAGCCTGATTACCTAGTGGATAACATGGTAATCGCATCGGAGACTGGTTCTTTAGGTGCTGGCACATCAAGCCCAGAATCAAGAGCGAATATCCCACCGGTAGTGACTCTTCAAGGCGATACTGTAGATGGTGAACATGTACGCACAGTCCGTGTGGGCGAGCCGTTGAGCTTTACTACACATATGATTGACGATGGCGTGCCTAGGACTCGAAGCATGGTGGACACTGTACGAGCTATTGCAGCACGTGGCGGTGAAGGAACTACCGAAGAGATGGTGCAGAATCAGATGGCTCTGCGGATTCCATGGAAGCCTACGGTACAGAAGATTAATGGCTTGTTCCTTTCCTGGAATGTTTATCGTGGCGCTGGCAAGGTGACATTCGATCCGCCTCAGCCGAAGGTATGGGAAGATACACGTCCTGGCTCTAACTCTGCGTGGGGCTTATCTTGGTCACCGCCAGAAATTCCTTCCGACGGCATGATCGGCACTACGGTCACATTCGAGGAGCCTGGCGAATACGTATTATGGGGCCGTGGCGATGACGGTGGTCTCTATCACGATGCCTTTATGACTGTGACGGTAACTCCTTAGAGCGAATCTGTAACTAGAGCCTCGAGAATAGACCTTCTCGAGGCTCTAGTTAAAATTCCTCGTGCTCTCTTCTTCTGGTCATCCTGACCAAAGCGCATAATCTCAAATTTAAACCTCTCCAAGTTCGCACAATGCCTCTAATTATTGTATTTTTGGCATAGGGTTTCAGCTTGCAATGAGTCGGCAACGCCGACGGGTTATTTTCATTGGAAGGACACTAACAACTAACATTCACCGAACAGGCATTACTTATGTTTTTTAATTCTCGTCTTCAAGCAAGATTTAAATCTTATCTGTCACTGGCTGCGCTATTAAGCGTTGGCATAACCGCTGCTCAGTCTGGATTGGCTCAGGAGCAGGTCGCGGAAGAGGAAGTTGAGGATTGGGTCATGGCTTCTATGTGTGCAGCGGATAGCCGTTCGGTGGACTTAGAACAGACGTTATCATTCTCCTTCACTGCAGCTGACGGCAACAATCCGCGCCATCTTGATGCCACGCAAGCCGGTCTCACCACAGCCGACCTGTCGACGTTGGAGCTGGCTTGGGCGATCGCTTTTCCGAATACATCCAGTATGCGCGCCGCGCCGGTGATCGTTGGCTCAACTATTTTTTATGCGGCTACCGATACTGGTCAAGTATTTGCGTTGGACACTAACAGTGGTTGCGCCAAGTGGGTCTACGAGTCTGAAACTCGCCTGCGCTCGTCAATGGCCTACTCGCTAGTCGATGGCTTGGGTACGCTGGTCTTTGGTGATCAGCGGGGCTTGATGTATTCCATCAATGCGGAAAATGGTGAAGTGAATTGGGTCGCTAGCGGCCAAGCATCCAACAATCAGGCAATGATTACTGGCACACCGGTAATTCATGAAGATTTGATCATCGTGCCACTTTCTGGTTCTGGTGTTGTGACTGGCGGAAATCCAAATTTTGAATGCTGTGATAATCACGGCGCAGTCACCGCGCTGAATATTCGCACCGGCGAAAAGCTGTGGGAATACCACACCATGCCAACGGCCGAATACAATGGCATGGTCAGTTCCACGGGTGTTAAACAGCGTGGTCCCTCCGGCGCCCCCATCTGGACCACGCCGACGATTGATGCAGAGCGAGGCCAGATTTACGTCACCACTGGTGAAAATACTTCGCATCCAACAACCGGCACCAGCGATTCGGTTATCGCGCTAGATCTGCAAACGGGTGCAGAAAACTGGGTCTTCCAGGCGCTTGAGAATGATATGTGGAATTTCTCCTGCAGCGCCGCCGGCCCTAACTGTATCGTTCTTGCCGATACCAACTCGGTAGATTTTGACTTCGGTGGTCCGGCTATCCTAGTAGAGGCGGGTGAAAGGGAATTGTTGATTGCTGGGCAAAAATCCGGTGATCTCTGGGCTTTGGATCCGGTTACGGGTGCGGTGGTCTGGAATCAGCGGGTCGGTGAAGGAACAGCTTTGGGAGGCAACCATTGGGGAATTGCTACAGATTCCGAACGCGCCTTCATGACAGTCAACGACCCTGGCAATATGACCGAAAATAACCAGCCCGGCATTTACACTTACTTTGTAGGCAGCGGCGAGCCAAGCTGGTCCTATGAGGTGCAGCCGGATTGTGGTGACCATCGCAGCGAAAGACTGAGACGCTGTGAAGCGCTGTATGGTTTCTCTGCCACGCCGTTATCTGTAGACGGGGCAGTCATCACTGCGGGACTCGACGGGCGTTTGTTCGTATTCAACTCGGACACTGGCGAGCAACTGTTTCAATACGATACGGTAGTTGATTTCGAAACCGTGAATGGAGTTGAGGGTTATGGTGGTTCTATCGACAGTCATTCCATCGCCGCCGGCTCTGGCATGGTGTTTGTAGGTTCTGGTTACGGATCTTTTAGCCAGGTGCCTGGCAATGTGTTGTTGGCTTTCAAGCCGGCAGAATAAGGCTACTTTAGTTCGCTATTTGTTCAAAATGGAGTCAGAGTAAACGTGCTGTATTCTTGCCCTGACTCCACTTTTCGTTAACTTGCTTGCTGGTTTTACTTCTAGCCTAGTTATCACATGCTTAAAATAGTCTTGTACGCCATCCTGTGCTACTTGAACTGCCAGCTCTGCGTGTGCGCATTCTAGAATGTAAGACAGAGCGCTTATCTGCCAGCCAATCTTCTCTTCCAACTGCGATATCAAGGCCTTTGTTCTTTCTTCGGTTTTCTTCAGCCTTACGGTATTCGAAAAATTCACTGTAAGACCGAATTTCAGCATCAAGTTCTTGCACGATGATCTCAACATAAATGGCATCATCCAGAAAACCTACTCCCGGTATATGATCAGGAATAAGGTCGTTGGGGTCACAGAAATAGGCTAACCCGCTCAAAACTACTTTTCGTTCTTTTTCGTCCAAATTCCATTCAGTGTCACTTACCATGTTTATCAGTATTTCCAACTTCATTATTCTTTCTTCAATAAATCTTGGCAGATCTACTTGTCTAGCTTGCTTGACCATTTCCCTAGCCGCTATTTCTACTTGTTTGGCGTTGTCGTCATCTTCAAGGGCTTCTTTGGATCTGCTTACGATTTCTTCGAATCGTTTTAAATCATCATTGCTAAGGGTAAACGTAATATCAATAGACATACTTTGTTTTCCTTTTTATCTAAAAAATTATTGATGGGTTAGATTCTAGATCTAGATCTAGCTTAATAATTATTCATAAGTTAAGTGAGGTTTTGGCTAGAGTTGAAGCGCCTAGTTGTAGTTTTGGTAAAAAGGTCAGATTACCCTGATTTGAGTCTACTTTGGAGTAGCGTCATACACAGCCTTCGCGATCTGTATGTCCTGAACTGCAACGCCAGTTAGATCACAAATGCTGATTTGTTGATCATTCTTCCGCCCTACAGAATTACCATTGATTAGATGGCCTAGCTCAAAAATGTCATTGGGGGATATTAACCCAGCCTCGATAGCATGGTGAATTTCTCCACGACTCTCGCACTGTGAGCGACTGTCCGCCACCAACAAGTCCGCTCGTAGCAAGGAGCGTTCTGTTAGTTCCTGTTTTACCGGCGTATCGGAGCCAACGGCGGTGATGTGGATTCCGTTGCCTGTGTAGTTTTCTAGATCCAAAAGCGGTTTAGTGCTGGGTGTGGTAGTTACCACTAGATTGCAGGTATTCAAAACCTCGTCGCCGCTATTCGCGACAGAAACTTCAAAGCCCAGCATTTCTGCATATTCTCGAAACGAGTCTATTGTGTCATTCGTTCTGCCCAATATTTGCAACTTCCTGCAATCGATAACGGGCGCCAAATAACGTAGCTGCATGTGTGCTTGAGTACCAGTGCCCACTATGCCTATGCTATTTACTATTTGAGGGGCTAAATGTTTAGCGGCAATGGCACCTGCGACACCGGTTCTGACATCCGTCAGGTAGCCTTCATCCAGCAGGGTCGCTATCAGCTCTCCAGTTTTCGAACTGAACAAAAGCATTAGGCCATTGCTTGAAGGTAAGCCGCTCTTCGGATTGTCATAGAATCCGGAAGCAACCTTAATGATGTAAAAATCGTCGTCCTTTATGTAGCCGTATTTAATATGAACATCCGCCGGCGGATTCTCGAAGCTTAGCTCTCCCACGGGAGGTACAACACAGCGCTGTTCACTGTAGGCGACGAAGCCTTGTTCGATAATTGGGATCAGATCAATGCTTGGTAGAATCTGTTTGATCTCATCTAGTGTGATTATCTTACTCAACGCAGGCTATCCAGAGTTCTTTCGATTCGGCTGAATGCTTCATCCAACACTTCTTTATTTTGACCGAAGGCAATGCGGATGTGTTTATCCATGCCAAAAGAATCTCCGGCGCCAACGAATACGCTTGCCTCGGTGCAGAGTTTTTCCATTAGAGCAGTAGAGTTAATGTCTAGATCGTATTTAATGAACGTCACAGCAGAGGCTTGAGGTGGGGTGTGAGAAAACAGGCCATCTTGGGAGTCCATCCATTCCTTCAAGATAGGGTAGCCCGCTTTGATATAGTCCCTTGCGCGAGTACGCAGGCGTGGCCGCACCGGCTCAGAAAGGGCGTGTGCCGCAAGATGGTTGCTGATCATTCCAGCAGTGATAGCTGTGTACTCGTGTCTTCGCCATAGATCTTCGATGGTGTTGGCGGGGCCAACCACCCAGCCGACGCGTAAGCCCGGCAAGCCGTATGCCTTACTCATGCTGCCAACAGCGAGTACTTTGTCGTACAGGCCGAAGAAAGAAGGCGTCTCCTGTTCCTGTGTTCGCTCTGCGCCGCGATAGACTTCATCGGCTAGAATCCAGGCACCTACCTTGTCAGCCGCGGCAACAATTTCATTCATCTCCTCACTAGTAAGGATGTGGCCGGTAGGATTATTAGGATTTACCAATGCGATGATCTTGGTTTTCTCATTGACCTGACGATGCAGGTCTTCGATATCTAATGCCCAGGCTTTATCGGGATCTAAACGAAATGGTTTGACCGCATGATTACTATTGGCCGCAATGCCCCACACTTGTTTGTAGGTTGGCGTAAGCGTGGCAAGCTCGTCACCATCTTCCAGCAGTGTTTGCATGATGATGTGGTTTGCCTCTACAGCCCCTACAGTCACCAGCACATTCTCTGTGCCTGCCCCTTCGTAAAGCGCAGCGATATTCTCACGTAGTGGTGGAATGCCATTCACATGGGGATAGTTGATTTCAAGCCGCAGCAGGCGATCGAGTAAGCCTGCATCATCGCTGATCAGTTCTTGCAGGGTGATCGGGTGCACGCCGCTTTCTGTGAGGTTGAACTCGACTTTCTGTTCCCAGATAGATTGCGTGTATTCAAGGTCGAACGGGGTAAATTTCATTGTTGCTTACTCGAGCGTGTAGATTTCACAATTGGCTGTGATAAAAATAGTGGAGCCAGAGTAGCAATGCTTAGTTCTAAATAAAAGAGAATAAAAGGGCAGGACATTCTGATTAAAGGCTATGAATGGAACGCTCTAAATTGCCATTGTCTTATTTGATGATGGCGCTTAGAAAGACTTGTGCAACTTGTTGGGTTTGCTTGCGGTATTCTGCTTTTGTGCCGGCTTTCTTCTTGATTCCAGTAATGGACGACAGCAGAAGTTCAACGAATGCTTTATGAGTCATAGGTGTATTCTCGAAGCTGACTTCCCCGGATTCGTCAGCATCCTTAAGTAATTTCGCGAGGGCTGCTATGAGCTTTGAATTCCCTTTCGTCATGACATCTGCCGCTAAGCTCATGTTCACATCTACTAGCTCAGCGCCGTGTGGTGAATTAGCAACAGGCTCAGAATAGGTTTTCTCAAACACCATAATTGCGTCAATGAAGCGGTTGGTCACACTTCCCTTTCCCGCCAAGACGGCTTTAGCTTCTCCCAATGCCAAATTTATGCGGTGGGCGGCTAGCTCCTGAAACAGGTGTTCCTTATTGTCGAACATTAAATACAGGGCGGGCCGTGAGATACCGGCGGCTTGTGCAATATCATTCATAGTCGTGCGTTTGAAGCCGTACTGTGCAAATACGTCAGCCGCTGTGTCCAGCACTGTGTTCTTTTTCGCGCTTGCTCGCACTGAGGCTTGTTTTGATTTCGTCATGACCTGTATTCTATCTTGGATGGCTTGTTTAGTCAGGTGATCTGGATCAGTTATTATAGACATTCTGACAATTAATGCATAATATGTCAGGAATTAGAAAATAGCTTGGTCTGCGCGTGGTTATGGTGCAAGCAGGTCGGCCGTAATCGATTCCTTTCAATTTAATTGCTGGAGAGAGTGATGAGTACTTCCTTTTGGGTGAATGGTGTTCAGCAGACGGTGGATGTAGATCCATCCAAGCCCTTGCTATGGGTAATTCGTGAGCAACTCGCGCTCACCGGAACGAAATTTGGTTGCGGCATAGCACAGTGTGGAGCCTGTACCGTCCATATTGAAGGTGAGGCTATACGCTCATGTGTAACTCCCATTTCCGCCATCGAGGGCAAGCAGGTGACGACGATTGAAGGGCTACGTTCCGAATCGGGTGATTTGCATCCTTTGCAGCAGGCCTGGATTGATCATCAGGTACCACAATGTGGTTATTGCCAATCGGGGCAGCTGATGTCTGCTTCGGCTCTGCTTGCTAGCAACCCCAGCCCAAGTGATTCCGACATAGATTCCGCCATGCAAGGCAACATCTGCCGCTGTGGTATGTACGGGCGTATACGTAGCGCTATTAAATCCGTCGACTCAGTTGCTATCGCGTCTCAGGCAGACGAGAAATTATTCTATGACGGAGCGGAGGTGAATCATGTCTAAGTTAACCAGACGCGCATTTATAACAACAGGTATTGTGGCAGGCGGCGGGCTCGTTGTGGGTGTTGCCTTGCGACCGGGTAATCAGGTTAAAGATCTCGCCGCCAAGCTAGGCGACGAGGGTGCCAACTTGGTACATGCCTACGTCAAGATCGATAGCGATAATGTGATTACGGCGGTTATTCCTCATGCGGAAATGGGGCAAGGTGCCCAAACAGCGTTAGGCCAAATGTTGGCGGAGGAACTCGATGCCGACTGGGATCAAGTAAAGTTAGAAGAAGCACCTGCAATCGGTGAGTATGCGATGTATGCAGCTGGGCGACGTTACCTTCTTGCCGGAATAGACTTTCCAAATCTGGTGATACCAACGGTAGACGGCATGATGATGCGGGTTGCCGATACCTTGAACATGCAAATTACTGGCGGCAGTATGAGCGTTCGCACGACCGGTACTTTGGTTATGCGTACAGCTGGTGCCGCCACGAGACAAATGCTGCAACAAGCAGCCGCCGATGCTTGGGATGTGCCGGTAGCGGAAGTGCTTACCGAAAAAAGTCATCTTATTCATGGGGCGACAAACAGAAGAGAGCCCTACGCAGCCTTTGCAACAGAAGTCGCTGCAATGACTCCTTCCTATACACCAACTTTTAAAGATGCAGCGGATTACAAAATCGTTGGTACTCACAAGCCACGACACGACATACCTGCAAAGGTGGATGGTTCTGTGAAATTTGCCATGGATATACAGCTGCCTAACATGGTCTACGCGAGTGTCGTCCGCTCTCCTGTGCCGGGTGGTAGCCTTGTAGAGATTGATGATAGTGCGGCACGCTCTATAGATGGAGTGATCGATGTCATTGTGATTCCTGCTACGACTGTAAACAACATGCTCGGTGACACTCTATCTTCTGAGTCGGTGGCGGTTGTTGCGGATAGTTACTGGTCCGCAAATAAGGCAATCAAAGAGCTCAAATTGCAGTGGAGTGAAGTGGGTTTTGAGTCGGTCTCCAGCGATGGAATTTTTGCGCAATTCAATAGCGATATTTCAGCGGGTACTGAGCGTCAGGCCGATCACGTCCAAGGCGAATCCAGTTCAGCGTTTTCAAGCGCGGCAAAAGTAATTGATGCGGATTATCACGTGCCATTTTTGGCGCACACTTGCATGGAACCTTTGAACGCAACTGCTGACGTTCGTGATGGCCGCTGTGAAGTTTGGATAGGTTGCCAGAACCCCTTGGGTTTCCGCCGTGATATTGCAGCTACACTAGGCATGGATCCGGAAAATGTCACCTTGCATAACCAATCCATGGGTGGTGGTTTTGGACGTAAGGCGCGGCCTGACTGGGCGCTGCAGGTGGCATATCTTGCTAAAGAAGTGGGCAGGCCTGTGCAACTCATTTGGTCACGAGAGGAAGACGTGCGTCAGGATTTTTACAGACCTGCCGTGCAGAGTCGCTTTCGTGCAGCCTTCGATGAGCAAGATAATCTTCTTGCCTGGGAAAATACCTATACCAACAAGAATGAGCCAATCGAAGCGCCGTTGATTCCCTACGCAATTCCAGCTCAAGATATAGGGTATGTGAGCAGTCCCGTGCACATACCTTTCGGGGCGTGGCGTAGCGTAGATCATTCGCAACATGGCTTCTTTACGGAATCGTTTATCGATGAGGTGGCCAATGCAGCTGGCAAAGACGCGTTCGAGTTCCGCGCCGATTTACTCAAGGACAGCCCGAGGCATCTAGCAATACTAACTAGAGTCGCAGAGGAGGCGCAGTGGAGTAGGCCGCTTCCTGAAGGGCGCGGTCGCGGAATTTCGCTACAGGAGTCGTTCGGCTCACTCGTCGCGCAAGTTGTTGAAGTGACGGTGACAGAGGGTGATGTGTCGGTAGACAGGGTTGTTGCAGTGATCGATCCAGGTATCGCGGTAGCGCCAGACGGCATCGCGGCACAACTGGAATCTGGCATCATCTACGGTTTGACTGCGGCGCTGTATGGTGAAATTACTATTGAGAATGGGGCCGTGGTGCAAAGCAACTTTCATGATTACCAAGCGGTAAGAATGAATGAGGCGCCGACCATCGAAACCCATGTTATCAATAGTGGATATGATATCGGTGGAGCTGGTGAGCCAGGCACGCCAGGTATTGCTCCAGCGCTAGTTAATGCGGTGTTCAATGCAACAGGAACTCGGGTGCGCCAATTGCCACTGAATCGTTTTGATCTCAATGCTCAAGTTGAAGAAACGGGTGTCGTTGGATAGCTGATCGAACCCCAGAACCACAGTGTCTAATAATAAAAAGCCTCAGCCAACTGGTCGGGGCTTTTTTTATTGTCAAAAAGGCAGATCGAGTTGTGTTAATACTTCTACACTGCTTGGGTTCTCAGAGTTGCCTTGATAAGTCTCCGACCTGACTCTTACTCCAAATTCAACATCCGTCCAGGTGATTGTTCTACCTTCAGGATAGGTCAGTGTCATTTTTATTGTTTCGTATGCAACGCCCTGCAGAGTGACGATTTCACCAATAGAATTGATGACGCCAATAGTTGGGGGCGTTTGAGTGACGATAGGGCCGTTTCCCAGTAAATCAGGATTGCTTATTGTGGTTTGTGTTACGGGAGCAGCAAACCACCCTTTTCCTTTGCGCAGAAGGTCTGCTGGTCCAACAAATAGAGAGGGTGCATAAGTCGTGTTTGTAGATACTCCAAACGTGTCAATTACAGCTTAAGCTCTTCCAAGGCTTTACCTGCGCGATTGTCATGTCGAGAGAGTGAAAAGAAACGCACGACAAAGCATTAAGCCACTAATACTGACGTATGCGCTTGCGGTTATTTATTAGATCAGTCTTGAGGTCTATCTAAGTAAGCCGGACTAGGGTCAGACCTCTCGGAGCTTGAGCCAGCAGATTAATGCGTAAGCGAGTAAATCAAATAATTTATGCCTAACTGATATGCCGAATTGGCATACTGGGTGGGATACCACTGATCGAATGTGTGCTCCCAGCCATCTCCCATGTCCGAGTTCCAATTGATCAGCACCATGACTCGACCGTCGTCATCTAGGATGGCGTGATTGCTGGCGTTATCCATTCCGGCTTGCCCGAAACCTCTCCTACCACCACGACCAGGAATCATCTGCGCACCATCGATATCATAGAAGGTGTGGTAAATCTCATGGCTGGAGTCCAGCTCGATGATTTCGCGGTCTGGAAACAGCTTGGAGAAATCTTGGTAGAAAGCATCCCACTGTTGCTCGCCCCAGAAATCATCTACTAAGAGGAAGCCGCCGCGCAATAAGTATTCTCGAAGGTTTTCGGTTTCTGTGGGAGACAAAGAAATGCCACCGTTGCGACCCATCTCCAAGGCGTATAGGAAAGGATAGTTGAAGATTTCATCGTCGTCGAAGCGCAGTACGATGGGTTTTTCCATGACGCGCACATTGGAAAGTCGCGCTACACCGCGCAGGAAATTCTCATCGGCAGCTGGGAAGTCGGTCGCCCAAGGGCCGCCATAGAAGCCGCCGCTGTAGTAGCTGTCGTACTGAATACGCACGAAGGCAAATTCTCCACCGATGTCATACAGATCGGTTTGATCTATCTGCGCCTGCACGCTGAAAGAGGAGGCTATAAGTAGGAGAATGAGAAGAATGCTGCGATTCATGACGAATACTGACTCTCTGCAATGACGAGTAGAGGATAGTGTGTATCGACAACTGACAGAGATCAAGTTAATGTGAGAAGTCCCTAATTTTGAGTTTTATGTCAGCCTTATGCTTATACGCAAGAGCAAAAAAATAGCATTTACTATCAATAGCTTAGCTCTATTTGGTCTGCTTTTCTTTGGAGCTCTTCCTAGTCATGCCGCTGAAAATAGCGCGCTAATTGAAAGCGTTGTAGGTAACGCCGAACAACTAGAGGCCTATCAGGCCCAGATCGAAGACTTGGAATTCGAATTCGGTCCCTATCACGCCAGTCTGATCGAGCCCCTCAAGAGTATGATCGAGCTGCTCAATGATAATGAAGACTACCAACGGGTTGCTCAGTTACAGAACAGGCAGCTACAAGTGATGCGCACTGAACTGGGCTTTGAGCATCCGGATCTGATTCCCTTGCTGCAATCGATAATGACTACACAGCTGGCTCTAGGTAATTGGGAAGAAATCTCTGATCAGCTTGAGCATATCCGTCATCTGTACACTTCTATCGATAGCGAGAACACGGAACTTCAACTCTCAGCTATTCAGGATCAGATCGACTGGTTGTTTAGTCGAATTACAATTGAGGAGCGTCGAGAACAAGTGCGCAATTTTTTCGAAATCCGCGATCTGTTTGAGGAGATAGAAGATATTGTAGAGGAGAGTTATGGGGAAGACAGTCTCGAGGCTGCGCCCTGGTTGTACAAGGTTGCTCACAATGAGTATCACCTTGTACGTTTTTTAAATGCATCTAAGGGGCTTGGTTCTGAATCAATTGATCGGCTAGTGCGTCGGGAGGGGACTTTTGGTCTCGAGAGGCAGAATCGCAATAGTTTCAGTTCCAGATCATTTTTCGGAAATTCATCGCTTATTCCCGTTGTCGATAAGGGTAGGCCTGTTGGCGATGGTTATCTCCGTGATGCGTACTCGATGATCAATAAGATCCAGGATGTCGTCGAAGAGAATTCTGATCTAGAGGCTCAGGCGATGATGAAGATTTATCGATCTGATTTTCAATTGCTATCGGATAGAGGCAGTGCCACTCGCGGCTACCGTGATGCGCGGGATATGTTGCTGGAGGCAGGCATAGCAGAAGAAGACGTGCTCTGGTTCTTCGAGCGTCCTATGGTTATTCCAGCGCAGACTTTGCATCTCAAATTCGCCGATGCCTTCGCTGAAGTGAGAGAGCGAATCGAGCCGGTTGCTTCTGTAGAAGATGGGGAGATCCATCTCGGTATCTTTACCTCTTGGGTAGAGGCGCTGGATTCGACGCCGATGCCTCAATCCGAAAATCCGTTCTGGCAGCAAGACTATCCTTTCAAGTATGCGGATGTTAGCTTTTCGGTGAGTTCGAGTGGCAAGGCTTCTTCGGTTGACGTTCTCGCCACCGGCCCCGAGGATCTTGATTCAAAGCGCAGTATCTGGCGTTCCGTGCGCGATATACACTTTCGACCTGCTCTTATAGAGAACAAGACTAGGCGGGTGAAGGATGTGCGCATGCGTTATCGGTTTATCGACGAATAGTTTCGGTTATTCATCCGCTTTGCGAAATCATCGAGGCAGGGGAAGAGCCCTGTTCGGTAGACGAAACTATTGCGGAAAACTCAACAACGTTTTAGAAGAAAACTAAAAGTAAGAAACACTAAAGAAAATCAATAAATATTCACCGGAGCAATATTATGATGCAAGCCAAGTCGTTACTTCCAAGACTTATTCTAGCCCTGCCATTCTTCATGCTATCAAGCGCTGCCTTATCGCAGGCCTATTCCAATCCCTATGCCACTATCGAAGGTTGGGCGCAGTTGCCGAATGGTCGTATTCAAGGGGCGGTTGGTGATCTCGATGTAGATCCTGATGGCGAACATGTTTGGGCAGTTGTGCGCTGTGATGCTACTGCAGCAGATCGCTTCGGCGACGAGTGTATGGATTCCGATTTAGACTCGGTGTTGAAGTTTAACAGTGAAGGTGAAGTGGTTGAGAGTTTCGGTGGCGGGATGTTTATCTGGCCCCACGGTATCGATGTGGATACGAACGGCAATGTTTGGGTAACTGACGCGGTAAGCGATGCGCGCATTCCCGATGGTGATGCGCGTGGCCATCAGGTTGTTAAGTTTTCACCAACTGGTGAGGTTTTGCTAGTGCTTGGCACGCCAGGTGAATCCGGTGGCGGTACAGATCATTTCAATGCGCCGGCAGATGTAGTGGTGGGTGACAATGGCGATGTGTTTATTGCCGATGGCCACAATAATAATGGCAACGGCAGGGTGGTTAAGTTCGATAGCCGTGGCAATTTCATCAAAGAATGGGGAAAGCCGGGTTATGCTCCAGGTGAGTTTAGGACTCTGCACACCATCGCGATCGATCAGCGAGGTCGAGTATTTGTAGGTGATCGCTCGAACAATCGCCTTCAGTTGTTCAATCAGGATGGTGAGTTCCTAGCGCAGTGGACCCAGTTCGGTAGGCCGAGCGGCATTTTCTTCGATCAGCATGACAATATCTATGTGGCAGATTCCGAGTCTGACGATGTGCAGAATCCAGGTTGGGAGATGGGTATTCGTATTGGCGACGCGCATCTTGGCTGGGTGAATTATTTCATTCAGCTGCCAACAGGCGATCCTAGATTCACAATCGGAAACGGTGCCGAGTTTGTTGCTGCTGATGCGGCAGGTAATTTGTACGGTGGAGAGCCGGCGCCGAGAAAGTTACAAAAATATGTTCGCGTTCGACCATAGCAGGTTCTATAGGATTTTATTATGAGGACGTTTAACAGACTCTCTAGTTATTGTAGACGGCTTTCTGTGTTGTTGATTGCCGTTACAACTCAATTAGTTTTAGCTCAATCTCATCCTCCTCTGGAAACAGAGGCGGACTTTCATCGAGCAATGGATGAACTGTCCAATTGGGGTCGATGGGGGGATGACGATGAACTCGGTGCGGCAAACCTTATCACTGCGGATAAGAGAATAGCAGCTGCATCCTTGGTGCGAGAGGGCATAGTTGTGTCTTTAGCTCACGATGTGAATCAGGAGCCTGCTGTCGATGCCTCCGCGGTGTTAACACGAGAGGTGCTTCGGGTTAGTCCTACAGGTGCCTCCGATCGCTACGAGTACAGCGGTAGTTACCACGGGACTATCCATAGTCACCTCGATGCGCTTGATTGCCATATCATGTATGAGGGAAGTGGTTATAACGGTGTTACCTATCAAGAAGTCGAAGCGGCAGGGGGTTGTCCCCGTGGCGATATTAATGCACACAAAGATGGCATCGTGACCCGTGGTATTTTGTTCGACGCAACTCTGTTGCCGGGCAGGGCAACGGAACAGGGCTGGCTAGAGCCTGGTACTGCGATCAGCTACGACGATCTATTGGCGCTAGAAGAAATTCAAGGGGTTCGTGTTGAGCCCGGTGATGTAATACTTCTCTATACTGGTCGTTGGAAGCGCCGCGAGGCACTGGGTGCGTGGCCAACATCTGAGGGTGTTGCTGGATACCATGCTGACGTAGCTTATTTCTTGAAGGAACGCGGCGTCGCCATGATTGGTCACGATATGTGGAACGATGTAGCGCCCAGCGGTATACCCAACGTGTTTCTACCCCTGCACAGTCTGGCGTTAGTCTCCCTCGGCGTGTCTATTTTCGATAATCTCGATTTTGGTCGGGTGGCAGTTGTTGCTAAAGATTTAGGTCGTTATAGCTTTATGTTCACAGCCGCTCCGCTGCGAATAGAGATGGGTATGGGTTCTCCCGTGAATCCCTTGGCGACGTTCTAATGCTTTCTCGTGTTTTGCTAGTTGCTTTGTAGGGCGTCGGTGAGGGCTGTTGTATACGTTGCTAGATCGAAATAATCACGCCACATTTTGATCTTGCCGTCTTCAAGTTCGAAGTACCCAAAACAAGGAAGGTTTATCGAGCTTCCAGCAACAACTGTCTTATCTAATCTCTCTACCATAACGAGATCACCATCCGCTAATAGGCTGATGATTTCCCAGTCGGTGCTATCCCAGGGACGTATGAAGCCAGAAATGAATTGTTGGATATTGTCGCGGCCCTCGACAGCTGACGAAGGGATGTTGTGGTAAGTGCCGTCTTCTGTGAAATAGCCGGCGAGTTCGTTCGCATCGAGTCGTGACCAGGACGCAATAAACTCTCTTACAACTTTTTCGTTCTCTGACATGGCTGGGCTCTCTTGGGCGATTGCGTTTAGGCACAGTGTAATACTCAGTAGTAGCGCCATACATTTACAAGTTAAATTATTCATGTGCATCTCCAGTTACTTGAGTTCCGTCGGCTCGAGCTATTTACTATTTGGGCCGCCCTAATAAAAATTTTTCTCCATCATCTCGTCCTCATTCTAGTTCTGGGGCGTTGTGACTGAGCGGATAAAAATGCATGGAATTGCTGTTCTGTGTGACAGGATAGATTTGCTATTGTGCTGCGACTCAGTCTAGTGCGAAATCCTCTGAATTGGAACTTAAGGCCTAAATCCCTTTTATTCGGCTACTCAAGATAGCGCGTGTAGCCATGTCGAGCACATGCTTTGGATTTATTTGCTAGTATGGTGCCCCTAATGATTGAACTAAAGCACGTACAGAAATCATATGATGGTGGTGCTACCCTCGCCGTTGCAGATACCTCCCTAACCATTGAGCGCGGTGAATTCCTCGGTCTTATTGGTGCCTCGGGCTGCGGTAAGACCACAACCTTGAAGATGATCAATCGCCTGGAAGAGCCTAGCAGTGGAGCGATACTGGTTAATGGCAGCAATGTGCTTGATCAGAATCCAGAGCAACTGCGCCGTAATATCGGCTATGTTTTTCAAGGGATCGGTCTGTTCCCGCATCGAACCGTGGCTGAGAATGTCGCAGCTGTCCCGCAGTTGTTACGGTGGTCGGCAAAAGATATCCGTGCTCGCTGCGAAGAATGTTTGGAGATGGTGGGGCTCCCCTTTGATGAATACGGCAATCGCAGTCCAATGCAGCTTTCTGGCGGGCAGCAACAGCGTGTAGGCGTTGCTCGAGCCCTAGCGGCGCAACCGGAAGTGGTGTTGATGGATGAGCCTTTCGGTGCACTCGATCCAATTACCCGTAGCGAATTGCAGGAAGAATTCAAGAGCATTCAGAAAAATATGCAGCTAACGGTAGTCATGGTTACTCATGACATGACCGAAGCCCTTTTGCTGGCCGATCGTATCGCGGTGATGCGTGAGGGCGTAGTGCTACAGATTGGAACGCCTAAGGAATTGTTGAATAATCCAACTCACGACTATGTGCGCGATATCGTCGCCATGCCCAGGCTGCGAGCTCAGCGTCTCGAGGAGTTGATGCGCGATGAGTGAGAATCTACGAGAACAACTAATATTGTTGCCGGCCTATTTTCAGGGTCATTTACTGCTGACTCTCGCTGCTATCACCATGGGTATTCTTATCTCTGTACCCATGGGTGTTTGGGCGGAGCAATCGCCACGTGTTAAGCGGCCGCTGCTTGCGGTTGTCAGCATCATTCAAACCTTTCCCAGCCTTGCGATACTTGCGTTAGTGGTTGCTTTGCTTGGTGGCCGTATCGGCTTTCTCCCTGCTTTCATCGCGCTGACTCTCTACTCTATGCTGCCTATCGTTCGCAATACGGTTACCGGCTTGGAGTCGGTGTCAGGGTCGGTGATTGAGGCGGCGAAGGGTATCGGTATGTCTCCGAACCAGATATTACGAGAAGTTAAATTGCCCTTAGCGATGCCGGTAATTGTTGCCGGCATTCGAACTGCGATGGTGTGGACCGTTGGCTTGGCCACTTTGTCGACACTGGTTGGGGCGACCAGTTTTGGCAACTATATTTTTACGGGCTTACAAACACGCAATCTTGTCGCAGTTACGGTAGGCAGTTTGGCATCGGCAGGTTTGGCAGTAGGGCTTGATGGTTTGGTTGCGTCTATCCAGTGGCTTCTTGAGGAGCGCAATGAGGCGACGGACTCATCGAGGCTGAAGAAAATTCGGATGAGCATTTATGGCGCTATCGCAATTGTGATTTCCATCGCGTTATATGGACTGATACCTCAGCCCCGTGCCGATTTTGTCATAGCGGGAAAGCCTTTCACCGAGCAATACATCATGGCCGGATTGCTAGCGGAAGAATTGGAAGAGGCAGGTTTTAGTGTGGAACAACGTTTGGGTCTAGGCTCGGCGGTGGTGTATGAGGCGATTCGCAATGGCACCGTGGATCTCTACGTTGAATACACCGGCACAGTCTGGGCAAATTTTATGGGTCGTGAAAGTAACCCAGGAAGGGAAGGAATTAAAAGGGGTGTCACTGAGTTCCTCGAAGAGCAGAATGTGATTACGCTAGGATTTACTGGGTTTCAGAACCGGTATGCACTCGCTATGCGACGCGACCGAGCTGCAGAGCTGGGAGTAACATCGATAGAGGATTTGGTACCTTTCGCCGCTGAGCTTTCCGCAGGCTCTGATCTAGAGTTTTTTGGCCGCACCGAATGGTTGCGTTTGCGCGATCTTTACAAGATGGATTTCGGTGACAAACTCACCTTCGACGTGTCTCTCATGTACACCGCAGTGGCGGAGCGGCAGGTTGATGTAATTAGCGCCTATACGACAGATGGTCGCGTGGCGGCATACGATTTACTGTTGTTGGATGATCCGCGCAATGCGCTGCTTGCCTACGATGCTATGTTTTTGGCGTCCAAAAATGCTGCGCAGCAGCCAGAATTTCTGCGGGCAATCGATTCCTTCATCGATAGTATTCCCGATGCTGCGATGCGTCAGGCAAACCGCTTGGTGGATGTCGATGGTGAGTCGATTAGTGTCGCCATCGAATACCTACGCAGTGAAATGGCTAAGAATTAGCACCGTCTAATCTTCATGACTGCATTGGCAGTGCCAGCTCCGCTTGTTAGTATGATTCTTCTCAAAACCCCAGTTCCAAGGCCACACTGCTAGTGACAAGCAACGAAATCGTTCTAACAATTCTCAGTTGTATCTTCTTTATGGGCATCGTCGCCTGGGTCTCCTATAGCAAGACTCGCGGTGAGGTTAGTACCAAGGATGGATACTTCTTAGCGGGCCGAGGCTTGAGTGCGATCTTCATCGCCGGTTCGATGTTGCTTACCAACTTGTCCGCGGAACAATTGATAGGTCTTAACGGTTCGGCCTACGGCTTTAATATGAGTAGCATGGCTTGGGAGGTAACAGCCGCCTTCGCTACTATCTGCATGGCATTTATTTTCCTTCCTCGTTACCTAGCTGGCGCGTTCACCACCTTGCCGGAATTCTTAAACGATAGATTCGATGACGGTGTGCGTCGTATGTCAGTCATTCTATTCATGGTTGGTTATGGATTGGTTACGATCCCCTCGGTTTTATATTCGGGTTCGATTGCCGTGTTGCAATTATTCGACGTGCCTGCGCTGTTTAATATTCCATACTCTCAAGCATTGGTGCTTACTATTATTTGCATTGGTTGTGTTGGCGCGGTGTACGCAGTTTTCGGCGGTCTACGTGCCGTGGCTATCTCTGATACGCTGAATGGGGCCGGCCTGCTGATAATTGGTATCGCTGTTCCCTTGCTAGGCCTGTCAGCATTGGGTAGTGGCAGCATAGGCGAGGGTCTCAATATTATTACCAGTACCGACACGCAGAAGCTTAACGCGATCGGTTCCTCATCAGACCCGACTCCGTTCGGCACCTTGTTTACGGGGATGTTGTTCGCGAATCTGTTCTATTGGTGCACGAATCAGTATGTGATTCAGCGAACTCTCGGTGCGAAGAATCTCGCGGAGGGACAGAAGGGAGTGCTGTTCTCAGGTTTTTTTAAGGTGTTGGTGCCATTCATGATGATGATACCCGGCGTGATCGCCTTCCATATGTATGGCGAAGGACTGGCGACAATCGATCTAGCCTACCCACAACTTATTCGAGATGTGTTGCCGGTCTACGCGACTGGTTTCTTTCTTGCGGTCTTGCTGGGCGCAGTCTTTAGTTCTTTCAACTCTCTGCTTAATAGCGCTGCGACTCTTTTTTGTCTCGATGTTTACGCTCCCATGAAGAAGGTTGAGTTAAGTGATGCGCAACTGCTGCGAGTGGCGAAGATAGCCAGCATCGTCATCGCCTTGTTTTCTTTTATCGTTGCGCCTCTGTTGCAGTTTGCGCCAGAAGGACTCTGGCAGATCATTCGGATTTTTACTGGTTTCTATAATATTCCGGTTATCGCAATCGTTATGGTTGGCTTGTTCACGAAGCGAGTTCCAGCACTGGGTCCAAAGATCGTCATCGTTTTTCATATTATTGCCTATGGTCTGTTTCAGTTCGCATTCAACGATCTGCTGGGCATCCACTTCTTGCATCTCTACGCTATCCTGTTTTTAGTAGAAGTGGGTATCATGCTTGTCATTGGTCACTTCTATCCGCGCGAACATGCGTGGTCCTACGCGGCCCATAACAAGGTCGACATGCATCCATGGCGATTCGCTATTCCCTGTGCGACTACCCTGATGTCCTGCGTTATAGGTTTGTATCTGTTGTTCTCGCCGATCGGTCTGGTCGACGGTTTGAGTGCCGCGTTCTGGCCGCTAGTAATGTTGCTTATCGCGATAAATGCACTTGTCTGGTGGTGGATTGCGCGTCATGATACGCCAGCTTTAATGCTGATGGGTGCTGGTTCTGGCGCCACTGTAGACGCTATAGAACGAGACGTTTGAGAAGATGACTAATTCAAAAAAACCAAGATTACGTTCCTTTGAGACAGCTGCGAATCAGCAGCATATTCCCGATGCTGATAAGTATCTCTATAGAATAGATCCACCCTCCCATAAATTAGTTGTTATAGGAACTGGCACGATTGGACAGGAACATATGCGTGTCGCGGCGACATTGGGTCGCGCAAGTATTCACGGCATCTTCGATACTAGCGTGCAGAGTCTCGATGTGGCAGAGGCAGGATTCAAGACTTATTCGAGTGACAGTCTTGTCCGTTACGATGATTTGGAAGCAGCGTGCATGGATCCAGCCGCAGATGCGTTATTTATCTGTACGCCGAATTTTACCCATTTCGATGTGCTGCAAGTTGCCCTTAAATCTGGCAAACCAATATTTCTAGAGAAGCCCATGGCGACGTCGCTAGCCGATGCGGCGCAAATCGTCGAACAGGCGAATAGCTATTCCTCTTTTATCCAGATTGGTCTGCAATACCGCTATAAGGCGCAATATGTGGAAGCCTTTCACGAGGCGCTTTCGCGCAAGTCACTAGGCGCCATCAAGACCATCAGTATGAGCGAGTACCGACCACCCTTTCTGGATAAAGTACAGCAGTGGAATAAGTTCAACGAATACAGTGGTGGGACTCTGGTTGAGAAATGCTGCCACTATTTCGACCTTATCAATTTACTCGCCGGGGCTACACCGCAGCGCGTTTATGCCAGTGGCGGACAGGCGGTCAACTTTCTGGACTACGAGAAGGATGGTAAGAAATCCGATATCGATGATCATGGTTTCGTGACTATCGACTATAGCAACGGTGTGCGTGCCACATTCACCCTTAACATGTTTTGTCCCGACTTCTATGAGGAGCTTGTGATTTGTGGAGATGAGGGCAGGTTGTTAGCGTGCGAGAAGGTGGACTTACAGCAACTAAAGGCAGCTGACACATCGGTCTCAGTGCATCTTGGTGAGCAAGGGGCCTCGCGCACAACTAAGTTAGGCTATCCTGCGATTATCGAACAGTCTGGTCATCACGGAGCGACCTATTACGAGCACAGCGCATTCCTCGATCGCTTGGAAGGAAAGACAGTAGACAGTGCGACGCCGCTGCAAGGCTTGTGGGCAATGATCGTTGCAAGTGCTGCACAAGAATCGATAGCCAGCGGCAGGTTGATAGAAGTAGCAGAATATATCGAACAACATAAACTGACAGCCGCGCTTTCAGAGTAGTGGCTATCGCTGAATGAACAATATTCACACCCAACTTGAATTAGAAACGGATAGAGAATGACATCGACAATTAAAGTAGCTGGCAGTGCAATGCCGGCAGTAGGGCTTGGGCTCTGGAAGATCGACAAGGACGCAACGGCGAACGTAGTTTGCGACGCTATCGAGATTGGCTATCGGCACCTGGATAGCGCGGCCGATTATGGCAATGAAATCGAGGTGGGTCGCGGCATAGAGATGGCGCTAGCTAAAGGCCTATGTACTCGTGAAGATCTCTGGATTACATCTAAGCTGTGGAATACTTATCATCGAGCTGAGCATGTAGAGGCTGCCTGTCAAAAGACTCTTCAGGATCTGGGCGTAGACTATCTCGATCTCTATCTGATTCACTTTCCTATATCTCTTCAGTTTGTTGACTTCGAGACGCGTTACCCGCCGGAATGGTTGTTCGATCCGTCTGCCGTCGAACCTTCAATGCATATCGACCCTGTGCCTCTGAGTGAAACTTGGGAGGCGATGGAAGCCCTACAGAAGAAGGGGCTGGTAAAAAACATCGGTATCTGTAATTACAATAGCGCTCTGTTGCATGACCTGATGGCCTATGCCGACATTAAGCCTGCCATGTTGCAGATAGAGTCGCACCCCTATCTCACTCAGGAGAGTCTGATTCGTGCTGCTGCGAATTATGACATTGCAGTTACAGCCTTTTCGCCGTTAGGTGCACTGTCCTATGTGTCATTAGACATGGCTTCGAAAAATGAATCGGTTCTAGAGCAGGATGTGGTGATTGCTGCTGCGGTGCGACTAAATAAGAGTCCAGCGCAGATCGTTCTTCGTTGGGGTGTGCAACGCAATACGGCGGTGATTCCTAAGACTGTGAATCCAAACCGTCTTAAGGAGAATCTCGCGCTGTTTGATTTCGAACTAAACAGCGAAGAGATGGCTGCGATCTCTGGGCTGAATACAAACCGACGCTTTAACGATCCAGGTGTGTTCTGTGAATCTGCGTTCAATACCTTCTATCCAATATACGATTAAACTGCAATGGCATCATTCTCTCTACAAGAAATAGCGCTGGATCAGCAGCAACACTACGAAGATGTATTTCCTCTGATTTATGCCGCCGAAGATACTTCTTCTACGCTCGCTCAGGTTGATGCGTGGGTTCTTGAAAACAAAAAGCGATTGTTAGAACAGTTGTCTCGTCATGGTGCGATTCTCTTTCGTGGACTCCCAATTAACTCGGATCAGGACTTCGATCGTTTGATTCAAAGCTTCGGCCTTGAGAATTTTACTTACGCTGAGTCACTGTCCAATGCAGTGCGCCGCAATCGAACTGAAAGAGTCTTCACTGCAAACGAAGCGCCAGCTTCTGTTTCCATTTTTCTGCATCATGAGATGGCGCAGACTCCAATATACCCGTCAAAGCTATTCTTCTATTGTGAACAAGCGGCCGAGAGCGGAGGTGCGACTCCATTGTGCCGTTCCGATATCTTGTTGCAGGAACTGGAAAAACAGGCTCCAGAGTTTGTTGCAGACTGCATAGAGAAGGGCGTGCGCTATTCTAATGTGATGCCGGACATTGATGATCCAGAGTCAGGCCAGGGGCGCAGCTGGCGCAGTACGCTAAGCACGACTGACAAGATTGCAGCCGAAGAGAAGCTGCGAAAGTTGGGCTATGAATGGGAATGGCTAGAGCAAGGAAGTCTGCGGGTAACTACCGCTGTCTTGCCTGCAGTAAAAGAGACTAGCAATGGCCGACAAGTATTCTTTAATCAGCTAATTGCAGCATTTCGTGGTTGGAAAGATACCCGCAACGCAACAGAAAAGTCGATTCGCTTTGGTGATGATTCGGAAATAAGCACAGAGGCGATGGCGAAGGCGATACAGATTGGTGACGAATTGAGTTTCGATATTCCCTGGCAGACAGGTGATGTGGCGCTAGTGGATAACTTCTTAGTAATGCACGGCCGCCGACCCTTCGAGGGGCAGCGGCGCGTACTGGCATCATTAATTGCCGACTAAACTCTAGTCGTTTATTTTCTATAGAGATGTAAAAACTGACTGGTGTTGCCGCGAATGGAGGGAGCAAAGACTCCATCGGTTAGCGGGTCGTCCGCATTTAATAGTTCAGGCGAAGCTTTCACAAAACTCAGTCCTGCAGTTTCAGCCATGTCTCTAACCCAGCCCTCTGCAATACGGTGTAAGCTGCCGCCTGCTTCAATTCCCGTGCCAGCAGCGGCAAGATGATCAGAAGCAACGAGTACGCCGCCCGGCTTTAAGACTCTAGCAATTTCGCTGAAAGCACCCGTAGCATCACCTAGGCTATTCCCGTCTGGTTCGAAGCCAAGTTCGTGTGGTCCCTGGATCCAGGTCACCATGTCAACTGAGTTGTCAGCGGCATCCAGAGCATCGAACTGAGTGATGCTTACCGTGACATTCGAGAGTCGATTGTTGGCAGTGCGAAGGTCGATACCATCGCCTACGAATCCCATTAGTCCGGGTGCGTGTTGCAGAATCACACTGCCACTTGCACCTACAGAACGGCTTAGAATCTCTGTGTAATAGCCGCCGCCAGCCTCAAGCTCCAGAACATCCATGCCTTTCTCAAGCCCTGCAAAAGCAAGCACCTCTGCCGGCTTACGCCTCGCGTCAGCATCAGCGTCGCCGCTGGGACGATCGGAATGGGATAGTGCCGCAGCAACGTCGGCAACGTCGGCATCGGCAGCATTAGCGGTGCCTCCCGCCAAGGCTAGCGTGCAGCCAGCAAGCATATTTATAACCAGTTTCTTAGAAAGATACATGAATCGCTCCTGCCGCTTGACGGCGTCTATTGTGTTATTTTTTTCGAGTTTGCCATGTCTGGTGCGAAACTACACGCAAAGCTGGCAGTAACAGAGCGCAACGCAGCTTTAAAATGACACTTTTAGCAATGAATTGCAGCGGTGGAAATAGTAACAGGCAATAAAAAAGGCCGCAGGGATAGAATTTCCCCTGCGGCCTTTTGCGTATCTAACCCATGATTGCTGCGTTGTTACTGACTTCGAACTTCCCTAGCATCTGCGATGCCGCCCACGTTCTCTACGTTTGTGTAGCCTAGATCTTCTAGAGCTGTTAGCGCAAGACCTGCTCTAACGCCACTGCGGCAAAACAATTTGATCGGTGTGTTCTTGTCCAAATCAAGGTCGCTAATTTGCGTGGCGATCTCAAGGTGAGGAATGTGTTCCGTATTCGAGATGTGGTCTTCGTTGTACTCATCTAGCGTGCGCACATCGATCCAAACAGTTTGGGGTGCGAACAGGCTGCAGGCTGAAAGAGCGATCGCCAGAAAGGCGACTGTTGTAATTCGGCTAATGTTTCTCATTGTTAGTTTTCCTTAAATTACTGTGTTGGACTATTTCTTTTCGAGTTCGGCAACGATCTCAGACAATGTGTCCACTACCATGGGGTCGAACTTACCGGTGCGAATATACTTGGTGATCTCGGTTAATGCGGCATTGCCATCCCAAGGATCACGGTAAGGCCGGTTCGAGGTTAAGCTGATATAGGCTTCGGCTACTGCAAGTATGCGTGCACCGATTGGTATGTTCTCGCCTTGAATCCCTGCAGGATAGCCAGAGCCATCGAAGTTTTCGTGATGACACTCGATGAGTTCCAGCATTTTTTCATTTTCGTAGCCGGCATTGCGTAGCTTTCGTACGCCTTCTCTAGGGTGCATATGGATATGCGTGAAGTCATCTTCGGTTAAGCCGCCATTACGGTTCAAAATGTTTTCCGGCACGATGGTCTTGCCGATCTCAGCCAGATAACCAGCTTCGAGGATATCGTGCTTCTCCTGATCGACTAGGTTCATGCGATCTGCGATTAGGAATGCTGTGATACCCGTCAGTCGTGAGAAGCCAACGGAGCCATCTATACATTCAACCGGTAGGATGAAGTCTTCTGGATAGGTAACGAGCTTGTCTAGTTTTTCTTGTAAGTCTCTTAGTAGGTGCGGCGGAAGTTGCGGCGCTCTCTCGAGAGGGTTCTTGAATGCGACAACTTCGTAGAGGTGGACAGTGCTGCGACGACCACGGATTGTGAGATCCCGTTGTTGTTCCATTATTAAGGAGTTTTCCGCATAGGCAACTTTCACATCTTTATTGCCGGGCTCGAGCTCCATGGCAAATTTCAAGTGAAGATGTGCCTGCTCTGGATCGTTCGCTTCCCTTAAGAGGCGGGCCAGCTCAATACGCATTGAGACATCTTTGGTATTAGCATCCACCGCTTTGATCAGGGCTGTAATCTCGTCTACTAGAGCGGGATTACCCGATTGTGTATAGGACGCAAGGCCAGAGACAGGCCTGAAATCAAATATATCGTTACATTCCTTAAATGTTGCTTCGTCGACTGTGACACGGCCTGGCTCACACATGCCTTCTATGCGTGACGCTAAATTCACAGTGTCGCCGAATGCCGTAAATGACTGGCGCTTTGCGCCGATGATGCCGGTAGTGGCGACGCCCGTTGATATGCCGACGCGTAGCTCGAAAGGATGCTTGGCTCGCTGCATTTTCTCCTGCATCTTCCAGGCGCAGGCCACGGCAAGAAGAGGGTGTTTCTCATAACGAATCGGGGCGCCGAATTCGGACATGATGCCATCGCCCATATACTTGTCGATATGGGCGTTGTAGTTGAGCAGGATGGTTTCCATGTCCGCTAGGTATTTATTCAGTTCGGTGATCACGACCTCAGCGGAGTGATCTTCAGAATACTTGGTGAAGCCCTTCAGATCTGAAAACATCACACTGATACGACGATTCTCCGTGCGGATGCGTCCCTCGATCATCAGCTTTACGACAGCTGGATCCATGGTTGAGTAGAGCGTTTCCTCTACCTTCTCTTTGTGTGCTCGAATGGATTTCGTCTTCTCTTCAAGTACTCGGGTTCTTTCTTCTACTTTAAAGTCTAGTTCGGATTCAAATTCTCGAATAGTGGTCATAGTCTGTTCGAGTAGTTCAGCGTTGCCGCTGGCCTCAGCTTTCGAGCGCAGTGCCTCGGTCATCTTTTCCTGTAACTCGCGGTGGGTGAAACCTACGATGACCGCTGTCAGGATTAAGAAGCCAGCCCAAGTGAGTACAGATGCCCAAAGGCCAAATATATCCATGGGTGCCGTGAAGCGATCCGGGTAGATGCTGGCGAATATGGCGATAACTAGAAAGGTGAAGAATGCGCCCAACACACCAGAGCGAATACCCAGATAGTAAGAACTCAACAGAACCGGTAGATAGAAGAAATTCAGAAAAGACAGCTTTGACTCTACAAACCATACGATGGCGCTTACGAATACCAAAATGACGAGGACAAAAACCCCTTCGAAATTATCGATCAGATACTGTTTTATCGGTTCCATATAATAATTTTCTTCTATCTGCCTAGACGTGAGAGGGGGCTGTTTGTAAAGTTGGTGGGATTATAACCCTGCCCAAATTTATTGATATTGGTTTTCCGGGACAAATAAGGTCCATAGGGCGAAAGAAGGTAAGATTTAAGCAGATTTGCTGGAGGTGAACAACCGCTTCGACCACAAGTGGCGCGGTTTTATTCATCTTTTCAGTGAGAGTAAAACTGAAGCTGGCGCCCGGTGTCCGCGGGAGTGTGGGCGCGGCAACTTTCCTAGGGTAGCACTAGGTATTTTAAGCCGTCAGCCGGGTATGGAAGTCTCGGTTCATATCCTGTGCGCCGAAGCGTCGAATCGAGTTAAAAGCCTCATTTGATCTCCTGATTCTATGCGGGGGGCTATAGGGCTTCATCTTCCTAACCCATGATTCTTCTGGTCAGCAAATATATCGCTCGGTTCGTCTCCAGCGACTTGCACTATAGGATTTTGGCACTATATTGGTCCGACCAATTTGGTCCTACCAAATAGAATGTGCAGGTTCTGGCGCTAAGCGCCTGAAATAATAGGCGAGCGATGTCCTCAAGTAACACAATTAGTCATGAAATCGCTGACATCCTGCGGGACGAAATACTTCGGCAGCGCTATTTAAGCGGTGATCGCTTCCCCTCTGAGCGAGATCTCGCGGCGCGATTCGATGCCAGCCGCGGGGCTGTGCGTGAGGCACTGTCGCAACTCGAGCAATTAGGGCTGATTCATACCCAGCCAGGCGGAGCGCGTGTGCAAAGCGTGAATGCCGCGAGTTTAGCGGTTCTTGGCCCGCTGATGGCACTTGACGAACATCTGGATCCGTTGCTTGTCGATCAGTTCTTGCAGACTTTTGCTGTATTGACTGCCATGACCACCAAAAATGCCATTAATGGGGCATCGCCAGAGCAACTCATCCAATTGCAACAATTGGTCGTAGAACTAGCTTCTCAGTCTGATGACTTTGAAGCGATGCAGCCCCGTTGGCGAGAATTACTGGAAGCCATGTCGACTATTGCGGATAACCTAGTCGTTAGGCTTATAAGCAATGATCTGAAGGCGCAGTTCGTGGCGCAGATGATGAAGCTTGGGGTTCGGCCCGATTTGAAGAAAGGCTCGATAGACAGGCTGCTGACGACACTGAGGGTGAGTATAAACGAGCGCGATGGAGAGCTAGCTGGCGAAGCCATGCAAAAGCATTTTGAAGAGCTTCGTGAGGCAGTTGGTGAAGCGATTAGGTTTAAGGCTGAGGTTAGCTATAAAGCGCCAAGGCGAGCCTGATTAGAGACGGATAGAGCGAGGAAATTAATCTATTTCCGCGTATTAATAGTAGTTAACTACATAAACGTGAACAGAAAAATGAATTCAAAATTAGAAGCACGGAAGTTAAGTATAGGAGCTTGGGTATGAAGCGGATATTGGTTCCCGTTGGTATCATGTTGGGCTGCATTTTCATCGCGGCCGCTCTGTTGCGTACGCCTACTGTAGTAGAAGAGGCGGCTCCAGAGGTCATTGCTGTCAGTGTTCGGGTAACGGAAGTTCGCGCCGAATCAGTGCAGTTAAATGTGGAATCACAGGGCAAGGTGCAGGCCTCACGGGTTGCGAGCATTTCGGCGCCGGTAGCGGGCCCGGTTGAATGGATTTCGCCTGCGATGGAAGCCGGTGGCTTCGTGGCTGAGGGTGAGACACTGCTGCGTTTGGAGAGCAGTGACTACGAGACTGCCAAGGCGCGAAGTATGGCGGCGATGCAGCAGGCTCAGGCCGAGGCGACCTTTGCCAGTAATGAATTGGATCGACTCGACGAATTGGCAGTTAAGCGTCTCGCTAGTGATGCACAATTGCAAGGTGCGAAGCGAACCGCAGATGTAAATGCGGCACGACTGGCAGATGCTCAGGCGAGTTATCGCCAGGCCGAACTCGATCTGGAGCGTGCCAATATTAGAGCGCCATTCGATGCGATTATTCAATCGCGGGATATCGAATTGGGTCAGTACGTCAATCGAGCACAAACCGTCGCAGTATTGTTAGGCGCAGATGAGGTTGAAGTACGTATCCCTCTGGCTATCCGTCAAGTAGGTTTTCTCGATGTCCCTCTGGGCATGCGCGGTGAATTAGCAGAAGAGCGTGCGCCAAATGTCACCCTGAAGGGTTTCTACGGTGGTGATGAATACAGCTGGTCCGGCAAGCTCGTGCGCACCGAAGCAGTCATCGATGCCAACAGCAACACAGTTCAAACAATTATTCGTGTTAAGCAGCCCGTCGCAGGCACTTCTTCCATGGAGAACGACGAGATACCTCTGCCTATTGGTCTGTATGTGAAAGCGATTATCGAAGGCAAGCTCGTTGACGACCTAATTGCATTGCCAAGATCAGTTATTCGCAACAACAATCAGGTATTGGTAGTGGATGCGGAAAATAAGATGCACTACCGCGATGTTGAAATCTACCGCTTGGAGGAAGAGCGCGTGCTGATCAGCGGCGGCATCCTGCCGGGTGAATTTATCTGTATCTCGCCGATTCAGGCGGTGGTCAATGGCATGTCAGTACAGCCAGTAATGGAAGTAATTTAACAATAGAGTCCAATTCAATAGGCAAAAATTTTTCGAGATAGAGGTCAACTTTGAGAACTCCGATCACATGGTTTATTAAGAACCCAGTCGCCACCAATCTGATGATGATGATCTTTTTGGCGAGCGGGACAATTTCCTATTTCAGTTTGAATCAGGAAGAATTTCCCGACATCGACTTCGGTATGATCCAAGTTAATGTGGCCTATTTGGGTGCGACACCAGCCGAATCAGAGTCTGCTGTTTGTCTCCGTCTAGAAGAGGCTCTGGATGGAGCGGAAAGTATAGAGCGTCTTACCAGCACAGCTCGCGAAGGCGGCTGCGATGCGACATTAGAATTGACAAGTGGTGCAGATTTAAATCGCGTGTTGAATGATGTGAAGGGCAAGATAGACGCCGTTACAACATTCCCGGCTGAAACGGAGAAACCTATTGTTAGAGCATTTAGTGCTAGCGGTAATGTTATGACACTGGCGCTAACCTCTGAAACAGCTGACAGTAATTTAAAGGCAGTCGCCGAAGATATTCGCAACGACATGATCGATATCGATGGTATCTCATCGGTTAATATCGAATACATACGTCCATTCGAGATATCGATAGAAGTGTCGGAATTCACGCTGCGACAATACGGCCTTACTCTCGATCAGATCTCACGAGCGATCGACCGTGCGTCCCTGGATTTACCGGGTGGCACTATTCGTACAGCATCTGGCGAAATTCTGCTACGCACGAAGGGGCAAGTTTATAGTGGGGACGACTACGAGAACATTGTTGTGCAGTCCTATCCGGACGGGACGCAACTGAGGCTAGGCCAGATCGCTACGGTAAACGATGGCTTCGAAGAAGGCTATCTGGATGCACGTTTGAATGGCGTAAACTCTGCGATTATCGATGTCCTTCGAGTAGGCGATGAAGACATTGTAAGTGCGGCGAGATCGCTTCGAAATTGGATGGCATCGGCCGATTTTAATCTACCTGAGGGCATGACGCTAAATGTAATTACCGACTCGGCGGTCGCGACGCAGGACAGAATTGGTACGGTTGCCACGAACGCCTACACGGGGCTAATTTTCGTACTTCTTATCCTTGCACTGTTTTTGCGCTTTAAACTTGCAATATGGGTAGCAGCGGGCATACCAATTGCGATTGCCGGCGCGCTGGCTCTCTTTCCCACTATTGGTCTGACAATTAGCTCGTTGACAGTAATGGGATTTATCCTCGTGCTCGGCATCATCGTGGATGATGCAATCGTTGTTGGTGAGCGAATACATGCTTACGAACGCAAAGGCTATTCTCCAGAGGAGGCGGCAATCGAGGGCACGTTGGAAGTCTCGGTACCTGTTATCTTCGGTGTTTTAACCACGATTGCTGCCTTCCTGCCAATACTGCTGCTGGGCGGACAGATGGGAGCATTCTTCAATGCGATTGGCGGGGTTGTAGTGTTCTGTCTGATAGCGAGTTTGGTTGAGTCGCAGCTGATTCTGCCCGGACACATCGCTCATAGAAAGACTACAGGGTATCTTTTCGAGGGTACTTACCTAGTCAGTGCTTGGCAGAATTTTCAAGGCAAGATAGCGAGCGGCATGGAGTACTTTGCTACTCACGGGTACGAGCGTGCACTGAAGAAAGTGCTTAAGTATCGCTATGCTGCTTGGTCAGCTGCAACCGGTGTGATCATCATAACTGTAGCGCTGATGCTTTCCGGGCGCGTTCTCTTTCAGTTTATGCCTTCGATAGAGGGTGACACGGTTTGGGGAACAGTAGTCATGCCCGTGGGTGTGCCTGGCTATATTACCGAAGAAGCGATTAGCATAATCGAAGATAAGGCATTAGAACTAAGCGCCGAGCTAGAAGAAGAACTGTTAGCCCTAAAGGCCAGTGGAGCCGCTCCTGAATCAACTGAAAGCGTAATCGCGAGTGTGTTAACCATTGTTGGCGGGCGTGCACCGCGCGGAGGTCCCGGCGGTGGTGGAAATCGCAATGCTGGCAGCAGTGAGGTAGCCGAGGTCGTGTTATATCTGGCTCCTTTCTTCGATCGAGGAAAGATAAGCTCCGCCGAGATTCGTGACAGATGGCGCGAAAAGGTAGGTACGATTCCGGATGCGCTCGAGCTGACCTTTGTCTCCGATGCATTCTCGGCAGGCGATGCGATCAACTATCGCCTCGAAGGCCGCGACGAAGAAAATTTGAAGATCGCGTCGACCCAGTTGCGCGCAGAACTGGCTCGCTATCCGGGTGTGTTCGATATTTCGGACTCCTTCCGCGCAGGCAAGCAGGAAGTCCAGATTCAAATACTGGAGGCTGGCAAGACGCTTGGGCTCACCCTTAACGATGTGGCCACACAAGTGCGCCAGGCATTCTACGGTGCAGAGTCGCAGCGCATACAACGTGGCTCTGACGATATTCGAGTCATGGTGCGTTATCCAGAAGACGAGCGTCAGTCGCTGGGTAATCTCGAAGACTTGCTCATCAGAACGCCTAGTGGAGCCGAGGTGCCATTCCTCAGTATCGCCGATTTCTCGCTAGGTAATAGTTACTCCAGCATCAACAGGCAGGATGGTCGTCGCGTGATTACAGTGCGCGGTGATATCGATCGCACAACAGTGAAGCCTGAGGAAATACGTCGCGAGATAATTGCGAAATATCAGGCTGAGTGGGCCCGAGACCTTGATGTTGAGCTCGTCGTTGGTGGCGAAGGAGAGCGGCAGCTGAGTTCCCTCTCTGAGCTGTTCTCCACATTTCCTCTAGCGATGATGGTTATCTATGCCTTGCTTGCGATACCGTTGAAGTCTTACACCCAGCCACTGATTATCATGAGTGTGATTCCCTTCGGCGCCATCGGTGCCATCGTTGGACACTTCATCATGGGTGCAGATCTAGTATTCTTTTCACTGCTCGGCATCATCGCCTTGAGTGGCGTGGTAGTTAACGCAAGCCTCGTGTTGGTGGTCTCCATCAATCGTTTGCGCGATGAAGGCATGGGTATGGTCGAGGCAGTTTCCACTGCGGGAATGATGCGTTTTAGACCGATCTTCCTGACGTCAGTGACTACATTTACTGGACTAGTGCCGCTGATAGTTACCGCAAGCCCAGCAACCTTCTTTGTCGTGCCAATGGCTATTTCTTTATCGTTCGGAGTGCTCTTCGCTACGGTAATTACTTTGTTCCTGGTGCCGAGCCTATACGTGATACTGCATGACTTTGTTGGACACACTGACACTGCCGAAGAGCGAGCGCTGGCATATCAACATTAGGCGATCCATAATGCGGGAATTGCTTGATTGATTATGACAGGACAATTGGTATGAGACTCGTAGGACTAGTGGCAGTGTTAGTCAGTATGGCTTCCAGCGTGGTAGCCCAGGAAAATAGAATCGATATCGTAAGACCTGATGCGCCAGAATTGGCTAGCTTCGGCGACTACGATATCGGTGTTCGAACTCTAGAATTCATCGATCCCGATAGAATAGATATTCTGAATACGGAGCGTGGTGGCGAGACTGCTGTCTACGATAGAAGCCTAACCGTAGAAGTGTGGTATCCAGCGGAGCTTGCGGCAAATCAAGAACCGGGCGGTGAATATCAGGCGAT
Organism: uncultured Gammaproteobacteria bacterium; assembly: GCA_913060495.1. Lineage (GTDB taxonomy): Bacteria > Pseudomonadota > Gammaproteobacteria > Pseudomonadales > Pseudohongiellaceae > UBA9145. Next base: position 47,357 of record CAJXRP010000015.1, on the reverse strand, counting down.
AACTCGTAATCCAGCAATTACTGCAACTCTGCAGGGTACTGCAGTTCGCGGCGCCGAGCCCAACAGCATGGATGCTCGCTATCCCCTGGTTATCATCTCTCACGGTTATCCCGGTAATCGCTTCCTGATCAGTCATCTAGGCGAGAACCTTGCGAGCAAGGGCTACGTTGTAGCCTCTATAGATCACACCGACAGCACCTACGATGACCAGCAGGCCTTTCAGAGTACTCTCTACAATCGTCCTCTGGACCAGCGCTTCGTGCTCGATACTTTAGACAATCTTTCAAATGATTCCGGCAGCTTTCTAAATGGCCTTTTGGATGCTGAGACTACGGGTATTGTCGGCTACTCGATGGGTGGCTATGGTCTGGTGAACAACCTGGGTGGCGGATACAGCGATGAAATAATCGGTTCCCTAATGGCGCCGCCGAATGAACTTCTCAATCAACACGCTACGGGAAATCCTGACTACCGATCCAATCTCGATCCTCGTATAAAGGTGGGTTTCGCGATCGCACCCTGGGGCATGGCCTCTGGATTTTGGCGAACCGAAGATCTTGCAGGCATCGATGTGCCTACTTTCTATCTAGCCGGCGACAATGACACTGTTGCGGGTTACGAGGAGGGTGTGCGGGCAATCTACGAGGGCGCAGTAAACAGTGATCGCTATCTGCTAACCTATAAGAATGCAGGTCACAATGCGGGTGCGCCTTATCCAGTTCCATTTGAATTGCTGAACAGTGAAGACACATCTGGAGCGAGTCACTACACCGACCCAGTTTGGGATAATACGCGCATGAATAACATCATGGATCATTTCGCGACAGTTTATTTCGATCACTATCTCAAGCAGATCGAAGGTCGTTTATCCTATCTAGATGTTGTTCCCGATGGCGCCGATGCGGTCTATTCGGTTACCCGCGGGCAACAGAACGACGATCACACATATTGGAAAGGCTTTGGCCCCAATACAGCAATCGGGCTTAAGCTCGAGCGGCTTCAGCCCGGCGAATAAGTTATTTAATCGCTAGACGAATTGGCAGGACGCTGATGTCCTGCCAGACGTTGCCGGTTACATAAGGATCGCTAGCCAGCCACAGGTCTAGCTCCACTTTTGAATCAAACTCCACAAACATCGTCGAGCCGATCATCTGCTCCGCTTCGTCGAGTATCGCGCCACCCGCAATCAAGTGTCCGGAATCCTTTAGCTGCTTTGCTCCTTCGATGTGTGCTTCGCGTACAGAAAGACGTCTGTCCAGCGCGCCTGCGTCTTTGCCGTCATAGGCTGTAATCATAAATTGCATAGTGTCTTATCCTTTTCCTAAATGTGACTATTATTTTATGCGATAAATTGTTGATAGAGTTCGATGAATACGGGGACCAAAGAAGCAATGAGTAGGAGCGCCATGGTGATGTTAAAGATCCGCACCGTGCTGGGGTTTTGCATGATTGACTTGAGCGAGGCACCACCCCATAGCCAGAGCATGATGCAGGGCGCTCCGAAAACCAGGAATATTAGCCCGATGGTAATTACTTGCAACACATAGCCATCGCCGAGAGTTGTGTAGGTGACTGTGGCACCAACAGCTAAGACCCATGCCTTAGGATTGACCCATTGAAAAGCCGCAGCCTGAAGAAAGGTAAACGGATTGCCCTCGCTCTCGTTGGATTCAGACACCGGTGCTGTCGCAATCTTGTAGGCTAAGTAGCTCAGATAGGCGGCACCGGCAATCTTTAAGACTAGATGCATCACCGGATACACTTCAAATATTTGCGCTATCCCTAGGCCAACGGCGAGCACCATGGTGGGGAACCCAAGAATGATGCCTAGGTAATGAGGCATGCTGCGTCTGATGCCGTAGTTCAGCCCCGATGCCATTATCATTGCGTTGTTGGGGCCGGGAGTCACACAAGCGGTGATAGAGAAGGCAATGATTGCTAGATATTCCATAGTGATGCGTCGAATACGATTTCAACTCTTTTAAAGAGTGTTGGGTTTGAAAGAATTAAGTAGGACTGCGAACCAGAGAGGAAAAATTCCTCCGGCTGTACTGATTAGTTTTTTTTAGAAGTATTGTTTTTGGCCCAGGTAGATAAGCCTTTTTAGATTTGGCGGGAGTATCTCTCTCGCTATAATTATTGTCAAGCGGCGAGCTATTAGTCAGGGCTTATGCTGAGAGGAAGGCTAGTATTGCGAGGCAGGTGACGCTAGTATGCCGCCATGATTTTAAGTGCTCTTACTCCAATATTTGCCATCATCCTGCTCGGGTTTTTGCTCAGTCGTACGCCAGTTTCCAGTCAGGCTGTTTGGTCAGAACTGGAACGACTTACCTACTATGTGTTCTTTCCGGCTTTGTTGGTGCTGCGCTTGTCGGCTTCCAATTTCGATTGGGCAAGCATCGGCGATATCAGTAAGGTTATCGTTTTGGCGCTGTTTGTCATCACAGTGCTGATACTGTCCTTACGCAAGCTTGTCAGCAGCGACTCATCATCCCTGAGTTCCGTCTATCAAGGGAGTATTCGCTTCAACACCTATATAGGACTCGCTTGTATCGATGTGCTCTATGGCGATAGAGGACTAACTACGGCAGCTTTGTGCCTCGCGGTCTATATACCGCTGGTGAATGTATTGTGTGTGGTTTCATTGACGGGTGGGGGCGAAGGCGGAACGAAGAGGCTTAGTCGTGTGATTAATTCAGTTGCGACAAACCCACTGGTCTTGGCCTGCATAGCTGGTATCGCTATTAGCTACACTGGCTTTACTATTCCCTCACTCGCCGAGTCTGTGATAGAAATTCTCAGCCAACCTGCATTACCTATAGGCCTGTTGGCAGTTGGCGCTGGTATACGGTTCGTTGCTCTAGGAGAGCAGAGTTGGCAGTTGCTAGTAGCTGTAGTCAATAAGCTGGCTGTGTTGCCCGGTCTGGTTCTTGCTGCATGTCTTCTGTTCGAGACACCTAATTCTGTTGCCGTAATCTTATTGCTACTAACAGCGCTACCTGCTCCACCGTCAGCCTATATTCTCGCCAGACAACTAGGCGGCAACGAAAGCCTAATGGCAAATATTATTACTGTGCAAACCTTAGCGGCTTTTTTCGTGATTCCGATATGGATAGAACTCGCCGATAGCTATCTCTAATTTGCGCAGCAAGCATGGTAACAAGCAAAGGTTTGGGCGTCGTGGCTAGTGAAAGAGAGGTCGGCGCTAAACCAGAGAATTGAAGGCGAGGGACTGGTCAGCTCTACTAGTTCCAGACATACTGCCATTCATGGAATCCGATACAGGCACTTCACAATATAGCGACCTAGAGGAAGCTATTAATGTGTCATCTCATGCTCTGGGCTTTGTGCTGAGCATTATTGCCTTAGGGGCTTTGTTGCTGCACTCAGTGCCCGGTGGCGACATATTGAAAATCGTGAGTGTCGCGATCTTTGGCTGCTCTCTGGTAATTACCTACGCTACCTCCACTATCTACCATAGCAGCCGCTCTCCGCTGCGGCGCAGCCGTTTGCGCATCATGGACCACTCCAGTATCTATCTGCTGATCGCAGGCACCTATACTCCTTTCGCCCTGATTGTCTTGGAAGGCTCAATTGGTTGGATAATTTTTAGTGTTTCTTGGGGAATGGCAATAGCTGGTATCACTCTTAAGATGTTTTTTACTGGGCGCTATCGGTTGCTGTCCACACTGATGTATTTGTTTATGGGGTGGCTAATCATGTTTGCCATTGTTCCGCTAATAGAAAAAATGCCTGTTACTGGGATGCGCTGGTTAGTGGCGGGAGGCCTGGCGTATACGCTAGGTGCGATACTTTATGCGATTCGGAAAATTCCACTTAATCACGCAATTTTTCATATATTTACGATGGTCGGCAGTATCTGTCATTTTGTCGCGGTATACGGGTACGTGATTTGATCAAAAGCTTAGAATGCCAATACAGGAAGAGAAAGCATGAAAATAGTGACGTTAGGAATAATGCTTAGTTCGCTGACTCTGTTGAGCGCTTGTGGAGCTGATAGTGAGGAGCCGAACTTGACTCAACAGTCAGAGCAATCGGCGCAGTGAATAGCACAGCTATCATCTAGCTAAGCATAATTAGCAGTTCTAAAACTTGCGCGACAGGTTTATCAATACAGAATTGAACCAAGCAAAATTGTAGACGTCGTCGCTGTCGACGCCTCCCTCTAGAGCGCGATAGCCAATACCAAGTTTCCAATCGTTGTTGATCTCATAATTAAGTTTCACATTCACATCGAATGCTCTTCCTGGGCCGCCGGCGAGACCGTCAATATCAGCGAATACAGACCATTTATTGTTCAGCCTATACTCGGTTGCGAAATACAGTAGCGGTACGAAGCCAACATTGTCATTTGTAGCTTTCACGTTCTGCTGCTGAAGGCTGACCTCGGCATCTCGAATCTTACCGGTCACTCCAAACCACATGTCATGATTCTCACGCTCATAGAAATGGTATTGATACCCTATGCGCCAGGAGTTGAATTTGTAATCTGTTTTAAGCGGCTGGTTCGCTTGGAAGGCTTGATTTTCGTACTGTATCGGAATGTCTGATACACCTGTCTCACTGTAGGAGAATGGGGCGAGTACGACGCGTAGGGCGTGCTTATCGTTGAAGTTGTAGAGACCATTTAGTCGAGCGCTGGTCCAAGGACCATTGCCGATAATGTCTTTTGCTGAAAATCGAGTCCCACTGAGATCATTAGGAATCTGGACATCATTCTTGGCTTGCGATGTCGAACCCAGCTCAAGTTCGATGCTGAGTTTTCCAGTCTGGCCGAGAGCGGTTTGTGTGAGTAGCAACAGGCAGGCGATCGCCGTTAGCCATTTTTGTATTGTATTTCGATAGCTATAAAGTTTCATATGAGCATTTACGCAAGCAATCTAATCTTGGTTCACATCAATGCTCATTGAATAGGTCTAGTTGATGCCTAGGCTGGCACCATCACTAGCGATAGGTTCAATCAGGAGGCCAGTGATTGCCCGCGGCAATTGTGAGGCCAGCAGTTGATCGCCTGCATTGATCTCAGCTGATCGTATTAGAGTCCTCAGTTCATTGTCTGCCGTGACATAGTCTCCGATAGTCTCGTAGCGCACTGCCTGCAAACGTTGTTCATCGATTCGGTAAACGGTCTGGTTCTCATACAATGCATATACGGGCATCGCGAGGACGTTTGGCTCTATTGGCATGTCTACAGTCAGGTTCAAGACCCTTCCAATATCCAGATTCTCCCCTGCGCTGCTTTTGAAGAATACATCGATACCACTCTGGCCGCTTTTCACATCACCGGACAGTCTGTCGAGAACGAACTTCAATTCACTTCCGTCGACGCTAGCGCTAGCGTGCACATTCTGGGCTTGCAACATTACCTGATTCAGTCTGAAGGCAATATCGGATGGAACGGAGGCGCGGATTTCGAGCCCACTGTAGTCTGCTATCTCGATGAGCGTCGCGCCTGCTAGCACTCTATCTCCCTTCGAGACGCTGCTTTGAATTACACGGCCGGAGAACGGAGCCCGTATCTGTGTCTGTTGTAGGTCTAGTTTCGCTCGCCCTAACCGTGCGGCAGATTCGTCCACCGAAGCTTGCTGCTGTGCGATTCTATTCGGAAAGTTCGCCACCAATGAAAGATGTTGTTGTAGCGTGATATTTACCTGGCTTGCATCCCGTCTTGCTTCGTCGAGCAGCGCATCGGAAATCATGTGTTGCTTGTTTAGATCCAAGGAGCGTCCCAGTTTCGACTGTGAGATATCATTCAGCTCTTGATATTGAGCCGTTAGCGTATTGGCCAATTCGAACTCAGTCTTCACTGAAGCAAGTAGCGCTGCGTTGCGGTCGTGATTAGCCTGAGCAACATTCAGTGTGAGTTCCCCTTCCATTGCATCCAGTTGGATAAGTAGATCGCCTTCCTGTACGCGATCACCTTCGCGCACTAAGACCTCGCTTACTGGAGCGGAAATATTGGTGTTTAGGCTCGCTACCTGCTTTGACTCAACCCTGCCATAAGTGAGTAGGGTGGGGGGGAGATCGATAGGCGCCGCGGTAATGACGGATATCGGCCAGGCTCGCTCGGTTTTTTCCAGAGGCTCTGCGCTCGGTCCTGTCGCGACCATAATGAATCCCAAAAATAACGACAAGACCAGCAGTAGAAGCCCAGTGAATTTCTTGCCGAGTTTCTTTAGTGGGTTCATCACGCTCTTCAATTTTTCAGTGCTCATCATCTTTTCCGTTTGGTTTGTTAGACAATATTCGCTTCGCTGGCGGAAGTGATTTCTTGATGGGATTGCAGCTTGGTAAAAGGCGACAATTCGTGCAGTTTGATCTTGGTGTTCTCTATCATCACTATCAGCGCTGGGATAACAACCAACACTAGCAGCGTTGAGAAGGCGAGGCCGAAACAGAGGGTTATAGCTATTGGCACTATGTACATGGCCAAGCTAAAGGTCTCGAACATGAGAGGTCCTAAGCCCGCTATAGTCGTCAGTGAAGTTAGTATTACCGCGCGGAAGCGCGATATCGAAGCGTCGTGTATCGCATCGAGGTAAGGTTTGCCTGCCGCAAGTTCGCGCCTGAAGAAGCTAACTAAGATGATCGAGTCATTCACGACTATTCCCGTAAGTGAGAAGAAGGCGAGCAGAGACATCGCTCCAATTTCGGCCCCCATCACCCAGTGTCCAACTATCGCTCCGGTTAGTCCTAGAGGAATTGCAGTCATTACCGCTAGCGGCCAGACATAGGACGAAAATGACCAGGCAAGTATCAGATAGATAAAGATCACAGTTAGAATTGCACCTGTCTTCAATGTATCCAGTAGTTCCTTGTTCTGTCTGGATGCGCCGCCTAGGTCGGAAGTGAGGTTGTACTTTTCGCGGATCTGAGTAAGGGCATTGTCGGTTACATGCGCAACTACCTGCTCTGTATTGTTCTGCAGTGGGTCGACACTGGCGCTAACAGCTACCGACATGAAGCCATTGTTGTGATTGATCAGATCTATGCCGCTGCGGTTCTCGATGTCGGCAATCAGTCCCATTGCGACAAGCTCGCCACTAGGAGTTTGAATTGGGAATTGTTTGAGAGAGTGCAGGCTATCTCGCTCATCGTCCGGCAGCATGACAGAGACTTCGAGCTCCGAATCGTTCTGATTGAAAATTTGGACTCGTCCGCCGTTGTAGGCTGCACGTAGCTGTCGGCCGAGAGACTCGGTAGTTATGCCTAGCGATTTTCCGGCAGAGTTGATCGAGTAAATGAGTTGATCCTTTCCGTATGGCAGATCGTCGTAGACATTTGAGACACCAGGATAAGCGGCCAGTGCATCCTGAAGTTCCTCCGAGGCTTGCTTCAACGTTGGAATATCCCGTCCACTCAAGATGAGTGTTAGGTCGGGTCGACCATTGTTGGCGCCGCCACGAACCTCCAGATATAACTCTTCGATCAACGGAGAGGGTGGTACAGCCGCCTGCCACAGGTTCACGAATTCCTGTGGGGGAATGCTGCGATCTTCCTCCCAACCATATTCGATACTTATAGAGGAATACTGACTGCCAGTCTTGCGTTCCTGATTCAGCCGCGCGCTGTTGGTCTTAGAGATATAGCCGTTGATGTTTGTGCCACCATTCTCGGCATCTATGCGTTCGAGTTCTTGTTCTAGGCTCAGCATGTAGTCCTGTCGATCTTCTTCGCTCGCCTGAGCGGAAAATTTCACGTTCGCTTCCAGCATCTCCAAGCTCATGCCGGTAACAAGATTAAGACCGACTCTGCCGCCTGCGATGAGGCTAATAGAAAGAATGACGCAGGCGAGGGCGGCGCAAAGTGTTGTGCCCGGCGCCGCGAGTGACTTATTGAGTAGTGGTTGGTAGTAGTTGTCCCGAAATGAGTAGAACAAGCTGTCGAATTTTTCTCGGAATGCGCTTGGCTTGTTACGATCGGTATTCTCGAAGGCGTGGCGTAAGTGGCCGGGCAGAACGAAGAAACATTCGATCAGGGAAGCAATGATCACGCATAGCATCACCATCGGGATCGTGGTGATGATCGCGCCCATTTCACCACCCGCAAGTATGAGTGGCACGAAGGCAGCAAGCGTAGTCATGGAAGAGGCCAATACTGGCAGCAGCATGCGTTTGGCACCGTTTGCGGCCGCGTCGGCAGGGCTCATTCCTTGTTCGAAGAGGGTGGCTGCGTCCTCGCTGACTACGATGGCATCGTCCACGACGATACCCAGTGCCATAATAAAAGCTATAAGAGCGACGATATTGATGCTGCCGCCGAAGACGCCATAGAAGATAAGCGTAGCGAAAAGGAAGCTAACGGGAATGCCCATCATCACCCACCAGCCCACTCTGCCATTCAAGAACAGGAATAGAGTGACTAGTACGAGGATAAGGCCAGAGGTGCCATTCTCGAAGATTACTCGTAGCTGTTCTTTAAGCAGCAGCCATGCCTCCTGATACTTATGAATCTCAACACCGCGAGGTAGATTCGGTTCTGTTTCCGCTATCCACTCGTTGACGATGCGCGCCGTATCAATTGCATCGGAACTGGTCAGTCTGTACAACTCCATCTCGATGGAGACTTTACCTTCGCGATACAGTTTCGGCTGTCCGACCTTGGGGCGCTTCTCGATAGTTGCTATATCGGTGAGTCGGGCCAATCGACCGTCAGTCTCGATTGCGACTTGCATCTGTTCGAACTCTGCGACCTCACGCTTCTGATCTAAGCTGCGTAGCTGCATTTCAGCTTGGCCTCTGCCAACGGTTCCGGCAGGGGAGTTCGCGCTACGCTGACGCACTTCGTTCGCTATTTGTTCTAGGTTTGTGTCCAGTTCAAGCAGTCTGCTACTGCTAACTTGGATGGCAATCTCTTCTTCCGGCATACCGTCAAAGCGAATCTCTTCTATTCCGCGGGCATAGAGATCATCTTCCATCTCGCGAACCAGTGGCATGAGTTCTTGCAGGGACCCATCGGAACTAATTGATATAACCGCTATTTCTTCGTAGTCGATTTCTTGCGAGATCTGAATCGGTTCCATGTCTACGGGAAAATTGCGAATCTGCGTCACGCGATTCTTTACGAAGTCTAGATTCTTGCTGATATCGGAGTCGAAGTAGAATACGGCGACAATCGTTGCAGAGCCATTGCGACTGAAGGAGCGGTAGCTCTCTAGGTCGGTCATATTGGCGATCTGTTGCTCGACGGGAACGACGATGAGCTGCTCAATATCTTCGGCCGATGCGCCGGGCCAGTTCGCTTGAATCACTACAACGGGGAACTCAACGCTTGGGTCGAGTTGGGTATTGATGCGGTCAGCCGCCCAGAGGCCGGACAAGATCATCATGATCATGACCAGATTCGAAGCCACCTTGTGATTGGTGAACATGTCGATGATGTTAGTAGATGCGCTCAATCTCTTGCCTCAACCTAGTTCTATTTACTATTAGATGTATGAGTTAGACGCAATGGATGCATTAAGGTTACATTTGACTACTCATTCCTTAATGGACTTACACGATTCATGCCAAAACATTAACCCGTTGATATATATAAAAAATATACTTTCCCTGCGGGTCAAGAAAGAGGTGGATAGGCCAACTAGTGTGAGAATTCGCTACTTCTTTTCAGAGGCCAAGCAGGAGTATGCCAGCGAGAATGAGACATACGATGATTACGCGGAGAGCGGAAAAGGCCTCTTTGAGAATGAGTGCCGAGATGAGCATGGCGAACAGGACGCTGGTTTCGCGCAAGACTGCAACCGGGGCGATGCGCTCCTGACTGAATGCCCAGACAATGATCGCGTAACCAGTTGTTGAGAGAATGGAAACTAGAAGGCCGGTTTTCCATACGTTTTTTAGAGTGGCGAAAAATACTTCGCGAGGTCTTCGCGTAAATGCGATAAGAGGAACGAGGAAACCATCGAGAAAAAACATCCATAGAATGAAGCTGAGGCTATTTCCCGATAGACGAACTCCGATCCCGTCGACCAAGGAATAAGCTGTTATGCAGAGTCCGGTTAGCAGGGAATAGAAAAGGGCGGGTCGCGAGAGTTGTAGTACGCCAGCACTTGTTTCGAGGGCGAGCCCGAAAATACCGATCACAATTAACAACATGCCAGAGAGTTCCGACAGCTTCATCGACTCATTCAATAGGATGAAACCTAAAGTCGCGGTAAGCAGTGGAGCTGATCCACGGGATAGTGGATAAACCTGGGCGAAGTCGCCAAGGCCATAGGCTCTAACAAGTACCAGCATATAAAACGTGTGTACGCAGGCGGATAAAATTAAATAGGGCCAACTCTCAGCTGCGGGTAAGGGCAGAAAGAATAGGATCGGTATAGCGAGCAGTGAGGTTGTTGCCGTAGTTACGCCCATGATGATGAGCCGGTCGCCACTAACTTTAATCAGGGCGTTCCAGGTGGCGTGCAGCAGGGCCGCAAATAGAACGGCAGAAAGGACTAGTGCTGACATCTGGGGAATACCACGGTGATAGGCTTGTCTCTCGTCGGTAGAATCTGGAAATGAGCGATCTACTATAGTCTTCTGCCAGAATCAGCGCAAAGACCCACGCGCTGCCAATTTATACATTGCCTAATCGCTAGGGTGTAACTTTTAGCCCTGAAAGGTATTATCGACCTAGGTACTCCTATAGCTGAAGTCGACAGAGAAAATTCCATGCTCGAGAAATACTCGATGATTATTATCTACTTCGGAATATTAATATTTCTGGGGTATCTGGCGTCGAAGCGCGTCAAGAACATGAGTGACTTCGTGATTGGCGGAAAATCTCTGAGCTTCTGGGTTGCCGCCTTTTCGGCACAGGCTACGGGCGAATCAGCATGGTTATTGTTGGGTCTTACGGGTATGGGTGCCATGCTGGGATTCAGCACCTATTGGGTCGTAGTAGGGGAATTATTTGGCGTGGGTGTCGCTTGGTTCCTGATGGCGAATCGTTTTAAGCGCCTCACAGACAAATACGACTCAATAACGGTGATCGACTACATGGGTAGCCGGTTCAAGTCGAAAACGAATGTGCTGCGACTCGTGTCCTCGGTCGCGCTTTCAATCTTTGTACTTATTTACATCTCCGCGCAGATCGACGCGACCGGCTCTGCCTTCGAGAGTTTTCTCGATTGGAATTATCACACAGGGGCCGTAGTCGGTTTTCTGGTAGTTGCTACCTACTGCATAGCTGGAGGTTTCCTAGCTGCAGCTTGGACCGACATGTTTCAGGGAGCTGTAATGCTGGTCTGCCTGATGTTGCTGCCTCTCGTTGCTTATTTATCTCTGTCTAATAGTGGTTCTATCTACGATGGACTGTATGCCATCGAACCCGGTCTCGTTAACATGTGGGGCGCCGGTGGTTTTACACTTATGAATGTGTCCGTCGTGATCGGCATGATGTTAATCGGCCTTGGCTTTCTCGGTTCACCGCAAGTCTTTGCCCGGCTTATCGCAATTCGTAGCGAGGATCAGATTAATCGCGGCAAGTGGGTAGCGATGTTGTTTACATTTTTGGTTGATTTCTCGGCAGTGAGTATTGGTGTTCTTGGTCGCTATATCTTTACTACCCAGGGCGTTGAGCCGGATACTGTGCTGGGAAATGGGGCGCAGAATGTTTTATCGGAGTTGGTGGAATTTACCTTCCCGCCTCTAATAGTTGGCCTTTATGTGGCAGCGGTGTTGTCTGCGATCATGTCTACCGTATCATCATTGTTAGTTATGGCGGCGGGTTCTGTTACTCATGATCTTTACGCAAAGATGATAAATCCAGATTTGACCGATGGTCAGGCCGCGAGACTCTGTCGCCTTATAACGATTGTTTTCGCAGTTGTTTCTCTTGGTCTAGCTATTACAGTTTCGGTGTTGTCGCCGGACAGAACTATCTTCTGGTTTGTTATTTTCGGATGGGCGGGGATCGCAGCGACGTTCTGTCCGATGATGCTGATGTCTCTGTTCTGGACGCGTTTTACGGAGAGAGCGGCGATAGCCTCTATGATAACCGGTTTCTCTATGTCGATGATCTGTAAGTTTGTCTTACAAGAGATGGAGACTATTGGGCCCATTTTTGTCGCGCTTGAAACAATGCCTCCATCCTTTCTTTCTGCGCTGATAGTCGGATATGTCGTTACCATTCTTTGGCCCGACGATGAGCTGGCTGCTCAGTATCGAGCTGACTTGGATAGCATTGGCCATGGGGTGGACGGCAGCGACTCTGTGCAAGCGGAGCCTGCAGCTAGCAATTAAGTACTAAATGAAAAAGGAGAATTCTCGTGACTCTGAGTAGAGAGCAACTCGAAGCGCATTGGATGCCATTTACTGGCAACCGACAATTCAAAGACCAGCCAAGAATGATGGCCTCAGCCAAGGGCGCTTATTACTTTGATGCCGAAGGTAGGAAAATATTCGATGGCCTTTCCGGTCTGTGGACTTGTGGCCTAGGCCATGGTCGCGAAGAAATCACCGCTGCCGTAAGTGCGCAGATGTCCAATTTGGATTACTCGCCAGGTTTTCAATACGGTCATGAACTTTCCTTCGAGTTAGCTAACAAAGTAGTAGAGCTCACTCCCGCAAAACTTGACCATGTTTTTTTCACAGACTCCGGCTCGGAAACCATCGACACTGCGCTGAAGATGGCGCGCGGCTATTGGCGCAGCAAGGGTCAGCCGGGGAAATCAAAATTTATAGGCAGGATGAAGGGCTATCACGGCGTAAATTATGGTGGCGTAGGGGTGGGAGGAATTGGTTTTAATCGCAAGTTGTTCGGCCAGTCCGTGGATGCGGATCATATTGGCGATACCTTACTGGACGAAAATAAATTTAGTCGAGGTATGCCTGCAGCAGGTGCGCACCTTGCTGATGAATTAGAGCAGTTGGTTCTGTTGCACGACGCATCAAATATAGCTGCCGTAATCGTCGAACCTTTGTCTGGCACGGCAGGTGTCTTGCCACCTCCGGTTGGGTATCTAAATCGGCTTCGTGAGATTTGCGATAAGCACGACATATTATTGATCTTCGATGAGGTCATCACCGGCTTTGGTCGAATGGGTTCTTTGACCGGTGCTGATGAATTCGGTGTTACTCCCGACATCATGACTCTCGCTAAGCAGATTACGAATGGAACGATCCCTTTGGGTGCGGTAGTGGTGGGTTCTGAAATCTATGATGCCTTCATGGAGAAGGGTGGTCCTGACTATATGGTGGAATTTCCCCATGGTTATACCTACTCCGCGCATCCTGTTGCATGTGCTGCGGGTTTGGCAGCACTAAAGGTTTTGGTAGAGGACGAGTTAATCGAGAACGTTAATGCCATGGCAGTGAAATTCGAAGAAGCAGTACATTCATTGAAGGGTAGCCCGTTCGTTACAGATATTCGCAACTACGGTTTAGCCGCCGGCATTTCCTTGGAGCACTATCCGGGGGAGCCGCTGCGTCGCCCTTTCGAGGTCGGTTTGAAATGTTTAGAGAAAGGCTTTTATGTTCGCTGGGGTGGGGACACAATTCAATTGGCACCGCCGTTTATTGTTAACGAGAAGCAGATCGATGACCTGATCAATGCTGTAGGAGAATCTTTGCATGAGTTCAACTGAAACACCTGAGCTACTTGGCCATTACATCGGCGGTCGTGAGAGAGCAGGCAGCGGTGAGACGCTCGACGTATTTAATCCGGCTACGGGGCAGGTAGAGAAGAAGTTGGCCTGTGCGCTTGATGCAGAGCTAGAAGAGGTGATTCATGCGGCTAGCTTAGCCTTCGCAGCTTGGCGTAATACGCCGCCACAGAAGAGAGCACAGATACTCTTTCGCTATAAGCAGCTGCTGGAGGCGAACATCGATGAAATCTGTCAGGCGATCACTGCCGAACACGGCAAGGTATTGGATGATGCCCGTGGGGAATTAATTCGCGGTATTGAAGTTGTCGAATACGCCTGCGGTATTTCCGAATTACTCAAGGGAGAGCATTCCAAGAATGCAGGGCCTGATATAGATAGCTGGTCAGAGTTTCAGGCGCTTGGCATCGTTGCAGGTATCACGCCTTTTAATTTTCCTGCCATGGTTCCTATGTGGATGTTCCCCATGGCGATAGCCTGTGGCAATACGTTTATTCTTAAGCCTTCGGAGCGAGATCCTAGCGCTGCGCTGCTGCTTGCGAAGCTCTTTACCGAGGCAGGCTTGCCTGATGGTGTATTCAATGTGATCAACGGAGACAAGCGCGTTGTGGAATTGATTTTAGATGATACGCGTATTCAGGCTGTGAGCTTTGTTGGCTCCACGCCGATCGCCGAATCAATCTATCAGCGTGCTAGTAAGACAGGAAAGCGCGTGCAGGCATTGGGCGGAGCGAAGAATCATGCCGTCATCATGCCCGATGCTGATTTGGATAACGCGGTTAACGCGTTGATGGGTGCGGCATATGGCTCTTGTGGTGAGCGTTGCATGGCGATTTCGGTAGCTGTTTGTGTGGGGGAAGAAACTGCAGACAAGGCCGTCGCCCAGCTCGCGAGTCGGGTGAAAGACTTGAAGGTTGGCCCTGGTACAGACATTGAAAATGATATGGGTCCGCTGATTAGCGCGGATGCGCTCGAACGAATCAATGACTATATAGAACAGGGTTTGGATCAAGGTGCTGAATTAGTTGTCGATGGTCGTAATCTGCAGCTTGCCGGAAACGAGGGTGGGTATTTTATCGGCGGTAATCTGTTCGATAGAGTGAGTGAGACGATGAGCATTCATTCCGATGAAATTTTTGGTCCAATTTTATGCGTCGTTCGAGTTCAAAGCCTGGATCAGGCCATGTCGATCATCAACAGGCACGAATACGGGAACGGTACCTGTATTTTCACGCGCGATGGTGCGGCTGCGCGTTACTTCTCGGATCATATACAGGTGGGCATGGTGGGTGTGAATGTGGCACTACCAGTTCCTGTGGCTAGCCATAGCTTCGGAGGATGGAAGCGCTCGCTATTCGGTGATCTCAGTATCTATGGTCCTGATTCGATACGCTTCTATACCCGCAGAAAGACGATGACGCAGAAATGGCCGGCTCAAGGGGACAGTGAAGGTGCACGGTTCTCTTTTCCTAGCAGTTAGATGATAGCTGGATAGTAGTTAGATTTAATCTTTCGCGAGAACCCGCGTACAATACCGACCGAACTTTAGTTTTGTGAACAAAGTTTCTTTAGTTAAACCAGTTGCGAGTCTGCTCATTGATGTACACCGTTCATAAGTTATTATCTATGTTAGCTCAGTCTTCCACGATGCGCGTTCTAGCGCTTGTCACGAGTAGTGTTTTTCTAGCTAGCTGTGCGGGGAATTACCTTGGTGAGCGTCCTGTAAACAGTCTCTATTGTGACAATTTTGTTCTCTATGAAATGTGCGCGAGAGACAGCAACCGCGACGGCATAGTTGACTATACATATTTCGAAGAAACCAAAGAAATATTCATGTACCGAAACCGACTTCCCCGTCGAATACCTACAGGCTTTGGAGTGCATCGCTGCGCTATGCCAATGGAAGAAGATTTGGTGGTAACGACTTCGCGTGTGTTTCACATAGACGAATCATCATCGCTACTCGAAAAAACTGATATTCGTGGTGCGATGATGCTCAAGTATATGGCGAAGTTGCCTGAGGTTACGGCATGCAATATGCGTGCGGAACAAGCGCTAGTTGACGATTAGGCGGCAATCGCTAATTTCTTACTTATTATGCTGAAGTGCCTATTCTGCTGCCGCGTTACTGATCATGGCTGAGATCAGTATCGGGATCTTGCTGATATCATAGGGCTTGGATACCACGCCGATATTCTCCGACTGCGATGATGTGTTTGCGAGTGCTTCTGCTTTAGCGGAATAGCCGGTCGCGAGGAGGATGAGGGTATGCGGTTTCTGCGCAAGCATCTCCTTGGCCATCTCGATGCCGCTAGTGCCGCCGGGCATGATTACATCGGAGAAAACCAGATCGATATCTGGGTTTTGATTGAATAGTTCGAGACCACTCTGCGCGTCGCTGGCTTCGATCACATCGAATCCTGTGAATTGCAGCATCTGCACGGCCACATCACGAACGCCGGGTTCGTCTTCTACGACGAGAACTGTCCCTGACTTATTTGCATCCATGATTAAGCGCCTAAAATGTGTAGTTATCATCTGCAGCGCTAGCCGGCTCAATTGCAGGCATACACCGGATAACGTTGGCAGCTACGAATTGTTGTAGTTTAACGTGGGAAATAGCCAAAGTCTCTTTAAATTTGTGGGTTTTTGGCTGGCCGCGAGAATGCTAATTTTGGTCTGTAGCCCAATGAATTAGAGGTTTCAGGCTAGAATCCGGGCTACACAGCTCGCTGGGAAGAAATTCGGTCTATGGGGGTTTTCATCTGTGCTAATCTCCTCGTCAGCCCTTAGATTCATACTGAAGTCATCCAGGAAACCCTAGTCGAATGATAAAATTAGTTACCCCTATTACATTATTTGGATTGGCGATGTCATTATTCGTCCAATCTGCAAATGCCGCCGAAATTTACTCGCCAGTTCCTGAAAAAATTAGCGGTGTGATAAATAGTGAGGCGCCATCAGATGCTATCGTCTTATTTGATGGTAGCAATCTAGATGCATGGCAATCTGCCGGTAGCGAGGAAGATGCCGCGTGGATCATCGAAGATGACTTTGTCACGGTTAATAACGGTACAGGTTCTATCAAGACAAGGCAGGCATTCGCAGATTTTCAATTGCATATTGAATGGTCGCCAACGGCCACAATTATGGGCCAAGGACAGAGCAGAGGGAATAGCGGTATTTTTCTAAACTCTATCTTCGAGGTACAGGTGCTTGATAGTTGGGAAAACCCAACCTATGTGAATGGTCAGGCGGGATCGGTTTATCTGCAGTATGCGCCTTTAGTGAATGTATCTAAACCGCCGGGTGAGTGGCAGAGCTACGATATTTTTTTTCAGGCGCCGGTGTATGAAGCGGCCGGTGAGCTTGAGTCACCCGCCTATGTGACAGTTATCCAGAACGGCGTGCTGGTGTTAAATAACGTCGAGATACTCGGTGCAACTTATACAGAAGAACCAGAGTATTCGACTCGCTGCACTCCATACGGGCAAATGAGAGAGCAGGACTGCAGTGGCAGGATGCCGATCACGCTACAGGATCACGGGCAGGTCGTATCCTTCAGAAACATTTGGCTGCGTGAACTGTAGACGTCAACTCACTTTATTTCAGATTGAAATTCTCTTATTCAGAAGTTACTGTTTAGCCCTGTTTTAATTTTTGGACATAGCCTTTTACACAATTATTGGAGTGATCATGAATCGCAATCTAAGACTTCTAGCAACCGCTATAGCCAGTGCGGCATTTGTTGGATTAAGCCCGCTTGTCGCTGCGCAGGATGCTGAAGATCCAGTGGCGGAATTGGTTTCAAGACTAGAGCTGGAAGCGTATAAAACCACTCTTAAAGGGTTGACCCAATTTGGTGATCGGCGTCAAGGTACCAGTCGCAACCGTGCCGCAGTCGACTGGATCGAAGAACAGCTGATCTCCTATGGATGCAGTAATGTCGAAAGAATTAACTACACATTTACTACAACGCCACGGGGTTCCCGTCGCAGAGCGGCTACTGACACTCCCGATCTGACTACTCCAACAGGAGGTCTGGTTGGTCGCAATGGGAGTGGTCCTGGTGGCAGTTCCATCTATGGCTATCGTTCGCCTACTGGTGTGAATCGCGACCTCGAAGCCCAGCCTGATGAAAGAATTCGATTGCTGAATGCCGAGGAACCTGTGGATGGCCCTAGGTCTGAAGTGTATTGCACTAAAATTGGGAGCACGCGCCCTGATGAGATGTACATCGTGAGTGCTCATATGGATGGTCATGGTGTAAACGAGGCGGTTAACGATGACGGTTCCGGTACGGCTCTGGTGATGGAGCTTGCACGAATTATGAGTGCGCCTGGAGTTGAGACGGAACGCTCGATACGTTTTGCTCTGTGGAACAACGAAGAGACCGGTCTCAATGGCTCGTCCGCTTATGTTGAGCAGCGCAAAGACTTGCAGGGCATAGAGGAGCCTGCAGGTTCTGGTAATTATCCGGAGCCAACTTGGTTAGGTATGATTCAGCACGACATGATGCTTTGGGATCATGGTGCGCCGCGTGCCGACGGTACAGTGAGTTGGGATCAGCGCCCAGAAGCTGACGTGAATATCGAATTTCAGTCCAACTCTGATCTAGCGGATGATTCGATGCGGCTCGCCTTCGTGTTTAAGGCGGCGGCAGATGCTTACAATACTGATTATCCTGCGACAGTCGGGCCACATATGACGAATACGGATTCTACGCCGTTCATGAATGTAGTTCCCTCGATTAGCTTGCGCGAGAATGAGCGGGGGTCACATACCGGAGGCGGCTGGAACCCCACTTGGCACTCACCATTGGACGTTTGGACAAACTTTACCGATAAGGATTTTAGGCTAGGGTTGAATGCGGCCCAGACCACGCTTGCAGCTGTAGCGAAACTCACCGGTGCTTCTGTGGGTGATTAACTTAAACAAGTCTATAAATCGACAGGGTTCATTTCCTGTCGATTCATAGCTGCTTTACTATGACTTAAGGTGCGCCAACGTAGTCTAACTTACCTAATACGACACCATTGTGGCGCAATATATTGTAAGTTGTAGTGACGTGAAAATAGAGGTTTGGTAGTGCCCACATCGACAGGTAAGAGGCGCCGGTAAAGTCCACCTCAAACGAACCCGCCTGCAGTTTAATGTCTTTTTCTTCAGTTCCGTTTATCTTGTCAGCCGGCACCGAATTCAGAAATTCGATGGTCTTGCTAATTCGCTCTTGTAGTTCCTCAAAGCTGGACTCGTTGTCTTCGAAGCTCGGTGCCTCGACGCCGGAGATTCTGGCAGCGGCACCCTTGACCACATCACAGGCGATTTGTACCTGGCGAGATAGTGGGAACATGTCGGGAAATAGACGAGCGGTCACAAATATTGAAGGGTCTATTTCGTGTTCTTTAGCGTGCGCAGCGCCCATCTTGAGAATTGTAGATAGATTGTTCAGAGAGCGAACGAAATAGGGAATGGAGCTGGAATGCATTGATAGCGACATGATTTACCTCAAGGTGGTATTTGATTCGTGCCCAAAATGGACAATTGAAAAGACAGGGGATATTAACGTAGTCTATACCTATGAGATACGACGAATGACACCGCGATTGGTGCTAATCCAAGCAACGAGGAAATGATTGTGATTGAAGAAAAAAGAAACAGTGACGGTCGTCGCCGCGTAGACCGCAGAAAGTCCGCTGAGAAAGCGGAAAATTGGCTAGCGGAAGAGCGTCGCAAGTCAGAACGCCGAGAAGGAGAGAGGCGGTCAGGCGAGGGTAAGAAATAACCAAGTTGCACATAGTCTAGGCGTACGACTCTCTAGTAGAGGGATACAAGAGGCGGTCATCTAGCCCAAGCTACACCACTTATCGCTAAGCTATTCCTTGCTTTTATGTCTGTAGTTGCTACATTGCGTGCATGCCAGAATCCAGTACATCCTTACTCTTAAAATCCGCCTCTTTTCTAAAGCCCTACAAGAAGCAAATTGCTATCGCAGCGGTCGCTCTCGTCTTCACGGCGGGGCTGACATTAGGTCTCGTTCAATACGTGAGAATCATTGTCGATAGCGGATTTGTCGAGGGTTCGACCGAAGCTCTCAATACCGCTGTATTAGGGTTTTTCTTTATCGCAATCTTTCAGGCGATTGGTACCTTCGCTAGATTCTATTGGGTGTCTTGGTTGGGAGAACGGGTCACGGCGGACATTCGTAAGGCAGTCTATTCCCATATTATCGATTTGCACCCCGGTTATTTTGAAGACAACCTCAGTGGCGAGATTCAGTCACGGATCACCACCGATACTACGCTCATTCAATCTGTCATCGGATCGTCGGCTTCGATTGCGCTGCGCAATATTCTGATGATGGTGGGGGGCACGATCTTTCTTTTTATCACCAACCCCAAGCTCACCAGTGTCGTGCTGATTTGTATCCCGTTGGTGATTGGCCCGATTATGTATTTTGGTAAGAAGGTGCGGCTGCTTTCGAGAAGTAGTCAGGATGAGATCGCGAATGTTGGGGCCTATGTCGGTGAAACCATTCAGCAGATCAAGACTGTGCAGGCATATAACCATCAGAGTCATGATGACCAACAATTTTCCGATCATGTAGAAACTGCATTTAATGTCGCCTTGCGGCGCATCATGATGCGCTCATTTCTTATTACAATTGTCATAACGCTGGTGTTTGGTGCGCTAGCTATAATGATCTGGGTCGGTGGGCAGGATGTTATTAACGGCTCAATGTCGGCTGGAGAACTCACAGCATTCGTCGCGTATGCGGTATTGGTCGCCTCGGCAGTTGGCGCCATAAGCCAGGTTATTAGTGAGCTACAGCGTGCCGCAGGCGCGATGGAGAGGTTGATGGAGTTGTTAGAGGCCGAGAATGAAATCACGGCGCCTGAGCAGCCAAGTCAGCTCGATGGCAATTTCAAAGGTTTGCTCTCCTTAACCGATGTTACGTTTGCCTATGCCTCGCGGCCCGAAACTCCTGCGTTGGATGGTGTCACATTACAGATTCAGTCAGGGGAAAGTGTTGCTCTAGTGGGGCCATCAGGCGCAGGTAAATCCACTCTCTTCGATCTGGCGCTGCGCTTCTATGATCCACAATCAGGTTCGATAGAGCTGGACGGCATAGATATTAGAGAGCTCGATCCTAAGGAGCTAAGAAGCCATATTGCGATCGTCTCTCAACAGCCGACTATGTTTACAGGCAATGTCTGGGAAAATATTCGTTACGGCAGGCCCGACGCTAGCGACGAAGAAGTTCGCAGTGCCGCAGAATCAGCCTACGCGAGTGAATTCATAGACAAGTTGCCCGAGGGTTATGACAGTTATCTCGGCGAGTCGGGTATTCGTCTATCCGGCGGACAGAAACAACGCATAGCGATAGCTAGGGCAATCTTGAAGGATCCCGAGATCCTCCTGCTCGATGAGGCTACCAGCGCCTTGGATGCAGAGAGTGAGCGCAAGGTGCAAATGGCGTTGGAAAAATTGATGGCGAATCGCACTTCCTTGGTCATCGCGCACCGTTTGGCGACGGTGATGAATGTAAGCAAGATTGCGGTACTTGATGCCGGTAAGTTAATTGCTCTGGGTTCTCACAAGGAGTTACTTCTCGAAAGCGAACTGTATGCGAATCTTGCGAGTCTTCAATTCTCTGCCAATGCCGACGAAACAGTGTCGCAAGAATCGGCTTAGTAGGGCTCCTCTTCTACGAATCCTGTGTCGGAGGTAGTTGTGCAGAAAAATGAAATAGTTGAAGACGTTCGCCGCTGGTTGGAATCGTTCATCATTGAGCTGAATCTCTGCCCTTTCGCGAAGCGCGAACTGGTAAAGGATCGCATTCGCTTCTCTGTATCTTCCGCTGAATCATCTGCACAACTTTTAGCGATCCTTCTGGAGGAATTGCAGTTTCTCGAGAGTAATGCCGAGGTAGAGACGACCCTGTTGATTCACCCAAATGTCCTGCAAGAATTTGATGACTACAATCAATTTCTCGACCTGGCGGATGGACTGATTGTGCAAGAGGGATATAGCGGTATTTTTCAGATTGCGAGCTTCCATCCCCAGTACCGATTTGCTGAGACAGTGGATGAAGCGGAAAACTATAGTAATCGATCACCTTACCCCCTCTTACATATATTGCGCGAGGCGAGCGTAGCAAGAGAAGTTGCGTCCTATCCCGATATCTCAGCGATTCCTCAGCAGAATATTCAACTATTGCGGAAGCTGGGTGTAGCCAAACTAAGGTCTCTTCTACAGCAAGGCCGATAGCACAGTAAATGAAGTCTGTCCGGCGATATAGTTGGACAGTTTGTACCGGCCTTTATTAGGATGAAGGCACTATTTCTATGACGCTGAAATGAGGTGACATCATCGACAATCTCCGAGATAAGAGCATCCGCGAGCTGAGTGTTGGTTCGACCAATTACAAGTACTATAGCCTGGAGGCCTTAAGCGAAGCAGGTTTTGAGAATATCGATTCGCTTCCTATTTCCATAAAAATTCTGCTCGAGAATTTGTTGCGGCACTGTGACGAAGATGTGGTGACTCGTTCACACATTCAGAAACTAGTCGATTGGCAGAGCTCTCAGCATAGCAGCGAAGAAATCATGTTTCTTCCGGTGCGGGTATTAATGCAGGACTTCACTGGTGTGCCTGCAGTGGTAGACCTTGCGGCGATGCGCGATGCAGTAGCCAGAGGCGGTAAGGATCCCTCGTTGATCAATCCGACAAACTCTGTTGATTTGGTTATTGATCACTCCGTGATGGTGGACAAATTCGCCGTCGAGTCGGCTTATCGCGAGAACGTGAAGATCGAGATGGAGCGCAATCGAGAGCGCTATCAGTTTCTTCGGTGGGGGCAAACCGCCTTCGATAATTTTCGTGTGGTGCCGCCGGGTACAGGTATCTGTCACCAAGTTAATTTGGAATATCTCGCGAAGTCTGTTTGGCAGGCTGAAATAGATGGTGAATTATTTGCCTATCCTGACACTTTAGTTGGCACAGACAGCCATACCACGATGATAAACGGCTTGGCTGTTCTTGGCTGGGGTGTAGGTGGAATCGAGGCAGAAGCGGCTATGCTTGGGCAGCCCCTGTCCATGAATATTCCGCAGGTTGTTGGCTTTAAACTGGAAGGGGATTTAGCGGAAGGCATAACGGCAACAGATCTCGTGTTAACAATTACCGAGATGCTTCGCGAGCACGGCGTCGTTGGAAAGTTTGTCGAGTTCTATGGTCAAGGGCTGAATAATCTGAGTCTGGCTGACCGAGCAACTATCGCCAATATGACGCCGGAGTATGGTGCCACGTGTAGTTTTTTTGCAGTCGATCAGAAGACGCTGGACTACCTTGCGCTCACGGGAAGAGAGGCACAAAACATAGAGTTAGTCGAGGCCTATAGTAAGGTGCAGGGCTTGTGGCGACGGGACGATGATGAAGTGAATTACAGCAGTTCGCTCTCGCTTGATATGAGCGAGGTGGTTCCTTGTCTCGCCGGCCCGAAGAGGCCTCAGGATCGTGTGCCTGTTACTGAGCTGGCTGATTGTTTTAATAAAGCCTTCGAAATCAGTGAGCCAAAGTCTGGCGCTGTAAAAGGTGAAGATTATGAGTTAGAGGAAGGTGCGGTAGTTATCGCGGCGATCACCTCCTGTACCAATACTTCGAACCCAGATGTAATGATGGCCGCCGGCCTTATGGCGAAGAAGGCCTTAGAGAAAGGGCTACAACGTAAACCCTGGGTGAAGACGTCGCTAGCGCCGGGTTCTAAAGTAGTCTCAGAATACTTGGAGCAGGCCGGCCTGCAGAAGTCTTTGGATGAATTAGGTTTCAATCTAGTAGGTTATGGCTGCACAACCTGTATCGGTAACTCAGGCCCGTTACCGCCTGCTATAGATGCGGCAATTGCGGACAATGATCTCAGTGTGTGTTCGGTACTTTCTGGAAATAGGAACTTCGAGGGTCGTATTCACCAGCGCGTGAAGGCAAATTGGCTTGCGTCTCCTCCATTGGTTGTTGCCTATGCGCTAGCGGGTTCCGTGAACGTCGACATCAGCAGCGAGCCGCTCGGTGTGAACGCGGCAGGTGAGTCTATCTATTTAAAAGATATTTGGCCTAGCAACGAAGAGATAGATGAGGCGGTAAAGTTGGTGCGTCGACAGATGTTCGACAAGGGTTATAGCGAAGTATTCGATGGTGATGCCGAGTGGAATAGCCTACCGATAGAGCCAGAGAAAACCTATCAATGGCAAGAAGACTCTACCTATATTCGTAATCCGCCATTTTTCGATCCGTCTATTACTGAAGCTAGTGGCGATATTCTTTCCGCGAACATACTCGCGGTGTTGGGAGACTCGGTTACAACAGACCATATCTCTCCGGCAGGCTCTATAGCCGAGGACAGTCCAGCTGGCGATTATCTAAAGGGGCATGGCATAGAGAAAGCACAGTTCAATTCCTATGGATCAAGGCGCGGTAATCACGAAGTAATGATGCGCGGTACATTCGCCAATATTCGCATCAAGAACGAGATGCTCGCTGGAATCGAGGGCGGCTATACCCATATGGCAGGCGAGACTAAGGCGTTGCCGATCTATGATGCGGCGATGCTGTATGAAAAGGACAAGACTCCTCTGGTCGTGATTGCTGGTAAGGAATATGGAACCGGATCTAGTCGCGACTGGGCGGCGAAAGGTACACGCCTGCTAGGCGTGCGTGCCGTAGTCGCGCAGAGTTTCGAACGCATTCATCGTTCCAATCTTGCAGGCATGGGAGTGTTACCGCTGCAGTTTCCTGATGGTGTAGATCGCAAGTCGCTGAAGCTGAGTGGTAACGAGACAATCAGTCTACTCGGGCTCACGAATGTTACCGCTGGCATGAAGGTGTTGATGGAAGTGCATTACGTCAACGGCTCAAGCGATTCTTGCGAACTATTGTGCAGGTTGGATACCAAGTTGGAAGTGGAGTACTTTAACAGTGGTGGAATTATGCCATTCGTTGTTAACAAGTTGCTCAATGCTTAGATAATATGAATTCATCGCTACTACCAGATGAAGATTCGAGCCCGCGCTATAAGCCGTTGGCGGCGCGGTTGCGACCGCTAAACCTAGAAGAGTTTGTTGGGCAAGATCATCTGTTGAGCCCAGGAAAATCTATCTATGAGGCAATTCAGAACAAGCTGCCGCACTCGATGATTCTTTGGGGGCCGCCGGGAGTAGGCAAAACTACTCTGGCGAAGATCATCGCCGCTACCTGTGACTATCACTTCGAATCTCTGTCGGCGGTGCTCGATGGTGTAAAGGAAATTCGCGCGACTATAGAGCGTGCCAAATATCATCAGGCGGGTGGTTCTAGTCAGACGATTCTGTTTGTCGATGAGGTTCATCGCTTTAATAAGGCGCAGCAAGATGCTTTTTTGCCTCACATCGAGAACGGCACCGTGTTGTTCATCGGTGCGACTACAGAGAATCCATCTTTCGAATTGAATAATGCCCTGCTCTCGAGAGCGCGAGTTTATCTCCTTAAGCCTCTAACGGAAGATGATCTGTTAGGAGTTATCGAACATGCCCTAATCGATGAGGAGCGTGGCTTAGCGGCGCTTAATCTAGACTTAAGCGAGTCGCAGAGACAGATGTTGGCTCGGGCAGGCGATGGCGATGCCCGCCGTGTACTCAACTATCTCGAAGTGCTAAGCGACATGGCAGAGAGTGAGGATGGGCGCAGGACGATTGCTGACGAGCATGTTCAACAGGTGTTAGAAGAGGGCAGTCGACGCTTCGATAAGGGGGGAGATAGTTTCTACGAACAGATTTCAGCCTTACACAAAGCGGTGCGAGGTTCATCTCCAGATGCCGCGCTGTATTGGTTGGCTAGAATGTTGGACGGTGGCTGCGACCCAATCTACTTGGCGCGCCGGCTAGTAAGAATGGCATCCGAAGATATAGGTATCGCTGATCCTAGGGCCCTGCCTCTAACGCTGAGCTGTTGGGATACGTATACGCGTCTGGGAAGTCCAGAGGGAGATCTAGCCTTAGCACAGGCGGCGGTGTACCTCGCTAGTGCGCCGAAGAGTAATGCAGTCTATGCTGCTTTTAATGCAGCAAAACAGGCTGTAAGTCAGAACGGTAGTGTGGAGGTTCCGCTGCATCTGAGAAACGCCAGCACCTCTTTGAGCAAGTCACTAGGCTATGGAGAAGAGTATCGCTATGCCCATGACGAAGAGAATGGTTTCGCTGCTGGTGAAAATTATCTGCCGCCAGAATTAAAGGATGCGCATTTCTATCATCCGAAGAACACCGGATTGGAAACGCGTATCAAGGAGAAGTTAGAGGCATTTCGGTCCTTGAATGCAGAGGCAGAAAATAAACGTTATGAAGATTAATTTAGCTTAAGTTTCCTATGGAAATACTCAATTGACAGTTTCTGAATCACTAGTTAAGGTGGTTTACCGTTCGAATATTGGTAGAACATGAAAAAACCTATCCTTCATTACTTTGTCATTACGCTCATTGCGATGCTGCTGAGTGCTTGCTCAAGCCTTCCTAATCAAGCCCCAGAACCTGGCGAACAGTTCAGGCCACCAACGCTACGCACGGCGACAGTGGATGATGAGCTAATGGGTAAATGGTCGCGCAGCTGTGCGCTATGCCATATCACCGGTGAAGCAGGGGCTCCCGTTGTAGGTGACACTGCCGAATGGCAGCGTCGACTCCAACAGGGCGAAGAGACGATTATCAACAACGTACTCGAAGGCTTTAATGCCATGCCGCCACTCGGCTACTGCATGGCCTGCGAGATTTCCGATTTTCGAGCGATGATTGCTTACATGGCGGGGCTTAACCAATGAAGCCGATATCGAGACGTTCCTTTCTTGCCTCCAGTGTTAGAGCGGCGCTGTTCGGCGCCTATGCAAGCTCTGGCGGAGCATTCGCACAGTCGGCGTCATGGAGTAACTGGTCTGGTGGTCAGACTTGTCAGCCTGCCGGTCGTTACGACATAGGCAGCGAAGAAGAACTAACAAGCCTATTACGGAATACATTGGGTCCAATTCGCCCAGTTGGGTCTAGTCACTCATTTAGTCCGTTAGTGCCAACCGATGGACACCTCGTGGTGATCGATCAGCTTAATGGTATTTTGGATTCAGATAGTGCTAACAATCAGGTGACCTTGGGGGCCGGTTCTCGCCTCGGCGACCTAGGCCCGCAGCTCGATGCGATTGGTCAGGGCATGATCAATCTGCCGGACATAGATCGGCAGACCGTAGCCGGCGCGATAGCAACCGGAACTCATGGCACAGGCGTTACGCTACAAGCACTGTCATCGTTTATTACATCGCTGCGTCTCGTTACTCCAAACGGCAGTGTTATGGATATCGATTCCAGTGATGAAGATTTATTGCATGCTGCTCGCGTAAATGTGGGTGCGCTTGGCATCGTTACTCAGGTAACTATGCAGAACAGAGAAGCCTATAAACTGAAGAAGCGTGAATGGGCAGCGCCAACCGAAGACATCCTGGCAAACTTCGACGAACTAGCTGCGAACTCCAGACATTTTGAAATTTTTCCTCTCGTGTATTCAGATTACTCATTAGTGCTCTCTATCGATGAGACTGACGAGCCTATTGGTGAAATCGAATTAGATTTAGAGCCCAGTGACGATGCATCAATAGCTGAGTCCCTAGGCATGAGTGAAAATCCAACTCCTGCCGTGCGCCGCAGTCAATCGAATGCAGCTGCGTTACGCATACAACCAACAGAATCCGTCGATCAGTCCTATAAAATACTTTCCAATGTGCGCAACACGCGCTTCAATGAAATGGAGTATTCGGTGCCTGCGGAGGTAGGAGCTGAATGTCTGCGAGAGATTCTAAAGACGATCTACGATCAGGCGATCGATGTAAATTTTGTGTTGGAATACCGCTACGTCGGTGCCGATGATGATTGGCTAAGCATGTCCTATGGAGATCATCCCCATGCGACGATTTCTATTCACCGAGCAGCTAGCGAAGACTATAGGCCTTATTTCAACGTCATCGAACCTATCTTCTGGAAGTACGGCGGCCGGCCACATTGGGGTAAGGTGCACAGCCTAACTCACCGTGAGCTCATCGAGTTGTATCCACGCTTTAAAGACTTCATGGAGTTGCGGCGCGAACTAGATCCCCAGGGAAGAATGTTGAACCCTCATCTGCGGGCTCTGTTCAATGCATAAAAGCATTGCATAAAAAGCAACTCATAAAAAAGGGAGCGAAAGCTCCCTTTTTCTTCACTCGATTATTTTCTAGGCTGACATGCCCCTCGCAGAAATTGGCCATACTGCCTCAACCTTGTCTCCGCGAATCGCATACATCTGATCGTATAGATTCACTACCGGATCGCAGTGCGAGACGATGACTTCGAGTTTGTCCCCAACCTTATAGTTGCGAGATGGGTCGTCGCCATAGGTGATGGTGCCAAATTCGTCAGAGCCAGAACGATAGGTGATGTCGGACTCTCCTTTGACGATAGGCCAGGGTTGGTTGATCGTGCAAGCTTTGGCGCCTGCATCGGAAGTAGCGCGACCTTCGTACTGGTCGTTCAATACAGTCGTCATGACAGTAAGTGAAGTAGCGAAGTCGGAATACACTTCGAGGTCCTCTTCGCCGCCGATCGAAATATACTGTGCATCCATGAACACATAGCTGCCCACCTGCACATCGGTCATTCCCTTTGTTTCGTGGTCAATATTGTAGGTGCCGGTACCGCCGCCACTGAATATCTCAGTATTCAGTCCCGAGCGTTGCATGAGTTCTAGTGTGTCTGTTGCCTGCACCATACGCTCCAGCGTTTGTGCCTTGCGGGTCTGAAAGCCAACAACGTGCTGTGCTGCCGCGTCATAACAAAGCATGCCACGGAAGTTCAGTCCTGGTAGCTGATCGATAAGCTGTGCAAGCCGCAGTGCTGGTTGTCCGAAGGGAGTTCCCGTGCGACGTATGCCTGGGTCTACATCGACTACTACGTCAGCAACGATACCCATAGCGACGGCCGCCTCGGAGAGCAATCGAGCATTCGGCTCGGAATCGGTGGCCTGAATAAATCCCGGACACTGCGCGCGAAGATTCATCGCGCGGCTAATCTTCGTTGGCGTAACGTTGCCTGTGGTATTCAGTATCTGATCTATCCCATTCTGGAACATCGCCTCTGCTTCGCTGACCTTAGCTGTGCAGATTCCAACCGAGCCTCGATCCATTTGCATCTGAGCTATAGTGGGACACTTATGGGTTTTCGCATGAGGTCGACTTGCAATGCCATTGGCAGACATTGTTGATGCCATCTTATCTAGATTGCCTTCGAGTAGGTCTAGGTCGACGCACAGAGCTGGAGTATCCAGCTCCCATTTAGAGACATTGGTCGACATTTCACCGTTCGCATAGAAGCCTCGCATTTCAGCGGCTGTATAGCCCTGAGCCATGCTGGGTATCCAAATGGCGGCTGCTCCGCCAGCTTGTAAGAATCGACGTCGTGAGATGGATTTGCTAGTCATAGTGGCCTCTCTGCGCTTAATTACGATATTTGGGAACAATCATACTCGGCAATCATCGAGTAGGCTATGTCTTAGCACTGAATATGGGCTTGTGCTCGCTCTGCGCGTTTGTGTAATTGCTGGTATGTCAGTCGTATGTAATGGGCTGGTATTTATGCGCTTTTATCACTCAGCTCTTGTTTGTTGCTTCGCGGCTCTTTGACCTAGCGTTCAACGAGCTAACGTGCAGGTATAGAAGTTCAGGGGGCTAGGATTCGCTGTATTTATGGTCTGGGCCTCGATAAAATGATTAATAGTCTAGATTCTATCCGTGGGGGCTTAGGTGCGATATTCAAGAATAATAACAACAGTTCTACTTTTAGAAATCGCTGCCTCAGCAGTCGCACAAGAAGCTCCCGAAGACGAATCCACGGTTACCTATCCTGCCTCTTTCTTTGCGCAATACGGCCCCGTGTCAGTCAATGACATGCTGAATGTTATTCCGGGTATCACTGTGGCGCTTGAGGGCAACGAGGTGCGAAGCTTCAACGGTGCAGATCGTGGACTCGGTGCAAGCGAGCAGATTCTGATTAATGGCAAACGTATGGCGGGTAAGGCGAATGAGGCCAGTAGTCAGCTCGACAGAATATCCGCAGACCAGGTTCAGTATATCGAAATCATTCGTGGTACCTCGGGCGACCTCGATGTCCGTAATACTGGTCAGCTAGTGAATATCGTTTTGATGGAGTCGCAATCGAGCTCTAGTCTTGCAACCGAGATAGGTGCGACACACTTTCGCGATGGTCAGATTGAACCGATAGGGACTTTCTCCTTCAGTGGGCAGACGGGACAGTTCGATTATCTGTTAAGTGCTCAGGTCGCCGCAGGTTATGAGGATTTGGAGAGCTACGAGATCAGTGTCTTACCTCCTGGGCTAGGCTTAAACGATGTTCGCGAAATCGAGCGCACCCGGGAACAAACTACCTATACTTTAAATTCCAATATCGCCTACCAGATATCGCCTGACAGTAGAATTGCCTTCAATGGTCTCTATAGAGAAAACGATCCGCCCGCGAACTTAGTGCGGACCATTACTAATTTCCAGAATACACCACCCTCTATCCGCGTAGAGCGCGAAGAGCTTCCTGCCACATCAGATAACTGGGAATTTGGTGGCGACTATGAATACAATTTTACTGGTGGTGGAAAATACAAAGTTCTCTTCATCGTCAATGAAGACAATAACGCCGTCACTCGCCAACGGTATTTTTCTGCTGGCTTGGATGGGCCGGAAACCAAGAACTTATTTCTCGATACTAGCCGCCGCGAGCGGGAACGCATAGTGCGCACGTCCTACACTTTTGATCCGATAGAAAACCAGAACTTGGAGCTCGGCATCGAGAGGGCGCAGACTATCCTGGATTCTTCATTGAGGATTGGTTTGCCGCTTGGGGGCCCTCCTTCTGCCGATCATGGGGGCCTAACAGCCGTCGACCTACCGAATGCAGTGTCTACAGTAGAAGAGATTCGTTACGAGGGGTTTGCCATACACAATTGGCAGCTCAATTCGCGTATGTCTTTAGAGAGCAGTTTGTTCTATGAAGACTCGGAGATTTCGCAGTCCGGTGATGTGAATGTAAGTCGAAATTTCGACTTCCTAAAACCTAAGGTCGATTTCAGATTTAACATGAGTAACAGCTTTCAGCTTCGAATGTCGGCTGAATTGGATGTGTCGCAATTGAGATTCTCGGATTTTTCGGCGGCTGCCAATGATAGAGATGAGACGCAAGATGTTCTAGCAGGTAATCCGGAGCTCGAGCAGGAAGAGGTTTGGCGTTATAACGTGAATCTCGACTACAGACTCCCCAATGATGGTGGCGTGCTAAATTCCAGATTGTTCTATTACGATGTAGGCAATTCCATCGACCGCATCGATGTTTCTACAAGCCCAACTAATCTCGCATCGAGTAACGGCAATGTGGGTGACGGCACAGTCTATGGTCTTAATCTCAATGCAAGCATCAGATTAGGATTCTTGAATCTTCCCCAGGCGGTAGTAACGGGAGGCCTATTGGTGCAGGACTCAAAAATATTTGCGCCATTGATAGGCAAGAACAGAAAAGTCGTGCCCTTCGATAGAGGAAACTTTCGCCTAGGTTTTCGTCATGATATTCCATCACAAAATTTCAATTATGGCTTCAATTACCGAGATGGTATCGACGGCAACCGGCCCTTCTATGATATCGATAATGTTATCTGGCTAGGTTCGGGTTTAGCCAGTAATTTAAGTCTGTTCGCGGAGAAGAACAGTGTGGGTAGGTTTACCTTCAGGTTCGAAGCGGACAATCTTCTCGATCAAGATGTTTGCCGAGAGCGGAGACGATTCAATGGCTATCTTCGTGATGGGGATATCAGAGAGATCGAGCGTTTCTGTACTACCAATGGACCTCGCTTTACGTTCAAGATCCGAGCTACGTTCTAATGCAGCTTGGAAGTTTCCAACAATTGCCAATAATCTGTTCTTAAACAGTTTCCATTTCCTTATTCCTAGGCATAATAGGCAGCGCCGCCGGCTGGCGTTAAATTATTAGGATAGGAGTAGGTAGCGTGGAATTCGAAACACTGGTACAGACTAGGCGCAGCGTGCGCGGTTATCAAGATAAACCCGTAGCACGAGAGCTCATCGAAGAGATAATCCAAGTTGCAAAGGGGGCTCCGTCCTCCATGAACACCCAGCCTTGGAATCTGTACGTTGTTACTGGAGAGCCGCTGGATAGAATCCGCAAAGGCAATACAGAGAACATGGTGGCGGGCATAAAGCCACAGCGGGATTTTCCTACCAAAGAAGCCTATGAGGGCATTCACCGTCAACGGCAGATCGAGATCGCCGTGCAGTTGT
The DNA here is from genome assembly GCA_913060495.1 of uncultured Gammaproteobacteria bacterium. GTDB lineage: Bacteria > Pseudomonadota > Gammaproteobacteria > Pseudomonadales > Pseudohongiellaceae > UBA9145. The sequence goes on along the minus strand of CAJXRP010000015.1, from coordinate 15,348 downwards.
TCGAGGCCATGGGTATAGAACGTGACGATAAAGAGAAGCGTACCGATTGGGTAATGCGTGGCTTTCGCCAATTCGATGCGCCGGTATCTATAGTACTTACCTACGACAAGATTCTGGAGCCTGCTGCGATCGCCCAGTTTGACCTAGGTGCGATCTCCTACGGTATCTGTCTTGCTGCCTGGGAGAGAGGATTGGGCACTGTCATCAATGGGCAGGGAGTGATGCAGACACCGGTTGTTAGAGAGCATGCGGGTATCCCTGATGATCAGAGTATTCTTACCTGTATAGCGATGGGTTATCCGAATGATGAATTTTCGGCAAATAGTGTCAAATCGCGCCGAGCTGAGATTGATGATTTTGTTAATTTTGTTGGCTTTGACTAACCGGCGCTCGAACTGATTGCTTCTACTGATTCAGCTTTGGCCGGGATTGTTCTCATACCTGCTCAGTCGCATCAGTAGGCTCTTGTTCTCTTCGCGTAGCCCTTCGAGTTCATCAAGCAGGCTAATTGCAAAAGCGATGCCAGACCAATCGATCTCAAGGTCGCGATAAAGCCGAACCGCCCTGCGGGTTGCCACTAGCATGGGCATATCGAATTGCCAGCTCTCGGGTTCGCGGCCAGCAGGTTCCACAATTCCATGCTCAACGATTTTTATGATCGTGTCTTTGGATATCACGGTAATTTCACAGACTTCATTCAAGCTGAGATTTTCTGATTGAGTGTTACTCATTTCGATTTCCTCCATTCTGCGCGGGGATCAAATTTGCTTTCTTCTCGTAGCTTTTCCCAGAGAGTTTTTTCGGCTGCATCATTTACAGTCGGTACCACGACATTGATAACGGCATAGAGGTCGCCATGCTCTCCTTGTTTGGTGGGCAGGCCTTTGCCTTTGATGCGTAATCTCTGCCCGTTCTGGCTGTTCGTTGGAATAGTGAGGCGGAGGTTTCCCGATAGGGTCGGCACTTCAACCTTGGTGCCTAACACGGCTTCCCAGGGTGCGAGAGGAAGCACGACGATCAGGTTATGCCCCTCCACATCAAACAGCGGATGAGGGACGAGTCGAACACGTAGATACAAATCGCCATTCGCTGTCCCACCCGGACCAGGTGCTCCCTGTCCTTTAAGGCGGATCCGTTCGTCGTTTCCGGTTCCGGCGGGAACTTTCACCTTGAGAGTTTTCTTCGTCTCGCCTATCTGGAATGAAATGGAATGTGTGCTTTCATTCAATGTATCTTCGAGAAAGACAGGAAGATCCGATTCGATGTCCTGGCCTCGTTGGGCTCTGGATCCGCCCCAATCTTGAAAACCACCTCGACGCCCTGCGACATCGTCGAACTCCGGTTGTTGATTGGCGTTACGAAAGAGTGAGGAGAAAAATTCCGAAAAATCTTCATTCGAGGCGGAATGATTGCCTCCTGCACTAGCCGACTCCCAGCCAGGAGGTGGCTGAAAAGATTGGCCCTGAGCGCCATATTTACGAACCTCATCGTATTCGGCACGAGTCTCTGCATTCTTGAGAACTTCGTAGGCTTCTGCAACCTCTTTGAATTTGTTGCCGGCGTCTTTGTGTTCACTGACATCGGGGTGATATTTTCGAGCTAGCTTTCTATAGGCGGTTTTAACTTCCTTGTTGCTAGCTTCTGGGTCGACTCCAAGGATTTTGTAATAGTCTTTAAATTCCACGCGTCGTTAGCCTCTCAATTTTTGAAGATAATGTAACTGTATTGCAATTCTCTCTAAGGGACTTGATTTGGATCACATGGGAAAAAGGAATCCATAGCTTGTTATACTTCAAAATCTATCGATTGTGTTAGATTAATGAGCTTGTGGATTTGAAATTCAGCCTACTGAGGTTGATAGCCGACTGGATAAGCCTATGTCAGAAAGACAGAAAGATAATGAAGTGTCGCTGTGCCCTCCAGAACACTTTGATAGCGAGGAATTAGTTCTCGATACTCCACAAACTCGATCACCCTCATTCAAGCCTGCCTACAAAGACAGTGATTTCCTGCTACGGGATGAACTACGTCCAATGCGAGTTCATCTCGAGTTGCTAAAGCCTGAAATGTTACAGCAGGAGGCGGGCATCACCTCGACTCTGGTTGTCTTCGGGAGTTCTCGTATTCCTGATAGGCAAGAGGCCGAAAAAAATCTCGAAGCAGAGAAGCAAAAACTGGCGGCGAACTCATCCGATAGTAGGCTCTTGAAGAATGTCGATATTGCCTCAAAAATTCTGGAGAAATCCCATTACTACGAGATGGCCCGCGAACTAGGTCGTTTGGTTACTACCGCGGCAGGAGAAGAGGAAGGGCATCAGCCTGTGATCATAACGGGTAGTGGTGGCGGCATCATGGAAGCTGCCAATCGAGGAGCCTCTGAGGCGGGTGGCAGAAGCATAGGTCTCAATATCGTGCTGCCTAGAGAGCAGAGTCCGAATGCCTATGTAACACCGGAACTTAGTTTTCAGTTTCAGTACTTCGCCCTACGCAAGATGCATTTTCTAATGCGCGCGATTGCGCTTGTTGTATTTCCGGGAGGCTTTGGCACCTTGGATGAATTATTTGAAACCCTTACTCTTATTCAAACCAAGAAAGTAGAACGGATGCCGGTTCTCCTGTTCGGGGAGGAATACTGGAAAGGCATCGTCAACTTCCAGCGGCTCGTCGATGAAGGCATGATCGATCAGCAGGACTTTGAGTCGTTTCAGTACGTAGAGACACCCGCCGAGGCTTGGCAGCATATTCAGAATTACTATGCTGAAAAACCTTTTTCAGAATAGGGCCTGGCAGTTCCTATCAAGCGCCTTTGACGAAATTGGGGGTCAGTTCCGCAGTCGTGTTTTCTATGTCCGGTGCGAGGGAGAATTCCATGGCTACTAGCATTGTAGTCAACGCCTGTTTTATTTCCCAATTTGCGTTTAGTTGAATAGAGATGCTGGTGTCACCACCCTCGTTAGCCGCGTGATCGTGGACGGTCCGGTTAACATTCTCTGCATGGCGTTCATTAATCTCCTGCAAGTCTCTTAGCTCTTCCAGAATGTATTCATTGGAATGGATGCCTAATAGCAGTTCGATGATTTTCTCATAGCAGGCCTTCTGAAATTCTTTATGCTGGGAGTAAAGCGCGCGCACCGAGTCGTTGTTGCTGTGTTTTAGTTCGTCCAAATCCTGCCGGATATCTTTCAGGCTCTTATTGCTAAATACTATATTGCGCGTAACAGCGAGTAGACGTTGGAGTTCCGCTGCCTCTGTCGCTGCTAACGGCTGCGCCTGTAGTCTTAGGGAGTAGTTTAGAATTTCCCCCTCTTGATTTTTTAACTCTTCATAACCTCGTTCAAAGGAGCGGTCAGGAATAATATTCAAAAGTTCGGGGTGGTCGGTGTGCAGTATTTTTAGCTGCCCCGGTTTTAGGTTGAATAGGTGCAGGTTATTACAAACAGCTTGTAGCATCATGTTTTGTACGGTTGTTCGCAACGCCGTTAAAGCAGCATCGACAACGTTGGTAGGTACCCTATCTAGCATACTGCTTGATTGAGTCGAGTGACGCGAGAATATGGCCTCGATCCATTTCGTGAAACGCCTCAGAAACGGTATGAAGACGAGTACACCGGCGATGTTAATTAAGCTATGGAAGGCAACTAGTGAAAAGATAGGATCAGATAGATTAACCAGCCCTAATAACAGTGGCAGAATTGGCAGCAAGAAGAAGAACGCTGTTAGGTCTACCGAGAGGTTAAATATAAAATGGGCGAAGGCCAGTTGTTTCTTGATCGTATTTCCCTTCAGCGCCCCAAGAATAGTTGTGCTAGTGGTGCCTAGGTCTGCGCCTATGACCAGCGCGGCGGCCTCCTGTAAACTAATGAACTCAGCATTGATTGCCGCTAGCGCCATTATCATGACAGCTGAACTTGATTGAATGACGGCGGCGAGTACTATGCCCACCAGAAGATAAACCAGAGCAATATGCCCTTGCAGTAGAGAAATATCCCAGCGATCGGGGATGCTCTCCATGCTGGCCTTCATAATCCCTAGGCCAAAGAGAAGTAGGGCAATGCCTAACACGGCAGATCCGGCATAGTAGAGTCGAGTTCGCTTTCGTGCCATCGCCAAGGTAAACGCGGCAATTCCAAATAGGGGTAAGGCGGTGGCAGCTAGTTCAAGTTTGAAGCCGAATAAGGCGACTAGCCAACCAGTGACGGTGGTGCCAAGGTTGGCGCCTACGATGATCCCGACTGCATTGACAAAGGGCAGAATCCCCGCACTTGCAAATGCCATTACTAGCAGGCTAACCATCGAACTACTTTGTAGCAGGGCAGTAGTGATCGTGCCTGTGGTGATGCTGGCAAGTGGCGTATTGGTGCTTGAGCGCAGCCAATGGCGCAGTCTGGTTTCGCCGAGTTTGCTGGTGCCATATTCGAGTTGAGACATTCCGAAGAGGAATATGCCTAGGCCAAAGATGAAGTTTATAGGGTGCAAATTATTTAGGCCCGAGGTGGTGAATTCTTTGGTAGTGCCAGCGTTTAAATTTAGGTAAATACGTCTTCATTGGCAATGTATATAATTAGCCGAATACTGGGTTGATATCAATCAATACCGCTTATAAGCAATCAGCCATAGGCGTTTACGATTAGCCGCTATCTATCCTGACATAAGTCAATGCCAGCGGTTCACCGCAGCACTACAGTAAACAGTAGAGTAGATGTTTCTACCTCCAAATTAGAGCGCATATAGCGATAGGGGAAAATAGTGGCTGAGGCTAAAATCATTGCGCCGCAACTACAGCAGGGAGCGGCCATACTCTCAACACAGCGCCTGTGCAAAGAGTATTCTATGGGCGAAATCACCGTGCATGCCCTGAAGGATGTTGATTTCGAGCTGAGAAAGGGGGAGATGACGGTATTGCTGGGTGCTTCTGGAAGTGGTAAATCCACACTGCTAAACATCGTTGGAGGTCTGGACCGGGCGAGTTCAGGACAAGTTTTATATGGTGATGAAGACCTCAGCCTATTCGATGACAAAGCACTGACCAACTATCGACGACACCATGTCGGCTTCGTTTTCCAGTTCTACAATTTGATCTCAAGTCTGACTGCTAGAGAGAATGTTGCGCTGGTAACGGATATTGCCCCCGATCCTATGTTGCCAGATGAGGCGCTGGAACTAGTCGGTTTACAGGACAGAATGAACCATTTTCCGTCGCAGCTTTCTGGGGGGGAGCAGCAGCGGGTGGCTATTGCCAGAGCGATAGCTAAACGACCCAGCATTTTACTCTGCGATGAGCCCACCGGGGCATTGGACGCAGAAACTGGAAAGCTAGTCTTGTCAGTGCTTGATCAGGTTAACTGTGAAACACAGACAACTACCGCGATCATTACTCATAATGCGGCAATTGGTGCCTTAGGTGACGTCGTGGTGCGTATGAGCAGTGGTGAAATAGCAGAGCGCATAGTGAATAGCACTCGGGCAAATGTCGATGATATAGAGTGGTGATCGCATGTCGTCACTAAATATGAAATTGCTCAGGGAATTGTGGAAGCTTAAGGGGCAGATACTATCCATCGCCTTGGTTGTCGCCGCCGGGATTATGTCCATAATTACGATGCGCGGTGCTTATGATTCTTTGGTGATCGCCCAGCAGGAGTACTACCGTGAATCAAGATTTGCTGATCTTTGGGTTTCGGTGGTTCGTGCTCCCCAGAGCCTGCGTGCCACTCTGGAAGGATTGCAGGGTGTGGATGCGGTCGATACGCGGGTTACATTCCTAGCTACCCTGGATTTGGATGACTCCAATGTGCCAGCACATGGTCGCTTCATCTCAGTTCCCGCAATGGAACGACCGATCTTGAACGACCTTAGGCTGACAAGAGGTCGGTATATTTCTAGCGACGGTGTAGATGAAGTTATCATCAATGAAAACTTCGCGCTCGCTCGTGGTTTCAACCCAGGAGACAAAGTTCGTGCGGTTATGAATGGCCGTGCCCGGGATCTGAATATCGTGGGGATCGCTAATTCCCCCGAACATACCTATGCGGTTCCCCCCGGGTCGCTTTACCCGGAAGATGATCGCTATGGGGTTTTCTGGGCAAGTCGAAGGATGCTGGGGCCAGTCTTCAATATGGATGGAGCCTTCAACGAAGCATTCCTAACCCTGACCCCCGACGCGAACGCCGATGCAGTGATCGAATCTATCGATGATGTGTTGCGGCCCTATGGCGGGTTGGGAGCCTACCCCCGTGCTGATCAGCCGTCTCATCTAATATTGCAGGCAGAGCTCGATCAGAATCGCATCACTGGTGCAATTGTGCCGTTTATTTTTCTAGGTGTGGCGATATTCCTTCTCTATCTAGTGCTTGGTCGGATGATCTCTACACAACGTGGAGAAATAGCGGTATTGAAAGCATTTGGTTATACAGATTGGGAAGTGGGACGACATTTTCTAATGTACGCTCTGGTGGCAGTGTTGCTCGGTGGTTTCGTCGGCACCGGTGGCGGTCTGTTATTGGGAGACGCCTATGTAGGCGTGTATGGGCAATATTTCAAGCTGCCCGGCCTAGAATATCAGCCCTCGCCACAATTGCTCCTGCTTGCCTTTTCTTCTTGTATGGTGGGCGCTTTATCCGGAGCGATTGCGGCGGTGCGGCGCGCGGTGCTTCTGCCTCCAGCCGAAGCCATGCGTCCTGAAGCACCTGCACGTTTTAAGCCCGGCTTACTAGAGCGTCTCGGTTTTGGAAAATTGCTCGGTGCCACTGGGCAAATGATTCTGCGGAATGTGGAGCGCAAGCCAATTCAGGGCTTCCTCTCATCCTTAGGAATCGCACTCTCGGTTGCGATTTTGACCATTGGCTTTTTTATGTTCGACAGTGTCAATTTCATGATGGACTTGCAGTTTCGCAAAATACAGCGGGAAGACGTGGCCCTAGTCTTCAATGAGGTTCAGCCAGAAAGTGTCCGTTATGATTTGGCAGGCTTGAGTGGCGTGTCACGGGTGGAAACCCAAAGAGTCATGCCGGCACGACTTAGGTTTGGGCATCGCGAAGATGAGGTCGTGATTCAAGGAATGGAGCAGCAGGGTGAGTTACGACGAATTATCAATAGCGCTGGGATGGAAACCCCCGTGCCTACATCCGGCGCCATATTAAGTAGGACCTTGGCTGAGCAGTTAGGCGCGGGTACGGGTGACGAGCTGATAGTTGAATTTCTTGAAGGCAAGAGAAATACGGAGGTGGTAACTATAAGCGGGCTAGTCGATGATTTTCTGGGAATGTCTGTCTATATGAGCAAGGAATCGTTATGGGCACTGAATGGTGAATCGGGAATCGCGTCGGGAGCATTTCTTGCGGTGGACGAGTCGGCGATCGATGATCTGAATCAGCAGTTGAAACAAATTCCGGCGATAGCGGGGGTCGCGTCACCCTCGAGAATGTTACAAGCGTTTCAAGATCAGTTAACGGAGGGTATCCTAATCGCTGCTGGATTTTTAATTGGCTTCGCTAGCATCGTCTCTATTGGGGTGGTTTACAATGCCGCAAGGATTTCATTGTCGGAGAGAGGCAGGGAGCTTGCCAGTCTTCGAGTAATGGGCTTTCACAGAAATGAAGTGGCTGTGTTGTTACTGGGTGAGCAGGCGTTTATTGCGCTGGCGGCGATACCGCTTGGTTGGCTGATTGGCTACGGCATGACCTATGCATTAACCGGCGCGTTGCAAAATGACATCTATAGGATTCCCTTTGTCGCAGAGCCGCGCACTTACTTACTTTCGGCGGTATTGATCCTCTGTACTGCCGTTGCCAGTGGCCTATTGGTAAGGAAAAAGTTGAATCAGATAGACATAGTTGAAGTATTAAAAACCAAGGAGTAATCAATGACAATTACAGTACGTCGATGGCTGCAAATTGCAGCTGCGTTAGCTACGTTGGCGTTGGGTTTTTACGTGCTCAGGCCAAGTCCCATTTCTGTCGATATTGGCTTGGTCGAAAGTAGGCCGTTCTATGAGGCGGTGGAAGCTCAAGGGCGAACTCGCGCCATAGATCCCTATATAGTCACGGCTCCTATCGCGGGTAGGTTGCTGCGTACTGATCTGGATGTCGGGGATCGCGTCGTGACAGGGGAGGTGGTGGCTAGAATTGCCCCGACTCCTCAAGATCCTAGAACTCTTGCCTTTGCGCAGGCGAACCTTGCTGCCGTAGAGGCGCGTTACAGTGCCGCTGAAGCAGCACTAGAAGAGGCTGCCGGTGCGTTGGCTCGTGCTAATAGAGAGCTTGACAGAAGAGAGGAACTGTTCGCAAATAGTCTGACTAGTGCTGAGGAGACAGGCTTGTATCGTCAGCTGGCAATGTCTGAGCAAGCACGCACCCGTCACGCCGAAGCATCGCTGCGTGCGGCAGAGGCTGATATTGAAAGTGCCAGGTCATTTTTTTTAGGAGTGGGCCCTTCAGAAAGCCCCGACGAAACCTCTATCGTCAATATATCGTCACCGGTTACGGGGACTGTCTATAGCAATCCAGAGAAAAACGAACGCGTTATTCCCGCTGGCACCCCGCTGTTGGAAATTAGCAATCAAGACAATCTAGAAGCTATAGTAGATTTGTTAACTCAGGACGCAGTCAATGTGGAAGAGGGTGCTACGGTATATATATCGGGTTGGGGTGGTGATAGCATAATTAACGGAGTGGTAGATTATGTTGAGCCAGAAGCATTCACCAAGGTTTCCGCGCTTGGTGTCGAAGAGCAACGTGTCAACGTCGTAATCGGATTGCTAGACCCTCCGGTAAACTTGGGTTCTGAATATCGAATAGAGGTGTCAATCGTCACCTGGCAAGCGAACGAAGTTCTAACAATTCCCACTAGCGCAATTTTTCAGCGTAGTAACGGTTGGAATACGTTTGTCGTCAGCGATGGTGTCGTTGCTATCGAGCCTGTCATTATTGGGCAAAGAACCAGAGACTATACTCGAGTCATAGGTGGCCTGAGAGAGGGTGATCAAGTGGTACTGTATCCATCGGATCTCATTAGCGAAGGGGTATCTGTAAACTATTAGTAAGTTGGATTCTATGTGTTGAATTCGGATGGCTGGAGTAGTTTGATCTTAGTCAAGATGACTCCATAACCTTAAGGTAGTCTGAAAGTATAGATTTCGATTCATTGTGTTGAGTTAATAGCAGACTAAGGAGAGTGTTATGTATAGCAAAGTAATAGTCGCAGTAGATTTATCAGATGAGACAGATAAGGTGCTGAGCAGGGCGCTTGAGCTTGTAGGCTCGCAGGCTGACAAGTTAGTTTTGATACATGTAGTTGAACCAGTTCCTGCAGTATGGGGTATGGAGAGTTATGCCGTGGACCCAATCAACCTGCAGCAACAAATACTTGATGGCTCTGCCACCAGACTGCAGGAATTAGGCGCTAAGCACGGTATTGATAATGCGAACGTGCATGCGGTACTCGGTTCGCCGGCGCCAGAGATTCGTAATTTAGCCAAGAGTCAGCAAGCGGATGCGATCGTCATCGGCAGCCACGGTAACTCTGGATGGAAGTTAATGCTCGGCTCTACCGCGAATAAATTGTTACACGGCGCTACTTGCGATGTGTTGACTGTACATGTCGGTTAGTCACGGGTCTCTAGCAAGAAGTAATGCAATAGCATGCCGGCCAACATCGCTGCGACAAAGCTCAGTACTGAACTATCGAGTGATGTAATTCCGGCAAGGGCTGGTCCTGGGCAGAGTCCAGCCAGCCCCCAGCCGATTCCAAATAATGCTGCGCCGCTAATAAGTCGAGGATCAACATCTGCTTTTCCGGGCAGGAAAAACTTCGTCTCGAACAGCGGTCGTTCCTGCTTAAGAATAAAGTGAAAACCAGGCACGGTAACGGCTAGTCCTGATGCCATTACCAGGGCCAGGCTTGGGTCCCAATTGCCTGCCACGTCCAGAAACCCAATTACCTTTGCCGGGTTTATCATGCCTGAAATCGTTAGGCCCAGGCCGAACAATAGGCCCGACAAGAATACCCAAACGAGTGCCTTCACGTTGAATGCTTTATCTATTGTGCTATTCGCGTCTTCCACCTAGGACCCTCCCACTAAGTGCCGTGTTACATAGACGGTGACTATAGCTGTGAGCATAAATACCGCCGTTGCCAGGAATGATCTTTTGGAGAATCGAGCGATGCCACAGATGCCGTGCCCACTAGTGCAGCCACTGCCTAACCTAGTGCCAAAACCCACCGCGAGGCCGGCAACGATCGACAGTAACGGTGACGCCTGAGTCACAATTGTCGGTCCCTGGCCGCTTACTGCAATATAAGCAAGGGGGCCTAAGATAAGGCCAGCCACGAAGCAGACTCGCCATAGCGTGTCTGTCTTGCTTGGAATTAGAACGCCGCTGACAATGCCACTGATGCCCGTTATCCTGCCGTTGGTCCAAAGCATCAGCGTTGCCGCGAGCCCAATAAGCAGTCCGCCAATGGCTGCGCTAACCGGTGTGAAATATTCCAAAGGGAGCCCCTGTGAGAGTGAAGTTGATGAAATGAGAGATTTGCAATTACAGTACTGTATTTTTATCCTGCCACCAACTCTATATAGGGCCCAGACTATCCTAGATCAAGATGCTAGGGCCCTTTGATTTAACAATAAATCAAGCTTACTCTAGCTTCCCTAATTCAACTGCTGTAAAAAGACGCCATGAAAATACCTAAGCGAATCCAGCCTCTTATTGAAGAAGGTCTCATTGATGAGGTAATCAGTAGGCTGATGAGCGGTAAAGAGGCCGATGTGTATGTGGTCCGCTGCGGTTCCGAGATTCGCTGCGCGAAGGTCTATAAGGAGGCCGCTAAGCGCGGTTTCAAGCAAGCGGTGAAGTATACAGAAGGTCGAAAGTCACGTAATAGTCGCCGCAGTCGAGCTATGGACAAAGGTTCCAAATTTGGCCGCGAGCAGCAGGAGCAGACTTGGCACAACGCCGAGGTAGATGCTCTGCGTAAACTGGCCGACGCTGGCGTGCGCGTTCCTCAGCCCTATACCTGTATCGACGGCGTGTTGATAATGGAGCTGGTTACCGATAGTGAGGGACTCGTGGCGCCACGGCTTAGCGATGTCTCGATGTCGGCTGAAGAGGCTATCGAGGGCCATGGGGCAGTCATGCGCTTCGTCGTGCAAATGCTCTGCGCCGGCCTAGTGCATGGTGACTTGTCTGAATTTAATATCCTTGTGGACGAAGAAGGGCCGGTAATTATCGACCTGCCTCAGGCGGTGGATGCTGCTGCGAACAATAACGCCGAGGTCATGCTGGAGCGTGATGTGAACAAGATAAGCCACTATTACGGACAGTTTGCGCCCCAGTTGCTACAGACGAATTATGCCAAGGAGATCTGGAAGCTGTATGAGGATGGCGATTTGCTTGCAGATTCCAAGCTTACTGGCTTGTTCGCTGAGAATACCCGGGCAGCAGACGTAGATGACGTGTTGAAAGTGATAGAGTCCGCGATTGAGGAAGAGAAGGACCGGCAAGAGCGGGCTATCGAGGCGGAAAATCAGCCTTAGCCTATAGTTCGGTATAACCTTCCTATTTTTCTGCAGATTTTTCTTTTTCTAGATTCTCCAGAAGTAACCCTCGTAACAATTCCAAATTCTTCTTACCAATATTCTTGCTCATTTTCGCTTCGATCTGGCGGAAATGCTGAGCGGTGAGCTTTCTGGCTTGCATCCCTTCTTCGGTAATCTTGACGATTTTATCTCGGCGATTATTCTCCGCGTGTTCGAGAACGACTAGGCCTCTCGCACTGAGTTTCTTCACTGTTTGATGCGCCGCTTGGCGAGAAACAGCAAGCTTTCGTGACAGATCGGCAATGGATTTGCTTTTGCCTCCTAGTGCTGCGAAGAGTTTAATTTCGGCAGGGCTAGCGGACTTGTAGGGGGAATCCTCAAGCAACAAAGCCTGTTCGTCTTCAATCCATTCCAGAGATTTGCGTAATAGGGCCTTCAGGCTAAGGCTTAGAGATTTATTCTTATCAGTTTCTGTCATGAGGTCATTTTATGTCAATTTAGATTGACAATCTACAGTAAGACCCTTAATCTTCTTTGTCAATAATGATTGACAATAACTAAGTGGGTGGCGTTTCGTATTGCGGGCACCTTGAATTCAAGGCTTTCGGAGATAGAGACTATGAGAAAAATTCACAGTTACCTTTTTATTTGCCTGCTTAGTATAAGCGCGCCATTCAGTTTCGCTCAGCAATACGCGTTTAATACGGAGGAGGAGACTGCCGAAGGCTGGTATCACTCTCACGACTTTAAGACTTGGGTGGGCAAGGGTGGCGACATCGATGTGATGCGGGAAGTGATAGCTAATATTGATCGTAGTGCAGGCGTGAAGCGCTTCCCCGAACTGGTGGATACACAAATTGAATTCAGGCCCGGGAACTGGTCCTACGAGTGGATTCAGGCTGGAGATAGGGCGCGGGGCGAAGCGGACGGATTGAGCGGTCACGCTAAGTTGCAGAAACTCCGCGCCGCACTGACTTATTACAGCACAGGTTCCTGGCCGCACCTAGGTCGAGAGGATGATGCGCAAGCTCTAGCTAAGGCGATACAAGCCTACCTCGACGCTGGCGCCTTGATGAATGTTCCGGTTCAGCATGTGGACATCACAGTCGGTGATCAACAAATAAAAGGCTATCTTCATTTGCCTGTCGGCGCTGGGCCCTTTCCTATAGTCATCAACAGTTTTGGTTCCGATGTTACGAAGGAAGACAGCTTCGATCTGTTCTATCGCGAATTGGAACCGCGCGGCATTGGGATGCTCGCTGTGGACATGCCAGGTATCGGTGAGGCGAAGCATTTGTCGATGGCTGATGGGTCCGATGTTGTTATGGAGGCAGCGCTAGCCTTTCTTCGTAATGCTGACTTTGCCCAACAAGAAAAACTTTTCGTAGTTGGAGGTAGCTTCGGGGGAAATGCAGCGGCGAGGGCTTTTTACCGGCTCGAGGTCGCCGGTGTAGTAAGTATGTGTGCGCCTCTGCATACGGCATTTCAGTATCCACCTGAGGTGTTAGATGGCCTACCGAAAATGACTATAGATGGCGTAAAGTCACGCTTCGGTCTATTGGATCGCACCACGGCAGTGTTGAGTGGTCCTCTTTCGCAGGTGTCTCTAATTGAGCAAGGCTATATGCAGGCAAACAAAGTTATCGACACTCCACTATTGGTGATAACGACCAACCGTGATCCGGTATCGCCTCTCGAGGATCTGGTTATCTTTCTCGAATCCGCAAGCAACCAGGAAGTTGTAGTTCTCGATATGGAAGGGCATTGCCCACCTCGAGGAATACGCGAACCCGTGGTCGCGCGCTGGATAGCCGACCAAGTAGAAAATTAGTCGGAATCTATTGTGTTGAGAACCATATTCCCGAACTTGATCAGAATCCCGCTGGCGCGCCCATCTAGAATATGGCGGCGATCAGCGGGACATCAGTGCCGCAAACTAAGGTAGTGGCCAACCCAGCTAGCATCGTATTCCTGCCCGACAGCGATACATATCTCGTCAGCACTGATGGGCGTGATTTCATTGAGTTTTCATCTGATTCTATTTTGCTCTAACCTCGTTTACGATTATTCCGGGCCAGAGGACCAATGCGAGACCAACGTTTCTACTGGTAATTCTCGAATCATCTTTTGCTTCTTCGAAATCGGCGACTAAATCTGCCAGTGTGAACTTTAGCTGTTCACAACTCATCGTGAAATCTTGGGGCTGAATGGTTTGGACTGCTTGATTTGAGACGCAGGCGGTGAGGGCAATTGAGCTTAGTAGTAATGTTAGTGCAGTGCGCATGTCATATCCTTTATGTAGTATGAATCTGATTTAATTCGCGTAGCAATCTCTCACGAACACGTTAGAAAAAACCTTAAGAATCTGGATTGCGATCGAGTTTGGACAGTAATTGGCGAATCTGGATTGGACTATAGTGTCAGTGCGATGAATGTTGGGAACGCAGCGTGGTTCGCCAATAAATGGAGCAGGAGAGTAGATACAGTGTTATATTTTTACTCTGATCCCGTTTGTACTATAGATGCAGCAGTCTTAAGTTCCTAAAATGGGAGACAGCTAGCCATCGATCCAGGATGGTAGATTCCAGACTCTTGATGAAAATGTGATGAGCTCTCTACAATGAAGAACTACAAAGATATTCTAAGAACCACTAGCAAAATTTTGGGTGTCACCTTATTTCTAATCACAAGCATTGTTAGCAATGCCCAACAATCACACCCAGAGTATGCGGCGGTGAAGCAGGTGATTGACGACTTCTTTGAAAGCATCAATACAGGGAATGGTGCACTGCTAGCAGGCCTCGAAATTGAAGGCGCGCAGATCTTTAATATCAGAGAGGAAGCAGCGGGGGAGTACGAATTCGTGACAAGAAACTGGTTCGGTGAGGAAAATTTTAGTACCGATACTCAGCTCACCGAGCGCTATTGGGACGAGCAGTTGCTTATATCGGATGTGCTTGCCGTATTTTGGGCTCCCTATGACTTTCACATTGACGGCGAGTTCTCCCATTGTGGCATTGACGTACTTAACCTGATGAAGGTTGACGACCAGTGGAAAATTGGCCACGCAATGTGGACTATTCAACGACCGGGCTGCGAAGCGTCGCCCCTCGGGCCATTAAACTGAAAATTATCTTCCGGACCTGCGAACTGGGTGCAATGTATGTGCAGCGTTAACTGTCATACAATGTGATTACATAATGAATGGGGATGAAAAAATATGAGTCATGAAGAAGAAGTCGCATACGCAATCGTATCCTGGCAGCGATTCGACTCACAGGTAACTGAAGATCTAGCGCGAGCTGTAATCAGCGCTTTTATTCTAGTGGCTGTTGCTGATGGTGATCTTGCACAATCAGAAATCGATAAATTTATCCTCATGATAGAAGCGCAAGAAGATTTAGTCGCTCCTATCGGCCTCGATCGTATCCGGCTATTATTTCGTGACATTGGTTCTGCCATTTTGAGTGACCCCATCGCCGGGCGAGAACATGCTCTCGAACTTATTGCGGCAGTAAAGGGAAATGCTGGCTACTGTGAATTAGTGCGCTCTGCTGCAGAGATTGCCGTCATCGCGGACAATCGCGAATTGGCGTCCGAGCAGGCAGTAATGCAAGTGATTTGTAATGCGATGGATACTGAGGTTCGAAACTTAGGCTGAGTCAAAACATCGATCAAAAAAAGGGACAGATTCAATTTGAATCTGTCCCTTTTTTGTATGGTAGCAATGGGTGGACTTGAACCACCGACCCCAGCATTATGAAAATTGATCCAATTTTACCTCTTCGCAGTGTCCGCTTTCGGCCAATAGC